>JAUQWZ010000020.1 GCA_030834905.1 Aggregatilineales bacterium | reverse complement strand
CCGGACACCGTACCGGACACCGTACCGGACACCGTACCGGACACCGTACCGGACACCGTACCGGACACCGTACCGGACACCGTACCGGACACCGTACCGGACACCGTACCGGACACCGTACCGGACACCGTACCGGCCCCGGCAAACGTCATCCCGATTGCCCGGAACGCCTTGTCAGAGTTGGAGGCGACGCTATGAGTGGCCAGAACATCGGCCCGCCCGCCAAGGTGGAACTGGTGGCGTGGTCCGGCGACGTTTCGCAACTGGCCGCCCGGCTATGCCTTTCGGAATCCGACCTGTTACGCCGGTTGAAGGCGCTGGCGCATCCTTGTCGAGGTTCGCGGCTGGTGGTCACCGTCGCCCCGGTGAACGCCGGCCCGATTCTGGCCGCCCTGGTGCGGCGGATGAACGCAGGGGAAGCAGCATGATTCGCGCCCTGGTCACTGGGAGTCTCTACGGCGACCCGCAAACCCGCACGTCGCAGGCCGGCAAGCCCTACGTCACCGCCAAGGTTCGCGCCGACAGCAAGGACGGCGCTTCCGTCTGGTGTTCCGTTATCGCGTTCGGGGAGATTGCCGACCGACTCATGGCGCTGGGCAACGGCGCGGCGCTGGCAGTCAGTGGCAAGGCGGAAATTAACGGCTGGCTCGACAAGCAGGGCGAACCGAAAGCTGGGCTGTCCCTGGTGGCGGATGAAGTGGTGACGCTGAAAGGCAAGCCAAGGCCACCACAGGGCGCAGGCGATGCGCGCCAAGGCCGGCAAGGTGAAGATGCCACCCCGCAACGCCCTACAAAGCCACCTGTGGCCGCTGGCGCTGGATTCGATGACGAGCTACCGGACTGCTTTTCATGACGGCGATGCAGCGGCGCAAGGGGAAGGTCGGGGAGTTGGAGCTTGTCCGGTTGCTGCGTGAGCTGCTTGGCGCGAACGTGGCGCGGAACCTGGAACAGTCCCGGCAAGGTGGCGCGGATCTGCTGGGCTTGCCCGGCTGGGCTGTCGAGGTGAAGCGCGCGGCCCGGCCCCGGCTGTCGGAGTGGTGGTTGCAGGCGTGCACGCAGGCAGAGGTGACCGGACTGCGGCCCGCCCTGTGCTACCGGCTTGACCGTCAACCGTGGCGCGTGGTGGTGGCGCTGCGTCACGTTGCGACCGGCTTTGACCATGCGCCCATGGACCTGCGAATAGAAACCGACCTGGACTGTTTCGCTGCCCTGGTGCGGGAGTCGTTGCCGTGAATCCGGCAAGCCACCTATGCCGAGTTTGAGAGGGCGAAAACGCTATGAATGACCTGATTCAATCCAGCTTCGATTATGCGGCGCTGCCGGTTGAAACGGCGCTGACTGCACGCGCTGCTGCCGAACGCATCAAGTTGCGCCTCAAGCGTACCGTTGAGGATATTATCGAGATTGGCCGGGAATTGACGGCGGTTAAGAATGATTTGCCGCATGGCAAATTCTTGCCGTGGATTGCGGCGGAATTTGAGATGAGCGATCAGACCGCACAGAATTTTATGAATGTCTGTGCTCGCTTCGGTAGTCAAATTCCAAATTATTTGGAATTTAAGCCAACAGTCCTCTACGCCCTCTCCGCTCCTTCCACGCCTGATGAAGTCGTTGAGAAAGCCCTTGAGAAAGCCGAATCGGGCGAGAAAGTCACGGTTGCCGACGTGAAGGACTGGAAGGCCGAACTCGCTGCCGAGAAACAGCGGACCGAGGAATTCCGGCAAGAATCCAACGAGCGCCGCAAGAAGGTGCGGGAACTGGAAGAGCAGATTGACTTGCTCAAGAACCAGCCGGCGCCGGAGCCGGAAAAGGTCTATGTCGCTCCAGCCGACTACGAAAGCCTTAAGAAAACCGAACGGGACTTGCGTAGCGATCTGGCCGAACTCAAGCAACAACAGCGCGAATTGGTGCAGCAACAAGTCGTCGCCAAGCTGAAAGAGCGGGAATCCGAACTGGCTGAACTAGACCGCAAGGTTCAGCGGGCGGAATCGCTGCTGTCTGGACTGCAAACCCAGATTGACCGCTACTCCATGCAACAGCGGGAACTCAAGGTACATCTGGATACCATCGAAACCGCCCGCACGGCCATGGCGTTGCTGGCGGCCAATCTGGAAGGATTCGGCGAGGTGATTGACCACGACCACGAGCTACGGCAATGGCACGCCCTGGCCGATATGTTGCGGCATGGCGCGGCGGCTATCGAGCATTTCATTGGCGACTCAAAGCCCGCACTCTCGGTAATCCGTGGAGGCGCAGCATGAGCTACGAGGTCAACGTGATCATCGCGCGTGAACGGGGCCGCACGGCGGTCTTGACCTGCTTGCGCCGCGCGCAAGAAAGCCAAGCCGAATCCAACGAGCGCCGTCAGAAAATCCGGGAACTGGAATCCCAGATTGATCTGCTCAAAGCCCAGCCCGCGCCTTATAGCTAACGGCTATAGAAATTACAGTTTTGATAGCCATCGCTAATATAGCGTCACCATCGAGTTGCAATCCGGCGCTCCTGGTTATTCATGATTATGAGAATAATCTTGAATTTTGCGTTGCACGCTTCCTAGCTTCCCCGCTTGTATACTGGTGCTTCCGCGATTATCATGTTGCACAATTCAACGGCTCAATAATCACGGGGCAACAATGGAAACCACAGTTAAGCGGCGCGGGCGAGGCAGGCCAGCAACCGGAGCGACCACCACCACGGTTCGGATACCGATTCCGTTGAAACCGGCTGTTGAGAAGTTCGTGCGGGAATACCACCGCACGATTGCCGAGACACACAAGCCGACCCGTTCACCGGAGCGCCAGTCATGACCGCTGATGAACTCGCCAGCGTGACCTTGGAACACTTGCGCCACATTCGCGGGCGGGTAGATCAAATCGCGGATGACGTGGGGGAACTGAAGCTGCGGATGAGCAACGTTGAGGCTGGCATAACGCGGATTCGGCGGGACGTGCTTCAGGCCGATGAAACCGACATCCGCCAGCAGATCATGCTCGACAAGCTGGCCGCCCGCGTGGAACGCATCGAACGGCGGTTGGAACTGAACGACCCGCCCCACTGAATTTTGACCCGGCCCGGAACGACAAAGCCCAGCGGAGAGTAATCACGCTGGGCTTTTTGGTTTCTGGTCTTGCGAATCATCGTCATACGCAAAAATTCGCGGCGCGAGCGCGTTCTTTTTGCTGGTTTTACTTTACACTACCGACACGTCTTGAACCCCGCCGCATGGCTGTCCGCAGCGCGATTCCTGGCATAGGTGGCGAGCGCCTGACCCTAGTAAAGTTAAAGCGCCCGCCCAGTTTCGCCGAGCGCGATCCTTCGCGCGGGCAGTTATAGCCTACTACAAATCGAGTTGTGCTCGACAAGCTGGCTTAACTTTTTACCCGCCCGCCCTGGTCTCGTGCTCCTAACCCTGGAGCACCGAACATGTCTGTTGACCCCGCCGTTCGTCTGGAAACCGTCGCCGCCGCCGCTGGCGTGGCGCTCTTCACGCTACGTCGTGCAGTCGCCGCTGGGAGTTTCCCACGGGCTGATGTCACGCTGGGTGGTACGCCCCTTTCAATCCGCGCCTGGCGACTGAGCACGATCCGCACCTGGAACCCGGCTGTTGCCGACCGTTGCGCCGCGTTCGCGGCCATTCTTGAAAATATCCCGCTGAAGAAAGCCGCGTAACCGCTCCACAAGGCGCTACGGGCAACGCGCCGTCATGACCCCTGACTTCCCCCGCGTCGCTGGCCGTAAGGCCGGCAAGGCGCACTCGCGCCCGAATTTCGGGCAACAAAAAAGCCGGGTGCCCGCCCGGCTTTCATGCCCCGACTTTCGCCGGGAAACATCTCAAAAGGTGCCCCTATGGTATCCGAAATTCCCGATTTTGACACCCTTCCCCTGACCCCCGTCGGCATTCCCGCCGCCCGGCGCTGCCGAAATTGTGAAATCCCGATCTTCGGCCCGGCCCGTCACGCTCTCTGCAAACCCTGTTGGACGTGGCGACGCCACCGAGCAGCGACCAGCGCCCTGGTGCGGCACTGCGCGGAGGTGCGGCCATGAGCACGCCTTTCGGTAGGCCCGTACAGGCTGAATCCATCCCCGCTGAACTCAAGGCTATTCCCCGCTGGCTCCTGTGGCGTCTTGAGGACCGCAACGGCAAGCCCAGCAAGATGCCCTATCAGGCTGATGGACGGCCCGCCAAGGTGAACGACCCGACCACCTGGACAGACTTCAATACCGCCCTGGCTGCCTACCTGGCCGGCGGGTGGAGCGGGTTGGGTATCGCGCTGGCCGAGGATGACGACCTGACCGGCGTTGACCTGGACAAGTGCCTGAACCCGGACACCGGCGAACTCGACTTAGAAGCAGCGGGCATCGTGGCGATGATGCCGACCTACTGCGAAGTCTCCCCCAGCGGGCGCGGCTTGCGGCTGTTCGCATTCGGGAAGCTCCCACAGGGAGGCCGCCGCAAGGGCAAGGTGGAGATGTACGAATCTGGTCGGTATCTGACCGTCACCGGCAACCGATTCAATGGTCATGACTCCATCGCCGAATGCACGGCGGAACTGGCCGCTGTTCACGCCCGCATTTTCGGCGCTGACTCCCCCCCTGTGGCCGCCAAGCCCGCCGATCCGCCAAATCTCGATGACGCGACGCTGCTCGACAAGGCCCGCCGGGCCCGCAACGGCGCTGACTTTGAGCGGCTATGGAGTGGTGACCTGTCGGCCCATGGCGGCGACCATTCCGCCGCTGATTTGGCGCTCTGCAATCTGCTGTCCTTTTGGACAGGTGGCGACCCGGCCCGCACTGACCGGCTGTTCCGGCAATCGGCGCTGTTCCGGCCCGCCAAGTGGGACAAGGCCCATTTCAGCGACGGGCGAACCTACGGACAGGCCACCCTCGATAAGGCCATGGCCGGCAACCGGGAAACCTACAGCGGTACCCGGCCCGCTGGCGCGGAACCCGGCCCGGCTGGCGCTGGCGTGGAAGTCAATGATGCCCAGCTTGCCCGGCTGTTCCAAACCGACCTTGGCAACTCTGAACGGCTGGTAGCTCGACATGGCCGCGACCTTCACTACTGTTTCGATTTCGGGAAGTGGCTCTGTTGGGATGGTGTCCGCTGGGCAATTGACCGGAACGGCGATGCCCTGGACAAAGCCAAGGATACGGCGCGCGCCATGCTGGCCGAGGCGGCGACGCTGGCCGATAGGGAAGATGCCCGCAAGCTGGCCGCGTGGTCTTTTAAGTCACAGGCCCGAGAACGACTGGCCGCCGCGCTGTTTCTTGCTCAACCCGACGTTTCAGTTTTACCGGAACAACTGGACACGCGCCCCTGGTTGCTGAACGTGGCGAACGGGACCGTAGACCTACGGTCCGGGCAGTTGCGCCCGGCTGACCGCGCCGACCTACTCACCAAATCCGCGCCTGTCGTCTACGACCCCGCTGCAAAGTGCGAACAGTGGCTTGCTTTCCTCGACCGGATTTTCGCAGGGAATCAGGAAATCATCCGCTACGTCCAGAAAGCAGCGGGTTACAGCCTGACCGGACTCGACACGGAAGAATGCTTTTTCGTGCTTCATGGCACGGGGCAAAACGGTAAGAGCACAGTCGTCGAAACACTATCCGCGTTGCTGGGCACGGACTACGCGCAACAGGCTACGCCGGACCTGCTGATGCAGAAAAAGCAGGAACGACACGCGACTGAACTGGCGGTATTGCGCGGCGCGCGGCTGGTGGCGAGCGTGGAAACAGGGCAAGGGAAGCGGCTAAACGAGGTGCTAATCAAGTCCATGACCGGCGGCGACCGCATCCGCGCCAACTTCATGCACCAAGACACGTTCGAGTTCCGCCCCGAGTTCAAAGTGTGGCTGTCCACGAACCATAAGCCCGTCATCACCGGGACCGATCTGGGCATCTGGCGACGAATCCGCCTAATCCCGTTCGCCGTGAAGATTCCCGACGAGGAACGCGACGGCGCATTCAAGGCCCGGTTGCGCGAACCCGCCGCGCTGGCCGGCATCCTGAATTGGGCTATCCAAGGTGCGCTGTTGTGGCAACGAGAGGGCTTAAAGCCACCACAGGAGGTGAGCGACGCGACGCAAGCCTACCGGGAAGAAATGGACGTACTCGCCGCGTGGATTTCGGATTGCTGCGTCGTGAACAAGCGGGCGGAAGCGAAAGCCGCTGACTTGTACGCCAGCTATACCGGATGGTGCGACGCACAGGGCGAAAAGCCTGAATCGCAACGCAGTTTCGGTTTGCGGCTGACTGAGCGCGGACTTGACCGTAGACGTGGTACCGCTGGCGCGCATCGCTGGTTTGGAATCGGGTTACTTGCGCCAAGTGACGTAAGTGACCCAAGTGACCCTGAATCTGACATTAAGGATACCAATTCTGGGGAGGGTTTTAAGAATGTCAGAAATAGGGTCACTTCAGTCACTTCAGTCACTATTCAGCCTGATGATGCCTTTTCATCGCATCTTGGCGATGCCTCTCAACCTGTGGATTGCGGAAATTCCGCGAACAGGCAGGATTTCCGCGAACGAAAACCGCCGGCTGGTGCTGGTTATGAGCCTGTGGATAACTTGCAAGCGGGCGCTGGCGACGACGCCCGGCAACTCTGGGCGGTACTGAAGCACGTCCAAGGTTCTGAACCCGCCGTCCGGCTGGCGCAAAAACTCGGATGGAACGAGGCGCGTGTTAAGACCGCTGCCCTGGAACTGCGAGAAGGTTATAAACGCGCCACCATCAGCGGCGCATTCATCGCGCCGCTTCACCCGAACGAGGCGGTATTTTGATGACCGCGCCCGCCCTAGTCGAAGTCGCCGCCGATCAGTTCACCGCCATGCGCGCCATGAGCAAGATGCGCGTCGCTGGGTTTGCGCTGTCGGTTCGGGATGACCGGCTGATCGTTGCGCCCGCCGACCGTCTGAGCGAGAAACAGCGGGACTACATCCGAACCCACAAGCCGGCCCTGGTGGCGCTGCTGATGGATGCGGAAATTCTGGCCGCCACCTTGGCGCTGGCCGGCCCGGCTGGCTTGTCGTTCCACGAGGGTACGCCCGGCGACTGGGACAACGCCCGGTTGCTGGCCGCAGGTGAAGTGCTCTACGGCGACGGGCGCATGGTGAACCGCAACGACCGGCGCTATCTGCGTGAGCGCGCGTCGCCGATACCGGACACCGTACCGGACACCGTACCGGACACCGTACCGGACACCGTACCGGACACCGTACCGGACACCGTACCGGACACCGTACCGGACACCGTACCGGACACCGTACCGGACACCGTACCGGACACCGTACC
>JAUQWZ010000019.1 GCA_030834905.1 Aggregatilineales bacterium | reverse complement strand
GCCGAGCGAATTCCCGACCGCAGAGGCTTCAAATTTGCCGCCGAACAAGTCGCCATGATTCTTCACACGCAGAGTAAACCGTAATGTTCTTTAATTGTTCTGCGCGTTGGCCAAAATCGCAGCTTCGGGCCGATTGGGCCTGGTAGCGCGACAAGTATTCGATCATCTGACGGCGACGCTGTTTTCCGGATTCTGTCAGCGCGAAACGGTGACCATCAAAGATTGCAACGTGGCCGTCTGCCAGGAACTCGTTCAAGGAGTCGTCGACTTCGCGGCGGTCGAGATACATGCGCCTGGCGAGTTCGTCCGCCGTCAGAGGCGCCGACTGATAGAGGCCGGCGAGCACCTTGCTTCCGACCTGGGTGTAGCCCGCCGCCGACCGCCGCTCCTCCAAATCGGCGTCTTCCTTATAGTGGGCTTTTGCGATCAGGCTCAAGAACGGCAATTCGTCGAGGCCAGGTTCTTCAAACTTTCGGTCTCGCGCCTTCGCTGCCACTTCGGGGTGGTCTAAAGTAATCCCGTACCGCCCTTGCGAAAAAGCCAGCGGGCTTCCCTCGGAGCGCCCGAACTCGATGACGCGGCCTATCATGATGGTGTGGTCGCCGCCCTCGTGCCGAGCCTCGCAGACGCAATCGAAATAGGCCAGCGCATTGTCGATCAGCGGCGATCCCGTCCCGCCCCTGTGCCAGTCCACCAGGCTGAACTTGTCGTAGCTGGCGCTGGCGAAAGCCTGCGAGACGCCCACCTGATCGTCGGCGAGAATGTTTATTGCGAAATGCGCGCTCTGCCGGAACGCCGCATGGCTGCGCGAGGTGTGCGCGATCGACCAGAGTACCAGAGGCGGATCGAGGGATACCGAAGCGAAGGAATTCGCGGTGACCCCGGCTGGCGCGTCCAAGCCCGGCGTAGTAATGATGGAAACCCCGGTCGGAAAGCTACCAAGCGCACGCCGAAACGCCTTGGGATCGGCGGCGGGGTCTCCGCCCTCGACGATCAATCGTGTCTTGTCAGCCATCGCCTGAACACCTCGAATCTGAATTCATTGCTGAATACACTTTAATCCAGTCCCGCACAACCCCTTTCTTTCCGCCTCGGAGTACGGGCCCGAGGCCAGGCCGCCGTCCGTCAGCGGCTTGACCGGAAAGCGGTGCCGGTACGGAGAAATAGTCGACATCTCCTGGCTGTAACCTCGGCGACGGTCTGCCTCCAGAAGCGTCCTTGGCAGGGTCCCATCCCACAGCGCAGGAGTGCCTTCATCTTATTGAGCCCGACGGGCCTCAGAGCATCGGCAGCGGCGAGTACCTTATCTACGATTATGTTGTCGCTTGGCACTTAATTGAGTTCTTCCTCATATGTGGAACGGCCCTGTTGGCAAGGTATTCTTTGCGCAAAATCCGTCGGACGGTGCAGTCATATGTCCGGCCTCACATGATGATTCCTCCGTCAAGGACTTTTCTTCTGCAATTCGAGGTGGCGCTCTCGTTCCCGCAGATTTCCTGCGAACCTCACATCCGGCGGGAATATTTCCCGACCACTGTCCCTCATTCGGGACGGGAGAGCTCCAAGAGAACGGCACCACTCTGTGAAGACGGCGTCATAGCGCCACGCCGGACAACGGCGACGTTCCCTCGGATTGCAGGGTAGCGCCTGCTCGCAGCGGGCTACCGATCTGATGGCGCTAGGCAGCAGGCTTCATGACCGCGCCTTCGGGCACAACACCATCGCTGACGAACCGCCACAACGCGATCAGCAACTTCCGCGCAAGGGCCACCACCATCACCTTGCGGATACGTCGACCGGTCGCGCCGACGCGTTTGCGGAACCATGCCGCATGTGCGGTGCTCGGCTGGTAGCGTTGCCATAGCCAGGCCAGTTCGACCATCACTGTTCTGAGTCGTCGATTGCCGGCCTTGCCGATGCCTTGTTCGCGGTCGATTCCACCGCTGCTATATGGTGTCGACGCCAAGCCTGCGTAGGCACCCAGCGCTTTGCCGTTGGCGAAACCGCGCACGAAGGCCTCCCGCACCAGCACTGTTGCGCTCTGCACGCCGATGCCACGCAGGCTGGTAAGCTGCTGGATCATCCTGCCGGCCCGATCGGGAGCTTTGCTCTCCGCTACAGCATCGCGTTCCCGCTCGAGTTCTGCAATCTGGCTGAGCACCAATTCGAGCCTGGCAAGCAAGCGCTCAATTTTGCCATGGGCGTGTGGCGGAAGCGGTTCGCCGAGGCCGGTTCGCAGCTCAGCCAAGCGACGCCGTCGATTTTGCAGGAGTGGGTTATAGTCGCCCGCGCCGAGGGTGGCCAAAACAGCACCTGTCGCTTGGCAGCTAATCGGGTTCTTCCTCACTTTGTGTGGTTAACAGGTTGTAGGCATCGCATTTGCTACCTGCGGGGATGCGCACGAAATCGAAATGGTCACCCGGCCCAGGGGTCAATGTTCTGGGCATCTCACTCCAAAACGACGGCAAATGGGCCGTTTCCGCGGTCGCGAAGCCAGTCGGAACGTGTCCGGATTGCTGTATGCGAAGTCGTCATCGGCACGGTTGGCGCAAGCGCACTCTTCAAGACCTTTCGGTTCAGGGGCAGGTGGTGAACGTTCAGCTCACCCTGAGCCGGTGGCAATGCAGACACCGGGAATGTCAGCGGCGAACCTTCACTGACCGATTGCCTGATATCGCTGCACCCTACACGCGGCGTACCGCTCGGATGGCCGCGATTGTAGACTTGGTGGGTTACAGCATGGGTGGCCGCCCCGCGGAACATCTGATGGGTCGCCTTGGTATGCCTGTCAGCGATGACACGATCCTTCGCCAGATCAAACGAAGAGCTTCGGTCTCAATTCAGGATGCAGTGAGAGTCGTTGGCATCGATGATTGGAGTTGGCGTCGCTCCACACGATACGGCACGATCATGGTCGATCTCGAGCGTCGTGCAGTCGTTGATATTCTGGACGACCGCAGCGTTGCGAGCGCGAAAGCATGGCTGCAAGCACGTCCCTCTATTGAGGTCGTCAGTCGAGATCGTTGCGGTCTCTATGCCCAGGCTTCTCGAGAGGGCGCGCCGCAGGCCCGCCAGGTGGCGGATCGCTTTCATCTGGTTCAGAATCTCAGGGCGGCTATCAAGGAACAGATGAGCCTTTGCGGCCATGCCAACGTCAGACCGATACTGTCAGAAGACGCCATTGCCAGCACCACGGCTCAACACCGCCGTGCGCGCCTTGCCCATCGGCAGTCGCGCCAGGAAATATTCGAGATGCTGCATGCTCTACGCCAGCAGGGTCTCACCTACAGTGAGATTGCTAGACGCACGGGATTTGAGCGTCGGAGCGTCACCAACTGGCTAACATCAAGTGCACCCAGGGACAGAAATCGAGCGGCATTGAATCCGACATCCCCTTTGTATTTCGAAGCGTTCCTGGCTGAGTGCTGGAAGGATGGAAACCGCCTTGGGCGTCATCTTTTCCATGACCTCAAGAACCGGGGCTATACTGGAAGCCGTTCGAACCTGGAACGACTTTTGCAGGTGTGGCGACAAGCCGAAAACGTCCGCTCCGAGGTGACGCTGCCCGAGCTAAAGGTTTCAGAGCCTGTCCGTGATCCTGACACTGGCCATGTCATCTCTGCCGATGCCGTTGCTGCTTTGTGCATCAAGCCGCGCGGCCTGCTGACAAACCGCCAGGCAAGACGGGTCGATGCATTGAAGCAGGGCTCAGAAGCGTTCCGCGTGATGCGTGGCTTGGCAATGCGCTTTAGCGGAATTCTGCGCAGCAGGAACCCTGATGCGCTGGATAAGTGGATCGACGATGCCATCGAGACCGAACTTACGGCAATCATGCGATTCGCCAGTGTCCTGCGGCGGGATATCGATGCCGTGAAAAACGCAATCGCGCTCCCTTGGAGCAACGGTCAAGCCGAAGGCCAGATCAATCGCCTAAAAACACTGAAGCGAGCCATGTATGGCAGAGCCGGGCCAGAACTGATGAGAGCCCGTATGTTACCGTTGAATCACACAAAGTGAGGAAGAACCTCCCTGGTCCGCTACAAGACCAACGACTACTCTGTTCCGGTCGCCTATGGCCACAGGCAAGTCTGGGTCCGGGGTTATGTCGACGAGGTGGTGATCGGCTGCCGCGGCGAGATCATTGCTCGTCATCCCCGGAGCTGGGAACGGGAAGACGTCGTCTTTGATCCCATCCATTACCTGCCGCTGATCGAGCAGAAGATCAATGCATTGGATCAGGCCGCCCCTCTTCAGGGATGGGAATTGCCCGAAGAGTTCGCCACGCTGCGCCGCCTGATGGAAGCACGTATGGCCAAGCAGGGCCGCCGTGAGTATGTGCAGGTGCTGCGTTTGCTGGAAAGCTTCGATCTCGTCGATCTGCACGGGGCGGTGAAGCAGGCCCTCCAACTCGGCGCGATCAGCTTCGACGCCGTCAAGCATCTTCTCCTGTGTCGGGTGGAGCGCCGGCCGCCACGGCTGGACCTGTCCATCTATCCTTACCTGCCAAGGGCGACGGTCGAGACGACGTCGGCGAAGGCATACATGCGCCTCCTGTCATCGGATGCAGGAGAAGCGGCATGAGCGCCGAAGCGCCTGACAATCCCCCTGCGATTTTGCTTTCCCATTACCTCAAGACCCTCAAGCTGCCGACCTTCCAGCGCGAGCACCAGAAGCTGGCCCGGCTATGCGCGTCCGAAGGCGTGGACCATGTCGGATACCTTGCTCGTCTTGCCGAGCGGGAGATGATCGAGCGGGACCGCCGCAAGGTCGAACGCCGTATCAAGGCGGCGAAGTTCCCGGTCGTCAAAAGCCTCGACAGCTTCGACTTCACCGCCATTCCGAAGCTCAACAAGATGCAGGTATTGGAATTGGCGCGCTGTGAATGGATCGAGCGCCGCGAGAACGTCATCGCGCTCGGCCCCAGTGGCACGGGCAAAACTCATGTCGCCCTCGGTCTCGGTCTGGCCGCCTGCCAGAAGGGCTTGGCAGTCGGCTTTATCACGGCCGCCGCTCTCGTCAGCGAGATGATGGAGGCTCGCGACGAACGGCGTCTTCTGCGCTTCCAGAAGCAGATGGCTACCTACAAGCTCCTCATCATCGACGAGCTGGGCTTCGTGCCGCTCTCCAAGACCGGGGCGCAACTGCTGTTCGAGCTGATCTCGCAGCGTTACGAACGCGGCGCGACGCTGATCACCAGCAATCTGCCTTTCGATGAATGGACGGAGACGTTGGGCTCCGAGCGTCTGACCGGCGCACTGCTCGATCGCATCACCCACCACGTCAACATCCTCGAGATGAACGGCGAAAGCTACCGTCTCGCCCAAAGCCGCGCCCGAAAGGCAGGCTGAAGCCCTCACGAAAATAGCCGACGCCGCAAGCGGGAAACTCTAGTCGGGCTACGCCCTCCCGCCGTTCCCCGCTTGCGGCGCCAAGTGGCCTACTTTTGCGCCGCCCAACGGCCTGGTTTTGCTCCGCCGTTGACACTTCTTCCATGTCGCGGCAGACGCCGCTGGGCTTCCGCGGGACCATGAGGTGGAAGGGAAGCAGGAAGAACCATGGCGAGGCCGGCGCAATCGCGGCCGTCACGATCATTGGTCCTGCTCCGGTCCTCGCTCCGCGAAACGGCGATGCCGTCCTCCACTGCCGTTCCGGCCCGGCCGCGTCGTCTCTCCTGCTTCCGATTGATCCTCCCGGGTTCGCGGACCTGCGGTCCTGCGCAATCGGACCTCGTGACGGCCGCGATCGGCGCGGCCTCGAATGGAGGTTCGAAACATGAACAGGAAAGACAAGAAGCCCCGCGTCGACATGTACGCGAAGATCACCGACCGCATCGTCGCGGATCTGGAAAACGGCGTGCGCCCATGGGTGAAACCCTGGAGCGCCGCCAACACGGCGGGCCGCATCACGCGGCCGCTGCGGCACAATGGAACGCCCTACCAGGGCATCAATATCATCCTGCTCTGGTCAGAGGCGCTCGCCCGCGGCTTCGCCTCGCCCATTTGGATGACGTTCAAGCAAGCGATTGAGCTGGGCGGTCATGTTCGCAAGGGCGAGACCGGCTCGACCGTCGTCTATGCCAGCCAGTTCACCAGGACCGAGACCGACAGCCAAGGCGATGAGGTCGAGCGCGGTATCCCGTTCCTCAAGGCCTATTCGGTCTTCAACGTCGACCAGATCGAGGGACTGCCGGACCAATATTATGGTGCGCCGCCGCCGGCGATCGATCCCGTCACGCGCATCGCCCACGCCGATGCGTTCTTCGACGCGACCGGCGCCAGGGTCATTTATGGCGGCGCCAAGGCATACTATTCCCCGTCATCCGACCACATCCAACTCCCGGTCTTCGAGAGCTTCCGCGACGCGGAATCCTTCGTTGCCGTCAGGGCGCACGAAACCATCCACTGGACAGCTCCCGCCCACCGGGTCAATCGCGATCTCAGCCGCTACCACAAGGATCGCAGCGAACGCAGCCGCGAGGAGCTAATCGCGGAACTGGGGTCGGTGTTCCTCTGCGCCGACCTCGGCATCGTGCCGGAGCTTGAGCCGCGGCCCGACCATGCCAGCTACCTAGCGTCCTGGCTCGAGGTGCTCTCCAACGAGAGGCGGTTCATCTTCTCGGCCGCCGCGCATGCGCAACGCGCCGCCACCTACCTGCACGATCTTCAGCCGGCGGGCAGGGTCGCGGAGGCGGCGTGATGCAAAAGTCGACCATTGCCGGTGGGAACTCTGTCGTGGCCGGCCAATGACGGGAGCCCGGGCGGGGATGGCGCTTGCGCCGTGTGGGGACCCGGAAAGCGATGGCGATGGAGCGGCGCCCGCCTTCATTCCGGTTGTTCCTGCGACAGGCGCGTCCACCTGCGTCCTCGATGTGGCTGGTCTGACCGAAGGCCGATCTCGCTGCGCTCGGTCTCGCTCTTTTCCCGCAACCGCCGGTCTCGACTTTCTTCCCCTGGCCGAACCACCCCGCGCGATGTCGCGCGGGGGCCCCGGATTTCGCGGCCATTCCTCGCGAGGCAAGAAAGTCTCTCCCGGCCGCCCTCCACTGAGTTCCGGCCCCTTCGGGGTGCGGATCGATCGCCTCCGGTCTGTCGACCGCCATCGAGGTCGCGATGGTCGCGGCCCGAGAAATCAAAGGAATGAAGCACATGGCTACCATCGGCACCTTCACCTCCACCGGCACCGGCTTTTCGGGCGCCATCAAGACCCTCAATCTCAACGTCAAGGCCAAGCTGGTTCGCGTCGACAATCCCTCCGACAAAGGCCCGCACTTCCGCATCTTCGCGGCAGCCAATGTCGAACTGGGCGCTGCCTGGCAGAAGACCTCCAGCGAGGGCCGCGACTACCTCTCCGTCAAGCTGGACGATCCGAGCTTCCCCGCTCCGATCTACGCCACCCTGATTGAGGTCGACGGCGAGGAAGGCCTGCAGCTGATCTGGTCCCGGCCAAACAGGGACTGAGCTAGACCGGCGGCACAGGGCCCCGCCATCCGGGCGGGGCCTTCAGCTTGAAACCGCAGTCCGAAGCGATGGCCGGCCCTGGCAATGACGGGACCGCGCAGACTGGCTTTCGAGCCGAATTTCAGCTATACAAAAGACCAAGTTCCAGGAGCATGAAGCATGACCGTAACGCTATTGGAAAGTCCCGCTGTCGCGGATCGAGCGCATGCGTTGCGGCTTGCCAAACAGGTTATCAAGACCCTCGACCAGAAGCCGCTTGAGCCCTTCGTTGCGGCGATGCTGACCGATGGTCACAAGGCCGCGCTTTCGGCAATGGCCGTGTCGCGGGATGAGCCGGACCTGTTCGAACAGTTCCTCGTCCTGTGTGAAGAGGCCGGCCTGTTGAGCGGTGAGGACTGCGATCAGCTGGGCGATGCCTATGTCGAAGCAAGGCGTGCCCGTGCCGCTTGATGAGTGACCCCTATCTTTATCCGGGCACCACAGTCCTCATCAATCATTTCAACATCAGGGATCAGGCCAAACTCGACAGCAAGGAGCGTCGGGAAACCCTGAAGACGTTGAAGGGTCTTCACGACAATCCGGTCAAGGGCCAATTCGACCTCGCACACCTGCTGGAAATGCACCGGCGCATCTTTGCGCCGGTGTATCCGTTCGCCGGCGAAATCCGCCGCATCGATATGGTCAAGGCCGAGGAAAAACTGGGCGGCGGCAGTGTCGAATACGCGCCGTTCCATCTGGCGCGCCTCCAGGCAGAGCACCACCTCAAGGAACTCAATGCCCGCGACTGGTCGGGTCTCAGGGGTCTATCGCGGCCGCAGGACATGGCCGCATTTGCGGGCATGATTGTCGACCTCTGGAAAATCCATCCGTTCCGGGAGGGCAATACGCGCACGACCATGACCTTCATGCACCAGTTTGCGGTGGCCAAGGGCTTCGCGCTGAACCGTGAGCTGATCCGCGCGAATGCTGAATACGTCCGTCATGCGCTGGTGGTCGGGACCCACGGTGAAACCCATTATCTGACACGTATCCTCACCGACGCGCGCCAACGCGAACATGCGCGCGAGCAAGGCCATGCGCGCATGGAGGGCCCAAGCCGCAACGACGCCAGGCAGGCAGGACGGGCGGTGTTGCTGCCCGGCCAGGAGCTCGCGGCGGAAGTTCCGAAGGCCGATCTGCAAGAACGGATTGCCGCGTCCGAAAGCGCCATCGAGGCGATGAAACGCCTTGTAACCGCGGCAAGGACGGTGTTCGCCGACCACCGGCCGGTGGTCGAAGCCATCCGGAATGCCGCTTTGGACGGCGAGATTGGCAATCGGCAGGTGATTTCGGACTTGCGAGATGCTCCGGAGCGGTTCGGGCCGCTTGCAGGCAAAGACGCCATTCTTGCCAGCCGACAGGATCGGGAGGCACACCGGCAGGCGATCGCTGCACAAGTTGGCCTTCGGGCGATCGCCGAGAGTTACCTGAAAATTGTGCATGGAATCCGTCAGACGATGCAGCAGCAGCGTCATGACCAGGCGCGGCGCGCGAGCACGGAGGTTCCGCGGCCGAGCGATCAGCTCATGAGCGCACTTGATCGGGGCGAGGTGCTGTCACCCGACCTCAAGGTCGAATTGCGGCAGACCACGAGCGCATTCGAGCGCCGTTTCGGTGACGATCTGGCAGCGTTGCGCTCGGGCAAGAATCTCGGCCCACTTGCTGCCAGGCACGGTGTCGACGAGCGGCAGCTCGAGGAAGCGAGAGGCGTACTGCGCGCGCTCGACCGAGCCCAGGCCCAGGAGCGCACGCGAGCACAGGTTCGGTCTCCCGACGGGCGCGGTCCCACTCGATAATTCCATGCCGTCTGGAACATGGCAATCAGCTACGTCGGCCGACCGGCATGCGCGGTCGTTCAGCGCTCCTCGGACTTCGCCTTTGTGACACTCCCTTTGTAGAAGGGATTATGTGTATCTGCGGAAATCAGGCGAAACCGCCGTTCCGAATTCGATATGTTTCAGGATGCGTCCGACCTCGCGCGCTGCCTTGATTGGCGCGGGCAGCTTTTGGTCGAATTGCGTGCTGTTCCAGTTGACTTTGGTCAGCGCCAGAACTTCTCCAGCGATCTTGGTGATGGCGCTGTCGCAGTTCTCGTGCGGCACTAGCAACAATGGACGCGGAACCCGCAGTCCCGGGAACGTGCCATAGTAGGGTACACTGCCGCGCGTGTAGAGCAGGCCTTTTCCTCGAAGATCGACAAAGGTGCCGCGCAGCACAGGGTAATTCCCGTCGCGAAAAATGGCGATCGGCGAGCTTTCCTGGACCCAGACCAGATCGCTGAGTTCGATTCCGGCGCGGTGCAGCGCGACATCGATTCCGTCTGCCTCTTCCGCCCTGAACCTCGATGTCTTCAGGATAACGATACGCGCCGGGACATGACGGTGATGGGCTTTGTATGCGGCAATCGACTGAGTCACCAGGTCATCCGCGTCCTCAGCCGTGAGATAGGGATGACGGCCTTTGGACTCCGTTTGCGCACGGGCGCCGCGCAGAATGAGTCCGCGACCCCGCTCATCGAACATCTGCGCCGTACTGGTCCAAAGCTGCTGACCATCAACGTCCCGATAGAAACCGATACCAAGGAAACTGGTCCGCAGGCCCGCCTCATCCGGCAACAGACGCCAGGGAACCTTTCCTGCCTTGTAGAAGAGAGCGTTCAGCAGATTCCAGGCGCGGGTCGCTTTGGCCTGCGTCTGACGGTTGCTGTCACGCTTCACCTTGCGCGGAATCTTGGCAGCATCATCCCATGTATCGGGCCAGACAATCTGCGTCGGCACATCGAGGTGCAGCGTCTTTGCCTTCAACAGGTCACGAAAATTCAGCAGGCTGTCCCTGTCATCCTCGTCTTCATCCTCCGCTGCGTCTCCCTCCTCGCTTTTTGCGTTCACCAGTTTTTCGATCAACGCAGCGGGTAAGGCCAGGACGATGACGTCCGGTTTGACGCTGCTTTCGATGAGAGCCGTCAACTGCTGCGAAATCATCTCCACGGCCTGACGCACGGCCTCCTCATGCCGGCCTATGGCCCGTATGTCGTTGACTTGGCTACGGGACAGGGTACCTGTCGCACCGTCCGGCACTTCAAACTTGCAGCGAAACGGATTCTGATTGCCCAGACCGGGAAAGTCCGGGTTCAGGTTGATCAGCTGTTTGCCCTCACTTTCGATGCCGCGTCCTGTTTCATCAAGAAAGTCCGTGAAACCCGCGACCGTATCGTCCGTGCCAATCACGCCAACGCGCACCACTTCACCCGAACGGGGCTGAAGCGGCCCGAATTCGCGCAGCCCTTGCCGCGGATCGCAATGCTGCCCGCCATCGCCGAATTCCAGAATAGGTTCATCGAACACGCGCGTCCTGAATGTCATGCAGGCAGCCCTTCCTCAAACAGGTCCGCAGCTTCCATCTCCCTGGCTCGTGGGTCGGTACGGTTCCACGTATCTTCAGGAACGGCCTGCGCCAGTTCGATCAATGGCAAATGCTCGAAACCAATGAGATGATCGTTTGCGCCGGTTTTCTCAAAGAGGTCATCCTTTTGCACCGCGCTTTCGGCAAGAAGGCTTTGCCACATGATGACCTGCCCACGCACCGCCGCGTTGCGTTCAAGCCGCTTCTTTCCGGCCAGCAACGCTCCGGGAAAGGGATGCGGAACGAACCCGTTGCGCGTGAAATAGAACGTCGGATCGATGACGATGAACCACTCATCGCCAAGCCGCTCAAAGCGGAAATTCGCCGCGTGGTGACGGACATAGCCGGGCTTGTCGGGAAATTTCTTGTTCGGATAATAGCCCACCACCCTGGCCGACGCGTCTTTCACGCTTGAGGCGTATTTGTAGCGGCGCGATTTGTTGACACCCAGAGCATGGAAATAAAACAGCCTCTCCTTGGCAAGATGGCTGATCTGACCGGATGTCTGGCGCGCGACACTGCGGCGAAGAAGATCGATCGTGTCATTTATGTCATCGGAATCATCGTTCCGGGTGAAGAGCGCTGTATCTACAGCTTCGACCTGATCGAGGTCGACGATGGCGCGTGTTCCAAACTCTCTCGGATCGAAAAACGAAACAAAGCGCCGCTTGCGAATGACCCAATCGAAGCGCGTGCTCTGCTGTTTAAGCAGATCAGGTATGGCGTCCTTGCCCATGCCGAACGGTGACGAGGCGATGAATATCTCATCCGGCAGTCGGATACGCATCATATTCATGATGGCGTTCTCCCCCATATTCACGGGCGGGAGATATACACCCGGCGTATGCCGATCGATCGTCAAAGCCGCTAGGCGGTCAGCCCCACCGGGACCGAATACATCTTCGTCCTTGTCGAACCGAAGACGGCGCTCATCACCGCGTAAGCTGTCTGTGACATCCTTCCAATACGCGGATTGGTCAGATTGTCGCCACAGCACGAGGATGACCGGTATGTTGTACTTGCGCCAATACGCCAGATCGTCTGCCTTCAGCACATACTCAAATTGCCGGTCGGTCTCCCGAACATATTGGTCGCCGGCTGTCGCCTTCACTTGCACGCCTAGCAGCTTTCCAAGCGGCGCGCCGCTGCGCGGATCGCGCAACTCAATCAGGCCGTCGGTTCCAGCCTCCAGCCTGCCCCGGTTCTCGTAGATGAATCCTGTTTCGAGCACGATCTTCTTAACGGCAGTCTCGCCCAGTTCACCCAGAACCTGATTATCGGTGATTCTCTTGCTCATCGCGCAAGTATAAGCGCTTTCCCGCAGCCTGCGAGCACATTGTTCCCGTTATGTTTCCGCATCCCCACATTTCACAGCAGCGGCCGGGCCGTCGTGAGCGGAGCCGCCTTGCGGGCATAGTTGTGGGAATGGCCGACGTCAGGCGGCCAAGGACAGAGTCCCGTGCCGTCCCCGTTTTCCACCCCGCCGACGGCGGGGCGGAGCGAAGCGGAGCAGGCGGAGGCCTGAACGCGCTCCCCACATAGCGCCGAAGAGAAGGCCGGAGCCTTGTGGTAAACGGGGGCGGGACGGCAGCCGTTCAGGATCCAGCTGCTCCCGTCTTCGGTTGGAAACTGCTCTTGCCGACGAGCGTCGCCATATCCGGACGGCGGAAGTAGATGGCGCGACCGCAACGTAGCGGCGGGTTGCCGCCGGTCAGGATGATCTGTTCATCGGCGCGCATCTGGGTGACTTCATGCGGCAGGATCAGCGGGCGTTGCGAGAGCTG
>JAUQWZ010000018.1 GCA_030834905.1 Aggregatilineales bacterium | reverse complement strand
TCCTTCACCAACCGCCGAGATGAGCACGTCAAAGCTGGTGCTCTGGTAGACCGGCGTGAAGTTGAGCCGCTTCGCCAGTTCGGCGATGAAGTCGTACTCGTAGCCGATAGGCTCGCCATCCGGTCCTTCAAACTGGAACGGCGGGTACAGGTTCTCGACGGCGATCACGATTTCCTGTCCGCCAAGATCGGGCAGTTCGCCATAGACCGGATCGCCTTCGGCTGCGAAAGCGGAGAATGCTCCGAGCAGCAGCGTGACGAAAAGCAGAACAAGAACACTTAAGCGACGGTTTTTCATAGTTCTCCTCACGATCAGAATAAAAAAGCCCCACGAGTGTGGGGCTTTGCTCACGCAGCAGAACCAGACGCCCTGCTAGGCTGGCACAGCAGCATCCCACAGCTCGCGGTTGTCCGCGTCGCGGGGGCACATGCAACACATGCAGGTCATCTGCAACGACATCACCTATCCTTCAGGGTCGATTCGTTGGTCACAAGATACCATGCCGCCGCCGTTTTTGCAACCAGTCCACTGGGTGGCGTTACGAGAGATAGACTATACGGTACCATCCTGAAGTTATGAGCTGCGGTGGGCGTACTCTTTGGCGATTTTGGCGACCAGCGAGTAGGTGGTATCGACCATGTTGCCGACAGACAGCCCGCCGATCTGGGTCAGCGCCTGATAGGCTTCCCACTGATCCCAGCCCATCTCCACCAGCCAGGCGATCAGTTCGCTATAGGCAATCCGCGCCGCGTCTTCCATCGGGCGGGCGCTGCCCACCGCCATATAAGCATCCGGGCTTTCGATACGCGGTGCGTTCAGCGGCTTCTGCTTGATCAGGTCAAATTTCAGCGTGGCTTTGGCGGTAATTTCCAGCGCCACGCCGCACAGTTCGCCGTCGCCCTGCCCGGCGTGACAGTCGCCCGTGAAGAAGTACGCGCCCGGCACGCGCACCGGCAGATAGAGCGTGTTGCCCGGCTTGGTATCGGGCACGTCCATATTGCCGCCCTGATCAAAGGGCGTGAGCGCCGAGATCGCTTCCAGATCGGGCGCGGTTGCCATCGTCCCCAGAAAGGGTCGCCAGGGAAAGCTCAGACGTAGGCTGTGGGTGAGCCAGCCATCGTGGAGCTTATAAATCCACACCCGTTCGGGCAAAGACTCTTGCAGTGTTTTGGTGAACCGCGTCGAGGTCAGACCGCCAAAATAGGGGATCAGGGCGCTGACCGCCCAATCTCGCGTCGGCTCAATATCGACAATCTGGACGATCAGAGTGTCGCCGGGTTCGGCGCTCTCGACAAAAATCGGTCCCGTCTGCGGGTTCAGATACGGTCCCAGGATAGCCGACGGTTGATCGGTTGCGCGGGTGATCTGGCTCTCGAAAGCATCCTGCGTGTAGATGGCGACCGTCTCGCCCGGTTTGACGCGGGCAACCGGCTCGACGTAGCGGCTGAAGGCGTAATGGTAAGAACCTGGCTGGCGTATCTCCTGCATTGCGGCTCTCCCTTCACTCAAGACCAACTCAGGCATGGATATACCGGCGCTTCACAGAAGCCAGCCTGCCTGACATAAACACTATAGAATTGATGTCAATTTCTCACAACCAGGAGCAACCGATGGATCACGCATCTGTCCAGCAGTGGCTGGATAACTACGTTGAGGCGTGGCAGACCTACGATCCGCAGAAGATTGCCGAACTGTTTACCGAAGATTCCACTTACTACTACAGTCCGTATGGCGATCCGGTCAGAGGGCGCGACGCGGTTGTAGCGAACTGGATTGAATATCGCGACCAGCCAAACACCTATAAGGCGCATTATCGCCCGCTGGTGGTAGAGGGCAGCACTGCCGTGGTCAATGGGCGCAGCACCTACTTTGAGCCGGACGGCAAGACCTTCAGCCGCGAATACGACAACATCTTCCTGCTGCGCTTTGACGAGGATGGGCGCTGCCGCGAGTTTGTCGAATGGTTCATGGAGAAGCCGAAGGAGAAATAAATAACCGCTGCCAGCGCACAGGTTGATGTGCGCTGGCGCTCACTCACTATTCGTTGTTGAAGTAGTCTTCATCAACCTTTTTGATGACATAGGTGGCTTTTGCCGCTACACCTATATCATAATCAATCATAAGTTGTGCCAGTGTTTCCCCGTCAATAAGGATGATCTTCTTTTCAATGCGATTGACATACTCTCTTGCATCCTGAGTGAAAAACGAAGTGGTAATCAATATTCCTTTTTTTGCCCGTTGTCCCTCAAGGCTGCCTGCAAATGCCTGTACAATCGGGCGTCCCACACTGTTTGCCCATCTCTTCGCCTGAATGTAAATAACATCAAGACCTAACTTATCCTCTTTGATGATGCCATCAATGCCATCGTCGCCAGATTTACCCACAGCCTGCCCTGCATCTGACCTTGATCCGCCGTAACCCATTGCGACGAGCAAATCTATAACAAGGTATTCAAAGAAACCCGGAGAGCAAACCCGCAGCCGTTCGAGAAGCTCAGAGGCAAGTTCTCGGCGCAGATTCTGATAGCTTGCGTCCAGTATCTCTTCAGGAGTCTGATCAACATCCCTAGACTCGTGATGCTGCTCCTGTTCTTTGTTTGCTGCACGAAATTCATTGAATTCGGGAAACTGTGTCAAATATCGGATGGTAATGCGTTGGGGATTGTCCTGAATAACTCCAAGCCCACGCGGAGTAATTTGTATGGTTTTACGCTCGTTCTTTTCAATCAGACCTGCCCTATCGAGGTATATTCTTGCCCAGGCTAACCGGTTGCTTAGGCGTGTTTGCCTGCCGCTGGGCAGCAGTTCTTTTTGATCATCCTCGCTCAAGCCAAACCACTCTATAATCGATGCGGTGATTTCGCTTATTTTGTACTCACGCCGATCTTCTAAAATTCGAAGAATTGGCAACATCAACGTTTGAAAATCGGGAACTGCCATTTCGATACCAATCCCTATGTTTAGCTGCATTGTCAGCCGCCAACACACCTATCTTGTGTTGGCGGCAGTTGTTCACTTTAGCTCGTAAACAGGAGTCTCAATCGTTCGTACAGGCTCAGCGTCTGACCAGATCAACGATTGGATGCGCTCAACAATATCCGGCGCGTAATAGACCTCCCCACACTGTTCGCAGACCAGAGCCGGAACACGCTCAATGACGATCAACCGCCCCTCATACCACTGCGTGTAGGTCGTCAGGGTAGGTGTGAGCTTTCCATGACATAGATCACACTCGTGATTCATCGCTTCCTCACACGGAAATTCTCCCACTCGTTCGGATCAGGTTCGTAAGCGGTGACGATTTTCACGGAAGGCGGTGCGCTTACCTGAACATGGAGAACACGTCCATGCTCAGTTTGCCCAAACAAGAGACAACTCGGACTATATTTATCTGACGGATAATCCTCGATCAATTCGGCGTTGGCAATCACTTGCTCAATTTCTGCGCGACTAATGTGTCGATCAATCATACGCTGTAGCGCGTGTTGTGCATATAGATAATTCCCCTGCGCTACTGCTTCCTGAATAGCCGCCAAGTTCACAAAACACACCTTTGCATCTTGTTCACAGCCAGCCGCTACTCACCCTCTTTGTCATATGGTACGCCGTCGGCTTTGGGCGCAACTGCCCGTCCCACCAGCCCCGCCAGCACGACAATCGTGATCACATAGGGCACCATTTGCAGGAACTGCGGCGGCACTTCTACCCCCAGGAACTGGAAGCGCTGCCCCAGCGCATCGGAGAAGCCGAACAGCACCCCGCCGCCGAACGCGCCAAAAGGCATGAACTTGCCGAAGATCATCGCCGCCAAGCCGATGAACCCGCGCCCGCTGGTCATCTGGTCTTCAAAACTGCCGTTGGTTTCCAGCGAGAACCACGCGCCCGCCAACCCGGCGATCAACCCGCCGATGATGACGTTGATCCAGCGGTTGCGGATGACGTTGATGCCGAGCGTGTCGGCGGCGTGCGGGTTTTCGCCCACCGCCCGCGTCCGCAAGCCCCAGCGCGTGTAAAACAGCACGATGTGGGTCACAAACAGCAGGATGAACATTGAGTAGAAGATCGGGCGTCCGTTGAAGAACACATCGCCCAATACCGGAATATCTGACAGCACCGGAATGGGAATTTGCGGCAGCGCCTCGCGTCCGGCATCCGACGACAGCAGGACTTCGCGGCGCATGAAGCTGGTCAAGCCGATTGCCATGATGTTGATAACCGTACCGCTGACGATCTGATCGGTCTTGAAGGTGATCGACAGCCAGGCGTGCAGGGCGGCGCTCAAGCCGCCGCTGATGACGGCGACCAGGACGCCGAGAAGCTGCGCCTGTCCCGTCGGCATCGAGCCGATGAGCAGCGTGAAGGTGACGAAGCCGAAACACGCGCCCGTCAGCATCATGCCCTCGATGGCGATGTTGGTCACGCCGGAGCGCTCGCACCAGATACCGGCAAGCGCCCCCATAACAATGGGCGTCGCCAGCCGCAGGCTCACCTGAAGCATGACCGTCACGTTGGTGCTGTTATTCGCCGCCGCCAGAATGATGACGGTGGGGATGATCAGGATGCCGTTCAGCAGCAGCAGCAGCATCTTCAGGCGCTGCGGCGCGGGCAGCAGCCCAACCACGCCGCCGACGATAAAGAGGATCGCGCAGACCATCGCATACGACAGCGTGGACACGGGCAGGCTTGGCAGCCCGGAGCCAAACGTCAGCGTGGTCACCGTCTCTGCCGTCAGCGTGTCCGGGGCAGTGAGCAGCATGTACGCCCCGGCGAGGATGAACAGGATCGAGAAGACCAGCGTGCGGGTGATCTTAAATCTGCGTCCGGCGACGATGCGCGCGCCATGCGCGTCGATTGGTGGTGATAAGGTTGCCATTAGCCGCCCCATCCTTTAGAAAAGGTCGATGTCTGTAGTTTTTCGGTGGGCTTGGGTATGCGCCACAGGTAGCGAATGATGGCATCGGCGGCGATGAACATGATGATCAGCGCCTGGATGATCTTCACCAGGTCAAGCGAAATATCGGCGCGTACCTGCATCAAGCCCGCGCCTGCCAGCAGCGCCCCCCACAGCAGCCCGGCGGGAATCATGTTACGGGGATTGCTTCGCGCCAGCAGCGCCACCGCAATCGCGTCGAAGCCCAGCCCGGAAAAGAACGATGGCTGCATGGCGAACTGCACGCCGGAAATTTCAATCGTTCCCGCCAGCCCCGCCAGCGCGCCGCTGAACGCCATCGCGAAGATCAGGTTGCGCGGCACGCTCATACCCGCGTAACGCGCGGCGTCCGGGTTGGTGCCGACGGTGCGGATCTCAAAACCGAGGGTGGTGCGGTTCAGGAACCAATCGACAAACCAGACCGTCACCAGCATGACGACGAAGCCGATGTGCAGCGCCCCGCGCACCGTAATCCACTGTAGAAACAGCCCGCCGACCGCCACCAGCACGCCGTAGATCACCGGGCGGATGGCGGCGCGAATATCCTGCTGGAGCGCTTGACGGCGGCTCCACAAGCCGAGTCCGGCAATGAGCAGCCCGGCGAGGATAAATACAAATGGCGCGATATCGGTGAACACCGGCAGCCGCCCGCTGGGATTGACGAACGGCGTGCGCGGCGTGCTCGCCGCTGGATCGAGCAGGATGATGGGATTGGTGGACTTGATCAGCCAGTCCACCAGCAGGATGGCGACGTAGTTAAGCATGATGGTGACGATCACTTCATGCGCGCCGGTATAGGCTTTCAGCGCGCCGGGGATTGCCCCCCACAGGAAGCCGCCGAAAATGCCGCCGATCAGCACCAGCGGCACATGGATAAACCAGGGCAAACCGGCGAAGACGGGCGAAAACCCCACCCAGACGCCGACAATCGCGCCCGCGTAAAGCTGCCCTTCAGCGCCAATGTTGAACATGCCCGCCTTGAAGCCCAGCGCGACCGCCAGACCAGCGATGATAAACGGCGTTGCCCGCACCAGCAGCGTTTCCAAGTTTGCCGGGAAGAACAGCAGCGCCGAGCCGCCCAGCCGCAAATAGACCACTTCCGGCTTGCCGCGTACTGGCGTAACTGCCGCTGCTTCGACTGCCTCGTCGGCGGGGGCGTCGCCTTCAACCGCTTGCAGTTCAGCCTGTTCAGCGGATACTTCGCCGCTGCTGTAGATAATGCCAAAGGGCGCGTCCTGTCGATCAACCACCAGACGGTTGCCCGGTCGGCGCACCACCAGGTTTTCCGCCGCTGCCGCTTCAAGCTCGGTGTTGATGGCGGTGATCACGTCGTTATTGGTCAGCAAATCCTGATCGTACATCGCGCGCACGAGTTCAATCTGTTCCTGCAGCGCTTCCACGTTGACGATGCCAGAGGCGTCCAGGCGGGTAACCGTTTCAACCGCCGCGCGCGCAGTGGTCGCGCCACGATCAAGCGCCGCCATCTCGGACAGGTCGGTCGCAGCGGGCGAGTCCAGCGCGATGCCTGCTTCGGTCAGCAGATCGAGCGAAGCGACCAGCCGCGCCAGCCTGACGATGCCTTCGCGGTTGACCACCCGCATGGCTTGCATCAGGTCGCCATCGGCGTACTGCGCCGCCGACGGAGCGACGGCTTCGAGCGCCGCCCGATCTTCGGCGCTGACGCTCTCCATTCGGGCGTAGTCTTCCGCCAGCGCGCGCACATCACCGCGATCCAGCGGCTCAAGCTCGGCGATCAGCGGGCGCAAACGGTCGAGTTCCGCCGCCCCAACCGCCTGAATTTCGGCGACGCTTTCGCCGAGTTCGGTCAGCGTTTCATCATCCAGCGCTTCATACCCGGCAAGTATTTCCTGGTAGCGCCGCGCGTTATCCGAACCGACGGCGACCAACTGACCGACCGAGCGTGAGAACCGCCGCAGGTCAGCCTGATCGAGCGTGCCGCCGGACTGCGCTTCCGCCTGCGCCAGCGCGATCACCTGATCGAGATCGTCAATCGAAACCCGGTCGTTGATGACCAGCCCAAGCGAGCCTTCGATCAGGGCAGAATAGCCCAAGCCAGCGATATTGATGCCCCGGCTGACATCGCCGCGACCGCCAGTGATAATCATGAATGGGACAGTGATGATCAGCGCCGTCACCACTGCCAGAACTGGCACAAGGCTGGGAGAGATTCGCGACCAGGCGCTTTTCAGCGGGTTCGATGAAGTCTGTCCCGCGTCGCCATTGCGCAGCGTCGTTTCAGCCATGTGCCACCACCTCTTCAGTATCGGGAGTCACCCCCGCCATCAGCAAGCCAACGCGGTTGCGGTCTGCCTCTTCAATCGGCAGGATACCGATGATCGAACCAGCAAACATCACCGCGACATGGTCAGACAGCGAAAGGATTTCGTCCAGTTCTGCCGAAACGAGCAGAACCGCCGCGCCGCTGCCGCGCATTCGCACAACCTGCTTGTGAATGAATTCAATCGAGCCGACATCTAAACCGCGCGTTGGCTGTGCCGCAATCAGCAGTCTGCCGGGGCGTGAAAGCTCGCGCGCGACAATCGTTTTCTGCTGGTTGCCGCCGGAAAGCTTGCCGATGGCGGTGAATATCGACGGCGTGCGCACGTCGTACTCCTCCACCAACTTCTCGGCATTGTCTTCGATGGCGCGGTCATTAGCGAGGAAGCCAGCGGAGAACGGTTCGACGTAATAGGTTTGCAGAACGAGATTGTCTTTCACCGGAAAAGGACTGACCAGACCGTTCTTGGTGCGGTCTTCGGGGATATGCGCCACGCCGGTTTCGGTGATAGTGCGCGGCGGCGCATTGGTGACATCAACGCCCTCGATGATGATTCTGCCGCTGATGATCGGTCGCAGCCCGGTAATCGCCTCGACCAGTTCGGTCTGTCCGTTGCCCTGCACGCCAGCGATGCCGAGGATTTCACCAGCGCGTACTTCCAGATTCAAGCCATTAACGGCGGGCAGGTCGCGGTCGTCGTGTACCACCAGGTTTTCGATGACCAGCACCGGCTCGCCGGGGTCGCTCGGCGTTTTCTCCACCTGGAGAATCACAGTGCGCCCGACCATCAATGCCGCCAGTGACGATTCGGTTGATGTGTCCGGGTCGGCATGACCGGCAACCTTGCCGCCGCGCAGCACTGTGATCCGGTCGCAGATTTCGAGGACTTCCTTCAGCTTGTGGCTGATGAAGATGATGCTCACCCCACGCGCCAGCAGCGTCCGCATGATGTCAAACAGCCCTCTGGCTTCCTGCGGAGTCAGCACCGCCGTCGGTTCATCCAGAATCAGAATGTCGGCGTTGCGGTACAGCGCCTTGATGATCTCGACGCGCTGCTGCACGCCGACCGAGAGATCCTCAACCAGCGCGTTCGGATCGACTTCCAGCCCGTAGTGCTCGGAAATCTCGACGATCCGCTTTCGCGCCGTCCGCCGGTCGAGAAACGGACCGCGCACTGATTCGTTGCCGAGCATGATGTTTTCGGTCACGGTCAGGACGGGAACGAGCTGGAAATGCTGGTGTACCATGCCGATGCCTAGCTGGATGGCATCGTTGGGATCGTGAATGGTGACCGGCGTGCCGTTGACGAGGATTTCCCCTTCATCCGGCTTGTACAGCCCGTAAATCAGGTTCATCAGGGTGCTCTTGCCCGCGCCGTTTTCGCCGAGCAGCCCCAGCACTTCGCCCTTATGAAGGGTGAGATCGATGTGGTCATTTGCGAGAACGCCCGGAAAGCGTTTGGTCAAGCCGCGCACTTCCAGCACCGGCGGGGGAGAGGCGTTCGTAGCCCGAGGGTCATTCATAAAAACATCCTATAAATACAATACTTAAAGCGACATTCATTACGACATGTCGATGCCGTGAAACGTTAGACGAAAGTATACCTGTGTTGCAGCCTAAATTGAAACATGAAAATAGCATCTGTTTCAACTTCTTTCCGACGCCAGCCTCAAGCGAAATATATGAAAAATGCGTGAATTATCGAGAATTGATGCGCTCAAGAACAGTTAGTGAGATTAAGATAAGAGTGATTGTGAAGAATGGAATAATCAACGTGAGGCGCTGTATTGTAATTGAAAGAAATCAAGCGTCAATGAAGCAGTTAAGAGACGTCTCGCTCATCATATCTTTAATCTCTGTCCTGCTGCTCCTTAGCCTTCAGCCAGCACAGGCAGCTACCTTTGTCTCAACCGATGTGCCAAAGCCGATACCAGATGGAATCGGTGCAGAGGCTGCCGGACCCCCTGCCGTCAGCATTCTGAACGTCACCGGCGGTACCATCACGGATGTCAACGTGGCAATCTCGCTCAGACATACATTTATGTGGGATTTGCGGATCACGCTCACAAGTCCGGCGGGAACAAGCGTAATTCTCCTGAATCGCCCGACAACCAGCTATTCCGATGCCTGTTCCGGCGACAACATGAACGTCACAGTCGATGATGAAGCACCGGGCAGCAGCTTGATTCAGCGGTGCTCGGGTCTGTTTCCGGAAGCATACGTCTCCGGCGCGAGTTATCGTCCTGCCAACCCGCTTAGCGCATTTGATGGGGAAAATGCAGCCGGAATCTGGACGTTAACGGTGGTGGACAATTTTATGCTTGACATAGGTATACTCCAGGCGTGGAGTCTGGATATTACTACTCAGAATCCACCGACAGACATCAGTCTGGATAGCGCGATCATTGCCGAGCATGCCCCGGCGGGTACGTTCGTTGGCGCCTTTACCTCAACCGATCCTGATCCCGGCGACACCTTCACCTATTCGTTGGTGAGTGGTTTCGGCGACACGGATAATGTCCGGTTCGTCATATCGGGCAGCCAGCTTTTATCGAATGCTGTCTTCGACTATGAAACCCAAAACGACTTCAGCATCCGCGTCCAAACGACCGACTCGTTTGGGTATACCTTTGCCAAGACATTTACCATTAACGTGATAGATGTTCCTGAGCCTACTTCGACTGCTGTACCCACACAGACTGCTGTGCCCACACAGACTGCTGTGCCCACACAAGCTGCTGTGCCAACGGTGACAGTTCCACCACCGCCGCCTTTGCAGCACGCCGAAGACATCAACTTTGATGGCGACAGCGGCGCGCGCGTCGGCATCACTGAATCGCTGGTGGACAGCATCTACATCCGCGAGCTGTACCGCGATGGACGACCGGTGCAGTGGCTCGGCGGCGATCTGTACAGCAGCGGCAGCATCGGCATTGAGGGGGTGCTGAACCTGGGGGTCATGCAGGCAATCGATATCTTCAGCACCACCGGTCTGAACTACTTCTACGGCGGGGCGGTCTTCTGCCTGCGTGGAGAAGGCACGCTGATCTGGCTGGCGGCGAGCCAGACGCCGCGCCACGCCGAGATCATTGGCAGCTACAGCGTGCCGGAATACGCGAGCTACACCTGCGCCACCCTGTTTGAGCCGGGTACGCTGGTGCTGGTGCACGACAATCCGCTTTCATAAGACGCGCGGGTGATTGCCGCTGTATAGTTTATTCGGAACATATTCCGGGTAGGGGCGACTCATGAGTCGCCCCTGCTGCAATTTTCTCTCACATCAGCAGCCAGCACTGTGTCTGTCTAACGCACGTCAAAGCTCTCAAATTCGCCGGTGGCAGCCCACCACGACGACTCCACCTCGGTCACCCGCGACCCCAGCGACCCCTGATGCAGCCATGCCAGCAGCCGTTCCAGCGCCGGGCGCGTGCCTTCCGCCACCACCTCGACGCTGCCGTCGGCGCGGTTGCGCACCCAACCGCGAGCGCCAACCTCGTTCGCCTTGAGCACCGTGTTAAACCGGAAACTGACCCCCTGAACCCGACCATGAACGGTCGCGCGTAATCGTTCGTCCATTGATTTACTGCCCCGCTGCTGAATTTCGTCCTCGCCCCCCACCGGTAAACCTGACAGGACTTTAACGCAGTCAGACGAAGGTTTCCACCCGCCGCCGAACGGTGGGGAAATAGGTTATAATATTGCCGTTCACCTGAGGAGGAAACGTTATGCCTAAATCGATTCTGGCTCTGCTGATGGTGGGTGTGCTGGCGATTGCCTCATGCAGCGTCGTGGGAGGCACGAATCTGGTGCCGACAACCGGCGACACCGCCAGCGATTTGTCGGCAGCCCAACGCTACGTGCCCGATCTGCCCGGTTATATCTCCACCAACGCATCCAATATCACCGATGCGATCACCGCTGTTGGCGGCGGCGCGTCTTTGTTGACCGGCAATCCGGTCGGTACGGCGTTGATCGGTCAGATTAACGGCATGATTCAGTGCTATCAGAACGTCGGCGCGGTGGCGGCAAAAGTCTACGTCGAGGCGAGTGTCAGCAATCTGGTTCAGGGGCAAATTCCCAGCGCGGGCGCTCTGGCGGTGCTCAATCAGGATCGGATCGTCAATAACTTCCTGCCATGCGCGCTCGGCAGCGCTCAGGGCTTGTCGGCACAGGCGGATCAGCCTCAGCCGTGTTTTGGCTCCGGCTCGTTCGTGGTCGATAACGAGACGCTGTATTACCTGTATGCAGCAACCGACCAGAATCTTTGCGCCACGTTCCAGTCTTTGTTCCCGGCTTAAGGGAAGGGTGATATGCGCGGCATCGAGCGCGAATTCCGGCGCATCCTGGGCGATATCGCCAGGTTTCGCAACATTGAAGCTTACGTCATTGCGGCTGTCGGCGCGGCGCTGGTCGTGCTCGATGTCATCGGTGAAGTCGATCAGGGACTGCAACTGACGGTGATCACGGCGGCGCTGGCGCTGCTGGTGTTCCGCAACACCCGCCCGGATCAGCGCCCAGCTGATCTGGACGACATCCTGAAGGATCGCCAGAGTTACGGCACCTTCCGCGATTTCATTCACGGCGGCAAGGTACTGTGGGTGTATGGTCCATCGAACGTTAATGTGCTGCGCGATTCGTCGGACATCAAGCGCGAGCTGCTGGATAAAGGCGGCGAGGTGCGCGTCATCATCCAGGACCCGGCGCAGGAAGCCAGCCTGGCGATTCTGCGCCAGCAGCTTGACCCCAACAACAACCTCGATCACGATATCAAAGGGTCGCTGTTTACACTGAACAAAATGCTGACCTGGGGCAACGTGCAGTACCGGCTTGCCCCCTACAGCCCCGGCTTCAGCCTGACGATCATCGATCCCGACGGGCGCGACGGGCGGCTGGTGGTGGAATTCTTCGGCTTCCACAACGAGTTTATCCGCGACCGGATGCACATCGTCATCGAGCGCCGCCAGTCACAGTACTGGTTTGAGTACTGGGCGCAGCAGTTCGGGGTGATGTGGGAAATCTCCCGTGAGGACACGCTTCAATCGGGATAGGGGCGACTCGGTGAGTCGCCCTTTCTATTCCGCACAATTTGCTGGGTTGTACTCAGGCGGTTGGCGCATCTTTCGGCTGTAGCTCGGCGGCGATGCCCCGCGCCCAGGCGCGAATTTCTTCCCAGTTGCGGAAGTCGCCTTCCGGCGCTTTGACGGCTTTGGCGATCAGCCGTTCGCCGAAGCCCAGTTCTTTGAATATCAACTTGCCCACGAATATACGGTGATCGCGCAGCTTGACGTCGCCAAATGGCGCGGCGAGAAGCTCCGGTTCGTGATGCGGCTGCGGGTCGTCTGTGCCTAAGGGTCCGCTGCTGAACACCCAGACGGGCAGCTTCGCCAGTTCGGCATTGTATTCTGTAGCGAGCTTTTTAGCGTCGGGCAGCCAGTTGCCACCGTAGATGGCGCTGCCGAGAACAACGGCGTCGTAACTCGCCAGACTCTTGACCTCGCCCGCATCCATCAGGTCAACCGCGAAACCAGCAGCGCTCAGTTCTGCCGCCACTGCTTCGGCGATTTCGCGGGTGCTGCCATGCTTGCTTGCTGCTGTCACGAGGATTTTCATGATCGCGCTCCTTCATGCTTCCCGGTGGAAAGCCCTCAACCATCGATACCGCTGCCGTAGTGATGAGCGACATTTGTATCGTATGGAGTGAATTGAAGCGAAATCAAGTAGTAAAAATTACTGATCGCTGCTGACAGAAGTCACCGCTGTTCCTGGGGGTATTGGATGCGCAGGCGGAACCCGGCGTATTTGCCCCTAAAACAAACAGGGCGACTCGGCGAGTCGCCCCTACGGAACGCCCATATTCAAGCGGGTTAGAACGGAATGTCGTCGAGCTGACCGCTGCCGCCGTATTCCTCAGCCGCCTGCCCCTGCCCCTGTCCTTCGCCGTCGCCGCGCCCACCGAGGAAGCGCACGTCACGCGCAGTCATCTCCAGCGTCGCCTGCGGCTGACCGGCGTTGTCGGTATAGGCGCGGACATCGACTGTGCCGACGACCATCACCTGACGACCTTTAGCGAGGTACTGGGCGCAGCGCTCGCCAAGCTCTCTCCACGCAGCCACACGGAACCAGGTGGTGCGTTCCTGCCGCTGCTCACCCTGCCCGGTGTAGCTGTTCACGGCAACCGTGAAATTACACACCGGCACGCCGTTCTGAAGGTATTTCAATTCCGGGTCGCGCCCCAGATTACCGACGATGATCACCTGCTGAAAGCCAGCCATGCGTATACTCCTTATCCTTCGTACAGTCTCGTTTTTTATGGCTCACTCTGATTTGTCTCGAGTTTTCCTTCAGCGCAGCTGATGTCCGTTCTGATATCTAACTCGAACAAATATTCTATCACAAATCTTATAAATGCGCCAGTCTTTTTACCCCAAATTTCCCCCCTAAAAACAGGGGAATTTTCGCCCTTCAGCGCCATCCTGCCGCTTGCTCATCCTTTTCGCGCGTCCAGCGCCGCCTGCAGGCGCTCGCGCACCACTTTGGGATCGGCTTTGCCGCCCAGCATCCCCATGACCTTGCCGGTCATCGGACCGAACAGCTTGTCTTTGCCGCCCAGATAGTCCTCGACCCAGACCGGATTTTCCGCCATCATACGGGCAATGCTGTCCTCAATGATGCTGCTGTCGGAAATCTGCCCCAGTCCCTTGTTCTCGACGATCTGCGCCGGATGCGTCCCCGTTTCCCACATCTCGCCGAGGACGGTCGCGGCGGTGTTCTTGTTGATCGAGCCGTCATCCACCATTTTGACCAGCGCGCCAAACTGCTGCGGGCTGATTGTGATGCTGCCAATCGCCTCGCGCTCAACGCTGTTGTTATTCAGCAGGCTGAACAGCGATCCAAGCATCCAGTTAGCGGCAGATTTGGCGTTCGCGCCTTCCGTCAGCGCGCCTTCGTAGTAATCGGCGACGGCGCGCTCCGATACCAACACCGAAGCGTCGTAGCGGCTCAGTCCGAGCGCCTCGATGAAGCGGTCACGCTTGGCGTCCGGCAGTTCGGGCAGGCGCGCGCGCGCCGCTGCCACCCATTCGCGGCTGACTTCAACCACCGGCAGGTCAGGCTCCGGGAAGTAGCGATACTCCTCGGCGCTCTCTTTGAAGCGCTGCACGACCGTCGCCTGTTTGACTTCATCCCAGCCCATCGTCGCCTGGCGGACGCCCTCGCCGCGCTCCCACGCCTTGATCTGGCGGGCGACTTCGTACTCAATCGAACGGTAGAGGCTGCGGATGCTGTTGAGGTTCTTGACCTCGGTGCGGGTGCGGTAGCCGGTATCGTCCTTGTGGCGCACGCTGATATTCGGCTCGACCCGCATCACCCCTTTGGACATATCGCCGTCGTTGATGCCCAGATACTGCAAAATCGAGCGCAGCTTGCGGGCATAGGTTTCGGCGGCTTCGGCGCTGTGGATGTCCGGCTCGGTGACGATTTCGAGCAGCGGCACGCCAGCGCGGTTGTAATCGACCAGACTGCCTTCCGCCGTATGCACCAGCTTGCCGGTGTCCTCTTCGAGATGCGCCCGGCGCACGCGAATGCGCTGCGTCGTTCCGTCCGCCAGGTCGATATCGAGCGCGCCGTTGACGCACAGCGGGCGGTCATACTGGCTGATCTGGTAGCCTTTGGGCAGGTCAGGATAGAAATAGCTCTTGCGGGCAAACTGGTTGACCGGGGGAATTTCACAGTTCAGCGCCAGCCCGACCATCATCGCCATTTCCAGCGCCCGGCGGTTGATGACCGGCAGCGTGCCCGGCAGCCCCAGCGACACCGGATCGACGGCGGTATTTGGCGGCGCGGTCACGCTGTCCACCACCGGACAGTCGCTAAACATCTTGCTCTCGGTCAGAATTTCGGCGTGAATTTCCAAGCCGACAACCGGCGTCCAATCGCTCATAGTCAAATCCGTGTGTTCCCTGCATGGTAAAGGGGAAATTGTAGCACATTTCGGGCGCAGATCGCCGTCGCCAGCGCCTGTGGGGAGTGCGGAACATTGAGGCTGTATTCCGTAGGGGCGACTCATGAGTCGCCCTGCCATGACCGCGATTTTCATCAGTCCTCGCCTGTAAACGCGCTGTGAATCGGGGCGGCGGCGGTCAATTGAGATTAATTTTGTGCAAAATATCTGTGAGGGTGTTGTCTTGCGGGAAAAACTGCTGTTATAATCAAAGGAAGTTAAATGTCCCCAAAATTAAACTTACAACTAAATGGTTGTTGGTGTTCGTTGTTCGCATTTACATAGACTAAGTGTAAAACGATGACACTAAACCTTGCAGTTGCATCTCCCCTAACCGAAGAGCTGGTCTTTGCGGGTGATGAAGTGCGTCTGGCGGGGCAGATCGATTATCCGACTGTGCCGCGAAGCCTGACCCGGTTTCCTCTGCTGTTCATTCTCCATCATGCCTGTGGCAGCATCCGCGACGAATACGCGGACTATGCTGAAATTGGTCTGGAGAGTGGTTATGCCGTGTTCCGTTGGGACAAGCGCGGCACCGGACGCAGCGGGGGCGGTGGTCGGGGCAGCACCGCGCAGGATGCGGTGAATGCCTATGAAATTGCGCTCGAACAGCCGCACGTAGATCGCAAGCGGACGGTGATTCTGGCGCTGGGCGCGGGTACGGGGCTGCTGGGCAGTTCGTTTGGCTTGTTCGCGCGGGTCGAACACCCGTATGCGGCGCTGCTGGTCGCCAACATGCTCGACGAAACCGAAATTCTGGCGCTGGATACGCGCCTGGAAATCGTCGCCGGGCAGAACGACTGGAACTCGCCCGAAAGTTATGCCGAGGCAGCCGCTGCCGCCCATAACCGCGCCTACCGTCACGGTGCTTCCTGCTACGTCGCGCCGAGTGCCAGCCGTATGCTGCTGACGGACAATGATACTTTGCACAGCGGCGCTCGAAAGGTTATGCGTAATTGGCTCACGCATATTCTGCGAACTTCTCCGTCGATTTAACAGGACATGCCGCGCTGGTCACCGGCGCGGCAGCAGATGTAGGGAAGGCAGTCGCGCTGGCGCTGGCTGCCTCCGGTGCTGCCGTCATCGTCGGCGACATAAACCCCGATAAAATCGAAACTGTAGCGGATGAAATCATCTCGGCGGGTGGGCGGGCGCTCCCCTGGCATGTGGACGTTGCCAACCGCTTCCAGGTCGGCTCGATGATCGAGGCGGCGCGAGATGCGTTCGGGACGGTTGATATTCTGGTCAACGCGGCGGGCATCTTCAAAGCCGGACCGATGGCAACCCTCGATGAATGGGACTGGCGGCGCATCCTCGACGTCAACCTGACCGGCGCTTTCTTCTGCACCCAGATGCTGGGACGTGTCATGGCGGACGAAGGTGGCGGAGTCATCGTCAACCTGGCTTCCACCGCCGGGACATCCGGCACGCTGCCCGAAGGCATCAGCTACGCTGCCAGCAAAGCCGGTATGATCGGACTGACGAAGCAGAGCGCCCGCGAGCTTGCGCCACACGGTATCCGCGTGAATGCGATCTGCGTCGGCAGCCTCGAAGGGCAGCCCTATCCCTCTCAGAACGCGCTGAATCGGGCTGGCACCGTCGAAGAAATCGCCTCCGTCGCGCTGTTCCTCTGTTCCGACGCCGCCCGTTTTATCACCGGTCAAGCCATCGCCGTCGATGGCGGTGCGCTTGGGGGATAGCCGCCGTTTCGGGCAGCCTTTGCATAAATTCTCCGTAAGAGTTTTCGCCTGCGCGGTTGACTTGTAACCTCGCTCGTCATACGATCAGAGTTGGCTTATCAGGCAGGCAGTATCACGGCATCAGGTTTAGTTGTGCCAGCTCATGGTGATTAACCATTGGCTGTAACTGTTATCATCGGGCAGCTTTGTAGTTCGGAAAACGTTAACTCATGGCAAAAAATTACTACGACACGCTCGGCGTCAAGAAGGACGCCTCTGACAAAGACATCAAGAGCGCCTTCCGCAAGATGGCGAAAAAATATCATCCCGACGCTAATCCCGACGACCCCACCGCCGAGGCGAAATTCAAGGAAATCAACGAGGCTTACGAGGTCTTAAGCGACAAAGAGAAGCGCGAGATGTACGACCGCTTCGGTTCAGCGAACCCGCAGGGCGTCTGGGGCGGTCCCGGCGGCAGTCCTTCAGGCGGCGGCGTCAACGTTGATTTTGGCGACATTGGCGATATTTTCGAGAACCTGTTCGGCGGCACAGCGCGTGGGCGCGGGCGCGGCGGCACCCAGACCCGCGCCAATCCGTTTGGCGGCGCGGGCGTTGGCTTTCGCATGGATGGCGCCGACCTGACGCAGGCGGTGCCGATCACGCTTCAGGAAGCCTACACCGGCACGACCCGGCTGATCACCAAAGGTGACCGCACCCTGCGCGCCAACATTCCGGCTGGCGCGATGACCGGCACGAAAGTGCGTCTGGCTGGCGAAGGCGAGCCGGGTGCTGGCGGCGGCAAGTCGGGCGATCTGTATATGGTGGTTGAAGTCCAGCCGGATTCGCAGTTTGAGCGCGACGGCAGCAACCTGACCGCCGAAGTGAAGGTCGATATGTTCACGGCGCTGCTCGGCGGTGAAGCCGAAGTGCCTACCCTCGGGCGACCCGTCAAGCTGAAGATTCCGGCTGGCACGCAGTCCGGGCGTAAGTTCCGCCTGGCGGGGAAAGGGATGCCCATCCTGCGCCAGCCCGACCAACACGGCGATCTGTATGCGCGCGTCCTCGTCACCGTTCCCACCAACCTCAGCGACGACCAGCGCGCCGCCGTCGAACGTCTCAAGGCACTGTTCTAACCAACCCTCGTAGGGACACGACAATGTCGTGTCCGTTTGTTTCCTGCGTCGCCGTACCCGTTTGCTTCGTCCGCCCACGTCCGGCTGTTCCCCGATTCGCGCGCTTTCTATTTCTTCATACAATGTAAAACAATATGGATAGGGCGCAGCCCGCGCTGTGATATGGGCTGCGCGCCGGAATTGAATCCAATAATGCCCTCTTTTGTGCAAATAGTAAGGAGTGCTGTATGCCTTTCCGATTGCGATGGCCGACAGAGTTTCCCTCCATTATTCAACCTTTTGGAGTGAATTTGACCGGTATTCCTGACTTTTATACACGCTTTGGGCTGCCCGCCCACGAGGGCATTGATTTTGCCGCGCCCACCGGCAGCCGCATCTTCGCCTGCGCCGATGGCGTCGTCAAGGAGATTTCAAACGGCAGGCTGCCGGATGGCAAGGCGCACGCTTATGGCGTCCATATCCGCATCAACCATGAGACTGACGAAGGCAGTTTTGAGACGATCTACGGGCATCTGCTCAGACCCAACGCTGATTTGAGGGTCGGTGACCACGTCATTGGCGGTCAATGGATTGCCGCCGCCGATAACACCGGCAACTCGCGCGGCGATCATCTGCACCTGACGCTGAAGAAGCGCGGCGCAACTGCTCGCGGCGAGACTCAGTTTGTGCTGCCGGATGGATCGCGTGCCACCTATCCGCGCGATCTGGTCGATCCCACGCCGTTCCTCGATCCGTTCTTCCGCAGTGAACCGATTGCATCGGCGCGCTGCAACCTCTCCTTTCTGGAAGACGTCACCATTCCCGACGATACGGTGCTGCCAGCGGGATCGATGTTCATCAAGACCTGGAAGGTGCGCAACACCGGCACCGCCGATTGGGATCGGAACTACAAGTTCGTCTTTATCGCCAACACGCCGATGACGTCCTTCCTCGAAGTGCCGCTGCCGCCCGCCCACGCCAGCGAGGACGCGACCATCAGCATCGCGATGGAAGTGCCAAAGCATCCCGGACGCTATAAATGCACCTGGCGCGCCCGCGATCCCGAAGGCAATTTCTTCGGACACGATATCTGGTTGATGATCCGCGTGGTTAAGGGGAGCTAAGAGAAGGGAAGTTCAAAGTCGAAAGTGGAAAGTTCAAAGTAAACCTACTTTTTACTTTCCACTTTTCACTTTCTACTGTGTACTTTCTGCTCAGATATAGTTCGCTGGGCTGCCCTGGCTGCCGCGCTTGCCATCGGGCCAGGTGGTGCGCTCGTCGAATTTGACGCCGTCCACCTTCGCGCCCTTCATGTTGACACCCTGTAGATTGGCGGCGTTCAGCGTCGTGCTGGAGAGGTTGGCGTTGGTCAGCCGCCCGCTTTGCAGGTTGACGCCGGACAGGTTCGCGCCGGTCAGGTTGGCGCTGTCCAGGTCTGCGCCGACCATCTGCGCGCTCTGCAAATCGGCATACGACAGGTTGCAGCCTTTCAGAATTGCTTCGCGCAGCGTCGATGCCATCAGCTTCGCCCCGCGCATATTCGCCCCGCCCATATCCAGCCGGGTGAGATCGAGCGCCGTCAGGTCTGCGCCTGCCAGACGCGGGTTCGGTCCGGCAGAGACGAGCGCCAGCAGCAGTTCCTTGCGCGTGATTTCAGCCATGTCTCAATTCCTCCTGTTGGTAGGCAATGATCTGGTCAATGGTGTCGTCAAGCGATGTCGTCGGTTCCCATTCGACGGCGTGGCGAATCTTCTCCAGATTCGGTACTCGCCGCCGGAAGTCCTCAAATCCCGTCTCGTAAGCCTCTTCATACGGAATCAAGCGAATCTCGGATGAACTGTTCGCCCGCGCTTTGACGCGCTCGGCTAAAGCCCGCATCGAGATTTCTTCGCTGCTGCCGATGTTGAATACCTCGCCCACCGCCTGCGGCAGTTCCGCCAGACTCTGGATCGCGCCGATCACGTCGCGCACGTTGCAGAAGCAGCGCGACTGCTCGCCGTCGCCATAGACCTGAATCGGCTGCCCTTGCAGCGCCCAGCGCGCGAAGCGCGGCAGCACCATGCCGTACTGCCCACTCTGGCGCGGTCCGACGGTGTTGAACAGCCGGAAGATCACCACCGGCAGATCGACCTCTTTGTGGTAGGCGAGCGCGTAGAACTCGTCCACCATCTTCGACGCCGCGTAGCTCCAGCGGTTGCGAATCGTCGGTCCCAGCAGGCTGTCATCGTCCTCAGAGAAGGGAAAGCGCGCGCCCTTGCCGTACACTTCCGAGGTTGAGGCGATCAGCACCTTCTTGCGGTAGCGCCGCGCCGTCTTCAGCACGACTTCGGTGCCGCCGATATTCGTCTCGATGGTTTCAATTGGCTCTTCGATGATGCGCTGCACGCCCACCGCCGCCGCCAGATGGAAGATCACGTCGCACTCGCTCACGAGCCGATCCATCACGACGACATTGCGGATGTCTTCGTAGGCGGCGTGAAAGTTGGGATTGCCTTCCAGCGCCGCCAGGTTCTTCAACTGCCCAGTACTCAGATTATCAATGATGGTGACGGTGTAATCAGCTTTAATCAGGCGTTCAGCCAGATGGCTGCCGATAAATCCCGCCCCGCCGGTAATCAACGCATGGGTCATGCGGTCGCAGTCCTATCTTCCTCAGAATAACAGCCGATCATCTTACCTTAAGAACCTGCCTGCCACAACCTGAGAGTGAGCCACACTTGAGACAGTGGGTTTAAACCCACTGTCGCGGAACACCAACTGTTACGGTGATCTTGCGCGCTTTGCAACATGATGATAAAGTAAGTTTGAAACATGTAACAAACGTTTGTACACACCAACGAGGCGCGCCCGGCATGAGCGAAAAGATACTGATCATCGATGATGAAGATACCACCGTCCAGCTCATCTCTATTCTGCTGGAACGCCGGGGCTTTGAGGTCATCAAAGCCTACAGCGCCGAAGATGGCATGAGGAAAGCCTATCGTCATCAGCCCGATCTCGTCCTGCTCGATATCATGATGCCCGATATGGACGGCTGGGAAGTCTGCAAACGCCTGCGCGAGATGTCTGACGTGCCGATCATCTTCCTGACCGCTCGCGGTGATGTGCGCGACGTGGTGCGCGGCTTGGAGATGGGTGCCGACGACTACGTGCCTAAGCCCTACGACAACGACGAACTGGTCGCCCGCATACGCGCTCATCTGCGGCGCGCGCCCAAGCCGAACATGAGCGAAGAACTGGTCTTTAACGGCGGCGAGTTCCGCATCAACTTTATGAACCGCGAGGTGCGCGTGCGCAGCGAACTCAAGCACCTGACTCCGAAAGAATTTAACCTGCTGGGCGTGCTGGTGCGCAATGCCGGGCGCGTCGTGCCGCGCACCGAACTGGTGACCGAGGCATGGGGCGAGGAATACGGCGACGCCATCGACAGCCTCAAGCTCTACATCCACTACCTGCGCCAGAAGCTGGAACGCGACGCCGAGCACCCCGACTACATCCTGACCTCGCGCGGGGTGGGGTACAGGTTTGCCAACCGGTAGGCACACATTACTCCGCCTCATCATCGTAGGGACACGACAATGTCGTGTCCGTTTTTGTTCCTGAAACGCCGCAACAAAAAAGAGGTGTTGAACCACCAAGACACGAAGGACACGAAGACATTTGAACCGCCAAGACGCGAAGAACGCCAAGAGGGTCAATGATTCAGCGCAGCATGAAAGGCGGGGCAGCGGGTGTCATTCTGGGCGGCAATTTGGACAGGATTTGTGGAGATTTTATGTCGCCAACCGCTAGATGCCTTTAGGCTCCGACGCACTTCTTCGCGTCCTTGGCGTCCTGGCGGTTCAAATGATCTTTTCTTCGTGCCCTTCGTGTCCTGGTGGTTCAAATATCTCCTGTGCGTAAAAGGGCGGCTTACGAGCCGCCCCTACGTTTGGCGTGCGGGTGGCATATTATGCCCGGCGTTTTTGTGGGCGCTGCTTTCTGGCGCGTTCGGCGGCTTCATGGGCGGCTTTCTGCAAGCGAGCGTTCTTCTGCTCCACGTAGTCGGCGTAATTGCCGACGTACTCGTTCAGCATCCCGTCCTCCAGCTCGACGATGCGATCCACCACCCGATCCAGGAAGTAGCGGTCGTGCGAGATGACCAGTATCGCCCCGCTGAAATCGTCCAGCGCCGCTTCCAGCACCTCCGCCGAGCCGATGTCGAGGTTGTTGGTCGGCTCATCCAGCAGGAGCAGGTTGGGCTGCTGAAGCATCAGCGCCAGAAGCTGCAACCGGCTGCGCTCCCCGCCGCTGAAGGTTTTGATCGGCTGGCGCGTTTGCTCGTAGGTGAAGGCGAACTTGAGCAGGCGGTGTACGGCGCTGCCTTCGGGCATCGGCTGGATATCGCGGATCAGGTCAATCGGCGTGCGCTCGCCAAACGCCGCCAGCGTCTCGTGCTGCTGGGCGTAGTAGCCGATGCGGATGCTCGGTCCCACCCGCACGATCCCTTCCAGCGGTTCGAGTTCCCCCCGTATCAGCCGAAAGATGACCGACTTCCCCGCCCCGTTCGCGCCGATCAGCCCGACGCGCTCGCCGTGCCGCACCAGCAGGTTCAGCCCGACGAACAGCAGATCGTCGCCAAAGCCCATCGCCACATCCTTCAGTTCGAGCGCTTTGGTGCTGCCCCGGTCAGCGCTAAGGCTAAGCTCCATGTACCGGCGCTCGTTCACCTGTTCGATCATCATGCCGTTGGCTTCCATCCGCGCCAGCATCTTGCGGCGGCTGGCTGCCTGCCGCGCGTGGCGCTCGTTCAGGTCGGCTTTGGCTTTCTGCTCCCATTCGTGGATGCGCGCCTCGATCCGGGCGATCTCGCGCTGCTGGGTGGCGTATGCCTGCTGCTGGCGCATCCGCCCCAGTTCCCGCTGGACGGCATAGGTCGAGTAGCTGCCCGGATACACCGTCAGTTTGCCGTCTTCCAGTTCGGCGATATGGGTGACCACTTCGTCCAGCAGGTAGCGGTCATGCGACACGACCACCACCCCGCCGCGATAGTCGCGGATGAAGGCGCTCAGGTAGGCTTTGGCGTTCAGGTCAAGATGGTTGTCCGGCTCGTCCAGCAGCAGCACGTCGGGCGACCAGGCGGCAAGCCGGGCGACGGCGACCAGCTTCTTCTGACCGCCGCTGAGCGAAGCCGTCGGCAGATCGTCGTCCGCTGGGCTGAAACCGAGGCGCGTCAGCAGCTCGCGCACCAGGCTGTGATGGCGTTCCGGTTCGAGTCGCTCCCAGCGGGTCAGCGCGTCCTGCTGCGCCAGCAGCGCCGCGCTCAGCGCGTCGGCGTCGTTATAGACTTCGGGCTGGCTCAGGTGGGTTTCGGCGGCTTCGACGGCGGCGAGCGCGTCCGCCAGTTCGGGCGAGGGGACGGTTGCCGCGTCCCACAGCCTTCCCGCTGGCAGCGCCACGTCCTGCGCCAGATAGCCCACCGTGACGCCGCCCATGCGTGTGATCGAGCCGCGTTCGGTCGTGTCCTCACGGGCGATCACCCGCAGCAGGCTCGATTTGCCCGCGCCGTTGGGACCCACCAGTCCGACGCGATCCCGGTCGCCCACCGCCCAGTTCAGATCGCTGAAAATGGTCGTTCCGGCGTGGTTTACAGCGACGTTGTGCAGTTGAATGAGGTGCATGTGCTGTGCTCCATATCAGGCTATGGCTCACGGCGCGCGGCGCAGAGGCAGACGATCAAAAACGGCTCTGAACTGCGCGCTCAGAGCCGTCGTCAATCACCAATTACGTGTCAAATCAGACCGGTCACCAGGCGCATTTCTCCCTAAGACCGGGGATTGGAGATGCCATCATCGCCCGTGAAAGGATAGTAGAATGCGCGTAGTGAACCATGTGCGTTAGTGTGCCATATAAGCCGCGCAAAAGTCAAGCAGTAATCAACCCTACATCGGCTTGTCGAAGCGGTTTTGCCCCGCGCCAAAAATCCGGCTGCTCAGGCGGAAGCCGCTTTCTTCCAGCCGATCGATAAACTTCGGACGGAAGCCAGTCGATTCCAGCTTGCCGCCGCCAACCGCCGATGGCTGGCTGCCAGTCTGCCCCGGCAGGCGATAGATGAACAGATCCTGTAGGGTGACGCTCTCGCCTTCCATGCCCTGAATTTCGGTGATCTGGGTGATCTTGCGCGAACCATCCTTGATGCGCGAAAGCTGAACGATGATGTCCACCGCGCTGACGATCTGACGCCGGACGACGCCAATCGGCAGATCCATGCCCGCCATCAGCACCAGCGTCTCAAGCCGGGCGATACAGTCGCGCGGGTTGTTGCTGTGAATCGTCGTCAGCGATCCGTCATGACCGGTGTTCATCGCCTGAAGCATGTCCAGCGCTTCGCCGCCGCGGCACTCGCCAACGACGATACGGTCAGGGCGCATACGCAGCGACCCGCGCACCAGATCGCGGATCGTCAGAGAGCCTTTTCGCCCGTCGCCGCCGACAATCGGCGGGGCGGTTTCCAGACGGACAACGTGCCGCTGGTGAAGCTGAAGCTCCGCCGCGTCCTCGATGGTGAGGATGCGCTCATCTTCGGGAATAAACCCGGACAGCACGTTAAGCAGCGTCGTTTTACCGGAACCGGTACCGCCGGACACGACCACATTCAGCCGCGAGACGACACAGGCTTCCAGGAAATCAGCGACGTCCTTGCTGAGCGAACCAAATTTGACCAGATCATCCATCGTCAGCCGTTTGGTCGGGAATTTGCGGATGCTGATGGTCGTGCCACAGAGGGCAGACGGCGCGGTAACCACGTGAACGCGCGATCCGTCAGGCAGGCGAGCGTCGGTCATCGGGTTTTCACGGTTCAGCTGCCGCCCGATGCGCCGGACGATCCGGTTTGCCGTCCACAGCACATGATCCTCGTCATCAAAGATCAGCTCGCTTTCGACCATCTTGCCTTTGTATTCCTCGAAGATGACCTCGGGTCCGTTCACCATGATTTCCGAGACAGAGCCATCCTCTACCAGCGGTTCAATTGCCCCGAAGCCGAGGACATCGTTGATGATCGCTTCGCGCAGATCGACAAATTCCGCCTGCGACAAGCGAAATTCCAGCTTTTCCTGCGCCAGCTTCTCGACAATCGCCTTCAGGCGCTCGGTGATCAGCGCTTCCTTGTCCGGCTCTGCCCGACTCCACTGGTCGGCTTCGTCCGGCGTTTTCAACACGCGCGAGCGCAGCAGTTTGCGCAGGTGCGCGATCTTAGGCGGCGTGATCTTCTTGGGAGGAATGCCCGTGTGGGGTTCAGCATGTTGCACTTCGACGGCGTGCATTTCAGATGCCGACCCGCTCTCGGTAATATCAGGCTTCCTGCCAGCGCCGGGATCGTTGAGCTTCCGCTGCAAAAATGAAGACATAGCTTCTCTCTGTTTCTACTCTCATGTCTATCTTCAGTGTACGGTCACTTAAGCGATGAAACAATAATGGCTGCATTAATCTTTTCGCGCCAGTCTTGTCTTTTTCGCCTGAATCCATCTATAATTAAAATATAAATTAATATACCTGAGAACTGAGCCATGATATCCAAGCTGAAAACGGTGTTTCAACTGCTGCGCGATACCCTGAGTGAATTCAACCAGGATAGAGCGCCGCGCCTTGCCGCCTCGCTGGCATATTACACGGCGTTTTCTATCGCGCCGCTGGTGCTCGTCGTCCTCGCTATCGCAGGTTTTATCTGGAACAATGACGATCTGGTGCGCGGGCAGCTTTACGGGCAGGTTTTATCGGTGGCGGGCGCGGATACCGCCGAGACCGTCATCGAACTTGCCGACAATGCCAGCAATGCCGACGCTGGCGGACTCGCCGCTGTGATCAGCGTCATTACGCTGGTGCTGGGCGCGGCAGGCGTGTTCGGTCAGCTTCAGGATGCGCTGAACACTGCCTGGGGCGTGCAGGCAAAATCAACGGGCATCCTGGGGATGCTGCGCGCTCGATTTCTCTCGTTCACGATGGTATTTGGAGTCGGCTTCCTGCTGCTGGTATCGCTGGTGATCAGCAGCGTACTGTCGGCGCTGGGCGGCTGGATCGACGCGATCACGCCGCTGTCTGAAACCATCCTGCAGCTCATCAACCAGGTGATTTCGTTTGGCATCATCACGCTGGTGTTCGCCGCCATGTACAAAATTCTGCCCGATGCTGAAATCGAATGGCGGGACGTATGGGTTGGCGCAGCCGTCACGTCGCTGCTGTTCAGCATCGGCAAATATCTCATCGGCTTGTATATCGGTGGCACCGGCACTGCCTCTGCCTACGGCGCGGCTGGCTCATTTGTGGTGCTGCTGCTGTGGATTTACTACTCGGCGATGATCTTTCTGTTCGGGGCGGAATTCACGCAGGTCTGGGCGCGCACCTTTGGCAAACAGATTCAGCCGAGCGCCAACGCTATCCTGGTCAACAAGGCGAAACAGGAACCTCCGGGCAAACACGCGCTCAAGCCCGCCGCCGACAAGCGCTACACCATCACTCAGACGCTGGCGGTGCCAGCGCCACCGGCGCAGGTTGCCCGCAAGGAAGCGCCGTTGGGGGGCGTCGTCCTCGGAATTATGGCGTCGCTGGCGACATTCATCGTCGGTATGTTGATCGCTGGCGACCAGCGCCGGGGCACGTGATAAAAACGCGGCTGTAGGGACACGACGATGTCATGTCCGCTGCCATTCGCCAAAAAAAGGACACGACGATGTCGTGTCCCTACGGGTTAGCGTACATGCTGCCAAAAACAACAGCGATTACGGCGCTTCGGTGGCTTCCGGTTCGTCGGTTGCCGACTCGGTTGCCACCGCTTCCTCGGCGCTGGCTTCGTCGGTGGCTTCAACCGCTGCTTCTACTTCAGGCGTCGCCTCTGCCGTCACTTCGACCGGTTCGGCGGTGGGCAGCGGCGTCGGGGTTGCCTGTGGCAGCGACGATGCCGACAGCACCAGCGGCGGCATCAGCCGGAAGGTGCTCATCGAGAGCGCCAGATAGCGATACTGCGCGCTGCTGTCAGCCACCGTTTCTGCTTCAGCAGTGGCTTCGGCTTCCGGCGTAACTTCGGCGGCGGGAGTCTCCGCCGTAATGTCAACCGCGTTCAGGTCTACCTCTTCGGCAGCAAAGCGCAGGTTGGCGGTATGCAGCGTGCCATCTTCACCATTCAGCAGCACCGCCAGACCACTCTGGGGCGCGCCATCCGCCGTCCTGTAGGCATAGGCGACCGAGAAGCCCGACACGTCATCGCGCGTCGCAGGCGCGGCGCTCAGTATGGTCGCGCCGGCGCGCTGGCTTTCCACCCAGGCGCGGGCGGCGTCTTCGTCTGCGATGCTGGTGTTGGCATAGGCTTCAACGCGCAGCACTTCGCCGGATGTTCCGGTAATGCTTGCCGGACGACCGGGCGCGCTGTCTGCCACAACCCAACCGCTGGGGTAGCGAATGATGTGGCTGAGCAGGTGATCATAATAGGACTGCCAGTCAAATGGCGTGCCCACAAACACCTTGAAGGGCTGCATCGTGCCCGAAAGCTGATCCAGCACGTAAACCAGGAAATCGGTTGCGTTTTCCGGCGCGAGCACGCGAACGACGTAAATCCAGTCGCCGTCCGTCCAGACGCGCTGACGCGCCACGTAGGTCATATTCTGAAGAATGACTTCAAAGTCGATCACCAGCGAATCGCCGTCCACGCGGCGGCTGAGTTCAGTCCAGTTATTGAAACGCGACCAGCTCTGGTCAAGCGTCGTCTCATTGAACCGCGCGTCCAGGTCGGCGGTGGTGATCGCGCCGCCCGGATCTTCAACATAGGCATCGATCACACTGAGGGCAGCCTGATCGACCATGTTGACCTGGGCAATGGTCACTGAGCTGTTGGGCTGCGAAACGTCAAACCCCGTCGGCTGAGCGATCATAAACAAGCCGGTGGGATGCAGATAATTCTGATCAAAAGCAAGGGTCGAAAAATCAGCGATTGGTGACGGAAAGGTCGGTACGGGCGCGTCGGTTGGCTGGATGGTCTGGGTCGTGGTGGGCTGGTTCTGCGTAAACAATGGCAGGATGGCACCGGCAACCAGCACCACTGCCATGAATACGCCGAGGATGATACTGGCTCGTCTGGCACCGCTTTGCATAAGAAATAAGCTCCAATACTGGGAAGAAAAACCCGGCGTATGATAGCGCAAAAGCCGCCCGATGTTAAGGTGGCGTTATTTTCGCAACCGAGTCGCGGCTTCGCCGTATAGAGTCATGCGAACAAATTGCTATTCTTAAGGAAACCAACATGAAAAAGCAGCTGGTTGAACTGGAGAACCAGGGTCTGATGTGGGTGCAAACCAGCGGCTGGAAGCAGAATTATGAGCTTCAGGACGAGAACGGCGCTGTCATCGCGACGATGCACCGTCCCAGCATCTGGAGTTCTCGCGCCGAGGTCAACGCCCCCGGCAACCACTGGACGTTCGAGCGCAAAGGGTGGTTCCGCCAGCGGATCATTATTCGCTCGGTAGGTACGGGTGAAGAACCTGCCCAGCACATTTATCGCTCGACCAGCGGACGCCTTGAATACCGGGATGGCAGAGTGTTTCTGTGGAAGCAGGGCAATTTCTGGGGCAGCAAGTGGATGTGGACAACTGAAGACGGTGAGCCGCTGATCGGCTTCCAGACTAAAGGCTTCCTCAAAATCGGCAGCGACATCAACCTCAACCGCGATCTGATGTCCGACAAAGTGCCATCGCTGCTGATCTTTCTCGGCTGGTATCTGTATACGCTGTACTACGAGGACACGGCGGCAGTTGTGGCAGCCACTTAAGTTACCCAATTCGACGCTCAGCCCCCTCATCCCGTATCCCTTCTCTTAAGGTACGGCGGACACGACAATGTCGTGTCCCTACGTCGAATCGCGGGGAGAGGAACGGCTCAACGCGGTTGAGCAGGAAGAAGGGGAAATCAGGCGGCAGCCCAATCAACCGCGCTTTACTGGCGCTGAGTCGCCAGTGCCAGCGCCCGTTCAAATCCCGGCAGCGAACGCGCGATCATCTCGTCATTGGCGGTCAGCGAAATGCGGAAGAAGCCGGGCATCTCGGCAATTGTCCCCGGCAGACAAAACACATCCTGCTCCGCCAGCATCTCGATGAACGCCAGATCGTCCGGAATTGGCGCGCGCGGCAGCAGGTAAAACGTCCCCTGCGGCATGTGGACGTCATAGCCCATTCCGCGCAGCGCGTCCACCATCCGGTCGCGCTTTTCCTGCAAATGCTCAATGTCGATAGACAGCTTTTCGAGTTCCGGCAGCGCGTGCTGAAGCAGCGCGTTTGGGAAGGCGTAGCCGACCATGATCTGCCCCGTCAGCAGCGCCAGCCGCACGTTCTCAGGGTCGGGCATCGATGGATGAACGGCGATATAGCCGATTCGCTGTCCGGGAGTCAGCAGGGTCTTGCCGTAGGTGTAGAGCAGCAGGGTATTGGCGTAATACGCCGCCGGACTGTGGTAGGTCGCTCCGTCATAAAGGATGCGACTGTATGCCTCGTCAGAAAACAGATAGATGGCGCGCCCGCTGCGCTCTCCGGCTTCCGTCAGCACCGCCGCCAGCTGCTTCAGCGTCTCCGGCGGGTAGATTCTGCCGGTCGGGTTGTTGGGCGAGTTGACGATGATCGCCCGCGTCCTGGGCGTGATAGCGGCGGCAATCGCTTCAATATCGAGATCAAACGTCTCCATGTTCGCCTTCACGCGCACCGGCACAGCGCCGACGGTGACGATCAATGCCTCGTAGAAGAACCAGGGCGGGCTGATGAAAATCACTTCATCACCCGGATCCGTCAGCGCATGGAGCACGACCGACAGCGCCGCGAACGCGCCGTTGGTCATCAGAATGTCTTTCGGGTCATAGGGCAGCTCACGGCTCTGGCGCAGCGACGCGGCGACGATCTCCTGCGACGGGCGCTCGCTCAGCTTGTAGGCATACCAGTCTTTGTCCTGCGGCGGCGTGTAGCGCTGAAGCGCTTCAACAAAGCGTATCAGCGGCATCTCGTGCGGGTTGCCCAGGGCAAAATCTGATATCCCCGGATCGAATTTGCGACGCTCGTAAGTCGAATCATTCAGAAACTCGAATACGCGCCGCGTGGCAGCATAAAACGCCTGCACGCGCTGTGACATTTGCTCCGCCATCATTGCCCCTTCTTTCAACCTGGTCCTTCAAACAGATCGCTTTCGTCGGCGCGCCCGCCGCTGACAGGCTGAAGGCGCGGCAGCAAGTCGGATGCCCCCAGAGGTCACCAGGGACACTGGCATCGGTCAACCTTCATGTGTAACCGCATAGCGGCGCAGGCGGCTGGTGTTGAACAGACAATTACCTCCGTCCCCTGTGATACCTTCACCCAGATAGGAATTCAGGGTGATGAAACCGGAACTGTCGGGCAGCCAGTCTACGTCCATCAAGGCGAGCCGTCCGCTGACGGTCAAATCCACATCGCTCATGTCCCATCCGTTGTTCAGGCAGGTGATGAGGCGGCGCGGCTCTTCCCACATTTGAATGGGCTGGCTGTAGTTGTTTTCGGCAAGTTCGACCACAGCCAATTCTTCATCCGACATCCACAATGCCGCGTATTGACCATTCGGGCTGATCCACACAAAGGGCGAAAGCACTTCATAGCTGTTCAGGAGTTCGCCATCAGGCAGACTATAGATATAGAGGTCGGATGCAGTAGCGGTCATGTCATCGGGATTATGCAGCTGCGTGATGTACATCTGCTGCCCGTCGGTTGAAAAAGACGGGAGCGAACCATCCGTTCCATCCGGCATTTCGATTTCGAGGATTTCCGTCCCGGTTTGCAAATCGAGAACGTGAAAGCTGTTCTCGCTGGTGGCGATGGCGCGAGTATGATCGCCGTTATAAACTGCTGTCTCTGGATATTCCGCGTAGCTCGCAATCAGGCTTCCAACAGCATCGCTGGTCACACCTTCGGTACTGGCTGTCCCATCCGCATCTGATGGTACACTCAGGTTGGTGGGGGCAAAATTCTCGTCGGTGTAATTAACGCTCATCTCCCCATCGGGTGAGAACGCCAGCGATGCGTAAAAGGCGGCTGTACCCCCCTCTTCAAGTCCTGCAAGCGCGGCAGCGAAATTATGGTCATCGTCGTTGACGGCTCCTCCACTGCTCGCGCTGAAAGCGCGCAGGTAAAAGTCTTTATCGAAACAATTGTACATCAGCACCCACAGGGTCGTTCCCGCCGGGTTGAGGGTTGCCGTTATCGGGCAGTCGAAACCAATATCTTCTTCAGAAGTGAGTGTTACATTCAATGAACCCGTTTGGGCGGCAGCATCAAAACCCATAATCCCAAATAAAACTGCGAGGATCGCGCTCCCAATCATTTGTCCAACAGAACGTCGGCATACCATCTTCCCAGCACGCATAGCGAGAACTCCCATCTTTTAGATGCACGATTCGGTTAACTGGCAAAGTGACCTGTAGAAAGGCAAACTGACGTTCATCCATAAGGTAGTATAGAGTTAATCAAAATTTCTGCTGGACGACGCCAAAAAAAGGTTATCGGGGATAGATTTTATGGAAACACTTGAGTCGAGCATCAACCCGAATGACGCCCAGTTTCGCGCCAACGCCGAACACAACCTGGCGCTGGCTGCCGAACTGCGGGAGCGAATCGCCCAGGCACGACAGGGCGGCGGGCTGAAATATCAGGAACGCCACCGCGCCCAGGGCAAACTGTTCGTGCGCGACCGGATCGACCGCCTGCTCGATCCCGGATCGGCGTTCCTGGAACTGTCGCCGCTGGCAGCCTGGGAACTGTACGACGGCGGCGCGCCCGCCGCTGGCATCGTGGCGGGCATTGGGCGCGTCAGCGGGAAGGAATGCCTGCTCATCGCCAACGACGCGACCGTCAAGGGGGGCGCCTACTACCCGCTGACGGTCAAGAAGCATCTGCGCGCCCAGCAGGTCGCCCTCGAAAACAACCTGCCCTGCATCTATCTGGTGGACAGCGGCGGCGCGTTCCTGCCTATGCAGGACGAAGTCTTCCCCGATGCCGACGATTTCGGGCGTATCTTCTACAATCAGGCGGCGATGAGCGCGGCGGGCATCCCGCAGATCAGCGCCGTGATGGGAAGCTGTACGGCGGGCGGCGCTTACGTGCCCGCCATGTCCGACGAGTCGATCATCGTCAAAGGCACCGGCACGATTTTCCTCGCCGGGCCGCCGCTGGTGAAAGCCGCCACCGGCGAAGAAGTGACGGCGGAAGAACTCGGCGGCGCTTACGTTCACACTCACATCTCAGGCGTTGCCGACCACTACGCCGAGGACGATGACCACGCGCTGGAACTTTTGCGCGGCATTGTAGCGACGCTCAACCGGCGCAAGTCCATTTCACTCGATCTGGCTGCGCCGGAAGCGCCGCTGTACGATCCCGAAGAACTTTACGGTATTCTGCCCGCCACCTTCCGCGAAACCTACGACGTGCGCGAAGTGATCGCCCGGCTGGTCGATGGCAGCCGCTTCCGCGAATTCAAGGCAAATTATGGCGAAACGCTGGTCACCGGCTTTGCCTATATTGAGGGTATTCCGGTAGGAATTATCGCCAACAACGGCGTGCTGTTCAGCGAGAGCGCCCTGAAGGGGACGCACTTCATCGAGTTGTGCAGCGCGCGCGGTATTCCGCTGCTGTTTCTACAAAACGTGACCGGCTTCATGGTCGGCAAAACCTACGAAACCGGCGGCATCGCCAAGGATGGCGCGAAGATGGTTCACGCGGTCGCCAACGCCGCTGTCCCCAAGCTGACGGTCATCATCGGCGGCAGCTTTGGCGCGGGCAATTACGGCATGTGCGGGCGCGCCTACGGACCGCGCTTTTTATGGATGCTGCCCAACAGCCGCATCAGCGTCATGGGCGGCGAGCAGGCGGCGAATGTGCTGCTGACCATCAAGCGCGACCAGCTACAGCGTGAAGGCAAGCCGGACATGACGCCCGCCGAGCAGGACGCTTTTAAGCAGCCGATCCTCGACAAATACGAGCATGAGGGCAGCCCGTACTACTCTACTGCTCGCCTGTGGGATGATGGCATCCTCGACCCAAAAGAGACGCGCCGCGTGCTGGCGCTGGCATTAAGCACCTGTTTGAATAAGCCTGTTGAGGAAACGAAGTTCGGGGTATTCAGGATGTGATGATGATTGAGCCAAATTCACAAAAGCGGGATGAACAATATCTTGCGCTTCTCCTTAAGCGTCTTGAAATCTGTAAGCACTATAAGCCGAAATTTGGGCAGGGTAATAAGGCAGGATTATCGTTAGAACAATTCCAATACCTCTATGGGGCAGATCTGTTCTATACATGGTTTGGATTGGACGATCCGCTTGTATATGCAGCGCATCGCGCCGCTGGCGGCATTACCTCAATCTACAGACAAATCGGAATTGGCGTCGAAGAATTATTCCGCAGAATATTGCAGGATGAGCTTGGACTCGATAATTCTCAAGTCCGCTGGTCTTATTCGGTGAAAACCAGCTCAGGTCAAGATCGGGTTTTAAAACTGGATGGGCGGATATCCCTCAATGAGGTTACATTGGACACAAAACGTGACCAAATAGCGAATTGGTTGAATATGGCTGCTTCGCAACTTCAGATCGCGCCTGAAATTACCGATGCTTTCAAAGGGGCAGTCTTTGAAGTGCGACAAGGCTACAAAAGTAAAGACTCGAAACGGCAAAATGCCGATATAGCGAACGCTGCTTCTGCCTACACTCAGGGATTTTTACCTGTCGTCATCATCTTTTCAAATCAGATAGATAATGAGGTAGCCATACGATACACCAATGCAAGATGGTTAGTGCTTCGTGGAACTCAAGGAGTGAATCCAACAACTTCTGCGTATGCGTTCATGCAAAATGTGATAGGATACGACGTTGCAGCATTTTTCCAGGCGCACTCGAGCATCTTGAAAAATACAGTTGCTGATGTATTGAAAACCCTCTTGAGTAGAGATGAATAGAAGAACTGAACTCACATTCAAACATAATCTGAAACAGGGGCGGCATGGTTGGGTTCGTTTGACCCCAGCGTATTCGGTGAAGCTGGTTGAAGCGATCCTCAACGAGCATCCGGGGGTGCGCTGTGTACTTGACCCGTTCTCAGGTACAGGCACAACAGGAGTTGTCTGTGGGGAATGGGGCATCGACTGCGATCTTGGTGATATCAATCCATTCTTAGTTTGGCTTGCAACTGCAAAAACATACAACTATTCCTTTGTTCAAATTGAACAGGCGCAACGGGCGGCAAATAGGATCGTCAAAGTTGCTCAAGCGTATCAAACCAAGAGTAATGGGTGGATACCCCCAATCAGCAACATTGCGCGGTGGTGGTCTTCACGTCGTTTAGCAGCGCTGTCAAAGTTACATTTTGCTCTCGCACAACAATCTGAATTAGAATCACCTACCGAGGATTTGCTAAAAATCGCGTTTTGTCGCGTCATCATCCGGTGGTCAAATGCGGCATTTAATCACCAATCCATGTCTTTCAAAGCTCCACAAATGTTTCTTGACTTCGATGAGGAAATGGAGATTTATCAGAGTTTCTTGCGGGACGTGCTTCAGATCGCTCATGCTGCTACCAGTGTTGTATCGGGACACATTAGAGTGAAACATCAGGATGCGCGTCTGGTTGAGTCACCAGAAAAGGGTTTGTACGACTGTGTAATTACATCCCCCCCATATCCAAATCGCATCAGCTACATTCGAGAACTACGTCCTTATATGTATTGGTTGGGATACTTGAATGAGGCAAGAGAAGCCGGAGAATTGGACTGGAAAGCAATCGGCGGCACATGGGGTATTGCAACAAGCAGGCTTGCAACATGGGCGCCAGAGATAGATGTTGACCTTCCTCAACTGCAGGAGGTTGTTCAAAGTATTGATAAACACAGTTCTCTACTGTCGAAATACGTTCATAAGTATTTCGTCGATATTTCGACTCACCTGAAAAATCTGAGATATGCTCTACAACCAGGCGCAAAACTCTTTTACATAGTCGGCAATTCCAAATTTTACGACACCATTGTCCCTGTCGAAGAATTCTATGCAGAGATGATGCAACAACACGGCTATGTTAATGTTGCCGTGCAGCTGATCAGGAAACGCAATTCTAAAAAGGAACTATACGAATTTATGGTCACTAGCGAGATGCCAAAGTAAGTTCTCCTGCAAATCGTTAGGGCTGTGTTAGCGGCGCGTACTCATCCAGCGTCACGTCCGTAAGCCTCAGGCTGGCGCAGCGCAGAGTCGGGTCGCCGCCGGATGGACACGGTGGATCAACCGCCAGCGTCAGCGTGTGATAACCGGCGCTGTCGATCTCGATAGGCACGTTCAGCCCCATTTCACCCTGCACCGTCCAGCCCAGCAGCGGCGCGTCGTCCAGATACAGCCGCGCTTCACGGCTGGCAGCCGCCGCCATGCGCCCGGTGAGCCTGACCGTCCCCGGCTGCGGCGCGTAGAAATACAGGCTGGCGTCGCTGGTAATCTCATCCGGCATGTTCGCCGAAGCGACGAAGCCTGCTGCCGCGCCAGCATACGGCGGCACGTCAAATAGCGCCAGTCGTTCATCCTCATAGGTCGGGCTGCCTAAATGCTGGCGCAGCAGTTCGTCCAGCCCGCCGTCGGCGTCCGCCCATTCCTTGTGCAGAATGATCACGTCCACGCCCGCCGCATCCAGCAGCGCCGGGTTTAGCGTGCGCTGGAGCAGGAAGCCTACCGCCGGGTTCAGCGGCGTGCGGCGGCTGATATGCCCGGCGATCATCGGCAAGCCGTGTCCCGTTTGCAGATACATGCCGTCCTTATCGGTCAGCAGGTGCTGCCAGGGCACGTTGAAGACCGCGCGGACATCCTCACGCGCGCCCAGCGCGATCACCGGCTCAGGGATGGCGGCTGGAACGGTCGGTATCGCCCAGAAGAACTGGTAATCAAAGACGATCAGCGCCATCAGACCGAGCAGCAGCGGGCGGCGCAGCGCCGGACGCAGCTTTGCCCACACATGCGCCGCGCCAAAACCTGCCATCACCGCCACGGCAAAACCGACGGTGAAATTAAACCGGGCTGGCGTGCGGGCGATACTCAACACTGGCAGATTCTCGAACAGCGCCCACGGCAGGCTGATGTGGGTGTCATATTCCGCCACGCGCAGCGACACCGGCGTGTCGTCCAGCTTGAGCAGCGGACCAAGCGAGAACAGCCACGCCAGCCCCGCCAGCAGCAGCCAGCCGCGCGCCAGCCGCGCTTTGATAACCCCGATCAGCGCCAGCAGACCCGCGACCAATCCGGCGTAGCTCGCGCCCTCAAACGGATCGACGCCCAGAACGCGGTGCGGGTACTCCAGCCCGCTGTACAGCGGGTGATAAAACGACGGCGAGACAATGCCCAGCAGCGAGGCGCTGTACTGCACCGAACCATCTTCGCGCAGGGCGGCGGGCTGGCTCACCTGCTCGCGCAGCACCGGCAGCACAAACGGAGCCGACAGCGCCGCGCCCAATACCAGCGCCAGACCAACCCGCAGCAGCGCCCGCCAGCGCCGCCACCACAGCAGCGCCAGCACCAGCAGCCCGGTAATCGGTGCCAGCAGATAGAGCAGAATCAGCACGCTGCCCCACAGGCTGACCGCAAAAAACACCCCCGCCGCCAGAACAGAAGAAAAATCTGAACCACCAGGACGCAAAGCGAATCCCTTGTAGGGGCGACCTGGCAGGTCGCCCGCCTGTGCGGTATGGCATATCCGCGCCAGCGCCGCCACGAACAGCGGTACGGGCCACAGCACCAGCAGCCCGGTGTGCCCTGCCGCAAGCTGTCCCTGAAACGCCGGATAGAGCATAAAGACCAGTCCAGCGACAAGACAAGTGAAAAGTGAGGAGTGAAAGGATAGTACTGAGTGCTGAGTACTGAGTACTGAGTTTAGCTGATTATCCCCTTGGTGTTCCTGGCGTCTTGGCGGCTCATATAGAATCGCTGTCAGTCGGCGGCTTAACACCCACATCGCCCAGCCGTTGAGCGCCAGCGTCAGCAGCGCCGACAGGTTGAAGGCGCCCGGCAGCGGCAGCACAAACATCAGCAGCCATGCCGGGAACGATTGCAGCGGAATGCTCCACAGCAAGGGAGCGTCCAGTCCCTGCGGATACATCAGACCCGGCTGGAAAAACAGCGGCTGACCGGTGCGCAGGGCGTGGTTGATCCACCAGATATGGCGCGTGTACTCGTAAGTATCGCCAAACGGATGCCCAACCATGCGCTCGTTCATCATGGTGATGAGTGGAAACGTCATCAGGATGGCGGCGACAAAGTAGAACCCGAAGGCGTACAGGTGATATCGGAGTGGAGTCTTCAACTATTCAGGCACGTTTGCGGGCGGTAACGGCGATAATATCAAATGGATTGACATACAGCGACCTGTCCGACAGGTGAAAACGCCGTTCCGCCCAGCTGCCCAGCCGCGCCAGCAGCGGCGTGTACATGCCCAGCCGGTTCAGGAGCAGGCGGACGGTCACATACTTGCCGACGTGATACGAATCGATCACGTCCAGCCCGGCGTCATTCAGCATCCGCGTCAGCGTGTCCAGCGCAAAATAGTAGACGTGCTCCTCAGACAGCTTGTAGCCCACCCAACGCCGCCCCGTCAGCCGCGCCGGAAGGCTGTCTACGTCGGGAGTCGCCAGCGCGAACAGTCCGCCCGGCTTGAGCAGCCCGGCGATCTTCTGGACGCAGGCTTTGGGATCGGGCACGTGCTCAATCACGTCCCACAGCGTCACCAGGTCATAGCTGTTCGCCGGGTATTCCAGATCCAGCAGGCTGCCATGACACACGTCAAATCCGAAATGCTCGGAGACGTAGTTCACGGCGAAGCGTGACACGTCCAGCCCCTGCACCGACCAGCCCCGCGCCTGCGCCTGTGCCATATAAAAGCCCAGCGCGCAGCCAACATCCAGCGACCGCCCCGGCTTGCTGAAGCGCTCCAGCCGCTTCAGCCTGCGGGTGAAGGTCCTGCGGATATTCGACTCGTCACGCAGGTAATTGGTATATCCCACCGTACCGGAGTCGTTGTTGCGGAAGTATGATTCACCGTACAGGGAATACAGTTCAGCCGCATCGGGGCGCGGACTGACATAGATCAGCCCGCAGTTCACACACTGCATCAGTCCACGTTGATTGTCAGCGCAATAGGGGACGCGCTCGCTGCTGCCGCAAAGATTACATGGCACGTGTCGGCGGATAACTTCCAGACGAACGCGAGGCGAAACAAATGAGGTGGGAAGGCTTTCTGCCATGCGCTGTATTTTCGTCAGAATAATTCTTGCGATACTGTAATTATTGTGCTGATTTTACAGCAATGCGCACTTGCAGACAACCAGCCAGTCTTGACCGTGGTTCGCAGCCAAACCGGTGACGTTCCAGTATAAATGTCGCCGCTGCCGAACCAATAAACCAGATGAGCTTGATAAAAATTCAATATGTCATTAGACTCAAAGTAATCAATATCTGGAGTCTTCATGAATACGGTGGCACAGGATCGCTTCGGTCGAGTCATCAACTATCTGCGAATTTCGCTGACAGACAAGTGCAATTTGCGCTGCGTCTACTGTATGCCGGAAGACATGGTCTTTCGCCCGAAGCAGGAATTGATGCAGGATGACGAGCTGCTGACGCTGGTGCGGGTGTTTGCCAGCCTCGGCTTTGGCAAGTACCGGCTCACCGGCGGCGAGCCAACGGTGCGTCAGAACGTCGTCGAGATCGTGCGCGGCATTGCCGAAACGCCCGGCGTCGCCAACCTCTCGATGACGACCAACGGTATTCTGCTGGGCGAACTGGCGCAGCCGCTGGCAGACGCAGGCTTGCAGCGCGTCAACGTCAGCATCGATACGCTCGATCCGGCGCGATTCAAGCGCATCACCCGCTGGGGATCGCTGGATAAGGTCTGGGCAGGCGTCGAAGCCGCCGAAAATGCCGGGCTGAAACCGATCAAGCTGAACGTGGTGGTGGTGCGGGGTTTCAACGATGGCGACGTCACCGAACTGGCGAAACTGTCGCTCGATCACGACTGGCAGGTGCGCTTTATCGAGATGATGCCCTTTGGCGACGTGGCGACCTTTGCCAAGGAACAGATCATCACCGATGCGCAGATTCGCGCCCGCATTGCCGACGATTTTGAGCCGCTGGAACTGCTCGACGATGGCAGGCTGGACGGCGAAGCCCGCATCTATCAGTTCCCCGGCGCTAAGGGGACGGTTGGCTTTATCAGCACCGTGTCCGCGCCCTTCTGCGCCTCGTGCAACCGCGCCCGCCTGACCGCCGATGGGCTGCTGCGCCTGTGCCTGCTGCGCGACAAGGAAGTCGATCTGCTGACGCCGCTGCGGCAGGGCGCAGCCGAAGACGACCTTCGTCAGATCATCCTTGATGGAATCTGGTGGAAACCGTGGGGACACGGGCTGGAAGAGGACGTGATTCCGCTGACCCGCGTCATGAGCCAGATCGGGGGATAAGGGTAAGCCCGACGCTAATGCAGTTTAATCATTAAATACGATACATGTAGGGACACGACAATGTCGTGTCCCTACGGAAAACCCGTATTATTCTGTGAATCTACATAAGGGGAATCATGCTTGCTACTAAGCCCCGTTCACGGGGCGCAACCTTAGCCTGGCGCAGATGCGCCGGTGCGCGACCCACCGCGAACAATGCCGCACTACAATTTCCGCGCGCGTAAGCCCATAAAGACCGGAATCTCGCTGTTGGCTGCCTGCTCGGCTTTTGTTTTTCCCTCCTTAAAGGTCGTGATCTCGCGCAGACAGTCCACCAGCAGCGACCGCCGCGCCAGTTCATTAATGTAGGCGCTCAACGGGCGGTGAAAGCTGATGGTGACCCCGCTTTGCTGACCGGGATAGGGCTTCATCGGCACCGACAGCGGCGTCAGGTAGCGATCCACCCGCCGGTATTGCAGCCGCCGCCCCTCGTCATAGCCCCACCCACTCTGGCGAGGAACTTGAAAACATGGATGCGTCATCAGGATCACCAGCCGCCCCTGCGGGCGCAGCACCCACGCCGCCGAATTGAGCACATCGGCAAGCGGGTTCATATCCTGAATACTCAGCAGAAACACGATGCCGTCAAAGCGTTCGGGCGCAAGTTCGCGCACCTGATGCAGCCGCCGCGCATCTCCATGCAGGAAGCGCCCGTGTTGACCATGCAGGCGGCGGGCGCTGCGAATCAGCTTCGGACTAACGTCAATTCCCGTATAACCTGCGCCTGCGCGCGTGATGTACGGTGCGAGCACGCCATGCCCCGCGCCCAGGTCAAGCACCTGCTCACCGCGCTGGAGATCGAGCAGATCCAACACAGCGGGAATCGCCAGCTTCTGATGAAAGTCGCCGCCGCGCTCTCCCATCCAGCCCTGATACCAGCACGCCACCGCGTCCCAACCGGCAGGCATTCGATGATGTTGTTTTGACATGAAGAAAATTCCCCAAAAAAAGGCTGACGACGCGCGTCACAACTTACGCTGTGGAAAACGGATTCCGCTTCGCGCGACAAGCCTCGGTTTTTTGGGTTAGGAAGGGGGGTACAGGAGACTCGTCACGCTTCGGTGGAAGCGCGTGAACGAATACGAGTTCCTGTAATGCAGATACCCATCGTCAGCAAATACCGGACAATTTAACGATAGGGCGATTGTATGCCAACTACGGGCAGAATACAACTCTTAAAGGGCGCGGAAGGGTCAGCGCCTGATGCTCTCTGCCAGCGGCAGGGCTACTTCCCTTCGACAATCGCTGCTATCCAGGGGGCGTGTTCTTCATAATGGTGAAAAGTATTGTTGACCAGCGCCAGCATGACGGTACCTTCGCGCCCCTGATCGTGAGGCTGGTATTCGATGAAGGGGCGCTGTAGTTCCGCCACAGGGGTGGCGCGGACACGTTCCATCACCTGTTGGTGATTGCGCCGCAGCGTCGCCAGCACTTCTGCCAGCGGCAGATCGCGGTTATGCTGCTGCACCACCGCGTTGACGGCATCATCGCCAGCTTTATAGGTCGCCCAGTCTACGCCGAGATAATCATGAATCGGCTGGCGATCCAGCAGCGCTAACAGGCTGCCTTCCGAAAGCGCGAGATGATACAGATGATCCTTCGCCGACCAGCCGCCGGCATCGGTCAGTTCGGTCAACTGCTGGTCGCTGAATCGGCTGAGGAACTGCTCATAGGCGCGGTACTGCTCGTCCCAGCGCTTCAATAGTTCGTCTTTGGTCACGGCGCTTAGGTCAGTCATGGGGTTGCTCCTGGCAAAATGCCAATAAGGGTACAGTTGTACTCACTTGCGCGCATTAGGAACTCATCCCGACGCGCGCTATTTCGGTAACGGTTTGCCGCCGTCTTCATCCTGTGAAGCCAGAAATTCGCTGAGATCGGTGCCGCCCGGAAGATACGTATTGCGCGACATCGGGAATGGATCGACTGGCGAGTCTTTCGCGCCCATCATCCGGCGGATAGCTTGCAGCTCGCTGGTGGTCACCTGGCTCATGCTGCCATATTCGTTGTCGTGTTCGTGCGTGCCAAAGGCGCGGTGGAAGGCGATGCGCTGAAACTGGATACTGGCAACGTCGCGCACCAGCAGCGTCGTCAGGTTAATGGTGCGCGGCTTCAAATCGCGGGCGCGAATGAGCAGCAGGCTTGCCAGCAGCAGCCCAACGCCGACCCACTGCGCCCCGGTCAGCCGTTCGTCGAGCAGCACATACGCCAGCGCCAGCGCCACGCCAATTTCAGCGATAGCAACAATCGCCGTCCGCAGGCTGCCAAATGCCTGCACGCTGGCGAACATCGCCATCCGCGACAAGACCGTCGTCAAGCCCAGCAGCACCACCGGAACGCTCGCCGCCTGAAGCGCGGTCAGCGACAGCGGGCTGCCGACCACTGCCCACGCCATGACCACGACCACGCCCATCGACGTGAGGATGTAGAGCGTGGCAGTCGTGGACGGCATTTCGTAGGTGACATACTGGCTCAGGATGACCGTTCCGGCGAACATGAGCGCGTTCGCCAGCATCAGCCCAACGCCCAGCCAGTTCACCGGCGCAGCGCCCAGCCCGGTAATCATGACGATGCCGACCAGTGCCAGCCCAATGCGCGCGCCGAGAATTCGGTCAATACGCTCGCCGTCAAGCTGCGCCAGCAGCACCACGAAGACGATGTACATGCTGTTCAGAAGCTGCGCCTGCGAGGCGTCGAGCAAGCCCAGACCGCCGTAATAGAAGATTGATCCGATGCCGTTGACCGTACCGACCACAATACAGCCCAGCAGTCCCGCCGGATAGATGTAGAGATAGCGCCGGAAGAACAGGATATAGATGATCCACAGCACCACTACCGCGATCACGGTGCGGATGGCGGCGACGGTGAACGGATCCATCCCCTCAAGGATTGCAAGCTTACCAAAAATCGGCGCTACGCCCAGAAACACGGGCGTCAGCAGGGCAGCGGCGACTCCACGCGGCGACGATTCGGCGGCGCGCACCGGCGTTACACCGTAAACCCAGGCACGACCATCGGCATCACGACGATGATCTCGCTGCCCGGACACTTCTCAGGGTCGTAGCCTGGACTTTCCGCCCAGATGCGCCCGCTGTGCGCTTCGATAATGCCTTTGGTGACCGCTAAGCCCAGCCCAATGCCGCCGCCGCGAAAGGCGGTCTTGCTGGTGGAATGGAACTGCGGATCGGAACTGGTCGTGAACCGTTCGAAGATCGACTGAAGGCTGTCGCTGGCAATGCCGATGCCGCTGTCCTTGACGCTGAAGCGCAGCGTATCGCCGTTGGGAACCCCGGCTTTCAGCGCGATCCTGCCGCCGTCGGGCGTGTATTTGATGGCATTGCTGATCAGGTTATTCATGACCAGTTCCATCAGTTCCCAGTCGGCGCGCATCCGTTCGGGCCATTCCTGCCGGTTGAAGTGGACGGTGATCTGCCGCTGCTGGAGCGCTTCGCTAAACTGGCGCAGCACGCGCTGGGTGATATCGCCCAGGTTGGTCGGTCCAATCGAGAGGTCGATGCGGTGAGTGATAATGCGGCTGACGGTCAAAATCTCGTTGATGATGCTCTGCATCCGGGTGATAGAGTGTGCCATGCCGTCGATCAACATGCGCGCGCCGCTGTCCGTCTGCATCAGCGCCTTCAGGTTAGGATTGTCTTCCATCAGGCGGCTGTAGCCGTAGACCAGCGTCAGCGGCGTGCGCAGTTCGTGCGCTGTCACCTGAATAAAGGTGTCTTTCATGCGGTCAAGACGGCGTAGTTCGGCGTTCAGGCTCTCCAGTTCGCGAATCTGCCCTTCCAGCCGCAGCACGATTTCCTGCGTATAGCGCGTCTTGGCGTCGGACAGCGCCGCGTTGTCGATGGTGTCCTGCCCGCCGTGAAGATAGAACTCAACCTGCCGCAGCAGGACTTCCACATCGACGGGTTTAGTCAGGTAGCCGGTCAGCCCGGCAGCCATCGCCATCTCGCGCTGATCGCGCAGCACCTGCGCCGTCAGCGCCACGATTGGCGTGCGCTGAAATCGCGGCTCGCTGCGCAGCATGGTCGTGATCTCGCGCCCGGTTAAGTCCGGCAGGTTGATATCGGTCAGAATCAAATCCGGCTCTTCGCGCCGCGCCAGATCGATTCCGGCTAAGCCGCACTCTGCCACGACAACGCGGTATCCGGCATAGCGCAGCGTGCGCTCGACCAGCAGGCGGCTGGCGGGATCATCCTCGATATAGAGAACAGTTCGCGAAGCGGAATCGTGTGGAGTCATCATTCGGGCAAGACCATCATCATAGTGGAATGAGCACGACGCGCGGCAGCATCAACGCCCGCCCCGTCCGTCATTCAAATTTGTGAACAAGGTTTTCGACAAGCTCCTCATCAATCGAAGAGCCTTTTTGCAGCAGCAGGTCCACCTGATCCTTAAGCTGGGCGCGCTCGCGCGCCGTCAGTTCCTTCGCCGTCACCACGACGATTGGAATCGTGGCAAGCGCCGGGTCGGCTTTCATGGCGTCAATGACGGCAAAGCCATCTACGTCGGGCATCATCAGGTCGGTGATGACGATATCCGGTTCCATCGCGCGTATCAGCCTCAGCCCATCCTCGCCGTTGTGCGCCAACTGCACGTCGTAAGCGCCGCGCGCCTGCAGCAGCCGCTGAATCAGCCGGGCGGAATCAACGTTATCCTCGATCACGGCAACACGCCGAAGCTGGGTATCCATCCGATCCAGCGCCGCCAGCAAGCCTTCTTTGGGCAGTTCGGGCGTGCTCGAACGCTGCGACAGATCCAGCGAGCGCTGCCAGACGCTGTCCAGAATATGCGTCTCAACCGGCAGACTGTGACCGGAGCAGTTGACCACGACGACGTCATCCGGCTTGATGATGCCCTGCTGCACCATTTTGAACAGCCCGGCAAAGGTAACGCCAACCGCCGGTTCAACTGAAACGCCGTCGTTGCGGGCGAGGATGCGGATTGCCTGGAAAGCTTCTTCGTCGGACGCCGAGACGAAATGACCGCCGTATTCATGGACATAATCATACAGCAGTTCATAGGCGCGTCCGGGATTGCCGGTCGCCAGCGTTGCGATGACGGTGGTGGGATCTTCAATCGGCGTTGCGATCCGCTGGTGCCGGTTAAACGCTTCGACCATCGGCGCGCAGCCCGACGATTGAACCAAGCCGAGGGCGGGCATCTTGTCGATCAAGCCAAAATCGTACATTTCGCGGAAGCCCTTGCCCACGCCAATGGGACCCATGCCGCCGCTGACGCCCTGAATGAACCAGTCAGGCGAAAGCCAGCGCTCGCTGTCAAAAAAGAGGTAGCCCAACTCCTCGGCGATTTCGTATGCCAGCGTCTTCATCGCCTCGATTGCCGCAACGCTCTTAATGCCCCGGTCGAGGAAGACACCCTGCCGCTTGGCGAACTTTCCCGCCAGTTCTTTCGTCTGGTCATAGGTGCCGGTCACTTTGATGACTTCCGCGCCGTACAGCGCCGCCTCGCGCATTTTATCGCTTGGCGTCAGGCTTGGGAAAAATGCCAGCAGCTTGATGCCCGCCCGCGCGCCATACGCCGCATACGAGATGGCGACGTTGCCAGTGCTGGCGACCACCACCGAATCGACGCCCATCTCTCGCAGCACCGAGATCGCGACTGATGCCTGCCGGTCTTTGAAGCTCGCCGTCGGACTCTGCCGTTCGTCTTTGAGATACAGATTTTTCAAGCCAAGGTTGGCGGCGAGCGCGTGCGACTTGATCAGCGGCGTGCCGCCTTCGCCCAGGGTGACAATATTGTCGGTGTCATACAGCGGCAGCACTTCACGATAGCGCCACAGCGTTTGCGGGCGGCGTCGAAGCTGCTCAAGCCACTCGCCCACATTGATCTTGTTTAGTTCATAACGCGCTTCGAGGATATTCTCACCACATGCCGGACAACCAGCGATATTCTTGTCCATTGGAATGCGCGTCCGGCAGTTAATACATTCCAGCTCAATATGTTTCAGATCGGTTTCGGCGCCCAAAATCCGGCTGCCTCCATTATGATTGCCAACCACCAGGGGTGGGGTATACGGATGATTCATAGCCATTCAACAGCACTCTACAGCTAACTGATAATACCCCTGATTGGTAAGGCGTGGAATACTACAGAGGTTACAATTGTGTCTCAAAGTCCGGCGTCTGCGGGTGAACCCGGCGCGCCGTTCCGAGGGCGGGGCAGCGCCCCACCCCCTCGAACAGCCAGCCTCAGGCGGTATCACGCGCCGTTCATACTTCCCCCGCCGCCGTTATCCTGCCGATGCCGAATTTCTTCCAGGACTGTCCGGTATTGTTCGGTTTCCATCTCAAATTTGTACAGCACTTTCAGGTGCTGCAGGCGCGATAATTCTTCCTCGTTCAGCGTATCGCCCGTGACGACGATGATTGGAATGTTGGTTGTCTCCGGGTTGCCCCGCAGTTCCTGAATGACCTGGAAGCCATCCATCTCCGGCATTCGCAAATCGACGATCACGAGACTTGGGCGGCGGCGGGCGACCATCGAAATGCCGTCCATGCCGTTGGTAGCGCTGAATACCCGGTACTCACCCTGTTCGTCCAGCATCTGATGCAGCAGGCGCACACTTTCGGGCTGGTCGTCAATGATCAGGATGCGGTCAACCCGGCTTTCGTGCTCGGCATCCCGCACCGCCGTGATCAGATCATCGGGCATGAACGGGCGGCGGATGAAGTGCAGCACGCCCAATTTCCTGGCTCGCTCGACATCCTCGCTGAGCGAGATGACGATCACCGGAATATCGCTGGTATCGTCGCGGCGCTTCAGCCGTTCGAGAATTTCCCAGCCTGCTCCCTTAGAGAAGTTCACGTCCATCACGATCAGGGTTGGATGCAGCCCGCTTGCCATCGCTTCGGCTTCCAGCGGGATCGAGGCGTTGTAAATATCGAAGCCCTCGCGCTGCAAGCTGCGCCGAAGCTGATCGACCATATCGGGATTGTCCTCGATCAGCAGGATCTGCCGCTTGAGGTGCTGCGGCGGGATGCGCGGCTGTTCGTTCTTTTCAAAGACCGCCGTGTCCTCTTTTCCATTGGCGGGCGCGTTTTTGGCTTCCGCCTGCGGCGGTTCAAACGCCGAAGTCTGCTTCGGCTCGTCTTCGTCGCCATCGGTGATTTCGGTTGGTACGGTAATCGTGAAGGTCGAACCGACATTGACCTGTGACCGTACCGTCATGGTGCCGCCCTGCATCTCTACCAGCGATTTGGCAATCGGCAAGCCCAAGCCCGTCCCGCCAACGGTGCGCGTCAGCGACGAATCGACCTGGCGGAAGGCTTCAAACAGCAGCGGGATATCCTTTTCCTCAATGCCGATGCCGGTGTCGATGACGTCGGTACAGACCATCCGCATTCCGGTATTGGGGTCAGTCGCCAGATAGCTGCGAATGGTGATCGATCCTTCGCGGGTGAATTTGGCGGCGTTGGACACCAGATTGAGCATGACCTGCCGGGTGCGGAATTCATCGCCATATGCCTGCGGCAGCCCCGGCGCGATATCGACGTAAATATCGATTGGCTTATCCTTCACCAGACCGATACCGATTGAGCGCACGCCGTCCACAACCGCCTTCATCTCGAAGAAGCCAAGCTGCAAGTCCAGCTTTCCGGCGGCGATCTTTGCCTGATCGAGAATGTCGTTAATCAGATTGAGCAAATGCAAGCCGCTGGTATAGATGGTCGATAAGTCCTGCTCCTGCATCTCGGTCAGCGGACCGTCAATGCCCTTCAGGATGACGCGGCTGAAACCGATGATCGAGTTCAGCGGCGTGCGCAGCTCATGGCTCATGTTCGCCAGGAAGTCGCTCTTGATGCGGTCAAGCTCGCGAAGCTGCTCGTTGGTTTGCTGCACCTGTTCCAGAAGCTGCTGGTTCTGCACAATCGCGGACAGCGTCCCTGAAAGGGTGAGCAGCAGGGTCAGCGTGTCCTTGTCATAGGCGTTAGTCTTCTCGCTCTCGACAGCGACCAGACCGACGAGCTGCGCGCCCGAAACCAGCGGCACGAGAATTGCCGAACGCGCCTCATCGGCGACCGGCAGATAGCGCGGTTCGGATGCCAGGTTGCCGATGATCACCGGCTGCCGGTCACGGGCGCTCGCCGCGATCATGTTTTGCGGGTCATCTACGTCCACTTCCGAAAGCTCTGACAGCGGCTGTTCGGTTCCAACCAGCGCCACCGGGCGCATCCGCACGATGACGTTTTCCTGCGCGTCCATGTAGATTTCAGGCAGGTACATGCTCACCGAAAGTGCTTCCAGCGACTCGCCCAACTCGCCAGCGACATTTTGCAGCGCGTCGGTCAGGGTTTCGGCTGCCGCTGCCGCCGTCGTCACGCCAAACAGGAAGCTCATCTCGTTCGCGCGGCGGCGGGACTGCTGGAACAGGTTCGCGTTGTCAATCGCGACTGAAATCTGGGCGGCAAGCGTCGTCAGCACCGCCACGTCGTCGTCATCAAAGGCGCTGGGCTGGTTAGACTGCACGTCCAGCGCGCCGACCACCTTTCCCTTGAGGATCAGCGGAAGCGCCATCTCTGAGCGCGTTTGCGGCAGGTATGGGTTGGGACGATGCACCACCCGCGCGTCAGACGTGTCGAACGCGGTCACCGGCTCGCCGGTCGCGGTCACCTGTCCGATGACGCTGTGCGAGCCTTTTTGCAGGCGGTGACGGATAGCGATCAACTGCTTGCCCGCGTCACCGGTGCTGGCGCGCAGTTCAGCGTAATCCTCTTGATCGTCCATCAGGAAAATCTGCGCGTGGTCGTAGCCGAATGCCTCGCGGATCAGATCCACGATGCGCGGCATCAGCTCATCCAGATCGAGGATCGAGCTGGCAATCTGGCTGACCTGCGCCGAGGTCGCAAGCTGGCGGGCGCGGCGCTCTGTCTGCGTGAGCAGGCGGGCGGCTTCCATACGCAGCGACGCCTGTTCGGCAAAGGATCGGTAAATGCGCAAATCGCGTTCGCTGTGCTGGTACGGCTCGCGCGAGCCGAGCACAATAGCGCCCAGCGCCCGCCCCGAAACGCGCAGCGGCAGCACGCCCACCGACCGCAGTTCGAAGCCCGCGATTCCGGCGGCTTCGGCAGGGGTGAGATCGGCAGACTGAACATCATTGATGGTTAGTACTTCCGGCGTGGCAAGGAGCCGCCAGGCGGGGTACTGCTCCGGCGACAGGCTGACGCCCGCCAGTTCAAGCCCTGAAGCGCTGGAATGCCAACTGCTGGCAATGTGAACCAGCGCGCCTTCCTGTGACCACTGACTGCCTTTGAGCAGCGCCACAAAGGCGGTGCTGTTGGGGCGTTCCGCCAGGAAATGCGTCGCGATCTCCAGCACGCCTTCGGCGGTGTCGGTATCGCTCAGGGCGCGGCTTGCCTGATACAGGACGCTGGTTTCCTGCAGCGTGCTTTGAATCTGGCTGAGCAGCAGAATGTTGTCGAACACCACCGAAGCGCTGTCGGCAACTGCGTTCAGGTAGCGCGTGTCGCTGCTGGAGAACTGGTGCGGCTGGTGGTACGCCACGATCAGGCAGCCGCCACCCTCCCCCTGAGCGCGCAGGTGAACCAGCGCCAGCGCGCGGATATTGCCCAGCGCCAGCAGGTCGCGCTCGAAGGCGGTCGGCTCGGCAGCGGCGTGTAAGTCGTCAATCACAATCGACTGCCGCGATTCCAGCAGGTGATGTTTGGCGATCAAATCGGCAAAGGATACCGCCGCGCCGTCCAAATCAGCCTTGAACAGTTCGGTCAGGCTGCCGTCCATCTTCAGGTAGGCGGCGGCGATATCCGGCGAGTGAGCCGCCAGCGCGTTTTGCAGCGCCGCCTGAAACTCCTGCGGGTCGCGCACGCGGCTGATTTCAGTTGCCGCGCCATACAGCAAAGCCGTCTCTTGCAGCGCGTCTTCGGTGCTGCGGAACAGGAAGCGGTTGTCGAGCGCGACCGACGCCGTATCATTCAGCGTCGTCAAAAACTGAACGCGGTCAGCGCTAAATTCCTGAGCCGTTTCGTAGGCGAGAAGAACCCAGCCCAGCGGGGCGCGGCGCGTGCGCGAGCGCAGCAGCAGCGACGCATAGGCGGCAACGCCATTATCGCTCAGCCGCTGAACGTCATCCGATGCCAGATTCGCCTCAGCCAACGTGCCAGCGAACTGTGACGCATCCTGCCGCAGCAGCGACTCCGGCAGCGGGAAAGCCACTTCATCGGATCGCAGTGAGTACACAGAACTATGACGCTGCGTTTGCTCGTCGAACATGACCACGTAAATATCCGTTGCCTCAAGCGCGCCAAACTGGTTGGCGATTTCGGCAATCACGTCGCTTGTTTCCTCAGCTTCAGAGAACGAGCGCGTCATCTCATAGAGCGCAATTGTCTCGTGCAGGTTCTGTTGCAGCGAAGTTTCAAGGCTGCGCAGCGCCGTGATGTCCTGGAAGGCGGCGACCACCGCCGTCACCGTCCCGGAGGCATCGAGAATCGGCGCGGCGTTCACCAACAGGTCAACTTCGTCGCCGCCGGGCTGCAAAATGGCAATGTCGTCGCTTACTTCCTGGCTGCCCGTCAGCGCCGCGATGCGAATCGGCAGGTCTTCTTCAGGGTAGAGCGCCTCGGTTCCGCTGCGGTATATGTGGTAGCGTTCAGCGCTGAACGGCACATCTGGATCGATGGCGTGTCCAAGCAGTTGTTCCGCCTGGTCGTTGTTCTGCACCGGCAGGAAGGTCTGAGCATCCAGCACCAGCACGCCCGCGGGCAGCGTCGCCAGAATCGAGCGGAGTCTCTCGCGCTCGCCTTCAGCCGCCCGGAACAGGCGGCGGTTCTCGACCGCCACTGAAACCTGCGCCGCCAGCGTCTGCACAAGCTGTTCGTCGTTTTCATCCAGGTCGGGCGCGGACAAAGACCGCCCGACGATTAGCACGCCCACGGGACGATTACCAATTCGCACTGGCGACACCAGACGCTTACCAATGCGTTCGATTTCCTCGTCAGCGGTGTTGAGATAAGCCGGGAAGCTGGCGGGATCGTTGATCAGCAGTTGGCGGTTGGCGTGGAACGCCTCAACCACCGGTCTGCCCGAAGTGAGTTCAAAGAACCGGTCACCGCCAATTTGCGGCTGCTCAATCTCCGGGCTGTTATAGACGACTCGCTCCAGGCGGCTGCCGCTGGCGTCCAGCAGCGTCAGCGACCAGCGGTCGTAATCTGCCGCCTCGGCAACACGCATCAGCACCTCGTTAATGCTGTTGGCGAAGTCGCCGCCGATCCGGCTGGCAAGCTGTCCTACTTCGGCAAGCGCCAGCGCCCGCTGCGCCTGCGCCTGCGCCTCGTGGAAGAGCAGCAGACCTTCCAGCGCCACCGCCATCTGGTCGGCAAGCGCCTGAGTAAAGCGAACGTACTGGTCATCCATCGTGTAGGCGCGGTCAGATTCGACCATCAGCACGCCAAACCAGCGCTGGCGGGTGCGGATTGAGGTTAAGACCGCGCTGCTGCTGCCGTTGCGCGCCAGCAGTTCCGCCAGCGGCTCGGATTCCGGAGCATCGTGCTTGAGATCGGGGTACGAAAGATGGTCATCACTGGCGCGAAGCAGCCGGGCAAGCGGCACATCTTCCGCCAGAATCTGCGTATGGGATTTTACGTTCGTCTCAACGCCGCGATTCCACAGGTAATCGCACTCCACATAGGGCGCTTCCGGCGTGGGCGAAGGACGCGCCATCAGGATGCTGACGCGGTGCGTCGAGACGGTGGGAACCACCAGATACTGGGCAGCCGCCTCGTAAATACCTTCGACGTGAACCGCGCTGGTGATGGCGCGGCTGGCGGCATAAAGACGGCGGGTTTCGTCGAGCGCTTCTTCCGTCTGTTCGAGCAGACGGCGGTTCTGCAGCACCGTACTCATCTGTCCGGTGAGGGCGCGGTACACTTCATAATCTTCGGTCGATAAATCGCGCACTTCGTTGGCGACGATGAAGAACAGCGCGATTGGTTGGTTGGCGCTGAACAGCGGGAACACGACGCCATAGTAATAGCCTCTGGCGCGGATGTAGCCCACCAGCGGCGAAGTCTCTTCTGGTCGGTCAACGACAATCTGCGGGTCGCGGGCGCGCAGCGGCGAAGCCGCCGGAATTTCGACGGCGTAGACCTCGTCCGCCGTGTGTTCTTCCCCATAGCGCGAGTACGCCGCCAGCCGCAGGCGCGTGGGCCAGCCCATCTCATCAAGCTCGCCCTCAAACATCGCCAGTTCAAAATTCAGCCCGGCATCGCGCGACGTGGTCACGGCGGCGGTGATCAGATCCTGCATCGTCTGCGACATATTGACGATGCGGCTGGCGGAATACAGACGCTCGATCTGCGTCAGGGCGATTTCGTTCTGCTGGAGCAGCATACGGTTGTCAATCGCGATACCCGCCTGGTCGATCAGGGCGGTGTAGATACGCCCTTCGCGGTCGCTGAATTCACGCGCATCGGCGAACTGGATGAAGATGACGCCGCGCCAGACCGAGCGCACGCTGAACGGAACCAGCACCATCGCCCGCGCGCCGATGTCTTCGAGGACAGCGCGGAAGACTTCATCCAGCCGCTGGTCGCGCTCGGCGTCACTCACCAGGGTAACCTGATTGGGGTTCATATCGCGCAGCAGCGCGTGATCGGCAGTTCGCAGCCGCATCCCGTTAAGCTGTACTTCTTTGTGACCGGAGTCGTTCAGCATCCAGTCAGTCGCGATCTCGATCCATTCCGGCGCTGCTTCGAATGGGTAATCCTCAAAGACGCCAATCTGACCACCGGCGGCATCCGGCATCACCGAAGTCACGATGGCGCGGATGATGTCTTCCAGCGTCTCCGCTTCGCCAAGATAGCGGCTGAGCTGGTAGAGGGTCGAAGTCTCGGCGAGGCTGCTCTGGGTTTCCTCAAACAAACGCGCGCTTTCGATGGCGATGGCGACGCGGTCGGCAACCGCGCGCATGATGATTTGATCGTTCTGCGAAAAGCCGCGTTCTTCGGGCAGCGCGTCGAGCATACCGATCACCTGACCGCGAATCGTGATCGGCACGCGCAGGGCGCGGTCGTCGGCATCGGCAGGGGTTGAATCGGCGTCTTCGCCGCGCTCAACCTTCAGCAGATCGTAGCGGTAGACGCTGTCGGCGGTATGTGTTTCGGCGCTTTCCCACGCGCCGCGCGTAAGCTGGCGGTTGAGGGTATCAATCTGCTGAACGCGCTCTTCCGATTGCAGCAGCAGCCGGGCGTTCTGGACAGCAATGGCGATCTGGTCGGCAAGCAGTTGGAACGTGCCCAGTTCCTGCTGGCGGAACCCATGCGGCTGGGCGCTCTGAATATCGAGCGCGCCAATAATAGAGGTGCCAACCTGCATCGGCAGCACGACCTGCGTCAGGGTCTGCGGCAGCAGCGAGTCCGCCCGCTGCGCATCCGTAAGCTGGCGCGCGTCATTGACGATGACTGCCTTGCCCAACGCGGTCACTTCGCCAACCGCTGACGGCGAACCAATGAGCAGGCTGTGCTTCTGCCCCAGCAGGGCTTTGCCCGCCTGTCCGTAGCTGTAGACGAGGATGGCGTTCTTGCCAATGTCGTCTATCAGGAACACCTGCGCGTGGTCAAAGCCAAACTCCTCGCAGATCAGATCGACGGCACGGTTAAGAAGCTGGTCGATATCGTGAAGCGCCGCCGTCTCATGCCCGATCCGCGCGGTGATATCGAGGTTGCGGGCATAACGCCCGGTCTGAAGCTCCAGTTCATCGTGAAGCTCATCAACCCGCTGCGCCACCGTCTGGAACGCGCCCACAAGCTGATCGACTTCATCATACGAATTGCTGGTGTCCACCACATCCGCCGCAGTCAGACGCGCGGTTGAGCCGCTGCTGACGACGGATGCCTGTTCAGTCCACTGGCGCGCCAGGCTGCTGACCGGGCGCAGGGAATAGCCGAGAATGACGTAGATCACAGCACAGATGATCGCTCCGACCAGCAGGCTGCCCGCGACGATGAGCAGCGCCAGATTATTGACGTAATTCTGCACCAGGCTGGCGTCGTCAATCAGCAGCAAGCGCCAGTAGCTCGATCCCATCAGCGAGAACCCGATTTCCGCCGTGGAAATAATATGCGTGCCGATTTCGACCGCTTCATTGGTCAGCGGGTTATTCTGATTGATGCTGGTGGGTGAACGCTGCGCCTCAAGGTAGCTTGCCAACTGCGGATAGGCGTCGGTAATTGATGCTGTGGCGCTGCGGGCAAGCTGCGAGGTCATCGTTTCCAGCGGAACACTGCTGTCAATGATGGCGTTCCCCGCCCGGTCAATCAGCAGCACGCGGCGGGCGTCCTGCCCCTCGCTAAGCTGCTCGATCTCGGTCTGCAAGCTGTTTAGCAGCGACCCCGCCGCCACGTCCAACTGAATGACGCCGGTAATGGTCGTCACGTCGTTTTCAGAAGCCACCGGGGCGGAAAACCGGATGAACGGGAATCCGCCTTCCTGGAAGAAGCGCCCCTCGCGGTCAACAAAATCAATGTCGCCAACCGTCACCTGCCCAAGCATGGACGCCAGCGCCCGCGCCAGAGTCGGGTCATTGACCATCTCATTCAGGCTGATACTGGCGTCGAGCACCGGCGTGCTGCCGGTATAACTCACCGCCTCGCTCCAGACCGAACCGGTGTAAGTTACATAGCGAATGGCAACGTAGCTGCCCGGATGCTGCTGAAGCTCGTTGGTGAAGTTGGTCAGCAGGCTGCGCTGCGACGCTTCCAGCGATTCGCCCGATAGACTGATGAGCGTGTCACGGGCGAAGGTGCGGGTATCGCTGTTGTTGGTGATCAGCCGCAGATCATTGGCGATCTGCTCAAAACGGTTGTTGGTGACGCTGACCAGACTGCCGAGGTTTTCACGGTGTTCACGCTGGAGCGAGGTCTGCCCGCTGCCGCGCACGCCGATCACCCCCAGGATGCTGAAGATCAGGAATGTCCCCATGACAACGGGGATAACCAGGCGCATAATCCGAAAACGCAAGGATCGCGCGCCAGTGCGAGGCGTGTTATTTTGCTGTCTCATACGCTTTTCTGCCATCGCCTTCTACACTTCAGTGTTCCCATTTTTATGCTTTTGTCCCGATCCATTGGTAGATGCTTCGGGCTGTGTATTCAAGCGAATGCTGACCTGCGGCGCTCCCAGCGCCTGTCCCACTTCGCGGACAGCGGTCTGCAATATCGTGTCGATATTGGTCTGCGCGGTCAGCCTGGCGGCTATCGTGTTCACCAGACGTTCGCGCTCGGTCGCGCGGCGGCTCTCCTGAAACAGACGGGCGTTATCGAGGTTGAGCGCCAGCCGGTTGGCGAGTTCCTGCGCCAGCTCCAGCTTATCTTCGCCAAAACCGGCGGCGGGCAGTTCCCATTCCACCGCGCCCAGCGTTTGACCGCGCAGCCGGATCGGCAGCGCAATCGGAATGGTCTGGCGGCTGGTCGTTTCCCCCACGACCGGCGCGCCCCGCGCCAGCGCCTGCCGCCGCAGTTCCGAGAAACTGGCGTCAGTCGCTACGCCCGCGGCAACCTCAATCTGCGTCAGCCGCTGATCGCGCATGTATTCCTGCCATATCCGGTGCGTTGCCTGCCGGTTGCTGGCTTCGATCTCGGAGACGCGGCGTATCGACTCTTCGTACAGACGCGCGTTCTGAATGGCGATAGCAATCTGGTCAGCCATTGTTTGCAGCACGTTGATCAGGTCTTCAGTGAAGACGTCAGGCTGCTTGCTCTGCACATCCAGCGCGCCAATGACGGCGTCGCCAACGCGCAGCGGGATGGCGAGTTCAGCCCGTGTATCGGGCAGGAATTCGTTGCGGCGGTGAACCTGACTGGCGGCGGCGTCACGCGCCAGGATGTAGCGCCCCTGCTCGGTCACCTGCCCGATCACGCTGACGCTGCCGACTGTCAGACGATGACCGCGCTCGAGTAACTGCCTGCCCACTTCGCCGGTGCTGGCGCGAACGATGGCGTATTCTCGATCAGCGTCGATCAGGAAGATCTGGGCATGATAAATGCTGTTGAAGCGATCCAGGATAAGGTTAACGACGCTGTCCATCAACATCTGCAAGTCGCGCTGAGTTGCGGCAAATCGGCTGATGTCCTGCGTCGCGCTGATATCGCGGGTACGGGCGGCGATACGCGCCTCGAGATCGCCGACCAGATCGCGCACCGCTTCGCGCATGGTGGCAAAGGCGTTCGCCAGATCGCCGATCTCATCGCGGCGTTCCACGTCGGAGACGGTCACGCCAAAGTTGCCCTCGGAGAACTGCTGCGCCGCATGACGAAGCCGCAGCAGCGGCGGCGTGATGATCTGGTTGAGCAGCAGGACGATCACTGCCAGCAAGCCAAGCGCGCCCACAGCCACGACGAACAGCCGAACGGCGAATATGTCCTGCGCCCGCGCGATGGCTTCCTCGACATCGATCTGAGACACCAGCGCCAGCGGCGTGCCGCGAATCGGGCTGAAAAACCCGATGACCTGCTGACCGTCGTTGGTGGTGAAGGCTTCGGTAGCGCTCTGTCCATTCAGGGCGCGCGTCGTCCATGATTCATCGACGATGGCACCCCCGGCATCGGCTGGATTTGCCGTCACCACGACTCCGGTGGCGTCAGTCAGATAGGTCAGCCCGCGGTAGGGGTTTTCTTCAAACTGGATATTGTTGAAAACCGCGCGGGTGACGTTGACTTTGCCAATGAGGTAGCCAAACACAGCCCCGTCCCGCCAGCGGATCAGATGGACGTATTCAATATCCGTCGTCGGCGCGAGTGAAACGCTCAGCAGCGAAGAATTGCCCTGCATCTGGGCAGCCAGCGCCGTGATGAATGCGAGCGAGTTCGACTCGTCTTCCGGCAGCGGCGCGATACCGGGTGGACGGATCGCTCTGGCGCTGGCGACGACCTGACCGGCGCGGTCAAGCAGGCGCACGTTCTCAAACATGCTGGTCGCGGGATTGAGCAGCGAATTGATGAGTAAATTCTCCAGTTCGCCACGCTGCACATTCGGCAGGTTCAGGTTAATCCCCGACTGCACGCCGCCGATCAGCAGCCCGGTCATCATCCGCTGGTTGGAAGGATTATCGACAAACCCGCGCAGGTTCTGGTCAGCGACGTTCAGGGCGTTGCTGATGGTGTTCACCTGTTGAGCGCCATTTTGCGCTACGAACGTCCGGGCATTCTGGGTGCCGAGTTCGACAATGCTCGAACTGAGCAGCACCGCCAGCGGAATCGCCAGCAGCGTCAGCGCCAGACCAAAGGCGATGAACAGCTTGATCCAGATGTGCCAGGAAAGCGGGTTCAGCCGCATCAATCGTGTTCTCATACCGGCTCTCCATGGGCTGCGGGCGCTTCCGCGATCACGCCCGGCTCAAGGTATATCCGTGTGTTGATGGCGCTCAGAGCCTCGTTGAAATTCTCCGCTGCCAGCTCAATCAGGGTTTCGATACTGGTTGCGGTCAGCAGGATGTTGGCGACCTCGCTGGCTTTTCGTTCGCGCTGCGCCTGCGCCTGTGTCTGTTCCAGCAGGCGGTTATTTTCCAGCGCCAGCCCAAGCCGGTTGGCGACGGTGCGCACCGTTTCGATCTCGTCGTCGCTGATAGTCCGGTCTGCCGGAACGACAAACGACATCGCCCCCAGCATTTCGCCGCGCAGGATGATAGGCGCGTTGATCACCTGATCGTCGCCACCGGCTTCCACGACCACATCGCCCCGGCTGAGCGCCGACAGAATTTCCGTCGGTATATCGGACGCTGGAACAATGCCGCCGCCGGAACTTTGCAGGTCGTAGCCGATCATCGCGCCGCGCGCCTGAAGATAGTTGTGCCAGCCGCTTTGCAGCAGTCGGCGGCTGCCGCCCTGCATTTCGGCGAGCTGCGACCGCATGGATGCCGCCGCTTCTTCCCGTTCGCGCAGCGATTGATGAAGGCTGTCGATCAGCCGCGCCTGCAGCAGCGCTTCGCCCAGACGCTGCCCAAGCGACTGGAAAGCGTCGATCTGATTGGGGGTGAAGGTTTGTCCTGCCGACGACTGCACGTCAATCGCGCCCAGCACCTGACCGCTGCCCATAATCGGCACGACCAGCGCCCGCAGCGCCGAGTCGATCAGGTGTGACCGCCGGGATGGCTCGTCCTGCGGCATCACTGTGACCGGCTGCCGGGTGTGCGCCACCTCGCTGATGATCAGCGCATTGCCACGATTCACCACCGTCGAGGAGGTGATGTCGCTCTGTCCGATGCCAAGCCGCACGCGCCGCCGAACACTGCCGTCATGCTCGACCAGGAAGATTTGACCGAGGTTATAGCCCAGGTCGTTTTGAATCACCCGCAGCGCGTTCGTCAGCAGCCGGTCTTCCGTTTCGACTTCGCTGAAACTGCCAATTGTTTTGAAGTGACGAATATCGGCGGTCGAGACTTCGGACAGGTCGTGGGTGCTGCCGCTGAAGACGTAGAGCAGCCCCGCGGACAGCAGAATCGTAATGACCGTCAACCCGAAGTCCAGCAGCGCCGTATCCGGCGAGACGAACATATCAGGCGGCATCTGGCGCTGCATCAATACGTGTACCAGCAGTGTCACCAGCAGCACCAGCAGTACCACCACCGAACGCCGGAAATTCATCAGGACGCCAGCGGCGACTCCAACCGCGAACAGCAGCGCTGGCATACTCCGCGTGACCGGGCTGATGGTGAACGGCAGGCTGCTGGCGTACAGCGCGCCGATGAACAACCAGATGGCAAGCTGCAACCTGCCGCCCTGAACATGAAAGTAGGTCAGGATAAACAGCAGCGGCGCGACGATGATGTAGGCGACTATACGGCTCGTCGGTACAGTTCCGGCGGCGAGTTCGGGCGCCAGCCCAAAGAGGACATAGATCAGCAGCACCGGCAGCAGCACCGCGCTGACAATGACCAACCCGCGCGCGCGCTGCTGGTCAAGCTGATTGCCGTACTCGTATTGGACGGTCAGTGACCGGCGAACAGCCTGGATCATGGCTTCACCTCCTGAACATTGCCGAGGCGAATGCCGCCGCGCTGCGCCCCGAGGCTTTTGCCCAAGCCTTCCAGCGTCACGCGAAGCAGCTCATCCACCGTCGTCGCCTCCTGATACTGGGCGGCGATCTCGTTCACCGTCGCCTGGCTTTGGGCGGCGCGCTGGCTTTGCGCATAGGCTTCGCTGTTCTCAAGGGCAACCGCAAACTGAGCGATCAACTGCTGGAACAGGGCGATGTCCGTCTCGCTGTAGCTGTACAACTGCTGGCTGCCAATCTGAATAATGCCTCTGATCTGCCCGCGCTGGCGAAGCGGCACTATCAGCAGCGAACGCAGCTTTGACACCTGCGCGCGCAGTTCTTCGGGAAGCTCGCCGGTATCACCAATGTAGACCGGCTGTTGATTCTTCCAGACGTCGCCAGCCAGCGTTCCCGAAAGCGACAGCACCTGCCCATTTTCCAGATCGACTCGCGCTGCCCGCTGCTCGTAACGCGCAGCGGCACGCATTTCGCGGCGGCGCGTGTCATAGAAACCAATCGTGATGTCATCCGCCGCCAGCATCTGGCGGGTTTCACTGATCATGACGTTCAGAATGGCAGCCAGATCCAGCGTCGCCTGCACCGATTGGCTGAAGATGGCGATGCGCTGAAGCTGATCGGCGCGCCGCTGGGAATCGCTCAGCAGGCGGGCATTCTGAAGTCCAAGCGCAAGCTGCGCCCCCATCGTCTGTGCCAGTTCGATCATCTGCGGCGTGAACTGTCGCTCGCGGGTGTACAGGTCAAGTCCTGCCGAAGCGATCAGCTTGCCTTCAAGCATAATCGGCACCATCATCAGCGACTGGATACCGGCGCTTCTGAAGACCTCCAGCGTGTCCGGGGTCACGCGCGGGTCATATTCAACGTTGTAGACGATGAACGGCTGGCTGGGGTCGCTGCGCATGGCGTTGAACAGCTCGTTGCCGCGCATTTCCAGGCGCACGCCTTCAGTGCCGTGTGAAGGATATTCGGCGACGACGGTGCCGTACACCAGCTCAGGATCGAACAACATCAAGCCGCCGTGATCCGCATCGAGCGAAGTGGTCATCTCGTGAATGGCGAAACTCAGCAGTGAATAGTCGTCCTTGAAAGCTTCAACTCCGGATGCCAGACGGTTAACCGCCTGCAGCACGCGCACCTGACGGCTTAACTGCACCGTGTTTGCCTGCGTATCGCGCAGCAGCCGCTGGTTTTCCAGCACGATTCGAATCTGGTCGGCGATAGCTTCATACAGACGGCGTGTTCGCTGGTCGAAGCTCTGCGCCTCATTAAAGGTGATGGCGATAATGTCGTCCACCTGCTGCTGCTCAGCCATGTAAATGAGCACGTAGCTGGCAGCGCCCTGCTCGCGCAGCAGGGGATTGAACGGATTCAGATTTTCGGCGGTCGCGTCGTCCACGAACAGCACGTTAGCGCTGTCCAACGCATCCAGCGCCCCCGCTACTTCTACGGGCGTATCGATCAGGCTCTCGCTCTCCGCCGTCAGGCGGTAGCGCAGCACCGACTGCCTGCCCATCGGCGGGCGTTCCTCGTAGCCAATGTGCAGGATAGCGGTTGAATTGGGGGCGAGATAGCCGCGCAGCAGGTGCAGAATATCCAGCATGTGCTGCGCGCCGAGCATGGCGCGGTTGATGTCGTACAGCGTCCGCACTTCTTCGAGCGTCGCCTCGGTATTGCGAAGCAGCGCTTGATTTTCAAACACCACCGCCGCCTGATCGGCGAGACTGCGCAGCGCGCGCAGACGGGCGGCAGACGTGATGATCGGACGGTCGCTCCAGACCATCAGCAAGCCGGTCAGCCGCTGACCGATGACCAGCGGAACCAGCAGCAGCGCCGCGATGTTCCGATCAATAAGCTGGACGCGCTCGGCATCGGTCAGGAACGCATCATCGCGCACGTCTTCGATGCTCAGCACTTCAACAGCGGTCAGGGTTTCGTAAGCGGGGTAATCTCTGAGGAGGCGTTCTTCCTGAACTGTGCGAACCCTGCCACCGTCGGCGGCAGCGACAATCCGCAGCACTGGCGAGTCAGGTTCAGCCAGCGCCAGATGCCCATAGGTATAGTCCGCGCCAGCGAGACTCCTGAACGCATCCAGCATTTCGGCGTAGTTTGTAGACCCGTAAATGGTGCCAGACGCTTCGTACTGCGCCTGGATGAGATTGTACTCTTCCTCTGGCAAGCCGCGATGCTCGGCTGTTTGGCTCATATCGTCCCTCGGCAATCGCATCACTCAACGCGGCACGCTGAAAGCAGCGGCGCGCAGGGACGGGTGCTTTCCCTCCCTATTCGCTGCGGTGACCTATTTCCATTCCCACACTTCTTCGCCCCGCAGCATCCGTCGAATCTGCGAGGGAAAGCGATCTGGATCAAGCGGCTTTCCAAGAAAGCCGTTAAAGCCTGCCTTCTTGGCGCGGCGCATCTGGTCTTCGCTGGCTTCCGCGGTCACAGCGCAGACAAAGGTGTCTTTGAGGCGTGCGTTCGCGCGAAGCTTTTGCAGCGCCTGATAGCCGTCTTCATAAGGAAGGCGGATATCCATCAGGATCAGGTCAACGCGCGGCAGCGTATCCGCAAACTGCACCACCTGCCATCCCGATGTTTTCCACTCGCAACGCTGTACGCCCATAAAAGCCAGCATCCGCGCAATCAGCACGAAATTTGGCACGTTGTCTTCTACAACGAGGACGTGTGCCTCACTAGGCTCAATCGGCGCGCGTAGATTCGTGGTGCTCTGCGCCTCGTTCATCACGTCTCCTGAGATAATGGAGGATATCATCTGGTAGTCTATCCACATCTATTGGCTTACGAATGTACCCATCACAGCCAGCGTCCAGGGCTTTTTCCTTATCCCCTTCCATCGCGTTGGCAGTCATTGCGACGATGGGGATATCTTTCAACTCCGGGATACTCCGTATCCGTTGAGTCGCTGTCAGTCCATCCATCCCGGGCATACTGACATCCATCAGGATGAGATCAGGCGGTTGTGTTTGTGCCAGCTTGAGTCCATCGGCGGCATTTTCGGCTTCCTGCACCATAAAATCATAGTCAGAAGCCATTAAAATCCGCCGGACAAGCAGACGGTTATCAGCGTTGTCTTCAATATACAGAATTAGTGGCATCCGTGTAACCAGAGTCTTAGGCTTAGTCTTTCCTTGTCAACGTGTAAGATGCGACCTTGCCACGCTGCCTGCGCCGCGTGACACGGCCATAAACTGCACAGCATGTGTTTCGCCATCTATTTTGGATTATAACCTGAAGATTCTATCCAGTATGTAAAGACTGGTGAGAAAATCTCAATGATTCGTTTAGGGTGAGCTTGTTTGGTATGCTTGGCGCAGACAACAGATTTCGTAATAGAAGAAACTGAAGGAGTAAGCAATGCCTGCAAAAGAATACAGCAGCGCCCCGGCGATGTCGATTGACCCCAGCAAGAGCTATGTAGCGCGCTTCAAGACCAACAAAGGCGAATTTGACGTTAATCTGTACGCCAGCGAAGCGCCGATCACCGTCAACAACTTTGTGTTCCTTGCCCGCGACGGTTTTTACGATGGCATCGTCTTTCACCGCGTCATCAAAAACCCGCCGTTCATGATTCAGGGCGGCGACCCGACCGGCACCGGTCGCGGCGGTCCCGGCTACAAATGGAACGACGAACCCTCGGCGCTGAGGCTGAAGCATGACCGACCGGGCGTGCTGAGCATGGCAAACGCCGGTGCCAACACCAACGGCTCGCAGTTCTTCATCACCCATGTCGCCACGCCGCATCTTGACGGCAAGCACGCCGTCTTCGGTACTGTAGCCGGAGATGGTCAGACGGTCGTCAATGCGATTGAGCAGGGCGATAAGATCGAATCGATCACCATCGTCGAGTCGTAGCGCGCGCTGCGACATGCGACCGGCGAAAAGGCAGGTCAGCCGACCTGTCTTTTTGATTCGGCAGGTTTTACTGCTGGGGAACGGTAGTGATGGTCGTGGGCGCTGGCACTGCTACGGTCGGCAGCGTGATGCCAAAACACGCGCCGCCCAACGGGCTGTTGTCCTCAACCCAGATATGACCGCCGTGGGCTTCAATCGCCAGCTTACAGAATGTCAGCCCCAGTCCGCTGCCCTTGGGACCGCGCAGTGGAATATTGGTCTTCACCTGACGGAAGCGCTCGAATATGCGGTCGCGCTCCCCCGCCGGGATGCCGGGACCGCTGTCAGCGATATAAAAGACCACGTCGTTTTCGCTGTGCCGCGCCAGCACCTGAATTTTGCCGCCCGCCGGTGTGTGCCGGATCGCGTTGTCTACCAGATTGACCAGCACCCGCTGAATGATTGCCGCGTCGATGTTCAGCGGCGCGAGTCCCTCGTCGATATCGACTTCAAACTCGATATCGGCTTCGTCTACGGTACCTGAAAGCGCCGCCAGCGCCGAAGCGATCAACTCGTCAACGATCACCGGCTCGCGCGCAAGCGGCATCTGCCGCGATTCCAGCTTCGAGATATCCATCAGGCTGTCCACCAGCTTAAGCAGCCCACTGGCGCTTTGTGCTGCTATGCCCAGTGTTTTGCGGGTCAATTCCGTTTCGGGAAGCAGGCTCATGTCTTCCTGCGCCAGCGTGATGCCGCTGATGACCGCCCACAGCGGTCCCCGCAGGTCATGCACCGCCATGTGGGTAATCTCATCCCGGTAGACTTCCAACTGCTTCTGCTCGGTGATATCACGCAGCACCAGCAGCCTGCCCACGATCTCATTTCGATGGTTCAGCACCGGCGAGCCGATTTCCTCGATATACATCTGCTGAGTGCCAACGGTACGCGAGAACTGGCGGCTGGTGATGCGTTCCGGTTCCAGCCGAAGCTGCCGCGCCAGCGAGACAAGCTGCTTGCGCGAATAGCCCGCGCTCTGAATTTCGTCTCCACCCATGATCCGCGACAGCGTCAGCACAAAATGCTTGCCGAGGAATTCATCCTTATCAATCCCAAGCAGTCGTTCCGCCGACGGATTGCATTCCACCAGAAAGCCGTTGCGGTCGATCAGCAGGATACCATCGCGCGTCGAGTTCAGAATGGCGCGCATCCGGTCGCTTCCGGCGCGGATATGCTCGTGCAGCATCGCGTTTTCGAGATGTCCGGCGGTCTGGCTTGCCAGCACAACAATGCTGTTCAGATCGCGCTGGCGCACCGGACGGTCTTCAGCAAACGCCAGGCTCAGCACTTCGCGCACCGCGCCGTCATATTTGATCGGCATGTGAACGAACGTGCCGGATTGTATACTGGTGACCTTTTCCGCCACCTGAATGTCACCGCTTTGCGCCGCCAGCAGCGCTTCGCTGGTGGCAATCGCCACGTCGGCGCGTCTGCCGCCCGGAATCATCAGCGGCAGCAGTTGGCTGCGCTCGTCGTCATAACGGAACAGCGCCGCTTCCTGCGCGCCGAGCATGTCGCGCGCGGTTTCCACCACTGCCTCGACCACCGCCTGGGTGGTGACAGCGCTCGAAAGTCGCAGCGTCAGCGCTTGCAGACTGCGCAGCGTGCTGATCTGATATTGATGTTCTTCCAGCAGCCGCGCATTCCGAATGCTGATGACGGTATGCCCCGCCAGACTGTTGAGGAAGCTAAGCTGGTCGGTGTTAAAGAAGCGTGGAGTCGCGCTCTCGACATTCAGGACGCCAATCACCGTGTTCTCGTCGATCAACGGCACCGCCACCAGGGACAAACTGGGCGTGCGGCTGGAAGGCACGTATTCCGAAATCGCGCGCGTGTCATTAACCAGCAGCGGCTTGCGGGATCGGATGACCTGCTCAACCGCGCTGTCCTGCCGCCGCCGCGAACGGTAGGTGCGGTGGCTCTCGCCGCCGCTTTCGCGCTGAATGACGGTCCACAGATCATCGGCTTCCGCCAGCGTCAGGGCGGCGCTGTCCCCTTGAGTCGCTTGCAGCGCAGCTTCCAGCATGTGATCGATAATCAAATCAAAATCCAGCGTGCCGGAAATCTGCCGCGCCACGTCTTCGATCAGCGATAGCTGCTCCAGGCGGCGATGCAGCGCAGTGCGCGTCTCGAGGTACACGAGGACGTTCTGAACCTGGGCGGCGATCTGGTTGGTCGCCAGCTCAACAAATTCCCACTCGCGATCTTCGTAGGTCTGGATACGGCTGCTGCTCACCAGCATAATGCCGAGCAGTTGATCGTTAGCGCGCATTGGAAAAACGCCGATTCGCACCCCGTCCGACTGATCCACATACGGCGCCAGCGCGCTGGAGATTGCCCCCGCGCCGGGTTTAAGCAGCGCCGGAAACGGCTGCCCGCCGCTAATCATTCCCTTGATTTCCGGCAGCGCATCCAGCGATAGCTCGCGCGCGCCGCTGCTCTGGTACAACCGCAGCGTCAGACGCTCGGCGTCCAGCAGCCCAATCGTCACCTGGCGGGCGTCGATCATGTCGCACAGCATTGCCGACACATCACCCAGCACGCGCTCCATCTGCATACTTGAGGTCGTGATCCGGGAAAGATGCGTCAGTTGGGTCATTTCAAAGGCGTATTCTTCCAGCACGCTAAAAAGCTGCTGATTATCGAGATACGCGGAGAACTGGGCGGTCAGAAGGCGCAGCAAATCGACTGTCGCCATCGGCAGATCGGTTGTTTCGGTATAAAACAGCACCAGCAGCCCGATATCAAGCTGCTCGTGACGGATTGGCAGCGCCAGATAGGTCAAAAAGCCCGCCTCGCTGGCAAGCGGCGCGAGCATGTCGTCCGATGAATTGGCGCTCCTGACCACCACCGGTTCGCTGTAGGCAGCATAAGGCACAGACGCCCACTGCTGCGTCCTGTCGGCGGGCAGCCCCAGCTCGCATTCCAGATCCAGCGTGCCCTTCTGGCGCTGGTAGAGGTAAACCACCGCCGCCTGAGCGTCGCCAATCGTCGTGGCAGCCACGCAGGCATGGCGAATTGCCGCCTGACGATCTGGATTGAGTATGATGGACTGGAGTTCGCGTGTCAGAAAAGCAAGTTTTTGATCGAGCGCGCTCGTCGGCGGCGGCGGGTTGGGGCGCAGCAGCAGCAGCAGACCTAACGCCAGCACGATTACAACGCCAACCCATTGACCAGCGCCGACAAACCAGATCACTCCTACCAATGTTAACCCGCTGCCGAGCAGTTTTTGTGGAGAAAGGAGGCTTCTCACACCCGTATTCTTCGACCCTGGTTCACGACTCATAATAGTGTGACTGGTGGCAACTTGGATGGCTGTTATCCGCTAACTTGAGTTTACCATCTTTTACGAAATTACGATTCAGGATATTAGCTTCAGAAAACAGATGCGTAAACAGATTTTTCGTCGGCTCATATTTGTGAAACTACATACATAGTATGACACATTGATTAATTTGCAAAGTTCTTTATGTTGATTTTATACGAATTTACTGTTTCTCAAGGATTGAGGTCGCTGGCAGGTCAGCAAATACTGTGCCGCCGCCACACCGACCAGCCACCAGAAAACAAACGCGAATCGATCCCACAGCGGGATAGCGTCACCGAGTCCGTAAACCAGATGCGCCGCCAATCCACAGCCGACCGACAGCGCCACTGCCCTGGCTCGCGCGTCACCCTGCTGCCACACCTTCCTCAGCATCCAGCCGATCACGATAAACCAACTGGCAAATACCAGCAGTCCGGGCAGCCCCAGGTCAGCCGCAATCTGAATCCATTCGTTGTGGGCGTGAGGCAGGACGCGCGTTTCATAGCCCGGAACAGGGTACAGGGCGCGCACCGCTGGCGCGCGAAAGGCGTTCATGCCCGCGCCGGTGAGAGGGTGATCGATGAGAATCTGCAAGCCGCTTTCCCAGATCAGCACCCGCGTGGACAGACTGTCCTCATCGCGCTCGGCAAGCCTCTCCGCCTGTGGATTAAAGATGCCGCTGAGAATTGCCACCTGCGCCAGCAGAAAAAATGTCACTCCGGCGACAGCCGCCAGCCGCCAGCGCCCCGGACGAACCAGCGTCAGGCTGATCACATAGAGCGCGGGCAGAATGCCGATGATCGCCAACCGGCTCTGCCCCAGGAACGTCGCCAGCCACAGCAGGCAGAATGCCAGATTGGTCAGCGCGCGCAGCCACTTATCGCCCCGCGCAGCTGCTGGCTGCGACCAGAAATAGGCGGCAAGTCCCGCCATCAGCGGCGTCAGATACGTCATCGCACCGGCGATCTCATTCACATTGAAGCCGATTTGCGGCACGCCCTGCACCTTCGGCAGCAGATCGATGATGAACAGCAGTTGGCTGGATTTGACCGTCCACTGCGACGACACCAGCGCCAGCACTCCCACGATCAGCGATAGGGTGACCGTCGCCACCAGCACCGCGGTCATCCTTTGACTGCGCCAGGCATTATCCGCCAGACTCGTCGCCAGCAGCATCCCCATCGCCGGACGACCCAGCATCACCAGCCCGGCAAGATCGGGCGCGATAAAGTAATAGGGCGCGAAAAACACGTTCAGGCAGCCCAGAATGAGGAAGGCGATGAACAGCGGATCAAGCGGCGTGGACTTCCATAACCGGCGGTATAACACCCATCGAGCCGCCGCCAGCGGCAGAAACAGCAGCAGCGCCGCAATTCTCCGCTGATCTGGAAACCAAAACAGGATTATAATAGGGATGTAAATCCATAGATCCAGTTTCAGTAAGCTGCGGGCGGCGGTTTCGATCATGGACAATCCTTAATGCAAATTGAGAATGGTTTGAATTCTGTTATAAAGCTCTGTTGTGAACGGTAAATCTGATAAATATGTGGGCTACTACTTGCTTAAATAAGCAGATGTGCAATATTATTCCATGTGAGTTATCGATTTGTAATCATTAAGACATGTTTGAGGAAAGGCACGCTAGTATGTTTGTTCAGGAAGTGACGCATGTTTCTCTGGACTCATTTCGCCAGCGCTCATCTGGCAAAAAAGTGATCCTGCTCTATCCCTGGACAAATTACCGCACGCTTTTTCTTTCGCATTTCCTGTCAGCCAATCGAGAAGGGCTGCTATACTACAGGATAACGTCTGAAGAAACGACGCTGAAGTCATTTCTTCAGGGGCTGCTGAACGAGTTTGTCGGCGTTCTGGGTGATTTTGGCGCGAATCTGCGCCCGGCGCTGGCAGATAACGCCAGTCCATCAGCACTTGGCAAAGCGCTGGCTGCCGATCTCAATGCCACTGCTGTTCATGCAGACTCGACCATCCTGTATGTCGATGAGCTGGATCGCATCCCGATGGATGAACACTTCGAGCAGTTCATCAGCGCCGTCACCGCCAGCCTGGATGCCAGCGTTCAGATCGCCTTCAGTTCCAGGCTGCTGATGTACCAACCGTGGTATAATATGGTGGCGCGCGGTGACGCGGTGGTGCTGGGAACCGAACACCGCAAAGACGATATGATGTTCACCGTCGAGGACAGCCCCAAGCCGCAGCTTGAAGTATACGGCTTTGGCAGAGGACACGCCCTCGTCAACGGTCAGCCCATTACCAACTGGGACGGGGCGCTGCCACGCAATCTTTTTTTCTTCTTTCTCGATCACGATTTAGTGACTCGTGACGAAATCTTCAGGACTTTCTGGCCCGATCTCAACGTCAAGGAAGCAACCAACGTCTTTCATGTGACCAAGCGCAAGATTACCGAACGCATCAGCATGAAAGTAAACGAAGGCGGCAATTACGAACTGACGCAGTATAACAGCGGCTTTTACCTGCCCAGCGACAAAGTCGTCCGCCATTATGACGTGAGCGATTTTGAAAACGCGGTCACCCGCGCGCTGAACGCCGACAATGAGCGCGAAGAACTGGCGCTCTACATGCAGGCAGTGGACGTTTACCGTGCTCCGTTCCTGCAAACCGTGGAAATGCCCTGGGTTCTGGAACGCCGCGAACACCTGCGGATGCTCAACTCACAGGCGTTGATCGGCGTGGGGCGTATCTGGAAGCGGCGCAAGGATGACCAGCAGGCGCTCGGTTTCTTCACGCGGGCGCTCAAAGAGGTTCCCGAACGCGAGGACATCCACCGCGAAGTCATGGCGATTTACCTGCGCCTAGGCATGGTCGAAGACGCCAAGCGGCAGTATCACCGGCTGGCGCAGATCCTCGACGAAACGCTGAACATCGGTCCGTCGCACGAAAGCCGCGACCTGTACGCCGCCATCGAATCGCAGGACTGATTTCGACCAGGTCGGAAACGCTCGCTAACGCCACCCTCAAGCGGAGACTGCCGGATAGTCTCCGCTTTTGTTTTTCTTCACCTGTCTCTAACCTGGAACTGTGCAACCTCCCGCGTCATGCTGCGTATAGAGAGTCATCAATACCCCGCTTTGTGGGAGGCAGCGAACGTCCGATTGCGATGCAGGCATGATAGAATATGGACATACGCAGTTAAGAGGGAGCAAGTCCATGTCTGCATGGTGGGGAGCGCGGAGCAATGTTTCACCGCGTTTGCGGCTGGAAGTGGAAGCAATGCGGGCGACATTCGGTAACACCTTTAAGCTGGTCGTCCCATCCAACGCGCCGCTTTATTGGGAAGGATCAGTCGAACTGAATCTGGCGACGCTGCGGCAGCAGGAACACTGGTTGAAGATTGTTTATCCGCACGACTATCCCAACCGACCTGCCGAAGCCTATGTGCTGAAGCCGCGTATTTACAGCGAGAAACATCAGTATGAGGACGGGCAGTTGTGCCTGTTTAACCCGAAGGATGGCGAGCATTACGGCTGGAATCCGAGCAAATCGACGGCAGTCACCGTCGCCGCCTGGGCGATCCAGTGGCTGTATGCTTACTACACGTGGCGAGCAACCGGGGCATGGCCCGGCATCGAAGAGCGCGTTGATCCCAATACGCCGCTGCCGCCTCGACGCTGGAGGTAATCCATGTTGAACCTGTTCCAGAAGAACGCCCATCACGGCGTCCCAAATCTGGTCGTGGCGCGGCGCGTGCTGGACAAAATGCGGGCAGCCGCTGAAACACACGTCGAGGACGAAACCGGCGAGGCAATGATTGGCTTGCTGGTGCCGGGAAACTACAGCAACGCCATCGCCACGCTGTACGTTCTGGACACCATTTCGCCCGACGACACCGCCGTTCGCCAGTATCACACCTTTCAGCAGGGCGACGAACGGCAGGATGAGCTGATCTGGTGGCTTCAGGAAAACTGGCAGGCGACGCGCGACAAACGTTTTGTGCTGTTCAACAAAAACAAGTGGGACGTGCCGCTGCGGTATCTGGGCGACTGGCACAAACAACCGGGCTATATGATTCAGCCCAGCGGCGGCGACCTGATGACAGCGATGGACTGGATTCTCGACCCGGATAACGACATGGATTTCCTGCTCGCGCCCATTATCACCCTCGATCATCCGTCCACGATTGCCACCGCGGGCATCAGCACCAATTTCGTGATGCTGCCGCAGGACGAAGGCACGTCGATGCGAGTGGATTTCTGGTATATCGACCGCAAGACGCAGGCATTTCAGCCGGTCGCGCCGACCATCTACCCGGACGATCAACTGCCAGCGCTGGCGCCCTATCCCTGGCATCTCATCCACGAGGCGCGGGCTGCCGAGGAACTGCGCCTGCTTGAAGAGGATAAGCTCTTCAACTCGATCACGCTGTGGAACGCCGACAACGAGCCGCCGCTGGAAGTCTGCTTTCTGACCGCCCGGATGGGGTCATCGAAGATGCTGATCATCATCACCCCACACGATTATCCCCAGCACCCACCCAGCGCGCGGATCGCGCCGTTTGTGCAGATGGGAACGGATGACGACATGTACAAGGTTTTTGAAACCGCCTGGAAACAGTCTGAGCCAGTCGAAATGCGCGACTATTTCAACACTGAATGGTCGCCCGAAAAACACCTGCTCGATCTGATCCACGCAATTGAACACAAGCTGAACCTGCCGACCAGCAGTGTCGCAAAACCCGGCAGTATCGTGGAGGATGTCTCATGAGCTGGGATCGTGTGGAACGGCTGCTCGGCAGCCGCAATCTGGAGCTGCTGCGCCAGAAGCGCGTGGGCGTGGTTGGGTTGGGTTCTGGCGGCGGGTTCGTCGCGTTGAGCCTGGCAATGAGCGGCGTGGGCAGTTTTGTCCTGATCGACAGCGACATACTCGACGCGCAGAATGTGGTCCGCCATGTCGCCGATCACCGTTACGTCGGGCAGCCAAAGGTTGAAGCAGTCGCCGACCTGATCCGGCATCGCAACCCCGACGCCCAGGTGCAGGTCTTTCAGGGACGCATCGAAGACCATCCTGACGCGCTTGACGGACTCGACCTGCTGGTCGTCGGTGTGGACGGCGAACAGCCCAAGTACACCATCAATCAGGCGTGCCTGGATCGCCAACTGCCCGCCGTCTATGCCGGAGTCTACGAGCGCGGCGAAGGCGGCGACGCCGTGGTCATCCACCCGTTTCAGGGTCCGTGTTATGCCTGCTGGGCAGCCGAACTGCGGGACGGAATCGCCAATAACCGGACAGACGGCGACGTGGAACTCGATTATGGTATGATCGGACCGGGAGGCACGCTGGAAGCAGAACCGGGATTGTGGCTGCACGTCGTCCGGGTGGCGGCGGCGCAGTCCGATCTGGCGCTGAACGAACTACTGCGCGAGTCCGAAATCTACCGCGCCATGCCCGGAAATACGGTCATTCTGGCGAATACGGCGCTGGAGATTATCGACGGCGAAACCAGCCTGCCCTATACCGCCGTTTGGGCGACCATCGAACGCGATCCACACTGTCTGGTCTGTGGCGACAGAGTCCAGACGCAGGTGGCAGACAATGCCGCGCCGTCCGAAATGACATTGGATGAGCTGATGGCGACTGGTATTGTAATAGAAGAAAGTGCCGGGAGTAAGGAAGAACAATCGTGATCGACGAGCCAAACAACCTGTCAGAACAGGAACCAACCAGCGACATCGTCACCGACACGCCGGAAAACCAGCCAGCGCCGCCAGCGACAACGCCCGATGAAGACGTGTACCACGAACGGCTGGAACGGCTGGGCGGCGAGCCAGCCCCGGCAATCACGCCGGAAGAGTTCGCGCGCCTCCAGCGCGCTGGGCAGGTTCACATTGACGCGCGCGGGCGCGTTCGCACCACGCGGCGCACCGACGCAGAGGCGGGTGTGTCGCTGCGGAAGCGGCGGGCGTGGTATGGCTGACCCCTCGCCGCAGACGCTGGTTGACACGCTCAAGCGCAAGGGCGACCTGCGCGATCCGCGAATCGAAGCCGCCTTTCTGAAGGTGCCGCGCCACCTATTCCTGCCTGACATTCCACTTGAAGAAGTTTACAGCGACGACGCCATCGTGATCAAACGCGATCCCGATGGCACCGCTGTCAGTTCGTCCAGCCAGCCCAGCATGATGGTGATCATGCTGGAACAGCTGGCGCTGCGCCCCGGCGACAACGTGCTGGAAATTGGCGCGGGCACCGGCTACAACGCCGCGATCATGCAGCAGCTTGTGCGCCCGAACGGCAAGGTGACCAGCATTGAGTATGACACCGTCATCGCCAGCCAGGCGCAGACGAATCTTCAGCACGCCCTGATGGGCGACGTCAACATCGTGCAGGGCGATGGCGCGCAGGGGTTCGCGCCGCGCGCCAATTACGACCGCATCATCGCGACGGTGGGCGTCTGGGACGTTCCCCGAGCGTGGGCGCGCCAGTTGAAGCAGCGCGCCATTCTGGTTGCCCCCATGTGGCTGTACGGGATGCAGTACAGCGCTGGCTTCCACTTACAGCCGGATGGAACGCTCTACAGCAGCGACAACCGCCCCTGCGGCTTCGTGCGGCTGCGGGGACCCTTCGCCGGTCCCGACGTGCAAGTCCGTCTGGGCGGCGGCAGTTCGCTGATCCTGCACACCCGCGAAAGCGAGCACATTGACTCGGCGGCGCTGCATTTGCTGCTTTCCAGCGACGCCGACACCGGACACTTAGGTCACAGCCTCAGCCCCGGCGATCTCACTCAGGGACTGCTGCCGTATATCCTGCTGCACCTGCCGGATCATATCGGCTTTGCCAGCTACACCGTCGCCGGCGAGCAGCAGCCCTATGGCATTGAAGGACAGGGCTTCACCATCATGACGCAGGGAAGCGCCTGCTTTGTGCCGGTGCGCGGGCAGGGACACGCCTACTGCTTCGGCAGCGCCGATTCGTTCCTTGCCGCCCAGGATCTGATCAACGCCTGGAGCGATGCCGGACGCCCCTCAGTTGAGCAGATGCGCATGAGGTTGATTCCGATTGAGCACGACAAACCGGCGATCACCGCTGGTAAGCTGCTTACACGCCGCGATCATCACCTGCACGTGTGGCTGGAAGGGACACCATGACCTATGTTCTCGTTATCGGCTCAGCAGGCATAGACATCAAAGCGCGGACGCCAGCGCCCCTGATATGGGAAACGCCCAATCAGGGAAACGTCCGCAACAGCGTCGGCGGCGTTGCCCGCAACATCGCCGAGAACCTGGCGCGTCTGGGAATTCAGACGGCGCTGCTTTCCGCCGTCGCGCCCGACGTGAACGGTAAGCGCGTTTTGAAGCTGTGCCGGGACAACGGCATCCGCTGCCAGCGCGTGCGCGTGGTCGAAGGCGGGCGCACCGGTACCTATGTCGCGCTGCTCAAGTCCGACGAGGAACTGCTGGTCGCGATCAGCGATTTCGAGATCATGAAGGCGGTGGATGAAACCTATCTCCGAACTCACGAGCGCCTGTTCGCCCGCGCCAGCCTGATCGTCATCGACGCCACCCTGTCTGAATCGGCGCTGGCGGTCATTTTCGAGCTGGCTGATCGCTATGGCAAGCTGGTCTGCGCCGACCCAACCACGCCTACGCTTGCCAGCAGGCTGTGTCCCTATCTCGACAAACTGTATCTGGCGACGCCCAACGCAGGCGAAACGACGGCGCTGTGCGGTCTGAGCCAGCCCGCGCGCGACCGCGAAACGGGACTGGAAGCAGCCCGCGAGTTGGTGGCGATGGGCGTCAAAATCGCGGTCGTCACCATGGGCGATCAGGGCGTTGCCTACGCCGACGGCAGCGGTGCCGGGTTCATTCGCGCGGTACAGACCTCAGTGGTCGATTCAACCGGCGCGGGGGATGCCTTCTCCAGCGCTGTCATTTTCGGGCTGCTCAACCATGTGGTCATTGACGAAGCCATGCGGCTGGGCATGACGGCGGCTTCCCTGACGCTGCAAAGCCGCGAAACGGTGCTGCCCGATCTCTCTGAAGAACTGTTATACGACAAACTGGTGGTGTGATAGAAATTGACCGCAAGGGGCGCGCCGCGTTAAGAGGTATAGTCGGCAATTTGCGTCCGCGCCGCCAGACAATAATGTAGTTTCACAAAATAATACGGGTTTTCCGTAGGGACACGTGCATACTACGAATGCTGCATACGCAGTATGCTGCATACTACGTATGCTTTGTCGTGTCCGTTTTTTGTGGGGGCGGACACGACAATGTCGTGTCCCTACGTGTCCCGTATTTAATCATTAAACTGCTTTAGTCTCTGGCGACAAAAAACAGATCGCCTTCGCGTGAATTCTTCTCTGCCTTCCCCGCTGGTAGTTTGCGCCGAATGTCCCTTTGCGGTTCAATACTGTCTGGATTCCTTTCATCAGAAAACACAGAGCCACATGACAACCCATCTCAATCCTTACGACGAAGTGCCTTACGGCGAAGCATCCTACACGCAAACCCACCCTAACCGCATCGCAACCATTGCCACCCTGCTCGGCTTGAGTCCGGCACCGATTGAACGCTGCCGCGTGCTCGAACTCGGCAGCGCTGGCGGCGCGAACCTGATCCCGATGGCGTATGGACTGCCGGACAGCATCTTCATCGGCGTCGATTATTCGCCGCGCCAGATTGAATTCGGGCAGCAGATGATCCGCGGTCTGAGGCTGAGCAATGTCAAATTACAGGCGCTGGACGTGCGCGAGATCGACGAGTCCTTCGGGAAGTTCGATTACATCATCGCTCACGGGCTGTACTCGTGGGTACCTCATGAGGTGCAGGAGCAGATTCTGACAATCTGCCAGCAGAACCTGGCACCCAACGGCGTCGCCTATATCAGCTACAACACGTATCCGGGCTGGCATCTGTTCGACATTGTGCGCAATGCCATGCGCTTCCGCACGCGCAATATCACCGATCCCGAAGAACGGGCAAAGGAAGCCCGCGCCCTGATCGAGTTCATGGCAGATTCCCCCATCACCAGCAGCGAAACGCCCTGGAGCGTCCTGATGCACGCCTACAACACGGTGATACAGGTTGAATCGGAATACCTCGACAAGAAGCCAACTTCGGTGATGCTGCACGACGAGATGGAAGCGGTCAACCTGCCGTGCTATTTCCACGAATTTATGGAGCGCGCCGAAGCTCATGGGCTTCAGTATCTGGCGGAAGCGCATTTCCCGTATGTGATGCCCGGCAACCTGCCAAAATCGGTCAGTCAGGGCATCGGGCAGATGGCGACCAGCCTGATCGAAGTTGAGCAGTATATGGACTTCCTGCGCAACCGCACCTTCCGCCAGACGCTGCTGTGCCACCCCGAACAGACGATTGACCGGCGGCTCAAGCCGGAGCGACTGCAAGGGCTGTATGCCAGTTCCCCGGCGCGGGTGGGTGAACTGGACGAAGACGAGCGCCAGCCGAACGCCGAGAAGTTCATCGCCGCCGATGGGCTGTCGTTTGTCACCACCGACCCGATCACCAAAGCCGCCTTCCACTATCTGATTCAGCGCTGGCCCCAGGTGGTGGCGATCAGCGATCTGGTGGACGCCGTCCGAGCCGAAGTCTACGCCTACCGCGTGCCTTCAACGACGCCGGAGCAGGATTACAACAATCTGGCGGCGCAGCTGCTTCAGGCGTACAGCCGCAGCATTGATATGGTCGAACTGCACATGTACCCGCCGCAGTGTGTCATGACGGTGAGCCAGCGCCCGGTGTTGAGCGCGGTCGCGCGCGCCCAGGCACAGCATGGCAACGTCGTCACCAACATGCGCCACGAAAACGCCGAGATGGATAACACCAGCCTGTTCCTCGCGCCGCGCCTTGACGGCACCAACGACCGCGAGGCGCTGCTGGCGATGCTCAAGGGCGCTGTGGTGCTGCCGCAGGGGCAAACCCTGACCGCCGAGGCGGAAGCCGGTATCGCCAAAGAACTGGACAGCACGCTGGCGTGGATGGCGCAGTCGGCGCTGCTGGTTGGATAGTGGGATAGCGTGCGAAACTTTGAAGCCATCTTTACGAAACTTTGATGCAATCTCGCGCTTCCAGTCCTTTTCTTTTGTCGCTAATCTGGATTATAGTGAATGGACACGCACCCCCTGGATGGGGGTGCAGTCGATCCTGCCTGAAAGCGAGCTGCCCGTGACACTCACTGCCACCCCGCCTGTAACCCGCCCCGATCTGATGCAGGATCAGCCGCCGATCCAGCTCAAGCCGCCGCTGAAATGGGCAGGCGGCAAGCGCTGGCTCGTGCCACATCTCAAACCGCATTGGGAAAACCACCGCCACCGCCGCTACGTCGAACCGTTCTGCGGCGGCTTGGCAGTCCCCCTCGGCTTGCAGCCGTCCTACGCCTGGCTCAATGACAACAACCAGCACCTGATCGAGTTCTACCGCTGGGTGCAGCGCGGGCTGCAAATGGAAATCCCGGTCGCCAATGACCGCGATCTGTACTATCACTACCGCGCCACCTTCAACCAGAACGTGCGCGACGGACGCCAGCGCGATAAGACCACATCTGAACTGTTTTATTACTTAAATAGAACCTGTTATAATGGGTTGTGTCGATTTAATCGCAAGGGCGAATTTAACGTGCCGTTCGGCAGCTATAAGCGCATCAATTATCTGGAAGATTTCAGCCCATACTGCCAGATGCTCGACCCGTGGCGCTTCACAACAGCCGACTTTGAGAGCATGAAGTTAGAGCCGGATGATTTTGTCTACGCCGATCCGCCCTACGACGTGCCGTTCGTCCAGTATTCGCAGTACGGTTTTAACTGGGATGATCAGGTGCGGCTGGCAAAGTGGCTGGCGAGCCATCTGGGACCGACCATCATCTCGAATCAGGCGACCGAGCGCATCGTCTCGCTTTACCGGCAGCTTGGCTACCAGCTTCATTATTACACCGCGCCGCGCCGCATTAGCTGCAACGGCGACCGGACGCCCGCGATTGAGGTGCTGGCGCTGAGGAATATTTAGCTGTTGTTAAAGGTCTGGCTCCCCTCACCCTGTTCGCTGCGCGAGCCGTCCCTCTCCCACACAAGTGGGGAGAGGGACAAAACGGAATTAATTCCCCCTCTCCTCGCTTAGCGTGGGAGAGGGGGCTAGGGGGTGAGGGGTTTCGTAAATACTCGTGTACGGAAAATTCTCGAAGTCCGCACGCACCCGTATAACGCTCTGGAGAGTGACGCAGGTACAACGTCATGCTGCCGTACAGTTTCCCACAAAAGCGTGAGCAGTCGCTCACCCTGGTTGAGGTAGTCAAGGGATGGTTCGCGCGGCGCGGTGACGTGCTGGAAGTCAAAGACGTACAGGAAGACCCCTTCTTCTATTATCTGGGCGATCTGATGATCGTCCGTCACGGCGGCGTGGTGCAGTTCGTCGAAGTCAAATGTGAAAGCTCCTACACCCGCCGCGATACCGCCAACCTCGCCATTGAGCGCTATTCCAGCATCGAAAAACAGTCACCCGGCGGACCCTGGCACACCGACGCCGATTTTTACGTCCACGTCTACGCCGATGGGCTGCTGGTGGTCATGAGCCGCCGCAAGCTGGTGGAGTGGATTGAGAGCGAACTGGCGCGGGATGCCAACAGCTTCCCGTACCGCCTGATCCCCAACCAGGGCTGGACGACGGGTACGTATCTGGTGCCGCGCCAGCGCGCCAAAGCCGCCCTCAGCCAGTGGTATCGGGAATACGAGGCAGCGGGATAACCGGGAATTGAACCCCTGCGCGGCGCAGTCAACATGACGAGAATGTAGGGGCGCAGCGTGCTGCGCCCAATTCCGGGTTATTCAGATGTGCCCTAGTTGAAGGGAAATGTCATGCGCGCCTTCGCCGCTTTCATGCTGTTAATCGTCACGCTGCTGCTCATCCCGACAGCCGGAAGGGCGCAGCAGCCGCAGCCAACACCAGCCCCAACCGCCGAGCAGCCCAGTGTGGTCGCGCCGGGACTGTTCGAGAGCAGCACCACCGCGTTGAGCGCGGATGATTTTGACCGCAGCATCCTCGATATGAGCCTGTTCCTGCTGCTTAATCCCACCTACAGCCAGGGATATTACGTGCGGGCGCTTGGGTATATCGGACGCCAGGACATTGAGTCGGCGCTGCTCGATCTTGACCAGGCGCTCACCACCGCCCCTGATATTCCTGCCTATCAGGCGGCGCTGTACGCGGCGCGGGCTGGAATCCGGGTACAGGAAGAAGACCTAGCCGATGCCATCGAGAACTACGCGCGGGCAATCGCACTCAGCCCCAGCGCCGAACTGTACGCCAACCGGGCGCTGGTCTATATCACCTTGCAGGATTTCGAGAACGCGGTCACCGACCTGACCAGCGCCATAGGCGGCGCGGGCGATAACCCGCTGCTGCGCCTGTACCGCGCCTACGCCTATACGCAGCTTGAAAACGACGCCGACGCCGCGCTTGACTACTACGAATTTTTGCAGTTGATCGAAACCCGCCGGGTGAAAAACCCCCCGTTAGTAAATGGCGAACCGTCGGTCTTCAGCATTACCCAGGGCGTCGTCCATGAATTTGAGTTTGAAGGAGAGCGCGGTCAGATGATTACCATGCTGGCGCAGGCGCGCCCCGGTGACAGCATCGATCCGCTGCTGGTGCTGCTTGACGACGAGGGGAATGTGCTGGCGGCAAACGATGACAGCGACGGCACGACCAACGCTGCCATTCGGAATTTCGAGCTGCCGTCCGATGGCACTTACACCGTTCTCGTCACGCACTCGCTGGGCGGTTTTGATGGACAGGTTGCTGTGGTTTACCACGTGGCGAATTAACAGCGCCCCGCAGATCAGATCCCATCACCCGATGGCGGTATATTTCTCCAGCGCCCAGCGCGTGAGCGTGAAATAGGCGGCGATGCCATCAAACGGGTGGTAGCGGGCGAGCAGCGAATCGACCACGGCGGAATCGGCATTGCCCGGCTGCCCGAAATAATAGGCGTTGACCGCTGCCCGCAGGGCGACGTCGCCGCTGCCAAAGTTGGCGTAGTATCCCAGCCCGCGCGTGATCGTCCATGCTGCCGTCCAGTGTCCCACACCCTTGATGCTTCGCAGCGCCGCGTAGACCGCTTCCGGCGGCTGACCGCGCAAGCCTTCCAGATCGAGATCACCGCTTGCCACCCGGCGTGAAATTTCGATGATCCGGGCAATCCGCTGACCGGTGATCTTCAGCAGCTTCAGATCGTCGGCGGCAGCCGCTGCCAATCGTGCCGGTGACGGGAAGCCGTAATAGGTCTGATCTTCGTATTCGATGGACTCGCCCGCCCACGCCAGCAGCCAGCGTTCCGCCGCCTGCGCCATCCGCAGCGTAATCTGCTGCTCAATGATGGTGGTGACGAGCGCCTCGTAAAGCGAGTCAGCGGTCAGCATTCGCAGCCCGCGCAGCGATTCAACCGTTGCCAGCAGCACCGGATCGGTCTGCGCGTGGGCGTAAAATGGCTCCAGATCGAACGACAGGTTGAGCATCCGGTTCAGCCGTTCCTCGATCACCGGCGGCGAAGCCTCATGGTTTGCCGCCAGAACCCGCGCCTCCAGCAGGGGCTGACGGGTCGTGCCCGCGTCGCGCAGTTCGACCAGCGCCAAGCCCGCGTCAGTCTGAAGCACCTTGCGATAGGCGTTTTCATGCCGCGCCCCGCGCACCGCGCAGAACCGCGCCGCGTCGATGGTGAGGGCAAAATCAAAGGGTGGCTGAGGGCGAAGCAGGATCGCTTCGCTGCGAATGGTGCTGGCAGCGTGCATAAAATCTCCCAATTCAGACGGTGACCAGAATCATAGCCGCAGTCATGATCGGCGCGCAATTATCATCTTACTTCGGCTGGCTTGCGCGCTGTGACAATCGGCATACAGTAAGACCATACGTGCGTAAATCAAAGGAGTAGCGGCACCATGCACATGCGAATTCCACTTTCGGATGGCAAAAAGCGCACAAAATGGCTTGCTCTCATCTGCTCGCTAACGTGTATGCTGCTGGTCGGTCTGGTTCCCATCAGCGCCCAGGCGGCGTCCATCAGCATCGGCGAAAACCGAACCGGCGAAGTGAGCGCGGCAAGTCCGGCTGCCGAGTTCACGCTGACCTCGCCAGAACTCCGCAGCGCCCGGGTGCAGGTGCTGGCGATCAGCGCCGGTTTCGCGCCCTTTTTCACCGTCATCGATGCGACCAACGGCGTCCCCGTTCTCGAAGTCGGCGTCAGCGGCGAAGCGACCATCGTCCAGGGCGATGTGACGCTGGCTGCCGGGGCAACCTACATCATTCAGGTGCAGAGCGCCAACGGTGTCTTTGGACAGTTCGTTCTGAGCGTCCAGCAGGGTCCGCCCGTCCAACCAGCACGACCGCTGACGATTGGGCAGCCCGTCGCTCAGACTATCTCCGGCGATTCGCGCGGGCATCAGTACAGCTTCGCCGCCGATCCGGTCGAAATTCTGGTGCTGAGCGTCACCAGCGACGAGGCGGAAAGCGGACCCAACATCGTCCTGCGCGACGCGGTGACCGGACAGACTCTGGCAGCCAGCGGCAGCCGGTTGGTGGGAGCCAGCTTCCGCATTCCCAGCGGCGCAGACTCGCTCATTATCGAGGTCGCCAGCAGCGGTTCGCTGGCACCGCAGCCGTACAGCATCTGTCTCGAAACCGAAAGCGCCGCCATCCGCTGCCCCGGCAGCACAGCCCAGGCAGCGACGCAGCCGCCCGCGCCAACGGAAACGCTGCTGCCCACCGTGCCCGGCTTTACCCCCGCGCCGATTGCCCCCGGCGGTCCGTGTTCGCTTGCGCCCGGCGGCGCGTCAGCCGTCAACGTTCGCAGCGGTCCCAGCACCAGCACCGCCATCGTAACCCAGCTTGGCGCGAACACCATTGTGCCGGTGACCGGCAGGCTGGCGGACAACACCTGGTATCAGGTAAACGTCGGCGGCATTACCGCCTGGGTATCAGCAACCGTCGCCCGTATTGGCGGCACCTGCGGCGCAGTGACGGTAATCGTCTTCCCAACCGCCACGCCAACCGCAACCTATACCAGCGAGTTCACCGCTACGACAACCTTCACGCCGACCACCACCTACACCCCCACGACCGAGGCAACCGCTACGCCGACCCTCACCCCAACCACAGCGCCGGCAGCAACGCTGAATTTCAGCCTGCCTGCCGTCTATGGATCGACCAGCCTGACATCCGGGTTTGTGCCCGACCCGTTTTCGGTGGGCGTGACCGCGGGCGGACCCGCCAGCGCCGGTTATCTGGGCGGCGGCTGCACCGGCTTTACCACAGCCGCGCCGACCTTCAGCGTGAACTATACCAGCGGCGCTTTCCCGACCCTGCGCTTCTATTTCACCGGCGGCGGCGATACCACCATGATCATCAATTCGCCCAGCGGCAGCTATTTCTGTGCCGATGACTCGTTCGGCACGCTGAACCCGACGGTTGATTTCAGCAGCCCATCCAGCGGGCGCTATGACATCTGGATCGGCACCTTCGCGGCAGGCGGCTCCATAGGCGGCACGCTGTTTGTGACCGAAAGCACCGCCAACCATCCGTAGGCTGTCCGGAAAATGTGTCAGTTGTTGGTAGGGGCGCAGCGTGCTGCGCCCCTGCACCACGTTCTATTGTTCGCGCAATCACGTCTGCCGTTTTTGCCTGTTTCCCGTTCAGCGACAATTTGGGTATAGTGGAGCGCATTCCTTGTTTTAGGAGAGTTTGTCCATGCGCTTCACCCGAATGCTCTTGATTGGGCTGGTGCTGGTGTGTTTCACCACCGCCCTGGCGCAGACCGTCGGCACGATTGAGATTGGCGACACGCTGACCGGCGAAGTCTCGGCGTCGAGCGCCGCGCCCAGCTTCTTCTTCAACGCCGAAGCCAACCAGGTGCTTTCAATTCAACTGACGACGGCGACTCCCGGCTTCATGCCGGTGCTGCTGGTCGCGGATGAGCAAAACCACGTCATCGACACTTTCGGCGATTCGGTTGGCGGCAGAGTCGGCGGGACGATCACCATCCTCGGCAGCGGGCGCTACTTCGTGCAGGTGCAGGGCGCGAACGGCTCGCATGGTCAGTTCAACCTGTCCATCCTGGAGGGCGATCTTCCGCTGGATATTGCCACGCCAACGCCTGCGCCTGAAACAACACCTGAAGTCGAAGCCACCGCCGAAACCGACGGCGTAATTCAGATACAGCCCGGCGACATCGTCGAGTCGATCCTCGATGGATCGCCCGCCGAGCAGCAGTATCGCCTTGCCAGCGCCGAAACGCCGCTGGTGGCGCAGGTGAGCAGCCAGGGCGAGCGCGACGACAGCACTTTCAGCGTGATCCTGACCAGCGAAACATCGGGCGAGGTCGTCGGCTCGTATCGAAGTCCGGTTCAGGCGGGCGCGTTCCTCGTGCCGCCTTCGTCCGGCTCGTATACGCTGACCGTGAGCCAAACCGAAGGTGATTCGTCGCTGCCGTTTGTCGTCTCACTGTCGGCATTCGACGCGGGCGACCTGCTCCAGCCGCCAGAACCAACCCTCGTCCCGTCGCCGACGCTGCTGCCGACAGCTACTGTACCGCCGACTCCAGCGCCGCCGCAGGACGTAGACGCGCTGCTGACGTGGTCGGATACGGCGCTGATGTTCACCAACATCTCCGGCAGTTTCATCGATATTCGGATGCTGTCGTTCACCGGCAGCAATCGCAGCGTCGATATGACCTTCTGGGGGCAGGGCAACCCGGCGCTCAACCTGAGCGCCTTTCCACCGGAAGCCTGCGCCGGATTCCGCCCGCTGGCGTATCCCGACGCGCCGCCGCTGGCACCCGGCTGCGGCAATCTTGCCGCCTGGTATTCGGCTGACATCGTTCATTTCTGGCAGGGTGAGTCGTTTGACGTGCGCTACAACGGATCGGTCATCGCCACCTGTCAGACCAGCGACGGACAATGTGGGATTGATCTGCCCGACGCTTAACCGCATATATCGACCAAAATCGGAGGCACAATGACTGACAAAATACGCTGGGGAATACTCAGCACCGGCAATATCGCGCACCAGTTCGCTCGCGGCTTGAGCGCCCTTCCAGACGCCGAACTGGTCGCCGTTGGCTCGCGCTCGCAGGAGTCGGCAGGCGCTTTCGCGGATGAATTCAACATTCCGCGCCGCTATACCAACTATGAAGCGCTCGCCGCCGATCCTGATGTGGACGTGATTTATATCGGCACGCCGCACCCGTACCACGCCGAAAACGCGCTGCTGTGCCTGAACGCGGGCAAACCGGTGCTGTGCGAAAAGCCCTTCGCCCTCAACGCGCGCCAGGCAGAAACGGTGATAAGGCGCGCCCGTGAAAGCGGGCTGTTCCTGATGGAAGCCATGTGGACGCGCTTTACGCCCGTCTTTACAAAGGTGCGCGAACTGATTGCTGCCGGGACTATCGGCGAGATTCGGATGCTGACCGCCGATTTTGGCTTTCGCGCCGACTTCGACCCCGCGCATCGCCTGTTCGCCCCAGAATTGGGCGGCGGCGCGCTGCTCGATGTAGGCATCTACCCGGTAGCGCTGGCGTCCATGCTCTTTGGGCAGCCTGCTGCCATCGCGTCACAGGTCACGCTGGGTCAAACGGGCGTGGACGAACAATCGGCGATAGTGTTTAAATATGACGGCGGACAGTTAGCGCTGCTTTCAACCGCCATCCGTACAGAAACGCCGCAGGAAGCCTGCATCATGGGCACAAAGGGAATGATCAGGATTCCACCAAGCTGGTGGATGCCGCAGAAATTCAGCCTGCGCCTTCAGGATGAAGCCGAACAGGTTTTCGATCTGCCGTTTGAGGGCAACGGTTACAACTACGAAGCGGCTGAGGTCATGCGCTGCCTGCGCGCCGGGCTGCTGGAGAGCCTCGTCATGCCGCTGGACGAGACGCTCGCCACCATGCACACGCTGGATGCGATCCGCGCCCAGTGGGGGCTGGTATATCCGGGAGAGTAGAAGTGCAAAGTGCAAAGTCGAAGGTAAAAAGTGCAAAGTACCATGCGCCGCGTTACTGGTCACTTTAGACTTTGAACTTTCGGCTTTTTACTGCTTTGTAATCACCTCTCGCGCCTGCTGCACCATGCGCTTCGCGCCGTCATACGCCAGCAGATCCAGCGCCTCGTCGATGCCCGCCCAGCGCACATCTTCCATTTCGTGATCGTGTTCGGTGATGCTGCCGGACTCGTATTCCATCAGGAAGTAGTACACGCGCTTGTACACCCGCATCCCGCGCGCCATGTAAATGTACTGCTCCGGCTCGCCCAGCGACGACACCAGCCGCACTGTGACGCCCGTTTCCTCGCCCACCTCACGAACTGCCGCCTGTTCGTAAGTCTCACCGGCTGCCACCAGCCCTTTGGGCAGCACCCACCGGTGATAACCTGCGTCCTTGCAGACGAGGACTTCGATTTTCTCACCCAAACGGCGGTACACTACCCCGCCCGCCGATACCTCGTCGCGTGAATTCACACCCGTTCCTTTGCAGATTGCGTGATACCTTACGTTCCTATAGGGGCGACTGCTGTCACCCCTACCGCGAGTCCCGCTACGACAGGCGCTCGATGATCGTGCCGGTGCCCAAGCCCCCGCCGCAGCACATCGTCTGCAAGCCGTAGCGCAGATCGTGCGTTTCCAGCGCGTGCAGCAGCGTCGTCATCAGGCGCGCGCCGCTGGCACCAAGCGGGTGTCCAATCGCGACCGCCCCGCCGTGAACGTTGACCTTGTCCATGTCAGCGCCAATTTCGCGCCGCCACATGGCGATCACCGCCGCGAAGGCTTCGTTGACCTCAAACAGATCGATCTGATCCAGCGACAGCCCGGCTTTTGCCAGCGCCTTGCGCGTGGCGGGGACGGGTCCGGTCAGCATCAGATGCGGATCGCTGCCCACCGTCACCATCGAAACCAGCCGGGCGCGCGGCTTCAGCCCCAGTTCAGCCGCCATCTCTGGCGTCGTCAGCAGCACCGCCGCCGCGCCATCGCTGATCTGACTGCTGTTGCCCGCCGTCGTCACGCCCTGGGGGTTAAATGCGGGCTGGAGCGTCGCCATCCTTTCGAGCGAGGTATTGGCGCGGAAGCCCTGATCGCGCGTGACCATCACCGGCTTCCTCTCGTCATCAACCCCTTCAAGGGGCAGAATTTCGTCCGAAAGCCAGCCTTTAGCGGTGGCTTCGGCGGCTTTGCGATGGCTGTCGAAACCAATCTGATCGACTTCCTCGCGCGAAATGCCCCACTGATAGGCAATCTTGTCCGCCGCGATCCCCTGAGGAATCATGTTGTACTGTTCCATGATGCGGTCGGTGAACGGACTGCCGCCATCCGAGCCGATGCTTGATCCCATCGGCACGCGCGACATGCTCTCGACGCCGCCAGCGACGGCAATATCAAGCTGCCCCGCCGAAATCATCGCCGCCGCCAGATGCACCGCCTGCTGGCTGCTGCCGCACTGGAAATCAACCGTTGTCGCGGGGACTTCAATCGGCAGCCCGGCGTCCAGCACCACGTTCCGGGCGAGGTTAAAGGTCTGCTCGCTGGTCTGGCTGACGCAGCCCATGAGGACGTGCTCAACCTTTGACGGATCGAGGTTGGCGCGCGCCAGCGCTTCACACAGGACGTTTGCGCCCAACCGCACCGGATGCGTTTCGCGCAGCCAGCCGCCGCGCTTGCCAAGTGGGGTACGCACAGCCTCAATAATGACGACTTCTCGCATCTCAATAATCCTCAATTTAATGGAACAGTCTATTGGCGGACTATTATAGCGGGTTTGTGGTTCTATCCACCGCTTCCGATTTCCCGCGTTTTTTGCCGCCGCCAGCGCAGAATGAGAACCACCCTATAATCAATCTTCAACAGACGATGATTCCAGGAGCAGACTTCATGGACGGCTCACCCAACGGCGAATGGTTTGACCTGGGCGAGAGCGAAACGCTGCGCTCGACGCCGCTGCGCCAGATCACAATCGGGCGAACGCGGATCGCCCTCAGCTACCATAACGGACAGTTTGGCGCGGTGTCCGGCGTCTGCAATCACGTCGGTGGTCCGCTGGGTGATGGGCGTCTGGAAGGCGATTACATCACCTGCCCCTGGCACAACTGGAAATTCCACTGTGTCAGCGGTGAAGGCGAGCCGGGTTACGAGGATGACCGCGTGCCGCGCTACCAACTGCGCGAGGAAAACGGGCACCTGTTCGTCAACCTGAACGCCGTGACGACGCGGCACAAGCTGCCTCACGCGGCACACCCTCTCAGCCGGACGATTCAGCGTGAGCCGGGTCCGCCGCGCCTGCTCGGAATTTCAACCACGGTGATGGACCCGCGCCATCCGCGTTATTCCACGTCCGACGCGCTGCTCCAGCACGCGCTGGACTCCGGCGCGCAGCTCGGCGCGGAAACCCGGCTGATCAAAGTCAACGATCTGCGCTTCCGCCACTGCGAAGGCTACTATTCCAAGAGCGCTCATGCCTGCACCTGGCCCTGCTCGATCACCCAGATGGACAGGCACGACCAGATGGATGTCGTCTATGAAGGCATCGTCTTCTGGTGCGATGCCGTCATCATTGCCACGCCGATTCGCTGGGGCAACGCCAGTTCGCTGTATTACAAGATGATCGAGCGTATGAACTGCATCCAGAATCAGATTACCATCCGCGACAACGTGCTGATTCGCAGCAAGGTCGCCGCCTTCATCATCACCGGCGGGCAGGACAACATCCAAGCTGTCGCCGGGCAGATGCTGATGTTCTTCTCCGAGTTAGGGTTCGATTTCCCACAGTTCCCGTTTATCGCCCACAGCCGCGGCTGGTCAGCCGAAGACATGGAGCGCAATATCGCCTACGTACAGCGCAACGCGCCGCTGCGCGAAGGCGCGCAAGCCCTGGCGCAGCGCGCGCTGGAAAAAGCCGCCAGCCTGATCAACAGCCCGCCGGTCGCCAAAACCGAACGCGCCGGGCGCAAGGCGCATAAAATGGAGATCAGCGAGATCGACTGAAGGCATTGTGACACTCACATTCAGATCGGAGAATGGGCTACAATTGACCGCTGCATCATGTGGGCTATGTTTGAAAGGGCTGCCAGATTGACCTTACGCTTCAGCACCAATGAATCGATCAGACTTCTATGGCAGGTTGGCTTGTTGTCGCTCGGCGCGTTCATCTCGGCTATCGCCGTGATCGTCTTTGAAGCGCCCGCGCAAATCGCGCCGGGCGGTGTTTCGGGTTTAGCCATCATCATCAACTATCTCAACGGCTGGCCCATTGGTTTGATAGTGCTGATCGGCAATATCCCAATTCAGCTTATCGCCTTCAAGATGCTTGGCGGCTGGCGTCCGGTCGTCGGAACCATTTACGTCGTGGTGGTCTATTCGCTGTTGATCGATATCCTGACGCCCTATTTTCCGCCCGAAGGGGTGAGCAGCGACACCCTCTTAAACTCGCTCTTTGGCGGCATCGTGACCGGCATTGGCAGCGGTATCATCTACCGCGCCGGTGGCACGCTCGGCGGCACATCGACGCTGGGACGTATTTTGCAGGAACGCTATGGCATTCCCTTCAGCAGCAGTTCGCTTTACACCGATACTATCGTCATCGCCATCGCCGGGCTGGTGTTCGGCTGGGAAGCGGCGCTGTATGCGATGGTAGCGCTGTACGTCACCGGCGCGACCTCGGACTACGCGCTGGAAGGTCCAAGCGTCATCCGTACCGCTATCGTCATTACCGACCGACCGCGCGAAGTCTCCGATACCATTCTCGACCGCATGAAGCGCGGCGTTACGGCGTGGGAAGGCAAGGGTATGTTCACTGACCAGACCCACAGCGTGCTGTACGTCACTATCGGGCGCGCGCAGGTGAACCTGCTGCGCCGCTGCGTCTTTTCAGTCGATTCGAGCGCTTTTGTCGTCATTGGGCAGGGACACAGCGCTTATGGGGAAGGCTTCAAACCCGTCAAGGGTACGATGCCCGCCGACAGTTGACACGATGATTTGCGAAGACGGCGAAAGTCTGCCTTTTAGCCTTCGCCCCGGCAGGGAAAACGAGCGCCGCATCCGCCATCATGTGGTCGAACAGGCGTGGCGCTCGGCATACAAACACATCTACTACACCAACGAGATCGACGGTGTTTTTGATGGACGTATCTCCACTTATGGCGATTGGGTGCCGGAGCGCAGGCAGTCGGGCGGCACAATTGCCGCCGATGTCGATGGGCGGATGGTCGGCTATGCGGGACTGGCGCTGCTCAAATCGGGCGAGGGCGAAGTGACCGCGCTGTATGTCATGCCCGACTATCAGGGCTGCGGCATTGGGCAGGCGCTGTGGGATGCAAGCTGTGACCGGCTGCGCGACCGGGGCTGTCCGGCGGTGTGGGTCTGGACACTGGCGCGGGCTGCCGCCGTCAAATTCTACGAACATCAGGGCTGCGCGCGCGTTGGCTCCGGCAGCTATCTGGTTGGCGAACATGAGGAACGTGCGATTGGATTCCGGCTGGCATTGGCGCTGATAAAGGGGCAGAACGAAACGTAGGGGCGACCACCGGGTCGCCCCATCACAAATCGTTCAGGGTATCAGTAGCCGGTTGGCGGCACTGCTGCCAGAAACAGCGTGGCGACAAGGGCAACCATAATTGGCAGGGCGATGGCAAAGGCAAATATGCGGTTGTCGTCCTTAAGGTGCATGTAGAACCACATCACCAGCGCCGCTTTCGTGATCGAAAGCCCCACCAGCACTACCGTCAGCAGCCAGCCATCGGGGAAAATCTCGGCACAGGCGACTTCAATAATGGTGATGATGGCGAGAACGCCAAAAACCACCGTATAGACCGGCTGGTTGACAGCAATCTCTTTGCGAAGGAAAGGCAGGTTGATGACGGTGGTATCGCCCGCATGGGCAGACCGCGCCTGTTCCAGCGAGCGCGGCTGATTCGCCGCGTCAGCCTCGTTAATGGCGTCTTCGATCCCCTCAATCGGCTTGTTGAGGATGGCTTCGGTCTGGCGGCGGGCTGCTTTGGCGTCGTCCGGCTCATTGTGTTTGAATTCCTGCGCCTCTGGCGGCAGTTCCTCGTCGGGAATTGCTTCCAGCGGCACGTCGCGCAGTTCGCGCACGCTCGTTTCCTGCGCTTCCTGAAGCGGTTCGGGCGCGGTGTTTGGATCAATCGGAGTTGGCTGCTCGTTGAAGTTTTCCTGATCAGACATTCGTCACCCACCTAAACCAGATAAATAACCGTGAACAAAATAATCCAGACCACATCGACGAAATGCCAGTACAAGCCGAAAATTTCCACGCCAATGTAATTGCCGTTGTTGTAGACGCCGCGCGAACCCTGACGCACAACCCAGAATGCCCACAGCGCGCCGGCGATGACGTGTGCCCCATGCAGCGCCGTCGGCGCGTAGAACCGCATCCCAAATTCGCTGCTATAGATGGTAATGCCCGCGGCGGAAAGCTGGTTGTATTCCACGTACTGCAAGGCAACAAAGAGCAGCCCCAGTATCGCCGTAATGGTGATCTGGCGAACCAGCCCTTTCTGATCGTTATTCTGGATGGCGCGCAAGCCCATCACCATCGTCCAACTGCTGGTGAGCAGCAGGAAGGTGTTCAGTGTGACCAGCAGAATACCGGCGTGTTCGTGTACCTCGTGAACGGCTTCAGGATTGTTGATGCGAAAGACGATGTAAGTCCCAATCAGCACCGAAAAGAGAATGACTTCCGAGGCAAGGAACAACCACATCATAAACTTCAGGCTGTCGGCTTTCAGCGCTTTTGCCTGGTCGTGGCTGTGTGCCTGGGGGGCATCTACTCTGGCTTCGCTCATCGCTTTTCCCCCTTATCTTTGAATCAAAATCTTGGGCAGCCAGCGCACAAAACGCGCCAACAACGCAGCAAACCGACCCACATATTGCAGGAATTGTGTCGGGCGCACCAGCAGGAAGGCGACAATCAGCCCGTTCACCAGCGACAGCAGCGTTCGCGCGGGTTCGGCGGGCAGCACCATGCCAATGAGCACCCAGTAAAACAGGTAGAACATGACCACAAACGCAAACAGGTACAGCCCGATGAAGAACGGGCGCACGATGGCGGCAGCAATACCCAGCGCGACTATCAGCGACAGCCCCACCCGCACGTCCGGTGTTTGCGGAAACAGATCGCCAAAGATGGGATTGTACAGCACCAGATAAGCGATGATGGCGATCAGCGCGAATTTGAGCAGGTTGAACAGGTCGCTCTGGAACAGGCGGCGCTCGGACGCTTCAGGAGCGGGGACGAGCGCTTCTTCCTCCTCACCGGACGGCAGCGCGCCAGCCGATGATCCGGCAGTCAGCGCGGCAGCACCAGCACTCGCTTCAACCCGCGATTCCACCAGCCCGCGATTCAAGTAGCCAAACGCCCATGCCAGCAGCGCGCCCACCGCGCCCAGCGAGACGATCATCCACACGATGAAAATCACGAACACCAGCAGCTCGCTGACCAGAATTTCAGGCCCGCCAAACGGCAGTTGAAGAGGAAAATATCCGATGGCAGTGGTCGAGGCAAGCGGATCGGCAGTCGTCGTCAGCGTGAAACCGCCCCACAGCGCGAAGGCAAACAGGACGATAAGCGACAGCACCAGCAGCGTGAAGATCTGCCACATGGAATTGCTGAGCAGCAAAATCGGCTTGGATTCCTCGGCAGCCGCTTCCTCGGCATGGTGCTCCACGCCTTCACCATGCTGGCTGAGTTTGGGATTGAACGCCCCCAGCCCCCACATGAAGAATCCAGCACAGAAGATGGTTCCAATGACGATTCCCACTCCCGGATCCCAGAGTGGGTCAAGGCTTTGCAAGCCGCGAATGACGATGACGAGCAGCGCGCCAACCATAAAACCGATGATTGCCATCGGTATCGCGCGGCTAACTCCAGGATGCTGCATGAGTTCCCTCCCTCACGAGTTGCATTCGCGCCAGCAGGCGCGTCAGAGGCGGTTCAGTTCACAGATAACACCCGTTTTATCCGGGTGATGCTGGCTAATGCCAGCACGCCTTAATAATAGCGCACGCGCCGTCACGTTTGTAGGGAATGTGCGCGCGCCTTCAGTACCACCTTACAGAATATACAACACGACGTAGAACATCACCCAGGCGACGACTACGAAATACCACAGCTTTGCCGCCCCTTCGACGGGCCAATGCCGCTGGACAGTATAGCCGCCCGCCTGCGCCGTCCGGTACACCCGCCACATAACATAGCCGATCACAACCGCGTGGACGGCGTGGTAAGCCACCATGACGCGAAAGATACTGCTGAACTGCCCGCTGAACTGCACCGTCGTCCATTCATACGCCATGATGGCGACGAATGCCCCACCCAGCACCAGCGCCGCGCGCCAGTTGGATGCAAAGGCGGATTGCCTGCCCACGCCAATGGCTTTTAAGCCGTTCCGCGCCAGCAGCGCGCTCATCAGCAGCCCCAGCGTCGCCACCGTTGGCAGGATTGGCTCAAGCCCCTGCACGCCGGGCGGGGGCCACGAAGGGCTGTTCGACCGGATTTGCAGATTTACGACAATCAGGCAGACGAACACCATAATCCACGAAATCTGGAAGACGGTGACGGCAGTACGCCGGTTCCTGAGCGCCATGAGTTCGTCGCGCGTCAGTTCCCGTTCGTACATATTCTGATTCAACACAGCCACGATACGCCTCTAGTCCCCGCTTGGCGCGGGTTCGGGCAGAGCCGTCGTCACCGCAGGCGGCGGCGCTGACGGACCCGAATGGCTCTCGATGGCTTCCAGATACAGGTGCGCGGCTTCGGTTCCGAAACCGTAAGGGTTCTTAAACGGCACTGGATCGCCGTCGAAATTATGTGGGGGCGGCGGTGAACTGGTCGTCCACTCAAGCGTCAGCGCGCGCCAGGGGTTTGGACCCGCCACGCGACCCACCTTCAGGCTGCGAACCATGTTGTACAGCGCGATGAAGGTTGACACGCCCAGAATGAACGACGAGATGCTCACCAGGACATTCAGCGCCTGATATTCAGGAGCATAGACCGCCACGCGGCGCGGCATCCCCAACATCCCCAGCAGGTGCATCGGGAAGAAGGTGAAGAAGAAGGCGGGATAGGTAATCCAGAAGTGAATCTTGCCCAGCCGCTCATCCAACATGCGCCCGGTCATCTTCGGGAACCAGTGGTAAATCGCCGCGTAAGCTGCGAACACGCTGCCGCCGTAGAGCACAAAATGCAGGTGGCTGACCACAAAGTAGGTGTCGTGAACGTGAATGTCGAACGGAACCGCCGCCAGCATCACGCCGCTGATACCACCGATGACGAACATCGACAGGAAGCCCAGGGCGAACAGCATGGCGCTGGTGAAGCGAATCTTGCCAGCCCAGATCGTGCCGAGCCAGCTAAACACCTTAATACCGGTCGGTACGGCGATGATCATCGAGGTGATCATGAAGGGGATGCGCAGTTCTGGCTGTAGGCTGGTGAACATGTGATGCGCCCAGACCGTGAAGCCCACCAGCGCAATCGCCAGGCTGGAGAGCGCAATCGCGCGGTAGCCAAAGATCGGCTTGCGCGAATGGATCGACAGCACTTCGGAGATGACGCCAAAGCCGGGCAGCACCATGATGTACACGGCGGGGTGGCTGTAGAACCAGAAAACGTTCTGCCACAGCAGCACGTCGCCGCCGTTCGCCGGGTCGAAGAACGACGTTCCCGCCACCCGGTCAAGGATCAGCAGCGTCAGCGCACCGGCGAGGAACGGCGTTGCCATGACGATGATGATGGCTTGCGCCAGAATCGCCCAGGCGAGCAGCGGCATCTGGAAGTAGCCCATACCCGCCGGACGCATATTCCTGATAGTGACGATGAAATTGATCGCGCCGAGAATGGACGACAAGCCGAGCAGATGCAGCGAAATCGCCCACAGCGTTTGCCCGTCACCGCTGAATAACGTGCTCAACGGTGGGTAGCTCGTCCATCCGGCTTCGGTCTGACCCACGAACCAGCCGAGGATCATCAGCACGCCCGCTGGCGGAATCAGCCAGAAGGCAAAGGCGTTCAGCCACGGAAATGCCATGTCTTTCGCGCCCAGCATCAGCGGCAGCAGATAGTTGCCAAAAGCCCCCCACAACGGGATGATGAACAGAAAGATCATCACAGTACCGTGGATGCTGAAAAGCTGGTTATAGGTGGTGCCGCTGCCGGTGAGATCGAGGGCTGGCGTCAGCAGTTCCCAGCGCACCAGCATTACCAGTCCGCCGCCCACGACGAAGAAGAACAGCGACGTCACGAAATACTGAAGCCCGATGACCTTGTGATCCACGCTCCACCGCAGCAGGTCGGCGAAGCGAATACGCTGCCCTTCGTTCTCTACCCTAGCCCCCGGAAGTGGGGCGGTTACTGTTGCCATACTGAACCCCTTCTTAACATTAGTTGTGCTGTTCGCAGATGCGCCATCCGGTTCAATACCGGTCGATAAAAATGGCGGCTTACTGCGTACTCAGGTAGGCGACGATTGCTTCAAGCTGATCTTCCGGCATGTAGTTTGCTTCGTCCGGGCTGTCATTGAACTGCGGCATCAGCGGGCTGTAGCCGGGAACGACGTACTGCGCCGGTTCACGCAAAGAGGTGTGGACGTAATCTTCAATTGAGGCGGCACCAGTTGCGCTCAGGCGCTGCGTGCGCGACCCGATACCATCCAGTGACGGGCCGGTGACACTCGTCCAACCCAGATCAGACAGGCGGTGGCAGCCTGAACAGGGATAGTTCTGGATGAGCGCGCGCCCGCGCTCCACCGGGTCTTCGGGGGGATTGAGCACGCTCGCCGCCTCTGGACTCCAGAATTCGCGCAGGTACGTTTCTTCGTCCTGATGCACGACCAGCCATGCGCCGATTAGCTCGCCCTTCGCCGTGACCTGCCCCGCCATATCGCCGTGACCGCCGCCGCACAGTTCGGCGCAGACGATGCGGTAAACGCCCGCTTCGATGGGCGTAAAGCGAATGTCGGTCACACGTCCGGGCAGCAGGTCCTGTTTCACCCGCATACCCGGAATCCAGAAGGCGTGGTTCACGTCCTCACTCTCAAGCAGCACGTGCATCGGCTGCCCGACCCACGTATGAAGCTGCGGTGAACTAAACGTAACCTGCCCTTCGGTATCGAGGACAGTTTGCACCTCGTCGGGAATACGACTCTGATCGACGGTGGCGGGCACCGCTTCGGCGGGGACGGCATAGGTGAACGTCCACGCAAACCGCTGACCAAGCCCCGCAACCTCCTGCTCGTTTGGCTTTTCGGCGCGAATGTTGGTGTAGACGGTGTAGGCGTAAATCGTGATGACGACGACGATAATTGCCGGAATCACCGTCCAGATGAATTCGAGCGTGGTATTGCCCTGAATTGGCGGTCCGTCCGAATAATCGTTCTTTCGGACGCGGAAGCGAATCACTGAAAACAGGATTGCCCCCTGCACCAGCAGGAAAATCATGCCCCCCAGCGCCAGCATGAAGCGGAACAGATCATCGACCTGCTGCGCCTCGGCTGACCCAACAGTGGGCAGCACGTAAGGGGTAAGCAGCGCTATCGCCACCCCACCCACAATGATCGCCAAACCGGCGACTATGATCCAGATGAGAGATGTACCGCCTCTGCCATTAGCCGTTTTGGGTTGATCCATGCCTGAATATCCATAACACTAGACGCGGAGAAAGTATATAGGGCGCGTTGAAGTCAGTGCTGACAGCACCAACCCATCGCTCGCTTTGTTCATTTTTACACAAGTGGCTCACAGATTGTAACTGACTCCAATATTTTTAGCAAGCAACATGTAACAGCCTTTTGCATTAGGGTGACTTCGGTTCAGGGTATTGTCTGTGTCGCGCAGTGCAACTAAGAGTATACGGTAGTTTAGCGCAAAACGTCATCCTCTGCCTGCAAAAAAGGATACAATACAAACTGTTCGGGTTGGGAACGGGCAGACCCCTTTAGATAAGGAGGCAGCATGAGCCAGACAGATATCATTCGCCAGGCATACGCCGATCTCAGCAGCAGCGATATTCCAAAGCAGACTGCCGCGCTCGCCACCCTCGGGCGGCTTCAGGTGACCGATCTGGTTTCAGACATCGTGCGCCTGCTGCCAGATGACCATGTGGGTCAGGCGGCAGCAGCGGCGCTGGTCGCTGTCGGAACGGCGGCGATTCGCGATGATGTCGAGCTTTCCGAGCAGCCAGATTTCAGCGCCGAACACGTCGCATCGCTTCATGCCGACGACCTGGTGACGGTGCTGCGCTTTAATGAACAGCGAGACTGGGTGTACATCCGCGCCAGCGATTCGGTCGAAGGCTGGCTGTGGTCAGCGCTGCTGTCGTCGCCGCTTCCCAGGGTCGGCGCGAAACCGTCGGAATCGGTAAGACGAGACGAAGCCAAAGCAGCCGAAGAAGCTGACCGCGAGCCATCGCGCAGCATTCCAGATGATCTTCTGGAATTAGAGGACGCAGAGCCACCACCACAACCGGTGCCAGCCGCGCCACCCACGCCACCAGCAGCGGTCGCGCCAGTCGTCCCACCGCCCGCGCCGCCGCAAGCCTCGCAGGAGGTACAGTTTTCCGCCTACTATCCCAAAGAAGTGCTGCCCAACGTTTGGCTGCCGCTTCGGGCGTATTTCTATCGCCTATCCGCCGCGCCCCAGGTGCTGGACGACGCCAGAGAGCAGCTTGGCAAGGCGCTCGACGATTACCGGCGCGGCTCCGACACCGCGCGGGCTGATATTCAGGAAGGGGCGCTGGTGACGGCGACGCCCGAACTGCCCGGCTTTCAGTTCAACCCGCCCAGCGTCAGCCAGCTTTTTCTGGAGGACTGGCACCGTTTCGACTTCAAAGCGCGCGCCACCGGCGTTCCGCTGGAACAGGCGGCAAACGGGCGCATCACCTTCACCGTCGAAGGCGTGATCGTGGCGGATATTCCGATGTCGGTTTTTGTCAGCGCGGCGGCGACCCCGCCGGATACCTCCGGCAGCAGCCCAAGCCTGCCTGCCAGCGTTGCCAGCGCCAGCACCAAGCCCTATCAGGCAGTGTTTTGCAGCTACAGCCACCGCGACACGCAGATCGTGGAGCGCGTCGAAAAAGCCTACAAGGCGCTCGGTCTGGACTTTCTGCGCGACAGCGTCATGCTGAAAAGCGGTCAGAACTGGAACGCCGAGCTGCTTAATATGATTGACCGCGCCGATATCTTCCAGTTGTTCTGGTCGAGCAACTCGTCGCAGTCGAAATATGTGCGTCAGGAATGGGAACACGCGCTTCAGCGCGCCGCCGGGCGCGAGGCATTCATTCGCCCGGTCTATTGGGAAGACCCGATGCCCAACCCGCCAGCGGAATTAGGGCACATCCATTTCGCTTTTCAGCCGGAACTGGATGACTAGAGCGTGTTGAAATAGTGGGGCGCGGCAGGCTGCGCCCCACTTGCCTCTGTTATTGGAAGCCCATCAACTCAACCTCAAACAGCAGCGGCGTGTTCGGCGCGATTGAGGGAGCGCGTCCCTGCGCGCCGTAGCCAAGCTCAGACGGAATGTAGAACAGATAATGCGACCCCTGCGGCATCAACTGCAAGCCTTCCGTCCATCCCCGGATCACGCCAGCCAGCGAGAAGCTTGAGGGCTGACCGCGATCATACGAGGCGTCAAACTGGGTGCCATTGAGCAGGCAGCCGCGATAGTGGGCGGTGACGGTGCTGCTGGCAGTCGGCATCGGTCCATCGCCCTGCGTCAGCACTTTGTACTGCAAGCCGCTTGCCGTCGTCGTCATGCCGCCTTCGCGGTACTGGCTGACGAGCGCGCCGCAGCCGGTTTGGCTGGTCGGGCTGTTCAGGCTGCTCAATACCAGCAGGACGACCACGATCACGGCGACGGCGACGATGCCGCCGGTGATCAACAGCGTGCGATCCTGCTGCTTCTTTGACTGCTTCTTGCGATGCTTGGTCACGATGGTTTGCTCCCTGACGAAACAGATTCAGATGGACACGACGAATGGACTTGTCCACTCCGGCGGTTACACAGGCGGCGAGTTTACCTCGCTTTAGGCAGCGCCGCACACGGGGATTTAGCGAACGGGCAGCCTGATGTTACAATAGGCTGTATTCCTGTGCAGGAGGGAAAGGAAGAGACGGATGGGTACACTGGTAGGCATCTTACTGGTTGTCATTGCGGCGGCAACAATTATCGGCGTGCTGTGGATGGTGATGCGGGAACCACACGAGCAGGAAGAATACTATATCCCGCCCGCGAAATCGAACGCTTCCGACGCATCGGTGCGCGAAATGGTCGCCGAGAACCTGGGCGCGGAAATCGAGCCGACGCCTCTCATTGATAAAGAATCAGACGAACCCGAAACCACCGCATAGCCGCTTTCGAGCATCAGTTTCTCCAGATTGAGGACAGAGGCGGCGGTTAAACGTCACCTCTGTCCACGCTTAACCCACAGGAGTGATCCGCCTGCGCGCGTCAACGATCATCCGCCTCGCGCCCGCCCTTACCACCGCCTGCGCCATCGTTGGGCTGACGCTGTTGTTCTTTCACCGGCTGGCGTTCACCGATCTGATTCTGGCGCGCGGCGACACGTTCGCCTATTTCTACCCTTACTGGCACGCTCGCAGCGCGGCATTTCTGGCAGGGCAGCTTCCGCTGTGGTCGCCCGACCTGTTTATGGGCGTGCCGCTGCTGGCAAACAGCCAGGTGGGAACGCTGTACCCGCCCAACTGGCTGGTCACGCCGTTTTCGCCGCCCGATGGGCTGCGGATCAGCATCCTGCTGCACGTCGCCTGGGCGCTAACGGGAACGTATCTGCTGGCGCGGCGGTCGCTGGGCGCGGATCGGGTGGCGGCGCTGCTGGCAGCGTCGATCTTCGGACTTGGCGGCTATCTCGGCGGGCATGTCGAACAGATCAACCAGCTTCAGGGTTTAGCGTGGCTGCCATGGCTGTTCCTGCTGCTGGAACGAGCAGTCGATACCGGGCTGCGCGGGACGCTGCTGCTCGGCATGGCGCTGGCGCTCCAGTTTCTGACCGGACACACGCAGACGGTGTTCATCTCGGTCTATGGCTTGGGCATCTATGCCCTCTGCGCCCGGCAGACGCGCGCCCTGCTGCTGCTGGCAGGCGCGGGTTTCGCCGCCCTGCTGCTGGCGATTCCGCAGCTTGTGCCGACGCTGGAAATGACCGCCGTTTCCAACCGGCGCGGGGGACTCAATCCCAACCAGGCGACGGCGTTTTCGCTCAGCCCGTTTGTGTTCGGGCGCGGGATGCTGCCCAGCTATGACCGGCTGATCTTCGGCGAGTACGTGACCTATGTCGGCGTGATCGGGCTGGGGCTGGCGCTGATCGGGGCGCTCTCAGGCGCGGGGAACACGATAATGGAAAGGCGTGTTTTGCCCCTGCGTTCCCAGAATGGCATTTTGCGCCGCATCGGCTGGGGACGCCCACTGTCTCCGCGCGTGACGTGGCTGGTCGTCGGGCTGGTCGGGCTGGCGCTCGCCTTTGGGCTGTACAATCCACTCTATTGGTGGCTGGCGACGCTGCCCGGATTCAACCTGTTCCGCGTTCCGGCGCGCTGGCTGGCGTTGTTCGCACTGGCAGCGGCAATGCTGGCGGCGCTGGGGCTGCAAAGCCTGCGAAGCCAGCCGCGCCCGGATTTCAGGAAGCTGGCGCTGGTGGCAGCCGTCCTCATCGGGCTGATGGTCAGTACGGCGCTCACCCTGCGCCAGCCGGATCTGACGCCGGTCAGCCTGCCGACGGCGCTCACATTGGCGGGCTGGGCTGCCGCGCTCGTCGTTTTGCTGGTGCTGCTGCGGCTGCGCCAGCCCAGGCTGCTGGCAGCCGCGACGCTGATCGAACTGCTGCTGGCTTCTCAGGTGCTGCCCTACAATGATCTGTCGTCCCCGGAAGTGTTCAACCGCCCCCGATTCCCGGCACAGCAGCTTCTGGCATACCAGCAGGAGACAAACACGCCGGTTTCTGGTCGGCTTCTCAGCATCAGCCAACTGCTGTTCGACCCCGGTGACCGCGACGCGCTGGCGGCGCGATTCGCCGCCTCAGGCATGAGCGAAGATGCGATCCATACTGCCTTCACCGCCATCAAGATGCAGGACACGCTGGCGGCGAACCTGCCCATGCTCTATGGACTGCCCAGCGCTGACGGTTTTGACGGCGGGCTGCTGCCCACCGGCTATTACACCGCTTTCACCTCGCTGCTGCTGCCGCCGGACGAACTGCGCACGATTGACGGGCGGCTGCGCGAAATTCTGGCGCGTCCCGAAAGCTGTGAGGGTGCCTGTATTCCCGAACAGCGCTGGCTGAACCTGATGAACGTCCACTACCTGATCACCGACAAGATTCACGACCTGTGGTTGGACGATATCGCCTACGACACCACTTTCAAGCGATCACTTGACGACGACGACGGGCTGAACTTTGAGGTCGTCCCGCCGTTCGAGGCGACGGCGCTGCATCTGCTGGCGCGCTGCCCGTCGGCTGGCTGCCCTACGCTCACAGCGGCGCTGACCGGCGCGGGCGGCGAAACAATCAGCGCCAGCGGCGTGCAGACGAGCCAGCTTGAGGATCAGCGCCTGCTCAGGCTGCCTTTTGACAGCGCCTTCGCCCCAACCGCCGTCCGTTTGCAGGCAGATGCCCCGCTGACGGTGACTGCCGCCACGCTGGTCGATAACCGCACCGGCGATTTCCAGCAGCTTCAGCCTGTGCCGTGGCAGCGCATCCTCTCCAGCGATATTGAACTCTACCGGAACGCCGCCGCCCAACCGCGCGCCTTCATCGTCCATGAAGCGCAGGTGGTGCCCGATGATGAAATCGGCACTGAAATGGCGCTCGAAGCCATGTCCAATCCGGCATTTGACCCGGCGGCAGCGGTTGTCCTCTCAGGGGATGATCTGACTCCGGCTGCCGAGTCGGTCCCGGACGCCAACAACGGCACAGCCGTTTTTATCGAATATACGGCAGCGCGAATCAGTCTCACGGCGCAGACCAGCGCGCCGGGCTATCTGGTGCTGGCTGACGCCTACTATCCGGGCTGGACGGTGACGGTCAATAGCGAACCCGCCGACGTACTTCGGGCTGACGTGATGTTCCGCGCGGCGGCTGTCCCGGCGGGTGAAAGTCTGGTTGTGTTTGAATATCAGCCCTGGTGGCTGCCGGGCGCGCTGATCGCCGGTGGGCTGCTGTGGCTGGCGGCGGGGGCGGTCATCCTAATCCGAAAAGAATAAATAAGTTTCAAATTCCATGTGAATTCTCAATGCTTCAGCCCGTTTTGGCAGTATTCTTCCATACAATAGAGGTGACTGTGAACTGAAAGTCTCTGCGACTGATGAAACGACGCATCCTGATCATCGAAAACAACAACACCCTGCTGCGCGCGTACCATCACTGGCTGTCGCTCATCGGCTATGAGGTGCACATTGCCGATTCGATGCAGGCGGCGGAAGCACGCCTGGACGCCGGTCGTTTTCATGGGATCGTCTACGATATTGACATGGCGGGATCACACGGGGTCGGATTTTTACGCGATCACTGGCTGGACTTCAGGATTGATGGCACGCGCATCGCCGTCATATCCCAAAGCGGGCGCTTCCAGTATGACTGCGAATCAATGGGGATTCCCTTTTACAGCAAACCCTCGCGTATGAAGGAACTTGAGCAGATCGTCGTCGGGCTGATCTACGGTGAGCTTCGTCCGGTGGGTACCCAACCCCTGCCCGCGTTACAGGCATAGCCGGGGCAACATTTTCACGCCGCCCCAGCCAAATTATATTGCTCTGATTAAATCGTCGCTACTGCGCCGGCACCGTGTTCACATCGCCCTCGATGATGTTGACGAACTCGGACGCCACCCAGCCTTCCGTCCCGCGGAATACCACTTTGTACCAGCCGCCAGTGCTGGCGCGGGCGATAATCGGCAGCAGGTCGCCCCACGGAATTCGCCCGGTCTGCTCTGAGACGGTGTTCGGCGCGGCGCGCAAACGCAGTACCGCATTCGTCTGCCCGACCACGCCGGTCAGCGCCGCCGGGTTGCCCTGCACCACAAACGGGCTGGCGACCGGCGCGTTAAACTCATTGCCGTTGACAAACAGGTAGTGTCCCCACACCCAGCCCTGCATTCCGCTTAACTGGAGCAGGAACCAGCGGGCATCTTCATCACGACCCACGACGGCGTAGGTCTGCCCGCGAAGCACCCGCCCGATCACCGGAGCGCCGAGGTAGGGCGCGCCGCGCACCAGCAGCACCTGCGCCCGCACCACAGTTCCGGTGAGCGCGCCAGCAGGAATGGCGGGCAGCGGCGTTGGCGGAATGCGCGTGGCGGTTGAAGTTGGACCCGCGGTTGCCGGAAGCTGCCCGAATGGCGTCGGCGTCCCTGACGTCGGCAGCGTGCTGATCTGGAACCACTGGAACTGGATTGCCGCCTGATCGACGTACTCGACATATTCGACGGTGATGGAGTGCGAACCCGCTGTCAGCGCCTGCTGAAAGCGGTCAGTCGTCAGCACCCGTCCGACGAAGCGGTCATGCACCAGCACGTTATCAATGTACACGCGCACGCCGTCATCCGAGGAGATGACAAATTCGTAAGTGCCCTGGGTGAACAACTGCACCGAAGTGAAGCGGGCGGAGAAGTTATCGGGCTGCACCAACACGTTGGGCGAACCGGTGCCCCAGTTGAAATTGATGCCGCTAGGCAGGGTTTCGGTAAATGCCGCTGTGCCGGAAAGATCGGCGTTGTTGTAATACTGGGCTGTCCACCCCACGCCAAAACCGGACTGCGCCAGCACGACCGAGGTGACCACCAGCAGCAGGACAATAGGGGCGACCCAGGCGATACGTTTCATCATCTTAGTCTCCTTCGAGTACGTCGCAAGGCATGACATGCTACAGAGTATACAACGCATTCCGCCGCGCCACAGTGTAGCTTATGGTACTGGTGCCTATCATGCTGCGCCCCTGCAAAAATCTGCCGCCGTCTTAGACCAGCGCCAGCAGGCGGCAGGGACCGCCAGAGCCTTCTTCCCAGCGCGGCACGCCCACAATGACCAGCGCGCCCGGTGTATCCATGATCGAGGCGAGGTTGGCGACGCCTTCAATGCCGTACTTGCCCGCGCCTAACACCGACAGATGAACGTCAAATGTCGCCGATGGACCGTTATCGAGACTGAGCGTATCGACGCCGATCCCGTGAATGTCGCGCTCTGCGAGCAGGAAAGCGGCGGCTTCGGCGCTGAAGCCGGGAAAGTGCATCACGCCGTCGGCATCGGCATTGCGGAATGCCTCGGCATCATCCCAGCGCGATTCCCAACCGGAGTACATAAAGACCAGCGCGCCCGCCGGAATTTCGCCGTTGGCGCTTTCCCAGGCTTCGATATCGGCTACGTCCAGCGTCGCGTCGGGGTTTTCTTCGGCTTTGGCGGAAATATCGATCACCACTGCCGGGCTGTACAGCAGTTCGGCGGCATAGTTGTCGATGGTTTCGCCATCGGTGTGAAAGTGACCGGGCGCATCGACATGCGTTCCGGCGTGTTCGGTGTAATTCCAGCGCTGGATGTAAAAGCCGTCGTTTTCCACCGTGACGAAATCCTCGCGCTGCGGTCCCTCACCCAGCAGATAGGTGGGCATGGCGGTGCCAAAGACGTGGCTGAGATCCACCACCCCGGCTGCGCCGTGAGCGCTGGCGCGGCGGGCAGGTGCCAGCGTGGCAGCGGCGAGTCCAGCGGCGGACAAGCCGCCCAGTTTTAACAGGTTTCGGCGGCTGAATACTGGGCGACCTTCTTTCTCAAGGCGCTCACGAATGATCTTTTCAACCTGTGGCGAGCACATAGCAACACTCCTTATGGGATAAGAAAAAGGTTGTAACACTTTGGATGCCGGTGATTATAGTTACGGGCGAAACAGCGAAATTGTCAATATCGCCCGAATTCCGGCAGGCTGGCTTCGACCTCAATTGAACCCGCATCTCATTACGCGCCCGCGAGCGCCTCGCGACGGCGCATATTGGTCCGGCGGCGGGGGTATTGCCCCGATGCTTCATCGTGGGTTGGGGGTATAATCCAACGCATGTGAGAGGAGCGCACACGGCTATGTGCAGCGGCATTGCTTTTTTCTTTGGGCTGTTCCTGTTATTTCGCGGGCAGCTTGTGATCAACAACCGGCTTATCCCGCCAAACAAAACCCGCATGATAGCGCTGCTGCTCATGGCACCACTCGCCATTGGGCTGTTCGCGGGGATGGCGTTGTTTTCCCCTGGCGGCGCGCTCGACTTCGACACGCTGCAAAACGCGGCGTTGATTGAACTGGTGGCGCTGGTGGGCGCTATCGGCGCAGTGTACTATATCATCTCCTCCACGCCTCCCAGCAGCACCCTGCCGCTGAACCGGATGCAGCCTTTCGTCCCACCGTCAGCGCCGTCGCCCGCGCCGGATATCATGACCATACCGGAAGCGGCTGCCTATCTGCGCGTGTCTGAGGCTGAAGTGATGCGGCTGATTGACGACGGCAAGCTGCCTGCCGCGCGGATTGGCGATAGTTTCCGCATCGCGCGGATTGCGATTGAGGATTTTTTGAACGAGGAAGGCACAGCCGGAGGCTAGAAATCTCCGACTGCGCGTATGCTTCGTTAGGGACACGACAGTGTCGTGTCCGGTTTTGTGAACGCTTAGGCAGACACGATACTATCGTGTCCCTACGCGGTTGGCTAACCGCTGACGGGGACGGTGTTGATGTCGCCGACGAGAGCGCCGTATGCCGCGCTCATCCAGCCGCTTTGATCGCCGTAATTCACCTGAAGCCAGCCGTTGTCGCCGGTACGCCCGACCACATCGACCACTGACCCCGCCGGTACGGTCGTGATCACATCGCCGCTGACCGGCGCGTTCCGCAGCCGCAGATTCGAATTAACGGTGAAATTCACACCAGTTGGCGATCCCGCCGGAGCGCCAGCCGCGCCGCCTGCCGGAGATGGCGCGCCGCTTTCCCACGCCGCGATCAGCGGGCGCAGAATATCCAGCGCCGCCGAACCAAACGCCTGGCTCGGCTCGATGTGCGAGTTCTCGAAATACTCATTCCAGCTCACGATCAGAATCACGTTCGCGCCGCTGCTGACCGCGCCGTTCCAACTGTTGGCGAGGAAGCGTCCGCCCGCGCGATCCTGCGGCGAGGTCGGATTAGAACGTCCGGCTGCCAAAGCCTGCTCATCCCAGCCGGGAAGGACGGTCGGCGTATAGAACCAGCCGCCCGCCTGCTGCACGCGGCGCGCCCACTGCTGTGCCACCGACGCCGGATTTGCCGCCCAGGCGGTGTTAAAGAGATACAGTCCGTCGAACACGCCAATGTAGGCGGTGCTGGTGCCTTCCGCCACCCAGATCGTGTCGCGGTTCGGATCGACCTGATTGCGAATATCCCGCCATTCCGCCACGCTGAAGCGTCCCTGATTCCAGAAGTAGATCACCGGCTTGCCGTCATAGCGCAGGTAGCCGGGATGATTGGCGCGGTCATGGATCAGATAGTTGAGCGAGTTCACCACGTCACCGGCGGTGGCGTTGAACCCGGCTTCGTGCATATCGAGTGCCGCCGCCGCGTGGAAGCCGCGTCCGGCGGACTGATCGAGCAGGCTGTTGAAGACCTGATGAGTCAGGTTGTCGCCCGCGGGACCAAACCAGCTCATGATGAACGCATCAATGCCAGCGCTGCGCGCCTCATCAATCTGGCGTCCAACCGCGCCGCCATCGCGCGAGTCATAGGGCTGCGCCGGGCGATCCAGCAGGCGACCATCGCCCCATGAATCGCCAGTCCACCAGCCAAAATAGAACGCCCAGACCTGACGCGGCTCCTGCGCCGCCGCGGGAAATACCACCATTCCCAGCACGACCACCAGGCTTACAATAAGCATCCACATCCGTCGTCGCATAGCGTTATTTCTCCGTTAATTAACAGGGTAACCATACCGCCTGACCAGCATATACGAATTTCACGCGCGTGGGAATTGAGAATTTCGTAAGCATTTACTACGGCAGCGTATAGACGAAGCCATTCCCGCCCAGATACATGCCGCCGTCGAGGTTGAGGCAGCGGTTGCGCGCATAAGAGAGAGGCTGGCGAATCGTATCGGGCGTCAAATCCAGATCCATATAGTGAATTGGCGTATGCCCGTGGATGATCTGCCGCCCGCCGAACTTTTTAAGGAAACTCTCAGCATTGTGGCTGCCGTCGTGACGCATATCGTAGAAGGTCATGCGTTCCGAGAAGGAATCCAGCAGTTGGTGCCACTCGCCGGTGTCGTCGCTGTACAGCAGGGCGCTGATGGTCTGGTTAACTGTTTCGATGCTGCTGCCGTACTCGGTGTAGAAGGTCGCATCGGCGTGAACCAGCAGCCGATCCTGCACCAGCGCCATAGCAGGCAGGTCTTTCAGCCAGGCGATCTGCTCGGCGGTCACATATTCCAGGTCTTTCATGATGCCGCCGTTCCGCAGCCAGCCCAGCGCGAACATCGAGCCGACGTGCTGCTTGCCAAACTGATAAGCGCCCAGAAACAGCACTTCATGATTGCCAAGCAGCGAGCAGACTTCACCGCCCACAACCGCCGCTTCGCGCTGCAGCCGCATGACCAGATCGACCACCATCACGCCGTCCGGTCCCCGGTCGAGAAAATCGCCCGTGAACCAGAGCTGCGTATCGCCGCCACTCCACGCCAGGTCTTCGTCAATCAACTGGGAATCGCGCAGCAGCGCCACCAGCTTATCGTACTGACCATGAATATCGCCGATGATAGAGACGGGCTTAGCCATTCGTTTCCTCGATCACGTCAAAGCCCGGTTGATCGAAGAACTGCGGCGCTTCGACAAACACGCCTTTGCCAGACACCGCCGTCTGACCGTCCAGCAGCACCAGCCCGCTGGTGAAGACCTTACGCCCGACCACCGACTCGACCTTGCCGCTGACGGTGATTTCGACGCCTAACGGAACGGCGCGGTAATAATCGAAGTCAAGATGAACTGCCACGACGCGATGACCGGCAGCCCAGGCAGCCGCGCCCATCGCTTCGTCAATCAGCGAGGCAAGCGCCCCGCCGTGCGCGTGCCGCGGCGGACCTTCCTGCGGCTCCTGCAGGCGGCATTGGGCGCTGACCTGCTGGTCGCCGTCCAGCCAGAATGTAACGCCCATGCCCTGCGCAGAGCTGACAAACGCTGATCCTCGTATCGGAGGTCTGGTTTTCACAAGCTGGTCTCCCGGATGCCGCTATGCCAATCTTAATAGAGCAGGCGCTAATCGCAAAGGTCGGATTCGCCACGGCAGGCGCGCGCCCATGATATAATGACGGCGATTTCACCTCCAGTGTAAGCGCGTTCACCGCTTTTTAAGCGTAAGCAGGCAGTTTTGTTATGTCCATTTTGACGGCTTCAAACCTGAGCAAATTCTTTGGACCGGAAGAGATCTTCAGCGGCGTCTCGGTGGAGATTCCGCATCGTTCGCGCATCGCTCTGGTGGGACCCAATGGCGCGGGCAAGACCACGCTGCTGCATCTGCTCATCGGGCTGGATGTGCCGACCGAAGGGACGGTCAGCCGGGCGAAAGGACTGAGGATTGGTTTCCTGCCTCAGCGCCCGGAACTGAGAGGCGATCACACCGTCTGGGACGAAATGCTGTCCGCCTTCGCCGCGCTGCGCGAGATGGAATCAGAGTTAGCGCGTCTGGAACTGGCGCTGGCAGACCCCGATCAACATGATGCCGCGCTGGCGGCTTACGGCGAGCTTCAGGAGCAGTTTGAATTTGCGGGCGGCTACACTTATGAGCAGCGGATGCGGTCGGTGCTGCATGGTCTGAGCTTCAAGCCAGAAGATTATCAGCGACCGCTGACCCATCTTTCCGGCGGACAGCAGACGCGCGTGCTGCTGGGACGGCTGCTGTTGGAAGCGCCCGACCTGCTGGCGCTGGACGAGCCAACGAACCATCTCGATATCAACGCGATAGAATGGCTTGAAGGCTTTCTCAAGGATTTTCCCGGCACAGTGCTGGCGGTCAGCCACGACCGCTATTTCATGGATGCCGTCGCCTCAACTGTCTGGGAACTCGATTTTGGATCGCTGGACAGCTATCGCGGCAACTACAGCCATTACGTGCAGCAGCGCGAGGAGCGCCACGACCTGCTGCTGAAGGAATACGAAGCGCAGCAGGAATTTATCGCTAAACAGGAAGACTACATCCGACGCCACATTGCCGGGCAAAACACGCGGCAGGCGAAGGGACGGCTGCGACGGCTCGAACGACTCAAACGCGACGAGCTGATCCTGCGCCCGCGCCAGCGCCGCGACATGCACCTGCGCATGAAGACCACGCTGCGCAGCGGCGATCTGGTGCTGCGAACGCGCCATCTCACTATCGGCTATGATGTCCCGTTGTTCCAGTCGCCGGATATCACCCTGCGGCGCGGCGAAGTGGCAGCCCTGATCGGACCCAACGGCGTCGGCAAAAGCACCTTCGTCAAGACCGTTATCGAGCAGCTTCCGCCGCTGGCAGGCGAGGTGAAAATCGGCGCGGCGGTGAAAATTGGATACTTTGCTCAGGCGCACGAACTGCTTAATCCTAAGAACAGCATCCTTGACGAAGTGCTGTCGGTCAAGGAAATGGGGCTTGGGCAGGCGCGCGATTACCTGGGTCAATTCCTGTTTTCAGGCGACGACGTGTTCCGTCCGGTAGACACGCTCTCCGGCGGCGAGCGTGGGCGGGTGGCGCTGGCGAAGCTGGCGCTGGCGGGCGCGAACTTCCTGCTGCTGGACGAGCCAACCAACCATCTTGATATTGCCAGCCAGGAGATTTTGCAGAACGTGCTGGCAGACTTTGAAGGCACGATCCTGATCGTCAGCCATGACCGCTACCTGATCGACGCGCTGGCGACCCAAATCTGGGCGCTCAGTCCGGGCAGGCTGGACGTATACGAAGGCTCGTACAAGGAATTTCTCGCCGCTAGAGAGAAGGAACGCCAGCGCGAGCTTGAAGCGGCGGGCAAAGATTCGCAGCGCTCCGCCCAGAACGGCGGCAGCAAACCCGACGAGAAAAAGCATGGGCTGACGCCGCGCCAGCTTCAGCAGCGCATCGACGAAATCGAAGCCTCAATCCACGCGCTGGAAGCGCAGATCCAGACGCTGACCGCTGAGATCGAAGCCGCCAGCGCCCGTGGCGACGCGGCGCGCGTGCGCGAATTGGGCGAAGCCTATGCGCAGGCAGACGCCGATTTGCACGACGCTCTGGAAGAATGGGGACGGCTGGCGGAGTAGAATATGTCTAGACGGAAGAAACTTCGGCAGCGCATTGCGCAGAATCCCAGAAATGTTTCGATGCGCGAACTAAGGACATTGCTTGAGGCATATGGTTTTGCACTCGACAGGGTCAAGGGAAGCCATTATTCCTTTATCATAGAAGCTAGTGGGCGAGAAATGCTGCTCGTCGTGCCATTTCGTCATCCTCTGCACGCAGTTTATGTAAAGAAAGCACTTTCGATGATTGAACAAATCGAAGCCGACCTGCCTGATGATGAGGATCCAGACAATGAATAAGTCACTTGACTACTACCTGTCTCTTCGATACGCAATTGAACTTATACCAGATGAAGACGGATTCTGGTTCGCTCAAATTCCGCTGCTGCCCGGCTGCATGACACAGGGATCATCCAGAGAAGAAGCTCTGGAAATGCTCGATGAAGCCAAAGAACTCTGGCTGGAAACGGCGCTGGATCGCGGAATTCCTATTCCAGAGCCTGAGACAGTGAAGCCTTAAGCACCTTCTGTCGCTGCCGAAATAGTCCGACTCTTTACACGCGGGGCGTCTCCGACTACGATTACGCTGTAATCTGTTTTGTAAACTCACGGAGAGCCTATGCGCCGTCTACGCTATCTTGCCGTACTGCTTGTGTTCGTCATGGTACACACTGCCGCCGCGCAAACCCCGCAGCCGGTCACGCCGGGGATGCCATTCAGCACCAGCGCCGCCCCGGCAGCAGTGGTGCCATCCGCGCAGGACGCGCGCCTCGCCTCGTGCGCCGCGCCCACCCTGCCTAACTTCCAGCCCTATACCGTCCGTTCCGGCGATACCCTTGCCGACCTGCTTACCGGCAGCACGACTATCACGCCAGCACAGGCGGCGGCGCTGAACTGTCTGGATGCTGCCGACACCCTGCCCGCTGGCGCGGTCATCTGGCTGCCCGCCGATGCTTTCGCGGTTGCGCCGTCAGCGGCAGCTACCGAAGCCGCCGAATCTGCCCCGCCGCAGATCGCCAGCTTCTCGGCTGATGCCGAAACCATCCTGAACGATCAGTCTGTGACCCTAAGCTGGCAGGCACAGGGGCAAGCCGCGTACCTCTACCTGTGTCCGCCCGCGCAGCCGCCCGACGCCGAATGCGCGCGCCCACGTTCGGCGCAGCCGCTGCCGCTGACGGGCACGCTGACGGTGGGCGATTTTTCCCGCGCCGGAACCTACGCCCTGCGCCTCGAAGTGACCGGCGCTGAAGCCGCCGCCGCGCAGGATGTGACGCTTGAAGTGATCTGCGCGCAGGCGTGGCTCGGTTTGGTCGGTGCGTCGCCGCGCTGCCCAGAAGACCCGGCGCGAACCGTCACCGCCGTCTGGCAGCCGTTTGAAGGCGGCGTGATGATGTGGTTCTCGGATACGCGGCAGATTTACGTGCTGACCAACGCCGATGGGCGGATTCAGATCTTCAACGATACCTATGTCGAAGGCTCGCCCGATCCCGCTGCTACAGCGCCCGAAGGGCTGCTAACGCCGATACGCGGCTTTGGGCTGGTGTGGCAGACGATGGGCGGCGCGGAAGCCAGCGGTCTTGGCTGGGCGCTGGCGTCCGAGATCGGCTTTGACTCGGCGCGCCAGCCCGCCGGACGCACCTCATACACCACCTACATTCAGGGACCCGGCGATACCGTCTACGCCTTCACCGAGATCCCCGGCATGGAGCGCGGTTTCTGGGCGCAGGTGTCGGGGTAGGGGCGCAGCTTCAGCCAGAACGCTTATGCTGTGTTACAAAATAATACAGGTTTTCCGTAGGGACACGATATATCATGTCCGCCGTATGGCGACCTTTCGGACACCATGTATGGTGTCCCTACATGACAGGCGTTTTTATGGTGGGCGAATACCTACAGCCCGTAAATCTCGCCGTACTTCTTTTCGAGGTATTCCATGTAGTAGCGCGACTGGATGCCCTCGCCAGTGATGCGGCGCGTCAGTTCGTCGGTGGTGAATTTGCGCCCGTGAACGTGGATTTTCTCGTTCAGCCACGTCAGCAGGGTATCAAATCTGCCGCTGGCGATATCGTCGGGGATGTTCGGGCGCTCCTCGATAGCTTTGCGGTAGTACTGCGCCGCCAGCAGGTTGCCGAGCGCGTAGGTCGGAAAGTAGCCCATCAAGCCGCTTGACCAGTGAACATCCTGCAGCACGCCCAGGGCATCACTCGGCGGCTCGATGCCGAGATAAGCCTCAAAGCGGTCATTCCACTCTTCGGGCAGGTCAGCCACCTTCACTTTGCCGGCGACCATATCCATTTCCAGTTCAAAGCGCAGCATGATATGCAGGTTGTAGGTTGCTTCGTCGGCTTCGACGCGGATGAACGACGGCTTGACGATGTTGACCGCGCGGTAGAAGCGCTCGACATCGCTGTTCGCCAGTTGTTCGGGGAACAGCGCTTTCAACTGTGGGAATGCCCAGTTCCAGAAGCCCCGGCTCCGCCCGACGATATTTTCCCACATCCGCGACTGCGACTCGTGAACCGACAGCGACGTACCCGATCCCAGCAGCGTACCGTCGATCTCCGTGCTGACCCCCTGCTCATACATGCCATGTCCGGCTTCGTGCATCATGCCGAACAGGGACGGGTTGAGGAAATCTTCATAAAAGCGAGTGGTAATGCGCACGTCGCTGCGTGAGAAGCCGGAACAGAATGGATGCACCGCCACATCCTGCCGACCGCGCGTGAAGTCAAAGCCGTAGCCCGCCACGACGTCCAGCGCGAACTGGCGCTGCCTGTCGATATCGTAGGGCTGATGCAGCACCGCATCACTCACCCGATCCGAGCGCTCTTTGACAGCGGCGATCAGGCTAACCAGCGGCGGCTTGTGCTCGTCAAAAATGGCTTTCACCTGGGCGGCGGTCATATCGCGTTCGTACTGCCCCAGCAGCGCGTCGTAGGGATGCTGGCTGTAGCCCAGATAGCCCGCCTGCTGCTGCTTCAGTTCGACCATGCGCTCCAGCGTCGGCTGGAAGGCGCGAAAGTCGTTGTTTGCCCGCGCCTGCGCCCAGACTTCATGCGATACCGCCGTCTGCCGCGCCAGCTCGGCAACGAACTCTGACGGCAGCCGGACTGCCTTGTCGTAATCTTTTTTGGCGACCCGAATCATGCTGGCTTCCTTCGAGTCATAATCGGCGTCGTTTAGCTCGCGTTCGGCGTCTTCAAACAGGCGGGCGGTTTCGTCGCTGGTCAGTATCTCGTGGGCGAGGCGCGAAAGCACCGCCAACTGCGCGCCGCGCGCGTGAGCGTTGGCGGCGGGCATCAGCACCTGCTGATCCCAACCCAGCAGCCCGGCGCTGGCTTGCAACTGGTGGACATCGTTAAGGCGCTGCATCAATTCCTGATATTTTTGAGCCATGATTGTCTTTCGATTGAAATCTTTTTCAGCATTCGACGCGATTCTAACATTACTCATATCAATCTACCAGTAAGGTACAGGCGCGTGAGCGCATCGAGAATCACATTCACACTGTCATGGAGTACCGCATGTCTGAATTTCAACTTGCCGCCGATACCCACATCGGTTACGCGCGCCTGCGCGTCGCCGATCTGAACCGTTCGCTCGGCTTTTACCGCGATCAGCTTGGCTTGACCGAAATTCGTCGCGACGGCGATACCAGCTATCTGTCCGCTGACGGCAGCGAGCCAGCGATCATCATCCTGACTGAAGACCCTGACGCCCCGCCGAAGCCTCGGCGCTCAACCGGGCTGTATCACGTCGCTATTCGCCTGCCAAGCCGAAAAGCGCTGGCGGAAACGTTCCGGCAGCTTGTCGTCAAACAGGTGCCCTTCAGCGGATTTTCAGATCACCTCGTCAGCGAAGCGCTCTACCTGCCCGACCCGGACGACAACGGACTTGAGCTTTACCGCGACCGTCCGCGCGAGGAATGGCGCATGTCCAACGGCGCGGTAGCCATGGATACGCTGCCGCTGGATCTTGACGACCTGCTGGGCGAAGCGGGGGACGAACCGTATACCGGCATCGATCCGGCAACCGACATTGGACACATACACCTGCATGTCTCCAGCCTGCCCCGCGCCGAGGCGTTCTACGTGGATTTGCTCGGCTTTGACGCGATGCAGCGCAGCTATCCCGGCGCGCTGTTCGTGGCAGCGGGCGGCTATCATCATCATATCGGCTTGAATACCTGGGCGGGAACCACGCCGCCACCCGCCGACGCCATTGGTCTGGTCGCCTACAGCGTCGTCATCCCCGGCGCGGAAGCGTTCGCGGGGGTGGTCGAACGCGCCAATGAGGCGGGCATCCCCGTAACAAGCCGCGACGGACGCACGTTTGTATCCGACCAGGATGGTAATTCGATTGAACTGGTGCAGGAGTAGCGGTGGAAATGCAGGGCGACGCGGGCGACTCGTGAGTCGCCCCCAACACCCAATGGAAAACGTTGTGTTGGTGGAGTCGCCCGGTTCGTGCCGCCCGATGTAAAATGTCCGCTTCCAAAAACTCAAGCAAAAAACTCTACGGGTTCGCCGCCTGCTGCGTCGCCATCTCGATGATGTGAGTCGCCGTCTGCGCAATCGGATCCATCAGACTGCCTTCACGTCCCGCTGCCTCCTGGCTGACGACGGTTGCCGTCAACTGCTCGACAATATGGGTTGCCGTCAACTGCAGCGGATCTTGAACCATCAGCGTCGCCTGCTCGACAACATAGGTCGCGGTCAGCGCAATATCGACCGGCGGCGACATGTTTACGGGCTGCGTGCGCTGCTGCACCACCAGCAGCATCACGACAGCACCAATGATGACTCCCACCACCAGCAGCCACCACTGGAACGGGCGGCGCTGGTCGTTCTTGCGCTTCTCTTTTCCGGCTGATTCGTTCATGCACTTTTCCTCTTTATTGTGCTTGCCTGTATGTATATGTACGCATGACCGCGCCGCGGTGTTGCACATGAAGAAGAACAGCCGGAAATCAAACGGGACATAGCGCATCTATGTCCCGTTCTGATCGAGTTGCGTTTTTGGCGTATATGCCAGCGGAAACGGCTCGGTGAGCCGCCCCCGCCGGTTCTGCATTCGATGCTGTTACCCGCTTACGGCGTCACAATGGGCAGGGCGCTGCAATCGCCGCTGACCGTCACTTCGTTCCCAAAGCGGCTGGTCTGAATCCAGGCGCTGGCATAGTTTGTTTTCCACCACGAGTTATCCGCCAGCCGTCCGGTGGGGATAAGCTGCCCGCCTGTCCCGACCTGATCCTGAAGGTAATCCACCTGCTCAACCGGAATTTGATAGACGTAGACCGGAGAGACGACGCTGATCAGACACGGACCGCTCTGGGTCGCGGTGGGCGTCGGCGGTTGGGTGGGCTGGGCGGGCGGCTGAGTCGGCTGCGCCGGTGGTTGGGTCGGCGCTGGCGCGACCGGCGGCGGGTTTACCACCGCGACGCTGGCGCAGTCACCGCTGGCATTGACGACCGACAGGGACACCCAGCCGTTCAGCCCGTTAAAGAAAATGTTGTAGAAGCCGCCGTTGGGCGAAATACCGATCACATCCGCCTGCGATCCGGCGGGCAGCGAGCCGATGATGGCGGAACTGGTGGTGGCAGACTGGCGGATATTGACCGGACCCGCCACGGCTGAACTGACGGTACAGGCAGCCGCCTGCACTTCGACGGTCGCCACCGGCGCATCGACTTCTGGCGCTTCTACCGTCGGCGGCGGGGCGCTCGCTTCACAGCCGCCAGCGCTCACGGCAGTGAAACAAACCGTATGCGCGTCAATCGTGCTCGAACCGCTGTGGGTGATTTCGACCTGATAGGCGGCGCTGCCCGCCGGAAAGCGCAGCCGCGCGCCGCTTAGCTCCGCGCCAACGACGCCGCTGATTTGCCCGGTCGTCGTGTTACGCACGCGCGCGTTCGAGCCGCGTTCGGGCAGATCGCTTTCAACGTACAGATAGGCGGGTTCAGCCAGAGCGTTGAAGCTGTAAACGGCAATCGGCGCATCCAGGCTGACATCCCCGCGGGCGGGAGTACCGGGGGTCAAGGTGGTCAGGGTGATAGGGGTTTCGCGCTGAAGCACCAGAATGACCGTCCCTGCCGTCCCGTTCGCCGCCCCAACCTGGACAGTGTAGGAACCGGCGTTCAGAAACGCCGACAGCGATACGATCAGGCTGCTGTCGGTGTTGCCCTGCGAGGCAGCCACTTCACCGTCGCTCATAATGGTGATGGTGGGCTGCGCCGTTTCGCCCAGCGCTTGCAGCGACACGCCGCGTGCTTCGGCGAGGGTATAGCTGAACGAGCGCGTTTGACCCGCTGCCAGTTCGGCAATTGACGGCTGACCGAGCACTAGCGTTCCGTCCTGCGCGCTGACCGCGCCTGCCAGACACATCAGCAGCGCCGCGACGATGAATGTCAGCATGTGCCAACGTTTCCCTGTACCCATAAGGAAATCTGCCCTTTCTAACGCTTGATCATGATAAGTTATGGAAATAGATGGGCTTCATTATACGCAATTACTGGACGCTGCCTTGTATAGGCTCTGTTAAAACCCAGTAAAAGATTCCGAGGCGCGAAGATAGGAGAGAGACTAGAGCCGAAACAGGCAATCTGACAGGGCAGCTAGGCAACCTGATAAATGGCAGGGCGATAGCGAGGTTCAGGAACAGGTAGTCCCTTCTCCTGCATGACCTCAACAATCGCCGCCTTTGCAATCAGAACCTGTGCCAGTGCCTGTTCGGGCGTATCTCCAAAAGCCGAGCACATTTCAAAATCTGGAATGTCGGCGATATACGCCTGATCGTCTTCACTGTAGAAGATGTTGATATGATGGTCTTTCATGTGATCTCTCCTATTCATCCAGATTGTCCATCAAACTGAGATCATACTTTTCAACCAACTTGGTAAACTGCTTCATCTGGTAGGGCTTCGCCTGCCCATTATTGTCTGGTTGCACCGAGATTGGCTGTGGAATCTGGGGATGTGAGTAAATGTGATGGCTGCCCCGAATTCTCTCAAATGTGAACCCAAATGCCTCAATCACGAGAATGAATTCAGAAAAACGGACGTTTTTTGAACCTGATAGAATTTTACGAAAAACTTTACTCTTTTTGACCATAATCGCATTCTACCATTCATCCTGTGACCGCACAGTGAGGGGTGCAGCACAGCGCCCCCTCACTGTGGTTTTGATGGTACTCAGATGGTTCAGGCGTTCTTTGGCAGCTCGTACAGCTCCAGCAGCACGCCGCCGGTGCTCCTGGGATGAACAAAGGCGTAGCGGGTGCCGTCCGGGCGGCTGCGCGCCGACTCGTTGATCATCTGCGCGCCTGCGCCGACGATCTGCGCCAGCGCCGCGTCGATATCCTCAACTTCGATGCACAGATGGTGCAGCCCAGCGCCGCGTTTGGCGAGGTATTTGGCGACGCCGCTGTCTTCGGTGAAGGGCGCGATTAGCTCGATTTCACCGTCGCCAAGCGGCAGGAAGGCAATATCGACCGCTTCATCCTCGTTATGTTCGACGTGATGCAGCGGCAAGCCCAGCGCCGTTTGCCAGAACTCAAGCGCCTGGTTCACATCTTCGACGACAACGGCAATGTGGTTAATCTTGATCGGGGGCATAACAACTCTCTCACGTGCTGAGTAAAAGCCGAATTGGAAGGACGCGGCAGCCTGCGCCCTGATCCGGCAGGCTGTGTGACATACTCCCAAGTCTTAAGGACTTGGGCTTCTACCCTCAACGCGACTGCGAAGGCGAACCTTCGTCTTACTGTCGCTCCGGTAGCACAGCGATGCCCCGCTGTGTTTGATATTGATGGCGGCGTTGTGGTCGCGGTCAATCGTCAGCCCGCAGTCACATGCCAACGTTCTGTCTCGCAAAGTGAGGGGATGCTTTTGTCCACAGCCCGAACAGGTTTTTGTCGTTGGCAGGAAGCGGTCAATCTTCACAACCCGCTTACCGCGTTTGAACGCCACCCATTCGAGGATGTTCATGAAGCTGGCAAAGCCAAGATCGCTCACCTTACGTCCCCACAGCGCTTTCATGCCTTGCAGGTTCAGGTCTTCAAAGCACAGCACGTCGTATTCGTCGCAGAGCCGATGCGCCAGCTTGAAGTGAAAGTCCCGCCGCGCGTTCGCCACATCCGCGCTGTGCTTTGCCAACGCCCGCTTCGCTCGCTTGCACCACTTCGAGCCTTCAACCTTGCGCGAAAGCTGGCGGTTGAGCTGGCGGGTTTTGCGGATGTTCTGCGCGAAGAACTGTGGATTGCCGTAGCTTCTGCCTTCATCGTCGGTCAGGAACGTTTTCAAACCGAAATCGAATCCGCCGCTTTTACCCGTGCTGGATGGGTCGATTTGCAGGTTCTCAACCACGCTGAAGACCAGCCACAACCGCCCAACAGCATCCCGTTTGACGGTGAGCGTCTTGATGTGCCCGCCGATTTCGCGGTGCTTGACGAACTTGTATGTCACGCCGTCAATCGTGATGGTGTTTCCCTCAACTTTGTAGCCGGATTGCGGAAAAGCGAACGACGAATAGCGCCGCGCTTTCCTGAACTTTGGCGGGCGCTTCGCCAGCTTGTTGAAGAAGCGCTGGTAGGCATCGTCAATGCGACGGCACACGTCCTGACAGCATTGAGAGTACAAGTCGCGCCACAAGGCGAAGCGCTGCGTCTTGCGGAGTTTCAGGACATGCCTGTTCATCTCATAGAGCGCGATGTATTTCCCCGTCAGGCGGTAGTAGCGACGTTGCAGGGCGATGAAGTGATTCCATACCGTAGACGCAACAAACAGCTTGTGCCGCAGCTTCCGATCCTTCTTGTCGGCGCGGTACAGTCTGTACTTGTACATTCTGCGTACTACAGTAGAATTGCTCATGCTTTCGGCGCTCCTACGCCGGAGGCGTGGGTAAGTGTTTGCGCACTTACCCACAACCTCTATTATACCCGATCTACCCAAAAAGAAAACCATCTGAAGCGGCTAAAGCGTGTGAAGGGCTTATATCCCACGCCTAAAGGCTGTGGGTTTTACGCCCTAATCCATAAATATGAGTATAACGCGGCGGCAAAGCGCGGCGCAATCTGCCGGAAGCAGGCGCTGTTTCCGACAACATCTGCGAACGCGCTATAATTTACGTTCCTAATGCAGCGGTCTTTTTGTGATAATTAGAAAGTGATGCCAATGGATAGCGAACAGATTTTGATTCCCCAACTGACCGATGAACACGAAGCGCTGCGCAAAGCAGTGCGCGACTTCGCCCAGAACGAGATTGCGCCTATCGCTGCCGAACACGACGAATCGGGCGATTTTCCGCTGGAGACGGTGAGGAAGATGGGGCAGATGGGATTGATGGGCATCGAAGTGCCGGAAGCCTACGGCGGCGCGGGGATGGATACGCTCGCCTATGCCCTGACGATGATCGAAGTTGCCCGCGCCGACGCCAGCCACAGCACCATCGTCAGCGTCAATAACTCGCTGTACTGCCACGCAATTCTCAAGTTTGGAACCGAAGCGCAGAAGCAGAAATATCTGGTGCCAGTGGCAAGCGGCGAGAAAATCGGCGCTTACAGCCTGACCGAGCCGATGAGTGGCAGCGACGCAGGCACGATGGAGAGCCGCGCGGTGCTTAATGCCGAGGGCACGCACTATGTGGTTAACGGGCGCAAAAGCTGGGTGACCAGCGGACCAGTCGCCGATTATGTCATCCTGTTCACCATGACCGAGCCGGAGAAGAAACACCGGGGCGTCACCGCCTTCCTGATCGATGCCGATCAGCCGGGGTTCATTCGCGGCAAGAAGGAGCCGAAGCTGGGTATTCGCGCCAGCGCCACTAGCGAGATCGTCTATGAGGACTACCGCGTTCCGGTTGAGAACGTACTCGGTCAGCCGGGCGAAGGCTTCAAAATTGCCATGACCGTCCTGGATGCCGGGCGAATCGGCATCGCCTCGCAGGCGCTTGGCATTGCCGAGGCGGCATACGAGGCAAGCCTTCAGTACGCCCGCGAGCGTCAGGCGTTTGGCGGCGCTATCGGACAGCTTCAGATGATCCAGCAAAAAATCGCCGATATGAGGACGCGCATCGAAGCCAGCCGCCTGCTGATCTACAGCGCCTGCTTTGCCAAAGAGCGCAGCAAGACCACCGGCGAGCGCTACTCGCTGGAAGCCAGCATGGCGAAACTGTTCGCCAGCGAAACCGCCATGTTTGTGACCGACGAAGCGGTGCAGATACACGGCGGCATGGGCTACAGCAAGGAACTGCCCATCGAACGCTATTACCGCGACGCCCGAATCACCCGCATTTACGAAGGCACCAGCGAAGTTCAGCGGCTGGTGATCGCCCGCAGCGAACTGGGGCTGCGCTGATGCGGGCGGCGGTCTTTTACCAACACGGCGGGCGCGATGTCCTGCAAATCGCCGATCTGCCGGTGCCAGAACCCGGACGCGGACAGGTGCGCCTGCGCATGAAAGCCGCCGCCCTCAACCGGCTTGACCTGTGGGTGCGCGAGGGCTGGAAGGGGCTAAACCTGCCCATGCCGCACGTCACCTGCGCCGATGGCGCGGGGATTGTCGATGCTGTCGGCGAGGGGGTGTCCCACGTTGCCGCAGGCGACCGAGTCGGCATTAATCCGACAGTGATCGATCCCGACTGCATCCAGCTTCACGGCAGCGAAGACGCCTGCCTTGACGTGGCGATTATGGGCGAGCACGCGCCCGGCGTGGCGGCGGAATACGTCGTCGTCCCGGCGCGTAATGTGATCAGGCTGCCCGACCACATCAGCTTTGCCGAGAGCGCGGCGGCGGGGCTGGTCTACATCACCGCCTGGCACTCACTAATCCGGCGCGGCGGCTTGCAGCCCGGCGAAAGCGTGTTGATCGTCGGCGCGGGCGGCGGGGTGAACACTGCCAGTATTCAGATCGCCCGGCTCGCGGGCTGTAAGGTGTACGTGGTGGGCAGCAGCGCCGAAAAGTGCGCCCAGGCGCAGGCGCTCGGCGCGGACGTGACGATTGATCGCTCGGCAGTCGAAAGCTGGTCAAAGGAGATGTTCCGCCTGACCAATAAACAGGGCGTGGATGTGGTGGTCGATAATGTCGGGCAGGCGACGCTGTTCGACAGCATCCGCAGCGTCCGGCGCGGCGGGCGCATTCTGATCGTCGGCAATACCAGCGGTCCGCTGTTCAATCTGGACATTCGCTACCTGTTCTCGAAACAGATCAGCCTGATCGGCAGCACGATGGGACAGACCAGAGACTTCCAGCAGGTGATGGGGCTGGTCTTCGAGGGCAGGCTCAAACCCGCCATCAGCGCCGTTCTGCCGTTAAGTGATATCAGCGAAGGACACCGCCTGCTCGAAGCCGGATCGGTGTTTGGAAAAGTCGTGCTGGAGATATAGCAAACGCGCGCTTAAAAGTTAGCCTACAATGGAGGTGATACTCGACGCGATCATAACAGCGGTACAGAACCATGCCCGGAACACTTGATTATTTTCTGCCCATTCTGCGAGGGGTGTCCGACCAGCTCGGTCTGGAGAGGGTGACGCAGATGGCGCGGCGTCCCGGAATGCAGGCGGTCTACCGGATTACAGTCCACTACTTCGACGGGCGCGCCAGCGACTCAGCGGCGACTCTGTACCGCACTACTGCCGATGGCATCCGCTTTGAAATCCGCTTCCAAAGCGCCTTAGGCGGGCTGCCGCTGTCCCCGCTGGTATCGGTCACCGCCTACGAAACCCTTGTCAGGGCGCTGCAAAGCCTCGGCTTCGATCATCTGACCGATCAGACCAACCTGCCAGATTACAATGTGACGGATGTGTGGATGATCGAACGCGGCGCGGGCATGTTCGCCCACAGCGTTATCCTCGCGCCGGAACTGGCGACGGGCAAGCACGCCCTGCTGGTCAATGCCATCCGCAACGGCTTGCCGGAAGCGCTGCGAACAGTGTCATGAGTCCGGCAAATGACCTGAATGTCATACCCCCGACCTGTAAATCTGCATGGCAAAAATGATGAGTTAACGCTCTAATACACAGGGTCAACGACTGCATTGAAGGATGACGCTTGGTTACACTGCGACAACTCAGGACTCTGGCAGAACACAGCGACGTATACCGTGATTCACAGCGGATCGCCATCATCGACATGGGCAGCAACAGTTGGCGGCTGATCGTCGCTGAATATGTGCCGCATCTCAGCTTTAAGGTGGTGGACGAGGTGCGCGAGTCCGTTCGTATCAGCGAGGGCATGGCGGAACTGAACGTTATGCGTCCGGCGGCGATGGATCGGGCGGCGCGGGTGGCGCAGATTTACGCCGCCTTCTGCGAGGCGGTGGGCATCGAAAACGTCGTCGCCGTCGGCACGAGCGCGATTCGCGACGCGCGTAACCAGAAGCGCTTTCTTGAACGTATTCAGCGCGAAAGCGGCATTGAAGTCCGGGTACTTTCAGGCGAGGAAGAAGCGTACTACGGCTATCTTGCCGCCGTGAACAGCACCACTTTCGACAGCGGCTTCGTCGTCGATCTCGGCGGCGGCTCGCTGCAAATATGCCGCGTGGAAGACCGCAAGCTGGTACGCGCCATCAGCTTTCCGCTGGGCGCGGTGCGCGTGACCGAGGGTTTCCTGCACTCTGACCCGGCAACGGCAAAAGAACTCCAGAACCTGAGCAGCCACCTGCGCGAGCAGTTCGAGGCGCTCGACTGGTTCAGGCAGGAGCCAGGCATGATGATGGTTGGCGAAGGCGGCACGCTGCGCCAGATCGCGCGGCTGCAGCAGAAGCGCGCCGATTATCCGCTGGATATTCTGCATGGCTATGTCATGTCCTACAGCCACGTTTCGACCATCCGCGACGAACTGGCAGAGCTTACGGTCGGCGGGCGCAAGAAGATCGTCGGCATGAAGACTGACCGCGCCGATATTTCACTTGGCGGCGCAGCCGTCGTCTACGAGGTCATGCGCGCCAGCGGCTTTGAGGAGATGGTCATCTGCGGTCAGGGCTTGCGCGAAGGGCTGTTTTACGAGCGCTTTCTGGCGACAAATGGTGACAGCGCCCAGGCTGGCGACCCGCCGGTCTTTGATCATGTACGCCGCGCTTCGGTGCTGAATCTATGCCACCTGTACCGCTTTCAGGAAAAGCACGCCGAACACATCGTCCGACTCACCCTGTCGATGTTCGACCAGATTCCCGCCAATCGCCACCTGTGCGGCGCGGACGAGCGCGAAATCCTGTGGGCGGCGTCGATGCTGCACGACATCGGCGTCTCAGTCGATTATCACGATCACCACAAACACGGCAGCTACCTCGTCCTGAACGCCGGGCTGCCGGGCTATACCCACCGTGAGATCGCCCTGATCGCGCTGCTGGTGCGCTATCACCGCAAGGGCAAACCCACCACCGATGAGCTTGATGAGCTGCTCGAAGACCGGGACGACAAACGGCTGGTGCAAATGTGCGCCCTGCTGCGTCTGGCAGAACAGCTTGACCGTTCACGGGACGGCGTGGTGCATGATGTGCGGCTGGCAGTGAACGGCAATCACGCCCGAATGGAACTGCTGGTGACGGGCGATGAGCAGGTTCCGCTGTGGGCAGTCGAGCACCACCGCGAGATATTTGAGCAGGCATTTGGGTTCGAGCTTGAAGTCGTGCCGGTGCCGGAAGGCGAGTGAGCAGGATGAACCTGCCCTCATCCCGATTGCAAACTTCGTTCGCACCCCCTCTCGATTTGTAAGTCCCTCGCCCTGAGGGAGAGGGATTTAGGGTGAGGGCTTGCGCAGGAATGGACAGGTTGTGACCAAATTCACCGAAACTGAACTCAAGCTCTACGTGCCGGATCTGACGGCGGTGGCGCGGCGGCTCGATGCAGTTGGCGCGCAGATGACCGCGCCGCGCATCCACGAAGTGAACCTGCGCTATGACGACCACTCGATGGCGCTGACCGCGAGCCGCCAGGTGCTGCGGCTGCGCCAGGATACGCGCACCCGCCTGACCTTCAAGGACGAGCGCGGTCTGCCCACCCAGGACAGCGCCACCAGCCGCTATGAGGCGGAAGTGGAGATCAGCGATTTTGAAGCCATGCAGGCGATACTGGACAAACTCGGCTATCACGTCTTCATGATGTATGAGAAATACCGCACCACCTACGCGCTGGACAGCGCCGAAGTGGTGCTGGACGAGATGCCCTACGGCAATTTCGTTGAGATCGAAGGCGACGAGGACGCCATCGGTCGGGTGCTGGAAGACCTGCAATTGCAGACCGCGCCGCGTTTCTCCCAGGGGTATATCAGCCTGTTTGAGAACGTCCGGCGCAGCCTGGGGCTGAAGTTCCAGGATTTGACCTTCAGAAGTTTCGAGGGCATCGAAGTGCCGTTGAGCGCGTTTAATCCCTATTAGCAGCATCGTACAGACGCGAACCGCCGCCGGGCGACGGGCAGTGTCGTTAGCAAACAAACCGAGGTTCACAACAATGGTCGCATATCGCTTGCACGAGGCAAAAAAACACTGGCGCGAAAATGTCGTCCGAAAGGCGCTGGAACGCGCGCCAGAGCGTAAGCCCGCCTTCACCACATCGTCCGCTATTCCGCTGGATACCGTCTACACGCCCGAAGATGTGCCGGTAACCCAGCCGGAAGGCTACGAAACGGAGATCGGTTTTCCGGGCGAATACCCGTTCACGCGCGGAATCCAGCCGACGATGTACCGCAGCCGCCTGTGGACGATGCGCCAGTACGCCGGTTATGCCAGCGCCGAAGAATCGAACGAACGCTATCGCTTCCTGCTCGAACAGGGGCAAAGCGGGCTGTCAGTTGCTTTCGATCTGCCGACGCAGATTGGCTATGACGCCGACGATCCGATGGCGGAGGGCGAGGTCGGCAAGGTGGGCGTGAGTATCAGCAGCATCCACGACATGGCGCGGCTGTTTGAAGGCATTCCGCTGGATAAGGTCAGCACCAGCATGACCATCAACGCTCCCGCCACGGTGCTGCTGGCGATGTACATCGTCGTCGGGAAGCGGCAGGGCGTGGAAGCCGCCCGGCTGCGCGGGACGGTACAGAATGACATTCTCAAGGAGTACATCGCGCGCGGCACTTACATCTATCCGCCCAAGCCGTCGATGCGGCTGATCACCGATCTGTTCGCTTACTGCAAGACCAACGTGCCGCACTGGAACACCATCAGCATCAGCGGCTATCACATTCGCGAAGCGGGCAGCACCGCCGTTCAGGAAGTCGCCTTCACGCTCGCCAATGGCATCGCCTACGTGCAGGCGGCGCTCGACGCCGGACTCGACGTAGACGCCTTCGCCCCGCAGCTTTCGTTCTTCTTCAACGCCCACAACCAGTTTCTGGAAGAGGTCGCCAAGTTCCGCGCGGCGCGCAAGCTGTGGGCGAAGATCATGCGCGAGCGCTTTGGCGCGCAGAATCCCCAGAGCTGGCGGCTGCGCTTCCACACCCAGACCGGCGGCAGCACGCTGACAGCGCAGCAGCCGGTGAACAACGTCGTTCGGGTGGCAATTCAGGCGCTGTCGGCGGTGATGGGCGGCACGCAGTCGCTGCACACCAACAGCATGGACGAAGCGCTGGCGCTGCCGACGCAGGACGCGGTGCAGGTGGCGCTGCGCACCCAGCAGATCATCGGCTACGAAACCGGCGTCGCCGATACGGTTGACCCGCTGGCGGGCAGCTATGCGATTGAGTACCTCACCGATGAGATCGTCCGGCGTGCCGAGGAACAGATCGCGCTGATCGACAGCATGGGTGGGGCGCTGGCAGCCATCGAAAGCGGCTACGTCATGGGCGAGATTCAGGATGCGGCATACGAATACCAGCGCGCCGTCGAAAAGGGCGATCAGGTGATCGTCGGCATGAACCGCTTCACCGTCGATGAGGAGCATCAGGTCGATATTCTGCGGGTAGACCCGGCAATCGAGGCGGCGCAGCATAATCGTCTGGCGCAGCTTCGGGCAGCGCGTGATGAGAGCAGGGTCGCGGAACTGCGCGGCAGGCTGGATTCAGCGGCGCGCGGCAGCGACAACCTGATGCCCCTGCTGATCGAGTGTGTCGATCATGACGTTACGCTGGGCGAAGTGTGTCACACGCTGCGCGGCGTCTTCGGCGAGTACCGCCCGGACGCAGGGATTTAGAGCAAGAGTCGAAAGTTGAAAGTAAAAAGTTGCAAGTGGAAAGATCAAAGGAAATGCTTTCCGCCTGTAACTTTCAACCTGGAGGACTTATGATGCACCGATCTGAACGACGTGATCCGGGCGGCAGTTGGCTGAGCATTGGCAGTGTGGGCAGCATCCTGAGCATTGGCAGCGCGGGCAGTATCCTGAGTATCGGCAGCGCGGGCAGCATCCTCAGCATTGGCAGCGCGGGCAGCCTGTTGAGCGTGGGCAGCATCGGCAGCTTCATGTCGATTTTCAGCCTGTTGAGTGTCGTCAGCCTCTTTGGCATCCTGAGCCGCGGCAGGCGCAGGCAGTTCTCGCTGCCCTTCAACCACCGGCGAGTCGATTAGCGCTCATAGTAATGTTGGGCGGGGATTGGCGCAAACCGGCGGACACGACAAAGCATACGCAGTATGCAGCATACGCAGTATGCACGTGACCCTACAACATTCGTCTTGTTTTGGGCATGGTATACCATCCTCACCGATAACCTTTATGCTCCCAATTGTTGGCTTCGTCGGGCGGATGTGGCACAGTATCCCCATGATTCGGGTTGAATCGCCCAACAAGCACCTGGACTGGAGCAATCACATGACCTTACCCGTTGATCCTGAATATCCGGCAGCAACCGACCGCTACGAAACGATGTCCTACCGCCGCACCGGGCGCAGCGGCTTGAAGCTGCCCACCATTTCGCTGGGGCTGTGGCACAACTTTGGCGGCGTCGATACCATCGAAAATGGACGCGCCATGCTGCGCCGAGCGTTTGATCTCGGCATCACCCATTTTGACCTCGCCAACAACTACGGACCGCCGCCCGGCTCTGCCGAAGAAAGCTTCGGGCGCATTCTGAACCTCGATTTTCGCCGCTACCGCGATGAGCTCGTCATCTCGACCAAAGCCGGCTACTGGATGTGGCAGGGTCCCTATGGCGAATGGGGATCGCGCAAGTATCTGATCTCCAGCCTTGATCAGAGCCTGAAGCGCATGGGGCTGGACTACGTGGACATCTTCTACAGCCACCGCCCAGACCCCGACACGCCGCTGGAAGAAACCATGTCGGCGCTCGATCAGGTGGTGCGGCAGGGCAAGGCGCTCTACGTCGGCATTTCCAACTACAACGCCGAGCAGACCCGCGAAGCCGTCCGTATTCTGCGCGAGCTGGGCACGCCCTGCCTGATCAATCAGGTGGCGTACAGCATGTTACGCCGTTGGGTTGAGCCGGAACTGCTGCAAGCCGCCGCCGAGACGGAAATCGGGCTGATCTTCTTCTCGCCGCTGGCGCAGGGGATGCTGACCGATCGCTACCTGAACGAGATTCCTGCTGATTCGCGCGCCGGAAAAGAAGGCACGTTCCTCAAGCGCGAGCGTATCACCGACGAATACCTGACCATGGCGCGCAGGCTGAACGAGATTGCCCGGCAGCGCGGGCAGACGCTGGCGCAGATGGCGCTGGCATGGGTGCTGCGGCATCCGGTATCCACCTCGGCGCTCATCGGCGCCAGTTCGGTTCAGCAGGTAGAAGACTGCGCCGCCGCTATCGACAACCTGACCTTCAGCGACGGCGAGCTTCAGGCAATCGAGGCGGCGCTCGCGGGCTGAGATCGGGCAGGGCTGGCTGTGCCCTTCACCCGATCCGCTGCCAGTGGAAATTATGGCAAATTTCTGGTTTGTCTCCGCGCCGCTGTTCAGTCACACCGACTGGGGCGGCTTTCTGAAAACGGCGCAGGCGCTCATCCGCTTAGGACACGATGTGACCTGGGTGAGCGAGAACACCCTCGCTGGCACGCTGGCAGCGGCGGGCGTGCCGTTCGCGCCGATTCGCCGTACCGGCTGGCTGTGGCCCCCGCCGCCCGCGCCCGATGTCACGGCGATGCCGCCGCAGGAGGCGGTGATGCTGCGCTACCGCCGGGCGCTCGATACCTGGCTGAGCGAATCCTTAATTGCCGACGCGGTTGAAGCGCTGGTCGAACTGGCGGGCGAAATTGGCGCGCCCGATCTGATTGTGACCGATCCGTTCCTGACGGCGGCGGCGCTGGCGGCGGAAAAGCTGGACGTGCCGCTGGCGGTCTGCGGCTGGCCCGCCATGCACGAACTGAACGAGGAGCATCTGTTCCCGGTGCAGAAGGTGCTGGGGCAGGAAAGCCAGCAGCGCCTTCAGCGGCTGTGCCAACGCTTCGGGCTGTCGGGGCGAAACTTCGCCAAAGGGGCGACGCCGTCCATCCTGAGCCAGCGGCTGCACATCAGCTACTTCAGCGAAAGCTGGTATCAGGCGGATGTTCATAATCTGCTGGAACAGACTCACTTCGTCGGCGGTCTGCCTGAGACACCCACCGATACGCCGCCTCAGTGGCTGCTGGAAATCCCCGCCGAAGCGCCGCTGGCGTTCATCACCCTCGGCACAACTTTCACCGGCGATCTGGGCTTCCACAGTTGGTCGGCGCAGGCGGCGGCGCGCGCCGGGTATCTGCCCGTCGTCGCCATCGGCTGGAACCCGATAGCGCCCGACGAGAAGGCGAAGCTGATCGCCGCCCTGCCAAAGCAAACGCGCCTGCTCAATTTTGTGCCGCTGGCGCATGTGCTGCCGCGCGCCCGGCTGATGATCCATCATGGCGGCATGGGCACCACCCACGCGGCGGTGGTCTACGGCGTTCCGCAGGTAGTCGTCCCGCACGCCGCCGATCAGCGCGGCAATGCCCGGCGGGTGGCGCAGGCAAAGGTCGGGCTGAACCTAACGGCGCGCGACGTGAAACAGGGGATGCTGTTTGAGGGGGTTCGGGCGCTGGCGCAGGACGAAGTAGTGCAGCAGAACGCGCGCCGTCTGGCGGCGGAGTTCGCGGCGCTGGGCGGCGCGGAACAGGCGGCGGCGCTGCTGGCGGCGCTTGTGGGTTAGAGACGGCGGACACGACGGTGTCGTGTCCCTACCGTATCCATTTTTGTCGTATACGTAGGGGCGCAGCGCGCTGCGCCCCTACCGGTGATGATGGATGCGATTTCGCCCCTCAATATTCCGGTACGTACATCTGCGCCTGAATAAAGGCGGATAGATTCTGTGGGCGGGCAGCGCCCGCCAGCCCGCGCTCGAAGGCGACTTCAGCGACCGCCCTCGCGATTGCCAGCGACACCTCGCGGATCTTCTCCAGCGGCGGGTAAGTGCCCCCGGTCGCCAGATCGGCTTCGGTGACCTGCTGCGCCAGCGTTTTCGCCGCCACAAAGAACATCTCATCGGTGACAATCCTCGCCTGGCTGGCAACCACGCCCAACCCGACGCCGGGGAAGATATACGAATTGTTCGCCTGTCCCGGATCAAACGTGCGCCCCGCCAGCGTGACCGGATCGAATGGGCTGCCGCTGGCGTATATGGCGCGTCCGTTCGTCCAGGTGTACGCCTGCTCGGCGGTACACTCCGATTTCGAGGTCGGGTTGGACAGGGCGAAGATCACCGGACGCTCGTTGAGACGCGCCATCGCCTCGACCACCGGCTGCGTAAAGGTCTGCGGCATCCCGGAAACGCCGATCAGCGCCGTCGGGCGCAGCGTTTCGACCGCCTGGAGCAGGTCTTCGATAAACGGGTGTTCGTGGGCATAGGGCAGCTTGTGAACGGCGAGGTCGGTTCGCCCGGCAACCACCAGCCCCTTGGAATCCATGAACCAACAGCGGCGGCGCGCTTCGGCTTCGGTCATGCCTTCGGCTTGCATCGCGGCGACGATCAGGTCGCCAATGCCGATGCCCGCTTCACCCGCGCCCAGGAACAGCACCGTCTGATCGGTCAGCGATTTGCCGGTGACGCGCAGCGACGAGTACAGCCCGGCAAGCGTGACAGCGGCGGTTCCCTGAATGTCGTCGTTAAACGAGCAGACGGTATCGCGGTATCGCGCCAGCAGGCGGAAGGCATTCTGGTTGCCAAAATCCTCAAACTGGATCAGCGCGTTCGGGTAGCGGCTCTGGATGGCGGAGACGAACTCGTCGATCAAAGCATCGTAGGCTTCGCCGCGCGCGCGCTGGCGCGGGGTACCGATATACAGCGGATCTTCCAGCAGATCGGGGTTGTTGGTGCCGACATCAATCATCACCGGCAGGCATTGACACGGATCGATGCCCGCGCAGGCGGTATAAAGCGAGAGCTTGCCCACCGGAATGCCCATGCCGCCCGCGCCGAGATCGCCCAAGCCGAGGATGCGCTCGCCATCGGTGACGACGACCACGCGCACGTCGTCTTCCTGCCAGTTATTGACGATCTCTGCCACATGCCCGCGATCTTCAATCGAGACATATAATCCCTGGGGGTAGCGGAAAATGTGCGCGTATTCCAGGCACGCCTGCCCGACTGTTGGCGTGTAGATGAGGGGCATCATCTCGCGGATATTGTCGAGCACCAGATTGTAAAACAGCGTCTGGTTGCGCTCCTGAAGGCTGATGAGGAAGATGTATTTCTCAAGGCTGCTGGTCTTGCGGCGCACGTTTCCCAGCGCCCGCTCCCGCTGCTCCTCGATAGTGAAGACGCGCGGCGGCAGCAGTCCGCGTAAGCCGAACTGATCGCGCTCTTCCCGCGTAAAAGCGGTGCCTTTATTCGTTGCCGGGTCGCGCAGCAGTTCTACGCCGCGCTCGCGCTGTGCTGTCGGTAGTTGATGACCCATCCCGGTATCCCTTTCTACACCAACATAGCGCAATCATTCGCTGCGCCTATTAGTAGCGTAGCGGCGAAGCCCCGGTTGGACTCAGTGGCGGGTGTCATTAAACGGTAATGACAGGTAGCACCGGTGACGCCGCGCGATGAGCAAACCTATCCCAGAGAGTCTGGCTTATCGCGTAACTCGGTGTCCTTTGTGTCTTGGTGGTTCAAATTGACTTTCGTTTCAGGAATCAAAAAGGGCGACGCGGCGCGTCGCCCCTACACAGCAAATGTGGATTACAGTATCGCCTACTGCGGCTGGCGCAGCGTGGCAATCGTCTCACATGCCGGGCATGAGCCGTCAGGACGAATGATGGCGAACGCGCCCTGCGGGTCGTCTTCAACGTAGCGGGTGATGTTGGCGTTGAAGATGATGATCAGCGCCACGTCAATATCCGATTCACCGGCGATGCGGATGGCGTCGCGCAGCCAGTCCGCCTGTTCCTGGACGCTGTTGTTCTGCCCCCAGGCGAATGGTGCCGGAAGCGGCGGATAGCCGTCAGGCGTGATATAGCCCATCTCGCTGTAGCAGAAGCTGACGTCCTGCCCCCGGAACGAAGCCGCCGCGCGCTGAAGCATCGGCGTGAAGTAGCGGGTCGGGTATTCGCCGCGTGGGTCGCCGCCCAACTGGGACGGCGGCAGGATGCCTTCGTTGTAGTGAACGCCGATGCAGTCGGCATACTGCGCCGCGCCCGCCCGCGCCATCTGCGCGTAGTAGGCGTCGTCGTCGCAGCCGCCCTGACCGCAGCCGCCGAAGAAGCCGGTCGGTCCCGGCGCGCCGGTAATGACCATTATGTTTTCGTCCACGGCTTTGATGGCGTCATAGGTCTGCTGAAGCAGTTCGACGTAAATCGCGCCGTTAATCTGCCCGACGGGCCACTCGCGGTCAAAGTTCTGCTCGTTCCACACCTGAATCGCGTCCGGGTGCATGTCGGCAATCTGCGCCACGAAATCGGCGAACAGCGGGAAGTATTCTTCCGCGCCCACCGCCGCCAGTTCATCCTTCGAGCCTTTGATGCTCAGCATCACCAGGAAGCCCTGTTCGTGCGTCCAGTTGATGCGGTCGCGAGCAACGTCCAGCAGCGAGGCGTCGCCAATGGTGTACGGAATCTGCCACTTCATCCAGGTGATTCCGGCTTCTGCCAGCAGGTTGGCGTGTTCTTCATCCAGCGTGTCCATCTGCCCGCCAACCGGAACGGGCAGTTCGTTGACGACATCGGGACGCGGGACGAGGACGGGACCCTGATCTTCGGCTTGCGCCTGAACCGGAGCGCCCGCGTTAGCGACGGTGATCCCCTCGACCACTACCGTTTCCGTCGCGCCGTTGGTCAGCGCCACGCGCAGGCGCAGCGTGTAGGTGCCATCCGGCACGATGCTGGTGTCCCACTGGGCGATCAGACCATCCTGAACCGGCGCGCGCGCTGGCAGCGTGACCGGCGTCCAGCGGGCAGTGCTCAAATCGGCGCTGGTGGTCACTTCCAGCGAGTAGTTGCGCAGGTCGGGCGAGCTAACGCTGCCGGTCACGTCAACGACGCCGAAAACCTCGGAATTCGGCTGCGGCGACGTAATCACAACAGTGCTGCCTTGCGCGCCAGCAGCGCTGACCGCCGCCAGCAGTGCCAGAGATACCATCACCAGAAAAATTCGGCGCATGTTTATCCTCTCCTGTCCATGCTAACAGAAGCCCATTCACAATCGCAGAGGCGACTAGTGGACATTGGTGCTAGATCTGGTTCGCGTAACACCCCTCACCCCCTGTCCCCTCTCCCACACAAGTGGGGAGAGGGGGAACAAGAGTCGCGTTTGTCCCTCTCTCCACTTGCGAGGGCGTGCGAACAAAGTTCGCCAGGGACAGCTCAACACAGTTGAGCAGGGTGAGGGGACAATACAAGAGTCCCTACGGGCAGGATCCTTGCGCCAGCGTGTACTCGAAGACACGGACATTATCTGCCTTAGTCGTCTCAGCAATCTGGTTCCCTGAGTCAATCGTGAACGTCACGCGGTGCAGTTCGTTGTAGTAGGTGCTGACGGTCAGCGGGATCGGCAGTCCAATCGTCTGCCCTGGCTGAATGATCGGCACACCGCCAGTGGTACTGCCGGTAACCGTTCCAGTCGCAACGTGAATATCCGTCACCGTAATCGTACCGGTCGTAGTATTCGCTTCAGTGCCGAGGTTGGCGACATCAAACGTGTAGTTCGTCGTCACATTGCAAACTGGCGTGCCGGGGTTCGGATTTGGGTTACCTGCGACCAGATTCGCCTGCGTGGCGGGCGTCGGCGTCGCCGGAACGGGCGTGAAGGTCGGGGTTGCCGGCGGCGGCGGCGGCTGCACGCGCGGAATGCTGTTCAGGTTGCCGGTGACGGTGACGATGCTCGGAGCCATCCAGCCAATCTGTCCGTTATCAAGCCGCACCTGGAACCAGCCCGAACCGGTATTGCTGATGCCGACGATCTGCGCGGTTGACCCCTGCGTCAGCGAGGCGACAATCTGGTAGTTGGTGCCATCGCCGCTGCGGACGTTGCCGTTTGGCGTGCTGACCGTCACCCGAGGAGTCGGGTCTTCAGTCGGCGGCACAGTGGGCGGCGGCGGCTGAGTCGGGATGATGACCGGAGTCGGCGGCGCTTCCGGCACGACGAACGGCGGCGGCGTGTTCTCAACTCGCAGCGGCGCTACCGTGTGCATCACCGGCTCGCCGTTGGCAAGGTTAATCGTCAGCCGAATTTCATAGAGTCCGTCTTCGACCACCGTCGTATCCCACACGCCCAGCACGTCGTCGATCACCGGCGTGCTGCTGGGTAGAATCGCGGCGAAGAACACGTCTTCTTCTTCCAGAACGCCGTTGGCGGGTTCCTCGGTCGCGACCGGCGCGCCTACGCTGAACGTGTCCTCAAGCGGACGAAACTCGATGAAGTAGTTCACCATGTTGGGCAGGTTGGCGGTGCCGCGAATTTCGGCTTCGCCGCGCAGCACGTAGACCGGCGGGGGCCAACTGATATTGCCATTCGGATCTGCCGTAGATGTAACGTCAGGCTGAGCAAAGGCGGGAATCGCCGCCAGCAGCATGACCGCTAATCCAATAAGAAGAATACGTCGTAGCTTCATCTAGTAATCCCTTCAAATCATGAAAATGCCAAGAAGCGTATTGCAATACGCTTGGTAACTTTTATTGTACAGTACAATGCGGGGGTTTAGCTAGCCTTCAGGAGATTCGTCCTACCGCGCCGCCGCCAGCGCAGGGTGATCGTCAGGTTGAAGGCTGCTCATCGTCGGGTTCGGGAACCGCCATGACCAGCACCTTGTCCACACGCATACCGTCCATATCCATCACTTCAAAGTGATAGCCGCCCCAGTCGAAGCCATCGCCCGCCTTGGGGATATGCCCCAACTGCGCCATGATAAACCCGCTGAGCGTCTCATAGTGACCGATTTCGCCCGGAAGCTCGTCCACGTCCAGATGATCTTTCAGGTCATCCACCGAAATCAGCCCGTCCAGCAGCCACGAGCCATCATGCCGCTGAACCGCTTCCGCCTCGTCGCTGCCTTCACCCACAATCGATTCCAGGATGTCCTGCGCCGTCACCAGCCCTTCCAGCCCGCCGTATTCGCCGATGACAAACGCCATGTGGATACTGCTTTCACGAAACAGATCCAGCACTTTTGTGGCGGACATCGATTCAGGGACGTAGATCGGCTCCTCGTTGAGCGCGAGCAGATCCAGCCGCTGTCCGGCGAACAGCACCGGCAGCATATCCTTCGCTTCCACCAGTCCGATGACGTGATCGAGATCGCCATCACACAGCGGAAAGCGCGAGTAGCCCCCTTCGACCATCTTCTGCTGGTTTTCTTCCAGCGTATCCTGCGCGTTCAGCCAGACGATCTCGGTGCGCGGGGTCATCAACCCACTGATGCGCCTGTCGCCCAGCCGGAAAATGCCCTCAACCATGTCGTGTTCGGATTCATCGAAGATGCCCGCCTCCACGCCCTGCTGGATCATGGTGGTGATCTCTTCTTCAGTGACCGGGCTGTCCTCGCTGTCGTGCATACCGAGCAGGCGCAGGACGGCATCCGTTGAAATGCCCAGCAGCCGGACGATGGGCGACGCCAGCCGGGACAGGGTCACCATCGGTGCCGCGACCAGCGCGGCGATCCGCTCCGGCGAGCGCAGCGCCAGACGCTTCGGCACCAACTCACCGATGACGAGCGAAAGATAGGTCGTGAACAGGACGATGACGGTGAAGCCAATCGCGTCTGCATACGGTTCAAGTGACGTTTCCCGCAGCGAGGCGGCGATTTGTTCCGCCACCGTCGCGCCGCCAAACGCGCCGCCGACGATCCCGATCAGGCTGATAAAGATCTGTACCGTGGAGAGAAAACGGTTGGGTTCATCCGAAATCCTGATAGCAGCCTTTGCGCCATTGCTGCCGCGCTCCGCCATTTGCAGCAGGCGCGCCCGCCGGGAAGCAATGACCGCCGCTTCCGACATCGAGAACACACCATTGATCACCGTCAGGAGTACGATAATCAGAATTTCCACTGACATCAGGCTACCTTTGCGTATTCTGGTAAAACGACGCGCCGCGCCAGGCGACGAGCACCGTCGGGCTGTGAGTCAATCAATAGGGCGATAGATCTGAAGGTAAAGCTGCGGCTGCTCTCGTCAATCATACCGTCGAGGCGCGCGGCTGCCCTTCCCAATGCATATGCACGAGCGTGCGCTGCACGAAAAATTGATAGCGTTGTAATAGAGCGCTGCCGATTTCATCACTAGCGGGGTGTTCCATAACCAGCGGGGTGCGTCCGCCGTAGCGCCGTGTCGCCAGTTGGATCAGCGCTTCATCGTAGCTGCCCTGATAATCGGGATCGACCATCAGCGTGAACTGGATGCTGCTGGCGGCAACGGCGCGTTCAATCCACAGCGAGGCGCGAATCTGCTGCTGGTCTTCCGAGTGGATCACCAGCCGTTCGATGGAGCGCATATTGATCAGATCGTTCAGATAAATTCCCAGCGAGCGATGAAATATCCGCTGATGCAGTGGGCGCTGCCAGCCTAACCCGTTCGGGCGCGCCCGCTGTGCCAGCGCATATTCCGCCCGCCACTCGCCGCGCCGCCGCTGGGTGATATAGATCGGGCTGCTGTCGGGCGACGCGGGCACCCGCGCGCTCGACGTTCGCCGCCAGTGATGCCACGTTCCGTCAACGACGAAGCCAAGCGACGTGTAAAGCCTGCGCGCCGGGGCGTTGTTTTCTTCCACCTGAAGGATAGCGACGGGCGATTTTCCGCGCGCGCGCATGGTATCAAGGCTGGTTTCCATCAGATGCCGGGCGATACCGCGCCCGCGATAGTCCGGGTGGACGGCGACGTTGGCGATAATCCACGAGTGCCCGGCATTGGTCGGCACCGTCGAGGGATAGATCGAGACGTTGCCCACCAGCCGCCCATCCTGAATCCAGACGAATCCCAGCCCGATTCCCTGCACCAGATCGTTCATGCCTGCCAGCATGTTCAAGCCAGTGCCAAACCGGCTGAGCATTCGCATTTCGCGCACCGCCGCCCGACCGCTGCTGTCCATCGAATCGGCAAACGCCAGTTCGATCAGATCGGCAAGCGGCGCTAAATCTGTCTTCAGGTTGACGGGGCGCACACCATCCACGGATGATGTTGAGGATTTGGGAAGACTGAGGCTGACCACTATCCGGTTAACCCTTATGCAATCTGTCTAAAAGCGTAACGGGTACCCTTATGCATGTCAAGCGTGAGCGCGATGATAATGGTATGCCCGCGTCCTGATCGCCCTTGCGCATAGTAACGCATCTTGATAGACTGTGTGCGGTCACTGTGCTACCGTAAGGCAGAAGTCGTTATGGTACTGACCTTATTAACTGCGGTCTACGTAGTATGCGCTTTATTGCTCACTCTCTATGCCATTGGAGCGCTCACTCTCTTAATCACTTATCTACATCACCGAAAGCAGAAAGTCGCAGCAGCCCAACCAGCGGCGAACTTGCCTTCGGTCGCTGTCCAACTGCCTGTTTACAACGAACTGTACGTGGTGGAACGACTGCTTGAGTCGGTTGCGCAGTTGGATTACCCGCGTGACCGGCTGACGGTTCAGGTGCTGGACGACTCGACCGACGAGACGACGGCGCTGATCGCGGACAAGGTCGCCGAACTGCGCGCGCGCGGGCTGAACGTCCAGCACGTTCGCCGTAGTTCACGCGCGGGCTACAAAGCGGGCGCGCTGGCGTATGGGCTGTCCCTGCTCGATAGCGTCGAGATGGCTGCCGTGTTCGATGCCGATTTTGTGCCGCCGGTTGACTTCCTGCAAAAGACCGTCCCGCCGCTGGTCAGCGATCCCGGTCTGGGCGTGGTGCAGGCGCGCTGGGGACACCTGAACAGCGAAGAGAATTTCCTGACGATGGGGCAGACGCTGGCGCTCGATGGGCATTTTGTCGTCGAGCAGACAGCGCGCAACCGCGCGGGTTGGCTGATGAACTTCAACGGCACCGGCGGCGTCTGGCGCGTGCGTGCCATTCAGGAAGCTGGCGGTTGGCAGGATTCCACCCTGACCGAAGACCTCGATTTAAGCTACCGCGCCCAACTCAAAGGCTGGCGATTCCTCTACTTATCGGATGTCGTCGTGCCGGGCGAGCTGCCGCCGCATATTGCCGCCTATAAGCAGCAGCAGGCGCGCTGGGCAAAAGGCGGCACGCAGTGTATGTCGCTGCTGCTGAAGCAGGTGTGGGTCAGCAACCGGCTGACCTTCATGCAGCGCCTGATGGGGACGATGCACCTGTGCCAGTATCTAGTCAACCCGCTGATCATCATCATGCTGCTGCTGACGCCGCCGCTGCTGCTCACACATACCCTGCAAAGCCTGCCGCTGGGTCCGCTTGGCTTTGCCGGGCTGGGTCCGCCGCTGATCTTCATCATCAGCCAGCAGGCGCTGTATAAGAACTGGCGCAAGCACCTGCGCGCCATGCCCGCCCTGATGGCGCTCGGCACTGGCATGTCCTGGAGCAACGGACGCGCCGTGGTCAGCGGGCTGTTCGGGCGCAAGGAAGAATTCAAGCGCACGCCCAAATATGCGTCGCAGCGCCGGAACAACAAATACAATCTCCGGCTGAACGAGAATGTGCTGTGGGAAATCGCGCTGGCGCTGTATGCGACCGGCGGCTTGCTGGTGGCGGCGTGGATGGCTCCTGCCTTTGTCCCCTACCTGATGATCTACGTGCTCGCCTTCGGTTTTGTGGGGCTGTGGGGGCTGCGCGATTACGTCGTTGCCATGCGGGCGGCGGTTTGACGCGATGAAGCGGCGGCTGATCGCGGCGCTGTGCCTGCTGGTGGGCGCGGGTGTGCCGCTGGTGATGGCGCAGCAGCGCCAGGTGTGCGCAAACACCCCACCGAACCGCCTCATCGTCCGCGAACGCGGGCGAGTCGCGGACGACGATCCAACGCCGATGAACGTGCGCGAGGGACCGAACACGAATTTTGATCCGCCTCTCGGAATCATTCCGGTAGGCGGTATTTTTTATGTGCTGGAAGGTCCTGAGTGCAGCCCGCGCTACGCCTGGTTTCGGGTGGAATACACCCGACCGGACGGCGAACCTCTCGTCGGGTGGCTGGCTGAAGCCGATCCCGATACCAGCCGCTACTTCGTCGAAACCTACCCGCCCGGCGAGTGACGGCGGCAGAAGGCGCTAGGGCACTGTAAACGAGCCGCCGGGATCGAGCACAATCGGCGTGGCGTCCGTCTCGTTGCTGACCCGATGCGCCCATTTACCGGCATCCTGCGCGATCTGATCAAACGTGTTGTAGTGCATCGGCACGACGTAGCGCGGGCGAATCAACCCGATTGCCTTAATCGAATCGTCGGGTCCCATCGTGAAAAAGTCGCCTATGGGCAGGAAAGCCACGTCAATCCCCTCGTCGCCGATCAAGTGCATATCCGAGAACAGCGCCGTGTCCCCGGCAAAGTACAGCTTTTGCCCGCTGGCTTTTGCCGTGACGATCAGCCCCTGAGCAGTGCCGCCATAGCTGCCATCGGGCAGCGACGCGCTGTGAAAGGCAATGGTGAATTTGACCCTCAGATATCCGTAATCGCCAGTGCCGCCGGTATTCTGCCCGTAGGTAGAGGCGACACCCTGGCGCTTCATCCAGTTGCTGGTTTCAAAATTGCCGACGACCGACGCGCCGGTACGTTTGGCGATAGCCACCGTATCGCCAACATGATCGCCGTGACCGTGAGACAGCAAAATCAGATCGGCTTTAACCTCGTCGGCGGTTTTGGCTGCCAGCGGGTTATCGGTCAGGAATGGGTCAAACAGCACCGGATGCCCATCGATGGACATCTCAAATGCCGAGTGTCCCAGCCATGTAAAGGTGATCGCCATGATCATCTCCTGATGTGAGTCCAGATAAGGCAGGGCAGAGTCGGAAGCGCTTCCCCCGAACCGTCTGCCAGTTAATTCCTACTCGGCAACCGGCAGCGCAATCGTAAACACTGCGCCCTGGTTGTTGCCCGCGCTGCTCGCCCAGATGCGCCCCCCGTGAGCTTCCACCAATGCCCGCGCGATACTCAAGCCAATGCCCAAGCCGCCGTTGGTGCGCGTCATGTGGTCTTCGACCTGGACGAAGCGGTCAAATATTCGCGCCAGATGATCTTTGGCAATGCCCACGCCGTTGTCCCGGACGTTGATCCAGACTTCACGTTTGGTACGCGGTTCAATATTCACCGTGATATGCCCGTACTCCGGCGTAAAGCGAATAGCATTGTTCAGAACGTTGATCAGCGCCATCAGCAGGCGGTTGCGATCCACGTTGATAAACACCGGTTCTGGCGATGCTTCCCACTTCAGCCGGTGCCCTTTTGCCTCGGCAATCTGGGCGATCTCCTGTACGGCTTCGCGGACGAACTCATCGACGGCGATCCGTTCAAGGTGAAGCTCGGACTGGTGCTGTTCGAGATAGCGCAGGTTGGTCAGGTCTTCGATGATCCGGCGAAGCTGCAAGGCGCTGGCGACCACCTTGCCAGCATGGTTCTGAACTTCCGGGTCAGTCGCATCCTGCAAAAAGCTGGCATATCCCAGAATAACCCCCAATGGGGTGCGCAGCTCGTGCGACGCGATGGCGATGAAGTCGCTTTTGAGCTTGTCAAGCTGGTTTAGTTCATCGTTGGCTTTCTGAAGGGCGGCGACCATCTGCGCGCCTTCGATGGCGACGGCTGCCTGCGCTGCCAGAATCGACAGGTAGTAACCGTCACTCTGCTTCCAGGGCATGGCGCGTTTGTTCACCGCTTCCAGAACGCCGATGACGCGATCCTTGGAGCGCATCGGCACGCCCAGAATCGAGCGCGTGCGAAACTCCAGTTCCTGATCAACTTTGGAATAGTGACGGGGATCGTTCTCGGCATTATTAACCGCCACAATGCGGTTTTCCAGCATGACCGTACCGGCGATGCTGCCCTCCAGCGGCACCAGCTTGCCAATCAACGCCTGACCGCCAGCGCCGGTGGTGGTCGCCGCGAAGCGAAGCTCGTTGTTCTTGGCGTCCCAGAGCAGCACCGAAGCCGCCTCAGCCTCGACAATTTCGGCGGCATTGTCCATCAGCGTGCTCAGCATCGGCTTCAGCTTCAACGTCGAATTCAGGACGGTGCTGATCTGCGCCAGGCGCGACAGAATATCTACTTTGCGCGTAAGATCTTCGGTGTGGGTGTCCGGTGTCATACTACGAAGCTCACAATTATGAATGCCTTAAGTGTATCATTGTCCTTGTATCCGCGCGATATTACTTGTCTTTCTTTTTCTTTACCAAAAGTACCACCCCTTTAGTAAATGAGTATTTTTTAGTTGTAGTAGTAGGGGCTGTTCAAACTGTTCATAACTTTGGGCTGCCGGGGCGCTATCCCAAAATACACCAGGTTGTGGCGATATAAATCGCCAGATATGCCAAATATCTGTGATATAGAGAACAATCGTGCTGAAAAGTATGAACAGGTGCCTGTTCATAACTCGCCCGAGTTATGAACAGAACACCTATTCTGTTCATAACTTGGGCGGCTGATTCGGGCGGAGCGCCGAGTTTTGAACAGGTTGGCAAAGTTATGAACAGGTTATGAACAGGCTGTCTACAGGTTATGAACATGTGTCGCGACTCCTAGTATGAGGCTTAACAATAATAGTGGTCGCAATTTGGGATATCGGTTGGGAAATATCGTCTGTTTTTCCCAAAAGATTCCTTGAGGAAGGATCAAGAGGGGTTCAGAAGGGCGCAAAATCGACTTGGGATATATTGGGATATATTGCCCCAGCTTGGGATATCCCATCAAAAAGGACGTGCCAAGACACGTCCTCTCTGGTCTTCGTTTCACTACCGGATACTAATCGCCCGGCTCTACTTCGATATCGGGAACCAGATTCGCTTCCGGGATCACCGGCGGCGGGACTTCCGGTGCCACGAAGTCCGGGTTGGGATCGCTCAGGCTGGCGAAGTCAAACAGGAACGGGCTGTTCGAGGGAACCAGCACCATTTCGACGTTATCGCTCAGGTTCTGGATGTACTGGTACTGAATCAGCGCCGGGTTGGCGGCAATCTGCTCGCTGACCAGACGCAGCGCCTCTGCCTGTGCCTGCGCTTGCAGGACGGTTGCCTGGGCTTCGCCTTCGGCGCGCAGAATGTCGGCGTCACGCAGACCCTGGGCTTCAGCGCGCGCCTGCTCGGCTTCCTGGAGGATTCGCTGCACCTGCAAACGGGCGCGTTCCGATTCCTGCGCCGCGACCTGTGCCTGCTCAATCGCTTCGGCGTACTGCGGCGAGAAGGTGATATTGCGCACCAGCAGGTCAGACACGATCAGCCCGTCGCGCTCAAGCCGCGCGCTCAGACGCTCAAAGGCGCTTTCGCTGAGATTCTCGCGCCCGCCAGCATAGATTTCGGCGGCTTCAAAACCCGAAACGGCGTCGCGCACCACACTGCGCGCCTGAGGAACGACAAACGAATCTTCATAGCGCGTCTGCCATGCCAGGTGAAGTGTGTCCGCCTGATTCGGATCGACGCTGTAAATCACCGAAATATCCAACTGCACTTCCTGACCGTCGCTGGTTCGCGCGACCACCGCGCCTTCGTCACCGCCCACCGCGCTGCCGTCCATCGCGACGGTCTGCTGAACCACCGGGTAGAGGAACGGCTGCTGGACGATTGGCACGATCACATGCGTACCACCTCGGCGGGGCGTATCTTCCACATCACCCGTGAGCGTGTTGACGATGACCGCCACCTGCGTCGGCTCAACGATCAGAATACCCTGGCTGATAACGCTGAACACCAGCCCGACGATAATACCGATGACCGCCAGCAGAATACCACTGCGCACAGCGCGTCCCTGTGAAATCGCCATGACCACCAGCGCCACGCCCAGGATGAACAGCCCGAAGCCGATGAACGATATAGCGCCGAATAAGGAACCTATACCCATGTGTACTCCTTCAAAGGTAACCTATCTCTGATAAACAGTACGTGGGATTATAGCAGTTGGTTACAGAACCGTCCTTATTTCTTTGTAACAACCCCAGTATATTGGGGGCGCTCGTCTCTTACCGGAGTCAATCATGCCGTCAGAAATTAATCTGAGTCTCATGACAATCCAAACCTACAGCCTGCTGTTGGCGCTGGCAGTTATCCTTAGTATTTCGCTGTTCATTGTCCGGCGCGGCAGCCAGGCGGGGTTGTGGGCAGATGCGGCGCTGGGCGCGCTGGTGGGCGGTCTGATCGGCGCGAGGGTGGTTCACGTGCTGCTTCACTGGGATTACTTCGCCGCTAATCTGGGCGAGGCGCTGCGCCTGAATGCTGGCGGCTTGGACTGGCATGGCGCGGTACTCGGCGGGCTGCCTGGCTTGTGGCTGGCGGCGCGCTGGCGGCGGCTGTCCTATCGCGCCGCGCTGGACAGACTTACACCGGCGCTGCCGCTGCTGGCGCTGGCGGGTTGGGCGGGCTGCGCTGCCGCCGCCTGTGCCTATGGCGTCGAAGTGGATACACTGGCGCATTATTCCCCGTTGATTGCTTCCGAAACCCGCGACATTTTTGGCATCGTCGCGCCGCGCTACAACACTCATCTTTTTGGCGGCGTGTTGGCGCTGCTGCTGCTGGCGGTTACAGCGCTGCTGTTCTGGCGAAACTGGCTTTACGGTCGCCGCTTCTGGCTGATACTGGCGCTGCTTTGCCTCGGCATGTTCGCCATCGGCTTCTATCGCGGTGACGCAATACTGATGCTGGCAGGTTTGCGCGGTGATCAGTGGCTGGATGGGGTGATTCTGGCAGTCGCCGCGCTGAAGCTTCTGTCGCCGGTGAAGTAAGATCTTCCTTCGTTATCGCTTCTACGTTATCGTATTAAACGGACTGTAGTCCGTTTTTGAGATGACAATGAGGAGCATCACCGAATGAAGTTGGCAGTAGTCATTGCCAGTACCCGTCCCGGAAGGGTCGGTTTGCCAGTTGGCAACTGGTTTTATCAACACGCGCAGGCGCATGGCAAATTTGAGGTCGCACTGATCGATCTGGCGGAGATCAACCTGCCGCTATTTAATGAGGCGGCTCATCCCCGGCTTCAGCAGTACGAGCATGAACACACCAAAGACTGGAGCCGTCGCATTGACGCGGTCGATGCGCTGGTGTTTGTCACGCCGGAATACAATCACAGTGTGCCAGCGTCGCTGCTCAACGCGCTCGATTACCTGAACAAGGAATGGGCGTACAAACCGGTTGGCTTCGTCACCTATGGCGGGGTTTCGGCTGGCACGCGCGCGCTGCAAGTGGCAAAGCAGGTCGTGGTCGGCTTGCGGATGATGCCGATCCCCGAATCGGTCAACATTCCATTTGTCGCCCAGTTGATCGCTCCTGATGGGACGTTTCAGGCGGGCAAGATCCAGACTGACGCCGCCGATCTCATGCTGGACGAGCTGTACCGCTGGACAGAGGCGCTCCAGACGCTGCGCCAACCCGTCGCGGCAGCCGTCTAGCCGGCTGGTAACCCATGTAGGGGCGCAGCACGCTGCGCCCTCTTTTTTGCCACGATAACAATATCTTCGCGTGCGCTGTCTCCGATCTCGGTTTTCTCGCGCCCACGATCTACAATCAAGCCGATCAGGATTTACGTGACAATCCCAAAGGAGTCCGTGTATGCGCCTGAACGTCGGCTTGGCGCAGATTTATCCCAAACTGGGCGATCTCAGAGTCAATCTCGAAAAACACCTTGCTTACGTCGAGCAGGCGGCGCAGCAGCAGGTCGATCTGCTCGTCTTTCCCGAATTGTCGCTGACCGGCTATCAGGTGCAGGATCTGGTGCCTGAAGTCGCCATCCGCCCGCGTGGCGACGACCCGGTGTTCGCGCCGCTGCTGCACGCCAGTAAGCGGATGGACATCGTCTTTGGCTTTGTGCATCAGGACGAACGCGAGCGCTATTACATCGCCGACGCTTATCTTTCCGGCGGCGCGGTGGTTCACATTCACCACAAGCTCTACCTGCCAACCTACGGCATGTTCGATGAAGGGCGCTTCTTCGATCAGGGTGAATCGGTGCGCGCCTTTGACACCCGCTTTGGGCGGGTTGGGCTGCTGATTTGCGAGGACTTCTGGCACGTATCGCCACCCTACCTGCTCTGGCTGGATGGCGCGGACATCCTCATCTTCAACAGCGCCAGCCCCAGCCGGGGACTGGACGCGGGCGACCGGCTTTCCGGCACGCGCTGGGTGGAACTGGTCAATCAGGCGTATGGCAGCCTGTTCACCAACTACATTTTCCACTGCAACCGGGTCGGCTATGAAGACGGCAAGAACTTCTGGGGCGGCTCGTCAGTGGTCGATCCCAACGGTGAACTGCTGCTTCACGGCACGTACTTTGACGAAAAGCTGCTCACCTGCGCTGTCGATCTCAACCAACTGCACCGCACGCGCAGCCGCCTGCCGCTGCTCCGCGACGAGCGACCGGATCTGGTGCTGCGCGAACTCACACGCATTCAGGGGAAGGACAGCCAGCGATGATGCGACCGGACGAACCCAGCGCGGGGCAGCCAAACCTCGCCCATCGCCTGGAAATCAACACCGATATCGCCCGCAAAATGCTGACGGGCTTCATTAAAGATGAAATCGAGAAAATTGGCATGAAGCGTGCCATCATCGGGCTTTCCGGCGGCATCGATTCGGCGCTGTCGGCGTACCTGGCTGCCGAAGCGCTGGGCGCGGAAAACCTGCTGGCGGTGCGGATGCCTTACCGCACGTCGTCGCCGGACAGCCTGCTGGACGCCGACCGGATCATCGAGTCGCTGGGGCTGCCAAGTCTGACCGTTCCCATCACCGACATGGCAGATCCGCTGATCAACCAGTTTCCGGCTATGAGTTCGGTGCGTAAGGGCAATATCATGGCGCGGCTGCGTATGACCATCCTCTACGACCAGTCGGTACCCTGGGGCGGCTTGGTGATGGGCACCAGCAACAAGACCGAGATTTTGCTCGGCTACTCGACCATCTATGGCGACAGCGGGGTGGCGCTCCAGCCGATAGGCGACCTGTACAAGACACAGGTGCGCCAGCTTTCGGCGGCGCTGGACATACCCGAATCGGTGCGGCAAAAGCCCCCTTCAGCCGACCTGTGGGAAGGGCAGACCGACGAGGGCGAGTTGGGCTATACCTATGCCGATGTCGATCAGGTGCTCTACCTGCTGGTAGACGAGCGTTACACCGTCGAAGAAGTCATTGACGAAGGCTTCGCTGGTGATTTCGTGCGCGGCGTCTGGCGGCGCGTCAAGGCGAACCACTACAAGCGCACCATGCCCAATATCGCCAAGCTCAGCCGCCGCACCATCGGTCACGACTTCCTATTCCTGCGCGATTGGGTGGGTTAGCCCCGCGCCGGATAAATTTACGATTGATACACCAATCACAATACATACTGTCTTAATCCTGCCGCATAATCTAAACAAGGAGTCGTCTATTATTCACCGCGTATTGGTGCTATGGCAGTCAGCCGGACATTCACGGGCAAAGCCCAACCCATTCACCACCCCACAGCTGGCTTTGCGCCGCGGGTGGTCGCGCGACCGCTGCCGCGTCTTAGCCTGTCACTGGATCTCGGCATGAGACTGACGCTGCTGCTGTTCGCCGTGTTCGCGCTGGGTGTCACGCTGCTGCGCGGCGTTTCCTCTCCCAACACCGATATTCAGGCGCTGCTGACCGCGTCCGCTGACTGCGCCGCGCCATGCTGGAATGGCATTCAGCCCGCCCGCACTACGGTTGAGGATGCGGTCAGTCTGCTGGCAGCCGATCCCTCGGTTGCCGATTATCAGATGACGCCGGGCAAAATTTCGTGGTGGTGGAACGGCGACCAGCCTGCCTTGCTCAGTACCAGCGGGCGCGCTTTTCACGGTCGAATGGAGTACGAGTCGGTTGACGGCGAAGACCGCATCACCAGCATCGTCCTCGCCAGCACCATCGCCCTGGGTGACGTGCAGCTTACGCTGGGCGATCCCGACTCCATTACTCTGCACACGGTACGCCCACAGGACGCGGCGCAGCGCGCGGGCGCGGTCTACGTCGCCCACTACGACACGCTCTCTGTCTTTGCGGTGCTGGACTGTCCAATGAATGTGGAAGATTTCTGGAAGTCGCCGGTCTACATCGCCTTTGGCACACCGGCGCTCATATTTGAAGGCGACACCTACCAGGTAGGTTCGCTACCCGAATGGTTCTTCCGCGATCAGGCACCCGGCTGCGCCGCGGGGTAACGGCTTACTCTAGCCTGCCGATAGTAATTCCTCTGCGCGTTCGCCAAAATCAGTGGGACCGGACACGAATCCAACAACAGGATCACGCTGTGGATCGTAACCTGGCGCGAGATCGTCTGATTTCAGAATCTCGACGTAACGCAGTACCGCCTCTATCTGCTCATCTGATAAGCTGTCCGGTTCTGCCACCAATCGTTCGCGTGGAGATACCGCCATTTCACCCTCCTGTTCTCTAGCAATCTATTCTATTATGGTATGTATAGTGATGAGCGAAAGCGGTTGACCCCATGCAATCCCTGGTAACCAATCTGGACGAGATGCGCCGCCTTGCCGCCGAGCGTGCCGCCTCGTTCGCTGCGCTGCGCGAAGCGCTGGAGTTTGACGAGTCGCTCACCGATGATGCGCTTGACTCGCTGGTCGAGTCGATTGCCGAACCCATCGTTGCCGCTATCGACTGCAAGCAGTGCGCCAACTGCTGCCGTTCGCTGGATGTCTGCCTGATCCCGCCGGATATTGACCGGCTTTCGGCAGGGCTGCGCATCCCCATAGAAGACGTGATCACCCTCTATGCCGATGAGGATCTTGGACGTGTACACGGCGAATGGGCGGTCATTCCGGCGCATCCCTGCCCGCTGCTCTCTGGCAATCTGTGTTCGATTTACGCGCACCGACCCCACGCCTGTCGCGTTTACCCGCAGTTCACCCCCGATTTTCGCTATAACATGGACGATACCATCGAAGGCGCGTCCCACTGTCCTATCATCTATAATGTCCTCACCGCCCTGGTCGAACGCATCAAGGCGCAGCCGCCCGACGATCTTTAGTCGTCTGTCTTCCTGGCGCGCTCTGCGGCTGCAATTCTGACCTGGCTGGCAGCCTGTGCGCTGCTGGCGCTATGGCTATAATGGGGGCTAACAGGAGATGACCTCATGCCCTACGTGGAACAGTCCATCGTCATCCAGATGCCGCCCAGCGCCGTCTTTGCCTTTATCGCCCACCAACCGGAACGCCTGCCGGACTGGTGGCGCGCCTTTCACTCACAGGAGCGCGTCACCCCGCCGCCCACCGTCGTTGGCTCGATCTCGCGCTATGCCTACAACATGATGGGCGTGCGCATCAAAGGCGAACACCAGATCGTCGAAATGGAAGCTGATGCCCGCCTGCTGGTCAGGACGCTCAGCGGCATTGACGGCATCTTCGAGTTCACCTTTGCGCCCGCCGACGGCGGCACCGAACTGACCATTCGCGTCGATTACGCGCTGCCCGGCTCGGTGCTGGGGCAGATGATCAACCGCCCGGCGATTGAGCAGAGCAACGAACGCGATCTGATCGAAGGGCTGCAAAATCTGAAGTGGCTGCTTGAAACCGGCGAAACCGCTTACCCCAGCAGTTGATGGATCTTCGCATACTGAAGCAGCATGATCGTCTTGCCATCCATGATCTCGCCGCTGTTAATCATCCCCATCGCCGCGTCAAAGTCCAGTTCCAGCACTTCGATATCCTCGCCTTCATCGGCTAAGCCGCCGCTGGACGACACTTTCGAGTCCGCGTCGTATTCGGCAACGTAGAAGTACAGGCGCTCGGTGACCGAGCCGGGACTCATGAACGCCTCAAATACCTTCGTCACCCGTTCGAGCCGGTAGCCCGTTTCTTCTTCGGTTTCGCGTATGATCGCCGCTTCCGGGTCGTCCTCGTCCAGCAGCCCCGCGCAGGCTTCGATCAACATGCCGTCGTGCTGGTTGACATAGGCTGGCAGGCGAAACTGGCGCGTCAGCACGACGCTGCGGCGCTCGCGGTTGTACAGCAGAATGACCACGCCGTTGCCCCGATCATAGGCTTCGCGGGTCTGCCTGCTCCACGATCCGTTGCTGTGCTGGTATTCATAGGTGAATTTTCGCAGCACGTACCAGTTATCCGACAGAATTTCCGGCGTGACATTGCGAACACGGTTGGACATGGGCAGCACCCCTTATTGGCACTCAATTGAATCAATTCGGGCATCATATCATGAGATGAAAAAACAGGCGTAGGGACACGACATCATTGTGTCCGCCACGATGGGTTCCTACCCCTTCGGTTGGTTGACGCGCGGCGGCGAACATCCCTATAATACGAGCAGCCACTTTACTGTATTGATCGAGAGAGCCACGCTCACGACATCCCTCGCGCGGCGCACCACACTGGCTCTCAGGACTCGCCGTCAGGCGGGCGAAGGGATTCCCGGCGTATGGATAAGCGAATGGTCGATTTTGTCCGCGTGCTGCGCGCGGCAGGAGTTCGTATCTCTCTTGCCGAAAGCATGGACGCGATGAATGGGGTGGAAGCGGTCGGTATTCAGAGCCGCGACGTATTTCGCTCGGCATTGAAAACAACCCTGGTCAAAGAGTCCCGCGATCAGCAGACGTTTGACTATTATTTTCCGCTGTTTTTTGGCGATACCGTCCCGCCGATGGAGAACATCCCCGATAATCTGACGCCTGAAGAGCAGGAAATGCTGGAGCAGGCGCTCCAATCGCTGATGGGCGATATGCAGGCGCTTCAGCAGCTTCTCAACCAACTGATGCAGGGACAGCAGTTCAGCCAGGCGCAGCTTGATCAGGCGGGGCAGCAGGCGGGTTTGCAGCAGGGTTCGGAGATGTACCAGCGTTCGTGGTTCGAGCGCCGGATGCAGCGCCAGATGAACATGCAGCAGCTTCAGCAGTTGATCGAACAGCTTCTTCAGCAGCTTGAGGAAATGGGCATGGACTCGCAGGCGCTTGTCGAGATGCGCCAGATGCTGGAGCAGAACGCCGAGGGCTTGAGCGAGCAGATTTCGCAGTTTGTCGGCGCGTCGCTGGCGGAACAGATGGCGAACCGCGAGCCGAAGCCCAAGCCCGACCTGATGGACGTGCCCTTCACCCGCCTGACCGATTCGGAAGTTGATCAGATCCGCGAGGAAATCCGGCGGCTGGCGGCACGACTGCGCAGCCGGGCAGCGCTGCGCCAGCGCCGCGCCCGAACCGGCACGCTCGACCCGCGCCGGATGATGCGCGCCAACATGCGTTACGACAGCGTGCCGCTTGAACTCAAGTTCCGCACCAAACACGTCAAGCCGTGTCTGGTACTTATATGTGACGTCAGCACGTCGATGCGCTACTGCGCCGAATTCCTGCTCACGCTGATTTATGAGCTTCAGGATCAGGTGGCGAAGACCAACAGTTTCGTCTTTATCAGCGATCTGACCGATATCAGCATGGACTTTGAATCGCATGAGCCGCAGACTGCCGTCGAGCGCGTGCTGACCAACAACCGCCCCGGCTACTACAACACCGACCTCGGCAACAGCCTCAACACCTTCAAGCGCGATCACCTTGGCTGCGTCTCCAGCCGCACGACGGTCATCATCCTCGGCGACGGGCGCAATAACTACAACAACCCGCGCGCCGATATCGCCAACGACATCATGCGCCGCAGCCGCCGCCTGCTGTGGTTCAACCCCGAATCACAGGGGCAGTGGGGCACCGGCGACAGCGATATGTGGGAATATTCCACCTGCGCCAGCGGCGTCTACAAGGTCAGCAACCTGCGCGAGCTTGCCGCCGCCGTCGATAAAATTCTGGTGGATGGATAGACCTTTTACCGCAGAGTCCGCCGAGATCGCAGAGAATACATAACATCGTAGGGGCGGTTCGTGAACCGCCCTTTTCAGTCATAAAATTGACGTAGGGACACGACATTGTCGTGTCCGGTTTGGGATACGGGACACGATGTATCGCGTCCGGTTTGGGATACGGGACACGACATTGTCGTGTCCGGTTTGGGATACAACGGACACGATGTATCGTGTCCCTACTCCCCTCGCACCGCTTGCGTGGGAGAGGGGTTGGGGTGAGGGGATTGTCCTGGCGGTTCAAATGCCTTTGTGTCCGCGCAACCTCTGGTTGCGTCCGTGTCTTTGTGGTTCAAATCGCTTTTTGGCGCAGCGCTCCGCAGCAGACGCCGCCGCAACAGGCTATACTATGCAATCATGATTGCTAATCGCTGAAAGCTGATCGCCATGTCTTCCCGCGAAACCATCCTCAACAAGCTCCGCAGCGCCCGCCGTCCCTTTGAGGACGCCGAGCCGCGCCCAGCCGCTTACATCCCCGTCACCGAGCAAGCCGCGATTTCGCCCGATGCCCTGCTGGAGCGCTTCACGCTTGAACTGGAGCAGTTGAAGGGGCAGGTCTTCCCGGTCGAGGGTGACGATGCAGCGCGCGACAAGCTGTTGGAACTGCTGGTATTCCACGACGCCAGGCACATCCTTGCCTGGGACTTCCGCCATATTCCGGTTGACGGCTTGGAGAGCGCCATCCGTGAGGCGGGCATCGAGATCACCCAACCGGACACGCACACAGCCTCTCGCGCCGACGTGCTGGCGCGCGCCGAAACGGCGAAAGTCGGACTGACCGGCGCGGACGCCGCCGCCGCGACCACCGGCACGCTCGTCTTCACCACCGCGCCCGGCAAAGGACGCATCCCGACGGTGCTGGCGCCGGTCTACATCGTCGTCATCACCCTCGACCAGATCCTGCCGCGCATCGAAGACTGGCTGGCGCGAGAACGCGCGAACGGCTTGGAGAAACTCCGCAGCGCCGCCAACCTCTGCTTCATCAGCGGTCCCAGCCGCACCGCCGATATCGAGATGCAGCTTGTTCTGGGCGTGCATGGTCCCGGACAGCTTCAGGTGGTGGTCAAACGCTGATGGCTGTGGACGAATCGCGCATCGCGGCGCTTATCGAGCAGTGGGCGGCTCGCCAGCGGGAAGCGCGGAAACGCAGCCGCAGCGAGCGCGTGGGTGACGCGCAGACCGCCTACTACTATCGCGGCGTCAGTGACACCTGCCAGCAGGTGATTGACGAGTTGATGGCGCTTGTGGACGCGGAATCGTTCCAGAAGGAGCCGTCCACTGCCGACTATCTGCCGGTCAGCCACCAGGAAGCCGATGCGCTGCTGGCGCGGGTTGGGTTATATCCCCGGTCGCTCAGCCAGCATTCCGACCACGCCTTCACAGCCACCTTTTCGCGCCTTCAGCCGATCACGCAGACACAGCGGTTGCGCCTGCTTGCCGAGGCTGATTCGCGTCTCGTCATCCTTGACGAGGGCAAGCTGCCGGACACAAACGATCCGTTTATCGACTTCGCCTTCGTTAAATAGACGGTTTGAACCACCAGGACACAAAGGGATTTCGATAAGATTCCTGGTGGTTCAAAAACGCTTTTCGTCGTTACGCTTCGGCGATGGTTTCGATTTCGACCAACGCGCCGATGGGCAGTTTGGCGACCTCAATCGTGCTGCGCGCGGGCGGCTGCTGGGTGAAAAAGCTGGCGTAAACCTCATTCATCGCCGCGAACTCGCTCATGTTTTGCAGGAATACGGTCGTCTTGACCACTTTGTCCAGCCCAGACCCGGCGGCTTCGAGGATGGCGCGGATATTCTCCAGCGTTTGCCGCGTCTGTTCCTGAACGCCGTCCACCAGCTTGCCGGTTGAGGGGTTCACGCCCGTCTGTCCGGCGGTGAAGATCAAGCCGTTGGCGATGATAGCCTGGGAATAAGGACCCACCGGCGCGGGCGCTGCCGGGGTATGTACGACCTGTTTCATAATCTGCCTCCATTCGCTGATCGGGAATAGCTACGATTATGCGGATGCGCGGCGTTCCCCGCAAGCGGCAGTCCTGCCCGCCTGCCCAGATTCGCGCCCTCTGGAATGTTGTGTGTTACAATTCACGGATAACGATAACGTTTCCGACGATGTGAGTGATGCCATGAGCAAGTTGTTGGGATTAGCGGTTGGGTTCTTGATAGGCGCGCTGCTCGGCGCGACGCTGGTGGTGCTGTTTTCGCCCGTCTCCGGCGACCGGCTGGTACGCAACCTCAAGGACAGTTATGACGAAACGCTGGCGGAAGCGCGCGCCGTAAGCGCCCAGCGGCGGGCGCAGTTGGAAGCCGAACTGGTGCAAATGCGCAGGCACTAGCGGCTGATTTTCCCCTCACTGCAAAGATAGTCTTTCCTCGTTATTATATGTGACATTTTTCACTATCGCGATCCTGTCCCCTGTGTTTTACTCAGGCTATTACGAATGGCATAGAGGAACACCAGGGAAAACATGAGCCTGTACAAACCCGACGAACAGCAGTTACGTCACCAAATCTGCGAAATTGGGCGCTTGATGCGCCAGTACAATTATGCTGAAGGCACCAGCGGCAATATCAGCGCCCGGCTGGATGATGAGTACTTCCTCACCACTCCCAGCGGCTTTTCCAAAGGGCAGTTGTATTCTGACCAGTTGATTGTGGTCAATATCGATGGCGAGAAGGTGGGACCGGATACCGAGGCGAATCGCGATCTGAACCCGACCTCCGAAATTCTGCTGCATCTCGAATGCTACCGCCAGCGCCCCGACGTGAACGGCGTCGTTCACGCGCATCCGCCGACTGCCGTCGCGCTGACGTGCGTGGGGATTAGCCTGGAGCACTGTATTCTGCCTGAAGCGGTGATTATGCTCGGTCTGGTGCCAACCGCCCCTTACGCCGCCCCCTGCGGGACTGAAAACCGCGACTCGGTCTGCGATCTGATTGCCAGCCACGACGCCATCATGCTGGCGAATCACGGCTCGCTGACGATGGGCGACGACGTCTGGCAGGCGTATCTGCGTCTTGAAGTGCTGGAACACCTCGCCAATGTCATCTACCGCGCGCACCAGCTTGGCGGCGCTAAGCCGCTTCCGATTGACGAAGTCGAAAAGCTGCTTGAACTGCGCCAGCGCTCCGGTTTGGCGCACCCCCACGACGAAGAACTGTTCCGTGAGTGGTACGACAGCATGCGCTATCGTTACGATTACTTCCGTGTCACGGCAGGGTAACGCTCCCCTGTCGGCTCTACGCTGAACCTGAGTGCCCGGAGAATTCCGTATCCCCTCCTCTAGTAAGATATCCGGGCACTCAGGTTCTTTTTTTGCCTCGCCGTTGGCGCGCGCGCAGACCTCCAAAGTCACCTGCCCGCGCGTGCTGCTCCCGTAGCTGATGCCGGTAACGTGAAAAATCTATGAAATATCACCCAGAATGAAGATTTTGTAGGTGCAAAGTTTGGAGTACAGCCTACAATTGACAGAAGAGATTGTATTCAGCAGACGGCGGGTGAACGGCTGTGCAAGTTCGAACAGACCTCCTGGTTAAAGGTGAGCGAACCCTCGGCAATTACCAGCTCCAGATCGCGCGGCGCGCCGATTCCGGCTGGACGGTGACGATCCCACCGCTTCATGCGCTGGTATCCAACTACCGGTTGATTTTATGGCCCCAGACCCGCCGCCCGTACCCGCCTGCCAGCATCCCCAGCAGCTATATCATCAGCGTGAATACCGTCCAGCTCGATCACCGCACCGCCGTCTTGATTCGCCTCAAGACCGGGCATGAAGTCTACATCATCGTCGCCACCAGCGACGGCGCTCCGCTGGCGGAAACCATCCAGCGAATGCTCACCCCGCCAATACGCGGGCGCGTCTACCGGGCGCAGCTTCCCAAAATAGATATCGAACGCATGATTCACATGATCGAAACGCTGTAGCAGCCAGTTGCGCTCAACCCACACCCGACAACCTAGAACAGCGATAACTGCTGCGGGGGCGGCGCATCGTCGCCAGCGGATTCCGGCGGCTTACTGCCCGCCGCCCGCTTCTGGCGCATGTCTTCGAGGATAGACGGGATTTGGTTCACGTCGGCTTCCATCACCGGGCGCAGATCGGGATTGCGCAGCACCGCGGCAGGGTGGAACAGGGGGATATAGGCGCGTCCGTTTTCGATTTTGGGCTTTCCGTGAATCTGGGTGATCTTGCCGCCGGGAAAATACCGCGCCATGCTGAAGCGCCCCAGCGTGACGATGACCAGCGGGTCAATCAGGTTGATCTGCTGGTCAAGATATGGCTTGCAGGTGGCGATTTCCACCGGCAGCGGGTCGCGGTTTTCCGGCGGGCGGCACTTGACGACGTTGGTGATGAAGACGGCGTCCCGGTCAAGATGGATCAGTTTGAGCAGATCATTCAGATAGTCGCCCGAACGACCGACAAACGGCAGCCCCTGACGATCTTCGTGAAAGCCGGGTCCCTCGCCGATGAACAGGATGTCCGCCGAACTGCTGCCCGCGCCGGGAACCGCTTTGGTGCGGCTCAGGTGCAGATCGCACAGAGTGCAGCCGCGTATTTCAGCGGCAACTGCCTGCATGGCTTCATGACGATCATCTGCCATCGGTCACCATCCTCATGGGTCGATTTCTATTCAAGCGTCGCGCTCATTTTAGCGCCGCGCCGCTTAAATTCCAACGCATCGGACAGATGGGAATGGGGAAAATCGCGGTGACAGTGGGTTTAAACCCACTGTCAAGACGGCTGCTGTATCCTTACAATTCCCCACTCCCGACAGATGAAAAACGGCATAGTAGGCTGAAAGTCAGGTTTGAGTAGGGTTTGCGTCCATGAGACTGGAAGCACAGCGGCTATAGTGAAATTATAGAAAAAAAGTTTTGAGGGCGACCCTTATGAACCCGCTTTATGCACCGTCTCCTGCTTACTGGGTAAAGCCGCTGCTGCTGGTGCTGGCGCTGGCACTGCTGATCGTCGTCGCCCTGCTCATCATTCAGTTTGACCTCTTTAACCCGGCGGATAACACTCGCGCTATCTGGCTGCCGGGCGCAACCGATACGCGAGTCAGCTTTGCCCCCGGCGACACGCAGCGGCTGTACCGCTTTAATGCCCGCCCGCACGACATTACCCGGCTCAAGCTCAACAGCCAGACGGAAGGATTCGCCTTCGCCGCCGAAGTGCGCGACAGCGCTGGCGAAACCGTCGCCCTGTTCAACGGCGCGCTGGACAGCGTCGAACTTGAGCTGGCGCCGGGCGAAGGGCTGTATCAGGTGGCGCTGGCTTCGTCTGTCCCTGACCACTATGGAACGGTCACGCTGTCGCTCGCCGATGGACAGATCGCCGAGATCGGCGCGTCTCCGGCTTCCGCGCCGCTGATCGCGCCGCGATGCAGCGCCCTGAACCCCACCCACGCTGATGTGCTGGTGCGCAGCGCCCCGTCGGACAGCTTCAGCATCCTCGGCACGCTTGCCCCGGCAATGACGATTCCCGCGCTTGGACGCACCGACAGCGGTTGGATTTCGGTCAACTATGCCGAACGGCTGGGTTGGGTATCCAACGACGTGACCATGCTGCAAGGCGACTGCGTGACGCTGCCGCAGGTGCTCGATCCGACCATTCCAATCGCGCCTGACGACGCGCAGGTGTACGGACTCGAAGTTGACCGGGACGGCGAGGGCGTATTCCGCGAAACCATCTCGTCCCCACAGGGCGACAGCAGCGATCTGGTATGGATCAGCGTCGTGAACCTGCACACCCAGCCGCCAAACAACTACCGCGAATTCACCCTGACGCTCAACTGCGAGGGGACAGGACTGGACGCGGTGCGCTGGGGATCGGCGTACAGTCCGACGTTGGTCTGCGGGCAGACGATTATCCTGCCGTTTATTTACGGGACAAGCCAGCAGCCGTTCTCAGTGGTGCTGCCAGAGGGCAGCCGGCAGAGCTACGTGCAGTACACGCTGGTGGTCACGCCCGGCGGCAGCGTCGGCTGAGGCGGCGGGGCTGTCCCCAGATCGCTTAATACCTTAGTACTCCTTATCTTTCCTGAGTCGGGTTTTGGACACATAATGCTAATTAGTGCAAAGTAATGAGTGCCGGGTACTGAGTGCGCGGTGCTCAATAACGAGGAAGCCATGCATCATACCCGCACCTTCAAGCTAGGCATTGGGCTGCTCCTGTTCGCGCTGGTTTCGGCGCGCGTCCTGGCGCAGACTCGCGCCGGCAACAACCTGATCTACGGCAGCGCCGTCACCAACACGATTTCCGAAGATTCGCCCCTTATTTTTTACACCTTCAACGGCAGCCAGGACGACCTCATTCTGGCGCGGGTGATCGCCATGTCGCCGGAATTCGATCCGACCGTGAGCTTACTCAATCCGTCACAGCAGCCGGTGATCATCAACAACGACGATCCGTTTCTTTCGGGCAGCGGCGACGCCCGTATCGCCTTCCGCCTGCCGGAAGATGGCATCTATTCGCTCGTCATCGGCGGTGCCAGGCGCAGCACCGGCGATTTCGTCCTGCTGCTCGACTCGCGTCAGGCGGACAGCCGCCCAACACGGCTGACGGTTGATGACGAGGTGAAGGTCGATTTCAGCCGCGCTCGTGAGTCAGGAGCGTTTCGGCTGCTGGCGAACGCCGACTCGACTCAGGTATTGAGCCTTCAGGCGGAGCCGCCGACCTATCCCTTCACCGCTGAACTGCGCAGCGCCAGCGGCGAGCCGCTTGCCATCCTCAACCGGCTGCCTGCTGGCACGCTGACGGTGCCGCCGGGCGAGGAAGAATATCTGTTGATCGTATCGTCGCCGGACGAGAACGGCGCTGTCACCATCATCCTGAGCGCGGGACAGGCGGTACTCACCGAAACAAGCGCCGGACTGGGCGAGTCAACCGAAGCCGTCTGCGCCGTGACGCCTGTCGAAACGTCGGTGAACGTGCGCAGCGGACCCGGCACCGGCTTTCCAGGCATTGGCTTCCTCAACGTGGCGGAACGGCTGGTGGCGCTGGGATATAACCCGGATAGAAACTGGATAGCGGTGCAGATTGACGGACAGCCGGGATGGGTGGCGGCGGGGGTCACGGCGCTTCAGGGACCTTGCGCTGATCTGGCGGCGCTTGCCATCACCGCGACGCCGACGCCGATCCTGCCAACCGATACGCCCAGCCGCACGCCGATTCCAACCCATACGCTGACGCCGTCGCCGACGTTCACGCCGTCGCCCAGTCCCACGCTCACGCCGACGATTACGCCCACCTTCACGCTCGATCCGGTGCTTGACGCGCCCTACGACGAGGACTACACGCGGGTGCTGCCGTTTTACACCGGCGATACCTTCACCGAGCAGATTTCCGCGCCCGGCGGCGACAGCACCGATATCATCGCGGTCAGTGTCGAGGGCTTTAACCCGCTGAACACGCGCACCGAATATTCCTTCCGGTTGGACTGCGTCGGCAGCGGCACCGAGGGCGTCGCCTGGGGCTTCGATGTCCGCAACCCCGACAAAGCCTGCGGCGAATCGGCGGTGATCGTCTTCACCGAGGAAAGCAACGATCAGCGCATCATTATCACGCTGCCGGAAGGCAGCCCACAGGCGCTGGTGTATTACACGCTGGTGGTGACCAAGCTGTAGCGGCATCGTCTGATCAGCACGGAGTGTAAGGACACCACACTGTGGTGTCCGTTATTTTTTCTCAGACATGGCGCAGGTATTCGAAGAATGCGCGTATCCCTGCGCAGCCGATGGTCGAGCCGTTTCGACGCCGCTTGACAGCCTCACGCCTGCCGCCTACACTCACACACGTTTGCTGCTGATGCAGAGGAAAGCACCCCTGCGCCGAGATTAACCACCAGAGGTACGCTCGTGAGAACCATAGTTCCGTTTAACCAGGACTGGCTTTACGCCCCAGCAGAATTAAGCCTTCACGCGCCGGACAGCGATTTCACGCCGGTGACGCTGCCGCACACCAACATCACCCTGCCTTACCACAATTTTGACAACCTCGAATACCAGTTCATTAGCACCTACCGCAGGCGCTTTACCCTGCCCGAACCGCTGAACGGACGGCGGCTGTACGTCGATTTTGAAGGCGCGATGATTGCCAGCGCCGTTTACATCAACGGACGCTTGCTGGGCGAATACGACGGCGGCTACACCCCGTTCTCGTTTGACCTGACCGATCATCTGAATGCGGGCGAAAATGTGCTGCAAGCGCGGCTCGATTCAACCGAACGCGCCGACATTCCGCCGTATGGACACATCGTTGATTACCTGACGTTCGGCGGCATCTACCGCGAAGTCTCGCTGCGCTACGTCGAGCCGGTGCATATGACCAGCGTATTCGTCAAGCCAAAGCTGGTTCAAGCCCCGACCAGCGCCAACCCGACGCGCCGCGCCGCCTGGATCGAAGCGGAAGTCGCATTCGAGAGCCAGTCAGCATCCGATCTGGATTATGTGCTGGAGATGGTCTGGCATCTGCCTGAGATGCCAAATAACGTCGTGGCGCGAACATCGGGAGTAATTCGGGCGGGGGAGTCTTCCCGTTTGGAGATCGAAATCGAGCCAACTTCCGAGTGGGACGACTTCGATTTTATCGAGCTGTGGACGCTGGAAAATCCCCACCGATACCTGGTTGAAGTCAATCTGTATGCCGCCGATGGCAGCACGCTGCTGGATGCCGATACAGCGCTGGTGGGCTTTCGCGACGCCTGGTTTGCCAAAGACGGCTTCTACCTCAACGGCGAGAAGATCAAGCTGATGGGCTTGAACCGCCATCAGACCTATCCCTATATCGGCGCGGCTGCGCCCGCCCGTTTGCAGCGCAAGGACGCCGACATCGTCAAAGATGAATTAGGCTGCAACATCGTCCGCACTTCGCATTACCCGCAGTCGCGCCACTTTCTGGATCGCTGCGACGAGGTCGGCTTGCTGGTGTTCGAGGAAATCCCCGGCTGGCAGTGGATCGGCGACGAGGACTGGAAGGCGCTCAGTCTCGACTACGTGCGCCGGATGATCGAGCGCGACCGCAACCATCCGTCAATTGTGCTGTGGGGCGTGCGCATCAACGAATCGTGGGATGATGAGGCGCTGTACACCGCTACCAACGCCCTGGCGCATAAGCTCGATCCGACGCGGCAGACCGGCGGCGTCCGGTTCTTTCAGGACAGCCAGTTCTTAGAGGACGTCTTCACCTTCAACGACTTTTCCAACAGCGTGCAGCCGCCGAAGCAAACGCCGCACCTGGTCACCGAGTTCAACGGGCACATGTTCCCCACCAAGTCATTCGATCAGGAAGAACGGCAGGTTGAGCACGCGCTGCGCCACGCCCGGATTCAGGATAAACAGATGGGGATGCCCGACGTGACCGGCGCGATTGGCTGGTGCGCCTTCGACTACAACACCCATCGCGAGTTCGGCAGCGGTGACCGTATCTGCTATCACGGCGTGATGGATATTTTCCGCCTGCCCAAGTTTGCCGCCTATGTCTACGAGAGCCAGATCGATCCGAAAGTGCGTCCGGTGCTGCGCCCGGCAACCTTCTGGACGCGCGGCGACCGCAGCGGCGGCGGCGTCAACCCGCTGTACGTCTTCAGCAACTGCGACGAGATCGAGGTCTTTTACGGCGAGGCGTCCTATGGGCGCTATACGCCGGATGGCGATCAGTTCCCGGATTTGCCCCACGCGCCGTTTTGCATCACGGCTTTCAGCGATTCGCACATGTTCGGTTCCAGTTTTGATGACCTGAAGCTGGTCGGGTACGTCGGCGGTTCAGCCGTCATCGAGCATAGCCTGTCGTCAGATGGCGTGCCGCAGGCGCTCACCCTGACGGCAGATGATGACACGCTCCACGCCGACGGCGCGGACATGACGCGGCTGGTCTTTAAGATGGTGGATAAGTACGGCAACCGGCTGCCCTATGCCGTCAGCGTCGTCAGCTTCGAGATCGAAGGTCCGGCGGTGCTGGTTGGGACGAATCCATTCCCGCTGGTTGGCGGGCAGGCGGCGATCTACGTGCGCGCCAGCCAGACGCCGGGCATCGTCAGAGTGCGGGCGAGCGCCCCGCGCCTGAACAGCGCCGAAGTGACGATTGCGATAAAGTAAAGACCTAACGCAAAGATGCAAGGGACGCAGAGACGCAAAAAGTGTATATAGAACCCCTTTGCGTCTTTCTTTTCCACTTTGCGCCTTTGCGTTAATTCCTTTCCTGTCAGCGAACGGGCAAAACCGTATTCGCGTGAAAAGACAAATGCCGCCATAATTACTGATGAATCAGCCTCACAGCAGGAGTATTAGGATGGGGACGAACGGACCGGAAAAAACCATTGGCACCTTTCGTGAAAGCCGCTGGAGTCTCGGTTTCTGGCTGCGTACCATTGTGACTTTGGGGTTGTACTGGCTGCTGTTCCACCGCTTTAACGAAATCGTGTTGACGACGCGCCGGGTGAGCCAGAGCCGGGGCAATTTCCTCACCCACAACGAAACCGCCATGTCGATTGAGAACATTACCGACGTGACCGTGAACCGTTCCGCCCTGGGTAAGATGCTCGGCTATGGTGATATCAGCATTCAGTCGGCAGGCTCCAGCGGGACGGAGATTTCGCAGGTGCGGCTGGCAGGCGCGGACAAACTGCGCGACGCCATCTTCGATCTGCGTGATGGTCGCCTGGACGAATCCCGGCTGACGTAATCCGGCGGGGCGAACAGACAGAAAACGGACATGACCGTAGTCCGTTGTAGGGGCGACTCGGTGAGTCGCCCTCGGTGAGTCGCCCCTAGAGTGTCAGCGAGCGCGGGAAACTGGTCAGGATTTCAACCCCTGTGTCCGTGACCAGCACGTTGTCCTCGATACGGACGCCGCCCAGCCCCGGCACGTAAATTCCCGGTTCAATCGTAAACACCATGCCCGGCTCCAGCGGATCTTCGATATTGCCCGCGATCTGCGGCACTGGCTCATGCGTATCCAGCCCCAAGCCGTGACCGGTGCGGTGTATAAAGTACTGCCCGTAGCCCGCGTCCTCGATCACCTGCCGCGCCGCCCGATCCACTTGCGCGCAGGGCACGCCGGGCTTCGCCGCCGCTTTCGCCGCTTCGTTGGCGCGCAGGACGGTATCGTAAATGGTCTGCATCTCGGCAGTGGGCGCGCCAATGCAGACGGTGCGGGTAATATCCGCCGGATAGCCATCGACTTTGCAGCCGTAGTCAATCAGCAGAAATTCGCCCGGTTGAAGCGGGCGCTGGGTGGTCGAGCCGTGAGGGCTGGCGCTGTTGGGTCCGGTTTGGACGAGGGTGTCAAATGCCACCCCATCGCCGCCGCCCTCGGTCATGAGCGCTTCCAGCCGGGACGCAATCGCCTTCTCAGTCATGCCGGGCTTGATTTCCGTGAGAAGCTGCTTGAGTGCCGCCTCGCTGATGGCGATGGCGCGGCGCATTGCGTCCACCTCGTCGGGCATTTTGTGGGCGCGAATACTGACCAGCTCGCGTTCCACCGGCTTGACCTGAAGGCTGGGGTCAATCTGAGAAAACACCAGCCACTCGGTCACGCGCATGGTCAGCCCATCCACGCCGAGCGTCTTGCCACGCAAGCCCAACGTATCGAGTGCCCAGGCGAACGCGCCCTGATACCCCTCCTCGTCAGTCCATTCGATCACCTGCGCCTTGAGGTCGGGGCGCGCCGTGACTTTTGTCGCTTCCAGTCGCGGGATGATCACCGCCAGATCATCGCGGGTGAACAGCGCGACAATCGGGCGCTCGGACATATGCACGTCCAGACCGGTGAAATACTGCATGTTGGTGCCGGGCACAATCGCCACCGCATCCACCCCGCCGATGGCGCGCAGGCTGGCGATACGCCCCTGATAGTCGAGCGACATGAGGTTCTCCTGAAGCGTTGTAAGACAAACAAACTATACCAGCGAACCACGACGTGGGGATAGCACCGCCGAACCGACAGTGGTGATTAAATACAGGACATGTAGGGACACGACATTGTCGTGTCCGCCTCAGCATTCACGAAACGGACTACGGGAAACCTGTATTATTTTGTGAAAACTACATTATGGTGTCCGCCCCGGTGAAAAAGGAACGGACACGACAATCTCGCAGCTACCCTTCGCTGGCGGCAGCCAGTAATGCTGCCGCCATATCCAGCGTGGGCGCGGCGACGATCCGGCTGCCGCTGGCGTCATCCACGAAGCACAGCGCCATCGCGTCGCCTGACCAGCAGGCGTCTTCGGCTGCGCTGCCGAACTTCTCGTCGCCAAACTGCGCGTAAACTTCGGCAAACTCCGCCTGGTCATCCGGCGTGTCCCACCCCAGATCGAGCGACCAGATCAGGGCGTTGGTCGCCGGATCGACGTACACCTGGAAGCGGTCACCGCCCCAGCCTGCCGCCGCCCGCCGCGCCTGCGTGCCGGGAAGCTGCGTCCGCAAGTGCTCGCTCAGGTAAAATTCGCCGAGCGAAATATCCCACACCTGCTGCCAGTTGTCGTCCAGCGTCAGGTCAATGCCCGCGACGGTTATGCCGCTTTCACCGGCGAGATATTTCTCCGGGTGGATAACCTGCTCGCTGGTCTGCGGCAGGCTGTCGTAAGCGGCGTTGATGGCTTCCCAACCGCCGTCGTTGTACAGCGCCAGCACGAAGCTCAACCCGGTTTCATACGGGAACATCAGCTCGCGCAGCAGCACCGAAGGGATGTCTTCCGGCAGCAGCAGGTTACCGGCGATTGCCCCTTCCGCCAGCAGTTGGAAGGCTGCGCCGGGATTTCGCATGATGACCTGCTGCGAGTAGGCTTGCATGGTTGCCGAGGCATCGCCTTCGATCAGCGCCAGCGCCGCCAGCGACCGGTCGGGCATGGACTGGATCGCTTCATCTTCGAGGATGCCCAGCCCGAAGTGCTGATCTTGCAGGGCATGGGTGTATTCGTGAATAAACACCATCTGTTCGGTCAGCGAAAGCTCGCTGCCGACATCGTCGCCAACGGTGGGGATAACGTTCATGATCCGGGTGTCGGAATCGTAGAAGCCCGCCACCTGCGAGCCAAGCAGATTCAGATAGACTTCGCGCAGATCGAGATCGGCGGGCAGCAGGTCAAGGGCGACGTACAGCCGCCGCGCCTGCTCCAAATCGGCGTCGGGCAGGTCACGCCCGTAAATCTCGGTCAGGTAATCAATGGTTTCCTGGCGGGTCGGAAAGTCTCTTTCAACCGGGACGGTCGTTTCAAGTCCGCGCAGGCGTTCGGTGATCGTCACCAGCGTATCGAGTTGTTCGCTCAGCGCCGGGCTGATCGTCCCTTCCTGCGCCGCAATCGACTGTCCGATTAAGAGCAGGGCGAATATCACTATCAGGCGTTTCAAAATGGACTCCTTCGTACTTCAGCAGATTATCGCGGCGCGCGGCTGGCACAAGGCAAATCAGCGCCTTCTTCAAGCGGGGAATTGTGACTCGTTAACCGGCGCTGGCGCACCCCGATTCTTAGGGTCGCCAGGCGGGGCGCGTCTCGCTGCCCGGACTAAAGGTGATCTGGCGCGCGGCGCTGCCATCGCGGCGCATGACGTACAGATCGTTGTCCCCCGCCCGGTTGGAGACAAAGGCGATCCACTGGCTGTCTGGCGACCACGCTGGCATCAGTTCCCACGAAGGCTCGCGCGTGATCGGGCGCAGGCTGCTGCCGTCGGGGTCCATCAGATAGATATCGCTGCTGCCGTCGCGATCCGACGTAAAGGCGATCTCGCGACCATCCGGCGACCAGGCTGGCGTAATATCGGTCAGGGGGTGTTCGGTGATGCGGTGAATGGCTTCCGGTTGGGCGATATCCATGACGTAAATTTCAGTGTTGGCAACTGGCGACCATGAGAAGGCAAGCTGTCCGGTCTGCGACCAGGTTGGCGTGAAGGCGTTGCCGCGCGGTTCGCTCAACCGGCGTCGATTGCTGCCATCGGCGCTGATCAGGAAGATGCCCTGTGTTTCGCCTTCGGTCGTCGAAAGCGCCAGCGTGCCGCCGTCCGGCGACCATGCCAGCGCCGGATTGGTGCCTTTTAAGTCCATATCGGTCAGGCGGTGGCGCTCGTGCCCGTACAGGCGCATGACGTAGACGGCGCGGTCGTCGGCACGATCCGAGACATAGGCGAGATGCTCGCCATCGGGCGACCACGCCGGGCTGTGTTCGCTGGCAGCGTCGCGGGTCAACCGCACCGTGATGCCGCGCTGTATATCGAGCAGGTAAATATCGGAGCTGCCGCCGCCCGGCGAATCAAAGGCGATTTCGTCCGTCGGCAGCCGCGTTCCCAGCGCCATCGCGCCCGCCGTCAGCGCCACACAGATGGCAGCCATCAGCACCGTCACTTGCACCACGATTCGGGCGATCACGGGTGGTTTTATCCCCTGCTATTGGTGTCTCTATTGTGCCTCAATTGACTGCCCGCTGTCCAGCAGGCGGTGTCTTGTCAGCGCACGCCCCAGAACACGATCATCCCGAACATCAGCATGACAAAGGTGATGATGATCATGCCAATGCCAACCCGGGTGAAATCGCTGGGGCGATACCCGCCGGGACCCATCATCAGCACATTTCCCGGATGAGCAATCGGCGTGAGGAAGGCTGCCGAACAGGCAATGGCAACGGCGACAGCGACGGCGCGAGGGTCCATTCCAATTTCCAGTGCAGTATTGACGGCAATCGTGCCGACGATCACGGCGGTTACCTGGCTGCCAACCACCTGGACGATAGCCATCGTCAGCAAGACCAGCCCACCGAGCAGCGCCAGCGAGCCGTATGGCGACAGCGCGTCGATCACCACCAGGCTGATACGGTTCGCCAAGCCCGTGTTGACCATTGCAATGCTGAGGGGCAGCATCCCCACGACCAGAAAAATAACCCGCCATTCTACGCCGCGATAGGCTTCATCGATGTTCAGACAGCCGGTCAGCACCAGCGCGACCACGCCCACCAGCATTGCTTCTTCAGTCGGCAAAACCCCGAAGATGGCAGCAGCCAGGGCGACAGCCGTAATCGCGACCGACCACAACATTTTTTCAGGATGAGGTGGGCGCGCCGCGTGGCTGCTTTGCAGCACCAGATAATCGCGTTCCTGTGCCAGCGAGCGAATTTTGGAAACCGGACCCACCTGAAGCAGCGCGTCACCCACCTGAAGCGGGAACGTGCCCACGTCGGTGCGGTAGCTGCGCCCTTCGCGCCACAGCGCCACCGTCGTCAGACCGTACTTGTTACGGAAGCGCAGATCGCGCAGTGATTTGCCCACGGCTGCCGAACGCGGCGGAATGACCACTTCGGTCAGATCGACCGAATAATCGTGCCGGTGAGTGCCGTTGCCGTTGTCGCGTCCGATGCTGATTTTCCATTCACTCAGCATTGAGACGCGATCTTCGCGTCCAAGCAGAAGCAGGTAGTCTCCAGCGCCGATACGTTCGGTTGGCTCCGGGTTGAGGATGGCTTCGTGTCCGCGCCAGATTGCCAGTACGGTTAAACCGAGAGTCTCGCCGATACCGCTGCGGCTCAGCGGCATATCGACCAGCTTTGAACCCGGCTGCACGCGAACTTCCCACATGCGGTCTTCAAGCTGGTAGGTCTCGTACAGGCTGCGCGAAAGGCTGCGCGGGCTGGCGTTCTGCCCGACCGATTCGCGATCCGGCAGCAGCCGCCTGCCGAGAACCGCCATGTAAATCAGGGCTGCGATAGCAATCAGACCGCCGGTTGGTAGAAAATCGATCATACCCAGACCGGGCTGCCCCTGTTCAATCAGAATATCGCCAATAATGATGTTAGCGGTGGTGAAAAAGGTTGCCATACCGCCGATCAGCGTTCCGAATGACAGTGGAATCAGCAGACGGGACGGGCGCACGTTCGAGTCGCGCGCGACCTGCATCGCGGCAGGCAGCAGCACAGCGGCGGCGGCGACCGATTTCATGAACAGGGATAGCAGCGCGCTGGTTGCCATGAAGAGGACGATGAGCCGCACTTCGTTTTCGTTGCCCATCTGGCGCAGGCGATCTGCCAGCCATTGAATTGCGCCGGTATCCTCTAAGGCGCGCGAGATGATGAACAAGCCTATCAGGGTGACAATGACGGGTCGGCTGAATCCTGAAAGCGCTTCTTCCGATGTCACGATACCGCTGATGGCAAGCGCCAGCATCACGATTAACGCAACCACGTCGGCGCGCAGTTTTCCGCTTAGGATCGTTGCAAGCGCAATCGCAATGATGACGATCAGGAGAATTTCGGGTGTTGAAAGCATAACCAGACGCTGACTGTTAAAGGGGCTGCATGGCTGCGCCGCTTCTGACGATTTCGCTCTACAGTTCCATTTTACCTGAGAATTTCCAGTTGAGCGTTTGCGTTGTAATAATTTAGCGCGGGCTGTAAAGATATGCCTTGCCACGCCGCCCAACTATAGCGGTCACGTCCATGTGGCGCAAACAGAACGCCATCTTCTGGGCAAGGGGGGCGGCGCAGCCGCGGGCAGCCGCCAGCTCGGCGGCGGTGAAGGGGTCGGGCAGGCTTGCGGGCAGCAGCTTTCGATAATCATCCGCCGATTCAAAGATGAGCCGGTCAGTCACTGCCAGCAGGCGGCGGTCGGCGATGCTCCAGTGGTTGCGCCGCCAGCTTCCCCGCCCGTCATCCAGCCAGATCTGTTCTTCCTGAATGAAGGCGACTTCTAGCGAAAAGCCCGGATGGGCGACCAGTTCCGGGAAGCGGATCAACTCGCTGAACAGCATATCCACCGTCCCGCGTCGCGGGGACTTGCGACGGCTGATAACCTCGCCATCGCTGCTGAGCCGCACGACCCAACGCTCGCGCGCGATGGGATGGATCAGCCGCACCGGATGGCTGACGAGCAGGGCGCTTAATTTGCGCTTCATCGCCGAGAAGTTGCGCGTTTGAATCTCCACCAGCGTCTGACCCCGGACGATGTCAATGAAATAGCCATCCACCCGCGCCTCGATCAGATCGTCGGGCTGGGCGTAATATGCCTTGAGCGCGGCGTGAAGCGACTTCTCCCGCATTTCGCCAATCGGTGGCACGCTGATGACTCCTTGAGGTGCTGGCATCTATTCTTCACGAAAAATTCGCAAAGCTCAACACTCGCAATGCAACGCTTACGCTAAATTAAGGTATGTATCGCTGACCATTATTCAGCGCAAGACGTAATCATTGTAAGGAGCACCGGGTCATGTCTAATAATTTCATTTACGATCCGTTTCAGGAGTTCATCACCAAATACCTCAATCTTGAGGATCTTGAACCTGTGAATCTTGAGGCGGTGGTTAGCTCGCTGCGCAATTCACTGGCGCATCTGGCGGTCGATACCACTGATAATCTGTGGGCGGATCATCTGTCCGGCGTGCAGGACATGGTTCGCCTGTGTTTGAGTCTGGACATGGTCCTGGGGCTGCTGCATGAAAAACCGGATCTGAGCGGCGTTGACCGCACCGATCTGGAACTGCTGACGATGATGGCGGTCACGGTTGGCTTCGTTTGCCAGAACGACATGGAAGTTAGCCAGCAGGACTTGCCGCTGGAGTGCAGCGATCTGTTGATGGCGCGCCGCCTGCGCCTGATGCTGAAGTCGTCGATGGGCTGGGTGCGCAAAGCCGCCAGCGAAGGCGACCCGGTTGCTGACGTGATGATGAGAGAGGCAATGGCATTGATCAACGAGACGCAGCAGTTCGAGTAGAACGCCGCCGACATTTCAACCGACAGCGCCGAGGCGGATAATCTCCGCCTCGGCGTTTTTGTGCCTGCGCTGAAACCCCGTTCCCTGGCGCCGTAGGGATACGACATTGTCGTGTCCGTTGCGAGAATACTGAGGCGGACACGACGGTGTCGTGTCCCTACCTGTCCCGCATTTTTTATTAATCCGCATTATGGTCTGGCGGCGCAGACTTATGGATGCTCCAGCTAGATCACAATGTTGATCTTCGGCTCGACGTTGCCGCGCCCGGCGATGAAGATCAGCTTTTTGGGCTGGTCGCCGTTCAGGACGCGGCGCGCGCCGCTGCTCTCCAGCGCCAGCCGCTTGGCTTCTTCCTCGCCAATGCCCACCGGCACCGGCACGCGGTCAATCGGCTTGCCGTTCTTCATGATCACCAGCGTCGTCTCTTCTTCGGCAGCTTTCGCCGCATCGTACTGGGGCCAATCCTGCTGGTGAATGCTGTAGGGGAAGCCCAGTCGATTCCACATCTCCTCGGCGACATGCGGCGTGATCGGCGCCATCAGCAGCAGCATAGCCCTGACCGCTTCGCGCCAGGCGTCCGTGCCGATCTTGCCCTCGCGGAAGGCGGCGCGCAGATCGTTCTTCAGCGTCATCAGCGCGGCGACGGCAGTGTTGAAACTGAAGGCTTCGATGCTGCTGCTGACCTTCAGGACTGCCTGATGTACGCGGCGCTCGATGTGGCGTTCGGCAGCCGGATCGCCCGATGCCCTCGCGGGCGCGCCCGCCGTCACCAGTTCCCACACGTCATTCAGCCAGCGGACGACGCCCTGAATATTCTGGCTGTCCCAGGGACCGCCCTTCACCCAATCGAAGCCAAACATCAGGTACGCGCGCACTGTGTCCGCGCCGTACTGTTCGACCAGCTCGTCCGGGTTGACGACGTTGCCCTTGCTCTTGGACATGCGCTGAATTTCCAGGTGGTGGCGCAGTTGGTTGACGGTGTTCGGACCCGGAATGTTCGGGATGATGATCTCGGCGTCCGTTGGGACTTCGACCGGAATCAGGTCACCGTTCTGGTTCACATTCAGGATGTTTTCGGTGCGCTTGATGATTTCGCCGACCACGCGCTCGCCGCCCAGCACCGACTCGGCGGTGGGCGTGGCGTCGGTGGTCACCGATTCGCGTTCGGCTGCCAGCGCCGCCTGAGCCTTATTGGCATCGTCGCCGATAACTTCCACGCGAGAGGCAACCAGTTTGCTGCCTTCAAAGCGTCCGGTTGCCACGATGGTGTCGCCCCTGCGTTCTTCGCCCAGAATTTGCCCCTGGTTGCGCAGCAGCCGGAACGGCTCGTCAAACAGCCCGTCAGCGTTCCGCCCATGCTGCCGCATGATGGCTGTAGCATCATCGAAAATGCCCAGATCGCGCATCGCCTTAATGAACCAGCGCGCGTAGAGCAGGTGCATAGTGGCGTGTTCCGCGCCGCCGGTGTACACGTCTACCGGCAGCCAGTACGCTGCTTCTTCGGGATCGAACGGCGCGGCTTGATAATGCGCGCTCAGGTAGCGCAGGAAGTACCACGACGAGCACATAAAGGTATCCATCGTGTCGGTTTCGCGGCGGGCAGGCTTGCCCTGCGAATCGACTGTGTTGACGAAGCGCGCGTCCTGCGCCAGCGGGTTGCCGACACCGGTGATCTTCACGTCGGTGGGCAGTTCTACCGGCAGTTTGTCGTCCGGTACGGCTTCGGTGGTGCCGTCCTGGCGGTAGACAATCGGAATCGGCGCGCCCCAATAGCGCTGGCGGCTGATCAGCCAGTCGCGCAGGCGATAATTGACCGATTCTTTGCCGATTCCCTGTTCCTCGATCCAGTCAATGACCGCGCTGATCGCCGGGTTCTTGCGTCCCTTATCGCCGTTGGAGTACGTGCCGTTGAACGCGCCGCTGTTGATCATATAGCCCGCGCCTTCCCAGGCTTCGGTCATGGTCGCGCCATCGAACTGCTCGCCTTCCGGCTGGATAATCGGGACGATCTCCAGATCGAACTTCCGCGCAAAATCGAAGTCGCGATGATCGCCCGCTGGAACCGCCATGATCGCGCCGGTGCCGTAGGTGATCAGCACGTAATCGGCGATCCAGATCGGAATACGCGCCTGATTGACCGGGTTAATGGCATAAGCGCCGGTGAAGACGCCGGTCTTTTCGCGGTTTTCGGCGGTGCGCTCGATCTCGGTTTCGCGGGCGGCACGCGCCACATATTCGCTGACTGCCTGCCGCTGGGCTTCGGTCGTGATCTTCTCGACCAGATCGTGTTCGGGCGACAGCACCATGAAGGTCGCGCCCCACAGCGTATCCGGGCGGGTGGTAAAGACGACAATCGGATCGCCCGCTTCAGTCTTAAAGGTGACTTTCGCGCCTTCGCTGCGCCCGATCCAGTTGGTCTGCATGATGCGGATCGGGTCGGGCCAGTCGATGGTGTCAAACTCCAGCAGTTCGTCGGCGTAGCGCTTGTAGCGGAAGAACCACTGGGTCATCATTTTCTGGATGACGGGCTGCCCCAGACGCTCGTCCTTGCCGTCGATGACCTGCTCGTTCGCCAGCACCGTTTGCAGCGCCTCCGACCAGTTGACCAGCGCTTCACCGTGATACGCCAGATCGTTCTCGTAGAACAGCTTAAAGAACCATTCCGTCCATTTATAGTAGTCAGGATCGCAGCTTACAGTTTCGCGCTGCCAGTCGAACATGGTGCCCATGCTGCGGAGCTGCCCGCGCATTCGCTCGATGTTTTTGTACGTCCATTCCGCCGGGTGAATGCCGCGCTGAATCGCCGCGTTTTCGGCGGGTAAGCCGAAGGCGTCAAAGCCCATCGGGAACAGGACGTTGAAGCCCTTCATCCGCATGTAGCGCGCCCGCGCGTCGGACGGCGTCATCGCGAACCAGTGACCGATGTGCAGGTCACCGCTGGGATAGGGCAGCATCGTCACCGCGTAGTGCTTGGGCTTGCTCCAATCGACGCGAGCGCGGTACAGCTCGTTAGCTTCCCACTGCTGCTGCCATTTACTCTCAATCGCTTTAGGTTGGTATCGTTCACGCTCGGTCATCAGAGTTCTCGCTTGGTGGCTAGTAGTAATCGGCAGTCAGCCAGCGGTCAGCCCTCAGCTTTTTGTATCTTCCGGCTGAAAACTACCCACTGACGGCTAAGAGCTAATCGCTAAGTATACACAAACAAAAAAGCACAAGCACACTCACCCTGCCGGGCGCTGCGCTTGTGCTCTGGTATCCGTCCCCGTTACTGCTGTGGGATGGCTCCCGTTTTATCGATACGGGTATTCGTTCCGAGTGCGACGCTCCGGGCGCGTCGGTACAGGTACCGGCACGCGAACAGGCTGGGCTGATGGCTGGGGCCCAAGAAGTCGATCAAGTTCGTCGAGCAGCCCCCGTACACGGGAAGCTATTTCATCCACTACACTACGGTTTCGCTTCGCCACAACCGTTCACCTTTCTGACTGCTGCATTCAGCCATGGATGAAAGAAAACCCCTTCATCCAGACAACAGAAATGAAGGGGCTTTCTGCTGTGGACCTAAAGGGATTCGAACCCTTGACCTCTTCAATGCCATTGAAGCGCTCTCCCAACTGAGCTATAGGCCCGCACATTATGCGGCGCACCACGACGGCATTGTAGCCCCTCAAACTGCCTGTGTCAATATAAGCATAACCGGTTTTTGGAATCTTGTATAGTAAAGTTAACACGTTTCTAACACTACGAACATCAAAAGGTTACGCGCCTTTTGACAAATGGGCTTATTCGCGGCGGAATTTGACCGCCAATACCAGCTTGCCCAGTCGCAGTTCGTCGCCGTCGCGCAGGATGCGCGGTTGGTTGGCGATCAGGCGCTGCCCATTGAGGAAGGTGCCGTTCGGGCTGCCGAGATCCACAATCTGAAGCGAGCCGCTTTCCTTGCGGATGATGCTGGCATGACGGCGAGATACCCCCTGCTCCATCGCGTCAAATCGATCCAGATCGACATTGGGGATGTCGCCAGTTTCGGGGTTTTTGCGTCCGATGATCAGCTCGGTAATCTTCTGAGCGTCGAAAGTCAGGCTGGCTTCGCTGCCGCGAACGGCGAGGATCAGGTTCATGCGCGAGTTAAAGCGGGCAGTTCCCCAGCGCGGTACGCCCTCTTCAAAATCGGTGTCATTCAGCGAGCGCGTGGCGGAAGTATTGACGAGCAGTTGTCCGCAGTAGGCGCAAATCTTAGCTTTGGAGTCTGTGTTGGTTTTCCCACATGCGGGACACTCGATCATTATCACACCTAAGTCAGACATAACATCCACTCATATTGTAACATCTGCGAGTCCGAATAGTATGAAGATTTCGCAAGGACGGCGATCTGACCACTGTGTCCGGCATGGTTTTCGACTATAATACTCTGCAACATGCTCAGAACTCTAACAGCATATTTATAGTTGCCCGCTTCTGAGTTCGCGTATAATCGTGTTGTATATGCCGCAAATCTTCGTTCAGGTCACCTCACGATTACAAGTTATCGTACATAAGTTTGGTTTGGAGAGTGCGTGTGAGCAACAAACCTTCCGATCCATCATCCAACAATAACGGCAATTCGCCTTTTGCCAACCGCAACGCCCAGCGTCTGTGGATTGTGCTGGGCGTGGTGGTGCTGTTGTTGTTTGTGGTGGTTTTCGGACAGCCCAATAGTATTCCCAAGAGCAATCGTATCACTGTGGATCAGCTTGCGAGCTACATCCGGCAGGGGAACGTTGTCTCTGTACTGGTGCGCGGCGGCAGCGATGTGCTGGTTGAACTGCGCAATGGCAGCACCGCGTATCTCTACAAGCAGCCTGAAACCGATCTTTTTGAGACGCTGTCCAACTACGGGCTGGCAGCCGACGATTTCCAGCGCTTTGAGTATGAGCAGCAGCAGGGCGATAACACCACCGGTCTGCTGTTCCAACTGCTGGTTGCCATTGTGCCAACGCTGATCATCGTCTGGCTGCTGTGGCGGATGATGCGCTCGGTGCGTACCGGGCAGGATCAGGCGCTCAGCTTCGGGCGCAGCCGGGCGCGGGTGGTGCGCGATATGGAGCGCCCGCAGGTGACATTTGCCGATGTTGCCGGAGCAGACGAAGCCAAGCAGGAACTGGCAGAAGTCGTCGAATTTCTGAAAGAGCCTGAAAAATTCATCCGTCTGGGCGCGCGCATTCCAAAGGGCGTGCTCATGGTCGGTCCGCCCGGAACGGGTAAAACGTTGATGGCGCGCGCGGTTGCCGGTGAGGCAGGCGTGCCGTTCTTCAGCATTTCCGGCTCCGAATTCGTTGAGATGTTCGTCGGCGTTGGTGCCAGCCGCGTGCGCGATCTGTTCGAGCGCGCCAAAGCCGAAGCCCCGGCGATTGTCTTTGTGGATGAGATCGACGCCGTCGGTCGGCATCGCGGCGCTGGTCTGGGCGGCGGTCACGACGAGCGCGAGCAGACGCTGAACCAGATTCTGGTTGAGATGGATGGTTTCGAGACGGGCACTAACGTCATCATTATCGCTGCCACCAACCGCCCTGACATCCTCGATCCGGCGCTGCTGCGTCCCGGTCGTTTTGACCGCAAGGTTATCATGGATAACCCGGATGTGAAGGGGCGCACCGAGATTCTCAAGGTTCATGCTAAGGGCAAGCCGCTGGCTGCCGATGTTGACCTGGAGACGCTGGCGCGCATTACCCCCGGCTTCTCTGGCGCTGATCTGGAGAACATGATCAATGAAGGCGCCATCCTGGCTGCTCGCCGGAACAAGAAGTCCATCGGCATGAGCGAGATGCAGGAGAGCATGGAGCGCGTGGTCATGGGACCGGAGCGCAAGACGCGCGTGATTTCGCCGGAGGAGAAGCGCAAGGTCGCCTATCACGAAGCGGGTCATGCCGTCATCCAGTTCCTGCTCGAATACGCCAATCCGGTGCATAAGATCACCATCATCCCGCGCGGGCGTGCTGGCGGCTACGTCATGTCGCTGCCGGAAGAGGACATCTTCCTGCGCTCGCGCGAGCAGTTTGAAGACGAGATCGCCGGTATTATGGGCGGTCGCGCCGCCGAGGAGATCATCTTCAACCAGTTCACCACCGGCGCGAGCAACGACCTTCAGACCGCGACCCAACGCGCCCGCCTGATGGTGACCCAGTACGGGATGAGCGAAACGCTGGGACCGCGCACCTTTGGCGGCGGCAGCGGCTCGCTGTTCCTGGGGCGCGATCTGTACGAGCAGCGCGATTACAGTGAGCAGGCAGCGGAAGAAATCGACAACGAAGTCAAGCGCATCGTCCAGACCGCCTACCAGCGCGCCAAAGCCACCCTGACCGAGAACCGCGATAAGCTGGAAACGCTGGCGACGGTGCTGATCGAGCAGGAAACGCTGGATCGCCAGCAGTTCGAGCAGTTGATGCAGGGTACACCGCTGAGCACCGAGCCAACGATGGCTGAAGGCTTGGACGAGCCGCAGGCGTAACGGTTGACCCATGAAGCTGGAGAGCGAGGATTATGTCCTCGCTCTTTTTTTGCGCGAATTTCCCGAAGCAGTGGCTCCAATTGCTCTGTCAGTTTGCCAAAGCCTGTTATAGTCATCGCATCACGGGCATAGAATCAGGGGGGCTGCCATGAACTACCGCATCCTGGGGCGAACCGGCGTGAAGGTTTCGCCGCTGTGCATGGGCACGATGACGTTCGGAGACGCGGCTGACGAAGCCGAATCGGCGCGGCTGTTTCACCGCTGCCGCAAGGTTGGCATCAACTTTTTCGACAGCGCCAACGGCTACGCTGGCGGGCGATCCGAAACCATCCTCGGCGGGCTGATCGCTGACTGCCGCGACGAGGTGGTGATCACCAGCAAGTTCGGCTTCCCGCAGGGCGAAGGCGTCAACGACGGCGGGATGTCGCGGCGGCACATCCAGCTTCAGGTGGAAACCAGCCTCAAGCGCCTGAATACCGACCGCATCGACGTGTATTTCATCCACCGCTTTGACGAGGATACGCCGCTGGAAGAACCGCTGCGCGCTCTCGATGACCTGGTGCGGCAGGGCAAAATTCTCTATCCTGCCGTCAGCAATTGGGCGGCATGGCAGATCGCGAAGGCGCTCGGCATTCAGGAATACAAGCGGCTGGCGCGGTTTGAGTGTTTGCAGCCAATGTACAACCTCGTCAAACGGCAGGCGGAAGTCGAAATCCTACCGCTGGCGGAGGCGGAAGAGATCGGCGTCATTCCCTACAGCCCGCTGGGCGGTGGGCTGCTGACCGGCAAATACACCACGACCCAGAAGGCACAGGACGGGCGGCTGGTGCAGAACCAGATGTATTCCGTCCGTTATGGCGACGCTATCAACTACGAAGTCGCGTCCGCATTCGCGGTCTATGCCCGTGACAAGGGCTACCACCCGGCGACGCTGGCGGTGGCGTGGGTGATGTCGCATCCGGCGGTGACTGCGCCGATCATCGGGGCGCGTAATCTGGAGCAGCTTGAGTCTTCGCTGGCGGCGCTGTCCGTCGAAATGACGCCCGAATGGCGCGCCGAGATTTCGGCATTGTCGGTTGAGCCGCCGCCCGCCACCGACCGGACAGAGGAACGGCGATAGCCGTTGGTTATCACACCACCGGCTTGCGGCGGCGAAACAGCAGCGTTGGCGCGGCGATACCGACGGCAATGGCTGATAGGATCAGGGCGGTCTTGACGAAGTTGATACCCGCGTCTGCCAGCAGCGGCGGCGCGGTCGTGATGTCAGAGGTGGTCACCTGAATGAAGCCGATCATGGCGCGATAGGCAAACGTCCCTGGCACCATCGGAATCGCTCCACAGATGGCAAATATGGGTGATGGCACCTGCAAGCGGCGGGCGTGCCAGACGCTCGCAAAGCCAACCAGCGTCGCGCCGACCAGCGTCGCCGCCTCAATCTGGATGCCGAACTCCATCAGGAATGCGCGCAGCGCGTGTCCGGCGGCTCCGATCAAGGCGCAGGCGATCAGCGTCCGGCGCGGCGCATTGAACAGCATCGCAAAGCCCAGCGCGGCGATGCCTGACCACAACCCATCCTGTAGAACGACACTGATCAAATCGGCTAGGTTCATAATCCGGGTATTCCCATAAGCTGCATCGCCAGCAGCATCCCCAGCGCGATACACAGCGAAATCAGCGCGCCGGTAACGCCGCGCACGACTCCCGTCACCATGTGTCCCTTGATCATGTCTTCCACCGAGTTAATGAGATGCACGCCCGGCACCAGCAGCAGCACCGACGATGCCAGCGCCGTCTGCGGAGTCAGGTCGAACAGCGTGGCGGTGCTCGCCAGAACCCCGGCGACAAAAGCGGTGACGATGACTACCATCAGCGGATTAAAAAACGCCCGAACCAGTTCCTGGCGCACAAACATGGCGACTGCCGAAGCGGCAAACGTGACCGCAAACACCATCCAGTCGCCGCCAAACAGACGGCTGAAGGCGGCGCACGCCAGCCCCACCATGAAGACCACCAGCCAGCGATTATAGAGAGGCGGCATGACGCCAATCCGCGTTAGCTCGCGGCGCACGCCCAAGCGATCCAGCTTCCCCATCTCCACCTGATAGCTCAGGTCGTTCACTTCCGCCACGATGTTCAGATTCACGCCCAGATTGACGACGCGGCGCACTTTGGTGCGAAACTCCTCGCCGCTGATGGTGGTGATGACGACGGCATTTGGTGAAACCAGAATGTCCATCCACGCCGCGCCCAGCATCGTGCCGAGCCGGTGAACTGTCTCTTCCACCCGTTCGGTTTCAGCGCCATGCTGGAGCAAAAGCTGCCCTGCCCACAGCGCCAGATCGATCACGTCGCGCAGGACTTCGCGATCCAGCGCCGGTTTATCATGAATGAGATCTTCGCGCGCCAGAGCGCGATTGGTATTCGATGGAATTCCCATGACCGTTACGTTTTCTCTGCAAATGATGGCAGAAGTCTACGCGCTGGCGCGGGAATCGCCAAGAGGAAATCAATCCTGACTTTTCCATGCCGGTCGGCGTGGTGCTGCCGCGCAGCCGTCTCAGGGCGCGAAGACGGCGTCAAAAATCAAATCGGTGGTCGCGGGGGCGATCAGCGCCGACATGCCGGGCGCGTCCAGACTGGCATAACGAAGCTCGATCACGCCGCCGGGCGCGCTGGTAAAGACGGCGGCGTTTCCCGCCAGCCGCCACTGTCCCACGCTGGCAGCAATCGTCTGCGGCGGCTGCTCGCGCTCGCCCATCATCAGCCGGGTTCCGCGCGCGTAGACAAACCGCCCCTGTTCGTCCAGCCAGCGCGCGGCGAGGATTTCGCTGCCACCGTCGGCATACTGTCCGGCATTCGCGCCGTCAGCATCGGCGATGAACAGGTTGTACATATCGAGCGCGGCGCTTGGTTGGGCGTAGAGCATCGTCCCGGTACGGGGCGACCAGCGCGGCAAGCCGTTGATGGCGGCGGGCGCGTAGCCCACTATGCGCGAGTCGCCTGCGACCGGCAGATGCCACAGTTCCACCGGCGGCGCTGACGCCTGATTTCGCATCAGGCTGCGGTCGGGAATCGGCACGCGGACGGCGGCGCTGTCCGGCGACCAGTACAGCGGCGGGTAAAACGGCACTTCTGACGCGGTGCTGATGGCTGAAAATTCCAGCGCCGTCCGCGCGTTTTCGCCGCGAGGATCGAGGATCAGGACGCGCCCGCTTTCGCTGTTGTACTGTCCGGGATAGATGGTGGCGATCTGCTGCCGATCCGGGCTGAAGCTGAACGCGCCGCCCGCGCCCGGCGGCAGAATCAACTGCGGATCGCTGGTCGGCTGCTCGGCGCTGCCGAGTTCCACCCGGTACAGGTTGTTATCCGGCTGGTCGCCCCATTCGTAAGCCTGGTAGCTGCTGAAGTACAGGGCTGTCGCGTCCAGCCACGCGATGGCGCTGATCATGGCGCGGGCGCTGCGCTGCGCCGGAATGTCGCCTAATTCGACCAGCGCCTGCTCGCGGCTTTCGGTGGTGCTGGCGACCCACAGCGTCTGTGGCTGCCCGTCCTGCCCGCGCGTGAAGGCGGCGTGCCGTCCGTCGGGCGCAAGCGCGATAGGCGGGTTGGCGTTTTCAGCGAAGCGGCGCGGCGTGGAGTCGCCTTCGCGCCACAGGTAGAGGCTGTTGTTTTCGAGATAGATGACGGTCAGACGGGCGGGTGATGGCGGCGCGGCGGTGGGCGTTGGAGTCGCCGTTGGCACAAAGCGAAAGTTGCAGGCGGCTAGAAAGAAGATGAACAGGGCACAACTCAGGAGCTGATGACCCTTCTTCCTGAACAATCCTTCTGATCGCTTCCGGCTCGCCTTTGGCATGGACACTAACCCTGGGGGCTATCTGAATACGCGGAATTTGTCCCGTAGGGGCGACTCGTGAGTCGCCCAAATTCCGCCGCGAGACTGTAGGGGCGCAGCATCCTGCGCCCCTACAATTCGACGCACTGGCGCGCGGCGAAACGCGGCAGGCACGTCCATTCCACCGGATCGATCAGCCGATCAGCGTCACGGGTGGGTACGACCCAGTAGCGCTGCCATGTCCCCTCAGCGACCCAGCCGCGCCGCCCATTGCGGGTTTCGACGCGCCACCAGTTGAAGTGTCCGTTGCAGCTTGGTCCCGCCAGCACAATCAGGACATTGCCGCTGTATAGCTGGACTTCGATGCCGGTTGAGACGGCGGGCAGGGCGCGCAGGTTCAGCGGTCCCACGTTGGCGGCGACGACGGCTTCCAAGGCGGCGCGCAGGCGCGGCGCGGGCGCATTGGGGCAGGCATCCGCCGCCGCGGGCAGCGCGCCGAGATTGGTACTGGCACAAAGCGTCAGAATGAGCAAAATCAAGGACAGGCTGGTTTTCATGGTTGTGTACGAGCGCACCGAGCTATACATTCAGGCACCATTGTACCTGTAGAACCGGCGCTTGCCGCTACGTCTGCGCTACGACTCGATGACGGGAAGTAAACGATGAGGTTTCTGGACGAAGGCGAAGCCCTTACTTTCGTTTTTCAGTCTTTGAAGCGAATGCAGTTTGACCTGCGCGGACCCGACGAAATGACGCGGGACACCAAGCCCACCCGGCGGCTGCTGCAGGCGCGCGGTCTGCTTGCCGCGCCGCGCCAATATGCCGTCGTGACCGGCAGCAAGGGCAAAGGCTCGACCACCGCCATCATGGCGAAGCTGCTCCAGCATCTCGGTCACACCGTGGGCATGGTCACCAGCCCGCATCTGGTTTCGTTCCGCGAGCGCATCCGCGTCAACGGGCGGGCGATTCCCGAAGCTGACTTTCTGCGCATCCTGTCCGATCTCGCGCCCGACATCGAGAAGATTGATGCGTCGCTGAGCGAAAATCAGTACTTCAGCCCACAGGGCATTTTTCTGGCGGCTGCACTCACATGGTTTGACGAACTGGACGTGAATGCCGCCGTTCTGGAAGTGGGGCGCGGCGGGCGCTTTGACGATATCGCCGTTGTGCCCAACCGGCTGTCGCTGTTTACGCCGATCATGATCGAGCATCCCAGACAGCTTGGCTCGACCTTAGCCCATATCGCCTGGCATAAGGCGGGCATTATCAAGCAGTCCAGCTACGCCTACAGCGTGCCGCAGCCCACCGAAGTGCTTGAGGTGCTTCAGGCGGAAGCCGACGGGCAGCACGCCGAGTTCGCCTGGATCGCGCCTAACGACATGGGCGAATATCTGGGTCCGGCGGAGAACGGTATTCGGATGCGTCTCGGGCGCTACGGCGAAATGACCCTGTCGATGCTGGGGCGCTATGAGGTGGATAACGCGACGCTGGCGGTACAGGGCGTCGGCAACATGCAGAGCCGTTTAGCCGGACACTCGCATGGCGCGGCTGAATATGCGGAGGCGATCCGCGCCGGATTAGCCGACGTGAACTGGCCCGGCAGGCTGCACCAGCTTCAGGCTGCGCCCGCCGTCTACGTCGATGGCGCGACCAACGTGAACGCCGCCCGTTCGGTGCTGCGCAGCCTGGAAGACCGGCTGACGCGCCCGCTGGTGACGATTGTTGCCACGCCGGTTGACCGCGATTTTGACGGCGTCTACCGGGTGTTTGGCGAAGCCAGCGACCGGATCATCCTCACCGAAACCAGCATTAACCCCAACATCCGCTTTCCCGATGCGGCGCTGGCGCAGTCCACAGCGGCGAAATATAATCCCAACGTCAGCTATGCCGAGGCGCTGCCTGCCGCGCTGGCATTAGCCTTCGAGCGGGTCGGTCAGGACGGCACGCTGCTGCTTGCCGTCGCCCAGCCGCTGGTCGGTGAAGCCATGCAGATCTGGGGCTTGAGCTTCGAGACGATTTAACGGTTTGCACTGTGCCAATGGACATTAACCGGTCGATTGGCATGATGCGAAAAGTGAAGTTGAATGGAAGCTGAAAGAAACCTATGGAAGCCAATTCCGCAGTTGCCCTGTTTCTGGCATTAGGCATCATCATTTTGGCGTCGCGTATCGCGGGAGCGCTTGCCCGGCGTGTGGGACAACCGCGCGTGCTGGGCGAATTGATCGCCGGCGTGCTGCTCGGTCCAACGCTGCTCAATCTGCTCGACCTGCCGGTTTTTCATGGCGCGGCGCTTCAGGGGACAATTGACGATTTGGCGGAAATGGGTGTGCTGCTGCTTATGTTCATAGTTGGATTGGAAGTTGATCTGAGCGAACTGGCGAAGGTGGGCAAGGTGGCGATCTTTGCCGGTGTGGTCGGCGCGCTGGCTCCGGTGGCGCTGGCGCTGCCGATGATGCTTGCCTTCGGCTATACATGGCAGCCTGCCCTGTTTGTCGGGGTGACGCTGGCGGCGACTTCGGTGAGCATTTCCGCGCAGGTACTGCTGGAAATTGGCGTTCTGCGAACGAAAGAGGGCAACGCCCTGCTGGCAACCGCGCTCATTGATGACATTCTGGCGATCCTGCTGGTGTCTCTGGCAGTGGCGATCACCGGACCGCGCGGTGAAGTCAACGCCGGGGAACTGGTCGGAATTTTCGTGCGGATGGGGGTTTATCTCATCGCTGCCGGAATGCTGGCGTGGTTTGTGCTGCCTCGGGTCATGAACTGGCTGGCGGATCGACCCAGCCTGGAGCAGTCCTACGGTGTCACGGCGTTCGCGCTGGTTGCCATGTTTCTGTTCGCCTGGTCTGCCGAGTTCTTCGGCGGACTCGCCGCGATTACCGGCGCGTTTCTGGCGGGCGTAGGGTTAAGTCAGACGCGCGCGCGCCTTCGGCACCAGATTGGGGACGCGGTCAGTTTTATTGCCTATGGTTTCCTCGTGCCTGTCTTTTTTATCGACGTTGGTTTGAAGATCGATTTGAGCGCCTTTCCGGCGTCCGCCCTGTCGTTGTCACTGGTGCTGTTTGCCATCGCGATAGTATCGAAGGTTGGCGGCTGCGGGCTTGGAGCGAGACTCGGCGGCTTCAATAATCAGGAATCGCTGCGGTTGGGCGTGTGTATGATCTCGCGTGGCGAGGTGGGCTTGATCATTGCCTCACTTGGTGTTACGGCAGGCGTGCTCACGCCGGATCAACCGCTTTTTTCTTCATTGTTCCTGGTCATTCTGGCGTCCACGCTGGTAACGCCGGTGCTGGTGCGCCGCGTTTTTCCCCATAGATCTGAAGCAGGAGCGAATGCCTGATGAAACTGGTCATTCTGATCACAGCGCAGATCGAGCGCGGGCTGGAAGTTGCCGAGGCGTGGCAGGACGCGGGCGCACACGGCGTGACGATTCTTCGCAGCTACGGCTTGTATACCTTGCAGAAAGCAGCCGAACGCGGCGATATCGAGCTGCCGCGTATGGTGCTTTCGATGGCGTCGGCGATGGCGCACATCATCGACTCCGTTGAAGAACACGGCGAAGTGATTCTATCGGTAGTGGATGACGGGCTGGTAGATGCGCTTGTGGATGCCGCCAGCAGCACTCTGGGCGATCTGACCGCGCCAGGGCATGGCGTGCTGTTGGTTTTGCCGGTGGATCGCGCCATCGGCGTGCGCGATCCACGTGGAGACAAACCGCTAAACTGACCCTGGACGAACTAATCGCGGAACAGGCGCTCCTGCTCATTCAGCTTGACGTCGTCAATAAAATACTCGAAGGCGCGCCGGAGGCGGGCAACCGCCGAAGGATACTGGCGCAGGTAGACGACATATTTCGCCGGATCATCGGGCGCTCCGGTGCGCTCGACGTGCTCCATGAAATTGATGATCGCCAGAGAGGCGGTGTAACCGGCGTGCGCGCCGTAATCAGCATAGATGCGTTCGAGTTCGGCAACGCAGTCGGGACTGTACTGGCTCAAAAGGCGCGTGTACTTCTTAAAGAGGTAGGTATTGGGACCGGAAGTGCTCATGGATTTGCCTTTAACTAACCATCCGAATAAGACCGGATCTATAAAGGTTAGTGAGGGGAAGGCATCAGCGTGGACAGCAGCGAATGAATTGAATGAATAATCGCTACCAATTTACACTTTTCACGATTGGTTGTAAGCAGGACTTTAGTAAGGTTACACGGCGATCTATTGGGCGTAATGCAGGTCGTTCAGATAGGCGTCCACTTCCTCAGCGTCGAGCAGCGCTATCGACAGCTCGTGCGCGCTGTCGTCGATAGCGGTGACGTGGGTGACGAGGACAATGCGGGTTTCCCTGCCGTCCTGAGCCGCATAATTCATGTTGACGAGGAAATGCAGGGCTTCCGGGGGAACATCGGGATCGTCGTTTTGCAGGCGTGACATGCGGCGGCTGACCGCCTGAAGGTTCATGCGCCGGCAGGTGGTCAGAAAGCGCTCCAACTCATCCGATTCAACGCCCTCAAACAGCGGCATCGTCATCTGCGAGATTTTCTGCGTGATGTACAGGCGTTCACCCGTCGCGCTGGTGCTTGAGCCGCAGCCAATCACCTGGTCAAAAAAAACCTGAGGCGTGCGCACAGTCCGAGTCTCCAATGGTTAAAACAGTGAGTTTGATTCCCATTGTCGCATGGAAGACTCTGGCTGTGCCTTAAGACCAGCCGTGTTTATACGGGCGCGAAGCCGGGCTAATCGCGAAAGAGCTGGTCGTGTGGAATTTCGCTTTGATCGGCGATCAGATAGTCCAGGGCGCGGCGGAGCAGCGGCACTGCCATCGGGCAATCGCGGAGATAGGCGGCGTAGCGCGACGGATCGATGTACTGACCCGTTTTATCGACATTCTCGATGTACTGAACGACGGCAAGGGCGCTCTGATAGCCCGCGTTGGGTCCGTATTGCTCGCGAATGCGTTCCAACACTTTGGCAGCGTCACTGCTGTGGGTTTCCACTTTGGTGACGTATTTCTTGTACAGATAGGTTAACGGTCCGGTACTCATCCTTAGGCGCCCCACTCTCTGATTGAACGAACGGCAGCGGTGGCACATAGGTGCAGTGATGAGACAATCCTGCTATGTGACGTACTATTAAATTTACCATCTTCACAAAAATAAGGCAACTACAAAACCGAAGTTCTTAACAATTTTCTTCATTTTGCTGCCGGGAATGCGCGGGCTACAGCGTGGGTTGGTTGCGGACGCTGCGCCGCAGCCAGCCATGCTGGACGGTGCGCGCCTCTTCCACCGAGACAAAGGCTTCCGGGTGGTGTTTGGTGACGATGCTGACCACGCCCGGCACGTCGCGGCGGTTCACGATGCTGCGCAGCATGGTTACTTTACCGTTCAGCCCTTCGCCGACGGTTTCGGTCACGCCATAACCGCCGTTGCGCAGCGCCAGCGCGATATCGTGACCGTAGGATGCCGAAACCACATTGACGATCATGTAGCTGGTGATGAATCGCGCTTCGATGGTCATGCCCAGGTACGCGCCAGCCGCGAAGCCGAAGCAGTACGCCAGCATGTTGGGGACGTTGCTCAGATCGGTGACGACCCCGGCAACGGTAATGGCGAAGGTGAGCGCCTCAAAGAAGCCGAGAACGACGGTCAGCGCCCGCCGCTGCCGGGCGAGCATGATCAGCCGGACGGTACCGATGCCGCTGTTCACAACACGCAGAAAAAAGATTAAAGCGGCGGTCAGAACCGGATCAGCGGGCATTTATTAGACTCCAGGGTGCGCGAATAAAAATAATTTCGTTCCATCTTACCCCATTATGGCACGTTGATACAGTCCTTCCATCTGCTCGGCTGTCCGCGCCCAGGTAAAGCGCTGCTCGATAAGCTGCCGCGCCCGCGCGCCCATCTCATGCCGCCGCTGTGGGTCGGTCAGCAGGTCGCGCAGGGCTGCCGCCAGCGCGTCGATCTCCGGCTCGACGATGATCCCCGCGCCCGCTTCGCCTGCTTCCGGCAGGTTGCAGCCCGGCGTCAGGATCGGCGGCACGCCCGCCGCCATCGCTTCCAGCACCGCCATTGACAACCCTTCGCCGGTTGCGGGCAGCGCGAACACGTCCGCCGCCGCCAGCGCTGCCAGCCGCTGCCGGGCGTCCAGATAGCCGGTCAGGATGATCTGCTGGTTGAGGCTGGGCGCGATTCGTTCCAGCGATCCTTCGTCGGGTCCGGCGATGACCAGGCGGCTGTTCGGCACATTCGCCGCCTTGAACGCCGGAATCAGGATGTCTACGCCTTTGCGGGGATGCAGCCGCCCCAGAAACAGGCAGACCGTCTCATCCGCGCCGATGCCCCACTGCTGGCGGAACGCCTGACCGCCGTTCAGATCGGCGAACTCGTCCGGATTGACGCCATTCGGCACGACGGCAAAACCCGAACGCGCCCCCAGCGCCGCCCATAAGACCTGGGCTTCGTTCAGCTCGGTTTTTGTCAGCGCGGCAACCGTATGGACGCGCCGCGCCACCGATGGGCTGAGCAGGCGATCCCACCAGATTTTCAGGGTGCTGCGTCCGGTGTTGGTCGCCAGCGTGCCGTGAGGCGAAAGGATGATCGGCTTTCCCAGACGCGCCGCCAGCGGCGTCACCAGCAGATTCTCGGTCGTGCGAAACTCGTGACAGTGCAGCACATCCGCCGCCGCTATCAGATCGCGGGCGGTTCGGCTGATCTCCAGCGAGGTAGACAGGTTCGCCTTTCCGCGCAGCCACACGGACAGGTTGCGCGCGCGCGCGACGGTCACGCCATGTTCGACCGTCTCCATTGCGCCGCCGTAACGTTCAGTCGGCGTGCGCGCGTCGGTGGTCAGCACCGTCACCTGATGACCGCGCGCCGCCAGCGCGCGCGCCAGCCCTTCGACGGCGCGCGCCACGCCGCCAAAGGCATAGGCGGGCGCATAGTAAGGGGAAAGATGGACGATATTCATGCGTAGATTGAACCGCAAAGACGCGAAGATCGCAAAGCGAAAGTCACCAGTGGTGGGAAATTGCGGACGTGTCGGGCGCGAGCAAACACGCCCGACCGCCGAATACGGGGGGTTAGCCCTGCAACAGCGACTGAGCGCCGTCGATCCAGATTTCGGTGCCGGTGATGTGGCGGGACTGGTCGGACGCGAGGAACAGCACCAGATTACCCACGTCCTCAGCTTTGCCCGGCTTGCCATCCGTCAGTGGGATTTTTCCTCCGGGAAACTCGACCGGCTCTTTCTCACGTTCGACGTTGCGCTTCTCCGTGTTTTCGTCAATCTCGCTTTCAATCGCGCCCGGACAGATGACGTTGACGCGAATACGATGCTTCGCCAGTTCCAGCGCCAGCATCTTTGCCATCGCTGCCTGCGCCGCTTTGGTGCTGGAGTAAGCCGTCGCGCCGGTGTTGCTGAAGATGCGCGTGCCGTTGACCGACGAGGTGATGATGACTGAGCCGCCCTGCTTCTTGAGATGGGGCGTCGCATATTTGATGGTGTAGAACGTGCCGTTGAGGTTCACGTCAATCGTCTCTTGCCAGTCATCCGGCGTCAGGTCTTCAATCGGTGCCCATACGCCGTTGATGCCCGCGTTAGCGAACACGATGTCCAGCCGCCCCCACTGATCGATCACCTGCTGCACCGCTTTCTGCATGGCGTCCGGCTTGGCGATGTCGGCGGTGACGTGCATTGCTTCGCCGCCCGAAGTCCTGATGTCTTCGGCAACCTGTTTCACCTCGTCGGCGGTGCGTCCCAGCACGACCACCTTCGCGCCCTCGCGCGCCAGCACGCGGGCGGCGGCTTCGCCCAACCCGGAGCCGCCGCCGGTGATCAATGCCACTTTCCCTTTGACCGTCATGCCATACTCCTGTCATTTATTCCGTAATTATGACATAGTGTGGGACAAAATGCTGAGAATGGCATTAAAACCGGTGGTTAGTGGCTGGGTCCATCCGGGTCAGGGAAAGCGTTGCCAAACGAGCCGGGAACGGTCGTCGGCGTTGGCAGCGCCGGGGCGCTGAAATCAATTGGCAGGGCGTCGATGTACGCCTGCGTCTCGACGGTGATCAATGCCAGCCAGCCAACCATGCCGTCGGCGTTTACCTTGATCCACGGGCTGTAGGGGCTGCGCGCCATCAGGCTGACGACTGTGCCATCGTTGAGCGTGCGGATAGCGGGAAAGGTTACGTCGGGTCCCAGGCGCAGGTTCACGCCCGCTGGCGCGAGGACGCGTCCGCTGGTGCCAAGCGTCCCATAGCGCTGCGGCGGCATCGGCGTAGCGTCATAGATGGCGGCTATCGCGCCGACATTCCGCGCCAGCAGTTCCGCCAGCATCCAGCCGCTTTCACCGTTGGCGCGGCGGACGTGATACCACAGCCCATCGGTGCTTTGTCCAAGCACGCTCATAATTTCGCCCGGCGGCACCTGGATGATAATGCCAGCATAGATGTTGGGTTCGGAACGCATGTTGACCGCGCCCTGTGTGTTGACGTATCCGGGCTGCGGCAGAATCAGCGGGCGATCCAGCAGCGCCACCGGCAGGTTTTGCAGCGCGATAGGATCAAATGGGGTGGGCGCGGTAGGAGCGCCGCTGGTCGCTGCCACGTTTTCGGGGCTGTGAGGTACGCTCACCTGTTCGCCGGTCAGCACCGGCTGTTCTACCCCCGACGTCAGCACCGACGACTGCCCGGCAAGGGCGATGAAGTGGGTGCTGCCCGCATCGGTGCGGACGACGACGGTGCCGTTGAGCAGCAGTGACGCGCCGTTGACGACGATCCGGGTCGAAGCGCCAAGCCCGCTTTGCAGGACGAGCACGTTGGCGGGCGCGGCGGCGCAGGTGACCGGCGCGGCGGCGGTTTCGACGACCATCGAAGTCCACGCCGGAAAATCGGACGGGGTGACGTCGCGCAGGCTGACGTCGCCCAGAAGCAGCGCCGTGTACTGAAGCGGCTCCGGCACGCGCAGATAGGCGATTCCCGCGCTGTTATTCTCGGTCGAGATCGACGCGGTGCGCAGGGCATGAACGGCGGAAACTTCGACCAACGCGCCGCTGGCTGCCAGCGCGTTACTCACTGCTCCGGCTGGCTCGGCGGCGGGCGCGGCTCCGCCGTTACAGATATAGCCGACCGGCTTATTGATGCAGGCGGCGGTGGCGCTCGCCCACAGGTTTTCCAGCGCCGGGCGGCACACGTCGGCGCTGATAGGGGCAGCTTCCTGCGCCACCAGCCCGGACTGCGCCCCCGACAGAATGATCAGTGACAGCACGAAACCGCGCAGGAGACGGTAAAATAGAGTCATCACACCTAGCCTTGAGTCGTCCGGCGATTCTACCAAAGATTTCGCCTGAGTGCTGTCAGATTATGCTACACTTAGGAAAAGCGAGGAAGCCTGCGTTGAGCATATCATTTTCTCCCGATCCACCCCTGCGTCTGGTGGTCAAATTTCAGGAGTTATACCCCAATACGCCGCCGCCGATGGTCTTTCAGGCACCAGGACGCGAACTGTGGATCGCCGCCCGCGCCAATGACCGCGAAGCTTATGTCCTGCGTTCTCTCGATTACAATGGCGCTGCTCCGACGACTTTCAGCCTGCAAAGCGCCAAGTCGCGACGCACCGTTTTGCAGCGCCCGCTGCCGCGCTGGGCGCGTTATCCCGCCGGGGTGATCGTGCAGATGAGCACCAGCGGACTTGACCTTCCTGGATTGGACGCTGTCATCTGTGGCAACGAAGCCCGCGGTCCCCGTTACGAATATGGGCTGGGGATGTTGTTTGCCGCCCTGTGCTACGAGATGAACGACCAGCGCTATCTGGCTGACGCGCTCACCGAGGTGGTAGACCGGGTGCAGCGCGAGTACATGGAAGGCGTGGTCTGATCCGATCTTACGGCTAACTGAGCCGCAGCAGCGAGCATCCGGGCACGACTGCGCTTTCGATGAGTGTGAATGACCCGGTGGGAAGCGCTTCTGCCGCGCCGCAGTGAAAATAGTAGACTCCGCGGCGTTCAAGGCTGGTCGCTACCGCGAGGGCTGGCGCGGCATTCCACAGAATGTCTCTTTCGGCGTAAAATTCAATTGCCGGTCCGAACGTCGCCAGATTGCTCATCACCAGATCGTCGCCGTCGGCGTGCCGCTGGACGGCTTCGGCAACCAGCAGCACATTCATCTCGGTATCGCCCTGGTGCAGCAGACCCACATAATGGACTAACCCCAACGGCAGGACGAGGATCACCCCCAGCAGCGCCGGGCGCAGCCAGCGCTGTCCTCTGCGCCAGTGCCAGCCTTCCCACAAGCCGACGGTGGCAAAGATCGCTACCGCGGGCGTCACGTAAATCAGATAATAGTCATGGATGTAGGAGGCGTTGCGGAACAGCAGCATGAATCCAAGCCCGCCCAGCAGCAGCGCCAGCGGTATCGCTCGGCGCAGCCTGGTCTGACTTCGGACGACCGGCAGTACACCGAGCAGCGCCAGAAGGCAGATCATCGGCGTAAACAGGGTGACGCAGCGAACCAGCAGCCGCAGGACATAGTCGATCAGCGTGAACGGTTCCGAGCCTTCGTGAAACGACTGACTGCTGCTGCGCCAGAGAAACTTCTCGACAAAGGTGTTGATAGTTTCTGACCACTGCGCCTGATAGAAGGCGACCACCAGCAGCACGCCGACTGCCCCGATCACCAGCAGCACAAAAAGATCGCGGCGCTGGGCGCGTTTGGCTGCCCACAGCCCGGCAGTGCAAACGGCAAGGGTGCTGATCAGCCCGCCCCACGCCGTCCACGACTGCGCCAGCATCAGCGCCGCCAGCGCCAGCCAGCGGAGCCGGGTCGGGTTTTGCAGCCACAGCACCATGACCCAGGCGAACAGCAGCAGAATCAACAGCGCCGGTGCTTCGTGATCCGGCATTCGCCCAAAATAGGCGATCATGGGTGTAAAGGCGAAAAAGGCGGCGCTCCACATCCCGCGCGCACGCCCGAACAGGCGGCGAACCAGCGCATACAGCGCCGCGACAGCGAGCATCGTGCAGGCGGCGAACACAAAGCGCACGATGGCTTCGTCATAGCCGACCAGCAGCACCGGCAGCGTCGGCAGCCAGACCGCCAGCGGCGGGTGACTGGCGTAATAATCGTAATTCCCCGCCGTGATGGGGCTGTGGTTGAGCACGATCATGCCGCCGAGGTTGGCGAAGCCGTAGCGCTCGTAATTGTGAATGGCGGAACTGATCCACGCGCCGTTAGCGTCCTGATGCCCCACCCACGCATTGCCAATGCGGAAAGCGAGGAAGCCCCAGGCAGCCAGGAAGATGACGACGAGCCAGGTTAACGTTCGGGTTCGGGACATAGTGGGCTGCTTTACCGGGAGATTCAAGGCGGGCGCTCAAATTCACAATGGGCGGGATGCTGCCCAGGTACAGCATAGCACGAAGCGGGCGCGCGCACCGTTTAGAGCGCCCCTCTTTCCTTTTTCCCCCGACTTAGGCTATAGTGTTAGTAACTGCAAAGGAAACCACGATGTATAAACAGCTTATTAACGGCGAGTGGCTGGATGCCGCCAGCACTCGAACGTGGGATTTGGTGAATCCTGCCACCGAAGACGTCATCGCGCCGATTCCTTATGGTGATGGCGCGGACGCGCAGGCGGCGGTAGATGCCGCTGCTGCTGCCTTACCCGGTTGGGCGGGGAAAACCCCCTATGAACGCGCTCAGGTGCTGCTCGGCGCGGCGGCATGGATACGCGAGCGCATCGACGAGCTTGCTGTCGTCACGACCGAAGAATCGGGCAAGCCGCTGCGCGAAGCAACCGGCGAATGGAACACCGGCGCGAATCTGCTCGAATGGTACGCCGAAGAAGCCAAGCGTGCCTATGGCTACGTTATTCCGTCGCGGAACGCCGCCAAGCGCATCATGACGCTTCACGCGCCGGTGGGCGTGGTCGGTGTCATCACGGCGTGGAACTTTCCGGTTTACAACCCGGCGCGGGCGTGGGCGGCAGCGCTGGCGGCGGGCTGTACCGTTGTCGGGCGTCCGTCGGAATACACGCCGCGCTCGGCGATGCTGCTGGCAAAGGCGCTGCATGAGGCGGGCGCGCCGGGCGGCGTCATCAACCTCATCAACGGCGACGCCGACAGCATGGGCAAGGTGATGCTCAACGATCCGCGCTGCCGCAAGATCAGCTTCACCGGCAGCACCCGCGTCGGCAAGCTGCTGATGGCAGGCGCATCACAGACCATCACCCGGCTCTCGCTTGAGCTTGGCGGCAATGCCCCGGTCATCCTCTTTCCCGATATTGACGTAGCGGCGGTGGCGCAGGCGGCGGTGACGGCGAAATATCGCAACAATGGACAGGTGTGCATTGCCCCGCAGCGCTATTACGTTCACAGCCAGATTATCGAAGAGTTCACCGACTGCGTGGGACGCCTGAGCAAAGGACTGCGTCTCGGCAGCGGCTTGCAGGCATCCACCGACGTGGGACCGCTGATCAATGCAGCCCAGCGCGAGCGCGTCGAGACGATGGTGCGCGAGGCGGTGGCGCAGGGCGCGGAAGTGGTGTCGGGCGGCGCGCGTCCCGATACGTCGCCGCGCGGCTACTTCTATTCACCGACGGTCATCACCAATCTTCAACCGGATATGCGCGTATATGGAGAAGAAATCTTCGGACCCGTGATGCCGATTGTGCCGTTCAGTGACCCGGAGGAGGTCCTAAAATTGGCGAATTCAACTGAATACGGATTGGTCGCTTACGTGCAAACGAATGACCTGAACACGAGTATCAGAATGGTAGAAGGGCTGGAATACGGCATGATCGCCGTCAATGACTGGATGCCGACAACCCCAGAGGCGCCGTTTGGCGGCGTGAAAGGAAGTGGAATGGGACGCGAGTGTGGACAGGAAGGACTCTACGAGTATCTCGAAACGAAAACAGTTTATATAGGTGCGACGCCATGATACGCAAAAAGAAAGATAACCCTCCTGAACAGCCGCACGTTACCATCAGCAGTATCCAACCGGAGCACGTGCCCGCGCTGGCTGCCATGCAGCGCATCGTTTTTCCAACGCTGACGGAGAAGGAACTTCTCACCGAAGCAAAATACCTGAAACATCTTGAGCTTTTCCCCGAAGGGCAGTTCGTCGCCCTGCTTCATCAGCAAGGTCGCCAGATTCCGGTTGGCGCGAGCAGCACCTTCCGCACGCACTTCGACTTCTCGCACATTCAGCACAAATTCCTGGAAGCCGTCGCTGATGGCTGGCTGACTAACCACGACCCACAGGGTGAATGGCTCTACGGCGCAGACCTCAGCGTGCATCCCGCCTATCGGGGCAGGCGTATCGGCAGGCGGCTGTACGAAGCCCGCCACCAGTTGGTGCGGCGTCTCAACCTGCGGGGCGAAATTGCCGGGGCGCTGCTGCCGGGCTATATCCGTTTCCACCGGCGGCTGAGCGTTGCCCAGTACGTGCTGCGGGTGTGGCAGGGACATATTTTCGATCCGACCCTCTCCATGCAGATCCGCAACGGCTTCACCATCAAGGGCATTCTTTACGATCACATTCACGATCCGCCTGCGAATAACACAGCTACCCTGATCGTGCGGCAGAACGCGCACTATCAACCGGCGGCGATTTTCGCCAGCGCGGGGTATGGGTGACGCAGCTCCGCCGAAACCGTGATCGGTCTGCGTCTTGCGACCGAGATAGTCACTCAGCGCCATCACCAGATGCGAGTCCCGGCTTCCGCCAGAGTGGGCTTCAAGCGGACGGTCTTCTTCTGCCGACCGTCTTTTTGACTGCCTGATTCATGATTTCACCGGCAGATCGATCCGGCTTCATCGGATCATCTCGCGCTTCCGCGCTCAGCAGCCTGAATTCGTCCTGAACCTGCGCTAAAGCGTTGTCGGAAAGGTCTTCCACTTCGATCATGTTGTTGCGAGCATTTTCGAGGCTGCGGATGATCTCGTCCAGCTTGAGGTGCAGCGCCTTCGAGTCGCGGTTCTGGGTATTCTGGATGAGAAAGACCATCAGAAACGTGATGATGGTCGTGCCGGTGTTGATGACAAGCTGCCAGGTATCGGAGAACTGAAAGATCGGTCCCGTCAGCGCCCAGATGGCGATAACGGTTATCGCGAGGATAAATGCCCAGGGTCTGCCTGTGGCATCAGAGACACGGTGCGCGAACCTGCGGAAGAACTCGTTCATCGTTTGCTCCGGCAAGGCTGCCTAATGCAATTTGTAATACTATCCACAGTATACATGACTTTGCGCCCAACGGGGATGCCTGATAGCCGCCGCATATGAGCTGGCTGCTGCCACGCCGTAGATAAATAACTGCCTCCTGTATGTCAAACATCACTGCTGACGGTGAACGCCGCGTTCTATAATTGGCTTCTGGTGACGGCTGCTTTTTCAATTCTAAGGAGATAGACCGTGACAGCTATCGATCCGCGCGTCGAAGAGGGGCTTCGGCAGGGATTTCGTTCATTCAACCGGTATATGCTGCTGATGTGGCGGCTTGGGTTGGGGCGCTGGCTCAACGCCGCGCCGGGGTTGTTCGGGCGGTACATGGTGATCGTCCATACCGGGCGCAAGTCAGGGCTGAAACGCTACACGCCAGTGAACTACGCGGAAATTGACGGCGATATCTACTGCACCGCTGGCTTCGGGGTGATTTCGGACTGGTATCGCAACATCATGGCGGATCCGTCGGTTGAACTATGGCTGCCGACAATGTGCTGGACGGGTGCTGCCGAGGACGTGACCGATCAGGAAGGCGCGTTGGGCAAAATGCGACAGGTGCTGATCGCCAGCGCTTTCGCGGCAAAAGCGGCGGGCATCGATCCGATGGCGATGAGCGACGAAGAACTGGCGCAGGCAACCAGCGGCTATCGTCTGGTGCGGGTGCGCTACACCGGGCTGCGCGAAGCCGAAGGTGGACCGGGCGATCTGGCATGGGTCTGGGGTCCGCTGACACTGCTGGCGCTGGCGGCGTTGGTTGGGTCGCGGCGGCAGCGCCGTTCGTGATGATGGTGAAGATAAACCAAACCTGTAGGGACACGACATTGTCGTGTCCGAATGAGAAAAAAGCGTGTCCGGCGCAAGATTGCCGTCGGTATAGGGGAAAAACCTCAGACGCGGTATAGTATTTCGAGTTGTCTATCGTCAGAAGAAGGATCATTCGCATGGCAAACTTTGACTTAATGCGCCGTCTGGCGACCGATGAAGGCGGCAAGATTATCCTGTTGGTCATGGACGGGCTGGGCGGGCTGCCGATGACGCCGGGCGGCAAGACCGAACTGGAAGCCGCCCACACGCCGAACATGGATCGTATCGCCCGCGAGGGCAGCCTCGGGCTGACGATCCCGGTGGCGCGCGGCGTCGCGCCGGGCAGCGGTCCCGCGCATCTGGCGCTGTTCGGCTACGATCCGCTGGTATACGACATCGGACGCGGCGTGCTGGAAGCGATTGGCATCGGCTTAGAAGTGGGCGACGGCGACGTGGCGATACGCGGCAACTTCTGCACCATCGACGCCACCGGCAGGATCACCGACCGCCGCGCCGGGCGCATCCCGACCGAAGAAGGCGAAAAACGAGTAGCGCTGCTGAAGGATATTCAGCTCGATGGTATTCAGGTGGACATCTCCGCCGGTGAAGGCTACCGTTTCGCGATGGTGCTGCGCGGCGATGGTCTGAGCGATCAGGTTGAGGATACCGATCCGCAGGCGACTGGCGTCGAGCCGCTGCCCGCGCGGGCGTCGTCACCCGAAGGTCAGCGCACCGCCGACCTCGCCAACCAGTGGCTGGCACAGGCGAAGGAACGGCTAAAGGGGCACGAACCCGCCAACATGGTCACGCTGCGCGGCTTCGCCACCGACCCGCGCCTGCCCAAATACAGCGATGTGTATAAGCTGAACGCCGCCTGTGTTGCCGTCTACCCAATGTATAAGGGTGTCAGTCGGCTGGTCGGCATGAACATTATCGAGACGGACATGCACTTCTCGGTTCAGGACGAGTTCAACAAGGTTGCCGAAATCTGGAAGGACTATGATTTTGTCTTCTGCCATGTGAAGTATACCGACAGCCGGGGCGAGGACGGCAATTTCGAGGCAAAGGCGAAGGTTATCGAGGAAGTCGATCAGGCGCTGCCGACGCTGCTCAATCTCAACCCCGACGTGCTGATCATCACCGGCGATCATTCGACCCCGGCGAAGTACAAGGCGCATTCGTGGCATCCGGTGCCGACGCTGCTCTACGCGCCGGAAACGCACATGCCCGACTGGGCGGAAGCCTACGGCGAGCGTGAATGCCTGCGCGGGGCGCTGGGGCAGTTCCCCGCCCCCGACCTGATGCCGCTGGCGCTGGCACATGCCAGGCGCCTGGTCAAGTATGGGGCTTAAGGGATAGTACTGAGTACTGAGTGCCGAGTACTGAGTAAAAGAAGTTGAAAGCTGAAAGTGAAAAGTATCAGCATGTTTTCACTTTAAACTTGTTACTTTCAACTCAGCACTCAGTACTCGGCACTTCTTCTACTGAGGCTTTGTATGCCTGATATTGTCATCATCGGCGGCGGATTGACCGGATTAGCGGCAGCCTGGGAACTGGAGCAGCTTGGCGCTTCCTACACGCTGATCGAGGTCAAGCCGCGCCTGGGTGGCAGCATTGCCACCGAGCGCCGGGATGGGTTCGTGCTGGATGCGACCGCGTTTGTGCTGGAGAAATACGGCGAATGGTCGTTTCTGGGTGAACTGGGGTTGGATGCTGAACTGGTCACGATGGGCACATACCGCGACGGCAGGCTGGTATACTTTCGAGGCGGCACGCAAACCCTGACCGACGCCCTCGCCCGCCGCCTGACGAATCCTGTCTTTAAGCGTATGGCGGTCAGCAGCGTGGGCATGGTGGATAACCGCTACGGCGTTTGCCTGGAAAACGGGCTGTTGATGGACGCGCGCGGGCTGATCGTCACCGCGCCGGCGCGCTATGCCGGACACATGCTCTGGTCGCTGTCGCCGGAAGTGGCGCTGCGGCTGGCGGATTATCAGTACGATCCGGTGGCGCGGGTGTCGCTCGGTTTTCGCCGTGAGGATGTGCCCCGCTTGGATACAAAAGCCGGTGGTGGACTCAAGTTTCTGCAACTGTACAACATGCCGGAGCGCGTGCCGGAAGGCTACATGCTGGCGCGGGCAGGCGTGCGGGTGGAGGGAACGCCGGATAACGACGCGCTGGTAACGCTGGCGCGGGCGGCGGTTGGCAGCGCCGAGCCGGTGATGACGTGGGTTTACTACTGGTCGGAAGCCGACCCGCTGACGCGCCATCTGCCCGAACACGCCGACAACATGGACGCCATCGACCGCCTGCTGCCGGAGACAACGGCGCTGGTCGGCAGCGATTATCGCGCTCACCGCCTCGATCAGCGGGTGGACCAGGGGCGGGCGGCGGCGCGGCGCATCGCCGCGATGATGTGAGATGAAACACAGGAGTGTTGTATGCCAACGATTGAAGATGCCGTGATCCTTGCGACGGAAGCCCATCGCGGTCAGGTGGATCGCGCGGGTACGCCCTATATCCTGCACCCGCTGCGGCTGATGTGCCGGATGCAGACCGACACCGAGCGCATTATCGCCGTCCTGCACGATGTGATCGAGGATACCGATACCACGCTCGACGATCTGCGGGACATGGGATACAGCCGAGAGATCCTCGAGGCGGTGGATCGCCTCTCGCGCCGGGACGACGAAACCTATGAGCAGTTCATCCTGCGCATCAAGCCGAACCCGCTGGCGCGCCGCATCAAGCTGGCAGACCTGCTGGACAACATGGACATTCGCCGCGCGGGGCTGCTGCGGGACAAAGACCTCGAACGCCTTCAGCGCTACCAGAAGGCATGGTTCGAGCTAACCGCCGATGATCCGCCGCTAGTTCTCGGCGGGTAGGAGATGCAGCGCTTCGCGGACAAACGCGATGCCGACCTGCTGCCCTTCCTCAAAGATTTCACTGCCGGGGTTGTTATCCACCGCCACCAGCGATTTCCCCCGCAGGCTGACGATGTACTCTACCTCTGAGCCGAGATACATGGCTTGCTCGACACGCCCCTGCGGCAAAGACTCATCCCGGCGCAGTGCCAGCGCTTCGGGTCGAATCATGACCACGGCGGCACCGGATTGACACGGCTCTGCATGAGACACGCTGGTCACGGTCATCCCAAAAAGCTGGAACTGACACTGATCGTCGCCGATCATTTCGACCGTCGTCTCGACAAAATTCGCCCGTCCGATGAAGTCAGCGACAAAGCGCGATTTGGGGAAGCGGTAAATCTCCTTCGGCTTGCCGCGCTGCTCCACCCGCCCCTGATTCATGATGATGATCTGGTCGCTCAACGCCATCGCCTCGGTCTGATCGTGGGTGACATAGACGCTGGTGATATTGAGGCGGCGCTGCAGGCTGTGGATTTCGCTGCGCATCTGCACCCGCAGCTTGGCGTCCAGGTTTGAGAGAGGTTCGTCAAACAGCAGAATAGCAGGCTCGGTCACCAGCGCCCGCGCCAGCGCCACGCGCTGCTGCTGCCCACCGGAAAGTTGGTTCGGTCGCCGCCCTTCCATGCCGGAAAGCCCCATCATGGCGAGGCTGTCGCGCACGCGCTCGCGGACTTTGTTTTTGGGGATTCGCTGCGTTTGCAGCCCATAGGCGACGTTGTCATAAATGGTCATGTGGGGGAACAGGGCATAGTTCTGAAAGACGAGCGCCATATCGCGTTTGTTGGGCGCGACGTTGGTGATATCCTGTCCGTCGAGAATGATTCGTCCCTGAGTCGGGTTTTCAAAACCGGCGATCATTCGCAGGGTCGTCGTCTTGCCGCAGCCAGAGGGACCCAGCAGCGTCACAAATTCGCCGGAATTGATCTCCAGCGTGACATTATCTACCGCCAGTACCTGACCACTTCCCCCGCGATCCTGAAACTGTTTTGAAACCTGGTCGAGCTTCAATCGAACATCTGCCATCGGAGCCACAGTTGCTAAGTTCCCCCTTCAATGGTTCTTTCGGCTCCAGTGCGCGAGCCAACGAACATATACATCCCGCCAATGGCGATCAGCACAATACCAATAAGCAGCGTGCAGTAGGCAAAGGCGTTGCCATACCGTCCATTTTCAACTTCATTCAGAATTTGAGCCGTCATGATTTTGGTCTGCGGGGTGGTGAGGAAGACGATGGCGGAAATCGTCGTCATCGAGCGCGCAAAGGCATAAATCAATCCGGCGAGGAAGGCGGGGCGAATCAGCGGCAGTGTAATGCGCCGGAAGGTGCGGGCGTTATCCGCGCCCAGGCTGATGGACGCTTCCTCAATGGCGGGGTCGATCTGCGACAGCGCCGCCGTCCCTGAACGCAGCGCCGCCGGGACACTGCGGATAACGTAGACCATAACGATTGCCAGCGCTCCCCCGAACAGCCCCTGTCCGCCGGTCAGTTTGGGGATGAGCGTCACTTCCCCAACCACCGGCAGCGTTGCCGTGATTGGGTTGTTGAACACCAGCAGATAGCCGATGCCGATGATGGTGCCCGGAACAGCAATCCCTAGCATGGTGGCAAAATCGAGCGCGCCCCGCCCCGGCAGTTTCGAACGCGCTACCAGGAAGGCGATGACCATGCCCAGAACTCCGGCGATAGGCGTCGCAATGATGGACAGCGAGGTGGTGTCTTCCATCGCTTCGCGCCCCAGCCCGTTGATCACGAAGTCAAAGTGATCATAGGTAAAGGTGTTATTGACGCCCGGCACCTGGGTAAACGCCCCGATGATAATCGTCGCGTAAATGAGCACGATCAAGCCGCAGATGAACATCACCAGCAGAAACAGCCCCCAGCGCACTACGGGATGATTGATAGTCTGTGGTTTGCCTGCCGGTTTGCCGGTGACGGAAACGACGTTTGCCCGGCTGATCCAGTAGCGCTGCACCAGATAAACCGTCAGCGAGGGCATCAGCAGGATGATACACAGGACAGCCGCGCCGACCGGGTTATACAGACCGATGACGGTGATGTAAATGCGGGTGGCGAGTACTTCGTAATTGCCGCCCAGCACCAGCGGGTTGCCCAGGTCAGCGATGGATTCGACAAACAGCAGCAGGAATGAGCTGGCGATCCCCGGCGCGAGCATCGGCAGGGTGATAGTGCGGAAGGTACGCCATTTGCCCGCGCCCAGGTTGGTCGCCGCCTCGTCCAGCGCCGGATCGAGCGCTTCCATCATGCCGCGCAAATTGAGATAGGCGACGGTGAAAAACGACAACGCGAGGACTGCCGTCAGCCCGTCCAGCCCGTAAATGTCATAGCGCACGCCAAACACACCGCGCGAGATGATGCCGCTGCGCCCGAACAGCACGATGGTCGCTGTCGCGACGGCGAACGGCGGCGAAATTACCGGCACCAGCGCCACGATGTGCATGAAGCGCTTGAATGGAACGTTGAGCTTGACCTGAACGAAGGCGAACAGGAAGCCTACGGCTGTGCCGATGGTGGCGACCAGTACGCCCATGACTACCGTGTTGACGATGATCGTCTGGTAGGTGCTGTCGAACAGATAGCGCTCAAACAGCGGCAGTCCTTCTTCGGACGTGCTCAGGCTGATGGTCGCCGCGAGGGGAAGCAAAATCGCAATAACTACGAAAACGATGACTGCGATGGCAATAATAACTAATAACGGATCCTGCGCGAACTGACGCACGCGCCGGATCTGCGAAGCGCCTAGCCTGGCTTGCATGCAGCTACTCCCAGATACAAAACGTTCCCCGTGTAAACACACGGGGAACAAGAATTCAGCGCTTCAGGGTTAGTCCACCGGCTCAGGCGCAATGTCTGCGTCGAAGCGTTCCACCAGCGCCGTCCGGTTGGCACCGGCTGCCTGGAAGTTGTATTCGATAACGTTGACATCGGCGAGCACGACCGATAGATCGGAAACTGCCGCGTCCGGGTTGGTCGGCAGTTGCAGCGAGTTCACGGTCTGACCGATTTCCTGTGCTTCGGGTGTCAGCGCCCAGTCATACCACATCTGGGCGGCTTCGAGTTCGGGCGCGCCAGCGAGGATCGCCATGCCGCCGATTTCGTAGCCGGTGCCTTCTTCGGGGAAGGTCGTCGTTACGATATCCTGGAAGCCTTCGACCTGAAGCTTGGTGCAGTCATGCGAGAAGATGATCGCGACCGCGACTTCACCCTGTCCCGCCATCGTGCCGGGGGCAGCGCCGGAACGGGTGTACTGAAGGATGTTCTGGTGGAGCGCCGCGAAATACTCAAAGGCATTGTCCAGCGCCGCTTCGGTGGGAACACCGTCTTCATCGTAACCGGTTCCCTCTTCTTCGGCTTCCAGTTCGTTCGCCTTCAGCGTGACTACCGTCCAGAATGCCGTAAAAGCGGTTCCAGACGTGGCAGGATGCGCCATCGCGACGTTGCCCGAAAGCTCCGGTGCCAGCAGATCTTCCCACGAGGTCGGCGGCTCGACGCCGAGTTCTTCGAGGATCTCCAGGTTCGAGCAGAAGCCGAGCGCGCCAACGTAAACGCCCGTCCAGTAGCTGTCCGCGTCCTTGTATCCGACGGGAATATCCTCGGCGTTGGGCGACTCATACTGCTCCAGCAGCCCTTCTTCCGACCCGGCAATGAAGGCGTCTGCTGGTCCACCCCACCAGATCGAAAATTCGGGGTTGTCCTGTGAGGCGCGAACGCGGGCAAGCGCTTCGCCTGAAGACAGGCGAACGTAATTGGTATCAATGCCAGTCTCTTCTTCAAACGCCTGCGTCATGGCGACGCACCAGTCCTCCTGCGGGGTGCAAAGCACTGTGAGCGTGTCCTGTGCCATTGTCGAGGATACGAGCAGCAGCATGAGGCTAACCGTAACCAGCATAAGTTTAAATCGCATAGTCTTTCTCCTGGTGAATAGTGGAAAAGTGAACATAAGTAGATTAAGAACTCGTTAAATACTATAGAATTTACTGGCGATTGATGCAACTTTTCGGGAGTGGGGAAAGCGCGGATCAGATGAGCAGCACAGCAGGGACACGGTTGGTAAGTTGTCCCTGCTGCGTGGTCGCCGTGCGGCTCATTCGAGCATTCGCACGTAGCTGTGATAGCGTCTCTCGGAAACGCGACCCTGAGCGACTGCCTGGACGATGGCGCATCCCGGTTCGCGCGTATGGGTGCAGTCCAACCCAAAACGGCAGCTTCCGACGAGCGAGCGCATTTCGGGAAACATCAGGGCGAGGTCGCCATCATCAAGCTGCCAGGCTTCGAATTCACGCATCCCCGGCGTATCAATAATGCCGCCGCCAGTATCCAGCCCGATCATCTCCAGCTGGGTGGTTGTGTGCTTGCCCTTATTGAGCCGTTGGCTCACTTCACCGACGCGCAAGCCTAAGCCGGGCTGAACCGCGTTGAGCAGGCTGGTTTTACCGACGCCTGACTTGCCAATCAGCACCGAGGTTTTGCCCCGCAGTGAATCGCGCAGGTCGTCTATGCCGCGCTGATCGACGATGCTGGTGCGGATGATGCGGTAGCCGAGCGCCTGATACTCGCTCAGTTCATCCTCGAACGCCCCGTCATCAATCAGATCGAGCTTTGTCAGGCAGATCAGCGCCGGAATTTCCGCCGCTTCCGCCGTGACCAGATACCGGTCGAGCAGGTTCCATTTGGGTTCGGGGCGCGCCGCCGCGAACACCATCACGATCTGATCGATGTTAGCGGCGATCACCTGTTCGAGTTCCTTCTTTCCGGCGGCGCTGCGAGCCAGCTTGTTCCGGCGCGGCAGCACCTCGGTGATCACGCCGGTACTGCCCTCATCGGCATACAGGAAGCGCACGCAGTCGCCAATGGCGACCGGATCGATCTGGCGAATGTCGCGCACTTCCTGCACCCGGTGATGGATGATCGAGGAACGGTCGGCGATGGGATAGATCAGTTCTTTGCGCAGGCGGCTTGATATCGAGCAGGTGACGCTTCCGTCCGGCGTATGAACAAAATAGGTGCCGAGCGATTTCTTATACACCACGCCCTGAGCGTGGCGAGGTAACTGAGACAAGGTTGGTTTCCCTTTGAACAGACAGCAGAATCGAACATAGGTCAGCGAAAGCCGTCGTGACCTGCCTGAGGACGAGTCACGGGCGCATCCGTGACCGCCGATCTGCTCACCTGTCAGGAAAAAGCGGGTGTCTCAGTCGGAGTGGGGATGCGCGAACAGAGTGGAAGTGTCAAAAACAGTCATTGGCTTCTGCTCCTTCGCGCCAAACGTTCAAAATTACAACCGTTGTTCAGTCTACGCCCGGTTGCCCTGCGTTGTCAAGCAGACGGATATGCTTTAGACGGCGGTGGCTCTGAGCTGCGGGCGGTTGTACCAGACGACGAAGCCGATCAGTACCAGCACCAGCGCCAGCCCGGCAAGGCTTACGGCAGCATAACCGCCGGAAGCGAACAGCGGTCCCGATGCCAGACTGCCCACGCCCGCCGCGAAGAATACCAGCGAGTCGTTGATGCCCTGCACGCGCGCCCGTTCTTCGCCCTGCAGCGCGTCTGCAAGCAGTGATGAGGCGGCGACATAGCCGAAGTTCCAGCCTAACCCAAGCAGGAACAGGGCGGCGGCGAGGACGAACTGGTTGGTTGAAATCGGAGCCAGCAGCGCGGAGGCGATCAGCGTCAGCGCGGCAACCAGCAGCATCGAAATCCGCCCAAAACGGTCAATCAGATAGCCCGTGACCGGCGACAGTCCAAACATCCCCAGCGTGTGCATGGCGATGACCAGCGAGATCGAATCGCGTCCGTGATGGTGATGATCCATATACAGCGGCGTCATGACCATGAGCACGACCATGACTGTCTGGACGATGAGCGCCGCGATAATGGCAAGCTGCACTTTGGGCAGCGTCAGCAGCACCGGCAGCGAGCGAACGGGCTGCTGGGGGGCATCGGTTCGCGCCGCGTCGGCGTCGGTCGAGAGCGCCCGCGCTACCGTCATCGGATCGGGGCGCAGCAGGAAAAACGTGAGCAGCCCGGCAGCCCCGCACAGCACCGACAGCGCCACCCAGGGACCAATGTCAGCGTGCAGCCCAAGCGATTCCATCAGATGACCGCTGGGCGTGACCAGCACCGGACCCAGCACCGCGCCAATGGTTCCGGCAAACACCAGCCTGCCGATCATGCGGGCGCGTTCCGCTTCCGGGAAGATTTCGCCCGCCGCGAATCGGCTCTGCTCGCCGCTGCCGCGCGCCATGCCCATCAGCATCGCGCTGACCAGCAGCAGCGGAAAGACGCCCTGCATAATGGCAACAACGCCTATCAGCCCGCCCAGCGTAGCGGACGCATAGCCCAGAGTCAGCCCAATCCGCCGCCCAAAGCGCCCCATGACGAGCGCTGCCGGGAAGGCGGCAAGCGCCTGTGAGAAGGTGAGCGTGGATGAAGGCAGCCCCGCCACGCTCTCGGTCCCGCTAAGCCGGACGGCGACAATGGCAATCAGCGTAAAAACCGCGATCTGCGCGGCAGAGAACAGACTCTGTGAGATAAACAGCGTGTAAAACAGTCGGTTGCTGGTCGCTCGGTCGTACATAGCTATAATGCCTCGGTCGTCGCTCGTTCGGCGGGAGGATGAAATGATACTGTCCATACACTAGATGTGGAATGGCGTCCGGATTATACCAGTTGGCGGCAGAAAATAGCGGTCGCAGCGGGCAGGATGCCAGTTAGTCAATCTGTTGGGGGGCGCTGCTGGCGCTGCCTTATGTTGCATAGCGATAAAGAACTAAAAGAGATATAAGTATAGGTAGTGCGCTGTCTGATTTTGTGATGATCATAATAAGGTAGCCGAAGTGAAGTACTCTAGTGAAACCAGCACTATTTATCATGGGGATGCAGTGCAAATTCTCGGTGATATTCAGAATAGCTCTGTTGACCTTATCTTTGCTGATCCCCCATACAATATTGGCAAACATTTTGGTGATTTTCGGGATTCATGGGAGTCAGATGTTCAATATTCTGAATGGTGCTATCAGTGGTTAGATCTTTGCATTCAAAAGCTTAAACCCAATGGAAGCTTGTATGTTATGTCCAGCACACAGGCTATACCATACTTAGATCTTTGGCTTCGTGACCACCTCAAAATTATGTCACGTATTGTATGGCATTATGATAGCTCAGGTGTACAAGCAAGAAAACACTATGGGTCTTTATATGAGCCGATTCTGTTTTGTGTGAAAGACCCTGCGAACTATACATTTAATGCAAAGGACATTGAGGTTGAAGCTAAAACAGGGGCAGTACGTAAGCTCATCGATTATCGTAAGCAAACGCCAACACAATACAAAACGACCAAAGTACCGGGAAATACTTGGTATATCCCCCGCGTAAGATACAGAATGCCCGAATACGAAAATCATCCTACTCAAAAACCGGAAGCACTGTTGGAACGAATAATACGGGCGAGCAGTAATGCTGACGATCTAGTGCTTGATCCATTTAGTGGAACCTTTACCACTTGCGCCGTAGCTCAACGCCTAGGACGTCGCGCAATCGGTATAGAGTTACAGGATGAGTATATCAAAATTGGATTGAGGCGACTCGGTATTAGTAATTTCTTTCATGGAGAGGAATTACACCCACTGGATAAAAATTATGTTCGGAAGAATGACAGAGGTGTGTCTGGCAAAGATACTGGCGAATTCCAACTAGGTCTATTCGATGCCTAGACTTCAAATAGTATGCCATGCGTTTACAGAGAAAATCATTGACATTCTCAGGTATCACTACAAGGAATACGCGGAAGATGTATTCGCGGCATCCCCTCTATTAGGTTACCTGAACACGAAGACAAAATCAGCAAATCGTGGCTCAAAAGCACGCGGCGCGTTTGCTAACCACTATGCCTTATATGTTATTGTCGAAGATTATCTAGAAAAGGGCTTCTATGATGGCATTGCGGGAATACCATATTCCAGATATGAAGGTGCCCGCTTCACAGACTTATTTAGAAGACAACGTGAATTACCATTTGGCTCGAAATTGCAGAATCATGCCTTAAACTCGCGGCTTAATGACGAATTCAAGAAATTCTATCCGCACATAGGGAAGCAACCCATTGTGAGAGACGTTGCAGCCCAGAGGTATTGGATTCAGGAAGATCTTTTGCATGTGCAGATTCGCCAGAGCAATGGAGTAGATCATACTTATAACATTGCACCTGCTATCATTGAGATTATTGATGCTTATGTTGCCGCTAAAATGGCTGCTTTCGAAGGTTTTCTTGAAACCTGTCGTCAGATTGCCAAGTTAGGCGAACAGGATCCTAATAGAGCTGTCGATTTCGTCATTCAGCAATTGCAGCTTGACGTCGATGCACGTATTTTTGAAATAGTGAGCTATGCTGTTTTGAAAGCGAAATATGGAAACGAAACTGTGTGGATTGGTGAAACGAGAGATTCCGTCACTGAAGAAATCTTAGTCCTGTATAAGACAGGACGAACCAATGCAAACGATGGTGGAATTGACTTCGTAATGAGACCTTTAGGACGGTTTTTCCAAGTCACAGAGACTAGTGACTTGAATAAGTATTTTTTGGACATTGATAAAGTGCAGCGATTTCCAGTTACGTTCGTGGTGAAGTCACTCGAGTCGCGTGATCAGATAAGGGAAGCAATAAGGAGGCAGGCAGTCGCAAAATACAAAGTCGATACAATTGTACATTCATATATGAATGCGGTTGAAGACATTATTAATGTGCATGACTTAGTTGCAGCTTTTCGCGAAGTCGTCAATGCCAATAATTTACAGGTTGTAATGGATGAAATAGTCACCCAAAGTAAAGCAGAGTTCAATTACAATAATGATTAATGCAGAAGGCAGTGATCCTCAAAGTCCCTCAAGTGTTCCCGTAGTCCGAGTCTGAATATCCACAAATAAATCGGGTAAATTACCCCTTCAAGCCGCTGCTGGCGATGCCCTCGGTGAACTGCCTCTGAGTAAAAAAGTACATTATGAGGATGGGGATGATCATCATCACGCCTGCCGCCATTTGCAGGTGAAGCTCGTTTGGCGCGTCGGTCGAAACGAACTTCGTCAGCCCGACGGCAACCGGACGCCAGGCGTCGGTCTGCGTCACCATCAGGGGCCACAGCAGCGCATTCCACGCGCCGATGAAGGCGAAGGTGATGCTGGTCATGATCGGCGCTTTCGACAGCGGAATGACCACTGATGTGAGATAGCGGACGTGCCCCGCGCCGTCAATCCGCGCCGCGTCCCACAGTTCGTCAGGAAGCTGGACGAAGAACTGGCGCAGCAGGAAGATGGTGAACGCCGACGCCATGAACGGGATCGTCAGCGCGGGCCAGTTGTTCAGCCACGGCAGCCCGATCAGGTTGTCGCTCAGGCGACCAATCCAGATCACGGTCAGGTAGTTGGGGATAAACGTCGCCACTTCGGGGATCATCAGCGTCGAAAGCATAATGCCAAACAGGACGTTGCGCCCAAAGAACTTCATCCGCGCGAACGCATAGGCGGCTGGTATGCAGACCAGCATCTGCCCGATGAGGGTGATGATGGTGATACGGATGCTGTTCCACATGAACTGGCTGAAATTCGCCTGTTCCCATGCCGACACGTAGTTCTGAAAGCGTAGTTCCGATGGCAGCAGATAGCCGAAGGTGACTTCCGCCAGACTCATGAACGACGCGCTTAACATCCACAGGAACGGAAAGACCGCCTGGATTAATCCGAGGATCAGCAGCGCATAGATGAGGATTCGCCCCCAGCGGATCGGGCGGCGCTGGGCGGCGGTCTGCCTGCCGGTCAGGTCTATCGGGCGAGCTGCATCAGCCATAATTCACGCGACTTCCCATAAAGCGGTTCTGGAACAGCGTCAGCAGGAGGATGACGCCAAAAAGAACAAATGACATTGCCGACCCGTAGCCCATGTTGGGATCGGTGGCGCGCACCGTCTCAAAGATATTCACGCCCAGCGTATCGACCGCCGTTTGATTGGCGGGATTACGCATAATCCAGATTTGCGTGAAGGCGCGAAACGTCCCGATGATGGCGATGAGCGTCAGGAAAAAGGTGGTCGGCGAGAGCAGCGGCAGGGTGATGTGACGGAACAGCCCCCATTCCGAAGCACCGTCGATGCGGGCGGCTTCGTAAAGCTCGCCGGGAATGCTGCCCAAGCCAGCCAGAAACACGACCGCGTCATAGCCGATATACGTCCAGGTGGTATAAATCATGATCACCACCAGCGCCAGCCCGGGACCGACCAGGAAATCCGGCACCTGCGCGCCAAAAATCAGCTTGATGATGCCAGTCGGCTCCAGCAGCCACTTCTGAGCGGGGAGCGCGAACAGGTTGAGCAGGTGGTTGGCGGGCGACGTGGGGCGGTGCGAGAACAGGATGTTGAACACAATTGCCGTGGCGACAAACGGCATGATGTAGGGCAGGAAGTAGACGATGCGGAAAAACGACTTGCCCTTGACGTTCTGAAACAGCAGGTAGGCTGCCAGCAGCCCGATCCCTAATTGAAACGGCACTGTGCCGATGGCGAACATCGCGGTTACGTTCAGACCCTGCCAGACGTTGGGATCGGCGTTCGTCAGCGCGCGCGGTATTTCAGCGATCAGCAGATAGCCGCCGCCGATCAGCAGCAGCGCGATCAGCGCCTGAATGGCGAAGCTTCGGTTGCCATCCTGACGCACCGCCCGCTGCCAGAGGAGATACGCTCCCGCCAGTGCCAGCGCGCCAAGACTGATCAGGATGATCTGCGACCAGATCGGCAGCGCTTCGCCGCTTTCGCGCGCGGCTTCGACGGCAAGCTGAATCTCGGTCACCGTAAGCTGCATCGTCAGCGCCCCGGCGATGGCAAAGGTGGCGGCAATCGTCGCCAGCGAAAGCAGGTGTCCCGGTTCATCACCTTTGACGACGCGCCACCAGACGAACGAAATCAGCGCTGCCGCGACCGCGCCAAGCAGAAACAGATTGCCAGCTTCGGTCGCTTCGGGAACCCGCAGGCTGACGAATAATTCGCTGATGAACAACCCCTGCACGCGCTCCTGCCCGCGAATGCGGTTGGGGATATCGAGGATCAGCGGCAGCAGGATCGTTAGCCAGTTGACGAACAGGAAGATCGCCCCGCCGTTCGCCAGTCCGGGAACCAGATAGCTCAGTCCTTTGCCGCGCTCCCGGCTCAACCACAGCTTGCGCACCTGGAGCAGCGCGAAGGCGAACGCCCCCAGCGCCAGCCAGAAGAACAACACGTAGGTGAGGTCGTCCAGCGCCCGCACGTAATTCGCCAAGCCGATATATTCGTCTGGGAAGCGCCGCCAGCGGTGCAGGCTGACGAAGAAGGCAAACGCAACCGGAAAGATGCCAAACAGAAAGATGAGGATTATGGCAGGCAGGAGGAACGCATACGCGGTCAGATTTTCGCGGAGAATGCGCATCCTGCGGGAAGATGTCCTGGGTGTTTGTGTGATTGCCGCCATTATCGGGTTGTCTGTACGGTCAATGGCGTAATTGTAACGAGCAACGCGGCTGAAATAAAGCCAGCGCAGAATCTCTTTAAGCAACCTTAACTTCGCGCGTCGGGCAGGGCGCGGCTAATCCGAAGACTGAAGCGCCAGCGTTTCCGCCGTAATGATATCCCCCGCTGGATAGGTATACAGCTCGGGTGTGACCGCGCCGGCAAGCTGTTTGATCACCCCATAGACTGCCAGGCGCGAAAGCTGCTCTCGCTGAACCGGGACTGTGCCGCGCACATATTCGCCAGTTCGTATCAGATCGAGAATCGAGCCTTCGGCGTTTACGCCGATGATATCGACCGCGTTCGGTGAAATTCCGGCTTCTCGCAGGGCATCCACCGCGCCTGTAGCACCGGCATCGTTGACGGCAGCGATCAGGTTCACCTCACTGCCCTGTTCGAGCAGGCGGTGAACCGTTCGGTAGGCTTCTTCGCGCGTAAGCCCCTGCTGGCGCGGCAGGATCGTCGTTTCCGGTGCCAGCGCCAGGATGGCAGCTTCAGCGCCGTCCAACCGGAGATCGCTGGCGGGAAAATCGAGGTTGCCCAGCGGCAGCACCGCTGCCCGTCCACCCCACTTATCCAGAATCATCTGCCCGGCAAAATTCCCCATTTGCTGACCGATGTCGTAGTTGTCGGAGTCCAGCTTGATGCCGTAGGGATCGGGGTAGAGCGTGGTAAAGACCACCGGAATTCTGGCGCTCGCCAGCGAATCGATGGTTTGATCGAGCGCGCCGGTGCTGAGTGGGCAGATGATAAAGGCTTTTGCGCCGTCCATCTGGGCGCGGTTGATATGGGTGATCTGGAGATACATGTCGCTCTGGCTGTCGTAAATCCGGTAGTCAAGATCGAATTCGTCGGCGATTTGTTCGATCTCGACTCCGCGCCGGAGCTGCGAATTGTCTTCGAGGGTGCAGGCAACATAGGCGATAAAACCGCTGTCGCCAATCTGCTCGCGCGCGGTCTGTATTTCATCCTCTGTCGGCGTGACCGTATCTATTGTCCCGTACTCGCCTCGCAGAATCGTGGCGGGCTGCGGCGATCTGGACGCGCGGCTGATAATAACGCCGCCGAGCATCAGAATGGCGATCACCAGGACAATCGCCCACCACCACTGCCGCAGCCAGACCGGGATGGGGGCAGCGATTAACGATCCCGATGTGAATTGAACTGCCGAATGGCTCATGGTGCTGATTTTGCGCCCGACGGCGGCGTTCAGGTCGCGCACCATCGTTTCAGCGGAATCGCAGCGTTCCTGCGGGTTCTTGCGCAGCGCCCGCATCACAACCGCCTCGACTGCCGCCGGAATGTCCGGGTTGATGTCTCTCACCGATGGCGGGTCTTGTTCGACCTGCTTATACAGCAGCGCCAACACGCCCGATTCCGATTGTTCAAACGGGGCGCGTCCGGTCAGGATGTGAAACAGGATGACGCCTAAGCTGTAAATATCCGAACTGGCAGTCGCCGGTTCTCCGCGCACAAGCTCGGGCGCGACATACGCCGGCGTTCCCACCAGGTTGCCCGACTTGGTGATATCCAGCGACAGATCGATCACCTTCGCCAGCCCGAAATCGCTCAGATAGGCATTGCCAGCTTCATCGAGCAGGATGTTGCTGGGCTTCAAATCACGGTGAATGACGCCCCGTTCGTGGGCGTGCTGGAGGGCGCGCCCGATCTGGCTGAAGACGGCGATAGCCCGTTCGAGGGGCAGGGGACCGTTGCGCAGCGCGTCGGCGAGCGTGCCGCCGCGCATCAGCCGCATTGCCAGATAGGCGTACTCGTCTTCGGTGATGCCATAGCCGTAGACCGGCAGAATGTGGATGTGTTCCAGGGAGGCGATCAGGCGGATTTCGAGCTCGAAGCGGGCGTTAAACTCGTCGTGCTGCTCATCCTCGACATCGACCGGCACGATCTTCATGGCAACATGCCGATTCACCGATACCTGGAGCGCGCGGTACACAACCGCCATACCGCCGCGCCCGATTCGGTCTTCAAGGATAAAATCCCCTATTCGCTTGCCCGATAGATTCGAAGCGAACACGGCTGCTGGCTCCCGTCCCCGATACACATTAATAACAGAACGCCATCACCGTAATACAGTTCAGCATGAGCATAGTGTAGTGTGGCATTCAATGCAAGAAACAAATGGAAAAAGGGTGGCTGCGCTTTTACTGCAGTCGGTTTTCCTGTGGGTCGTTCACTTCATCCTTGGTGATTGAGCTGCCCGGGGGAAGGAGGATGGTTTCAGGGAGGGTTGCTCCGGCAAGAAGCCTGACCGTGGCATTAATCGCCGCCTCGGAAAACACCTCGCGGCTCACTTCTACCGAAGCGCGCAGATAGTGATCGTCGGCGATATACTGCCGGGCGAGCGCCTCGGCATCGACACTGGTGATATACACGTCCTCTGGCGGAATATTCGCTTCTTCGAGCGCATCGATAGCGCCATAGGCTCCGGCATCGTTGATACTCAGGACGAAGTTGAAGTTCACGCCTTGATCGATCAGATTGCGAACGGAAGTATAACCGTTATCGCGGGTCGCGCCGAGATAACGCCCGATGATATTTGCCTCCGGCGCAGCCTCCAGCATCCCCTCAACCAGACCATCCGCCCGCACCACAATGGCTGGCACATCGGGATAATCCAGCACGATAACGTCCGCCTGTCCGCCAAGCGCCTCGGAAGCAATGATGCCGCCCGCGCGTCCGGCTTCAAAACCCACCAGCCGTTCGTCGCCGGTGAGCACTATCCCGCCGTAGCTGAGGATGTCGGCGTGCATGAACACCAGCGGCAAGCCAGCATCCTGCGCCGAAATCAGCGATGTGTGCAGAAGCTGAGCGTCCAGCGGGCAGACGATCAGCGCGCTGGCGCCTTCGGTGCGCGCCCGTTCCAGCAGGGTAATCTGCCGGTAAGCGTCGGTGTCGGCGTCGTACAACTGGTATGCCAAGCCGTACTGCCTTGCCAAATCGCCCATCTCGCGCGCCTGGGTAGCATGGTATTCGCTGCTCTGATTGCAGGCGACGTAGGCGATGAAGCCGTTAGGGTCGAGAACGGCGCGCGCCCGATCAATTTCGTCACTGTTTGGCAGGACATCGACGGCGGTGCCGATTTCGCCCGCTAGAACAGTGGGCAGTTTTCTGGCGGCGGGCGCTGTGATGATGATCGCGATTGCCAGCACCATCAGGATGATGATCACCGGCAGCACGCGGTTTAGCTTCGGCAGCGGGCGCACTGGCTTCATTTCCTGCGAAACGATGATGTTCGAACTCGGTCGGCTGACCGGGTCGATGGCGGGATAGCTGGAGGTGCTGATCAGCTTGCGCCCCAGCGCGGCATTCAGTTCGTCCGCCATTTCATTGGCGGTGTCATAGCGATTGTTCGGGTTCTTTTGCAGCGCCGTTAGCACCACCAGCTCAACGCCGGTTGGAATGTTCGGATTGATGTGGCTCGGCGGGATCGGCAGCTTCTCCAGATGCTGGTAAATGACCGATACCATATTGCTTTCCGACGATTCAAACGGCGGGTGACCGACCAGCATGTGATACAGGATGACGCCCATACTGTAAATGTCGGAGCGATGATCGACCGCTTCGCCGCGAAGCTGTTCCGGTGACATATAAATCGGCGTTCCGACGATGTTGCCGGTTTTGGTCAGTTCGAGCGAATTTTCGACCAGCTTGGCAAGCCCGAAGTCGGTCAGGTAGGCATTGCCGGTGTCGTCCAGCAGAATGTTACTCGGCTTCAGGTCGCGGTGAATGACGCCTTTGCTGTGGGCGTAAGACAGCCCGCGAGCGACCTGGGTAAAGATGTCGCAGGCGCGGTCAAACGACAGCGGTCCCGGACGCAGCAGGTCTGCCAGCGAGCCGCCGCTTAGCAGGCGCATGGCAATATAGGCGACCTCGTTGTTAATGATGCCGTAATCAAAAACGGGCAGGATATGCAGATGTTCCAGCGAAGCGATGAGATTAGCTTCCTGTTCAAAGCGCTGCCGGAACTCGTCATTTTCGCTGAGTGCCGGATCAAGATTGATGATCTTCAGCGCAACTGACCGGTTCACCGACGGCTGGCGAGCGCTGTAGACAGTCGCCATGCCACCGCGCCCGATGCGTTCCTGCACGATGAAGTGAGCTATTTGCCTGCCGATTAAATGGTCAATCTGCATTGCGGGAAGATCCACAGTTAATTACACCCTGTGGATAATTGTAACATTCTTACGGGTTCTTGGAAATATTCAGCGTCGGGCAATCGTAGTCTGTCCGCACAGGACTCTTGACGCTCTGGCAGTTATAATGAACAATGCGCTTTGCAAGCATAAGCAGTGAGGAAACATCGTAACGATGAAACGTTTAGCTCGTCTCCTGACGTGGGCGGTGCTGCTCACGATAATGATAGCAGTCAGCGCGGCGCTGGCGCAGTCTGAAGACAGCGCCCTGACCGGCTATCCACCCGCCTTTACGCTGACCGGAATTACGCACATCTATCAGGATTGGAACAACTGCGGTCCCGCCACCCTGACGATGGGACTGTCTTTTTATGACTACCCGATCACCGACCAGCATGTGGCTGCCAACTGGCTGAAGCCCAATTCCGAAGATAAGAACGTCAGCCCCTGGCAAATGGCAGAATACGTCAACACGCAGCTTGACGGCAGCATCCGCGCCCTTGTCCGGCAGGGCGGCACGCTCGATCAACTCAAGGTGCTGATTTCAAACCAGTTCGTGGTACTGACCGAAGAAGGCTACGATCCGCCGGGCGAAAATCTCGGCTGGATGGGACACTACCTGCTGATGGCTGGCTACGATGATGCTCGTCAGGTGTTCATCACCCAGGACAGCTATGACGGTCCCAATCTTGAATACAGCTACGAGCATGTCAACGAGTACTGGCGGCACTTCAACCGCGTTTACATCGTCCTCTACACGCCCGACCGTGAAGATGAACTGCTGGCGCTGCTGGGGACGGACGCCGACGAGCAGCAGAACTGGGCAAACGCGCTCGAACGCGCCCGCGTCGAAACCATCGCCAACCAGCAGGACGCTTTCAATTGGTTCAACATGGGGACGAACTTCGTCGGGCTGGGCATGTATTCGGAAGCGGCGACGGCTTACGACCAGGCGCGTAATCTCGGGCTGCCCTGGCGCATCAACTGGTACCAGTTTGGCATGTTTGAAGCGTACCTGAACATGGGGCGCAATGAGGATGTGGTCGCGCTGGCGGCGGCAAACCTGAACGACGGCGGCGGTCACTATGTCGAGGAAACGTTCTACTACGCCGCGCTCGCTCGCGAGGCGATGGGCGACAGCGAACGCGCCCTGTCGAATCTCGATCAGGCGATCTTCCTCAACGGCAATTTCACCCCGGCACGCGATGCCCGCGCCGAGCTTCAGGGCGCGTAGCTTCCTTACAGGTACGAAATGGGGCAAGGCGCGCCTTGCCCCTACACCACTCGTTATTGAACAGACAACATCAGGGGAACACCACAATGTTGTGTCCGCTGTGGATGTGAAATCGGACACGACGGTGTCGTGTCCCTACTGCTGAATTGTCTCGTCTTCTCCAATGACCTTCACCCGCAGCATCTCGGCGAGGTTATGCCCGATGATGCGAAACTCTGTTCCGAGCTTAAGCTGAATCGGTCCGAAGAACGGCGCGGCGTTCAGGATTGTCACCTGCGCGCCCGGTTTGAGGTGCAGCGCCGCCAGATATTCGAGGCGGTCGGCTTCGCGGGTGCGCACCCGCGTGATTTCGAGAAGGTGATGATGCGGTGCCTGAGTGATGAGCAGATCGTGCATGTCGGGTACGTCGCCGTCAGGGGACGGAATCGGCTCTCCATGCGGGCAGAAAGACGGAAAACCCGCCATTTCCGACATGCGCTCGATCAGCGGCTCGGTGATTGCCCTGCCAATGGCGTCGGCTTCTTCATGAATTTCGTGCCACTCGAAGCCCATGACCTTGACCAGAAAGGCTTCGATGATGCGGTGTTTACGAAGCTGCTTCAGCGCCTCACGCCTGCCTGCGTCGGTCAGCCGGATGCCCTGATAGGGTTCGTGCTGGAGGAGGTCAAGCTCGCGCAGGCGTGTCACCATGCGGTTGACGGCGGGCGCGCTCACGTCCAGCAGGTCAGCCAGCGCCGACGTGCTTATATACCCCTGTTCGCTGCTGCCCCGGTCGCTCAGGCGATAGATTTCCGCGAGATAATCCCGCATCGTCGCGCTGAGATCGGCAGTTACCATCCGTGCTCCAGACGCGCGATCAGGCGTTCCGGCAGGTCATGCCCGCGCATCCGCTTCTGAACGGCGGCAATATCATACGGCACGCGGCGGTGTTCCCAGCGGTTGCTTTCGATATCGAGAATAGCATACGCCGCGTCGGGGTTGGCGTCGCGCGGCTGACCGACGCTGCCAGGGTTGATGATCTGGCGGTGTCCGTTAAGCTGGCGCGGCTGTCCGTAAGCCGGCATGATGGCTTCGGTATCGCCGTTCTCGCTGATCTGTTCGTAGATGATCGGCTGGTGGGTGTGCCCAACCAGACAATAGGGCGTTTCAAAATGGGGGAAATTGAGCGCGGCAATCAGCGGCTCAAGGATGTATTCCCAGACCGGTTCGCGCGGGCTGCCATGCGCCAGAGTATAGCTGCCAATGACAAATGTGGTCGGCAGCGCTTCCAGATACATGGTGTTGTCGGGCGTCAGCGTGTCGCGCGTCCAATCGACGGCTTTGCGCGCATCCGGGTTGAAGGTGCGGATATCCAGCCGCCCGAGGGCAGCCCAGTCATGGTTGCCTGCCAGGCACAGATGAGGCAGAGTCCGCAGCAGATTGACGCATTCGTTGGGGTCGGGACCATACCCCACCACGTCACCCAGACACCAAACATATTCCCAGTCGTTTTTGGCATCCTCTAGAACTGTCTCAAAAGCAGTCAGGTTGGCATGTATGTCGGAAATGATGAGGATACGCATACAATCCTACACTAGCGTTAAGTGGCTCAATTGAAACGAATCATACCATGCCTTCGCAAGCGGGACTAATGAATATAGAATAAAGAATATCGAAATTTTAATGTGATGATGCACATCGTGACCAAACTCTGGCTGCCGGGCATCGCGCTGTTGTTCGCCGCCTGCACACAATTCCTGCCGCAGCCGACGCTTGTACCGCTGCCGCCGCCGGACACGTTTACGCCAGCGCCCGATTCAACTGCCCTGCCGTTCGCGCTGATCGATGCGAACCCGGTGATGAGTGGCATCTGCTTTGAATCGGCGTATGACGCCGCCGGGCGGACGTTCGTGCTGCGCAGCGACGAGGAACTCAATGCGCTGTTCGACGAGTCCGATAACAGCGGCTACTGCCGCCACCCGTCGCCGCGCGGATCGTTCGATTTCAGCGGTGGACGCGCCATCGTCGGCGTCTGGAGCCGCGGGCAGGGCTGCTCGGCGGATCATCACATTTCCAGCGTCAGCATTGACGATGTGGCGCGGACATTCATCATCCGCGCCGAGCTGGTGCTGGAAGGCGACTGTCCCTACGAACTGGTGCGCCCACTGTGGCTGGGCGTCACCGGCTACAACGATTACGACATCCGCCTGCTGGTAGAGTAGGGACACGACATCGTCGTGTCCGCCCCCTGCGTTTACGAAACGGACACGACGAAGCATACGCAGTATGCAGCATTCGCAGTATGCAGCATTCGCAGTATGCACGTGTCCCTACCCGTTCCGTCTTCAATGGTTCGTCTTAATTGCCGTGTCCCTACTCGAAGCGGAAGCGGGCGACGCCGAAGGCGAAGAAGGCTGCTCCCATCGCCAGCAGCACCAGAATCGGGACGATGATCGTTCCCAGATTGCCGTTGAAGAAGATGAGCGAATGGAAGCCATCCATCACCCAGGCAATCGGCGAGATGTGACCGATGACGCGCATCCACTCTGGCACGATATCGAGGGGCCACCACGCGCCGCCCAATGGAGCCAGCGTTAGTGACATGAACAGCGTAATGCCATCTGCCTGCGGCTCGGTCTTGAGGAGCGTCGTCACCGCCAGCGCCAGTGAGGTCACGCACAGCGTGAACACGACCATCAGCAGGATCAGCGCGAACGGATCGTTCCCATAGCGAATCCCCAGTGCCAGCCCAAACCCGAACATCACTCCATACTGAATCATGCCCATGACGAAGCGCGCCAGCAGCTTGCCGCCGAGAATCTGCCCGCGCGACAGCGGCATCGTCACCAGACGCTGAAGCGTCCACTGCTTGCGCTCGCGGATCATCATCGCCGCCAGCGGCAGAACGGTGAACAGCACATACATACTGCCGATTCCGGGGATCGACTGCTGGAAGCCGGCATTGCCAGTGCCCTCTGCCTGCGGCTCAACCGATGCCAGCACATATTCAACCGTGATCGGGTCGCTCGCCCACAGTGCCTGCGCCTCCTCGCGCACGCCCTGCTCAAAGGTCGCGTGGTCGGCTTCGTCGCTGAACTCCAGGATGCTGAGATCGGACGCGACTTCGTTCGCCACTGATACGGCTGCCTGCGCGCCACCGGCGCGCTGCGCCGCCACCTGTACGGCTTGCAGGATATACTGCGGCGCGGTGATGTCCTCGTTCGAGCGATATAGGACGGTCGCCTGCTGACCGGATAACACGCTCTCGCCAAACCCCGCTGGTATTTCGATCAGCGCCAGCGAGGCTTCGTCTTCAAGCCTATTCTGCGCCACCTCTGGCAGCAGCGCCGTTTCGCCCATACCGCAGGCGTCAGCCTCGTCGTTGTCTATCGGGCAGAGCAGGACACGCGCGTTCGCTGCGCGGACGTCCGCCAGAAACTGCTGTGACAGGGTGCTGTTGTCGGCGTCGATCACATCGACCACCAGCCGCGGACCTTCAGTCGAACTGCTCGCGCCGCCGCCGTTGGCAAAGCCCACCGCGACCGAGATGAGAATCGGCAGGATAACCAGATTGAGCCAGATTCCCTTATCGCTGAAGAGGATACGCAGCTCGTTCCAGGCAATATCCAGGATTGCACGCATAGAATTATCCTCAAACATTCAGGCGGCGGTTGAAGATGAACCAGCCCGCCATGAAAAATACAAGACCAAAGAGCAGCAGGAAGATCAGATTCGGTTCAATATCGCTGCGATTGACCGAGAGCTTGCCGAACGCATCCACGCCCCAGTAAATGATGGTCAGACGGCTTAAGGTGCCGAGAACCGGGATGCCCTGGGTGCTGAAAAAGACGCCGCCGATCATGCCCATCGCCATCGCGGTCAGGCTGCCGACGACATTGCCCTGTTCAGGCGTTTTGACCACCGACGTGACGAACACGCCCAACCCTGCCGACGCCAGCGCGGTCACCAGGACGGTGGCAAGAATGGCAAGGATGTTTGTTCCCCAGATGATCTGGAACTCACCGCTGAGCAGGCTGCCGATGATTGTCAGCGCGACCAGCAGCAGCAGCACCTGAACGACACAGGTGACAAACGTGGCGACAAACTTGCTCAGCAGCACCATGTAGCGCGGAGTCGGCGAGGCAATCAGGCGCTGAAGCGTCCAGTTCCGTCGTTCTTCGAGCAGGCTGTTGGCGCTCGCCATGGCGGTGAACAGCATGAAGAAGACCGCCTGACCGGAGCCGAACGTCACCAGCGGGTTAAAGCTCACCTGACGCCCTTCGACGGTTTGCCGTTCAATCGCTACCGCGCCGGTTTCACCGCTGAAGGCGGGGGCGAAATCGGGCTGGAATCCCCCGGCAGCAGAGATCAACCCGAACTGCACGCCAAACGCCGGGTCGCTCTGCGCGCGCTCGATCAGCGCATTGATGGTGGCGGCGATGGCGATGTTGCCGGTGGCGATCTGGTTGCTGATGCTGGAAGCGATGCTGTGGATAATGCTGGCGGAAACCGACGCTCCCGGATTGGCATAGACTTCGACAGAAGCCGGCTCGACGGTCGGATGTTCCTGACTGTAGGTGATCCTCTCGCTGAAATCTGCCGGGATGATAATGGCAGCCGCATACGTGCCGTTGTTCACGCCTGCCCGCGCTTCGGTGACGCTGGACAGCACGACCGCGTCGGTAAGCTGGTAGAGCGCGTTATCTGCCAGTGTTTGCTCGTCGGCGTTGGCAGGCGGCACCAGCACGTTGATAAATGTCTGTCCATTGTTGAACGCCGCGCCGTTCATCTCGACTCCCTGATCGCGGTTGACGATGGCGACGGGAATATTGCTGATCGGTATATCGCTGCTGCCGGAAAGCAGATCGCTGAACGCCAGGCTGATGATCAGCGCCAGCGCCAGCGGCGTTGCCAGCATGATCACCAGCAGGTTGCGGTCGGTATAGGTGATGTACAGTTCTTTCCAGATGATGGCGAGGATTTTTTGCATGGCAACCTCTCAGTTGAAAGTGAAAAGTCGAAAGTCAAAAGTGCTTGCGCAATTTCACTTTGAACTTTCAACTTTTAGCATTTGACTTCTGGTTAGTCTCTTAGCTCTCTGCCGGTCAGGTGCAGAAAGACGGCTTCGAGATCGGGTTCGCGGACTTCCACCGAAACGATGTCCAGCCCCGAATCGTTGGCGACGCGGATCAGATCGGGCAGCGCCCGGCGACCGCGTCTGGCAATGACGATGATCAGTCCGTCCGGCTGGGTGGCGCTGCCGTCCGAGCCGTTGGAATGCGCCTGTTCATGGGTCGCGCCGGTCACGCCTTCGACCTCGTGGCGGAAGCGCGTCAGCAGCAGCTCAGAGACGACCTGGCTGCCCACTTTCAGGATCAGGCGGTCTTCCTCGCCCACCTTCTGGATCAGATCGCCGACAGTGCCGACGGCGATCAGCTCGCCGTGATCGATGATGCCGACGCGGTCGCTGATCTCCTGGACTTCTTCCATCAGGTGCGAGGTGTAGAGGACCGTCATGCCCATTTCCGTCTGCATCTGCTTGACGGTATCGAGGATGCGGCGGCGGCTCTGTGGGTCGATGCCGACGGTTGGCTCGTCCATATAGATCAGACGCGGCTGGTGCAGCAGCCCGACGCCGATATTGACGCGGCGCTTCATACCGCCGGAAAAGCTCTCGATCTTGTCGTGCTGGCGGTCTTTAAGGTCGATAAATTCGAGCACCTCATCAGCACGCTTGCTCAGGGCTGCGCCGGATAACCCGTACATTTTGCCGAAGAATTCGAGGTTCTGCCGCGCCGACAGGGTGGGATAGAGGGCGATTTCCTGGGGCACAACGCCCAGCAGCTTTTTCGCCTCAAGCGGCTGTCGGGTGATGGAATGCCCGCCGATGGTGGCGTCTCCATGAGTCGGCGTCAGCAAGCCGCTGATCATCGAGATGGTCGTGGTTTTGCCCGCGCCGTTGGGACCGAGAAGGCTGAAGATTTCGCCCTGACGGATGTCAAAGCTGACATTCTTCACCGCGTCTAACATTTCACCGTTGGATCGCTTGAAGGTTTTGCTCAGATCGCGCACTTCGACCATATTCTGGTGCATAAATACTTCCCCCCTAAAATCAAGCAAACTACATCACTGTACGCATGGGCGGTGTGAAAAGTTGTACAATCGGCACAGCCTGCGGGCACAGGCGGCGATTGAGCGAAATTGAAAACTAACTGCCTTGAGTCAGGAAGTGGCGAAACATCGCCAGAAACGGCTGAATCGAAATGATGTGTGGCGCGTGCCAGCCCGGCAGCGTTTCCACACGGACGTTGGGAAACTCCTCAGCCAGTATGTCAATTATTTCGTGGTAATAAGATTTCGATCCCTCGCCTTTGAGCAGCAGCACCGGTTTCTCAAACCTCCGTACCGCTTCAATAGTGTCGTCATGGCGAAAGGGCGTGTCGCCCATGCGGAGTGATTGGCGATGCTGATACCAGACCTGCCACAACGGCAAAGCGCGTGGATCCACTTCCGGTGGCACGAAACCGGCGAAGTGAGTGAACCACACCAACTGTTCTTCACTCACGTCAGCCACGGCGAGCGCCCGGCTCTCTTCCTGTTCCCGCAGTTCTTCGCTCGAAAGCGGGCGACGGCTGCGCAGCACCCATATCGCGGGCGGCTCGATCAGCGTCAGGGTGCGCACGCGCTCTGGATTGTGGATGGCGTAGCTCAAGGCGATTTCAGCCCCATAAGACCAACCAGCGAAATCGGCTTGTTCGATATCAAGCGCGTCTATCGTCCTGCCCAACGCAGCCACTTCTAAGGCAGCGGAATATCCCTGCGGCAGCGGAACGTCAGCCAGACCAGCGGCGACCGAAAGTAATTGCAGACGAGTGACCTGTCTCGAATCGAACAGCGCTTCGGCGTGGGGAATCCAACTGAGCCAGCCCGTGAGTCCACCGGGCACGAGGACGAGCGATTCTCCTTCTCCGCGAGTTTGCCACTGCATGGCGGGCATCTGATGGTCAGGATTCATAATCGCGCCTCCTGAAGCAGTTCAGCATTATGGTATACGAATAATAGCGGCAAAATATCGGAATCAAAAACAGAGGCGTTTATGCCTCTGTTCTGCGCGCGCAGGCACGCTTCAATAAACAACCCCTCAAATCATGATGAAAGAGGGGCTGCTAGAACTCGATATAGCGCTTCCAGGTGTCGTTACCGCTGCCAAAGGCGACGACCAGGTAGCTGGTGCGAGGCGTTTTTGGCTCCCAGAGCAGGCGCATTCCTGCTTCGTGCGGCAGCCGGTCGCCTTTGCGATGGTTACATGCGTAACAGGCACACGCCGTGTTACCCCATTGATCCTTGCCACTGCGCGACTTGGGAATGATGTGATCGACGGTGAAATCGCTTTTGACCAGCGCTTTTCCCTTCATCGCAGTTCCCGGCTGCCCGCCGCAGTAAATGCAGGTGAAGCTGTCGCGCACCAGAACGCCGCGGCGGCTCCAGTGTGCCTGCCTGCGTGGGACATTGATGTAGCTGCGCAGCGCAATGACGGATGGAACTGGGAACTTCTCGCGGACGGTGCGGAGGAATTGATCGGTTTGTTCAACGACAATCGCCTTTTCCCCAAGCAAGAGGTTGATCGCGCGCGGAATCGTGATGATCGACAGCGGCTCCCATGTGCGACCGTTGAGGAGAAGGACTCTGCCCTGAACGGCACTCCCGTTGGACACAACATCACCTCGGCGGAACGTGATTTTTTACACAACCGCGTTCATTATACATGAAAAGTATCGTGTTTGCAGCAAGAATACCGGTCGTTAACGGGCGCTTAACGCCATGCGAGGGGACGGAGCCAACACCCATGTTTGCGCAAGCGTCCCCTCGCATGTGACGACATCCATTGTGATTGCCAGTACGTCGGTTTTCCGGTTGCATTTCCCCGTTTACGCTGTCGTCTATTACGATAAAACTCACACTAAAAAGCAGCTTTCAATTCCGGTCGGTTCTGTGAAGGTAGTGGTCTTTACGACCCTACCTCCGCAGATTGCACGGGTGAAGGGTCGTAAAGCGCATGGTTTTGATCCGATGTTGGGTAATCGCTGCTACCCATAAGGCATGTCCTCTCTGGCTCTACGACCAACTAGGCTCGCGCGGACAAGGCTTAGAGAAAGAGCGACAGGACGCGCGCCCAGCGGCGGTTGTCTCGTCGTGACCGCCGGTCAGTCTGGCGAGCCTGCTTTGCCAGGTTGTGGCGTTTAGCGGCGCGCTGCAGCTCCTGCTGGCGGTTCTGCAACATACGTGCGTCATTGAGGTTAAACATGATCGACTCCTGATTGTCGGTAGATTTCGTTCCCTTGAGTATGGCGGCGGTGAGTGTTTCCACTCCCGGTGCTGTCGGAAGTCTGGCGGGCTTACGAAGCCTCAGACTTCGGGATCAGCGTTAGCTCAGGCTCGCACTGCTGGTGATGAGCCTCGATCTCTGCCATGGTTTCCTGTGCCGTGTAAATGACCTCGTACAGCCAGCCTACGAGTTCGGCATCGGGAATGGTGGTGATCTCGCTCAAACGTCCGTCGCTGGCGGCGCTGTGGATTTCATCGAGCGAGTCCAGCAGGCTGCCAAGGCGGGCGGTGTTGTAAAGCAGTTGCAGATTGAGTTGAAGCGTCGGTCCCATGTTTAACCTCGCTTGCCGTACCAAAATAAAAAGAGCGTGAGTTTGCTTTACAATCTCACGCCCTTTAGGGAACCCGTCAGTGGGTGAAGGAACCTTTTAAGTCGTGGTTCCTCCGTCGTAAGATTGCCCAGATTCATACAGTCCATCGCCAGCAGCCGCGCGTGGCAACCAGCCACCGTTCTGGTAAGAAACGATCATCGCGTCAACTGAAGCGAAGACATAACCACCAGACGGAATCCGGCTATCGCTGCGTGCTTTATCGCTGATAAGCAAGGCGGTGAACGGCATGATCTTAAACATCAGGCACCTCGCTCCACGATAGTATCTTCGAGCATCGCTAGAATGCTCTCTCCGGTGATGAACACGCGCCGCATACCATTGGGCTTGCTGACACGCAGATGCCCATTCTTGACAAGGCGCTTCAGCGTGCTCAGGCTAATGCCCAGCGCCTCGGCGGCTTCTTGTCTGGAGTACACGGCTCCAGGTTCAATTCTCGGTTTGAGAGTCGTCGTCATAGCACAATACCTTCCACAACCAGCTAACAGAGTAGCACGGATTTTTGTACGTGTCAAGCAGTATACATCATCTTTAACTACTCTTAAAGGCTCAATATGGTTCTCACGGGGTTCAGGGCATATTTCACGGGATGTTGAAGTGGTTTTCAACGCCCAGCGCGGCGATATTTTCCGGGCATGTGTCTGGTCGAAAGGGATATAATTGGAGTAGAAGCATTATGAGGCACTGCCCGGGAGGCAGAACAATGCCCTGGCAAGATCAACGTGTGCGGGACGCGCTCGACTGGCTGCTGGAGAAGGACGATCCCGGAGTCCATTACCTCGCTCTGCGTGACCTGGTGGATTGCCCAGCCGATTCCCCGGAACTCATCACCGCACGCAGCCAAGCCTACAAAGCCGGTCCAATGGCAGCTATCCTCGATCACCAGCAAGTTGACGGTTACTGGGCAGAACCGGGACCCGGCTATAATCCCAAGTATAGGTCAACCATCTGGTCAATCATTCTGCTCGCCCAGTTAGGCGCATCTGTTCAGGACGATGAACGGATACAACGCGCCTGCGACTACCTTCTCGATCATGCTCTGACACCGGGCGGTCACTTTACGGCGAGCGGAGCGCCTTCAGGCACAGCCGACTGCCTGCAGGGCAACCTGTGTGCTGCCCTGCTCGATCTGGGGTGTGACAGTCCCAGACTGGATCAGGCAATCGAGTGGATGGCGCGCAGCGTGACTGGCGAAGGTGTTGCGCCTTCGGCAGATCGCCACGCTGCTGTCCGTTATTACGCGGGAAAATGCGGACCACTTTTTGCCTGCGGAGCCAATAACAGACTTCCGTGTGCCTGGGGCGCGGTCAAGGTGATGCTGGCATTTGCCAAACTGCCAAAGCGCTATCGGACACCTATCATAAATCGAGCGATTGAGATGGGTGTAAACTTTCTGTTCAGCACTGACCCGGCACTGGCAGATTACCCATCAGGCTACAGCGACAAGCCGAGTGGTAACTGGTGGAAGTTTGGCTTTCCTGTGTTTTATGTCACCGATCTGCTGCAAAACGTCGAAGCGCTGGCTGCGCTGGGGTACGGGCAAGATCCGCGTCTGGCTCACGCGCTGGACATTATCTGCCAGAAACAGGATCCACAGGGACGGTGGGCGCTGGAATATGATTATTCTGGCAAGACCTGGGGCGATTTTGGCGCGAAGAAGCAGCCAAGCAAGTGGGTCACGCTGCGCGTCTTGCGAGTCCTGAAAGCCGCCGCCTGATCCCGACCATCCCGACGAACAGCTTCTTGACAGACCGCGCGTGTCGGACTGATAATAACCGGCACAGGCAGTGACGGAGATCGTGCGCGAGCTGTGCGCCTTCAGAGAGCCAGGGGTCATCGGCTGTAAGCCCCGGCAGGTCGCCCTCGCGGAATTCGCTCCTGAGCCGAATGGGTGAAGAAGAGTAAGAGAAGTAAAGAAAGTAACTGAAGTAAGAAAAGTATAAAGCAGTCAGAGATCCATTGTTCACTCTTGGCTTCTACTTTCTTTACTTCTCTTACTTCCTTTACTCAGCACTCTTGTAGTCCATTCCGCCTCACCCGGCGTGACAGGGTGAATGAAGCGGGTTCGCCAGCAGGCGAGCCAAGCAGGGTGGTACCGCGGGAACGCATATCAGGCGCTCTCGTCCCTGAGTTCTCTGGGGATGAGGGCGTTTTTTGTTTTCGACAGCCGGAATGTGTCAGGGCGCAGCGGGTGTCATGCGAAGCAGAGAAGAGGGGCAGATGCTTGAAAAGCTCGAATCACTGTATCAGGAAGCGTTGGGCGCGCTGGACGCCATCAGCGGCGGCGATGCCCTGCGCGATTGGGAACTGAAGTACTTCGGCAAGAAGGGCGGCGTGACCGAGCTTGTCCGCAGCGTCGGCGCGCTGCCGAAGGAAGAACGCGCGGCATTTGGCAAGCGTGCCAACGAGGTCAAGACAGCGCTGGAAGCCGCCTACGCCGAGCGCGAGAAGCTGGTCGGCGCGATGGAACTGGCGAAGGATCTCGAAGAAGGCGAAGTCGATGTCACGCTGCCGGGTCGCCCACGCGCCACTGGTGGGCTGCATCCCGCCACCCAGACGCTGCGGGAATACGCCCGCATCTGGGCGAAGATGGGTTTTCAGGTCTACCGCAGCCGTGAAGTCGAAGACGACGATACCAACTTCCAACTGCTGAACTTCCCGCCGCACCATCCGGCGCGGGATATGCAGGACACGTTCCACACCACCAAGCCGAACGTGCTGCTGCGGACGCACACTTCGCCGGGGCAGATTCGCGCCATGCGTGAGTTGGGCGAAAACGGCACCAAGCCGATCCGCGTCATCCTGCCGGGTATGGTCTACCGTTACGAGCAGATTACGGCGCGAAGCGAGGTTCAGTTCAATCAGGTCGAGGGGCTGGCGATTGGTCGCAATATCACCATGACTGACCTGAAAGGCACGATTGCCCAGTTCGCCCGTGAATTCTACGGGGCGGATGCGGCGGTGCGCTTCCGCGCCTCCTACTTCCCGTTCACCGAGCCAAGCATGGAAGTGGACGTGGAATGTTTCCTGTGCGGCGGTCAGGGCTGCCGCGTATGCAAGTACGCGGGCTGGCTGGAGATTTCGGGCGCGGGTATGGTGCATCCGGTGGTGCTGGAAAACGGCGGCTACGACCCGGCGGTGTGGAGTGGCTTCGCCTTCGGCATGGGACCGGAACGCGCCACCATGCTCAAACACGGCATCACCGACATTCGCTATTTCTGGGGCAACGACCTGCGCTTTCTGGAGCAGTTCTAAAAAGATGATGAACCGCCAGGACGCCAAGAGCGCCAAGACACAAAGGATACTAAGAGGGGCGTAGGGGCGCAGCGCGCTGCGCCCCTACAGAACATATCCCAAATCTTTGGCTGACTACTAAAGCAACCTCAGGCTGCACTAACCGCTAATTGCTAAGAGGCTAACCGCTATGAAAGTACCTGTAATCTGGCTGCGTGATTATGTGGACATTGACGTGCCCATTGAACTGCTGGCGGAACGGCTGACCGCCGCCGGTATCGAAGTCAGTCACATTGAATATATCGGTCTGCCGCAGACCTTCATCGAGGGGATTCGCTGGCCCATCTCCGAACACCTCGTCTGGGATCGCGATAAGCTGCTGCTCGGCGCGATCCGCGAGGTGAAGGCGCACCCCAATGCTGACCGGCTGGTGCTGGCGATGGTCGATTACGGCGGCGGCGAACTGGAACAGTGCGTCACCGGCGCGCCCAATCTGTTCGAGTACAAGGACAAGGGGACGCTGCCGCAGCCGCTGTGGACGGCATTCGCCAAAGAAGGCGCGGAAGTGTGGGATGGTCACAGCGACGAGCCGAAGCGCATGATCCTCAAGGAGAAGGCGCTGCGCGGCATCCCCAACCGCAGCATGGTCTGCTCGGAGAAGGAACTCGGCATTTCCGGCGAGCATGACGGCGTTATCCTGTTTCACGACCAGCCGCGCGCGAGCGACGGCACGCCTCATCTGCCCGGCACGCCGTTACAGGACGTGTTGGGCGATATTGTGCTGGAAGTGGAACTCACGCCCAATCTGGCGCGCTGCTTCAGCGTTTACGGCGTGGCGCGTGAAGTGGCGGCGCTGCTGGATGTGCCGCTGCGCCCGCCGTCCTTTGACGTATTGATGGAAGGCGCGGGCATTGCCGGAGATGCCAGCATCGAAATCCGCGAGCCTTCGCTGAACCCGCGCTTCACGCTGGCGCTGCTGCGGAACACGACCATACAACCGTCGCCGGAATGGATGCAGCGGCGGCTGCGGCTGGTCGAACAGCGCCCGATCAACAACGTAGTCGATGTGACCAACTACGTCACTTTCGAGATCGGGCAGCCGCTGCACGCCTTCGATTACGACAAGCTGCGCGCTCGCGCTGGCGGCAAAGCGCCGAAGATTATCACCCGCCTGCCGGAACCCGGCGAAACGCTGACGACGCTGGACGGCGTGAAGCGGACGCTCGATCCGCACAATATCCTCGTCTGCGACGAAGCGGGCGTGCTGAGCATTGGCGGCATCATGGGCGGCGCGGAGACGGAGATCGACGCCAATACCACCACCGTCCTGCTAGAAGCGGCAAGCTGGAACTTCATCAACGTTCGTCGCTCGATGGGATCGCAGAAGCTGCACACCGAAGCCGGGGCGCGTTTCAGCCGGGGCGTGCATCCCAGTCAGGCGCTGCTGGGCGTGCGGCGCGGCATCGAACTGATGCGTCAGACCGGCGGCGGTCAGGTGGCAGCGGGCATCGTGGACGAGTACCCGCAGCCCGCCGAAGATGTGACCGTCGAACTGCCGATCAGCGAAATTCACCGCCTGCTGGGGATCGCGTTTACAGCCGAGCAGGCTGCCAGTTTGCTGGCGCGCGGCGGCTTCGGCGTGATGCCTGAGGGCGACGTGCTGCGGGTGATCGTGCCGGATTACCGTCTGGACATCGGAACGGGCATTATCGGGCAGGCGGATATCATCGAGGAGATCGCCCGGATTTACGGCTATAAGCTGATCCCCGACACCCTTATCAGCGATGAAATTCCGTCGCAGTACCCGAACAGCGCCTACGCTTACGAGGAACAGGCGCGCGATGTGCTGGTCGCGCTTGGCTTGCAGGAAGTCATCAGCTACCGCCTGACGACGCCGGAGCGCGAGGCGCAGGTGACGCCGCCCGGCTTGCCATCGTCGCTGCCGCTGGCAGATTACGTCACGCTGGCGAACCCGATTGCGCCGGATAAGACCGTCATGCGCCATTCGCTGCTGACCAGCCTGCTTGAAGTGGCGCGTGGCAACGCTCGCCACGCTGACCGCCAGCAGGTGTTCGAGATCGGCAGCATCTATCTGGATCGTCCCCGACAGGAACTGCCGGACGAGCCGATCCGCCTCGGTATTCTGCTGACGGGCAGGCGCTCGGCGGGCGAATGGATCGGTGAAACCGGCGGTGAGAACGTCGATTTCTACGATCTGAAGGGCGTGGTCGAAGGGCTGCTGCATGGGCTGCACGTACACGGTGCCAGCTACCGCCGCGCGGCGCATACCAGTTTCCATCCGGGGCGTTCGGCGCTGCTGAGCATCCAGGACGTGGAGATCGGGACGTTTGGCGAAATTCACCCGCTGGTAACGGCGGCATTCGACCTGGACGACGCGCCGGTGTACGCGGCGGAGCTTGATTTCGAGGCGCTGCTGGCGTTTGTCGATCCGTTGTATACGGTGGCGGCGCTGCCTCAGACGCCGCCGGTGCTTCAGGATATCGCGCTGGTGGTGCCAGACAGCACGCCTGCCGCCGAAGTGGAGCGCGTAATCGTGCGCGCGGGTGGCGATCTGCTCAGGAACGCGCGTCTGTTCGACGTGTATCAGGGCGATCCGATTCCGGCGGGACACAAGAGCCTCGCCTACAGCCTGACCTATCAGACCGATGAACGCACGCTGACCGACAAGGAAGTCGCCCGCGTCCACGAGAAGATCGTCAGGGCGGCGGAACGCGAGCTAGGGGCAAAGCTGCGGGCGTAGACACCGCACCCGCGCTGATTAACAGTTTTATGCGGGACATGTAGGGACACAACATTGTTGTGTCCGCCTCAGCATTCACGAAACGGACACGACGGTGTCGTGTCCCTACGTAAAACCCGTATTGTGCCTTGGTGGTTCAAACGCCTTCAGCGTACCGTGAACGTGCAGCTTCCACTCTGGCTGGGATTGCCGGTGCCGGGTCCAAATTCATCAAAACCATCGCTGATAGCGGTAGACCAGCTTACGGTGTAGGTGATGGTGTGCTCGCCGGACGACAGCGGACCTGATGGCACAAACCAGTACTGGTAGTAGCGCCCGCTTTCCTGCCGGATGGGGACGGCGTACTGCCGCCAGTTGCTCAACGGCTGACCGTCAAGCCGGACATCGTAGGTGACGGCGCTGACGTGATCCTGTACGAGTTCGCGCGTAGTCGCGTACCAGCTCCAGAAGATATCGATGGTTGAGCCTGCCGCCAGATTGGTCGGCGCGGGCGATCCGTAGGAACGGTCATCGCAGTACGCCAGCACATCGACTCCCTGCTGCGACGAGGCGCTGCCGCCAGGCGCGGCGGTGCTGGTGCCACTCAGCAGCGGTCCGCCCGTCGGTCCGCCCAGAGGACGCTGGGTGCCGTCGGCGTTGTTCGTGGGCAAGCCGAGGTTCACCAGCGCGGTAGCGGTCTGGGCAATCGATTCCAGGTTGGGCAGCACAACGCCCTGGCTTTCCTCAACCGCTTCCGTTTCAGCCGCGACCGGCGAAGGCGTGACCACTGAACGCGGCGGCGTCGGCGTGACCGGCTGACCGCCGAGCAGCGAGGTTGGCAGCGGCGATCCCAACGCCATCAGCGTTTCGTCGGGCGTTGGCGTGAGCGATGGAATTGGCGTTGGCGACGGCTGCAATCGCACCAGCGTTGCCGAAATCCAGCCCTCATCCCCTTCGTCAAGACGGACGTTATACCAGCCGCCGGAAGTATCGGTGGCGACAATGGTAAAGCCTGTGCCTGGGGCAAGGGCGCTGATCGCCGGGAAGCTGACTCCGGGACCTTCGCGCATGTTGACATCGTTAAGCGAAACGATGCTGCCCAGAATGGGAGGGGTTTCGGTTGGCGATGGCGTATTTGACGGCGTCGGCGGAACCGGCGATTCGGATGGCGTGAGGGTGGTCGTTGGCAGCGCGGTGCGGCTGGGGATAATTGTCGCGGTGAAGCGCGGCGTCAGGCTGACGATAGGTGCCAGCGTCGCGGTGGGCGGAATTGGCTCTACCCCCTGGTTGGCATCACACGCGCCGAGAATGATACACCCGATGAGCAGCAGAAAATGACGCAGTCTAATCATTGATACTCAAGCTGAACATACTCGCCGATTTTTATCGTGTCAGGATAGCAGCAAACGACACTGAACGCAAAATTGCAGTCGGCTGTCAGTAGATATTTCTTTACCGATTTTTTGCAGAACTTTGGTTTGACATCCATTCACCTTGCCTTTACACTGACAATTAAGGTGGAAAACACCCAGATACTCTCTCAAACCAGGAGATATGAATTCACATGAAAAACCTTCGTACTTTTTCGTTGTGTATCCTTATGGCACTCGTTCTTGTGATAGCGCCCTCGATTTTTGCGCAGGACGAAACCTTTGGATTAAGCGATGCTGATTTTGCCCTGATGGGCGCGGCGAGCGCGGCTACTTTCGAGTCTGACTCGCTGACATTTGATTTTACGGCGGAATTCACACTGGCGGGAACCGGCGAAGGCGATATCAGCGCAAACCTGAGTGGCAGCGGCGCGCTTTCCAATGTCAGCGAGCTTTTCCAACTGGTTGTGACTGGTGACCTTGTTTCAGCAGGCGAAACCACACCGGTGAACCTTGAGGTTCGGGTGGTCGATGGCATTCTGTACTACAACGACGGCACTGGCTGGAAAGGTCAGAGCGCCGATGATGCGCTGTCTGAGGTTGGCTCGCTGGCTGGCGGCATGACCGGCACCGACGTAGATCCCGAAGACATCGCCAGCGGTGATCTGTCTGGTCTGGCGGGTATGGAAGGCGTGGGCGAGGCGATGGAAGCCCTGTCCAGCCTGGAACCGTCTGAATTCATCACCATGAGCCGCACTGACAGCGGTGATGTGGCGCAGTTCACAACCAGCGTCAGCATCAGCGATCTGCTGGCTTCACCCGCGCTTGCCCCGATGCTGATGATGGGACTATCGGGCGGTGCCAGCGCTGAAGGCATGGAGATGAGCGCCGAGCAGATGGCGCAGGTCAGCGGGATGATGACGGCGATGTTTGCTCAGGCGACCGTGACCTTTGATCAGTATATCCACACGACCGACAGCCTGCTGGAGCGCGTGGTGCTGGACATCAACGTGCCGCTGCCGGACATGACGGGCACCGGTCAATCGACGACGATTGCGCTCAATTTCGACGCCAGCTTCGGCGGTTTTGGCGAGGCGGTATCGGTTGAAGCGCCCGCCGACGCGGTGATGGAAGAATCCAACGGCGGCTAAAGGCAGCTACATTCCTGCGCCTAAGGGTTCAGACGATGTATACGCGGAGGGGTTGGCGATACGCCAGCCCCTTTTTTCATAGGGCTGTCAGTCAAACAGCAGCGGGAACACGCTGACTTCATTGGTTAGGAGGACTCAACCTCGTGAAACGACGAACTTATCTTCTGATTCTGCTCCTTCTCGTGGCGCTGGTGCCGGTGGCACAGGCACAGGAGAGCACCTTCGGGCTTAGCCAGCAGGATTTTGTCCTGTTCAACACGGCTAACGCCGCTTCCGCGACTCTCTCGGCAGTTCAGTTCGATTTCTCATTCAGCTTTTCAGTTGGCGGGCTGCCGGATGTGAATGTCAGCGCCGATCTGACCGGCAGCGGCGCGCTGGATACGCAGTCGCCAGCAGGCGCGCTGCAGTTGGTGCTGAACGGCTCGGTCAATGCGCCTCAGCCGACGCCGATTGAAGGCGAGCTGCGCCTGGTCGATAACCTGCTGTATATCAGCGGTTTCAGCGCGTTGGGGAATACCAGCAGCGGCTGGCAGGCGACCGATGCGGCTGAATTACTGGGCGGAACACAGAGCGCCTTCATGGGCGGCTTCAATGAGACCAGCAACCTGCCGGTTGAGGCGGACGAACTTACCAGTCAGATGATGGCGGCGCTGGCGACGCTCGATCCGTCGGAGTTTATTACCATCAGCCGCCTTGCCGACGAAGCCGTGAATGGCGTCAACACCGCCCATTTCAGCGCCAATGTCAGCCTGAGCGACCTCGCCAGCAGCAGCGCCTTTTCCGACCTGCTGCGCGTCCTCGCCAACACCCAGACTGAAACCGGCGTGAGCGAAGCGCAGATACAGTCCGGCGTGGCGATGGTTCAGATGATGCTGACAAACAGCACTATCAGCTATGACAGCTATTTTGGCGCCGATGATAACCTGCTGCGCCGGGCGGCGCTGAACGCCGATCTTACGCTGGATGGGGCAATGCTGGGCGGCGCTGGAAATGTCACCCTGTCGCTGCATTTTGACGTGACGCTGTCGGAGCATAATCAGCCGCAGCAGATAACCGCGCCCGAAGGCGCTCAGGTCATCTCGTCTCTGGCAGCGCAGGAAACCAGCCTCATCCCGACTACCCTTCCCACGAACACGCCCGCCTCGGTGACGACCACATCGAAGGACAGCCTGAGCGCCAACGTGCCGACTGTGGTCGCTTTCAGCGGCAGCCCGGTGGATCTGCGCTACAGTGGCAGCACTGGCGAGGTGATCAGCGTGACAGCCCGCAGCCTTGCGGGAGATTCGCTCGATGTGACCGTTGAGGTGCTGGATGCCAGCGGCACCCGGCTGGCGTATAACGACGATCATGGCAGCGCCCGAACCGATCTGACGCCGCGTGACGCGCTGATACGCGATCTTAATCTGTTCAGCGCTGGCGACGTCACGATTCGCGTCAGCACCTTTGTCGGGTCGGGCGCGGGAGACATCGAAGTGCTGGTGGAATCGGGCAGCGCGGCAGCGCCGACACCGGAACCCGGCGGCACTGCTTCCACGACCGGCGGTAGTGAGACGATTGACGGCGTGGTGGTTGACGGCAGCAGCTTCACGCATCAGATGATCGTCCAGGCTGGCGAAACGCTGACCATCACCGTCGCCGCCACCGATAACGCGCTCGATCCCCGGGTGGCGCTGATCAGCCCATCGGGCGCGCTCGTGGCGCAGAACGACGATCACGGCACCGGCGATAGCTCGCTGGATCGATTTGATTCGCGCATCAGCGATCAGGTCGTGTCCGAGGCAGGAACCTACACAATCGAGATCACCGGTTTTGGCGGCGTGGGCGGTTCGTTCGTGCTGACGATTGAGCGCGCGGGCGGCGGTTCGGCTGCTGCGACGCCGGTTCCCGTTCCGACGCAGACAGGCAGCGATCAGGTGGCGGTGGAGACCATCGCCAACAGCATCAGCCCGAACGGGGGCTACGTCCATGAATTTACGGCGCAGGCAGGGGACATGTACGTGATCACCGTCAGCGCCGGGGACGCCGACTTTGATCCGCGCGTTGCCGTCTATTTCAGCGCCGGTAATCTGCTGTTCGCCAACGACGATCACGGCACGTCAGATCGGGTAATCCAGCCGCTGGACGCCCGGATCACCAATCTGATCATCCCGCAGACAGGCAGCTATGAGATTGAGGTCACCGGCTATTCGGACAGCGCCGGTGAATTTGAGCTGACGCTGGAACGGGTGGCGACTGGCGCGCCGCTTGGCGCTGGCGAGGATGAGATCTTCACCGGATCGGTTGGCGCGAACGGAACCTACACCCAGACCTTCGAGGCGCAGGCGGGCACTTACCTGACCATCACGGCGCGCTCGCTGGGTGGAGATTTCGATCCCCAATTGGTATTGCTGTCGCCGAACGGCGTGCTGGTTGCCGATAACGACGATCACGGTTCAGCCGCTTCCGATCTGAGCTTCCTCGACAGCCGGATTTTTAACTATCCGGTGACGCAGGCGGGTACCTATACGATTGAAGTGCGCGGGTATCGCGGCGGCGCGGGTTCGTTCGCGGTGACGGTCACGACTTTGCGGTAGCGCCTGATTTTTCTCTCATCCTGCTCAATTGCGTTGGGCAGGATGAGGGGTAGACAGCGCCCTGCGTGGCAAGTCGAGTCTTGACCGGCATATAGCCGTATGCTAAACTATATTCACCATGTGCCTGTAGCTCAGCGGATAGAGCGTCTGCCTACGGAGCAGAATGTCGGGGGTTCGAATCTCTCCAGGCACACCTAATGAGAATTTAGTCGAACAAGAGCCAGCGGAGATGCTGGTTTTTGTTTTTCCAGACCCGTTACCCATTTTTCAGTCTCCCTCATCTCGTCCATTGTACTCGCTTAGGAAACTGTTACTCTATTTTATCGGGGGTAGTCCAAAACCCATGATGTGTGAACTTCAGGGTGCGGCTGTTCTCATTAATCGTGCGAACCGTCGCATCATCGAATCCTGAAAGACGTTCCGCACTGATCTCAAGGGTGATGTTCACTTCAGTTCCTGTAAGGCTGGTGAGGCGCTGGATGATCTCCTCCACAATTGTCGCCATCTCTTTATTGACGCGCTGCGGATCAAGCGAGACCGTCCCATGATAGTGGGTTGTGAGTCTCGGTCTGGGTGGTGTGGAGGGCGTGACCGACGGTGTTCCAAAACGTTCAGCCGACGATGCCGTTGTTGATTGTACTGTTTGCTGCTTCTGGCTGTCGATCTGTTCCTGAGCGACCTCAGGATGCACCAATACTGCGTTGTCATCGAAATAGATGCTTGATGGCGGCTGACCGAACGCCAGCCCTTTATAGACCCCATCTAAGCCCAGCATCGTCGCATAGCCGAAGGGGGCATCACTGCGTGCAATGCCATCGCGCACGGCTGCAATTAACACATCCTGGTCGTAAAGACGCGGCAGGTAGCAATAACGGGCGAGATACTCCCAGAGCTGCTTGAGTCCCAGATGCGGCTGGTCACGCCACAGATAACGGTCAAGCTCTATGCGCAAGTTATCCGGTGACCAGCGCGGGATGAGCATTTCGCTCTGGCGCAGCTTGCGGGCAGCGCGGTCATAGAAGCTGTCCTGCCCGGCGATGCGATGCGCCTGAAACTCAATTGGACCGGTTGGGTCAGGCTGTACCGGGACAATCAGCCAGCTATAGGTTTCCTGCAAGCGGACAAGTAATGTTTCTTCGGTGCGTTTACAATTGGCATCGACTTGCTTGCGCTGTTGCGCATCCAGATTAAGGGGGTCGGCTTCGACTTTGATCGACTTCCACGCGAGATATTCTTGCAGCGCCTTTTCCCACGCCGTGGCATTTTCGACATCAGCGGCGATGAATACCAGCATATTGCGGTACAGACGCGGTGAATTTCCACGGTTTTCGAGGATTTCCTGCGCGGCACGCTGCGCATCCGAGCTACCATTGCCCTTTTTGTGACCATACTCAGGTGCAAGCACCACCACCCGCGTGCGCCACTCGTCAGCGACATCCCCAGAAAGCTGCGGGGCGATGTGGGCGGCGGCAAAATCCTCGCGGCGGTATTTGACAGCACGCAGCCGTTCAATTGCCTCTTTATACACGTCGTCAGAACGCTGGTTCTGCGCCCGATCCTGTGCCATGCGATTCACGGTAGGGCGGGTATCGTACCAGTACCGGCTGCCGTCGGAATAGAGGTAGGTCAGTTGATTGCTCATGCGGCGCAGCGCATCGTTAAACGCTGCCAACTGTTCGCCGGGCTGGACAGTTGCCAACCGGATACGAACTTCTTCCACACCGCGTACTGCCTGACCAGCCACCGACGGCGCGCTGCCCACAAAGATAGAACGCGCCACCCGGCGGCTGGCGGTGTACTGTCCTAGATTCGGGATGCTTTTGTCCAGTTGGTAGGGCTTCGAGCCTTCGCCATCAATATCGGCATCGACAATCGCGGGCCAGTTCTCCGGCAGATAACGCAGCATCTCATTACGGACAGTAGCTGCCCACAACGGGATTGAACCCGGCATAATCATCAGCGATTGGTCGTTATCCTGCCACAGCCGATGAATCACCGTTGCCATGAAACGCAGCACGCCGCGCGTGCGCTGGAAACGATCCAGTGTTGACCAGTCCTCGTACAATCGCGCAAATAGTTCAGGGTGGATGGGGTAGGCTTCCTTCATCCGGCTCTGATAATCACCCTCAGCCACGCCGGACGGGAATTCGCTGCTGTTGCTGGCGTACATCTGCCGGAAGGCAGCCAGCACCGCATCACGGGCAGCATAGTCCATTTCCGACGAGAACAGGCGGCGGCGCACGATCTCGAAACTCTCGGTGGCGGTGACGGGTTTCCACACCGACTCGATACGCCCAATCGTCTGAGCGAGTGAATCCAGAGCCGCTTTCCCGCCTTCACCGCCGATTTCGTTGTCACTTTCCGGGATCGACACCAACAGCATTGCATCGCTGGAACGCTTGACTGCTTCGGTGAGGGACTGCACAAACGACATCACGTTATCGAACGATCCCGCCGTCAACCGTTCGCTGACACCATACAGATTGCGCGCGAAGGCGACCAATTCATCAATGATGATGAGGGCAGGTCCGTGCTGCTCCAGCAGTTGTGTCAGCGTTTCCGTGCCGGGATTGACCGCCGCCAGATCGTCTTTCGCGACCAACTGATAAGCGGCATATCCCCCTAACTGATAGGCGATCTCGCCCCACAGCGTATGGGTGGTGCAGTCAGCATACCGGCGCGGCTGCGTCGGGCTGAAATCGAGACCGACAATCACGGCACGGTTGGCGAGGATGCGATCATCGATCTGCGGGAACGCGTTTGTGATATTTTCGCCGCCGGGGATTTCACTGAAACCGATTTGTCCGCCGAAAAGGTGATAGAGCGCCAACATGCTGTGCGTCTTGCCACCACCGAACGCCGTCTGAAGCTGCACAACCGGATCGCCACCCTGACCCGTCAGACGGCGCACCCCTGTCACTAACAGGTCGCGCAAACCCTCGGTCAGATAGGTGCGGCGGAAGAACTCGACCGGATCGGCATATTCGACCGCCGCCTTGCCCTGCATCACGTCGGCGATATTGGCGACGAAATCACCGAGGATGTAGCGCCCTTCCATCACATCGGGATGCGGCTTGACAATCATGCGCCAGGGACGTAAACCCGGTGTGGTCATGGTTGGCGCTGCCATCATGTCGGGTGATCCGGTTTTCCTGCCCGACTGTTTCTGTTCGGCTTCAAAGCGCAGCCGCAGCAGATCCTGGGCGATTTCGCGCGGAATTTGTGCTTGTTCGGGCGCGCCGACAGCTTCGAGCAGACGCATGGCGGTATCGACGGTACGATAGGCTTCGTCGTTCGTGAATGGCTTTTGATGCGCCCAGGCAACACGAGCGTCTTGCAGTTCGCCGACGTATGAGCGTTCCGACTTGCCCAACCGCGCTCTGAAGACTTGTTCCCACCGGCGCTGGATGGCGTTCAAACAGGCTTGCGCGTCCATCTCGCGGGCTGCGCCCTCGGCGGTGGTGCTGGCAAGCCCACCATATGCGCCCGTTGTGAGCGCGTCATTGATTTCAGCGATCAGGTTCTTGCCATAGACGCGGGCAAATTCCCGCACCACGAAGGGCGCGAGTCCTGCTTTCAGCGCGTCCATCACTTCGCTGACGCGATCACGATTGCTTTTTGCCATGCTATAAATACTCCACGTGGTTTTTCATCTCGTCTGCGTCGTATACGGAGCAGATGAGTTCACATTTCGTCACCCAGTCTCCGATTGAATGTTTATTGGGCTTGCCGTAAATGATGCCCCAGTGTTCTGCACCTTCCGATGCCATCACCAGCAAATCAGTATCCGCTGTGACCAATACACGTTCCATCTCAACAGCGCGCTTGAGATGACTCGCGTCGCTTTCTCCCAGCGCATCAAGATCGCGCACGCTTACGGCATCAATACCGCGCAGACGAAGCTGCTCGGCAATGGCGGGCGTGAGATTTTCATCCAAATAGAGGCGAATGGCGGCTGCCAATGCGTTTCTCCTTAAAGGCGTCCGCAATCGCGTTTTGTGCCGCTATCTGCTCATCAATTTCCGCTTTGTGATCGTAGTAATAAGCCAGTGCTGCATACACCTGCGCCAGTGTCAGATGATAGTCCACCGCGATCTCGTCCGGCGTTTGCATATGCACGATCTTGGCGATCACGATGGCGGATACTTCGATGGTCGTCCCGGCGATGCAAGGTCGCCCACTGCGTACCGCCGGATTGGTCGAGATCAGGTTGATGCTGATGATCGTATCCACTGAAAAACCTCTCTACTCAAACATCCCCAACTGCTCGGTGGCGTCGCCCGCTTCCTGAGCCTGCTTCAGCCGCGCCGCTTCTTCGCCGATGCCCGACCAGCTAATCACCAGCGCGTTGTAATCGCGGGCGTGGTCTGCCCAGCCTTTGCGCTCACAAATGCTGTACAACCGATAGGCGAGATTACGGGCTTCGGCCGCCATATCGTGCGGCATTCTGGTCATGAGCATGGCGGAACCCGTTTCGCCGTGACTGTTCAGCCGTTCAATCAGGTGATGGGTGGCTTCCCAGACGGTGGGGCGCTTATCGGTGTGTGGATTCCAGGTCTTGCCCCTCACCCCGACCCCTCTCCCCGTGGTGGGAGAGGGGCGCCGCCGCGCTTTTGAAGTCCCTCTCCCCGCGAAGCAGTGGGAGAGGGATTTAGGGTGAGGGCAGAAGCATCGTATTCTGTCCAGTGTTTGAGCCGCACCTTGCCCCGTCCGGCGACGACGAGCCGCGCCGCTTCTACACCAGCGACACTGGTATTCTTCGCCCGCGCCAGCACATCCGCCATGCCGAATTCGCCTTCGTTGAAACCAAACTGCTCGAACCACGACACGGCGAAGCGGGTATCCGCGTCGATGTCGCCGTCCTGCTCGGCAAGATAGGCATCCAATTCCTGATTAATCAGCCCCAGCGCAGCGCGGACGCTCATAGGTGAACCATCGGCTTCCAGCACCTGGCTGTAGCGGCTGTAAATCGCCATACCGGGACCAATGCTGGCTTGCGCGAGATCAACTGGCGCGATGTTGCCGGACTGGATTTCTTTTAATGCAGTTGGGAGTTCTCGTCGCAGCGCATCAACAAACTGACGCCGGGATGTGGTAGGCGCATCTACATGACGTGGGCGACACACAAGAATGATTGAGGAAGCAAGGGCGTTGCTGCCAGTTTCACGTAAACGTCCCGATCTTTCCGTCCGCATAGGCCAAGTACCCTGGATAGTGAATCCTGCGCGAATCACGCTATCCAGAATTGTCTCCCAACCTGTATTGCTAGGTTGTGTTGACGTTTGAGAAAAAACTGTTAGGGTTAGCCACATGACAGATGTGAGACTAACCGACGATCAATGGACGAAAATTCGGGAATTCTTGAGACAAGACCCGAATGTCTATGTGGGAAACGAGGCGGAATGCCGTCGTTT
>JAUQWZ010000017.1 GCA_030834905.1 Aggregatilineales bacterium | reverse complement strand
CGGTTGAGCGCGATGGCGAGCGAGGTCGCCTGCAGGTCGTCGAGGTCCAGTTCGACGATCTCACACTCGGCCCAGCCGAGCTGCTTCATGGCCTGCAGCCGCCCGTGGCCGCCGATCAGCCGGCCGGTGCGCTGCTGCACGATGAGCGGCTCAGCCTGTCCGAAGCGCTTCAGGCTGGCGACGATGGACTCGAGGTTCTGTGGCCCGTGGGTCCGGACGTTGCTCGGGTCCGGATGCAGGGTGTCGAGCGGGACGGTTCGGATGCGCAGGGCCCCTGCGCGCAAGGCGGTCGTTTCCAAGAGAGCACCTCCCCAGGAGTTGAGGGCCGCTTGGAGGTCCGCGTGGAGGTTGGCCTGACGACGCGGAGTGTAGCAGGGGCGGGCGTCAAGCTGGCAGGGTTCGCTGCTGGAGCGGATGGATCCGCGTGTTGCTGCGCCCGGAAACGCAGCACGGTCTCGCCGGACCGCGTCTGGGAATCCGCTGCGGGTCCACGATTCTGGTTAAGGGGCGTGGGTACTTGGGTACCGACCAGCGAAGTCCAACTCCAAGAGGCAGCACGTGACGCAGGCAGAAGGAGAAGAGCCGACCCCCGCAGTTCCCCTGTTTCCCGCCCTGGCTGGGGACGGGTTGGGCGGAGTCGTCGTTCCGACGGACCAGCAACTCGGCAGGTTGAGGGACGAGGCGCGGCGGTCGTGCCGGTTGCCCGACCTGCACGACGAGCTTCTGGCCCTGGAATTGGCGGCGAGGCGGGCGCGCGCGCCGCTCCACGACCGGACGAGGCTCGTCGTTCTGCGGATCGAAGTGGAGCGAGAGCTCGGTGACATGCTGGCAGAACAGGTGCATCCCGGGCGCCCACGGAAATACTCGGGCACCCGAGTATTTCCAAAAGCGACTCTTCCGGAAAAAATCTCGAAGGACCAGTCACCCGCATTCCAGGCGCTCGCCAGGATCCCCGAGTCGGTGTTCCGTCGCTACGTCGCGAACGAGACCTCACAGAACAAGCTGCCGTCGTCTGCTGGTCTGCGCCGCTTTGCTGAAGGGCTTGAGGAACGAACTGATAGAGACTGCAGAAGTCGCGGTCTGACCGACGAACTCGTGGACGCGGTGGTGCGCGTGCTCGGCGAGATCGACACATGCGTCGGCGAACTCGGCGTTCCAGGGCGCACACACATGCGAACCGCGGACCCGTCCCAAGTCGCGCTTCGTGGGCGTGTTGTGGTGGACGCGTCCGACGACGGCGGCGCGTGGCTGCGCAAGCTGCAGCAGTCCGTGCGGACTGGCGCCGTGACCGAAGCGATCGCGAGCGTCCCCAGCATCCAGTCGCCCGCCTGTCTCCGAGCGCTGCGGAACGGAGACTGGACGTTCTGCATCCGTCCTGACTGTGTCCTCGTCTACAAGGGGCCGCGTTCGTGGGCATTCAAGGTGGCGATGGAGCCTCTGGGACTGGAGCTGGCGGCCCGGCGCGGGGCGGGGCCTCAGGACCGCGAGAGATGGCGGCGCGGGCAAATCCCGCCGAAGTTCCCCTTGACCACAAGCGACCGAGTTTGATAGGGACCGAACCATGGCACCGAAGTCCTGTCGAGTCCAAGGCATCCTGCGAGCAGCCGCTGCATTCCTTGCCCTGTTGCTCTGGGGGGCATGCCTTCCGGGCATTGCGGCCCAGGCGAAGGACGACTGTCCCCCGAACGGCAACACCATAGACACTGGTTCGCCAGGAAGCCTGATCCGGGAATCGGGGTTTGTCCAACAAGCCACCGTGAACGTCGTGGGTGACCCGCGTGGTGGTGGATGGGATGCAGGCGGGATGAATATCCTCGCGGACTACCAGGAGGTGCCGACGACCTGGTACAGCAGCGAGTGGCTTCGGCCGCCAGTGCCTGGCAGCGTGGAGGTTGACCCTATCGGGCCGAAGAAGCCGTGGATCGGGGAGCCTTGCGTCTTGATGTTCCCTGTAACGGACTCGGATTGCCCCGAGGGAACATGCCCCTGCGAAGCGTGCCAGTGCTTGGGGCCAGATCTGACGAAGGCGCCGAAGTGGGGGGCGATCCCGAAGCCGAATGTGTTCATTCCAGTCGGCGATACGAGCCAGGACCACTCGGGAGTGACGGCATGGCCCGGCGAGGGGTATTCGGTGCACTGGGGTCATCATCAGGGTGGACTCACTGCGAACCCGGTCGTCCGATTCGTTGATGGGCGCGTACTGGTTATGGAGAAGGTGTCTGGGCCGATGGGCCAGAACATTCTCAGGCCAATTCAGCAGTATGATGATCGAGACAACCGGACGAACTTTATCTACGGGCAGTCTGGGAGGCTTGAGCGGATCGAGTACCCAAACGGTCTCGACGAGGTCTATAACTTCTCACCGTCCTGGATTGGCGCGGCGCCCTATCTTCAGAGCGAGTACTCAGGGGTTGACATTTCCCTTGTAGTTCGCGCAACGGGGCAACCTATCGCGGGCAAAGGCAAGAAGCTGCTGTTCAAACATCCCAAGGACGTCTACGGGCAGGTGATTCCCGGGTGCAGGCCTTTCGCGGGAGACCTCCTGTTCCGGCAGTACTTTGAGTCGTGCCGAATCCTTGACGACGTTGCGAACCCTAGTGGCAACGAGACGTACGATATTCCGCAAAATCTCGATGCCCCAACCAAGATGCAGGTGATGGAATACTCGTACGTCCCGGGGACTACGCTGTTGGCCTCGGTGAGTCAGTTCACTTGCAGCGACATCTACGATGCCAACAAATCGAACGTGTCCGAGATCGTGGCGTATGAGTATGCAAACCTCGGCGGGAGGGCACGCGTCGCCGTTGAGGTGCGCCAGATGGAAGGGGTGCGATTCCACTTCTACTACACATTCAAGACCCTGAAGGACAAGCATGAACAGTATGCTGTAGAGACGATCACGCAAACGGATGAGCAGGGTGGAGTGTACGTGCGCACGCTGGACGATTATGGCAGGGTGGTGTCTGAGACCATTACGCCGCAGGTTGGGGCCGGGATCGAGTCTCGCTTGGGCGATCCGCTAGCGGCAGGCCAAGTTGAGCCGGCCTCGCTTACGCGCAACTATGAGTACGCGACTCCGAATTGCGCTTGCGGCGACAGCCCTACTGCCGTCATCGACGTGACTGCGAACAGAAGGAGCGACTACGTCTACGACCCGATGACTGGGCTGCTTCTGCAAGAAAGCCACCCTAACCCGGCAGGCGGAGCGGGTCACGCCGATACGGTTTACATGTGGCAGCCAGCAGTGTCTGGCGATATCTATGGTGCCTACCGGCTCGTGTCCCGCACAGAACCTGATGGAGCGGTCTGGACCTACAACTACACGGTGGGGCCGAGGATCAACGCGGCATGGGGAGTCAAGACCCTTGCCGTGACAATGACATCGCCGAGCGTCTCTGCCTCCACCGCCAACCCCGGTCCTCTCGTCTGGCATAAGACACTCGACACGTCTGCGCCAGTGTTCGACGCGAATGGAGCACAGGCATGCATTGTGGGGCACGTGCAGCACGAGTTGGACGCGGATGGGTTGGTGGTAGACTACACATACGATAGTCGCGGCTACTTGGCTGAGACGGTGCGCAACCTCGGCGGCGGGGACCTTGAAGTGCGCACGCTGGTTGGCTTTGATGCAACTGGTGACGTCGTGTCTATGACGGACTACGCCGGCAGTGCCAAGGAGCATGCCGTGACCATTGCGCGAGATGGGCGGGGGCGGCCCTACAGTATCATGGATGCCGCGAGTGGCGTGCAGCGCGAACAGCGTCTCTACTATGACCGATGGGACAACCTGTGCGTTACGTTGGAGTCCAACAAGACGGGAACCGGTGGGGCGCCGGACGACTTTGGACCCAACCCGCGGTCGGATGTTGCTCGTGCGTGGATTCGTAACGAGTTTCACTACGAGGGCAGTCAGCTTGTCATGGTGCTTGAGGACCGCCGATCGCTGGATCGGAATGACTCCGGGGCCATCGCAGACGCCAACGACGCCAGGTTCGTTCGCTCTGACTTCAGCTACAGCCCGTCGGGTCTGCTGCTCTCGGCGACGTTGGGCACGGGTTCGACGACCCATTTCACCTACGATGGTTACGGGGCCCTTTACAAGCGGGTCGTCACGGACAACGCGAGCAACTCCGTCACCACGGAGCGCCTGTATGTCAACAACGCTCTTGAAGTGACGCGCCGCGTGGATGGGCTGGGGAATGCCTGGGACATCACGCGCAACGACGCTGGATTGGTCACCCGTGCGGCAGACCCAGCAATCGCAACTGTGCCTTCGGGCTACCCCTGGCCTGCTATCCAGAAGGCCCGGAAGCTCGTCTATGACGTTGCCGGTCGCGTTCTTGAGTCGCAGATCGTCCTGGTGAATGGCGGGGCCGAGACCCTGGTCCGTCGCGAGGTCTCCACTCTGGACGAGGTAGGCCGGGCCTACAAGCACGCGATCTACGATGGCACGAGTGCGACGCCGATGCAGACCCTGGAGGCGAGGTTCGTGGGGTCTTCGCGAACCGACAAGCAGACCGACCCCGCCGGGAGGTTCTGGACCCGGTCGTTTGATGCGCTAGGTCGCGTCGTGGAAGTTCAGGACTGCACCTCGGGCAACCCGGACAAGGTGCAGTACGAGTACATCCCCAAGACGGACTTCGTTCTGCGAGAGACGCGGCAGCACTGGGACGCGGCAGCGAGTGGCGGCGGGCAGTACGTGGCGCGCGTGACCGAATACGAACGCGACAGCCTCGGGCGCCCACTGCAGATCAGAGTCGGTCCGCAAGGGGCTCAGCTTGTCCATGCGTTCTCCTACTACAGCACCGGCGAGACGGAGAGCTACACGGACCCGAGTGGCAAGGTTGAGCGGTACCTGCCCGATGCTCGTGGGCGGTTGGTGGAGCGCTTCCTGCCGGGAGTGGCGCCGATCTGGAACGGGACGACCTACAAGGACTGGGTTGGTAGCGACTGCACGAGCGAGTTGCTCCAGACCGACGGGCTCGGGCACACGACGCGTACGATCTTCGACTTCGCCGGGCGTCCGACGGTGGTCATGGAGCCCGGCGCGACCGTGATGCCCACACCTGCAAGCCCGCACCAGGCATTTGCTCGGCTGATGTCCTACGACGCCGCGTCGCGCCTTGCGACGGTCTACGCCTCGGAGGACATCGAGATCGCGATGCACCGCGACTCGGCCGGGCGCTTGCTGCAGCGACGGCGTGTTGTGGACGGGAACGCGGTGAACCTCAGCGTCGTTTCCTGGCTGTGGTGGTACGACAACCTCCGCTACGACGCACTGGGAGAGGTCAGCGAGACCAATAGCTACACTCTATCTGATGACGAGTACATCCATGAGACGATCGGCCGGGACGTGGCCGGCAGGAAGCTCTCGGAGTCGTATGACTTCATCGGTGGGGTCGGTGGCCCGGACATCGTCAGCGGCTTCGTAGGGGGTGACTCGTTTAGGTCGACCGTCGGGATCGTCAACGGTGGGTTCCCAGAGGACCTGCACGTCCGCTACGCACCTGACGCTACCGGCCGAGTGGCGGGCATCGAGTGGCAGGTGAACGCAAACGGGTGGAAACCCCTGGCCTCCTACCAGCACGAGGGACAGTCCATCCGCCGCAGGAGCATGTCTCTGGCCTTGGGTGTGCCCCCGGGCGGTCAGGTGCCCCAGTTCGACACGACGTACAGCTACGACGCGTACGGGCGCATGTCGAAAATCGAACAGTCGTTCAGCTCGGCGGCGTCCGTCGATTTCTACTTCGATGCCGCGAGCAACTTGGTCAAGGAGGTCTACGGCAAGAAGAGCGGCGCCACCGGCGATCGCTTCGCCTACGACGAGCACCACCGTTTGCAGACGGCCTGGATGGACAGCAACCAGGTGCACCTGCCGACCCAGGACAGCAACGAGATCTTCATCAAGAAGCTGACCTACGGCCTGGACGCGGTGCACAACCGCACGACGGTGGCCGAGCAGGCGGGCCAGGGTGGTGGCACGACTACGATTCCATACAGCCTGGACAGTCTCAGCAACCGGTACGGGAGCGTTGGGGGCTCCACGCTCATCTACGATGCGCGAGGCAACCTGACGTTCGATGGCGTCTGCTACTACATCTACGACGCACTGAATCGGCTCACGGAGGTCTACAAGCTCGAGGTCGTGGGGCAGTCCGGGTCGATGGCGTCGATGCAGTCGGGGGCCAGCAGTGCAACTTCGGAGAAGAGCTTCGCGGTGCATGACCAGAGCGCCCTTGAGTTCGCGCGGCGTCAGATCACGCAGCGGCTGGCCTCGCAGGCAAACGTCGTTCAGCAGGCGGCGAACCCGGCCCTGGTTCCGGCTCGCACGGAACACCTGGGCCTGAACACCGTGACCGTGATGGAGGACGGTGGGCCGACGGAAGAAGAGGCCCAGATGGTCCTGAAGGCGTGGTACCTCTACGACGCCTTCAACCGGCGAGTAACCCGGTGGGTTGGTGACGACGGCGTCTACTTCTACGCCTGGGATGGTTGGCAAGAAGCGCAGGAGACCATCTACCGCGATCAGGGCGGCTCCTACTCCGGTGAGGTGAAGCAGTTCGTTTGGGGCGAACAACTCGACGAGCTCGTGTCCTACCGGCGGAGCACCGACTTCGGGCTGACCTGGTCTAACTACTACATCGCGGAGGGCGGCGCGCACTGCCCCGTGCGCGTGCTCAACGAGGCAGCCGCCGTCGTGGAGGAGCAGGAGTACGACCCGTACGGCCGGGTTACCTACTACGCGAACGGGGTGGCGTCGGCGGTGTCGCAGATCGGCAACGCATTCGCTTGGCGCGGCTTGCCTGTCGACCACGAGACGGGGCTGGTCTACTCGCGCAACCGATACCTCAACGTCGAGTTGGGGAGGTTCATGAGCCAGGATCCTCTCGGGGCATGGGGAGATCCGGGATCGCGGGGCAGTGCGTACACATATGGCAGCAATGCTCCCTTGACGCATGGTGACCCCTTTGGCCTGCAAGAGGTGTTGGCGTCCCAGCTACATCAGATGTGGGGGGTCGTCGAGCGGCCAATGCCGCGGACGGAGGGGCTAGTACGAGCGCTCGGGGCCTTGGGGGAAGGTGCTGGGTCAGTCGCTCTGCTTCCGTGCCCAGGCGGGACCCCAGTTGGGGTGGCGGGGCTCGCGCATGCCTTCGACAACCTCGCGGCAGGGGTCTGGCAGTTGGTTACCGGCGAGAGGACTGATCCCCTTTGCGTTCAGGGGATGCAAGCGCTCGGGGTGCCCCCAGGCGTTGCAAACATCGCAAATGACGGGATCGGCCTGGGGGTCACTCTGTACGCCGGCGGCCGAGTTGGGAGCACAATGCCGGGTGAGGGTGCTCAACTGCGAACGGGGCAGAGCGCTCGGATTATCGGTGTTGGTGAGTTGTCCGTGGCAGGCGAGGGCCCCGTCGCGAGGCCTTGGGATGGCACTGGTGGCATTGCAATAACAGACACGTTCATCCTTGACGCGTTTGGCGTCAAAGATGGCCGATCGGTGGCGAATAGATGGCTGAGGGGCTTGGCGACCGAAGGAACGTACCGGGACCCTGCTGGTAAGTTGCGGAATGCAAACGGCACGTTTGCCTACGACGGTGGTCCGAAGGGAAGGACCGGCGGCACGCACGGGAATACAGCGGGGGCGCAGGAGGCATTCCTCTACGAGCGGTTCGATGCCGACGGGAACTTCCTGAAACACGGCGTTACTCAAGATTTGTCGACGCGGTACACACTATCTGAGCTGGACGGCGGCTATCTCATTTCGACCCAACGAGGACCAAGAAGCGAGATGTTGAAGGTCGAACGGAATCTCGTGGAGACGAATCCCGGCCCACTCAACAGGGAACCTTGGGCTGGAAAGAGGAAGCAATGACAACGGCCATCGACGTTGCCGCTGAGTTTGGTGGCCGAGATGCCGCCCAGGCCGTGCTTCCGCACTTTCGGGCGCTGAAGTCGGCGCTGAAGGGAAGGGCATTCGGCGGCTTTCCGTTCGCGAAGTTTGGCTTCATTCTGCGTGTGGACGGCGAGGTTAGGTCCTACGGGAAGTCTGGAGTGGGGAACATTGAAGTCAACAAGGATGGAGGGTATGTATCGGTGGATATTGGCATCACTAGAGCCGATTGGGTAGGCGAAGACCCTGCCGCTCTGTCGGCCTTCGTTGCTAGGGAAATCAGTGCCAGCGTCAGTCTGCTGCGGGGGCTCGGGGATGCCCGGCTCGAGTTAGTCGATTGGGAGGATCTGGAGTCGAGCCTGAGAGGCTTCTCTGAGGCGTACAAGTCCCAGCTCGCGGGGAGTTGACTGCTTTCGGGTAACTGTTCCCCCCTGTGCCAGGGTAGTTGTCGCCTCTCTCGATCAGGCTGCGGGGTCCCAGACCAATGCCATTAGCCTCGCATGAGAGGTTTGCTGTCGCTTCGTAAGCGTCCGAGCTACGGCGAGCGCTCCATGGACGCCAGGGTCGCCGACTGCATGTTGGCGGCATGCGACGAAACACACCGTGGGAGCGCCCGACGCGGCGCGAGGAGCACCGCGACGACGTTGCAGGCCTTCGCGTCGGCGTGGATGGTGACCGTCAGATCCAAGGTTGCGGGGTGTCGACGGCGGGGTGAATCCGCCTGATTCCGGCGGTCTGGGCTGGATCTGATTCGCTCCGCAGCAGCGCAGCTCTTGGCTCTGGTTCCCGGCGACGGCTGCGAAGGCGCTGGGCGCCGTGATCGGCGGATGCCCGCGGCGGCCGAGGTCGCTACAAGGTGCCGCGACCATCAGGCCCGTACAAAGAGGAAGCCCGGCAAAAGGTGTGGTAACCGTCCGGGCTTCCTTCAACACACGGCACGGCGAACCGCGACGTCTGCTTGGCGCAGTGTCGCGGGCCGAGCCCATCCTTGTCCAGTCCTCGATGGCGATCTCTCGCCGCCTTGGACAGCCATCGAGTGTTCACCTGCGCCTCTTGCAGCGCCTGGGTCGTCATCTGCACATGGTGCGATCGGGGCAACAAGTTCTGCGCCGATGGCTGTGCAGCGAAACGGCGTCGCGAGGTCGGCCGGGCTGCGGAGCGGCGCTACCGGCGGAGCGAGATCGGGCGGCGGAACAACGCCGCACGGCAGCGGCGGCATCGGGATCGCCGCCGTCGCGGAACAGATTACGTAACGCATCCATGTCCACCTGCGGAGCCGATCCTGGTTGAAGCGGTGCCGAGGCGAATGCCTCATCACCATGAACACGATCGGCACCTGCGTGCGTCCGCTCGGGCGCGTTCCCATTCCGCTGCGACCTGCTGCTTCTGCGGCGAGCCGTGTGGCAGCTACTCCCGCAACAGCTTCCTGCGACGTCGCGGGGCGCCGCGCACGTGGCCGTGACCGTGGCGGGAGGTTTGCATGGTGATCCGCAGCGAGGCCGAGGCGGAGATCCTCCGTCTGCACGATGTCGAGAAGTGGCCGGTCGGCACGATCGCCGCGCACTTGCAGGTGCACCACGACGCGGTGACGCGCGTGATCACGAGCGGCGGCGCGCCACCGGCGCGACCGCAGCGGCCGGCGCGCATCGACCCGTATCTGCCCTTCATCCTGGAGTCGCTGCGACGCTACCCCGGTCTGCCGGCGAGCCGTCTCTACCAGATGTGCCGCGAGCGCGGCTATCGCGGCAGCGGCGAGCATTTCCGGCACATGATCGCGCGGCACCGTCCGCCGCGGGTGGTCGAGGCCTACCTGCGGACGCACGTGTTGCCTGGCGAGCACGGGCAGGTCGACTGGGCGCACTTCGGCACCATCAAGGTCGGTCGCGCGGAGCGCGCGCTGTTGGCCTTCGTCTGCGTGCTGTCGTACTCGCGGCGGATCTTCCTGCGCTTCTACCTCGGGCAGCGCGTCGAGAACTTCCTGCGCGGGCATATGGCGGCGTTCGCCAGCTTCGGAGGCCTGCCGCGGGTGCTGCTCTACGACAACCTGAAGAGCGCGGTGCTGGATCGGCGTGGTGATGCGATCCTGTTCAACCCGCGGCTGGTCGAATTCGCCAAGTACTACCGCTTCGAGA
>JAUQWZ010000016.1 GCA_030834905.1 Aggregatilineales bacterium | reverse complement strand
TCACGCCGCGCGCCTACAAGGACAACGCCGAGGCTACGGCCCGCGCCAACCACGCACGGCGAGACCTCGCCGCCGTGGTCGCCAACCTGAAGTTCAGCCTCTGACCGCGGACCACGGGCGGAAGGGCTGGTCGCCGCGCTTCCCATGTGCGGTTGCCAGAACAGTTACGGCATCACCAACATCCCGGGGCGCCGGATCAGCTACGGCGAGACATTCTATACGGATTGGGTCCCGAGAGGGGGCGACTGCGCGATCTTGCGCGCGGAGGGCTTGATCAAGACTGCCGCAGGCGGATCCACCGTGCGCATCAGTCTTCAGACCCGCAGCGAAGAGGGCACCGCAAGTGACATGGACACATTCTACCCATCCTCCTCGCCGAAGCTCCTCGAGATATCTGGCACGGGCTTGGCAAGAGCCATCTACCTGGCGAAGGCCAGCAGTGTGTCACCGGTTCGAGGGTTCTTGGAGCAGGTGCGAGCCAAGATCACGGTCTACGGAGGGGCTGCCGGAGACTACTACGTTGTGAGGATCTTCCCACTGGTGTTCTTCGACAACTCCATTCCGGCTGCTTCTTGAGGCGAATACCATGTGGATGCTAACCCAGATCACTGCGTTGGACACCGCAAGTGTCACCTACTACACGCCTTGGTTTCCCAGGGGCGCGGAAAACGCGGCATTCTCGTTGGAGAAGGTGGCCGATACCATCGGCAATGGAGGCGTGACTTTCGGCGTTGTCACGAAGAACCGGGAGGACGAAGGCAGCGGCGGGACTTCGGCCGGGTCGTTCTCAAGCGTGAGCGGCGGGTTCTACGAGGCCACCTGCACAGGCCTGAGCGAGCTGGTGCGGTTCACCATTACCTTCCGTGCAACTGCCGTTGGCCAAGGTGTGATCTTCCGCTTCCTCCCGCCTACCTGGTACGACAAGGCGGTTTGACCGCCGACGTGAGCCCGTTGCGATCGCGGCATCCCGTTGCGCTGCGCTACCTTGTGGCCCCAGGCGTCGGCCCTCGACACCGTGGGGCTGCGCAGTATCCTGTATCCTGAACCACTGAGCCGACGAAGCCATGGCCTGTTCCGCATCAAGCAAGAGTTCCGCATCCAGCGGCGAGACCTGGAAGATCCAGGACCAAGGCTGGGGGCCGGGATGGGACGCGAAGAGCGCGGGTGGATGCGGCTGTGGCGGATCGTCGAAGTCGGGGTGCTCGTGCGGTGGAGCCTGCGGTGGGTGCTCAAGCAAAACCACCGGGCGCCAGGAGTGTATTGCGGGATCGTCGATCGGTGGAGATTGGCCGGGGTCACTGAACGCTCCGTGTGGGTCAAGTGGTGGCGGAGATATCCCGCCATGGGGTGAACAATCGGTAGTCTGGCAGTTTGAAGGTGTTGGGGTTGCGGTCCCGCAGTGGCCGACTGTGTTGGGATGGGAGTATGAGGGAGATGCGTGGGGCATCCGTCTTGCTCATAGCGAAACTGGCGGTCAGGACCGGCCCGACACGCCTGTTGTGGACTGGTGGCCGCAATCGTGGGATGGATTCATACCGGCCGACGACGCGAACGCGGATGTTGAGCTTGGATTGCCGACAGATCCAAAGTGCGGCCCGGATGTCACGGACTGGCTTGTGAGCCAACTGATGCAGCTCCTCATCATCACTAGCCCCGGAGGGAGGCTCCTGTTCGTGAGAGGTCAGGGTCCGATTGACGTGAGGAGTCAGACGAAGGGTTTACCCAACAAGCCGCAGGCCAAGACGGTGGATTGTCCTGTGGATTGCCCAGAAAGCGTTACGCTGTGCGGAGAATGTCTGCACGATCAAATACCTGGCAACATCGGGCTGGGTGCTGCTGTTGATCCATGGTCAGCTTTGAAGCTCGGTGCAGCGGTGGCCGCCTTCAAGGGCGAGACAGATAGTGAAGAAGACAAGCAGTCGTATGATGTTGGCGATACAATAAGAGACGAAACTAGATTGATGCGTGATAGAAACCGCTACTCCATGTGGTGGAATATCGGCGATGCCAAGGTCGCCGCCGCGGTCAAGAAGTCCCTGTGCGCAGCAGTTGGGGGCAAGGTGGCAAGTGGTGCCTATTCTAAGAGGACATCGTCCGACGGGAAGGTCTGCCCAAAATGCACAAGTCCCTGGTCTCGTTAGCCGTGGGATTTGCCGGCGGCATCCCCGTCGGAGTCCTGTTGGCCTTCTGGGTTGCTGGAGGCGACCCTGGCTACTCCCTCGTATTGTCAAAGGCCGCGAATGGACTGATCGCGGCAAAAGTGTCTCGCACCATTGGTTTTGGCCGTCAATGGACAGTATTCGTGACGAGCAAAACCGATTTATCGACAGTGAATTGGGGAGATGAAGCGCCCGTGTTGCCGTGGGGCGACTTCTTAGTGAAGGCAATAGAGTGGAGAGAATCTGGAGATTTGGAAGTTTGGGTGGCGCCCGCGCGGAGGGGGGGGATGATGGTGCCCGCCGCAATAGAGGTTGGGGGTAAGAGGGTGCGGCTACTTGTCGAGTAAGCCCACCTGATTCAGCAAAAGCAGCGTAAGCGTCCGAGCTGACGGCGAGCGCTCCATGGACGCCAGGGTCGCCGACTGCATGTTGGCGGTATGCGACGAAACACACCGTGGGAGCGCCCGACGCGGCGCGAGGACTTGGCTGGCTGGTACGCGGCGATGCTCGACCGTCAGTCCGAGAGCGGCATGAGCGTGACCGACTTCGCAGCGAGCGCCGGGGTGTCGGCCTGGACCCTGTATCAGTGGCGGCGGCGGCTGGCGGAAGACGACGGCGGGCGAGAGGCGGCGCCGAGGCTGGTGGAGGTCGCGGTCCTTCCATCTGCGGCACCGGCGACGGCACGGGCGGCGGCCAGTCTGAGCGTCGAGCTGCGTTCGGGGCACCGGCTCGAGGTGCAAGCCGGATTCGACGGCAACGAGCTGAGGCGCCTGAT
>JAUQWZ010000015.1 GCA_030834905.1 Aggregatilineales bacterium | reverse complement strand
GTTCGAGGCGACGGCATAGCCCCAGCCGCGCAGCGACTCTTCGAGCGCCAGGCCGAAGGCGGAATCATCCGGTTTGATGACGATCGTGCCGGTACCCGGGCCGACATGCTCGGCGAGCTTGGCGACCATGTCGCCGGCGACGGCCGCAGCCGCGGCCGGCGATAGATCGGCGGCATCGGCACTCACGGTTGGCGTGAAATAGCCGCCGCCGGTAGTAGTGCAGGCGGCCGTTGCGCCGGTGAGAAGAACGAGTGCCAGAACACGGGAAAGTCGGTGGGTGGCGCGCATGGTCAGCCCTTCCTCGAAATAGTGATCTTCTGCTGGCGGGAGCCGACGCCGGAGATGAGCACGGCGCGATCGAACACATAGTCGACAATCATCATCGTCCCGTTGAGCCGGTAATTGACGATGCGGTTTTCGCCGCCTGAGACGACGAACAGCACCGGCGCATCGCCGCTCATCATCTGGCCGGGGAACTGGATGTAGGTCTTGACGCCATCGGTGTAGACGCGGGTCGGGCGCCATCGGGCCTGTCCGCTGATAGCGAAATTGAAGCTCAGGTTTTCGGCCGGGACACCGGCGCCGGGAATGATGCTCGCCTCGACGCGCGCGTTGAGGGCATCGAACTTGGCCTGCACGTCTTCGGGATATTCGAAGGCAACGCGGGCCATGTAGTCGCGATGATGTGACCTGAGCCGGATATGGTAGGTGCGCCGCGATGTCGTCACCACCATGGACGTCTCGAGCCCGGGTTCCGAAGGCTTGACGATCAGGTGGATCTTCTGGCCTTCGGCCGAGCCGGAGGTTGCCGGCTCGACCTTCCAGCGAACCGTGTCGCCCACCAGCACGTCACGCACGGCTTCACCGGCCTGCAGCTCGATTTCGCAGAGCTGGAGGGGCGAGCAAACGACGGACGGCTGCGTTTGGCCGTAGAGGTAAATGACCTTGCCGTCCGGCCCGCGCGTCATCACCGCGGCCGTGCCCTGCCATTGGGTGGAAAGTCCGGTTCCCCGTATTTCGTTGCCGCTGAGGCCCTGCTGATCGGCCGCAACCGCGACATTAAGGGCGAACGTGCCCAGCAACAGGGTTGTAACAGTCACGCCCGCGCGCATCCTCTTGAGGTTGAACATTACTCTGACTCCGCGAGCGTTTCTCAAAGCTGGGCCGTCCAATCGAAATCCTTGAGGTAGAGGCCGATCGGGTTCAGACGAATGACCGCCTCGTCCTGGGGCGGCGAAAGGGTCACGGTGGCGATGCCGCGAAAGCGGCGGGTGCGCAGTTCCTTGCCCGCGCGGTCGCGCTCGATCTCGCTCCAGTCGACCTGGTAGCTCTGGTTCGAGAGGGCGACGACGTTGTTGACCTCGATCGAGACCGTCATCGTGCGAGCGCGATCGAAGGGCGAGTTGTTGCGGAACCAGTTGTTGACCTTCTCGGTCGCCGGGTCCTGCTGTTTCAGCATCGCGTAGGTGCGGTCGATATAGCCCTTCTGCACGGTCGCATCGGGGGTGATCGATCGGAAGTTCGACACCCATGCGCCGAGCATCGAACGCACAACGCGCTCGTCGGCATATTCGATCTGTGCGGGGAAGCCGGCCAGGACCGCCGCGCCGAGCTTGTCGACCTCGACCACATAAGGAACGAGCTTGACTTGAGTGGACTGATAGAGGGCATAGCCGAACCCGATCACCGCCATGCTCATCGAAAGCAGACCGACGGTGCGCCATGCCGAGGCCGCGCGCATATAGCTGCCGTAGCGCTCGTTCCACTCATAGCGGGCGGCCAGATATGGATTGTCGGGGTATTTGCGCTTCGCCATCTAGCCTCGCCTGATCGATACGGCCGGCCGACCTCACGAGTCGGCGTCCATCTTTCTGTTTGAATTTCTGGACTGGGTGCCCGGATTGTTGCCTTGCCGCAGCTTTTCGTTGGCGAGGCCGAGGGTCGAACCCATCTTGGCGCCGGGGATCCCCATCAGCTTGTCGGTCGCCGCGGAACCGACCGCGCCACCCGCGGCCTTCAACCCGGCCATTGCAGCCGCGCCACGCGATGCGCCGGCTTGCGATGCCGCCGAGGCGGCAGCCATCCCACCTTTGACAACGCCGGCGCCGCCGGCCGCCATGCCAGCACCGACCGCCGCGAAGCCGGCAACCTGGCCACCGCTGCGGATGGCTTCCATGCCATTGCTAACGGAAACGCCCTGAACCAGGCCTTGCACCATTGGCGGAATCATCTGCGAGATCATCGCAATCACGACAGCGAGGCCGGCGACGGAGGCGGGGCCGATGAAACTATCGCTTAGGTTCGGATTGTTTGCGACCGAGAGCAGGACTTCGGAACCAATGGCGGCGATCATGACCAAAACCATGATCTTCATGCCGATGCCGAAGGCGTAGATCAGATATTTAATCGCGAAGTCCTTGGTGAAAGACGAGCCGCCGAAGCCGAGCAGAATGAGACCCGCCAGCAGGCCGATATACATCTCGAGCATAACGCCGAGCAGGATGGCGGCCATGAAGCCGAATGTGATGATGACAAGGAGGGCGCAAATGCCGACGATGAGCATCTTGCCCCATTCCCTGGGATCCCATGACCACAGATTGTCAGTCATGCGCTCCGCGACATCGAGGCCGGCGTCAAAGATCGCCGATGGCGACACGCTGCCCGTTCCGGAGCCGATCTGAAATAGACTGTTCACGACAGCCTTCCCCAGTTCCGGCCCCTGGGTGAGGACGAACAGAAAGAAGCCCACGAACATGATGCGGCGAACCAGTTCACCGAACCAGGATTCGAGGGTCGCGCCATTGATTGCCAGCCAAATCGCAGCAATGCCGAACTCGATTCCCGCGAGCAACCAGAACAGGTTGGTCGCGTGTTGAAGCAGCGTGGTCTCCCAACTCCGTGCCTGGGCAATGATCGAGGTTTGCACCTCTTCGATCACGTTGTCCGATGCCTGGCCGAAGGCAGAATGGCTCGCAATCAAGGCGCCAGCTGCCACAAGAAGAAAGAGACCGCGCTTCATTTTTATCTACCACTCCGGCTCGAACGGTTTTGAATCGGTTGAGCGGAATTGGTCGCGCACGGACCTTGCTTGGTCACTATCGCTGTCGAAGAACTCGCGTGTAGCCTGGGCGGCGCGCTCCCTTTCGGCTGCCTCTTGCTCGGCAAGGTCGACCTGGCGCTGGAGAAGCGGCTTCATTTCGGGATCGGTGCTGGGGAAGAACGCATAAGAGACGACGCCACCGGCGACGGCCGCGAGCAGAACGACAGCGATCACAATAGGTAGCCTGATTGTCTGCATTTCGATCACCACTCGGGACGGAAGGGGGTTTCATTGCCAACGACCACGCCGCTCTTCGTGCCAAAAAAGCGCTCGTTCTCGGCCTGTGCTTGGTCCCTGAGCGTCTGTTCGGTCTGGTACCAGGTGCCCATCATGGTCATCTGCTGAGAAACGAGGCCGCGAAGCTTCTGCATCTGCTCGACCTGTTGGGTCGCGATCTGATGCCCGACCTGCAAGGCCTTCATCTGGCCATCAGCCGACTCCGATTGGGAGCGTAGTTGCGCCATGGTGGATTCTTCGGTCGCGAACTGATCGGCCGTCAGACCGGCGGCCGCCAGCGTTCCGCCGATGGTGTCACGGTTGGTGTCCGACCACGACTGATATGCCGCCGAGAATTCCTCGCCGGTGAGCTGTTTGTTCTGGAAATCGGCATAGCTCTGGAAACGCTGCTTGAGCACATCGTCGAGGTTTCCCATCGAGAAGGCCATGCCCTGCCCCTGCTGCACGATGCCTTGCAGGTTGGCGAGGTCCTGTTGAGCCTGCCCCCACACCTGATCGGGAAGCTGCAGCGTGTTCTGCAGCATGTTCTCGTAGATGCGGATCTGGTTGGCGATCTGCTCAACCTGGTTGGAGATCTGCGTCACCTGATTTGCGATCTGCTCGGCATTCTGCCCGCCGAGCGCGATCAGTTCCCCATTGTTGAGGATCTGCGTGAACTCGGTCGCGCCGGTGAGCGCTCCGCTGGCTTGGGCCGGCGCCGCAAGGCTGACAGCGATCAGGACGCTTGCGAGCGAACTACGCAAGAAGAGCTTCGGCATTTTCGATACCTCTTTGCTTGAGCCAGTGGACGGGCCATTCGTCGCCGTGGTGGACGCGCAGCTCATCGATGCGCTTGATGTCGTCCTTTCCGGACGCGCCGACGAAAGACAGGGTGATCGGCCCGAGGGCCATGTCGAACAAACGCCGCCCGTCAGGCGAAGCGACATAATATTCGCGCTTGGGCAGCGCGTTCGCGACGATCTCGATTTGCCGCTCGTTGAAGCCGATGCGCTCATAGAACTCGCGCGTGCCGCTTTCGCGAGCTGCGCCATTGGGCAGGCAAATCTTGGTCGGGCAGCTTTCCTTGAGCACGTCGATGATGCCTGATTTTTCCGCGTCAGAAATCGACTGCGTTGCCAGAACGACGGCGCAATTGGCCTTGCGCAGCACCTTCAGCCATTCGCGGATCTTCTCGCGGAAGGCTGGATGGCCGAGCATCAGCCATGCCTCATCGAGGATAATGAGGCTGGGGGCGCCGGTCAGGCGCATTTCGATGCGACGGAACAGGTAGAGCAGGACCGGCACGAGATTGCGGTCGCCGAGGTTCATCAATTCCTCGATCTCGAACGTCTGGAAATCCGAGAGGGTCAGGCCATCCTGCTCGGCATCGAGCAGATGCCCCATGGGACCGTCGACTGTGTAATGACGCAGCGCGTCCTTGATCTCCCGCATCTGCACGCCCGACACGAAATCGGACAGCGACCGGCGGGACGATGCGGCCATGAGCTCGATTTGCTTGGCGATTGCATTGCGATGGTCGGGCGTCACCTTCACACCCTGCAGTTCGACAAGTGTTTCCAGCCATCCGGCGGCCCAAGCCTTGTTGCCATCGTCGTTCAGTTGGGAAAGCGGGCAGAAGGTCAGCGCCTCCCCTGCCCCGACATCGTAATGTTCGCCGCCAACAGCCACCGTCAGCGGGTACATCGACTTGCCCTTGTCGAAGGCGAAGAGCTGCGCTCGGCTGTAACGGCGGAACTGTGCCGCGATCAGCGCCAGAAGGGTCGACTTGCCCGATCCGGTCGGACCGAAGATCAGGGTATGACCCACGTCGCCCGAATGGAGGTTCAGACGGAACGGGGATGATCCGCTTGCGACCTGCATCAGCGGCGGCGAGCCGTCGGGATAGAACGGGCACGGTGCAACCGGTGAGCCCGACCAGACCGAGTTGAGCGGCACCAGATCGGCAAGGTTGCGGGTATTGATCAGCGGCTCGCGGATGTTGGCGTACCAGTTGCCGGGCAGACTCCCAAGGAAGGCCTCCGTGGCGTTCAGCGTTTCGATGCGCGCGGCAAAGCCTTCGGCCTGGATCAGCCGGCGCACACCTTCGGTCTTTTCGCGAAGACGCGCCTCGTCGTCATCGAACATGACGATGACCGGCGTATAGTAGCCATAGGCGACGAGCTGTGAATTGGCCTCGGCAATGGCGTCCTCGGTCTCCGCCACCATCAGCGCTGCGTCCTGGTCGATCGCACCGCTGTTTGTCTGGAACAGCTGGTCCATGAACGGCCGCACCTTTTGCAACCACTTCTTGCGGGTGCGCTCAAGCCTTTGGCGGGCCTCGATCGGATCGAGGAAAACGAAGCGGCTCGACCAGCGATAGGTGAGTGGCATCAGATCCAGAGAATTGAGGATGCCCGGCCAGCTCTCGGCCGGAAATCCGTCGATCGCAACAACTGCGAGATAGCGGTTGTCGACCAGCGGCGAGAGACCGTGATGGAATTCGGCCGTGACGACGAAATCGAGATACATCGGAATGTCGGGCAGGCGGACCGGATGGTTTTCGCCGACGATGCAGAAGCGGGCGAACTGCAGCAGATCGTCATATCTGGCGATACGGGTTGAGCCGCGTTCCTCGGTCTCCTGTGTCACCATGCGCCGGATCGAGACGACGTTTCCCATATATTGCTCGAATTCGCGGATCGAACGCCGGAAGTGATCGAGCGCGCGATCGGCAAAGGTTGTCGCGCGGGACTCATCGTCGGAATAGACATATTTGACGAGGCCGGACTTGCGCTTCTCCGGTTCGCGATAGGTCAGGATGATGGCGTGCTGGCTCTCATAGTGCCCGTCCGCCGCCTCGAAACGCTTGCGCCGTTCGTCATCGATGAGCGCGCTCACCTTGTCTGGGAAGTGGCAGTTGTCCCGTGCCGGATAGGCCGTCGCCGGCACGCGCACGGCCTCGACCTGGATCATCCAGCCCGATCCGAGGCGGGCGAGAATGGAATTGATCTGGCGGCTGACCTCGTTGCGCTCGAAATCGGTCGAGCTTTCGCTATCCGGACCAGCGAAATACCAGCCGGCCATCAGACTCCCGTCCTTGAGCAAGAGGGTGCCGTTGTCGATCAGGGCCGCATAGGGCAGCAAATCGGAAAAGGACGGGCCGGAATGGCGAAACCTCTTGAGTGCAACCATAAGTCAGAACGTCCGCCAGGGCGTGGAGGTCGGCCGGTAGTAGGGGCGGTATCTGATGTGGCGCAGGTAGACGCGGCGCATCAGCGGATCGGCTTTCGCCATCATGCGCAGTAGCCCGACAACCACGATCCAGATGACCGTGCCGAGCAGCGCCGATACGGTCGTCAGGATGACGAAGACCAGGATGACCGCGGCGAGCCCGGTCAGAAGCACGAGCTCACGGTCAGCCCCAAAGAGCAGCGTCGGACGCGAAAGGGCACGGTGTATTCGCGCCGTCGCCAGCCGGCTTTCCCTTTCAGCCATGCGGGGCAACCGCCGGCGCTTGTTCGTGCGCCTCGAGCGGCACGCCGATGGATGAGCCGCTGGAGCCGAAGAGACCGACGATCTGCGTTGCACCGAGCAGGATGCCGGCGACGAGTACGATGTAGCAGAGCCGGCGCGCGAAATCGTTCAACTCGCCGCCGAAGATCAACATGCCGCCGGCAATGGCGACCGCGGCGAGCGCGATGGCGCCGGCGACCGGGCCGGTGATGGATTCCTGAATTTGCTCCAGTGGCCCTTCCCAGGGCAGGCCCCCTCCCCCGCTGGCGAGCGCCGGTTCGATCATAACGAGGGATGCGGCCGCGAGGCCGAGGAGAAGTGTGAGAGCCTTCTTAGACGACATGAAGATTTCTTCCCTGGATGGATTCCGATTTCGACGCGCCGACCGGCGTGGTGAGGTACCTCCCGTCGCGAAAGCCTTCGACCTTCAGGATCTCGCGAACGGTTCGCCCGCCGGGCGCGCGCTCGATCGAGACGATCAGGTCGACCGCCTCTCCGATGACTTCCGGCATCGGCTGGGAGCTGACTTCGGCGACGAGCTGTTCAAGCCGGGTAAGAGCGGCGCCGGCCGAGTTCGAGTGAACCGTCGCGATGCCGCCCGGATGGCCGGTGTTCCACGCCTTCAAGAGAGTAAGGGCCGCGCCGTCGCGGACCTCGCCCACGATGATGCGGTCTGGACGCAGCCGCATCGTCGACTTCAAGAGGCGGCTCATGTCGACCGTGTCCGTGGTGTGCAGGATCACATGGTTTTCCGCCGCGCACTGGATTTCGGCAGTGTCTTCCAGGATCACCAGCCGGTGTTCCGGCGTGGTCTCGACCAGCTCCGCCAGGATTGCATTGGTGAGTGTGGTCTTGCCTGTTCCGGTGCCTCCCGACACGACGATGTTGAGCCGGTCCACGATCGAATTGCGGATCACATCCACCTGCTCGGGCGTCATGATGCCGTCGGCGACATACTGATCGAGTCGGATCAGCATCGAGGCGCGCTTTCGGATCGTGAACATCGGCGCGGGCGCGGCCGGCGGCAGAATCCCCTCAAAGCGATGCCCGCCAAGCGGCAGTTCTCCCGAAATGATCGGGTGGTCCTGGTCGACTTCGGTTTTGAGGGCGTGCGCGACCTTGCCGATGACGGTCTCGGCGTCATGGGAGGCCATCCGCCCCGCCGCCGCTATCCCCTGCCCTACCCGCTCGATGAATAGATTGCCGTCGGGGTTGAGCATGACCTCCACAACGTCATGGTCATGGAGCGCCGACGTGACGGCGGCGCCAAGTGCGTCCTGCAGTCCGAGGATCAGCCGTCGTTTCGATTCGCTCATGAACCGCCCCCTGCCCGGCTGCTGGTCAGGCCGCGGCTTCCACAGCGGCCGGAAAGAGGGGGACGTAGCTCGACGGCCGCACCAGCTCGAGGCTGGCTTCGTCGGCGGTCAAGAGTCCCGCGACAGCAATGGTGTTGCCAACAGGATGTGGCGCGCCTAGCCGCTCCAGTGGCCACTTCGCCCGGTTGAGAATGCGCTCAAACCGAACGTCCGTAACAGTGACGATCCGGTCGAACCCATTGGCCATCGACCATTCGATGATGGCGGCGAACAGAGTGTGGGTCGCATCACGCAGCCCGCTCGCGGAAACGATGTCGCTGCGTTCGGTGTCGATGCAAAAGCGCGAGCTCTCGACGACGCGGCTCGATTGGGGCACGCGAGCAGCGCCAGCCAGAAACGGGAATGTCTGGCCGAGCATCGTCGGTCCGGTGGACGGTAGCAGGCGGGCGCAACCGATCACCTGACCATCGTTGCCGACGAGCAGAAGATAGGTCGGATCGAGCCGGTCGTACTCGTCCTTTTCCTGGTTGTGCTCTACGTGCACGTCCCAATCCAGCCTGTGCTTGAAGACCCTTGCGCGCAGCTCGTGCATGCGCTCGAGCAGACGTTGCTCAGTTCTTGAGGCACTCGTACGGCAGATGGCGACGACGCGCATGAACAAATCCTCAACCCGTTGAATTGCGATCTCTTGAAGCCGGTACGGCTGCGGATCGCCAGCTGTGAAAAGTCACAGGGGATGGAGAGTCGTCGCTGTGATAGACAGTGGGGATTGCCGAGGCGCCGCTGCCGCACTTATGGCTGAATTGCCATGCAACTCGGAATTGAAACCACGCGACTTGAGGACGAAAACACCCGGAGAGGACACTTGCCGAGCAGAGCCTTCGACCAGCTGCGAGACTCACTAGAAACAGCCCGAGGCATAGCCCCGGTCAAAGCCGCGGTGAAGGAATTCGCCGGCCAATTGGGATTTGACTGGTTCGCCTATCTCTCTGTCTGCGGGCCGGAGATCGACACGTTTTCGACGTACCCGCGCGCGTGGCAAGGCCACTATATCAACAAGAAATACGCGACCATCGATCCCGTCGTGCAGGAAGCCCGCCGTTCCGAGCGCTGTTTTGCGTGGTCCGAACGCGATCTTGCACGAGCATTGTCGCCGGACCAGGTCCGCTTCCTTGGAGAAGCGAACGATCATGGTATCGCATCGGGAATATCCGTGCCCGTGTCAGCCGGATTCGGCAGGACAGTATTGTTCACGCTCGCGTCGTCTAACCGGTGTGACAATTGCCTGGTGGAATGCCCCTTCCTCGCCGCTTCGATTGCATCCCACGTTGATGTCTATGCGCGACGCTGGATGCTCGATCCAATGCCTGCTGTCGCCGTCAAGCTAAGCCCCAGAGAAAGGCTCTGCCTGAGCTGGATGGCAAAGGGCAAGCGCATGTCCGAAATCGCGCAAATCGTCGGAACCAAGGTCCGGACGGTCGAGTATCACCTGCAAAATGCTCGGCGGAAGCTCGATGCCACCAACGTCACCCACGCCGTTGCGCTTGCCGTGCGTCAACAGTTGATTTGATCCCGTTCGCCCAGTGGGAGGGCTTTTTCGTCTTTACCCCGTGTAGTTGTGGCTTGCTGGCGGTAGGAGAGTCGTCCGCGATGACGCCAACGCCCCTACCCTGCCCGGCTGGCCGTTTGAGGCATATTCGGGGTCACGTTCTGATCGGCGGCCGATATCGGCAAGTGAGATCGGCAACCAGTATCGGCATTTGTGCTGACTTGTGGCCTCTAATGCCTTACAATGCAATCCATTGAGGCACGACAGAGATCGGCAAAAATGCTTGAAACCCCTGCCCGTATTGAGCCGCTTTTTTTCGACGACGCGGTGCCGACCGTTCTGGCCGATCTTGCCATCGAGCTGCAGAAGGCGGCCGATGAACTCGGCCGAGGCCTGCATCCGGAGTCGGCTGACGAATTGGCCGACCTCGTACGAGTCATGAATTCGTATTATTCGAATTTGATCGAAGGCCACAACACGCGACCTCGAGATATAGAGAACGCACTGACCGGAGCCGAGATAGATCCCGAACGTCGTCCCCTCGCCCTGGAGGCGAAGGCCCATGTCGAAGTTCAGAGGATGATTGACGGCCTCGCGTTGCACGGCGAGCTGCCTAGCCCGACTTCGATCGATTTCATCCAGTGGGTTCATCGCGCCTTCTACGACGAGATGCCCAAGGAATTCCGGTTCATCGACAAACCTGATGGCGCCAAGGCCGAGATCGTACCCGGCGAGTTCCGGATGTCCGCAGAACACGATGTCGCTGTCGGCCGCCATCAGCCGCCATCGTCTGACAGGGTGGTGGCTTTTATGGAGTATTTCCAGAAGCGGTTTGCCATGGCCGAAAAGCAGGCCAGCCTGCGGATCGTCGCGATTGCGTCAGCTCATCACCGCCTCAATTACATCCACCCGTTTCCAGACGGTAACGGCCGCGTCAGTCGCCTGATGTCCCACGCCATGGCGCTCAGGGCCGGCATCGGAGGCAATGGCCTGTGGTCGATATCTCGTGGCCTCGCTCGTGGCCTGAAAGATCGTGGCGAATACAAGCGGATGATGGATCACGCCGACAGTCCCAGACAAGGCGACCGTGATGGCCGGGGAAATCTTTCGGAATCGGCACTCAAGGATTTCGTCGAATGGTTCCTTACGGTCGCGCTCGACCAGGTAAGGTTCTCGACGGCAATGTTCGACCTCGGGCGGCTCGACGCTCGCTACCGCGCCCTGATAAAAGATGTCGTCGACGACAAACGAGCGCCTGATCTGGTGGCGGCTGTGTTGCGGCATGGTAGGTTGCCACGTGGCGAAGCCAATTTCGTACTGAAGACATCCGAGCGCACGGCACGGAACACGCTGTCGGATCTCGTCGAGCGCGGGTTCCTAAAATCTGACACTCCGAAGGCACCGGTCCGCATTGCCTTCCCTCTCGATTTCAGAGAACGGCTGTTTCCGAATCTCTTCACCGATGTCGAACCGAATGTGCCGGAACCACCTTCACTCTCTCCCAGATGAGTGGAGTATAAGGCGTGACAACCAGGACGCCCACAGCTGACCTCGGTAAGCACGCGGGGACACTGCCTTCGGTCCGCGGAATATCCGGCCCTTACTTAAGGCCGCGACTACCGACGCGGTCGGCCCCATGCTGCTGGGCAAGCCCTTTTTCACGTGCGGCAATTGCCGGTGACTGCGGGATGCTGGACTGGACTTTGATATCGGTAGTGACGGGCGTGTAGCCCCGTCGGACCTTCCGCGCGAGCCAGGCCTCAAGCGCTTCGCCGGCCTCAGCGGCCGATGCATAGAGGTCGAGGCGTTGTCGGCCGAGCGAGCCAATACGCCCCCACGCGCGCATGAGCGCCGCATCTCCGTACAGCGACGGCTCTATCGCGAGTACGTAAAATCGCGCAACGTTGCGTGTGCAATCGCGGCGCTGAAGGACAACTTGGAGCTTCGGCTCGACCATGCCCATTTGTGACCGACTTCCGGTGTCCGCGTCCAATTCATTAGCTGAATCGTTTGGGCCGAAGGGATTCAAGTCGGTGATGGTTGCCTCTGCCGAGAAAGACGATCGATCGGAGCGAGCGTGGCTGTCCACTCGCTGCCCGTTTCCGGTCGGCCAATGAGGCTCAGAGCGTAACGGGCGCGCCAGGTGGTCCAACAGGCGCGCTGATTCACTCGGTTGGACTCATTGAGATTGGCTGCAATCGGGTGCCGGGTGGTTTTCTGTTACTGCGAAATATCACAGGGTGGGCGCAAGTGTTGTCCGCCGACAAAAACGAAGAAAAACCCAGAAGAATCAATTGCGTGAGTGCTTTCGGGGCGCCTGGCCGCGTTCCCTTAGGAATCTTCTTAACTTCTTGTTAACCTAAAATTTCTTGCTGAGCACCGCGAATCGGGCATACTCACGGTTGCTTGGCCATTTCGGGCCAAAAATCGTTATTTTGGAAGCCTGACCGAATGAACGTGAGTTCGCCCGTTTCCGAGCAGACCCCGCTGCACTTCGAGAAGAGTATTCTCGAGCAAGGTGACCAGATCTCAAAGAAGCTACACCTATTGAGCCTGCAGCGATTCCCGCCCCATGCAAAGAAGAACCTGCGCTCATTCTCGCTGGCGGAGGTTGCTACATATCTCGGTGTCTCGCAGAGCCATCTCAAGAAACTGCATTTGGAAGGCAAGGGCCCCGTCCCGGAAACATCGTCGTCGGGGCGACGGTCGTACACCGCTGAACAAATGCTCGAATTGAGGCGGTATCTCGACCAGCACGGCCGTTCGGACGCCAGGATGTATGTGCCGCATCGTCGTCCTGGAGAGAAGCTGCAGGTGCTCGCCGTTGTGAATTTCAAGGGTGGCTCAGGCAAGACGACCACAGCGGCACACGTGGGGCAATACCTCGCTCTCACCGGGCATCGTGTGCTCGCGATCGACCTCGACCCGCAAGCTTCGCTTACGTCCCTGCACGGTTTCCAGCCAGAGCTAGACCAAACCAAGTCGATTTACGACGCGATCCGGTATGACGACGACAGGGTGCCGCTATCGGAAGTCATACAGCAGACGAATTTTCCCGGCCTCGACATCGTTCCGGCTAACCTTGAGCTTCAGGAGTACGAATATGACACTCCGCTGGCAATGGCTGACAAGAGTTCAAATGCGGGCAAGGCATTTTTCACGCGCATCTCGAACGCCCTAGCCGAAGTCGACGACCGCTACGACGTCGTTGTTGTCGATTGCCCGCCCCAGCTCGGTTACCTGACAATCACGGCGCTGACTGCGGCAACTTCCGTACTGATCACAATTCACCCGCAGATGCTGGACGTGATGTCGATGGGACAGTTCCTGCTAATGCTCGGCGGCATCCTCGAGCCGATCCGCAGCGCGGGCGCGGAGGTAAACCTCTCTTGGTATCGCTATTTGGTTACGCGCTATGAGCCGACCGATCAGCCGCAGGCACAGATGGTAGCTTTCCTGCGGACGCTCTTTGGCGAGTTCATCCTCAAAAACCAGATGCTGAAGTCCACTGCGATTTCAGACGCCGGAATAACGAAGCAGACGCTCTATGAAGTGGAAAAGAACGCCATGACGCGGTCCACCTACGAACGCGCCATGGAGGCCTTGGACTCGGTGAACGGTGAAATTGCAGGTCTAATCCATCAATCATGGGGACGGTGAATGTTGTCGGCTGACAAAAAGGCGTTTTTGCCCACGAATATCAGTGGATTAGGGCAACACGGGAGCTGATGTCATGGCCCGGAAGAACTTGCTGGCTGGCTTAGCGGACGCGGAAGAGAAGGAGCAGGCAGGACCCACCGCTCCCTATGCGATCCGCGGAGCATCCAAGTCGATGATCCGCTCGGTAGGCGAGTTGGCCAAACAAGCCGACGCCTATCTCGAAGGCGAGCATGTCGTTGAGCTTGACCCACACGCAATCGACGGATCGTTTGTCTCAGACCGGATGGAAGACGACCGGGAACAGTACCAGGATCTGCTGGAGGCAATTCGGGAAAGAGGACAGGACACTCCGATTCTGGTTCGGCCGCATCCCTCCCGTGAGGGCCGGTACATGATCGTGTTCGGGCATCGTCGCGTTCGGGTTGCAAGGGAACTGGGCCGCAAAGTGCGGGCGGTCGTCAAGGCGATCGACGATAAGACCCATGTTATCGCTCAAGGGCAGGAGAACTCTGCGCGCGCCAACCTGAGTTTTGTCGAGAAGGCGGTATTCGCCGAAAGGCTCGAAGGCATGGGATACGGCAGGGACGTGATTTCGTCCGCGTTGGCATCCAATGCGGCGGCCGTTTCCAAAATGATTTCCGTCGTCAACCGCATCCCCGCGATTATCATTTCGCAGATCGGGCCCGCTCCAGCCGTTGGGCGCGAGAGATGGGTTGAGTTATCCCTGCTAGTTTCGAAGAAGCCAGAGATTGCTAGCGAAATCCTGTCCGATCCGAAGTTCTCTCAACTCGAGAGCAACGACCGCTTCGAACGGCTGTTTGCAGCCTTCAACGCAAAAGGAAAGCCCATCCGCAAGACCACGGCGAAGCCCGCACCCAGAACCTGGGCGCCCGCGGATCGATCAATCAGTGCGACACTCAAGCGGGGCGGTAGGACGGCTACGATCGCACTTGGTTCGGCGAACGGGCCGCGCTTCGCTGAGTGGATATCGGATAATCTGGACAGCCTCTACGAGGCGTTCAAGAAGTCGGAGAAGCAGTGACAGGAGACTGAACCGCAAAAGAAAAGGCCCCCGAACGTTGCCGCCGCGGAAGCCTTCTCAGATCGTGTAGCAACACTGAGAATCGCAAATCCGCGAATCACTGTCAAGAGTCATGGCGCCGCTTCGGTGAGCAGGTTTCTTTTGCCTAGCGATAGGTGAAGGACATGCAGACGCATACCGCAACGACGCCCTTTGGGCGGCGGCCGATGACACTTGGCCTGATTGCAAGCCAGGTGACGGCCAAACACATAGACCAGGACGCCAAGGTCTCGAAATGGCAGGTGTTCCGCGACATCCGCGAGGCCAAGGAAGCCCTAGGTGCAACGGACCGCGCTCTGGCGATCCTGAACGCCCTGCTGACATTCCATCGCGACGAGGAACTTACGGGCGAGGGCAATCTCGTTGTCTTCCCTTCGAACGAGCAGCTCATCCGCCGCGCCAATGGCATGTCGCCGGCGACGCTCAGGCGTCATTTAGCCAATCTGGTAACATCCGGTCTGGTCATTCGACGGGACAGCCCGAATGGCAAGCGCTTTGCCCGGAAAGGGCAGGGAGGTGCGATCGAGCAGGCCTACGGCTTCGATCTGTCGCCGATCCTTGCGCGTGCCGCGGAGTTCCGTGAACTGGCTGAAGCCGTTGCGGCCGAGCGCAAGGCGTTCCGCCTGGTCAGGGAGCGCCTGACGATCTGCCGGCGCGACGTGGTCAAGATGATCGAAGCCGGCATCAACGAGAGCGTTCCTGGCAACTGGCGGGGGTTTCAGCGCCGCTATGAGGCGATCATCGCCCGCCTGCCACGCACTGCGCCCCGGCAAGCCCTCGAGGCGATTTCCAATGAGATGGAAGACCTTTGGGCAGACGTCCACCAGACGTTGGAATTATTCGTGGAATCGCAGAATCTGAACGCCAATGAGTCTCATTCTGAGCACCACATACAAAATTCAAGCCCATACCCTCATCCTACCGGTGAAGATAAAAACGGCTCAGGAAATAAAGATGAAGCGAGCGACACCGCCGAGCATACCGACAACGTACGCAGTCTGCCAAGACGGGATCTGCCCTTGGGAATGGTGCTGAGCGCCTGCCCCGAAATCGCGCCCTACGCCGATGGCGGCCAAATTCGGACCTGGCGGGATTTGGCCGCCGCGGCGGATCGAGCGCGGCCGAGCATGGGGGTGAGCCCGAGCGCCTGGCAGGAAGCCGTCGAAGTGATGGGCCTGCAGACCGCGTCGATCGTGCTGGCGGCGATCCTGCAGCGTGCCGAGCATATCCGCAGCCGTGGCGGCTATCTGCGCGATCTGACCGAACGCGCTAAGGCGCAAAAGTTCTCGGTGTGGCCGATGATCACCGCGCTGCTCAACGCCAGGATGGAGGCCTTGGAGAAGGCGGTCAAACCGTCCGGAGCGGCGGAACCGGTAACGGGGCAGGGCGATGCGTTGACAACTGCGGACGGGCCGCTCGAGATCAGCAGCGCACTGCGCGACAGCATGAAGAAAAAGGGTTGGTGACGATGCCCACCTTACGGCGCCGGGATAGCTTTCGGCTCAGGCGGGAGCAGCCCGGAACGGCGTGCCCGGTCGATCAGGTTCTTCACCGAGGATGGCGACCATTTCGAGCCGCCGCGCGGCGTCCGTTCGTGCAACCGCTCGAGCTGGCTGGCGATCTCGCGCAGCGTAAGGTCCGGATTCGAGGCATGGATGCCGGCCACCAGCGTCATCAGCCGGTCTTCCGGCAGACGGGGTGGGGATTTTCGGAGCAGGGCAGGGTCCGCGAGATGCTCGGCGACCAGCCATTTGACGGCTCGACGCAGGCGTTCCGGCGTCCAGTCGAGGCCGCGCTGCGCGAGCACCCGCGCAATGTCGTCCCAGGTATGGTCCGGCCGCATGCGCCGCACAGTCGGCAGCCACTGGCTGGCCGTGGCCTGGATGCGAGCGCCGAACGCTGCCTTCTGCGCGGCCGCGACCTTCGCCAGCGCTTCTGGCCGACGTTCCCGGATACCGGGATTGCCGGGCTGCTTTCCTTTTGACTTCGCTGCCTTGATGCCGGCCTTGGTGCGTTCGGAGATCAGCGCGCGCTCGAGCTGGGCGACGGCGCCAAGCACCTGCAGCGAAAACATACCCTGTGCCGTCGTGGTGTCGATCGGATCGCGCAGCGAACGGAAATGCGCTCCCCTGGCCGCGAGATCCTCGATGACCTCGAGCAGGTGGCTGACGGACCGCGCCAGACGGTCGAGCCGCACAACGACGAGCGTGTCGCCGGCGCCGATCTCGCGCAGCAGCTTCGAGAGGGCAGGGCGCGCACGAGAGGCACCCGAACCGTGTTCCTCGACGATCGTGTCGCAGCCGGCCGCGCGCAGTTCCATTTCCTGCGCTTCGGTCGCCTGCTCATCCGTGGAGACGCGCGCATAGCCGATTCGTTGGGCCTGTGGTCGACGGGAAGCGCGATTCTGTGTGTCAGCGGCCATCTGGAGCGCCTGAGAGTGCGATTTGGAGCGGATTTCCAAATTCAGAGGATACGGATAACTGATCGTTTGTAAACGTCTCTAGAGCGCCTTTTCTTCGCCTCTATGGCGCCGAAGACGGCGGAAAACAATGCTTTTCGGGCTTCTGAGGCCTCTAGTGCGCAGTCCTGTACAGTCCCGATGCGGGGGCATTATCGATAGTGAAAGCGCCCGCCAGAGAAATCCTCTGTCGGTCCACCAAAGGAGAAGATGGCTTGACCAAGGCGAATCAGATAGCGTTATTTCAATGGCTTACGCACTCGACAATTTACCCCTGGACATCCTCATCGGACCGATTTCCCGCGCCACGGAGGCGCTCACCCGTCTCGACGAGCGCCTGGCGCGCTCTCCCGTCCGCGACGGCTGGGTCGAACGCTCCCATTTTGCCGACGCGGCTGCCGCGCTGTGGCTCGAAGGCGAGCTCGTCCATCTGGAGGACCTCGTGCTGCACGATGCGCACATGAACATCCGCGCCCCGACACACGCGCTCACCCGGGCGCATGGCGTACTGCGGGCGCGGCGCCAGATTTTTGCCCAAGAACGCGACTGGGCGCTCGGCCGCCACGGGCTGCGCCAGCTTGTCGGGCGCGGCGGTGTGCCGGCGACGAAAGGCGGCCGGGCAGGGGAGGGGACCTTTGTCCCTGAGGGGGAGACCGGGGAACCGGCCGAGTCGGATCCGCTCGCCAACGCGTTCGCGGCGATCGACGCAGTGCTCGAGCGCGCCAGCAGGGTGCTCGACGGCGCCGCGGTAGCCCCCACCGAGAAACCGGCGCCGCCAGACCGGCAGACGCTGGTCTACGATCCCGACTGGGACGAGGACGCCCGCCTGGACGAATGGCGGGCCGTGCTTGCTGACACGCGAGACCTTCCGGTGGTCCTGCGCGCGGCAATCGGGCTCGAGGCCTGGACCGAGATCGACGTGCTGCAGCATGGCGGCTGGCTCGGGCCGCTTCTGGTGGCGGCGCTGCTGCGGCAGGAAGGGCTTGCCGCAGGCCATCTCGCCAGCCTGCACCTCGGCGCCAAATACATTCCGCGGGAGAGAAGGCGGGCGCGCCATCGCAGCGACCGGCTGCTCGCCGCGCTCGACGCCATTCACGAGGCGGCACTCGCCGGGCTAAAGGTGCACGACCGTCTCATCCTGGCGCGGGAGCGGATGGAGCGGCGCCTCAGGTCGCGCCGCGCCAGCTCCAAACTGCCCGATCTGGTGGACCTGGTGCTTGCCCGGCCGCTGGTATCCACCGGCATCATCCAGGCCCGGCTAAAGGTATCGAAGCAGGGGGCGCTCAACCTGATCGGCGAACTCAGCCTGCGCGAGATGACGGGGAGGGGACGCTACCGGGCCTGGGGGATCCTTTGATCGGCCGGTCTGCGACGGAATGGGTTTTGCCGATGCCGAGCGGCTCAAGCCTTGCATGCGATCCTCCGCAACGGGACGGACGCTCAACTGAAGGGCCGGCACGAGATCCGCGCGACGCGCGAGGGCGATGGCTCGACGGGCTTTGAGCAGCCCGGCGTCAATGGCCCGGTCATCGACCGCAACATATTCCGCGCCGGTCAGGCGGTCGCAGGCATCGAGCCTGCGGTGGGAGCGGAACAAACGTGGGGATGATCAGCCTGTCAGACGAAGCTGACCGCCCGCGAGCCGGCCATCGACCACAGCCGCGCGGACCTGCAGCACGCGGTGAGCACCTTGTGGTGATAACCGCATCTGCCGGCGGTTGTTCATTCGCGTATTCACAAGGCTATTCACGGTCGACTCGGCGCGTGATATCGAGATAGGCAGGCCGGCTCGATAACGGCGTCCGTAGTTAATCAAGGCGCTGGTGTTCAGCCCCAAGTAGGTCTCGAGCTCCCGGACGAGCCGCGCAAAACGAGCTCGTCCTTGCCGCCCGTTCAGGACCACGGCGTTGGCGGCCATCTGCATGATGCCAGGCAGGGTGCGGCGAGCCTCTTCGGCATAACCGTTTCAGATCAGGTGTCGCAGGCGATCGACGTTGAAGGCAGCATAATCCAGCGGACCCTTGTGCTCCAGGCCCGATCCGAGCAGGCCTGCCAACGCCTGCTCGACATGACGCACACGCATGGAAATGTGGAACCAATCCAGAATGTGCGTTACGGACCAACGTATTGCTGTACGCACCGCTCCACCGAGCGAGGGATCACCATCGCTGAGTACGATCACCTTGCGGTCGGGGAGCCAACCTTGAGCTCGGAGAGCGTTGCGGATTGTGTCTGGCCCGCTCATGGAGACGTTCGGCGCGACTGCAAAGTGCCGTGCCGGTCGTTCTTCGCATCGACACGGCCGGTGGTCACTTCGAAATGGCGGGTCTGAAATCCTGGGACGGCGCGGATGTGGGCTCCGTCAAGGGAAACAATCAGCGGTCCACCCTTGGACAGGTTCATGCGATGCGGGCTGGCATTGTCGCGCGCCTCAACTTGATCGGCGATCCCGGCGAGACGGCGGCGCACCGTCATGTGATTGGCGCCGACGCCACTTGAAGGAACAAGTCAGTGACACGGGCGGCCTCGCGAAACGACAATCTGGCACCGAGTTCAGTCTGGATGCCGACGAGTTCGGGCGTGGCACGCCCTTTCAGAAGCATCGACACACGTCTGGATCGCCCGCCAGATCCCGAAGAATCGGCCTCGGGTCGACGGCAAGGGCAAGTACGGAGCCGCGGTTGGCGGACAGGCACCATGCCGAACAGGGTTTGGATGACCCGCTGCCGGCGATCGTGAAGAGGACGCGTCAAATCACAATGACAGCATCTTCGATCCAGGGCGGCGCTCTGATCGATCTGGCCGTCGATCATCCGAAGCTGAAGCTGCTGCAGCAGATCTTTCGCCTCCGCAAGTCGAAGACCAAGGTCGTCCGGAACGGGTGCTGACAGGTCGCGGCGGATTGCACCGATTTCGCAGCGCTCGCGACTCCCATCGGGTCGCCTCGTCTCAATATAGATTGCCCACTCCGTCACTGCCATTGCGCGCTCATCCCGGATCTGTCGCCAAAGCGCTCATGATCGGATGCAATCGTTACCCCCAAGTTTGTTCCGCTCCCATCACAGTGTATGAAGCTCACGAGCCAATGACATGGTCTCTCTCCCGGCGACGCGAGAGGGTTGGAGGTGAGGCTCAGTCTGCACCCAGACGCCTGGAGATTTCGCGCGCGGCATCGGTGACAAGAACTCCTATCTCGCGGAGCCGCACGTCCGGCATCCTGGCAGTCGGACCGGAGACGGAGATTCCGGCCACGGCTTCGGAGTACCTGTTCAGGATGCAGGCGGCGACGCAGCGCATGCCTATGGTCCTCTCCTCGTCGTCGACTGCGTAGCCTCGCTGGCGAGTGGCCTGCAGTTCCTCGCGCAGCCTGCCGGCGGATGCAATCGTCTTGTCGGTGAAACGCGTGAAAGTCGCCCCTTTGATGAACCCTTCCAGCCCTTCCTCGTCGAAGGCGCTGAGCAAGGCCTTGCCGATGCCCGAGGCGTGCAGGGGCGATATGGCACCGGGCGGAAAATAGGCGCGGATCATCTCGTGCGACTCCACCTGGCTGACGAACAGTACATGCCCTTCGCGCTCGATATCGAGGTTGGACGTCTCGCCCGTCTTCGACATCAGGTCGCGCATTACCGACCGGCTGCGTTCGACGATATTGGTGCGGCGCAGGAAAGCTGAACCGCGCTTGAAAGCTTCCGGCCCCACGAACCACTGGCCTTCCGGGCTGGCCTCGGCGTAGCGGCGCTGCTCGAGCGTCGTCAGGACACGGTACATCGTGGCCGCCGACTGGCCGAGATGCACCGAAAGCTCGGTCAGCGTGACGCCCTCATGGGAAGCAAGTGCTTCCAGCACATCGAGGCCCCGATTCAAAGCCTGGATGCCCGTAGAGGAGGAGGGCGGATTAACACTCTTAGGTCGCCCACGCCGCATGGACGCTTTTGGTGCCATAGCTCATCCCCCATTTTACGATTCTCACAAAGAACATCAATTAAAAAATTGTAACATATTGATTTTTCAAAACCTATAGTCTTGAAAAGGAATTATGAAAAAAACTATCAAAAAAATTTACCCGGCCGAGAACCTGTGGTAATCGTCTCCTCGAGCAGGGATTAGTCGTCATGAGTAACCAGAATCCGATCTTCATTCCGGGACCTACCAACATTCCGGAAGCCTTGCGCAAAGCTGTCGACATGCCGACCATCGATCATCGCAGCCCCTTGTTTGCCGAGATACTCGGCCCCGCTCTCTGCGGCGTCAAAAAGGTGCTGAAGAGCGAACAGGCCGAGGTGATCGTATTCCCGGCAACCGGCACGGGCGGTTGGGAAGCGGCTATTAGCAACGCACTTTCGCCTGGTGACAAGGTGCTGGCGACGCGCAACGGGATGTTCAGCCATCGCTGGATCGACATGTGCCGGCGGCACGGGCTTGATGTAATCGTCATCCCGCGGGAATGGGGTGAAGGCATTCCCGCCGACCGTATTGAAGAAATCCTGGCTGCGGACGGATCGCATCGGATCAGGGCCGTTCTCGCTACGCACAACGAGACGGCGACGGGCGTGCGTTCCGACATCGCGGCTGTGCGCCGCGCCATCGACGCGGCCATGCACCCTGCGATGCTCTTCGTCGATGGCGTGAGCTCGATCGGCTCGATGGATTTCCGCATGGACGAGTGGGGCGTCGACATCGCCGTCACGGGCTCGCAGAAGGGTTTCATGCTGCCACCGGGCCTGGCGATCCTCGGCATATCTCCGAAAGCGATGCAGGCCATGAGCGAGGCAGGGTTGCCGCGCACCTACTTCGATATACGCGACATGGCCGCCGCCTATGCCGCGGGCGGCTTCCCGTACACACCACCAGTCGGCCTGCTGAACGGCCTTAGGTCCGCCACCGAGATGCTGCTTGCGGAAGGTCTCGAAAATGTCTTCGAACGGCATCATCGCATAGCAGAAGGCATCCGCCGTGCGGTCGGCGCCTGGGGGCTGCAGCTCTGCGCGATGCGACCGGAGCTTTATTCCGACACGGTGAGCGCGATCCGCGTTCCGGACGGCTTTGACGCGAACAGGCTCGTGGCGCATGCGCTCAACGCCTACGGCGTTTCATTCGGCACCGGCCTCGGGGAGTTGGCCGGCAAGGCATTCCGCATTGGCCATCTCGGCAGCCTGACAGAGACGATGGCCCTTTCCGGTATTGCCGCAGCCGAGATGGTCATGGCGGATCTGGGGCTGCCGGTCAGGCTGGGCTCAGGCGTAGCAGCCGCGCAGGAGCACTATCTCTGTGGTGGTACCGGCAACAGCAGGCAGAAGGCCGCATAGGAAGGGGTTCACCATGGTTATTCCCACGCTCGCAGACATGCAGGCCGCGCGGGCTCGCATAGCGCCCCACATCCACGTGACGCCGGTGCTTTCCTCGCGCATGCTGAACGAGCTTTCCGGGGCGGAACTTTTCTTCAAGTGCGAGAATTTCCAGAAGGGCGGTGCGTTCAAGGCGCGTGGAGCCAGCAATGCCGTATTTGGCTTGTCGGACGAACAGGCGGCGAGGGGGGTGGCGACGCATTCGAGCGGCAATCACGGCACGTGCCTCTCCTACGCGGCCCGTCAACGCAGGGTTCCCTGCACGGTCGTCATGCCGAAAACCGCACCGCAGGCCAAGAAGGATGCCGTCAGGGGATATGGCGGAAGCGTGGTCGAATGCGAGCCTTCGATCTCCAGCCGCGAGGCGGCTTTCGCGCAGCTCGTGGCCGAGACGGGCGCGGAGTTCGTCCACCCCTACAACGACCCTCGGGTGATTGCGGGGCAGGCGACCTGCTCGGCGGAACTGATCGAACAGGTGGAAGGCCTCGACGCGGTAATCGCTCCCATTGGCGGCGGCGGCATGGTATCTGGCGCTTGCCTCACGCTCTCCAGCTTGGCGCCGAGGATAAAGATCTACGCCGCCGAACCGGAGCAGGCCAATGATGCCTGCCGCAGCTTCAAGGCCGGTCAGATCATCGCGGACGACTCGCCAAACACCGTTGCCGACGGGCTGAAGGTGCCGCTGAAGGAGCTGACGTGGCACTTCGTGCGAAACCATGTCGCCGACATCCTGACAGCTTCCGAACAGGAGATCGTCGATGCCATGAAGCTGACCTGGAAGCGCCTGAAGATTGTCATGGAGCCCTCCAGCGCGGTTCCGCTGGCAACCATCCTGAAAAATCCGAGGATATTCGCCGGCAAGCGGGTCGGCGTCATCGTAACAGGCGGGAACGTCGATCTCGACAAACTGCCATGGAACTGAGGAGGATCCCAATGAACGCACCCGCTGATCTTGCCAGCTACGAGGTGGGCTTCGACATCCCTGCAGCGATCGGTATGGACGAGTCCGACATCCAGACGCCGTGCCTGATCCTCGATCTCGACGCGCTGGAGCGCAACATCATGAAGATGGGCGACTATGCCAAGGCGCACGGCATCCGCCACCGCGCCCATGGCAAGATGCATAAGTCCGTAGACGTGCTGAAGCTGCAGATGGAACTGGGAGGTGCCGTGGGAGTGTGCTGCCAGAAAGTGTCAGAGGCGGAGGTCTTCGCCCGTGCCGGTATCAAGGACATCCTCGTGTCGAACCAGGTACGCGACCCCGCCAAGATTGATCGGCTCGCCCGCATGCCCAGGCTGGGCACACGCGTCATCGTCTGCCTGGACGATCTGGCGAATGTGGCCGACCTTTCCTCTGCGGCTGAGACCCATGGCACAATCCTCGAATGCTTCGTCGAGATCGACTGTGGAGCCGGCCGCTGCGGTGTCAAAATCACCGAGGAGGTGGTCTCGATCGCCAGGGCGATCAACGCCGCGCCGCACCTGCGTTTCAGCGGCATTCAGGCTTATCAGGGCGCCATGCAGCACATCGAGGGCTATGAAGACCGCAAGGCCAAGCTGGATGCTGCCATTGCCCAGGTGAAGGAAGCCGTCGCGGGCCTGAAGGCAGCGGGACTGGAGCCCGAGCTCGTTTCGGGTGGCGGAACCGGCTCCTATTACTTCGAAGCGGCGTCTGGAGTTTACAATGAACTGCAGTGCGGGTCCTACGCGTTCATGGACGCCGACTACGGGCGTATCCTCGACCGGGAAGGCAAGCGCATCGATCAAGGCGAATGGGAGAACGCGCTCTTCATCCTGACCTCGGTGATGAGCCATGCCAAGGCCGACAAGGCAATCTGCGATGCCGGCCTGAAGGCGCAGTCGGTCGATAGCGGGCTCCCCTTCGTTCACGGCCGCGACGATGTGAAATACATCAAATGCAGCGACGAGCACGGCGTCATCGAGGATCCGGCCGGTGTTCTCAAGATCAACGAAAAGCTTCGTCTCGTTCCGGGTCACTGCGATCCCACGTGCAACGTTCACGACTGGTACGTCGGAGTCCGCAACGGCAAGGTCGAGACCGTCTGGCCGATATCGGCCCGCGGCAAGGCATATTGAGGTTTGTCGTGACGCGGTTCCCGGCTTCTCCACGCGGCAGGGCATCATGATCGTCATTCCCGAACGCGATATTGTCCGCCTTGTGTCCGCGGCCGACTGTCTCATGGCCGTGGAGCGGGTGTTTGCTTCGTCTGCCCGCAAGATGGCCCGAAATTTTCCGGTGATACGGGAAGCTATCGGCCATGCCGATGCGCTGTATGGGTTCAAGTCGGGATTCGACCGCGAGAACCTTGCGCTGGGCCTGAAGTCGGGCGGGTATTGGCCGAACAACGCATCGAGGGGACTGACCAACCACCAGTCGATGATATTCCTCTTTGACGCGGACACCGGACGGTGCCGCGCCGTTGTCGGCGGCAACCTGCTGACGGCCTTGCGGACGGCCGCCGCTTCCGCAATTTCGATTAAGCACCTTGCCCGGATCGATTCCAGAGTGCTCGGCATTGTCGGCGCCGGTCACCAATCCACTTTCCAGCTGCAGGCAGCACTTGAGCAGCGGCAGTTCGAGAAGGTCCTCGGATGGAACAAGACGCCCGAAAAAATCGGGCGTCTGGCAAAGGTGGCGCAGGAGAGAGGCGTGCCGTTCCATGCGGCGGGCTTGGAGCAGTTGTGCGCAAGCGCCGATGTCATCATCACCATCACCTCGTCTTTCGCTCCCATCATCCCGGCAGGCCTGATACGACCCGGCACGCACCTAGCTTGTATGGGCACGGACACGAAGGGGAAGCAGGAGATCGCTCCGGAAATTGTCGGGGCAGCGACGGTCTTCACGGACGAGATCGAACAATCAATATCCATTGGCGAGGCCCAGCACGCGTTCACCCAGGGATTGCTCGACCCGGCGCAAATCGTCTCTATCGGCGATGTCATAAACGGCGACCATCCCGGACGCCGAAGCATGGAAGAAATCACGCTGTTTGACGGCACCGGCGTCGGGGTTCAGGATCTGGCCGTTGCGTCTGCCGCTGTCGATCTGGCGGTAGCCAGCGGCATGGCCATTGAGATCGATGCCTGACCTGATCGCCGTCTGGCTATCCGTTCGGGCTATCCTTCACCGAGAACCAGAGAAAAAGGGCCGCGTAGATCAATCGGATGAGGCCAGCTGCTACGAGGTGCCAGCCGACCGTCGAGGATGACAGCAAAAGCCAGCCCGACAGAAAGGGTGCCACCGCCGCAGCCAGGCTGAACGGCATTAGGGTGACGCTGATGGCGGCCGCTCGCTCCTGCGGCGCAACTTGGCTAAAGACGAAGGCTGCGCGTGTCGGTACGTCGAGCTGCGATAGGAAACCGCGCAGGACGAGGCAGGCCGCGGCGATGCCGAAGCTAGGCGCGAGCGCGGCGAGGATCAGCAGCAGGCTGGCGGGGACATGGCCGACCAGCATCGTGCCGCCGAGGCCGATCCGGCGACTGATCGGTGCTGCGAGAAGATGAGCCGCCGCGGCCATCACCCCAGCTGTGAAGAACAGCGCTCCGCTCTCCACCATCGAGGCGCCAAACCGGTTCGTGAGCCATAGGATGATCAGCGCATTGACGATGAAGCCGCCGCCGAATGCGTCGACGCAGAAGATCGCCGTCAGCTTCAGCACCTTGCCGCGCGAACCGGGAGCAAGAGCGCGCTGGCGCGGCGTTTCCGAGCTGTGCAGGTCGATCCGGGCATAGATCGCGCAGACAGCAATGCCCATGACGGCGTAGCCGATAAAGATCGCCGTCGAGGTCGTCCGTTCGCTAAGCGCGTCGAACAGCGTCGGCAGGGCGCCGATAGAGAGCGCTCCAAACGCACCCGCCAGGGCGCCCAGGAAGGAATAGTAGCCGAAGACCGTCGCTTGGGAAGTTGCAGGTACCAGATCGGCGAGCGCCGCATGCTCGATAGGGCGGAACAGGTTCGCCTCGCCGCCATGCGGGTTCAGCGAACCGAAAAAGGCGATCAGCATTAGCGAAGGCAGGGCGGGGTCCATCGACCAACCCACGCCCGAAACAACCATGCCGAGGCTGGCAACGCAGAGCAGTGCCCTCACGCCAAGGCGGTGCGCGAGCGCCCCAGCAGCGCCCAGCGTGAAGGCCGAACCAAGGAGCATGCAGGAGGCAATCGTGCCGACAGCTACGGCGTCAAAGCCGCGCGAAGTCAGGTAGAGCGGGATCAGCAATGCTACGAAGCTGTCGCAGAAAACCCGGACGGTGCGGATGCCCAGGATCGCTCTGGCCTGAAAGGCCATCGCTCCGAACGAACGCCCGATCGTCGTCACCGGCATCCCTCCGCTGACAGCGTGATGCGCCGTGGACGGTCATCGCACGTCTCGGCGGAGGCACGCTCGCCGGTGACACGCGCCGACCAGGAGATCATGTCCATACTTTCAGCTCGATTGAGAGGCGACCGCAGCTTCTTTGCCGGCCACCGCCTCGGCCGCTCAGACGGCGCAGACGAAAACCACTTCGATGAGTACCGACCGTCCCAGGTCGGCAACTCCGATTGTTGCTCGCGTTGGCAGCGTCTCGGCCGGGAAACAGGCTTTCCAGGCTTCGTTCATCTCGGCCTTCATCGACATATCGGTGATATAGACCGTCGATTGAAGTATGCGGCCCATGTCGGAACCGGCCTCGGCCAGGATTTCGGCGAGGCGTTCGGCGATGTCCCGGGTCTGGCCGCCAATTGTCTGGCTGAGATCGTTGGCGACAAGGCCGCTGACATAGAGCGTGTCGCCATGCCGCACGTAACGATGGAAGATCGGGGTCTGCTGGCCGCGCTGTATCATCTGGGTCCTTTCCTGTTAAAAACGTGTATGCCGGAACGGCGCGAGGTCTATCTTCGGGGGGCGGCCGAGGATCAAGTCAGCGACGAGATGACCGGTCATCGGCGCGCCGGTCATTCCGACATGGCCGTGTCCGAAGGCATAGACAATGTCCGGACACCGGCTCGCCCTGTCGATCACCGGCAGGGAATCGGGCAGGCTCGGGCGGTGACCCATCCAGAGCACGAGGCGCTCTTCCGCAATGCACGCCGGAAGCCCAGGCAGCATCTTCTGGCCCAGCTTGATCAGAGCGCGGGCCCGCTTCCAGTCCGGCGCCAGTTCAAGCCCCGCCAGCTCCACCGTCCCCGCCAGGCGCAGTCCATGCTTCATCGGTGTAGTGACGAACTTGCCGGATGCGTCGCAGGTCGGAACGCGCGGCTGCGACTCGGGATCATTTATCATCACGTGGTATCCACGCTCCGTCTCCAGGGGGACCCAGTCGCCGAGCATCTTCAGGAGCGCGTTGGAATGGGCTCCGGCGGCTATTACGGCAGAGTTGGCCGGCACGACCCCGTCCTCAGTCTCGACGGATTGCAGATGCCCTCCGTCAAGCCGAAAGCCGGTTGCCTTGGCACGGTGGATGGCGCCGCCCTGCCTGACGAAATGCTCCGCCAGACGCAGGACGAGGTCGCCCGGATCTGTCGTATGTCCATTTTCGCGGATCAGAACGCCGTGCGTGTAGGACGGCGATAGGGCGGGGTCGAAGTCTTGGAGCTGGCGTCGATCCAGCCAATCGAGTTGGACGCCGGCGTCCCCGCGAAGCTGCCAGCCGAAACGGTCGCCGGCCAGGGCTTTCTCTGAACGATAGACGTAGAGGTGACCCTGCTCGCGGATCAGGTCGTCGACATCCGCCCCGGCAGCGAGTTGCTTGAGGTAGGGAAGCGTGGGCCCGAGCAACGCGCGCAGCGCCGCCGCTTGTTTCTTCACCTCCTCCCGCCGGCCGGCTCGAAGGAAACGCCATAGCCAGGGAAAGAGGGTCGGCATGTAGGCCAGTCGGATCGACAATGGACCGAGCGGGTCGAGCATCCAGCGCGGTACGCTCGTCCAAATTCCCGGCATCGACATCGGCACCACCGACGACCCGTTAAAGCAGCCGGCGTTGCCGTGGCTGGCGCCGGTGCCCGGAGGATGGGAGTCGATCACGATGACTTTTCGGCCTGCTCGCTGAAGCCAGAGAGCCGAGGCGATGCCGACCATGCCGGCTCCAATCACAACGGTCATCTTGGTGCGCATAGGTCTCCACCACAGTTTCTCGAAACCTCTTATCCCCTCCATCGGTGTTGCGCAATATGGTGCACGTTAATGAATACATTTTTGTGCACGATATCCCAAACCGACGTTTTTTGGGGTTGCCAAGCACGAATGGGAGAGTCATAGTGAGCGAAGTGCAGAATAAAATTCAAAAATGTATTCAGTCTGCGCTGCCAACCGCGGGGAGCTCGGTTCCCCCGCGCTCCGGGGAACAGAAGCGAGCATCATAATGGAGAGAAACATGCCGATCGGAACGTCGCGCCGCACTTTCTTGAAGGTCGGGGGCCTTGCCGCAGGTGCCCTGGCTGCTCCGACCTTCCTGCGCAAGGCCTGGGCGCAGCAACCCTTTACGGTCCGGGTGCCGGGCGGCTACGGCGACATATGGGAACTCGCGTTCTTCAAACCGTTCGAAGCCGCAACCGGGATCAAGGCGACCGGTGTCGTATCGAAGGACTTTCCCTTCAACGAGTTCAAGATCTCTGTCGAGACTGGCGCCTATCGCTGGAGCATGGCGGCGGGCGTGACCAAGGACCTATACTTCCGTCTCAGAGAAGCTGATCTGATGGATCCCATCGACGTTAATTCGCCGGATATAGCCGACCGACCGGCCGAGAACGTAATGCCCGACTGGCTGCCCTACGGCCTTTATTGCTTCACCATGGCCTATCGGGAGACGTCGTTCCCTCAGGGCCTGGAATCCTATCGCGACATGTGGAACGTCGCGCAGTTTCCGGGCCGCCGGTCGCTCCGTAAGCGCGCGGTCGACGCAATCGAAATGACGGCCCGCGGGATCGGCATTCCGGCTGAAGATATCTATCCGACTCTCAAGACGCCCGAAGGGTGGGACAAGGTTTTCGCCGGGCTTGACGAGATCCGGCCGCACATTGCTGTGTGGTGGGAATCCGATCCGCAGATGGACCAGCTTATCGGCAGCGGCGACCTCGACATTTTTCCCATCAGCAGCCATCGGGCGCAGAAGCTCAAGAACGACGGAGCTCCCGTTGGCATCAGCTACACGGACGGCTACTTCACCACGCAAGGCTGGGCCATTCCCAAAGGCAGCCCACAGGGTGACGTCGCTCGCGAGTTCATCAAGTTCGCGGCCCAGCCCGAGCTTGAGGCAGAGTTCATGAAGTCCACGCTGATGGGGCCGATGCACCCGAAGGCGTTCGACCATCTCGACGCCGACTTCGCCCGGACGCTCCCCACCTACCCGGAGAATCTGGCCAAGATGCGCGAGCAGGACGCACAGTTCTGGCTCGAGCATGGCGAAGCGGCCAACACCCGCTTCGAAGAATGGATCTTGCGCGGCTGAGGACCCGGGTCGTGGGCCGCCAGGACAAGATGAAACTCGGACTGTCTGTCCGGGGGATAGGCTACCATGTTGCGGCTTGGCGGCACCCCGATGTTGATCCGCGCAGCGAGATGGGCTTGCCGCACTATCTTGCGGCAGCCCGCACAGCCTAGCGGGGACTTTTCGATATGATCTTCTTCGCGGATGGCGTTGCAATCCGCGAGAATGCCGGGGAGGAGCAGGCGCTGTCAGGATTCAGCACCCTAGCGTGGTCCGATGCGGAGGCGCTCAATTTCAGTCTGAAGGAGCAGATCGACATCGACATTCGCTACGAGCACGCGACCGAGTTCATCGACGTTGTGCTTGGGTTGTGGGACAGCTGGGATGACGACGCCCTCCTGTTCGACAAGGTCGGCGATGTTTCGAATTACGACGTTGACGATCCCCTGCCTCAGGTGGAGAATCACAGGATTCAGAGCATCGGCAAGGCGATGCCGGAGCAGGCGCGCAACGAACACCTAACCATTCGCCAGCCTTACGAGAAGGTAGCGAACGGGCGCGGTCATCTCTCGCTCGTGGGAAGTGCAGAGCAGGTAGCGGACACTCTCGTCCACTGGTTTGAGCGAGGGGCCTGCGATGGGTTCAACGTCGCGGCTCCTTACCTGCCCGGCTCCCTGGACGACTTCGTAGATATCGTAGTGCCGATCCTCCAGGATCGGGGTGTATTCCGCGGCGAATACGAGGGTGTGACGCTACGTGAGAATCTTGGACTTAAGTACCCGCATAGCCGGTATGCACACTGAGGGAAACTTTGGAGCCAGCCGTGGCGCATGGCGCCGCACGGTCGAGCAGGATATGCAATGAAGACGAAACTACGACTAGACCAAGTTGCCAAGAGCTACGGATCCGTCCGGGCGCTGCGGCCAACCACCCTCGACGTACCAGAGGGAGAATTTCTGACGCTTCTTGGCCCCTCCGGTTCAGGGAAGTCCACGCTCCTGCAGATACTCGCCGGGCTCACGGCCTGCGACCACGGCGACGTCTGGATCGATGGCCGCCTGTCCACCGATACGCCGCCGCACGACCGTGGCATCGGCCTGATCTTCCAGAATTATGCGTTGTTCCCGCATCTCACGGTTGCGCAAAACATCGCCTTCCCGCTTGAGATGCGCCGCCTGCCGCGTGCCGAGATCGACCGGCGTGTCGCACGGATGCTTGAGGTGGTGCAACTGCCGCATGTCGGTGACCGACTTCCCCGTGAGCTTTCCGGCGGCCAGCAGCAGCGCGTGGCCTTTGCCAGATGCTCGGTATACGAGCCCTCGATCATCCTGATGGACGAGCCGCTTGGCGCACTCGATAAAAGGCTGCGTGACGACATGCAGACGGAGATCAGGCGCCTACACAAGGAATTAGGAGCGACCATCCTCTACGTAACGCACGATCAGGAGGAGGCGATGGCAATGTCCGACCGCATTTGCCTGATGAACGATGGCGGCATCGCGCAGTTGGGAACGCCGTCCGAGATCTACTTCCGCCCGCGCAGCGTCTTCGCCGCGGAGTTCGTCGGTCACGCCAACTTCATTGCTCCCACACCCGCCAGCGCGACCAGCAAATGTATGGTACGGCCTGAAAACATCCGCCTCCTGAGGGAGGGGGAAAAGGCTGACACGGTCGTCGACGCGATTCTGGAGGATACGATCATGCTCGGCGCGTTTAGCCGACACGTTGCAAGGCTCATTACCGGAGAGCGGTTGGTCGCCGTCAACTGGAGTGACGAAAAGGGCGCACCGCATCATCCGGGCGAGACCGTTCGCCTTGGTTGGGATGCGTGCAACACGGTCCACCTAGCTGCGGAAGTCGGGCGATGACGGTGATCGCAACCGAGTTGCCGGCGACCAGAGCCGACAGGCGCCTGCTCGCCCGCTATCTGCCGCTTGTTCCTGCGGTGGCCTTCCTGGCCATCGTCTTCGTGATTCCGGTCGCGCAGCTCCTCTTTCTCAGCTTTTTTGACAACAAGGGTGTACCGACCGTCGCGCATTATGAGCGCCTAGTCGCCAACACGACCTATTTCCAGGTTGTGCTGAATACGCTGAGCTATTCGGCCTGGACGACGCTGTTCTGCATCGTCGGCGGCTATCCCATAGCATACCTGATCGCGACCATCTCCGCGCGCCACCGCAATCCGCTGTTGATTTGGATCCTGGTGCCTCTTTGGACCAGCTTCCTGGTGCGTGTGCTCGCCTGGATGGTGATCCTCGGAGCTCAGGGCGTGATCAACCGGACATTGCTCTCGCTTGGGTTGATCGAGCGGCCTTTGGACCTGATCTACAATTTCTTCGGTGTCATGGTCGGCTCGGTCCACGCTCTGATGCCGATCGCCATCCTCATGATGCTGTCGGTGATGTTGAACATCGACCGCAGCCTGTCGAGCGCCGCAAGCACGCTCGGCGCGCGTAAGTCGATGGCCTTCTGGCGGGTCTATTTCCCGCTTTCTCTGCCGGGCGTCGCGGCCAGCGGTCTCATGGTCTTCGTCACGGCACTCGGCTTCTTCATCGCGCCGCAGCTCCTCGGCAGCCCATCCAATATCATGCTTGCGCAGCTCATCATCGTCCAGCTCGAGGAGGCGCTCAACTGGGAGTTCGCGGCGGCGCTGAGCGTCGTGCTCCTCGCGGCAACCATTCTGGTCGTTGTCGTCTTTGATCGTACGCTCGGCCTCTCCAGCCTGACAGGAGAAGTTCGTGCAGGCGCCAGCACCCGCAAGGGAGGGTTAGGCAGGCTGTCCGGCGACCTGGGCCGGCAGCTTGTCTCCGGCATCGGATGGGGATCTGTCTATGCCGGCATGTTACTCGGCAAAATCCTGCCTTACCGCCGCCGGCGTCTCGGGGAGGAACGCCGACCGTTCCTGTGGATCCTCGGCCTCATCGGCATAGCTTTTCTCGCGCTGCCTACCTTCTTCCTCATTCCCATCTCGGTCTCGGAAAACCGGTTCCTTGCTTGGCCGCCTGAAGGCTTCACGTGGCAGTGGTACCAGATCTATTTCTCGTCCGCGATCTGGGTTGATGCGACTTTTCGTTCGATCGGCGTCGGACTTGCAACGGCTGCGCTATCGATGGTCCTGGGCGTGCCGGCGGCCTTCGTGCTGGCCCGTCAACGGGTCATCGGGAAGAGCGTTATTATCAGCCTGATGCTTCTGCCCATGGTGCTTCCCCACATCATCGTCGCCGTGGGTCTTTTCTATCTATACGCCAAGGTTGGTCTCGTCGGCACGAACATCGGCCTCATCATAGGCAATACGATCTTCTCGCTGCCCTATGTGGTGATCACTGTTATGGCGGTGCTGCGAAACTACGACGAGCGGCTCGACCAAGCCGCCTGGACGCTGGGCGCGACCCGCGGCGTTGCCTTCCGGCGCATCACCCTGCCCCTTCTCAAGGCGGGGATGGTGACGGCGTTCCTTTTCGCATTCGTCAAGGCGATGGATGAGCTGGCGATTGCACTCTTCGTCGCCGATGCGGGAACGCCGCTACTGCCAAAGCAGCTCTGGCAGGAAATGAGCTACAAGATCGATCCATCGCTCGCCGCAGTCTCGACGCTCATCCTGGTGATCGTCGGGCTGTCCATCGCCATCGTCCAGATCCTGAACAGCTTTGGCGCCAAAAGGAGCTAAGGCGGCCGATGACGAAGCCGAACCATGCAGCTAAGAGCGCGCAGATTGCGCCTTTCTGGGAAGTGTTGGGGGAAAGGCCGATCGGCTTTACGGTGCTGACCGCTGCGGGGGATGAGCCTGTCGGTTTCGTCGGCCTCTCCGTGGCGCATGTGAGTGCCGACCCGCCGCTTCTTTCGGCCGCACTCGGCCCGGGAAACAAGGCTTTTGGGCCGATCCGTCGATCCGGAGCGTTCGCCGTCAACTTCCTCTCGTCCCGAGACGACGCGATCGCCCGGACCTTCATGAAGAAGGGAGCATCGGCTGCGGAGCGCTTCCGGCCCGACGATTGGGAGACCCTGGCGACCGGTTCGCCAACATTGTCAACCGCGGCCGGCGTTTTCGATTGCGTGGTGGAACGCGTGGTCGAGCTCGATCATGCCAAGCTTCTGGTCGGCCGCGTCGTCGCATCGCGGACAGGCAAGGGGGGCGCGCCGCTGGTGTTCTTCCGCGGCGGATTAGGTGTTATGGCCATTCAGCGATCCAAAGATGCGTGATCGACCGAAAAGGCTGGAAAGACAGGTCCAGCGCGTTGAGCATCAGCGAGCCTTACGAGAGCTCTCGCTGTCGCGGGTGTAGATCTCCGTAACGGCGCCGCGATTGATCTCGCGAATCTGATCGAAATGCTTCTGGATATGAGCCAGCACGTAGGCGGCGCATTCCTCTTTCTTTCTCTCGGTGAGAAGCGTGGTCATATACAGATGCTGTCCGTGGCTCAGGCGGCGCGCTCACAAGTCGATCCCTCGTGCGAAGCGAATCCGTTCGGAGTTTGACCGCACCGTCTTCAGGAGTTCCTCATTCTGCGACAAGCCGACGAGGCGGAGGTGAAACTCCTCGTCCAATTTCAGCATCTCGCCAGCCGAGATTTCTTCGCTATCGTCCTGTTCCAGCAGAAAGTCACGCAGGGCGGCGATCTCTTCGTCGGAAGCACGCTGGCAGGCGAGGCGCGCGGCGGCCTGCTCCAGGAAGGCGCGCAGTTCGTAGAGGTCGAACAAAGTGTTCGCCTCCAGCACACGCGCGAAGAAGCCCTTGTTTGCCGTGGTGGTGAGAAATCCCTCGGTGGCGAGACGGTTCAAAGCCTCACTGAGCGGCGTGCGGCTCACTTTGAGCTGCGCCGCGAGTTCGACCTCGTTGATCCGTTCGCCCGCCTAAAATGATAGGAAACCGCCTTTTCCTTGAGCCGGTCTTAGAGTCTCGCGGCGCTGGTCACCACCGGCGTATGGAACGGCGGGGCCGCTTCTACAGTCGATCCTGTAGTTCGCGAATGATTGCTGTGGGCCACCGGGCGCCTTCGCCTCCCCTCGTCGCCGACACCATCCTATGCAGCGGCTTCTTGGGGATATACACCCCCAAGGGTGGTTCGCCTGTCTCGGCTGCTATCTCTGCTCAAGATGGTTTCGCCACAGAATTCTTCGGCCGCGCCAGGCCGAGACGGTCCCGCAGCGTAGAGCCCTCGTACTCGGTACGAAAAAGGCCGCGGCGCTGAAGTTCCGGCACCACGAAATTGACGAAGTCGGTCATGCTTTCGGGCAGGTAGGGAGGCAGGATGTTGAAGCCATCCGCAGCTCCCTCATATACCCACTGCTCGAACTGGTCGGCTATCTGCTTCGGCGTGCCCCAAAGGCTGCGGTGGCCGCTCGCGCCGGAAATGTGCTGGTACAGCTGACGGATCGTCAGGTTCTCCCGCCGCGCCAGGTTGATGATCACGTCGCGTCGGCTCTGTGATCCCTTCGCCTCGGGCAGGTCCTCGGGCAGCGGCCCATCTATGTCGAACTGTTTTAGGTCGATCTCGCCCAGAAGGTCCGACAACATGAACAGGCCGAAATCAGGCGGAACCAGATTGCTGACCGTCTCATACTTCGCCTTCGCTTCAGATTCCGTCTCTGCGACGTAGACCACCACGCCAGGCAGGATCTTCAAGCTATCGCTCGACCGGCCGTACTTGGCCATGCGCCCCTTAACGTCCGAATAGAAGGCCTTGCCGTCGGCAAGGGTCTGCTGCGCCGTGAAGACAACTTCCGCCGTGCGGGCGGCGAGCTCTTTGCCGGGTTGGGAGGAGCCTGCCTGCACGATGACAGGATGACCCTGCGGCGGGCGCGGTACGTTAAGCGGGCCGCGCACCTTGAAGTGCTCTCCTACGTGATTGATGAAATGGATCTTGTCGCTGAGCCCATATTGCCCCGCCAGCTTGTCGCGAATGTAGGCGCCATCCTCGATGCTGTCCCAAAGCTTGAAGACAACGTCGATGAATTCCTCCGCGCGGGCGTAGCGGTCTCCGTGTTCGACATGGCTGTCACGCCCGAAATTATGTGCCTCTGCGAGATTGGCCGATGTGACCACATTCCATCCCGCGCGGCCATTGCTGATGTGATCCAGCGAGGCAAACAGGCGCGCGATCGTATAAGGCTCATTGTAGGTCGTCGTCGCGGTGGTCACCAGACCGATGTGCTCGGTGACCATCGCGAGCGCTGCCAGGAGCGTGAAGGGCTCGAGAAGGCGCTTCGGCTCGGCCGCCATCAGCGCTTCTTTGGAGCGGTCCTGCTTTTCGGCACTGCCTTCGTAGGCGGCGATGCTGTCTGCCAGGAAGCAGAAGTCGAGCTTACCCCGCTCGGCCGTGCGCACAACCTCGGCGTAATAGCGGATGTCCGCCGCGCGCTTTGGTTGAGCGCTTGGGTAGCGCCAACCGCCATAATGGACCCCTGAGATCTGGAACAGGAATCCCAGATTCATCTGCTTGTCCGCACCCATCTTCGCGATCTCCTGTCCCTTTATGTCTGTCTGACACCAATTGCCATACAGCGGATCCGAACGATCTGCAACAAATGAATATTGATTGCAATTCAGAAGTGTAGACAGGTTGATCGGCGTGAGTGAGAGCGTGCCCGAGGCTATTCGTACAGCGAGCCGTCGAGGCAAGCGCACAGGATGTCGCGATCGTGTGGGGGCGGCACTGTAGGACTGGCGATAGCCTACGGCATCCTCAACCTCGGACTCTCGGTGGGTCCGCTTTGACGGATACGATTCCGCCTATCGTGCCTCACGCGGAAGTTTCGCCCTCGTGTGGGCCAGGCCAAAAGTGTTGGCGCACCCTCCTATGCTCGCTGGACTCAGGTGTCCATCGGCTTTTGGACGAGGTTTGCAAAGGAGCTTTCGGACGTCTGGGCTCGAACTTACTATCGGTACTTCGACGCGGGCGAGTTCGCGCGAAGGCTGGCCGTGCTGGAGCGGCATGCACTCGAACCCGGTGCCGATGGTGGCAGCAGACGAGTTGTGGAGGATTTTCCCTGCCCTCGGACCTTCGATGGCGGGGGCCAGCTTTTTGCCACGCGGCGGCAACGTAAACTCACTCCAGCCTTACCACGCCCTGATTGCCGCTTTCTGCAGGCTCGGCGGGAACTATCTCCCAGGTACGCCTGTCACGAAGATTGGCCGCGACGGCGCTGGCTTCGCGATCGTGGCGGATGACGAGTGAACGACCGCGCAGACGGTCGTCGTCGCCGCCGGCCTCGAGACCCGCCGGCTGGGCGCCCAGATCGACCTGGACATACCCGTCCGGCCGCAGACAGGCCAAGTCATCGTCACGGAAAAGGCTGTTCCGTTTCTGCCGCAGCCGATCTCGACCATCCGCCAGACGGATGAAGGCGGCGTGATGCTGGGCGATTCCGTCGAGGAAAAGGGTACCGACGACGCGACCATCCCGGGAGTCCTCAGCGTGACCGCGGCGTGACCGCGGCACGGGCGGTGGCGGCGTTCCCGGTGATCGCATGGCTCGCCGTGGTGCGCAGCTGGGCAGCTCTGCGGGTCATGTCGCCCGACGGGCTGCCGATATACCAGCAATCCTCCACCAATCCCAGGAACCTTCGCCTGCGCATGCCACAGCGGCGTCACGCTGGCGGCGGCTCATGTGCGCACCCTTGCGCGTCAGATCGTCGACGGCCGCCCTCTCAGGACTTGCCAGCTCCTTCGACACTGCGAGGTCCGATGTTCGAGCAGCTTGAGTGGAAGACGGCGGAGATAACCTTCACCTCCGAAGCCAGGCAGTGAGTCGGCAGGGAAGGCGACAGCGTTGCCGCCGCACTAATAGGCGGGCGTGCGGGTCTGGCGGACGACGCCCGTCAGCGGCGCAGAACGCTCCGCTTTCTGCATGATCCGGCGCCTGCTTCGACTGCCTCGTCGTGATCGACGGGACCGACAGCCGGCAGGCCTGCCCGACCCTCCTTCGCGAAGGCATGGCTGTGGAGCGGCAGTCCGGGCGGCGGGAACCTGTGCGATGACGGAGAACGGTGTTTTCGACGTCGTCGTCATCGGCGCCGGCCGGCTGATGCCGCCACGGCGCCTACCGCTGCACGATTTGGCGCAGCCATCTTGCTTCTCGACGAGGGCAGGGAGCCGGCTGGCAAATCTATCGCAATGTCGGAGGGAGTTCGACCCGATTGCGGCGGATCCTCGGCGGCGACTACACGAAAGGTCTGGAGATCGTCGCGACCGGCGCTCATGAGCGGCCCTTTCCGATCGAGGGCTGGGATCCGCCCTGCGTCATGGCGGCCGGCGCAGGCTGGTCAACCGTAGCCTCCAGGATCTGCCGGTCCAGGGCAAGCCGGTGACAGTGAAGCTCCTGCTGAGCCGCTGGCGATGCGCTAATCGGAAATGTGAGGCGATATCCAGGCTGATTGGGCTAACCCTTTCCATGGACGGTTCTCCCTCATGTGACTTTCGACAGCCACACTTTGGCACATTGCGATTCCGGGAGCGGAGGCCGTCCACCATATCAGGTCATTGCCAAAAGATTAATCTCCTCCATCTGTACACAAAGCGATCCACTGGATATCCTACAATTCCCTATGCCGTTCTGATTCCTAATTAGCAGGTTGCGAGGAACGCTTGAAAACTGAAGCTAAGCAACAACTGGTCCGATCCGCTAGCCGAGTTTATGATCGTGTCCAACAGATGGCGATCACTTATGCCTTGAAGCCAGGTGAACGAATCAATGAGGTAGAACTTGCGGCGAAACTGAACGTCAGCCGCACTCCGTTGAGGGAAGCCCTTAATCGGCTGGTGGCGGAGGGATTCCTTGTGGTGAAGCCCAACCTCGGTTTCTTCCGCCGGTCTCTGGACCCCGAGGAGGTATATCACCTCTACGATTTGCGCTGTTCACTAGAGATCCAATCCAGCAGACTGGCAGCAGAACGAGCAAGCGATGAGGCTCTGGAAGGCTTAATGCAAATGGTGTCTGCGGAGGAAGAGCTGGACAATGAACTTGAATTGCTCCGTCAAGATGAGACCTTCCACATTAAGATTGCGGAGTTGACCGGCAATCCGGAACTCGTCAACGTGTTGCGCGGCGTGAATAATCGGATTCATTTTGCGCGTTGGATCGATAGGCGTACGCGGCGCAATTCGCGCGAGGAACACATTGCAATTGCGCGCGCTATCGCTTCACGGGCCCCAGATGAGGCTGGCCGGTTGATGGAAAGTCATATACGCCGCCGCTATCAACAGATCGTTGAAATCATCAAAATCGGCTATGGCGAGATATTCGCAGGGGCGAACGAAATCAGTAGTATCGGTGAGGATGACCCTACGATTGCTGCAGAGTGATCGCAACGAAGCAGTTGGCTGCGCAGCGAGGCATCGCGTGCCCACTGTCAACAGCATTGAAACAGGGCTCTGACGCAATCTCGATGATCACCCATTCCGCCGATGGTAGTCTACCGTTTTGAGGAAAGTTGCGGCGGCGAATGCGTTCAATGGCATCTAGAGCAGGGTCGACTTCCTCGGGGGGGCATAGCCGGCTGCCTGAGTAACGTGCTCCCCGATTTGTCCTCGCCTATAGGTTACCCTGCCGGCGGATGGACCGCTCCCCAATGCGCTCTCGGCTGGCGCTAGAGTCCGGCCTTGATCAGCAACACGGGATGGCTGCGTGGGCCGATTTCATGAGCGCGGCCGGGACGTTGTTCCTGATCGCGCCGTGTGGTCGCTATCCCGCCTGCTGCGCAAGCACGGCAGTGTGCAACTGCTGATCCTCGACGATTGGGGCCTGGAGCCGCTCGACGACCAAGCCTGTCATGACCTCCTCGAATTCCTCAAGGATCGCTACGGGCGTCGTTCAACCATCATCACCAGCTAATTGCCCATGTCGGCATGGCACGGCGCAATCGGCAATCCTACCGGGCGAGATCCGTCTCGAAGGCCGCCCAGCTCGTGAAAGAATGCCCCGCAATCGCGTTCTTCTTCACGACGCCGCTCTCCGTCTTGCCCTTCGTGCGCGCCCGATACGGCGCGCATTCGCGCAGCATTCCTGAGGAGAAGGGAGAGGGAGGGCCGCACTTTCGATGTTCGGCGGCTCGTCGAACGTCTACCGCGATCCACCCAACATTTTCGCTCGCGTGCCAACCGCTCGTCGCCGGGCCCGGCGCTTGCGAAGCGTCCCTTCCTCTCGGAAGAGGTTGATCCCCGACGGGTAGCCCTCCCGCCGCAGCAGGACGAACTGCGTATTTTGCAAAAGCCGGACAGGGATTCCGCTAAGTCGCGGACAGTAGTTTCACTAAGTTGCGGACAGCTTGGCGGCGATGGTCCTCGTGTGCCTGATTGTCGTCATTGGTGATTGATTTCGCCGTTTTCGCTGCCGGTCAAGAGGGGCGCTGCTTTTTTCTTTCGCATGCTGTCGCCCTGAAGTGCGCTGCGGTGTGCATTGTGAACGACCCGGTCGAGAATGGCGTCGGCGACAGTGGGGTCTGCGATCAGGTCATGCCACTTGGCCACCGGGAATTGGGCAGTGATCAGGGTGGATTGCCCCGATAGCGGTTTCTCGACGATTTCGAACAGCTGGAAGCGCTGCTGGTCGGTGAGGCTGTGGGTTCCGAAGTCGTTGAGAATGAGCAGTTGCTCGCGGGTGAGCTTGTCGAAGAGGCGGGGAAAGCGGCCATCGAAACGGGCGAGCGACAGATCCTCGAACAGCCGTGGAACGCGCATAGAGCACAGAATGGTCGAGCCTAGCCGACAGCGCAGTTCGGTCTTCGCCGGACTGCCCGACTGGTAGCGGATCATCTTGCGATCGGCACCACGAAGGAACAGGCCCGACGGTCCGGCAGACGCGCCAGTCGTCACCCGAAAGCAGCCGCCAGCAAGCATTCTGGCGCGCAGCTGCGGAGAGATGGCTCTCCCCCGGAAGGTTGGCGCCCTTTTCGAGCCAGCCGTCGCCGTCGGTGATGGCCATGACCTGCGCCTTGGAGATCATCGCACGGCCTCGAACTCGAAGCTGTCGAGGGTCTGCCCCGGCAGCAGACGCTGGGAGACGCTCGATGCGGCGCCGATTGCCCGGCGATTGTTGCAGGAGGCGACGCGGCCACGCGGCAGCGACATAAAAGGCCTGCCGATTTGTTTGTGTGTCGTGCTGTCTACACTTTTGTATTGCGGTCGAGCGGCACTTCTGCCATTCTCCCGCCAGTGGCCGGTCGAAGGCGCGTACAAGGAGCTGTCGGTTGGGTAGATCACTTTCTTGCCAAGGGGTCGAGTCGATCATTCGGCTTGATCGCGGTGCTAAGGCCTATACAGGCTCTCGCGCGAGCACGCTTGCAGATGTCGATCTGTCAATTTTTTGCAGGGTGAATTCCTGACGCTGCTTGGGCGGGTGCGCGTCGGCATGTCCGCGTATGCAACTGTTCTTCTCGCCGCCGGCGAAGAGCCTTCAAAATGATTGGGAGTATCCAGATGAAGAGTCATGCCCGTGTCGTCGTGATCGGCGGAGGTGTCATCGGTTGTAGCATCCTCTACTACTTGGCCAAGAACGGTTGGACGGATGTGGTGCTGATCGAGCGCATGGACCTCACCGCGGGAACGACTTGGCACGCTGCTGGAAACGTCTCTCTTGCTGACGGTAATCGAGCCGTCAACCAGTTCAATGTGCTCGCTTATAAGCTCTATCGCGAAATGGAGAACGAGACGGGCGAGCATCTCGGTTGGACCCGCACGGGATCAATCCTGATCGCAAAAACAAATGATCTGCTTGAGCGATATGCGAGCCGCACGGAAAGCGCCCGAGCGGTCGGCATTGATTATCACATGATCGGGCCGGACGAGATTAAGAAGCTGCATCCCCTGATGGAACTCGACGGTATTCTTGGCGCAGCCTACGTACCTGACGAGGGGGTGCTTGATCCGAGCATGACGACCCACGCTTTCGCTCGCGCATCGCGCGCCAAGGGCGCGGAGATCTATCGTCATACCAAAGTTACTGGTCTTACCGAGCAGTTGAATGGGGAATGGAAGGTCGGCACTGACAAAGGCGATATCATCACCGAGTACGTGGTGATTGCCGCTGGCTTTTGGTCGCCGGTCGTTGCGCGCATGGCGGGTGCACACATTCCAATTGTGCCGACCGAACGTCAATACCTTGTCACCGATGAGGTGCCGGAGCTCAGGCAACTTGATCGCAAGGTGCCGATGCTGCGCGACTTCGCGGTCCCGTTCTATGTTCGCCAGGAGCGTAATGGTTTGCTCATTGGCGTGCACGAGCCGCATACACCGTACTGCTTCCTCGACGGAATTCCTGACGACTTTGGTCAAGAGCTTTTTCCGGTGGATCTCGAACGGGGCGCTCATAGTCTCGAATCCGCAATGGCGCGCGTTCCTGCGCTCGGCCGGGTTGGGATTAAGACCGAGATCTGTGGTCCAACGAGTCGAACCCCCGATTTGCAGGGCCTGATTGGTCCCATACCTGGACTGCGAAACGTTCACATATCGGCGGGATTCGCCAACGGCATTAGCCAGGCAGCCGCACTGGGGCATGTCGCCGCCGAATGGCTGATCGAAGGCAGTCCGAGCGTCGACGTCTCTATGCTGTATGCGAGTCGCTTCGGCTGCTACGCCAACAAGCGGTTTATTCGCGCCATGCTGAGCGAAGCGCATGTCTTCGGAACTGTTGATCTCTCAGGGGAACGGTTAGCGGGTCGGCCTGCGCGGGCTAGCGCGCTTTACGATCGCCTCAAGGCTAAAGGGGCGCATTTCTCAGCCCAGCTTGGGTGGGAAACGCCTATGTGGTTCTCGCGAGGCAATGCGCGTTCAAACGGCGTCGAGGAGGCGCGCGCCGAAGCACTAGATGTGCGCAAAAGCGTTGGCATTCTCGATCTCACGGCGCTTGCGAAGTATGAAGTATCTGGACCGGCCGCCAGTACCTTTCTTGATCGGCTCTGCGCCCGTCGTCTCCCCGCCGTCGGGAGTATTGTTTCCACACCCATGCTGAATGAGCGCGGTCAAGTGATGTGCTTCACGACAATCGCGCGCGTTGAGCCTAATCGCTTCTATTTGACTGCTGCTCCGCAAGCGGAGCTGCACCATTACTCTTGGATGAATGAACAATTACCGAGGGACGGAAGCGTACAGCTTGAGAATGTCACCGGTCGCTATGGAGCGCTGCTGTTGTCAGGGCCAAGAGCCCGCGAAGTGCTCGCCAAAGTGAGCGAAGCGAAATTGTCCAATGACGATTTCCCTTGGTTGACGGTTGCAGATATCGATATTGCGTTCGGTCGCGCGCGCGCATTGCGCTTCAATATGGTCGGCGAGCTTGGATGGGAGCTTCACCACCCTCTCGAATATCAGATAGGTATCTACGAAGCGCTTGCGGCCGCGGGCGAGGAATTCCAAATAGTTGATTTTGGATTTAAGGCGTACGACACCCTGCGGCTCGAGGCCGGGTGGCCAATCTGGGGCGCAGACTTCAACACAAGTCAGACAGCAACTTCAGCTGGCCTCAGCCGCTTCGTCGATCCGAGTAAGGAAGGCTTCATTGGTCGCCGCGCGATCCTTGATACGGCACGGCCCGTGCCCTATCGCCTCGTCCACATATCGTTCGATCTCGATGGATCTCCCCCCGAAATTGGCGATCTCTTGTTCGACGGCAATGACGTGGTTGGATTCGTCCATTCGTCGACCTATGGGCCGTCCGTAGGTTCGGGCATCGCGTTTGCATCCGTGAAGGATGATTTGGTGCGGGGTGGCAAGACGATCAACTGCTTGGTGCGAGGCAACAGACTACCCGTAAGTATTCTGGAGCGTACCCCGCATGATCCAGAGAGCCTGCGTGTCAGTAGCTGAAGAGGAGATCATGACAATGCTCCGTCCGGACATGTTCGTATTGTCGACGCGTGTCAACGTGGGGATCAATAGCCGGGGCTTCGTGGCGGGTGCCAGGCGGTTGTCAAAGCCTATTTGGAAGCCAAAGCTTTCATTTACGCCGCACCGTGACGCCGCTCACGCGGCGCTTAGCTCCTCCATCATGAGTTTCGACGCAGACTCTAAGGCATAACGGATGATTCCGAATTTTGACGCCACACAGCTGCCTTCGGCAACGTTGATTGGTGGCTAAAGATCTCGCCGCTAACGCTAGAACAACTGGTTGTAAGCGAGTTTTCGTATCGGAACGGGAGTTAGTATTTTGATGAAAGTGCTCGTGCCCGTGAAGCGGGTGGTGGATTCCAATGTGAAGGTCCGGGTGAAGTCGGACGGTTCGGGGGTTGAGCTTTCGAATGTGAAGATGTCGATGAACCCGTTTGACGAGATCGCGGTCGAGGAAGCTTTGCGCCTGAAGGAGGCCGGCAAGGCGAGCGACGTGGTGATCGTCTCGATCGGGCCGCAGCAGGCGCAGGAGACGATCCGCACCGCGCTCGCCATGGGCGCCGACCGCGGGATCCTGGTAAAGGTCGAGAGCGCGGTAGAACCGCTTGCAGTGGCGAAGATCCTTAAGGGTGTGGTCGAGGCGGTGCAACCGGGCCTTGTGATACTGGGCAAGCAGGCGATTGACGACGATTGCAACCAGACCGGACAGATGCTGGCGGCATTGCTCGGCTGGCCACAGGGCACCTTTGCCTCGAAGATCGCCGTCGAGGACAGTGCGTTCCTGGTCACCCGAGAGGTTGACGGGGGCTTACAGACGGTGAAGCTCAACAAGCCGGCGATCGTCACCACCGATCTGCGCCTCAACGAGCCGCGTTATGCGTCGCTGCCGAACATCATGAAGGCGAAGAAGAAGCCGGTCGACGAGAAGGTGCCGGGCGATTACGGCGTCGATGTCGCGCCGCGCCTTGAAGTGGTCAAGACCACGGAACCGCCGAAGCGGCAGGCGGGGGTAAAGGTTGCGTGCGTCGCCGATCTTGTCGGTAAACTCAAGAACGAAGCCGGAGTCTTCTGATGACCACGCTTTTGATTGCCGAGCACGACAACACGACGCTCAAGGACGCGACCAATAAGACGCTCACGGCCGCGAAGGCGATGGGCGGCAACGTGCATATCCTCGTTGCGGGCATGGACTGCCAGCCGGCGGCCGAAGCGGCCGCCAAGCTCGACGGCGTCGGCAAGGTCCTCGTTGTCGACGATGCCGCTTACGAGCATGCGCTCGCCGAGCCGCTTGCCGCGCTCATCTTGTCGCTCGCCGAACCGTATGACGCGATCATCGCGGCGGCGACCACCTCGGGCAAGAACTTCATGCCCCGCGTCGCCGCGCTCCTTGACGTTATGCAGATCTCCGACATCCTCAAGGTCGACGGGCCCGACACCTTTGAGCGGACAATCTATGCCGGTAACGCCATTCAGACGGTGAAGTCGAAGGATAAGAAGAAGGTGGTTACAGTGCGCACTGCCGCCTTCCCAGCGACAGGCGAGGGCGGCAATGCGCCAATCGAGGAGGCGAAGGTGGCGGAGGCGCCGGCTATCTCGAGCTTTGTCGGCGAGGAGCTCTCCAAGAGCGAGCGGCCTGAGCTCGCTTCGGCCAAGATCATCATCTCCGGCGGCCGCGCCATGCAGAGCCGCGAGAACTTCACCAAATATATCGAGCCGGTTGCGGACAAGCTGGGCGCGGCCATTGGCGCCTCGCGCGCGGCGGTCGATGCCGGCTACGCGCCGAACGACTGGCAGGTGGGGCAGACCGGCAAAGTGGTGGCGCCGCAGCTCTACATTGCAGTCGGCATCTCCGGCGCGATCCAGCATCTCGCCGGCATGAAGGACTCCAAGATCATCGTCGCCATCAACAAGGACGAGGAGGCCCCCATCTTCCAAGTCGCCGACTACGGCCTCGTCGCCGATCTCTACCAGGCCCTCCCTGAGTTGGAGAAGCAACTGACATTCCTGTCAAGCGACTCCGGGGATTGACCCCCTTTGGCGACATGAAGAACTAACCCCCTCAATGTTGGCGGTTTGGCCTGCTGCCGGTTTCGTGGACACCGAGACAAGGTGTTTTGACGGAACTGGAGAGTGGGAATGCGAAGAAGGAAGTTCAGCCGCAAGCTCAAGCTTGAGGCGGTGAGGCTGGTGAAGGGCGTTGCGGTGGCGCAGGCAGCCCGTGATCTGGATCTGCACCAGAACGTGCTGCGCAAATAAATTCGGGAACTCGGCGCCGATCCGCAGCGTGCGTTCTACCGGCCTACGGACAGATGAAGCCGGAGCAGCTTGAGATTGACCGGCTGCGCAAGGAAGTCGCGAAGCTGAAGGCGGAGCGCGACATCCTAAAGAAGGCCGCAGCCTTCTTCGCGAGGGAAGCGATATGAGATTCGCCTTCATTGCGCACCGGAGCCTTACTCATCACCATCCGCGGCAAGATTGCCGCTTGCGCGAAACGCGTCGTGCCGGCCTTCTGCAGAAGGTCGGCATGACGCACGAACGGCAAAGTGAACCCCCCGCACTCAAGCTAGCGCTCATGGACAAGGGTTGACTGAGGAATCCGGTTTTGATTCAAGGCTTCCATTTGGAGGCAGCCTTGGGCGAACGGATTGGTTTGACGGACGAGGAATGGGCGCTGATCGGTCCGCTTCTTCCTGCTGAACGGGGGCGCGGATGCCGCCCTGCTCATGACAATCGACGTTATTTCGAGGGCATGATGTGGATGGCGCGCACGGGCGCGCAATGGCGACATCTGCCTGACGAATACGGCAAATGGAACAGCGACTTCCGCCGTTACCGACGATGGGTCGAGACCGGCGGGTTCGAGGCGATGCTCGAAACGCTGGCTGAACTGGTCGAGCGGGATCGAAGCGCCGACATGATCGATAGCACCGTTGTCCGGGCCCATCATTGTGCGGTCGGCATAAAAAGGGGACTCAGGAGGCCGAGGCGCTTGGCCGATCGCGCGGCGGCTTCACCTCCAAGCTCCATGCCGGCTGTGATGCGAAAAGGCCGCCCGCTCGGCTTCGTTCTGACACCCGGGCAAACGCACGACACCCAGGGCTTTGCGCCATTGTTCCGGATGGTCTCCGACCGGATCGAGGCATTCCTCGCCGACAAGGGCTATGACGCCGACGCCATTCGCGAAGAGATCGCCAGCGCCAACGTCGAGGCTGTCATCCCGTCAAAGAGCAACAGGCGCGATCCGATCCCACACGACAAAGCCAAATACAAATGGCGAAATCAGATCGAGCGCCTCTTCAACAAGCTCAAGAATTGTCGGCGCATCGCAACGCGCTACGACAAGACCAAGGAATCCTATCTCGGCTTCGTCGCCATCGCCGCAGTCAAACTATGGATACCCTTTGTCCACGAACGCTAGGAAATTAGCCGCCATTAATCTGCGAAGCACGCGAGACAGCGCCTGCCGACAAAGGCTTTGCACAGCAAAATAACGGTCATAGTGGGTGGTGGAGTGCCCCTCATTTCACCGGACACCCGCCCACTGGGTCTGGGCTCGGAGGAACTCACTCGGGGAGCGCGTTCTCCCCGGAGGCCGGATTTCGATCTTCCGCGGAGTTTGGCTGCGGAGGATCGTCATGAACACCAGAACCACTTACCCGATAACCGACTGCTATGTCGCTTTGGAACAAGAGGTGGACCCGATAGGGGCTGGGAGGCTTCTCAAAGAACGGTATTGTAGCTAGATGTGCAGGTCGGGCTTTCCCTGATGGGGGCCGGTGAGAAACGCTTTCAGCACGCGCGTGGCGACGATGAGATCGGCGGGGTTGATATCCGCCAGCTGTTCGTCCTGGTAGGCCTAATCGGCCCGAAGCTGTGATTTTGGCCAAGTTGTGGAACGTTGCGGGAACGGATTGACCGCCCTGGTTTTCTCGCCTGACAATTTGCTCCTGGAACAGGGAGTGGATTTATGGGTCTGCGTGTTTCACCTGAGT
>JAUQWZ010000014.1 GCA_030834905.1 Aggregatilineales bacterium | reverse complement strand
GATCCGTAGAGGATATTGAAACGGCGGGAACTTCCCGCCCGGGTTGGCTGTAACGGCAGCTTCAACCTACTTCGATCCGTAGAGGATATTGAAACCGGAATACAGACCCACTTGGTGGTTATCCTGGCAATGCTTCAACCTACTTCGATCCGTAGAGGATATTGAAACCGCTTCCAACGCTCACAGACCGGACCCGACGCTCAGCTTCAACCTACTTCGATCCGTAGAGGATATTGAAACGGCGTCCGCGCCCATGGCTTGCACGAATTCGGACTGCTTCAACCTACTTCGATCCGTAGAGGATATTGAAACGATCCAGCGGGATGCGCGGCAGACGGATGTCCAGATGGCTTCAACCTACTTCGATCCGTAGAGGATATTGAAACTCCGGTGCGGCTGGTGGTCGAGAGCGCCCGCGCCGGCTTCAACCTACTTCGATCCGTAGAGGATATTGAAACTGTCGGCGTTTGGTCTGGCGGCGGTTCCGGTGACGGCGCTTCAACCTACTTCGATCCGTAGAGGATATTGAAACGCTTCATGTCCCTGCTGTGCGGTATCGCGTTGGCTGGCTTCAACCTACTTCGATCCGTAGAGGATATTGAAACTTTTGCGATTCTGGCGCGGCTTCTGTGGAGCATCCGGCTTCAACCTACTTCGATCCGTAGAGGATATTGAAACTTCAGACAGCAGGCAGAAAGGCGTGACCACCGCAGGCTTCAACCTACTTCGATCCGTAGAGGATATTGAAACTGAATGAGCACCGCATCATAACGTTCCTGGCGGAAGCTTCAACCTACTTCGATCCGTAGAGGATATTGAAACTTTAATAGACCCCCTTTATTGCGGGCTTTAAGGGGTGCTTCAACCTACTTCGATCCGTAGAGGATATTGAAACGTGTAACGTTTGCCGGTAGAGCTGGCGACGCAGACAGGCTTCAACCTACTTCGATCCGTAGAGGATATTGAAACGTCCAGCACCTCCAAGACCTTCCAGCCTCCGAGTGTGCTTCAACCTACTTCGATCCGTAGAGGATATTGAAACCAATTGCTGCAATCCCATGCCGCAATCGACGTGGTGCTTCAACCTACTTCGATCCGTAGAGGATATTGAAACTCCCGAATGAGGCGTCTGCGCAGCGCGAAGCGAAGTGCTTCAACCTACTTCGATCCGTAGAGGATATTGAAACTGTAGTCCAACCGAATAGCACCCGCCACGTCGATAGGCTTCAACCTACTTCGATCCGTAGAGGATATTGAAACTTGCTGACGATGTGGTGGATACCCCCGCCGCCAATAAGCTTCAACCTACTTCGATCCGTAGAGGATATTGAAACTGCTTATTTGGCGTTGGGCGATCAGGCGCATTATCGCTTCAACCTACTTCGATCCGTAGAGGATATTGAAACATTCTGTGTGTAGAGCTACCAACTCACACCCAAGAAGCTTCAACCTACTTCGATCCGTAGAGGATATTGAAACTCTGTAAAGACATACACCCTTGCCGCCGTCAGGACGCTTCAACCTACTTCGATCCGTAGAGGATATTGAAACTTGTGGCGCTCTGGCGTGAAACGCGCCAGATGAGAAGCTTCAACCTACTTCGATCCGTAGAGGATATTGAAACAGCCCGTTCACTTGGTATGAGGATGCTGCTGATTGGCTGCTTCAACCTACTTCGATCCGTAGAGGATATTGAAACTCGATTTGAATGTCTATATGTTCCTTTATAAGCGCAGTGCTTCAACCTACTTCGATCCGTAGAGGATATTGAAACTCTACGATACGTCCATACTCTGCACGCGCTCGGATGCTTCAACCTACTTCGATCCGTAGAGGATATTGAAACCTGGCGATTCCCGAAGGGGTGTACCGGGCGACGCTGGCTTCAACCTACTTCGATCCGTAGAGGATATTGAAACCGCGCAGCTCGTCGATGAGCCTGTTTTTGTCCGACAGCTTCAACCTACTTCGATCCGTAGAGGATATTGAAACTCGGCTTCCTGAAGACGGTGAAATCCGACCAGCAGCGCTTCAACCTACTTCGATCCGTAGAGGATATTGAAACACGACCTTTGAGAAGACGCAGCTCGCCAGCTTCACGGCTTCAACCTACTTCGATCCGTAGAGGATATTGAAACAGAGGAGCTATAAGATGGGAGCGTACGGCAATGGCAAGCTTCAACCTACTTCGATCCGTAGAGGATATTGAAACCTTCCTTGCGTTTTCAGGGTACTTTGCTTGTGACCGTGCTTCAACCTACTTCGATCCGTAGAGGATATTGAAACTCGTGAAAAATCGGAACATTAATGATGCGCTCATCCGCTTCAACCTACTTCGATCCGTAGAGGATATTGAAACGGCTCAAAAGGTACATAGGGGGGCGGCGTGGCAAACGCTTCAACCTACTTCGATCCGTAGAGGATATTGAAACTCGCTTGTCGGTGATTATGGCTGAAGGACTTAAGCGCTTCAACCTACTTCGATCCGTAGAGGATATTGAAACTCGGAGTATCGCTAACATCAGTTGTCCAATTTAAGCGCTTCAACCTACTTCGATCCGTAGAGGATATTGAAACGAGGAAGTGGAGGACTGCGGAAGTTGTTTTGTTTGGCTTCAACCTACTTCGATCCGTAGAGGATATTGAAACACTGGCTGGCGCAGATGCCAGCGTAGCCAAACAGGCTGCTTCAACCTACTTCGATCCGTAGAGGATATTGAAACTACGAACTGTTGAGCTATGTCAATCACAACGTCAGGCTTCAACCTACTTCGATCCGTAGAGGATATTGAAACCAGAAAACATCTCAAGCCAGTCCCACGAGCTACTTTGCTTCAACCTACTTCGATCCGTAGAGGATATTGAAACTTGCCGCGCCGAATTGGATTGACAATTTCATCCGGCTTCAACCTACTTCGATCCGTAGAGGATATTGAAACTTGTGGGATCGTGCTGCAATACCCTGTGACCATGCGCTTCAACCTACTTCGATCCGTAGAGGATATTGAAACTCGGCACCGAAGCGGCGGCAGCCGACACGCTTAATGCTTCAACCTACTTCGATCCGTAGAGGATATTGAAACTCATAGCGCATCTGCGCGTATGAAACCAGCCTCTGAAGCTTCAACCTACTTCGATCCATAGAGGATATTGAAACTCCTTGCACTGTTCGTCAACGTCGCCGACGTCCAGGGCTTCAACCTACTTCGATCCGTAGAGGATATTGAAACGATTGACCAAGGAGGGCGCGCAAAAGACTCGTCAACGAATGACCTATATCCCTCAATCTTTGCGCCGCCTCGTGCATGAGCGGGCAAGGAACTGCTGCGAATACTGTCTGCTAAACGAAGAAGACAACTTTCTGGTACATGAAATCGATCACATCATTTCGGAAAACCATGGCGGCGAGACAGATGCCGATAATCTATGTCTGAGTTGTTTTGAGTGTAACCGACACAAAGGCAGCGACGTTGGCTCTATCGATCCTGAAACTGGAAACTTCATTTCATTCTTCCATCCCCGCAAGAATCAATGGAATGCGCATTTTCGTCTCAACGGCGCAGTGATAGAACCGCTTACGCCACAGGGACGAGTAACCGTCATTCTGCTTAACATGAACAGCGAGACGCAGGTCGAAAAGCGAAAACAACGCATCGAAATGCGCCGCTATCCACAATACGACGCTTAATCTACCCCAGTCTTCCCGCCCAGACCGCGCCGGGATGCGCTCCGGTCAGCAGATGATCGACGGCGCGTTCTGCTACGCCCGCGCCAAACGCCAGTCCATGCCCGGTAAACCCGACTGCGAAGCCCACGCGCGGGCAGTCCGGCAGCGTCCCAACCAGCGGCACGCCGTCGGCGCTGAAGCCCATGATACCCGCCCAACGGCGCTCGACCGGCTCGGTGACGTCGGGGAACCTGACGCGCAGATAATTGTCCAGATAACGCTGCACCGGATCAGAAACGCAGTCCTCGCTGGTGTTCTCCAGCGCTTTGTAATCCTTGCGCCCGCCGCCGATCAGCAGGCGACCATCGAAGGTCATGCGGTAGTACATATAGCCGTAGTCGCTGTAGCCGCAGCCGCTCATGACCGGCGCTTTCAGCGGCGCGGTGACCAGACACTGCGCCCGTGTCGGGATAACCTTACCCTCGAAATAAGGATGGATGAAGCGCGAGTAAGCGTTGGTACACAGCAGCACGTGTCGGGCATGGAAGATGAACTGCCGGGTATGGACAACCGCGTAATCGGGGTTGGTCTGCTCGACCTTGTAAACCTCGTTGTTGCTGATCAGCGCCGCGCCGCTGGTACGAAGCGCCGCCCATGCCAGTTCGTAGGGCTGAACGGCACAGTCCCAGGGCTGCTCGATGGCGGCGGAGTAGCCGCGCCGCAGCGGATCGCTGGCGTGAAAGACCACCTCGATGCCGTCGGCGTTGAGTGCCTTTGCCGCCAGTTCGAGTTCGCGGGCTTCGGCGTCGCTTTCTGCCAGCAGCAGCGAACCGCATTGTTCCAGCCGCGCGTTATCGCCGTCTTTAGCGATGAACTCGCGCCAGTAGCGATGCGTCTGGGCTGAAAGCTGCCACAATTCACGGACGATGTCGTGTCCGTAGCGCTCAATCGCCCGATGATAATAGGCGTCCAGCCCGGTGATCATGAAGCCTGCGTTGCGGCTGCTGGCACCCAGCGCCACGTCGCGCATTTCGGTGATGACGACCTCACGCCCCGCCTGCGCTGCGAAATTTGCCGCCGCCACGCCAACGATACCCGCGCCGACGATCAGAAAGTCAACTTCGCGGATTGGCTGACTGCCGTCCGCCTGCCAGATGGAAACGGTCATAATGGTATGTGTCCTTCACACTATTGCCGCCAGCCCTCGCTGTAAGTCCGTCCGCACGACGACCACCAGCATGAATTGTAACAAGGTTTGCCTTTGTTACAGGGCTGAAATAGCGCCAGAATTATGATCGTCCTATACTGCATTTACCAGCATGACCCGGCTTATAAAAATTACCAGGAGCGTCCCTGTGGCAGCGCAGCGATCCTACTTAAGCAACCTCTTCTTTATCCGGCGTCGTCCGATGCTGCAAGGTTCCCTGCAGGATTGGCAGAAGCCAGACGATGATGCCGCCTACCAGGAACTGATCCGCAGTCACAATTTCCTGACGACCAGGGATATTCAAGACTATATCCAGACCAAAGCGCCAGACCTGACGCTGGCGAACTTTTCGACGCTGGTGGACGATCTGGAACTGTTGAACGGGGAGACTTATCTGCATCACTACTTTCAGTATGATGTGGCGGCGGCACACTACCAGAATAACTTTTATCTCTACAACTGGATCTTTGTTTTCGGCGCGTTCATGACGGCACTGCTCGCCTATCTGAGCGTTGGCTCCTCAAACTCCATCATCTGGCTGGCGACCGGCATTATCGGCTTCATTACGACGGTCTACACCTTCAAGAACAACCGGGAAGTGCCGCAGCGCGAGTGGTACGTCAACCGCCGCCGCGCGGAAACGCTGCGCAGCCATTATTACCAGTATCTGGCGCAGGTGCCGCCGTATCATGGCAGCAACGAAAACCGCGAGGTGCGCCTGCTGCAAACGCTGGTTCAGGTGAGCAGCCTGGGAAAACGGCGGCAGGGCACGCAGGCGGCACCGCCCGCCGGTGACACCGTCGTTAACCAGCGCAGTCGCTCCAATCTCAACCAGGCGGAAGCTCAGTTTTTGCGCGAAGTTTACGTCAACAACCGCTTGAGGGTTCAGGAGAACTGGTATAAGGGACGGATGGGGGAATTTCGGCAGAACAGCGGTTTCACCCACATGGCGGCGGCGATGCTGATGGGGCTGTCAACCCTGATCGCCGGATCAAACCTTGTGACCAGTGACGAGACGGCACCGTTTTTGCTGATACTGCTGCCGCTGCTGGCGGTGCTGCTGCCATCGGCGGCGGCAATGTTTGCCTCGTTTCAGCAAATGTACAGTTGGGAACGTCAGCTTACGCTGTACGACGAAACGCTGGAACAATTGGGTTCTGCCCAGATTCCGCTGCTGGTTGGCACCGACCGCCCGATTTCTGTCCAGCGTTTGACTGACGCGATTGCCGCCTGCGAAATCGTATTCGCCACTGAGAGCGATCAATGGGGGCAGGACGTGCTGAACAGTAATGTGCCAGATCGGGACAAGGTGCTGCAGGAAATGTTCGACGCGCAGCTTGAACGGCTGGGTCTGTCTGACGACGACAAAAAATCGGTCTACTCGATTATTGACGCCAGCCAGCCGCAGAAGGAACCGAGGGAACCGGCTGCGCCGAGCGAGTAGCGACAGCGAGCCTCGGTTTAACCGGCGCTCTCTGCCGCCAGCCGCTGCCGGGCGAGGTAGAGCGCGGCGATCACGCTGGAATCGGTCAGCCGCCCGCTGGCAATGCGCGCCTCGAAATCTGCCAGTGGAATTTCTTCTGTCTCAATGATGTAGGCTTCATCGCCTGCCAGCTTGCTGGGTGTGAGGTCGCGGGCGAGGAACAGCGTCAGCGTTGAGTCCAGGTATTTGAACCACGGGCGCAGCGTCGCCAGATAATCCATCCGCGCCGCGATCACGCCTGCCTCTTCCTGAAGTTCGCGGTTGGCGGATACAGCGAGGTCTTCATTCGGCTCGATTCGACCCGCCGGAAGATAAAGATTGTACTGCCCGTCGTAGGCGTTCGGCTCCAGAATAAACAGCGCGTTCCCGCCTGCGGTGACGGGAACGCACATGACCGCGCTGCCGGTGGCGATGTAGGGTCCGCCGGGACCTTCATACACCGACAGCCAGCGGTTCGGAAACAGCAGCTTTGTCATCAGGCTTTCACGACATAAGTGCCGGACAGCAGATCGTGCCAGCCCTGGCTCTTATCGTTAAAGAGCGCCCAGAACCAGCCGATCCCGAAGACGAAGGTGTTGATGTAATAGCCGACGTAGCGAATCAGCGCCGTGGCGTAGTCGATGGGTTCGCCGCTGACTTTGATGACGCGAATGCCCATCATGCGCTTGCCGGGCGTCTGCCCGTCACGCTGTGTCCAGAAGTAGCCGTTGTAGAGCAATCCGACGATGAACCCGCCAGCAGTACCGGGTTCGCGCAGCACCGCCGTCAGCAGCCCGGTGATCAAGCCGAGGATAAAGCCATCGATGATGAGGGCGAACAGGCGCGTGCCGACATCGGCAAGTTCGTAGTGCTGGGCGGATGAGCGTTTGGGTTTTTCTTCAAATTCGTAGGCAGACATGGCTGGATTTTCCTCAATTGTGCATCTGACAACATACGCATCTATACGCGCGATCCGGTCAAAGGGTTGCAGGCGCTTTCACGCAGTGAAGTTGCCCTCGCGCAGACACAGCTTTAACCACCATACGCTGGCGACTGTAACCTCACTTTACCTGGAAGTTCCGGCTTTCACCAACAGAACTTTACCGGCGCTTCAATACGAATCATCTGACCGCGCCATCACTTGTTAATCGCCTGCCTAGATTCTCCGATATTTGGCTCACTATCATGGTAGCAGGCTTCAATTTTGAACATCGTTTGATATCATCTGACAGGAGAAATGCAAGGTGACATTCCGAAATTTGCCACGTCTGTTAAGTGTGTTAATCGTGTTTTCGCTGCTGGGAAACGCGGCTGTGTTTGCCCAGGAGACGACCTCCGAGTGTGAAGCGGGTTTCTGGTTATTTGAACACGAACGGCTGGCAACCGAACCGGTCTGTATCCCGGAAAACCCGCAGCGGATTCTTTCGCTGGATATGCCAGCGACCGAGTTTCTGCTCCTGAACGATATTCCCATTGTGGGTGTCTTTGGTTACGCGGCTGACGAAATCTCCGCCATCACGCCCGGACTGGCGGATGACCTGGCAGATATTCCGCGATTTGGCTGGCCCCCAAGCCTGGAACTGGCAGCCGAACTGAATCCTGACCTCATCATCGCCTTCAAGGATTCATCCCTGTTCTATGAAGGCATGAACGAGATCGCGCCGATGGTGGTCTATGACGCTGCCTATGCCACCGACTGGAAATCTTCTACTGCCTTCTGGAGTGAAGTTTTTCAGACGGATGAGGCTTACGCGGATATGCTGGCAACCTACGAAGCGCGGACTGCCGAACTGCGGGAAGCTCTGGGCGACGACGCCGGCGAGATCGAAGTGTCGGCTTTTGTCCCAAGTCCCGATTATCCCATGATCTGGCTGGTGGACTCGGCGCAGGGAGTCATTTTGCAGGACGTGGGGCTGGGGCGACCTGACTCTCAGGCAGTGACGTTCGCTGAAGGCGGCTATGTCGATGGCGGCGCGGATTACGGCTTTGTCGCCATTTCCAACGAACGCCTCGATCTCGCCGATGGCGATGAAATCTTCATCTTCACCTGGGCATCGACTGATCCTGAGGTCGCGGCGGAAAACATTCAGGTGCTTGAGGACTTTCACGAGAACAACGTCCTCTGGCAGTCGCTGGAAGGCGTTCGCGCAGGCAACGTCCATGTCGTTGGACCGCACTGGTTCCGCGCGCAAACGTATCTGGCGGCGCAGTTGATTCTGGATGATCTGTTCGCCACCCTGACCGATGTCGAGCCGGTCATTCCCAGCCCGGCGGCAGAATATATGCTGCCTGAAAGCGAGGAATAGTCCCGGCTCTGGGGCTTGAGCGCGATTAGCTCAAACCCCGACTTTGTAAACGGTTTTGAGGCTTTCGACGTGATGGGCGACGTGCCCCGCCATAATGTAAAGCAGCGCCCGGACGCTCGCCGGATTGTCACGGGTAGTGCCCCGGCGCTGGCTTTCTTCGGCGGTGAGCGCTTTGAAGCACAGGATATTGGCGCGGCGCTGGTAATCGAACTCATCGACCAGATCGGTCAGGCTTCGGTTGTTGAAGCTGGTCGCGCGAACGTAGTCATCCTGTTCAAAGCCCGCCAGCGGCGTGGCATCGCCGCGCGCAATGCGCATTGCCCGGTAGGCAAATACCCGTTCGGTATCGACGATATGCCCAAGTACCTCTTTGACGCTCCACTCGCCGGGCGCTGGATGGACGGCTGCCTGTTGATCGGAAACGGGCTGCACCAGCGCGCGCAGTTCGTCCGGCTGCTGGCTTAAGAACGCCAGAAGGTCGCTGCCTTCCGGCACGCGCTGAATGTATCCGGCATAGTACGCGCCATATTCATCAGACTGGGGACGTGGGATCATAGGTGGATACTCCTCGCTCGGCTAAAGATGAGTGGAAAGTAAAAAGTCGAAAGTTGAAAGCTACAAGCTGCTCACTTTTCACTTTCCACTTGGAACCAACACTGACTCGATCACCTGGGCGGCAAGCTCGTAGCGCCCGAAGGCGGGGATGATATATGCTCCCTGAACGAACCCGCGCATCTGGCGCAGCAGTTCCTGGGCGATGGACACGCCTTCCTGCGCTGCATCGTCGCCAGCATCTTCGATGCGCTTGAGGATATGCGCCGGAATGCTGATGCCGGGAATTTCGTTGTGCAGGAACAGCGCGTGACGCAGGCTGTACAGCGGCATCACCCCCATGAGGACGGGCAGGCGAAGCGGCTCACCGACGATTTCCTGATAGCGGCGCAGGAAATTCTCGGCGAGATGTGGCTCAAAAACCGCCTGACCGAGCGCGAAATCGGCACCGGCATCGATCTTCTTGCGCAGCACGTCGATCTCTTTGTCAACGTTGGGCGCTGCCATGTTGAGGGCGCAGCCGACGGTGAAGCTGGTAGGCTGTCCGATGGAGCTGCCCGCCTGATCGACGCCGTGATTCATCCTGAGCTTGGTCAGCTTGATCAAGCCGGACGGCACGATGTCGTAGTTGTCGTTGGCTTCGGGATAATCGCCGATGCGGGTCGGGTCGCCCATGCAGACGAACAGGTTGCGCAGACCGAGCGCGTGCGCGCCGAGCAAATCGCCCTGAATGCGGAGCATGTTGCGCCCGCGAGTCGGGAAGTGCAGCACCGTTTCAACGCCCAGCCGCGCCTGGAGCATCTGGCAGACCGCCCACGGGCTGACGCGCATTTTGGCGGTCGGGCTGTCGGCGATATTGAGCATGTCGGTTCCGGCGTCGCGCAGCAGCCGCGCCGATTCAAGCAGGCGGTCAAAGTTATGGCTGCGCGGCGGCTTCATCTCGACGGTGACGACGAACTGCCCGTTCATCAGCTTGTGCGCCAGTTCGGTTGGGCGTTCGGCTTCCTGCGTCACCGGCTCGCCGCCGGTTCTGGGCAGGCTGATACGGACACGGTTGACACGTTTGGGATCATCGAGCGCGGCGCGCATGGCGGCGATATGTTTGGGCGTCGTGCCGCAGCAGCCGCCGATGATGGTCGCGCCAATCGCCTTAAAGGTCACGGCGTAGTCGGCGAAATATTCTTCCGTCGCCGGGTACATGGTGCGCCCGCCGAGGTTTTCGGGATAGCCAGCGTTGGGCATGGCGGAATAGATGGCGTCCGGCTCGGAATGGCGCATCGCCTGTAACACCCGCGAAATCTGCGCCGGACCGCCGCTGCAATTGACGCCGATCACGTCGGCGCGCGCTTCTTTGAGTTCGTGCGCGACTCGCCCCGGCAGGTAGCCGAGCAGCGTCCGATGGTCGGAGCCAAACGTCATCTGGCAGATGACCGGGATGCCGGGGGCGGCTGAACGCGCCGTCTCCAGCGCCAGTTTAAGCTCCGCCAGATCGTTGAAGGTTTCAAACAGGATGGCATCGACGCCTTCGGCGGCTAAAGCGCCGATCTGTTCGGCAAAGGCGGCGCGGATATCCGCCTCTTTCAGGCGTCCGTAGGGCGCGGCGGTGACACCGAGAGGACCAATCGCCCCGGCAATGTAGACATCGTCGCGCCCGCTTTCGTCAATCGCCTCGCGCGCCAGCCGGACGCCCGCGCGGTTGATCTCGACCACCGACGCTTCCAGCCCGCATTCCGCCAGCTTGTAATGGTTCGCGCCGAAGGTATTGGTTTCGATCAGTTCCGCCCCGGCGCTGGCGTAAGCGCGGTGAACCGCGCGCACCGTCTCCGGCTGGCTGAGGTTCAAGCCGTCGAAACAGGTATCAATCGGCACGCCGCTGGCGTGCAGCATCGTGCCCATCGCGCCATCCGCCAGCAGCGGCTTATCCGGTTGGGTCAAACGATGGAGCAGGGTAATTGCGGGCATAAGGGTTCCTTCTCAATCGGATTCTTCTGTCTACAGGAGCGTTTGCTGAACAGGTTGCCCGGGCGAATGGGTTTCCATGATCGGCGCAGGCTCGAACAGGAATTCGCTCTGTGGATCGTGTGCTTTGTACCTGCGCTGCGCCAGCGCTCTGTCGTGCACCGCGTAGCAGTAGACGCAGCCATGCGGGCAGGTGTCATACGCGCCGATGTCGCGCGACAGGTGACAGGCGCAGTCGGGACGGTTGCCCTTCGATTCGGCTCGAATATCGTGTTGTGCCACGTCGGACAAGCGCCGGGCATCGATGCAGCGGGCTTCCTCAGCGCCGGATGTGACATAATCGCGCTGCGAGCAGACCGCAAGCTGCATGCTGTGTGCTTTGGCAATGGGAATCATTTCGGCAACGAGATCAAGTTTTGCCTGATCATCCGGGTCTAACCACGTGAAGCCGAATTTCGCTGCTGCCCAGTTCATATTGCGGAGCGTCTTCTTGTACACCTGCGCGAACGAGATCACGACCTCGTCGGTTGTCCCTTCGAGTTCCGACGCCAGCCGCCTGAAGTTCTCGACATGGAACTCAAACGGCGTGAGCGACGAGAAGACTATCGGGTCATAGCGCCAGATGGGGACACGCTTCCCGTAGCGTTCGGCAATCAGGTGCATATGCTGGATGGAGCGCTGCGCGTCCACGACCGAAAACTCCAGTGCGCGCGGGTAACCGTTGATGCTGTACTGAATGATGAACGGGTAGCCGCGTTCCTGAAGGATGTCCAGCTTATCCAGAAACGGGTGCAGATTCTTCGTCCAGAAGACGAAGCCATCGACGTGTTCGCGCCGCAGGCTAACGCGGTAGGGCTTACTGCCATACGGATTGGCGACCATACAGTATCCAGCGTCGAGCCGGTTGAGAAACCACTCGCCGTAAAAGGTGGGAATATCCGTTCGGTAGCTGGCGGAGATGATCATGTTGTTCCTCCTGTCGTTTCAGAGACTGACAGAATCGCCATTTGCAGTTGCCGTCATAAAGAACGCCTCTCTTGTATTGCTATTTCCCCTAGGCGACCGCCGACCAAGCGCACGACTCAGATTGCGGAATCGCTGAGTTTCCGTAACTTGCCACTCAGTTGTCGGCATTTTGTCCGGCAGCACAGACGATGGTTCTAGCACAATGGCTAAGCCCCGACAGATGGCAACAGCGTTCTCAATTGGATGATTCTCACGAACATTAAATCTGTCGATGAAAACAAACTTTGCTGCATCGCTGATCCCATCTCTCAATCCTGCACCGAACGCCTCAAGGATTTGGGGCACATTTGAACCTCTGATTTCGGAAAGGACATATGAGAAAACGTAAATATCATGTCCATAACAATCTTCAACACCATTGAAAGCGGTCAAATCAAATCCCTTGGCATAGCGAAAATGGCAAGAGACCTTGACGGATTTCTCTAAGGGATCAGTAGCAGCGTTCGCTTTGCTAATGACTCTCTCGGCAAGGATTTGCCATCCAGGTTCACGATCAAATAGTGTGTAGTCTGTGTAAGATAGGTGTTTCAACCCTCTCCGCCTTATCCAGTTGGTAATTCCGACGACCTCGGGTCCAGGTCCGGCACCAAACACACATATTCTGACCTTCCCCTTGGAACTGTGAACTTGATCATAAAATCCTGCCAAGGTTTTGTCGCGGTGGAATCCGCTCTCGATCAAGCTTGCATCCGCAGCAAAATGTGCGTAGACGTAGGATACTCGGTACAAGGAGTTGTAATACGGAATTCGGATATACTGTTTTGATGACCATGACTTCGACATGTTTTCTAGACACTTGCGCATATTTGAGTAGACACTTTGATTGGTCTTCTCCATTTCCGTAAGTTCATCCTGAACAACGTCATATGCAATTTCGAGATATTTCATGTGAGTCATGATTGCAGCCCTGTTATAGCGCGATGTATTACTCACATTACAATAATTTATATTCCTAATAGACTCAATACGGTTATGGTTTGCAGCGATCAGGTAGGCGTGGCGGGTCTGCACCTCGATCTGTTCGGGATACGGATCGCGCTCAAGCGCTTCCTCGATCACAAAGCCCGCTTCTGCAAGTGCGAAGCATGTGTCCCATCGAAATTGGACGCGCCTTTACAAAACTTTTCTCAAACAGGAACTATTAATTGACACAGGTGCCGAACAGGATAATCTGCGTGCCGTCGCCGTCTTCCTCGCGCGTCACGTCCCAGTCACCGCGCGCGAGCCGCTGGGCGATCCGGTCAACGAAGCCGCCGCTTTCCATCGTTTGGCGCAGGTAGCCGCCGGTTTGCTGCCCGTACCACGACCGGACGACATTCGGTTCGTCGTCGGAGTGCATGATGACGATGGTGTTGCCCATACCAAATTCGGTAAACAGGTTGTGACTGCGCATCTCGACTTCGGCGTTCGGGTAGATGGGCAAACGCTGGCTTAAGCCGCTGTAACAAACCCGGTCAAGGGTGAACGTCGTGACCGTACCGCACAGCAGCATGATGATCAGCACGCCCAAGCAGCCGAGGCAGCCCTGACGCTTTTGCAAGAACCTCACGTTACTTCATCCTTCAGATAAGCCAACAGCGGTTCGCGGTTAGCAGTGAGCTAAAAGCGAACCCGCTATGGGCAGTAGACCACGATTTCGCTGCCGCCGTTAGCTGCCGTGACCCGCCACGACTGGCTGGGAACGCTGCTGAAATCCCCGGATTCCATCGCCTCGCGCATCATCTCCGCCCGCGCCCGGTTCAACCATGCCTCGACCGCGTCAGGTGAGTCCGATGAGTAGAGGTCGGCTCGCAGCGTGCCGAATGGCTGTAGGAAATAGGGTTGCTGCTCGTCGATCACCTGGACATTCGGATAGGTGCTGTACCCTGCCCGACAGTCTCCAACATGACCCATAAACCGGCTGTGCAGGAACAGCAGCAGCGCCAGGACGGTGATGATCACCAGCCCGAAAATCAGCGGCACCCCGGCGAACAGCCCGCGCCACTGGCGATCCCGATTGCCGACCGGCGGCGGTTCGGGGTCGGAATCGCGTTTTCGCGGCTTCCAGAAGCGGTAGAACATCGCAGTCCTTTATCCTCCTGAACTCAACCGGGCGAATTCCGCCTTAACAAAGTGCGCTACAGCGGCTTTCCGGGCGTCGGGCAGCAGGGTTGAGCGCACCGCGTTGAGCGTCAGCGCTTCCAGCGTATCCGCGTCCCAGCCAAAGGTTTCCGCCGTCAGCAGGAACTCGTCGGTCAGCGTGGTGCTGAACATTGGCGGGTCGTCACTGTTGACGGTGACGATCACGCCAGCGTCGATCAGCCGCTGAATCGGGTGATCTGCCAGCGTCGGGTAGCCCTTGAGGGCGATATTGCTGGTCGGGCAGATTTCGAGTGGAATCTGGTGATCGCGCAGAAAGGCGACCAGTTCGGGATCTTCGATGCTGCGCACGCCGTGACCGATGCGCGCCGGGTTGGCGACGCGGATCGCGCTCCAGACGCTTTCGGGTCCTACATGCTCGCCCGCGTGCGGCACGTTGGGGACACCCGCCGCGCAGGCGGCGTCGAACTGGCGACGGTAGCGTTCTATCGGGTTGCCCGGCTCGTAGCCGCCGATGCCAAAGGCGACCACGCCTCTGCCATAGCCCTCGATGGCGGCATTGACGTATAAATCGGCTTCGTCTACCGTAATGTCGCGGGGAAAGTCGATGACTACGCCCATCGAAATGCCGAGTTCCTTTTCAGCGCGCATGGTGGCGCGTTTGAAAGCGGCAAGCTGCTCGGAAAAGGGCGGGTGGTTAGACTTCAGATGATCGATGCGCGGCGTGAAGGTCAGCTCGCTGTAGATGATGTTCTGCGCCGCCTGCCCCTGTAGAAATGCCCAGGCACCGTATTCGATATCTTCGACGGTTTCGGTCACGCGCACCGCTTCCATGTAGACATCGATGAAGTGGCGGAAATCGCGAAAGCGAAACCACTCGCGCAAGCCTTCAAGGGTGTCAAACGGCAGCGACACGCGGTTGCGGCGGGCGAGTTCGAGGACGGTTTCGGGCTGCATCGCTCCCAGAAAGTGGACATGCAGCTCGACTTTGGGCATCTGGCGAATGAGCGCTGCCAGCGCAGGCGAGAGAGTGGTGGTGGGTGCAGTCACTATTTTACGCTTCCTCAATTTGCCGCAGGCGATCCGCGCCGACACTGTAGTACTTGGCATCCGGGTGATGCACGACAATTGCCGCCGTACTTTCTTCCGGCACCCACTGATAGGATGGGGTGAGTTCAAGCTTCAATTCGGCGGCTACCTGTGGCAGCAGCTTCAGCACAACCGCATGATCCGAGATATCGGGACAGGCGGGATAGCCCCAACTATAGCGCTTTCCGCGTCCCGGCGGAATGTCCATCCCCTTGTTGACGACGGCGCGGTTAACGTAATTGGCGGTTGCTTCCGCCGCCTGTACCGCCAAGCCATGAAAGAAATAGGCTTCGCTGTAATTGTCGGCGGCTTGCAAGGCGTCGAAATGCTCGCTTGCCGCGTGCCCGACGGTCACGACCTGAAGCGCGACGGTATCGATCAGCCCGCTGTCCGTTGGCGCGAAGTAGTCGCTGATGCACAGATAGTCGCCATACGGCTGGCGCGGGAACGAGAAGCGGGCGATTTCGCGCCGTTCGATACTGTCAGCGGACACGCCATGACGTGTCCCTACACCATTGCCATTTGACAATGCCGCCTGGAACGGCGCGGGATCGTAGATCACCAGGTCGTCGCCGTCGCTGTTGGTTGGGAAGTACCCATAGACCGCCTGCGGCTTCAGCGTCTGGTCGCGCAGCGCCTCGCGCGTCATCCGTTCGAGCCGGTCTTCATATTCGGCTTCAAGCTGCTTCCAGGCATCACCATGCGTGTTGGTCGCGCCCCACGACAGGCGGTAAAGCTCAGGCTTGTGCAGATATTTGAGCACGATCTCCAGCGGCATCTGGCGGATGGTGCGCGTGCCCCAGAACGGCGGCGTCGGAAGATCTGGCGATGGCTGAACGGTCTTGCTGCCCAGGCTGCGCGCCCGCTTGACCGGTACCGGCTTGTCCATCTCGGCGTAAGCTTCCTGCCGGATCTGCTCCAGGAAGCCGTCGCGCTTCGCCGGGTCAATCAGCGTGTCCATGACCGACAAGCCCTCAAAGGCATCCTTGCAGTAAAAGACGCCCGGTTCGTAAGGCTGCTGGCTGTCTTCCAGAAAGAGGATGCGCCGCCCGAACTTGCGGTTGATCGCCGCGCCGCCAATGATGACCGGGTAGCTCAGGTTCCGCCGCGCCAGCTCGTTGACGATCAGCGGCATCTGCTTGGACGTGCTGACCAGCAGAGCGCTCAAGCCAATGGCGTCGGCGTTGTATTCCTGCGCCTTCTCGATGATGACGTTGGCGGGAACCTGCTTGCCGAGATCGTGGATGGTATAGCCGTTGTTGGCGAGAATGGTCTTGACGAGGTTCTTACCGATGTCGTGAACGTCGCCGTAGACCGTCGCCAGCACCACCGTACCCTTTGACGAACCCTCGACTTTATCCATGAACTTTTCGAGATAGGCGACGGTCTTCTTCATCACCTCGGCGCTTTGCAGCACGAAAGGCAGGATCAGCTCGCCCGCGCCAAACTTGTCGCCCACTTCCTTCATCGCCGGAAGCAGCACGTTATTGAGCACGCCAACGGCGTCCTGCCGCGTTAGACAGTCGTCGATCAGCGCCTCGACGCCATCCTTCTTGCGGTGGAGAATCTGCCAGTGGATGGCTTGTTCCGCCGTCATGTCCTCGGTTGGGTCTTCCTGCTGCTGCCCCGCCATTCTGACATCGTTCTGCTGGAAGTATTGGATGAAACGCGGCAGCGCGTCCTGATCGGTGTTGAAGATCAGGTCATCCGCCAGCTTGCGCTGTTCGTCTGGAATTTCGGCGTAGGGCGTGATATGCGCCGGATTGACAATCGCCATATCCAACCCCGCCGCAACGGCGTGATAGAGGAACACGCTGTTGAGGACACCCCGGGCGGCGGGTGTGACGCCAAACGACACGTTGCTGACGCCGAGCGCCGTCAGCACGCCGGGGATGTTCTGCTTGATCAGGCGGATGCCTTCCAGCGTTTCAATGGCGTCGTTGCGCAGGTCTTCCTGTCCGGTAGTCAGCGGGAAGGTGAGGGTGTCGAAGATCAGGTCTTCGGGCGCGAGTCCGTAGTCATTAACGGCGATTTCGGTAATGCGCCGGGCGACGGCGAGCTTGGTTTCGCGGGTATGCGCCATGCCCTCTTCGTCAATCGTCATCGAGAGGACGCCCGCGCCGTACTTTCGGGCGATAGGCATCACTTTGTCGATGCGCTCGCGCCCATTTTCGAGGTTGTTACCGTTGATGATGCCGCGTCCGGGATAGACCGATAAGGCTGCCTCGGCGACGTGTGGATCGGTGACGTCGATGATCAGCGGCGTTTCGACTGCCATCGACAGCTTCTTGACCAGCGTTCGCATCTGCTCGGCTTCGTCGGCGCGCTCGGTCAGCGCTACCTGCACGTCAAGCATGTGCGCGCCGCTTTCGACCTGCTGGACGGCAATCGGAATGACGCTGTCGTAATCGTCGTTCAGCAGAAGCTGCTTGACCTTGCGGCTGCCCTGCGTGTTGACGCGCTCGCCGATCATGGTCGGACCGGGCACATTGACCATCGGGACGGCGCGCATGTTGCTGGACGCCATCGCCTGAGATTCAGGATCGCGCTTCAGCGGCTGGCGGCGTGAAACAGCGGGCTTAAGCCCACTGTCTTGCCTGGTCAGAAATTCCGCATACGAATGCCCATGCACTTTTTCATAGAGCAGGCGAATGTGATCGGGGTTGGTGCCGCAGCAGCCGCCGACAACGCCGACGCCCCAGCGGGTGAACTCCGCCACCATGTCGCTGAACGGATCGGGTTCCATCGGGTAGACGGCTTCGCCATCGACGTTGATCGGCAGCCCGGCGTTCGGCAGAATGCTGATCGGCAGTGGGCTGTGTTCGACCAGAAATTTCACCGGCTCGCGCATGTATTCGGGTCCGGTGGAGCAGTTCAAGCCGATGATGTCAATCGGCAGCGCCTCCAGCGTGGTGAGCGCGCTGGCGATATCGGTTCCAAATAACATACGCCCGCTGACATCGAGCGTGATCTGTACCTGCAGCGGAATACGCGCGCCCGCGTCCTCAAAACAGCGGTTGATGCCGTAGATGGCAGCTTTGACTTCGAGGATGTCCTGGCTGGTTTCGATCAGCAGCACATCCGCGCCGCCCTCGACCAGCCCCTTTGCCTGGGTATAGAAGATCTGCGCCAGTTCGTCAAAGGTGATGTTGCTCAGATCGGGGTCGTTGCCGCTGGGCAGCTTGCCCGAAGGACCGATGCTGCCGGCGACAAAGCGCGGAATCCCCGTTTCCTGCTCAAAGCGGTCACAGATGCGCCGCGCCAGCGCCGCCGCCGCGCGGTTGATTTCTTCCGCCTGATCGCCCAAGCCGTATTCCGCCAGCGTCAGTGGGTTGCTGCGGAAGGTGTCGGTTTCGACGACTTCCGCACCTGCCGCCAGATAGCCGGTGTGAATTTCCTCGATCACATCCGGTCGAGTGATGACGAGATAGTCGTTGCAGCCGTTGTACTGCTCGCCGCCGAAATCGTCGGCTGTCAGGTGATAGCGCTGGATCTGCGTGCCCATCGCGCCGTCGAAGATGACGACGTGATCGTTGACCGCGTCCAGATAGCGTCGGTTGGTGTAGGTGCGGTTGGTATGTCTCTGGGTCATGTAAGCCTCCCTTATGCCTTTGCGTTGGCGGGATTTTCCATATCGGCATCCCACTGTGCCGGGTTAATCTGTATGTATAGACGAGTTGAGTTCAGCGATTTTTCGTCTCGGATGATGTGTTCATAATAGTTGCGCTGCCAGATGGTTGCTCCCGCTGTGCCGCGTTGTTCGTTGATGCGTTTGGTTGCGGCGGATTTGAACGAGCGCACAATTGCCCCTAACGATCCGGGCGCAACATTGGGACGGTTTGTTTTCGCCAGATCAATCCTGGCGGTGTGTAGGGGCGCAGCATGCTGCGCCCCTACGTTCAATCCCGTGTGGTCGTGAACTGCGACGTTCCGCTTTTCCTGGTATTCCTGTTCCCACCGATTAATGACAGCGATACCATGTACGTGATTGGGCATAATCACAAATTCATCCAATTCCACGCCAACAAAATGCTGTGGGATTGCTTTCCAACACGTCTCAACCATTTCACCCCACCGGTTCAACCGCATCTCCCCGCCGACAACCTCTCCAAACGTGCAGACGTGATTTTGGCAGCAAACCGTCACGAAATAGACGCCGTCCTGCCTGTAGTCGTAATCCGGTAAACGAATGCTGCTGCGACGGAGCAAAACGCTTACTCCTCTTCGCCCACCTGCGTATCGCGAAGCTGTTTGACCTTCTTCTGCAGATCCTGGAAATAATCGGTTTCCGTGATCTGCTGCACCTGCTGGCTGCGCTTCTGCTCATCAATCTGGATGTTCAGGCGCTGCACTTCCCGCTTCAGCTTCTGCTCGCGGGCGTAGACTTCCTTCGCCATCTTCTGGAAGACCAGCGCCGTGTGCCCAAGCTCATCCTGGCGGTAGGAGAGGCGTTCGACGACCGCCAGTTCCTGCGCGTCGGGCGCAAGCGTGTCCGCGCTGACGCGCTGCGCCAGTCCCGCCATCTGCTCCACCGGGCGAACGACGCTGCGCTTGAGCAGCACATTCGTGACCGCCACGACCAGCGCAAAGATGACGACGATGATGATCATCACCAGCGTCAGCGACAGCCGGGCGCTGCTAAAGACATCGTCGGCGGGAACGTAGATCATCTGCGCCGCGATAATCTCATGCAAGTTCCATCCGAAACCACCTTCGCTGCCATAGGTGCTGATCAGGCTGGCGGGCGCGGTTTCCGGCGTCGTGTGGCAGGCGAGGCAGCTTTCCGACCCGATGACCAGCGGGCGGGCGTTGTAAAAAACCTGCTGGTCGTTGAGCGTGGTAAAGCCGCTGAGCTGCGCCAGCTCCGGATCGGCGCGGAACTGGTTTACCAGCATCGTCTCAAAGGCGTTCGCCTGATTGCGCGGGTTGGTCGGGTTGAGCGATGCTTCCTTGTACAGATAATTCTGGTAGGCTTCGTTCGTCCGCAGTGTTTCAAAGACTTCACGCGCTGAAAATGCCGGAACCGTCTGCGAGATAAACTCCTCGGAAACTGCCAGGTCGGCTGCCAGCAGCGGGTTAATCTGGGTGCTGGTATAGGTTCTGACTGAGTTCATGGCTTCGATGAGCACCAAACCTCGCGCCGATACTTCCTCTTCGGCGCGCTTTTCGAGCACCTGCGACAGAATGACGAAACTTGCGATGATTCCGCCGAGAAACACCAGTGAAAGTATCAGCGTGAATTTTGTTCCCAGCTTAAAACGCTTGAACATTTCGTATCCCTCGTATGATTATTTCGATGATGCCGATGTTCTCATTCTACAGTACAGGGATACATCCGAATTGCCCGAAGTTGAAAGTTGAAAGCATCAGGTTAAAAGTGGATAGCGCATCGTAATTGCAGAGGGGCTTCACCTTCGACTTTGCTGCTTTCCACTTTCCACTTTCAACTTCACACTCACAGCTTCAGACTGGCTTCTGCTGCCAACCAGAACAGCTTCTCGCGGGTGGACGTCTGACTCGTGATCCAATCGCGATGATCCCACTGGTCGCCGCTGACGTCATCGCCGCCGTAAAGAAGCTGACCGAGGGTGATACCGCGAAACTGGGCGATGGCGAACAGCGCCGCCGCTTCCATCTCGACGACGATACAGCCTTCGTCCCGGCGTCGGGCGATCTTCGCCGGTGTCTCGCGGTAGATGGCGTCGGTCGTCCACGTCTTGCCGTAGGTATAGGGGATGTGATGGTGTTCCAGCGTCTGGCGCAGCGCTTCCACGCCCTGGTCGCTGGGCGCAGCTTCGCGCCCGGGCGGCAGATAGTGATACGAGGTGCCTTCATCGCGGACGGCTGATGTGGGGATGACCACATGACCGACGGTTAGCTCGCGGTTGAGCACGCCAGCGCCGCCCACGACGATGATCCTGCGGCAGCCGAGGGCGATGATCTCCTCAAGAAATGCGCCCGCCAGCGGCGCGCCGACACCGGGATGCATGACGGCGATATGGCGATCCCCGACTGGCAGCGAATAGATCGGATTGGAGCCGATCTCGCTGTTGGTCTTATAGACGACCGGCGCGTTGGTCTGGCGGCAGGTCTTGTCGATAATCTCCTGAAAGAAGCACAGCACGCCCGATTCGGGCATGTTCGCCTGCGGCTTGAGCACGCCTGAAGGCTCGATCAACGCCGCGGGCGACGGATCGAACTCAAGGATGGGGCAGGCGGTGCGAATATCGATCGTGGTCATGATCTTTCACCATCGGGTTTACCCGGAATAACAAAAAACGCCTCTTCAGGATAGTTGAAGAGGCGCGCTGTTCGATGTTATGGGTCGCGCTCATCTTTCAGGGTTGTCCTGACGGATTTGGCACCGTCCCGGCGCTCCGGGGGTTGCCGCGAGTTCAAAGGGCCGTTCCCTCCCTCGCTCTGGATGAGTTTATGTAATTGTGTGCTGCATCCTATCATATTCACCTGGAAGCGTCAAGCAGCCGGACACCTTATGTCTGGCGCGGAGCGAGGCTGGCAGAATCGTTCTGCTGCCCTGTAACCACCGGGTCTGCCCTATTGGGCGGCGTACCAGAACCGAGTATACTCATGACATTGCATTTCTGGTTGCGAGGCTGGCTTCCATGCGAGACATCATTATGTTTGTCTTTCCAACCCGCGGACGGCTGGTGGATGCCTCCGAAATCATCCGTGACACCCCGCACGTCAAGGTGATTCACTCCGCCATCGTCGCGAAAGCTGAAAGCGGCGAAGCGCTCATCATGGAAGATGACATCAACCTGGACGAAGGCGCGGTTGCCGGGGGCACGCTTGGCTCGCTGATGGGAGCGATGGGTATCGCCAATCTGGGCGCTTTCCTGCTGCCGGGCATCGGACCGATCATCGCCATCGGGGCGGGCGCGCTGATCGGTGGGCTGCTGGGCGGCGCGACCGGCGGACTGACCGCCAGCGCGCTCGACTTCGGCATCAAAAACGAGCTGCTGGATGAACTTGCCCGCCAGCTAGAAGCAGACCGGGTCGCGGCGGTGCTGGAGATTGAAGGCGACGCGGCGGGGTTGGCGCAGCTTGAGCAGCAGCTTCAGCAGTATGATGCGGCGCTGGTTCGGCGCGCGACCAAATAACCCGTTTTTGAGCGCTGTCTGCTAAACACAACGGATTTCGCCAAATCACATGCAGGATTAACGCCGAAGTTCGCTACAATCTCTAATACAGCGCGACTTGGCTGTAACAAAAGGGGGCTATCGTGGCGGGTGAGGTCATAGTTGTTGTATTTCCCTCGCGCAGCGTCCTGACGAAGGCGCTTGATCATCTCAAGACCATGCGTGAGTTCGAATTTGAACACGCCGCGATTGTCGCCAAAGCCAACAGCGGCGAAGTTGTCGTGCTGGATGATAACGTCGGACCGGATGAAGGCGGCATCGCTGGCGGCACGCTGGGCGCGGCGATGGCGGCGCTCGGATTGGTGCAGCTTGGGGCGCTGGCGCTGCCGGGCTTGGGTCCGATCATCGCCCTCGGCGCGGGGGCGCTGGTGGGCGGGCTGGTGGGCAATGTCACCGGACGCTTTGCCGCCAACCTGCTCGACCTGGGCTATAAGCACGAACAGATTGACGTGCTGGCTGAACGCCTGAAAGCCGGTCACCCCGCCCTCGTTCTCAGCGTCAAAGATGTTCACCACGCCATGCCGCTGCTTCAGCGAGAGCTAACGCCCTATAAGGCGGAACTCATCGAACGACTGCGCGCGGACGGCGGCGTGTAGCCTTCAGTGACGCCACCCATAACCGGATTGGAATTGCTGATTAATGGTTGATTCCCCACTGCCACCACCCCTTTCTAGCCGCCGGTGGTGGATCGTTCTGCTTGTGCTGACAGCGGCGGCGGGCTGGCTTCGCCTGAGTGGATACAACTTCAGCCTTCCCTACATCGATCACCCCGACGAGCCAGCCTTTTACCTGACAGGTCTGGAATGGCGCGGCGTCTTTGACAATCAGACCTATCTGACCGGCTACCCGCCGCTGTATATCTGGACGAATATTCTGGCGCAGTGGACGCTGAAGCCGTTTGGTAGTCGGACGGTGGCGGCGACCATCCCGGCGCTGCGGCTGCTGTCAATCGTTTTCAACCTGCTGACGCTCATTGTCATCGGGCTGACTGCCCGGCGGGCAGCGGGCGATCTGGCGGGCTGGACTGCCGCCGCCGCGTGGGCGTTCGCTCCGGTTGTGATCACCTTTGGCGTGTACGCCACGCCCGATCCACTGCTCTATCTGCTGGTGGCGCTGGCGGTGTGGCTGGCAGTTGAAGCCAGCGCGGGGCGGAAATTCTGGTGTCTGTGGAGCGCTGCCGCCGGGGCGCTCGCCATCCTCGACAAGTATTACATCCTGACCGCCGTCGTGCCGGGGATGCTAGTGGCGGCGGCGCTGGCGAGGAAGAACCGGCGCCTGGGGCTGCGCTATCTGGCGGTGCAGGGGCTGATGCTGCTGGTCACGGGCGTGATCGCCATCGTTGGCGCTGCCGTCCTGCCGCGCGAGGGCGCGATTGCGCGCGAATCGGGTCTGAGCAACGTCTTGAATCTGGAGCGCGTCGCCAACAACATCTATCACGCGGTTACGCCGCTTCAGCCGGTGGCATTCGGACTGTTCGTGATCGCCGGTGTAGTCGCCTATCTGCTGGCACGCCGCGAGCAGCTTCCGCGCGTTCGTCTGGATGCGGTGCTGTTCTGCCTCATCATCCTGATCAGCATCCCCTGGCTGGCGGCATCGTTCAGCCTGGTTTCGACGACCGAGCGGATGAAGGACGTGCTGCCCGCGACGACCAGCGCCTGCGTGCTGCTGGGTATCGCCGTAGGACAGCTTGCGCTGATTGTTCCAGCGCGTTTTGGCGCGGCTGCCCGTTATGCCGTCGCGCTGCCGCTGCTGCTGGTGTTTGTGCCTCAACTCAACGAGGATTTTCGGCTGATTGAGAACCGCCAGCTTCCCGACAATCGGGTGGCGCTGCGCCAGTGGGCAGATATCAACCTTGAGCCGGGCACTGTGCTGGTGGATCAGGTCAATCACAAGACGTTCAATCCATTCTGGGGCGGAATTGAGGGCAGGCAGTGGTTTGACTGGTGGATCGCTGACTCGTTCTTTGATAAGACGCCGGAAGGCTGGCGGGAAGCACACGGCATCAGCTATGCCGTCATCGGCGCGGGTGACCGTGAATCGCTGCAAACAACCGGGGCGGGACAGGCGGCGGGGGCGCGGATACTTCACCTGCGCGATTTCAACGCGCCGTCACGGAGTTCGACCTTCAGCGTCTATCGCCTGTGGCGGATGCAGCACGAGACACAGTATCGCTTTGGCGATGGTATTCACCTGTTGGGCTATGATCAAAGCGGCAGGGCAGTCGTTCCGGGCGAAAGCCTGACCTTTCGCTTCTACTGGCAGGCAGACGCGCCTCCTGCCGACAACTACTCACTGTTCATTCACCTGCTCGCCGAAAGTGGCGACGCGCCGCTGGCGCAGGCAGATGGCGCGCCTGCTCGCCCTGAACGACCGACGCTGACATGGAGCGATCCGGGCGAAACGCTGATCAGCCAGCCGTTCGCGCTGGCGATTCCGGCGGACACGCCAGCGGGCGACTACCGCGTGATGATCGGTCTGTATAACTTCCAGACCGGGCAGCGGCTGTCAGTAACCGACCCAACCCGCAGCGGCGATCCCGGCGAGGCGGTGCTGCTGACGCGGGTAGAAGTGGGCGGTTAGCCGGGGCATTGTGCTGCTATAATGGATGTCACATTCCCTGAATAAAAAACAGGCGCACCCGGTGTGGAAAGGGGAACAGATGGCTATCTCCGACTTGCAGGAACAACGAAAACAGATCAAACACGTCGAGCGCAACCCCGGCATTCCGCTGGATATGGGCTGGGTCACCAGCGCGCGCGCTAACCTGAGCGCGACTGAACGCCGCGCGGCGACGATTGGCACGCGCCGCACCGTCAAAAAGGACTGGCAGGCGGCGTGGCTGCTGCGCGCCATCACCTGCATTGACCTGACGGCGCTCTCTGGCGACGACACGCCCGGCAATATCCTGCGCCTGTGCGCCAAAGCGCGCCAGCCGGTGCGGCAGGACATTCTCGATGCGCTGGGCGTGGGTGATGACGGCATCACCGTCGGCGCGGTCTGCGTCTATCACAGCCGCATTGCCGACGCGGTGCAAGCGTTGGAAGGAACGAATATTCCGGTGGCAGCGGTCAGCACTGGCTTTCCGGCGGGGCAGTCTTCGTTTCGCACGCGGCTGGACGAAATCTACGATTCAGTCGCGGCGGGCGCGAGAGAGATCGACATTGTCATCTCGCGCGAGCTTGCCCTGACCGGACAATGGGATCGGCTGTATGACGAGGTGAAGCAGTTCCGCGAGGCGTGCGGCGAGGCGCACATGAAGACGATTCTGGCGACCGGCGAGTTGGGTACCCTGCGCAATGTCAGCCGGGCAAGCTCCGTCTGTATGATGGCGGGGGCGGATTTCATCAAGACTTCGACCGGCAAAGAGTCGGTCAATGCCACGCTGGAAGTGGGCTTGGTGATGTGCCGCGCCATTCGCGAGTACGAACTCAAAACGGGCTACAAAGTTGGCTTCAAGCCGGCGGGCGGCATCCGAACCGCGAAGCAGGCGATGAACTTCCAGTTCCTGATGAAGGAAGAACTGGGCGACGAATGGCTGTTCCCGAACCTGTTTCGCTTCGGCGCAAGCTCGCTGCTGACGGACATCGAGCGCCAGCTTTCGCACTTTGCCACCGGTCGCTACGCCAGCGAGAAATACATGCCGATGGCGTAAAGAACGATTGGAACCGCCAAGACGCAAAGTACGCCAAGAAGTAGGGACACGGTGCAATCTTCGATTGCCATTGTCGTGTCCGCCTGGGGATGGGATGCCAATGGTAACTGTCGAACACGAAAAACTGTCCTACAAATACGGCGGGCAGATGGATGTCGAGGCGCTGTTTCCGGGCTTGGCGCTCACGCTGGAGGACATTTTCAGGCTGCCGGAGTTGGGATAGGAGAGCAACTATGCGACACGTATTGTTATACACCGACGAGGACGGTAACTGGATAGCCGAAGTGCCTTCGCTGCCTGGCTGCCACAGCGACGGCAGAACGCGCGCAGAAGCGATTGAGCGCGTGAAAGAGGCGATTGAAGTTTATGTTGAGGCTTTAGAGGAGGATAACCTCCCTGTGCCGGAGGAATTTCATGATGCTGAACTCATTGTCGTCGAATCGGTAGCAGGATGAGCAAACTGCCCCGCATATCGAGTCGAGAGTGTATCAGGGCATTAGAAAAAGTTGACTTTTATGTTGTGCGCCAAAAGGGCAGTCATATTGTGATGAGACGCGATCAGCCCTATGCACAAACGGTTGTACCAGAGAACAGAGAAATCCCAGTCGGCACGTTACACAATATTCTGCGCGATGCGAATTTGACGGTAGAGCAGTTTGCTGACCTGCTATAGTTTGAGGGAAACCCTATGCGTGTAGCCGAGATCTTTCAGACGATGGAATACGGACCTGCGCCGGAAGCAGCGAACGCGGCGCTGGCGTGGCTGGACGAGCACAAGCGCAAGCTCAATCTGTTCATCAACAACCAGTGGACAGAGCCGAAAAGCGGCAAATACTTCGAGAGTAAGAATCCGGCGAACGGCGAGAAGCTGGCGCAGGTGGCTGACGGCGGCAAAGAGGACGTGGACGCCGCCGCTGCTGCCGCCCGCGCTGCCTTTGGGTCGTGGAGCGCGTTGAGTGGACACGCTCGCTCGCGGCATCTCTACGCGGTTGCGCGGCATGTGCAGAAGCACGCTCGTCTGCTGGCGGTGCTGGAGGCGATTGACAACGGCAAGCCGATCCGCGAGACGCGCGACATTGACGTACCGCTGGTCGCGCGGCACTTCTACTATCATGCCGGATGGGCGCAGTTGATGGAGACGGAACTGCGCGACTACCAGCCGGTTGGCGTCGTCGGGCAGGTGATCCCCTGGAACTTCCCGCTGTTGATGCTGGCGTGGAAGATCGCCCCGGCGATTGCGATGGGCAACACGGTGGTGCTCAAGCCCGCGCCCTACACCAGCCTGACGGCGCTGCTGTTCGGGCAAATTCTGGCGGAAGCGGGACTGCCGCCGGGCGTGGTCAACATCCTCACGGGCGGCGACAAGGCAGGCGCGCTAATCACCGAGCATCCCGATTTCGATAAGATCGCCTTCACCGGCTCGACCAACGTCGGCAGGATCATCCGGCGGGCGACGGCGGGCAGCGGCAAGCGCCTGTCGCTGGAACTGGGCGGCAAGTCGCCGTTCGTGGTCTTTGACGACGCCGATCAGGACGCGGCGGTTGAAGGACTGGTCGATGCCATCTGGTTCAATCAGGGGCAGGTGTGCTGCGCCGGTTCGCGCCTGCTGGTGCAGGAGAACATCGCGCCGCGCTTCCTCGACAAAGTGCGCCGCCGCATGAACACGCTGCGGATTGGCGAGCCGCTGGACAAAGCCATCGACATCGGCGCGATAGTTGACCCGGTGCAGCGCGAGACGATTGATAGCTGGGTCAAGCGCGGCGTTGCCGAGGGCGCGGAGATGTATCAGCCAGAGTGCCAACTGCCAGACAAGGGCTGCTGGTATCCCCCGACGCTGCTGACCAACGTCACTTCGGCGTCGGCGGTGGTGCAGGAGGAGATCTTCGGTCCGGTGGTGGTGGCGATGTCGTTCCGCACGCCCAAAGAGGCGGTGGCGCTGGCGAACAACACTCGCTATGGGCTGGCTGCCAGCATCTGGAGCGAGAACGTCAATCTGGCGCTGGACGTGGCACGCAAGGTGAAGGCGGGGACAGTGTGGGTCAACTGCACCAACGTCTTTGACGCGGCGGCAGGCTTTGGCGGCTACCGCGAAAGCGGCTTCGGGCGCGAGGGCGGCGAAGAAGGGCTGTACGAGTACCTGCGCCCGAAATGGCAGGAGCGCCCGCGCCCCAAGACCGTATCCCCCAACGGGAAGGGCTGGGGCAACGCTGTACCCGCGCGTCCCGCGCCGCTGAATGGACAGAGGACGAATGGAGAGCTTCCCGCATTGGATCGGACGGCGAAGATGTTCATCGGTGGGAAGCAGGCGCGCCCGGACGGCAACTATACGCGCTCGATCCTGTCGCCTGATGGGACGTTGGTCGGGCAGGTGGGCGACGGCAACCGCAAGGACATTCGCGAGGCGGTAGAAGCCGCGCACAAGGCGTCGGGTTGGGCGAACCGCAACGGGCATACCCGCGCTCAGATCCTCTACTATCTGGCGGAGAACCTGAACGCCCGCGCCGACGAGTTCGCCCGGCGGCTGGTGACCATGACCGGACGCAGTGCCGACGACGCCAGCGCCGAAGTGGCGGCAGCGCTTGACCGGCTGTTCACCTATGCCGCTTACGCCGACAAGTACGGCGGGACGGTGCAGGAGACGACGCTGCGCGGCATTACGCTGGCGATGAACGAGCCGGTGGGCGTGATTGGCATCGCCTGCCCGGACGAGTACCCGCTGCTGGGGTTCGTGTCGCTGGTCGCGCCAGCGGTGGCGCGGGGGAACACGGTGATCGTCGTGCCGTCGGAGCAGTATCCGTTGAGCGCGACCGACTTCTACCAGGTACTGGAGACGTCGGATGTGCCGGGTGGGGTGATCAACATCATCACCGGCTCGCGGGACACGCTCACGAAGACGCTGGCGGAACATGACGACGTGGACGCCATCTGGTACTTCGCCAGCGGCAAGGATGGCGCGGCGGGCAGCGCCCATGTGGAGCATCTGAGCGCCAGTAACATGAAGCGCACCTGGGTCAGCTACGGCGCGGCGGTGGAGTGGATGGACGCTCATCAGGGCGCGGGCGAGGAGTTCCTGCGCGAAGCGACTCAGGTGAAGAACGTCTGGGTTCCGACGGGAGAATAAAGATAAGGACGGTTGAACCGCCAAGACGCGAAGAACGCCAAGAAGAACGATTGAACCACCAAGGCACAAAGGACACGAAGAAGCTTGTAGGGGCGCAGCACTGCTGCGCCCTTTTTGTTGCAGCGGCGCAGCGGTCATACCCCTCACCCCTAGCCCCTCTCCCACGCACCGCGCGTAGACACAGCGGATCGCGGGGAGAGGGGAATCGGTTGCGACGTATGGACGCTGTAGGGACACCACAATGTGGTGTCCGATGGCGATCACCGAACGGACACGACGGTGTCGTGTCCCTACGGGAGTGCTGTTGTTAAGGAGCGCGTGCCGCAGAGCGGCATATGGGCAGCGTAGCATGAAAGGTGGGTGAGTGGGTGACATTCTGGACGGCATTTTGGACACAAGGGTGGCGTAAGGAAAGCACACGAATCAACAAGGGCGGCGGATGAATGGGAATGCTCATCCGCCGCCCTTTGGCGTTTTAGGGGGAATATCGTTAGCGACTGAGGGGCAGGTCAATCCAGAAGATTGAGCCGCCTTCGGACGGGCACTCGACGCCAACTGCTCCGCGCTGAAGCTCGATCAGATACTTGACGATCCACAGCCCCAAGCCGGTGCTGCTTTCGCCATTCGTGGGGCGCGGGCTGAGCTTACCGAACTGGGTGAACAGGCGACCACGTTCATCTGCCGGAATGCCAGGACCCTGATCCGCCACGCAGATGCGAACGCGATTTTCGTAACCCTCTGACCAGATGGTCACGGTGGTGTTCGACGGACTGTATTTGATGGCGTTGCTGACCAGGTTTGCCAGCACCTGCGCCAGCCGCGCCCGGTCGGCGCAGAGCCGCAGGTCGGTTGGCAGCGAGTCGAGGACGATCTCTTTCTCCATCGCGTTCAGGCTGTAATCTGAAACAATATCGTGGACGACGTCATTGACGCTGACGTCTTCGATGCGAATATCCAGCTTGCCGCTTTGCAGCGCCGCCAGATCCAGGAATTCCTCTATCACCGCTCGCATATTGGTGACGGTTGTCTCAGCCATTTCCATAAGCTGCCCGGCGCGCTCGTCGTCGCTCAGGTAGCGGTGAAGCAGGCTGTGCGCCATGCGCAGATTGCCGAGGGGTCCCTTGAGATCGTGCGACGCCATCTGGAAGGAACGATCTTTGAATGTCTGGGCGGCTTCCAGCTCAAGAATGTGCTGCTTGCGTTCGTCCAGCAGGCGTTTGAGCGTCAGTTGGGTTTGAACCCGCGCCCGCAGCACGTCTGTTTCCAGCGGCTTGGTCACGTAGTCGTTCGCGCCCATTTGCAGCCCCTGAACGATGTAATGACTTTCAGTGAGCGCGGTCACCAGAATGACCGGCACATCCACCAGCGAGGCTTTGGCGCGCATCTGGCGGAGCATCTCAAGCCCATTCATCCGGGGCATCATGACGTCGAGCAGCACCATATCAAAGGGTGCCTGCACCAGCAGATCGAGCGCGTCAGAGGCGTTGTCCACACAGGTGACCTGAAAGTCGTGCTGGAAAAGACGCTTGAGCAGCAGGCGGTTACCCATCTCATCGTCAACAATCAGCATCAGCGGGAGGGTTACCTCTGTCGTTTCACCACGTGCATCTTCCAATACAGCCACCATTCCTACCCTCCCGCGATGCGTTTCCACTAACACTATCCTTATGATAATCGAGAAACAATAAAAGCAACCTCAATTCGCGCGAAATTCATACATTTTTCGACAATTATTGCAATTTGTGGTAGGCGAGGGTATGAGGGCGACAGCACAGCCGCCCTCAGGGTTTAAAACGGCGCTCTATTGATGCGCGTGAGGAGGATTATTCAACAGCCTGCGCCGCTTCTATGACCATTCGGAGCACCGGCTCCGATACGCTCCCCCGATCATAGAGTTGGTCGTCCCATTCGACGAATTCGGGTTCACCATCTCCGTAACGAACCATCACGGCGGGCGTACCCTGAATGCCCATCGCGACCGCCAGATCAACATCGGTACGCACCTGGCGAATGGTACGGGCGCACTCGTGGAGTTCGTCCGCGTCCAGATCGAGCGCCCGGGCGATGGTGGTAGTGATGGTGTAGTGGTCATAATTCCGGGTTAGGGAAAGATCGTGCAGCAGGAAGTAGCTGCTCCAGAAACCGCCTTCGGTCATATCGTCGGCGCACTCGGCAGCGGCACCCGCAAACACCGTCGCAGCGCCGCCAGCAGTGGGCAGCATCCGGTGTTCAAACTTTATCTGTCCGGTTTGCAGGTATTCGGCGAGCAGCGGCGCGATGTCTTCGTGATAAGTCTGGCAGTGGGGGCACGCCCAATCGCTGAAGATGATGATGGTGATGGGCGCATCCGGATCGCCAAGGACAAAGCCGCCATCGTCGGCGCGCGACTGCGGCAGGTCGGCGGAGAGTTCGCTCAGGGGCAGGGCTTCCACCGCCGTTTCTTCCGCTGGCAGGGGCGTTGCGGTGTTCGTCTGTGCCTGAACGCCGTAGCAGGACAGCACTATCAGGAGTAAAGCCAGTCGTTTCTTCATCACATTTCGCAGTCTGTTTGATCGGATCAACGGGGCAGAGTTTACCCAGTATTCGCCGATTCTGACGAAAATGATTAAGAGATGCCTATAATTCGTATAGAGTGCATAGAGAAGAATGACGAATCATGCTGCACAGTCGTGTGAATTTGTGTTTTAATAAATACAGAAGTTTGATGGAGGCTTAACCATGTACGCGCAGGCAACCACAATTCGCGTTCCATTGGGGACAATGGCGCAAATGCGCCAGATCATTGAAAACGAGTATCTCCCCAATGTCAGCAGTCAGCCGGGCTTTGTTCGGGCGTATTTCCTGGAACAGACGGATGATTCGGACTATGCCATGCTGATCGTTGCCTGGGAAAGCCAGGCAGACGTGGAAAACTATAATCGCAACAACCTTCTGGAAGCTTCGGTGCAGGCGCTTACCGTTCGGCTGCCCGGCGTCCGTATTCAGCGCGCGGGCTATGTGGTTCGGGTTGTGGCGGGTGCTGAACCGGACAATACTCAGGAAACGAAGCCAGCTTCGGTTTCTACCAACTGAAAAAATCTTCTCTCCCAGCAAGCCCGGTATTACCGGGCATTTGCCTGCTTCGCCTGCTTGCCCCTGACTGCCAACCTGTGCTTAGATAGGTATATCCAAACTCGTATCCGGCTGAGTATGTCGTCGGTCTGGAGTACTGATTGTGGACGACTTTCGCTTACATCGTGAACAGGGCACCGTTCCTGCGCCGGAATTTGCCTCCGGACAAACGCCCGCCGACTGGCTGAACACCGAGCGCCCGCTGAGCCTGAAAAGCCTGCGCGGCAGGGCGGTACTGCTTGATATCTGGGATTACACCTGCGTCAACTGCCTGCGGTCGCTGCCCTATCTTCGCCGGTGGCACGAACGGTACGCGGCACATGGGCTGACGGTGATCGGCTTGCATACGCCAGAGTTCGCCTTTGGGCGCGAGCGCTTGCAGGTGGAACTGGCTGTTCGCGAGCTGAACATTGACTACCCGGTGCTGCTGGACAACGAATTTAAGACCTGGCACGCCTATGACAACCGCTTCTGGCCCGCCCGCTACCTGATCGATCATGAAGGGGTAATCCGCTATCAGCGCTATGGCGAGGGCGGTTATCAGGCATTCGAGCGTGCCATTCAGGCAGTGCTGCGCGAACGCGACTCGAACGTGACGCTGCCGCCGATTATGCCGCTGCTGCGCGAGGAAGATCAGCCGGAAGTGGCGCTGAACCGCCCAACGCCAGAACTGCGCGCCGGACTGCACCGGGGCGCGTTAGGCAACCCTGAGGGGTATGCTGGCGGGGTGCCAATTCTGTACTGCCTGCCCGAACTGCGGGTGAACGGGGCATTTTATGCTTCGGGCGCGTGGCAGGCGAGCGACGAATATTTTGCCTACAAAGGCACCAGCGAGGGCATCATTCACCTCCAGTACGAAGCTGCCGAGGTGAACGCCGTCCTCAGCCCGCACCACGATACGGTTGAGCGCTACCTGCACCCTGAGGCGGTCACCGTCGAAATCTGGCAGGATGACCTGCCGCTGAGCGACGAGTATCGCGGCGCAGACCTGACGGAGGAAGGGCGGGTGCTAGTCAGCCGTCCGCGCCTGTATAACCTGATCCGCAATCGCGGGTTTGAGCCGCACGCGCTGACGCTGCGGGTGAGCCAGCCGGGTTTCGCCCTGTATGCGTTTTCGTTTGTGGGCGGCGTGAGGCGGGAATAGGGGCGACTCGCTGGGGGCGACTCGCCGTAGGGGCGACTCGCTGGGGGCGACTCGTCGTAGGGGCGACTCGCCGAGTCGCCCCTACGGGAGATTATCGGGTTTCGTCGGACGCGGGATGGCGCGGGATGCCCAGCAGCAGGGCAACCGGACCGAGCAGCAGCATCCACATGGCGGCATGAAGTCCAAACGCCTGCGCCGCCGCCCCCACGACAAACGGCAGCAGACTGCCGATGAAGCCGAAGATGTTGCTCACCGTCAGCACCGAGCCGCTGCGGTCAGGCATTGCCGAGTAGACCTGCGCCTGAAGCACCGAGTACCAACCGGCGTTGAACATCCCCAGCAGCCCAAGAATGATCACCTTAGGGACAAAGCCCGGCACGAGCAGGAACGCCGGATACAGCGCCAGCACCGACAGGGCGCTGAAGCGCAGATAGGTCAGACCGCGCACCCGTTCCAGCAGCGGGATGATGAGCAGATCGCCCACCAGCCCGACGCCCGTCCAGACGGCGACGGCTAAACCTGCCGCCGCGATATCCACGCCGACCACATCGACCAGATAGAGGGCGAGATAGCCGTAGAGCACGTCGAGCATCAGATCGGAGAACTGGAGCAGCGTCAGCCAGCGGACAACTTCAAGGCGGCGCAGGTCGCGCAGGGCAGTCGTAAAACCCTCTCGGAAATTCAAAGACTCGCCATGTACGCCGTTTTCAGGGATGCGAAAGCGCGAGACGATGACGACGATCACCAGCGTCAGGACGGCAAATGCCGCATATAAGCCGCGCCAGTTGCCGCTAGCCATGCCGAGCGCCAGCGGCGCGGCGAACACGCCGAGCGCGCCGGCAAACGTCCAGCGCGCCATGTTGTGCTCGTGGCGTTTGGGATCGACATCCATCAGCGCTGCCTGAGACAGACTGACAAACGCGCCCGACGCCGGATAGAAGACCCAGAAGGACAGCATCAGCGCCCAGAAGCTGCCGCTGAGGGCGGACGCCAGCGAAGCAAAGGCGAACATCAGACCGCCGCCGAGGATCAGGCGGCGTCGATAGCCCATATCCGCCAGAATACCGAGCAGCATTTCGATCACACCGGCAACCAGCCCCGGCACGCCGATCAGCAGCCCGATCTGAACGTAGTCGAGGTTGAGATCAGCCCGGATGAGGGGCCAGGCGACTTCACGCATCCCGAAGACCAGCTCGTCGAGGAACTCGACCAGCAGCAGGGTAAGCACAAACAAGCCTGCCCGGCGCAGGCGCGCAGACCGGATCACGAGGGAAGCCATATAGCGTTGTCTCCTTGTTGGGGAATCAAAAATTGCCGTAAGCGGAACGCCCACAGCCTGAGGGGAAGAGATGCAGTTATCGAGTTAGAAGATCAACCGCCGCTGCGGCAGAGGGGCGGCGCGTGCATGTGGGTGAATACCAACACGTTTGCCTCACAGGTGAACCATCGAACGAGAACACCAGAATAATCGAAATTGACGATTTTGTCTATCACACGGACAGGGTGTTGTGTCCCGTCCCGACAATTGACGCTGGGGCAAGATATTGATAGACTTGTCGGCACGACCAGCGGGAAACAGGGTGTGTCCGCTGCGGGGTTGTGGTGGAACGGCAGACACGGAAGTCTTAAAAACTTCTGCTCGCAAGGGCGTGTGGGTTCGAGTCCCACCAACCCCATCTGGAAGCGCCAAACCGGCGCTTTTTGATTCCAACAAAAACGCCCCCGGTGGTGGGGGCGCTTTGGGGTCACATTTGGAGTAACGGTCAGACAACCTTTTTTCCGGTGAGCAGCCGTCCAATCGCAATCAGAATAATCGCGCCAATGGTGGCAACGACCAGACTGGCAATCACGCCGGAGATGCCGCCTTCAGGACGGTAAAGCCCCAGCAGACTGACCAGAAAACCGCCAACGACTGCGCCGACCAAGCCCAGAATGATGTCCCCGATAAGCGCTGCTTCCGATTTCATGATCGAGTGCGCCAGCGTGCCCGCGAGCGCGCCAACAATGAGCCAGCCAATGCAGATGAATGGCGCGGCGAGAAGATCCCCGATGAAGTCCATTCTGTAGTTCCTCCGTCATGGTGGTATGAGACTTCGCTACCCATATAATAACAATTTTAATTTCAATGTCAATTAAGGCAATTCGTTATAAATGAAATGTGGTTATGGCGTAGGGACACGACATTGTGTCGCGTCCCTACGAAAGACGGTCATTTGTCAAAACTGTTGTCCCCCTCTCTATCCACACAGGAGAGGGCGAGTTAAGCGGGAAGTGTGCTACAGGACATAGTACAGACGCGCGGCAAGCCCGCCTTCCTGTTTGAGCCGGTCGGCGGCTTCTCCGTGGACGAGTTCGACGCTGCCGCCGCTGGCGAAGGCGCGCAGCGGAAGCTCGGCGGCGAGGCTGGCGTCGTCCATGGGCCAGGGCATGATCAGCAGTTCGACACGCCGCATCTCCAGTGCTTCCATGACGGCTTTAGCGCCGAGCGCGCCGCGCCCGCCCGACTTTGCGAAATCGATCACCTGATTGACGAGATCGACTTCGGCGGCGCGTTCGTATGCCCGCGCCCGTTCCAGCGCGATCTCCTGGATTTGCGCGGGCGACGAGCGCAGCGGGATGGGCACGATATCGATCACCAGCTTTTTGGTCGGCTCGGCAAGGTAGCCTTCGACCGCGCGTGCCGACTCTTCGACGCCGCCGAGGATAATGCGGCGCACGCCATGCTGCTCGGCTACTTTACCGATGCGCCCGGCGCTCTGGCGGTAAAAGCGGCTGACGAACTCGCCGATCATCTTCTGAAAATCGTCCTTGCCGGTGCCGCCGTGAACCGCCGCGTTGTCAATGCCGGGACCCGGTCCGTGCATGGTGGTGCGTTCCGCCCAGTCGTAGTCGTCGATGTCCAGTTCGACTGAGTCTTCAAAGCCGATGCTGCCCAGATGGGTGAGGAACATCCGGGTCTTTTCCTGGTCAACCAGCGCAATGAGATACGGCTCGTGTTCGTCCAGTTCCCACAGCAGCGGCGTGACCGCTGCCTTGCCAAAGAACGCCTGATTCTCCATGTTCAGCGGCAGTTCGATGGGGCGCAGGAAGTCGGGACCGGCAAACAGCGCCAGCCCCCGGCTGTTGGGCGTATAGCCCTGTAGATATTCTTCGAGGCGCTGGTGAATGCGGTTCCAGGTCACCTTTGCGTCGCTCCCCTGGGCGCTGTTCTCTTCAGCCAGGCGGCGCAGCGTATCTTTGAGCCAGATCTTCCAGGCGGGTTGAACAGCCTGATTTTCCTCCAGCGCGTTATCCACATTCAGATACAGAGTGAGGGTGTTCTCGCCTGTTTCGGCAAGCATTTGCTTGATATCGTCAAGGGAAATCATACACGCTCCTTTGAACATTACATAATTAATTGTACCTCAAAATACAGAGGGTGTCGATGAGCGCCTGATAAGCCAGTCTGACTCAGCCCGCCGCGCAGGTGCTTCGATCTGACCGGCGAACCTGAAGTACACTTGCAGCGATGTTTGTACAAGGAGAGTGACATGGCTTACAGTTTGCAACTGCTGGCGCTGGAATGTATGCAGCCGCAGGAACTGGATGGCGACGAAACCTATCTGACGCTTGATGGTCGTCAGGTGTGGTCGGCGGGGGAATACCGGATGAGCCGCACGCTGGCGGCGGCGAATCGGTGCAGTCAGGTGGATTTTGCCGCCGGTCGGGTGCTGACGCGCGACGGCTGGGTGGATGTCGAGCAGGAGCCAATGGTGTTTCCGGGGCTGGCGGGTCAGGTGATGGCGCAGTTATGGGACAGCGATTCGCTCACCAGCGACGATCTGCTGGGCGAGACGCCGATCTCCGAAACGGACAGCGGCAGAGGCAAAATCAGCGTTCAGTTCACGCGCGACGGCGGGATCTATCGCCTGACGTATGCGGTAAATGAAGGGCTATGAATTCAGCAGCCGGGGCAGCCAGGCTTCCATAAGTTCAACCGTTTCGTCAATCGAACGGAAGTCGTCGGCATAGGACAGGATGTTTAACTGCGGGTCAAAGCTCCAGAAGCCCGCTTTGTCGAACAGGAAGCGGATGTAGGTATAGCAGATGCGCAGGACGATCTGCGCCAGCATACTGCCCATGAACGGAAAGCTGATGATGACGCCGCGCTCGTGGATGTAGAGGCTAAGCCCGAGTTCGGTCATCGGGTACTCAAGCGTGACGTCGCGCCCTTCACCCTGTACCGGAATCAGGGTGCGGTCAAAGGCGATCAGCACCCGCGCCAGCGCCAGCGTGTTGATCCTGCGGACGGGCCAGTACAGTTCCGGTTGATCGCGGCTCTGTCCATGCTGGTAGAGCCATTCGATCATCGAGGGCGTAAGCTGCCCGGTTTTGGGCGCGTAGAGGTGGATGGCGTAGTTCATCATGGCAGGCAAATGCCGTGTAGGGGCGCGCCGACACGCGCCCCCAAAGCCCATCGCGCCAATGCGGTATGCCGACGCGCCACGCTAACTGCGTTTCCTCAGCAGCAGCGCCCGCCCGCCTTCGGTGAGTCCGGCGGCAATCAGCGCCTTGGCGAGATCGGGCAGCAGGAATGGGGCGACGCCGAAGGCAAAAGCGCTGTCGAAGGGCAGCCCGCGCGCCAGCATCAGCACCGGCAGCCCAATCAGATAGATGACGAGGATGCCGGCGATGCCCGCCAGCAGCCGCTGCCACATGCGATTGGCGCTTTGTTCCGCCAGCCAGCCCGCCGTGAACGCTCCGGCGATGAAGCCGGGCAGATAGCCGCCGGTTGGTCCATACAGCGCCGCCTGCCCAAGCATATTGGCATCCACCGGCAAGCCCGCCGCGATGAGGGCGACATAGGCAAGCTGGCTCAAGGCACCGTCGCGCCCGCCCAACACCAGCCCTGCCAGCAGGACTGCCAGCGGCTGAAGGGTGAACGGCACCGGGTCCATCGGAATGCTGAGACGGGCGGCTACAATCGTGACGAGCGTAAACACGGCGATGCCCACCAACCGCCAGGTGAGCCGTGTATCGCGTGTATAAGGAAGCGTGCGTAGCATGTTTGCTCCTGAATAGACTTTCAGCCGACTGCTGTACGATAAGGATGCTGGCAGTCGGCAGCTATGATTTGTTATCGGACGTTGGCTCGACGATCACTTCGACCAGTTCAGTTCTGCGACTCATCGTGCCGGGATTCATTTCGCTTTCCACCGGGCGGTAATTCGCCTGTTCGACCAGCGTTACGCGCGTGCCCAAGCTCGGCAGATCAATGCGGGTGTAGAGGCGGTTGGCGGTGTTCTGCGCGTTGCGAGCGTATGCCAGCCGTCCTTTTGGATCGAGGCTGCGCACTTTGCTTTTCGCCTTGTTGAAGTTCATGTCCTTGAGTTCGTTCAGGAGCTTTTCGCGCTCCTGCTGATTTAGATACGCCATGAATGAGGTCCCTCACGCTAGAATAAAGAGCAGGCATAATTGTATAATCGACACCGCTGTCTTCCAAAGGTGAATTCATGCTAGTTGATAGCTGTACGGTTGCCGAGCTTACCACGTATATCCGCGAACTGTTCGATACCAACGAGCGCTTTCAGGATGTATGGGTCGAAGGCGAAGTCTCGAACCTGTCGAAAGCCGCATCCGGTCATCTCTATTTTACGCTGAAAGACAATAAAGCGCAGATTAAGTGTGTGATGTGGCGCGGCACCGTTGCGCGGCAGGTAACCATTCCTCAGAATGGCGATGCGGTGCTGGTGCATGGCAAGGTCACGATCTACGACGTCAGAGGCGAGTACCAAATCGACGCTGACCGCATTCGCCCGCTGGGCGTCGGCGATTTATACCAGCAGTTTGAGGAATTGAAAGCCCGGCTGAATGCCGAAGGGCTGTTTGACGAAGCGCGCAAACGGCTGATCCCCGAATTCCCGAAACAGATCGGCGTGGTCACGTCCCCAGCTGCCGCCGCCTTTCAGGACGTGCAGAACGTGCTGCGCCGCCGCTATCCGGTGGTCGAAGTCATTCTGTCGGAATGTCTGGTGCAGGGGGAAGCCGCGCCGCCGCAGATCGCGCGGGCGATTCAGCGGCTGAACCAGCACTCGCAGGTAGACGTGATTCTGGTGTGTCGCGGCGGCGGCAGCATCGAAGACCTGTGGGCGTTCAACGACGAACGGGTGGCGCGGGCGATTGCCGAAAGCCGGATTCCGGTGGTCAGCGGCGTGGGGCATGAGACGGACTTTACGATTGCCGACTTTGCCGCCGACCTGCGCGCGCCGACACCGTCGGCGGCAGCCGAGCTGATGACGCCGAACATTGATGACCTGCGCGACGACGCGCGGCGGCTGGAGCGCGACCTTACGGGCGTGATGGCGGCGCGCATCCGCGCATTGCAGGTTGGGCTGTCCGATAAGCTGTGGGCGCTGCGGCAGGTATCGCCGGAAGCGGGTCTGCGGCAGTATCGCCAGCGGCTGGACGACTGGAACACGCGGCTGGTCAGCATTCAGCGCGGCAGGCTGGCGCTGCTGCGGGAACGGCTGTCCTCGCGGGTGTCGGCGCTGAACGCCGCTAACCCACAGGCGATCTTAGAGCGCGGCTATGCGATTGTGAGCCTGAGCGAAACCGGCGAGCGCGTTACCAGCGCCGGCAAAGACGCCCCCAAACCCGGCGTTGGCATCACGGTGCGGCTGCACGATGGCGAACTGAAAGCGCGAATAGAGGATAAAGACACGCATGAACGATATAAACGAACTCTCTTTTGAGACGGCATATGCCGAACTTGAGCGCATCATCAGCCAGCTAGACGAAGGCAGCCTGCCGCTGGATGAATCGGTCAGCCTGTTTGAGCGCGGGCGCAAGCTGGCGGAATACTGCCAGGCGCTGCTGGACAAGGCGGAACTGCGGGTCAGCCAGCTTGGCGACGACGGTCAGCTTAATGCGCTGTAATGCTTGTTATCTTGATCGATCCACAACACTTTGGAATCGCACAATTTCCCATATATCCCAAACTTGGGATAAAATTTGGGATATAAATGTCGTTCGGCAGCGAATTACGCTTTTTGCTGGAACAGCACCTGAAACACCATGCGTCCGATACGAAGCTCGTCGCCGTGGCGCAGCACCCGCACTTCCTGAGGGTGCAGCTTCTGCCCGTTGACGAAAGAGCCGTTAGCGCTGTTCATGTCGGAGACGCAGACGGTGTGGTGTTTGGCGTTGTACTGAATGGCGCTGTGCAGCCGCGACACACCCAACTGCCCCGCGCCCAGATCGACCAGATCGATGTCGGGCTGCATGGCGCTGCCATCACTGCGCCCGATGATGGTTTCGTGATCCTGCTTCTGCGGCTGGATGCGAAAAGCGGTGTTGGTTCCGCGCAGGCTCAGCACCAGGGTCGCTCCTGCGCCAAAATGGCTGTCATCACGCGCCGGGCTGTCGGCAGTGTTCAGCGGCATGGTGGAAAAGGCGCTGTTATTCGCCTGAAGCACGAAGCCGCAGCTATAACACATCACCTCTTTGCTATCATTCGTCTTGCCGCAGTTAGGGCAGGTGATGGGTTTAGGGGCAGCGGGCGGCGCGGCTCGGCGCGGTTCGGCAGCGGCGTTTTTTGGGGCGATTGAGATCGGCTTAATCGGGGATGGGATCACAGGATTAGTCTGGTGAGATTCCCAGACTTTGACCTGTTTGACGATGGCAGCGCGCTCGCTCGCCGGGAGCAGTTCAATACTTCCGCGTAGATGCTGCAAGGCGCTGGTCGCATCAAAGCCATTTCTGCGAAGATCCATATATTCATTAAAAAGCTGCTGCGGCGTGGGCATGATGAATAACCTTTACTCGGACTACTGACTCATATTTTCCTTCAGAGGCGGAGGCAGGTCAAGCACTGCCAGCCGAATAATTTGTGAATTCAGCGCCGCGCCCGCGTCCATTAACCGCCAACCGGCGCATGAGGCTGATTCACCAAAAACATGGCGCGATTTCTTGTTTTAACCGCTGTTTGACAAATGTATACTTATCACGATAAACTGCCTCACTTGAGGTGAGGTGGGCATAAGCTAGTACCAATCCAGTCCACCCTTCATGTATTACCCGTTGCTGCAATTGTATAGATGATTTAAGGAGCTGTTATGTTAAAACGCACGCTGTTGATCATTGGTATTCTCATGGCATTGAGCGTCGTCGCGGTCATGGCGCAGGATGCAACCCCTGCTGCCCCTGAAGCTGGCGCGGTGACTCAGCGCATTCTTGATCGCGGCAGCCTGATCTGCGGCGTCAACCAGACTCTGCCCGGTTTCGGCTTCCCGAACGACGCAGGCGAGTTTGAAGGCTTTGACGTGGACTTCTGCCGCGCCGTTGCCGCCGCCATTCTGGGCGATGCCGAAGCGGTTGAATTCCGCCCGATTACGGCAGCCGAGCGCCAGCCTGCGCTGGCATCCGGCGAAGTCGATCTGATTTCGCGCAATACCACCTGGACGCTGAGCCGTGACACGCAGTGGGGCGCAACTTTCGCGCCGACGACCTTCTATGATGGTCAGGGCGTGATGGTGATGGCGGACTCCGGTATCGCCACCCTCGAAGACCTCGAAGGCGGCACGATCTGCACCAACGCCGGAACGACGACTGAACTGAATATCACCACCGCGATGCAGAGCCGTGGTCTTGATTTCGAACTGCAAACGTTCCAGGATTTCACCGGCGTGATGCCTGCCTTCTTTGAAGGTCGCTGCGACGCGGTTACGACCGACGTCAGCGGTCTGGTTTCACAGCAGGCAGTGGCACCCGATCCGGGCGCGCTGCAAATCCTCGATTTCGTCATCAGCAAGGAACCGCTGGGTCCGCTGTCGGCACAGGACGATCCGCAGTTCGCCGATGTCGTGCGCTGGGTAGTGTGGGGGACGATCCAGGCTGAAGAGTTTGGCATCACCAGCGAGAATGTTGACGAATTCCTGACCAGCGAAGACCCGAACATCCAGCTTTTCCTGGGTCAGAACAATACCACTCTGGGTTCGTCGCTGAATCTGGCGAACGACTTCATGGTGACTGTGATCAGCCAGGTGGGCAACTACGGCGAAATCTTCGCCCGCAATCTCGGTCCAGACACGATTTTCGGGCTGGAGCGTGGTGTTAACGGACTGTGGACGAATGGCGGTCTGATGTACGCGCCGCCGTTCCGTTAGCCAACAAACCTCATTCCCTGTTTCCCCTCTCTGTGTGCAATGGAGAGGGGGATAGGGCAGCGGCAGCAAACGGTGGGACACGACCCGGTCGTGTCCCCTCTGACTTTCAATGGACGGATTCGCAACCGTCGTTTCCAGACAATTACAGGTTTTTTGATCGAATGTTATTCATACGACATAATCTTTGCAGCACAAATGACTGCGCTTTGGAGCATATACATTGAGGATCGCTCCGTCATCACCGAGAAATCTGCTTCAACAGATCGTTGGGTTCACCAGCGACATTCGTTTTTTGCGCGCGGTAGGACAGCTTGTTTTTCTGGTGCTGCTGGTGCTGGTGCTCACGCAGACCTGGAACAGCATCGTCTCCTCGCTTAGCGCCCGCAACCTCACGCCCAATTTCCAGTTTTTGCAGGATCGCGCCGGATTTGAGATCGGCGGGGCGGGCGATTATTCGCCCGATGATCCGTATTATGCCGCGTTCATGGTTGGCGTCCGTAATACGCTGATGACCGTCTCGGTGGGTTTGGTCGGGGCGACTGTGATCGGCATTCTGGGCGGCGTCTTTCTCCTGAGCACCAACTGGCTGGTGCGTAACATCACCCGCTTTATCGTGGAAATCCTGCGCAATACGCCGCTGCTGGTACAGATATACGTCATGTTCTTCGTGGTGGTGCTGTCGCTTCCGGCAATGCGCGACAGCCTTCAGCTTCCGGCGGAAGGCATTATGCCGATTCCGGTGCGCTATCTGGTCTATCTGCTGGCTGTCATGGTCGTCTGGCGCGCCACCCGAAGCTATCGCCCTGAGGTACGTTCGGCGGTGAAGGCGGGGCTGCTGGCGCTCATGCTGATGGTTGAAGTCTGCTTCTGGCTGTATTTCAATCGCCCTGACGTGCTTGGCTCGCTGTATGGCGCGGCAAGCATGACCGACAGCCGATTGTGGATTTACCTGGCGATCAGCGCGGCGGTGCTGGTAGGGGCGCTGTTCCTGCCCTCGGCGCTGCGGCTGACCGTCGCTGGCGTTGGCGTAGGGCAGTTAATCGGCGGGCTGCTGTTTTACTTTGGCGTGCTGCCCACCAGCGCCTTGCGGGTGGAGCTTCAGCCGGTCTTCTTTCTGAATAACCGCGGCATGGTGTTTCCAGAACTGCTGACGACGGCACGTTTCTCCGAATGGTTCATCTATGTCGTCGTCGGAATTGGGCTGGCGCTGATGCTGTTTTTGTATCTGCGCAAGCAAACGGAACAAACCGGACAGCCGAACGCCCGCCTGCCGCTGGCACTGGCGGTGGTCGCGACGCTGGCGATCCTGGGCTGGATGATCGTGTCCAGCGAGCCGGTGCCGGAGTCGATTCTGGTACAGCAGGACGGGCAAACTGTATCGGTTCCATTGGAAGAAGCGCGCGAGCAGGATCTCCTCAGCCTTGAGGATGAGCTGTTCTACAGCCAGGTGCCGGTGGAAGTTGTGCTGCCGCGCCAGCAGGGGCTGCGCTTTGCCAGCGGGTATACGCTGACGCCGGAATTCCTGGCGCTGACGCTGGCGCTGATCATCTATACGGCGGCGTTCATCGCTGAAATTGTACGGGCGGGCATCCTCGCCGTACCGCAGGGGCAGCTTGAAGCCGCCCGCGCCCTGGGGCTGAGTTATTCACAAATGCTGCGGATGGTCGTGCTGCCGCAGGCGCTGCGCGTGATCATCCCACCGCTGACCAATCAGTTCCTCAATCTGGCGAAGAACTCCAGTCTCGCCATCGCCATTTCATTCGCAGATGTTTATCAGGTGATGAACACGGTCGGCAATCAGTCCGGGCAAAGCGTTACGAGCATCATCATCGTCATGCTGACCTATCTGGTCTTCAGCCTGATCATATCTGCGGTTATGAACTGGGTGAACGGCAGATTCCAGCTTGTGACGAGGTAAGCCGATGACTACATTATCCGATCCTCGCGCTGCCCAGCCGACTGTCGTCTACGACGAGCCGCCGGTCAAGCCGCCGCCAGCGCTGGCGGTGGGTCCGCTGGCATGGATACGCGAAAACCTGTTCCGGTCGGTATCCGATACCGTCCTGACGCTGGGCGCGGGGCTGATCCTGATCGCGACCATCGTCGGCGTGATCGGCTGGGCGATAGGCGCGGCGAACTGGTTCGTCGTCACCCGCAATATGCGGCTGTTTATGGCGGGAACCTATCCGGTTGAAGCCGTGTGGCGGGTGAACGCAGCGGCGCTGCTGTCGGCGTTTGCCATTGGCTTCAGCATTTATGCTTATCTGCGCGTCCGTTTTGGGCTGGTGGTCGTGCTCGCCGTGATGGTGGCGCTGCTGCTGAGCGTGCCGCCGCTGGTAAATGCGGCTGTTCCGCCGGTGCCATCGTTCCTGGTCGCGGGCAATGTCGATGTCGCTTCGGGGACAGTGACGGCGACGCCGCAGACCGATGTGGCGTTTATCGGACGCGCGGGCGAAACGGTGACCATAGGTTTTTCCGAGGCAGGTGAAAACGATGACCTGCTGGCGGCGGTTGCCGGATTTACCGACCGCGCTGCCGCCGGGCTGGTCAATGCCGCCAATAACCGCGCCACGACTGCCGAAACCATCACCTCGCTGCGGCGGCGGCTTGAAAGCGACCTGCTGACCGAAAACCAGCGCGCCAACCTGACTGACGACCTCGACAGATTGAGCGTGCCGCCGCCGGTGAGCGAGACGTACACCCTCAACACGCTGCCGGTCGAAGTGCAGATACTTGACGGCGCGACTCTTGAGCCGGTCGCCGATGGGCTGGTGGAGCCGGGGGCGCGCCCGCTGGTGTTGCAGCTTCCCGCCGACGGCTGGTACGTGCTGCGCAAGACTATCGCCAGCGAAAGCGAAGGCGTGGCGCTGCTTCAGGCGACGGGCATTTACCCGCTGATCGAACGCAACCTGACCGGCGGCAACGAATACGCCCGTGTGACCGACGATTTCACGGTGACGGATCGCCGTCCGCGCAGCGACGACGGCAACGTGCCGATGCTGACGCTGACTGATAATCAGTATCAGGGCGAGCGCACCTTTGGCGATTACCTGCGCCTGAGCCTGGGACCCGTGTTTGAACTGATGGGGCGGGCGCTGGTGCCGATGACGGCAGTCGCGGTCGTTGGCTATCTGGGCGGCTGGAGCCTGAGCCATGTCGTGCCGCGCTCGCGCCGGGCAAACGTCAACCGCGAGACCGTTCGCGGCGCCGTGACGTGGCTGTGGCTGGTGGCGCTGATCTGGATGTTTGTGCTGATTTACGGCGTGCAGCGCTTTGACGCGGCAAGCCTCGGTAACCTGATCGCCCGCTTTATCTGGGTGGGCTGGATGTTCTACGCCGGTGTGAATCTCAACCGCGTCTGGGGACGACCGCTGCTGGCATTGGTGGTGGTGCTTGGGCTGACACAGACGGCAGCCGCCGAAGGGCTGACGCTGGAACGGTTTTTCGGCGGCGTGACGGATGCGCTGTCGGGACAGCCGCTGCCGAATAACTATTTCAGCGATCTGATGGGCGTTGTCATCTGGCTGATTATCGGGCTGCTGGCGGCGCGGCAGGGTGTCGCCCGGCGCGACAAATACACCGAACGCAACGCTGCCCTCGCCGCTGGTATTTCCGGCGTGCTGTGGCTGGTAGCGTTCATCGCGCCGCCGCTGCTGATCGGCGCTGCCGTGAGCGCGGAAGCAGTGCCCGAAGCGACGGCGGAAAACCTGCTGCCGCTGGTGGATACTCGGCGCTGGGGCGGGCTGCTGCTGACGATGGCGCTGACGGTGGTGACCATTCTGGCGTCATTTCCAATTGGCGTGCTGCTGGCGCTGGGGCGGCGGAGCACGCTGCCGGTTGTGCGCTGGGCGTCTACGGTGTATATCGAGCTGGTGCGCGGCGTGCCGTTGATTACGGTGCTGTTTCTGGGGATGCTGCTCGTCCCGCTGATCAATCCTTCCCTGTCGACAGTGGACAACGCCATCCGCGCGATGGTGGGCTTCACCATGTTCAGCGCGGCGTATTTAGCCGAGAACGTGCGCGGCGGCTTGCAGTCGATTCCGCCGGGGCAGGAAGAAGCGGCGCGGGCGCTTGGTCTAAGCAGCGTGCAGGTGACAATGCTGATCACGCTGCCGCAGGCGCTGCGGGCGGTCATTCCGGCGCTGGTCGGGCAGTTTATTTCGCTGTTCAAAGATACCTCACTGGTGGCGCTGGTGGGTTTGACCGACCTGACCGGTATCTCCAAAGGCGTGATTGCGCAGTCGGAATATGTCGGCTTGCAGACCGAGGTGTACGTGTTCATCTCGGTGATCTATTTCGTCTTCAGCTATGTGATGGCATATATCAGCCGCCGCATCGAAGCCAGCGGTTCCGGCGCGGCTAGACGACTCTAAGGCAATCTGATGATATTCCTCATTATCATTGCCGCGCTTCTGGTCGGCGGCGCTGCATACCAGGTGTATGCGACACGGCGTGACCGCCAGCGCTATGCGCCGCCGGGCAGGCTGGTCGATGCGGGCGGCTTTCAGATACATTTGCTCCAGTCTGGTGAAAGTACTGCCCGACCGACGGTAATTCTGGACGCGGGGATGGTGTCTTTCTCGTCAAACTGGGCATGGGTGCAGCCTGAAATCGAGAAAGTGACACAGGTTGTGTCCTATGACCGCGCCGGGCTTGGCTGGAGCGAGCCAGCTTCCCATCCGCGCGACGCGCAGACCAGCGCCCGCGAACTGCACGCGGCACTTGAGAATGCCGGGATCACCGGACCGTATGTGGTGGTGGGTCATTCCTACGGCGGGCTGACGATGCGCGCGTTCGCGGATTTATACCCCGACGAAACTGCCGGGCTGGTGCTGGTGGATGCGTCCCATCCCGATCAGTGGACACATATACCCGTTTCAAAAGGTGGACGCCGCGTCGCGGGCGGGCAAAAGCTGATGATGAACCTGGGGCGTTTTGGGCTGCTGCGGCTGCTGAACAAAGAAGCGAAAACGCTGGCTGAAGGCTTGCCTGCCCGGCAGTACGGCGAAATCATGGCATTTTGTATGCTGCCAGCGTCGCTGGGGGTGAGTTCGGACACGCTTGCCGTGTGGGACGATCTGACACGACCACAGATTAACGCGGGGCAGGGCTATGGCAGCAAGCCGCTGATCGTGCTGAGCGTCACCGAGCAGGCGATGTACGCCGATGTGCTGACACGCCTGCAAAACGAGATGCCCGCGCTCTCCACCAACAGCAAACATATTACGGTTGAGGGCGCAACGCACGAGAATTTAGTCTCTAATGAAACGTTCGCGCGCAGCGTGACGAATGCTATTCTGGAAGTCGTCAGCGCGGTACGCAGCGGTCAGCCGCTGAACCAACCGGCGGCATAGATTTCTGATAAACCAGTGAACGAGCAATGAAAGAGCGACGTTGATTATGGCGCAAGCATACACTCCAACTTCCCAGACGACGGACGGGATTATGACCCGCGAACCGATCATCATCTGCCGCAGCGTCAACAAATGGTTTGGCGAGTTTCACGTGCTGCGCGATGTGAGCGTGGATGTGATGCCGCAGGAAGTGGTCGTGGTCATCGGTCCTTCGGGGTCGGGCAAATCGACCTTCATCCGCTGCATCAACCGGCTGGAAGTGCATCAGGAAGGGCAGATTATCGTCGATGACATCGAACTGAGCCATGACGTGCGCAATATCGCCGCTATCCGCCGCGAAATCGGCATGGTATTCCAGCAGTTCAACCTGTTTCCACATCTGACAGTGCTGCAAAACATTACCCTCGCGCCAATGAACGTGCGCCACTGGTCGAAGGACAAGGCGGAAGAAAAGGCGCGCGAGCTGCTGGATCGGGTCGGTATCCCCGAACAGGCGGATAAGTATCCCGGTCAGCTTTCGGGCGGGCAGCAGCCGCGGGTGGCGATTGCCCGCGCGCTGGCGATGGAGCCGAAGATCATGCTGTTTGACGAGCCAACCTCGGCGCTTGATCCGGAGATGATCAAGGAAGTGCTGGACGTGATGAAGGAACTGGCGCAAAGCGGCATGACGATGCTGGTCGTCACCCACGAAATGGGCTTCGCGCGTGAAGTCGCCGACCGGGTGCTGTTCTTCGACATGGGGCGAATTGTCGAGCAGGGCACGCCGGAACACTTCTTCGAGAACCCGGAGCATCCGCGCACCAAGCTGTTCCTGTCGCAGATTTTATAGGGAATTCGCAGAGAAGAACTTCACGCAAAGACGCGAAACAGGAAAGAAAGACGGGTTGAATATCCGTCCATCTGCGCCAGCATCAGGAAATTTGCGCTTGCAGAGTCGTTTTGTTTTGTCGCCGTAGGTCAATGCAGTTTAATGATTAAATACGGGACATGTAGGGACACGACATTGTCGTGTCCGCCCCCACAAAAAACGGACACGACAAAGCATACGCAGTATGCAGCATACGCAGTATGCAGCATTCGTAGTATGCACGTGTCCCTACGGAAAATCCGTATTATTCTGTGAAACTACATTATCATCTGGCGGCGCGGACGCACACTTGGCTGCTACGTTTCATAACCTGATAGCAGTCCCCTGCGCCTTTGCGTTGAAAATTCCTACCCGAACTCGCCGCGGATGTAGCGTTCGGTTTCCTCGTGAGACGGCTGGTTGAACAGCGTCTCGGTTGGGGCATATTCGACCAGCACGCCCCAGCGCTTCTCCTTGCCCTCGGTTTCCACCTCTTTGCGGATGCTGTAGAAGGCGGTGTAATCGGAGACGCGCTGCGCCTGCTGCATGTTGTGCGTGACGATGACAATGGTGTACTGTTTGACCAGTTCCTTCATCAGATCCTCAATCGCCTGGGTGGCGATAGGATCGAGGGCGGAACACGGCTCGTCCATCAGGATCACGTCCGGCTCGACGGCGATGGTGCGGGCGATACACAAGCGCTGCTGCTGACCGCCTGAAAGCGCCAGACCGGACTTCTTCAGATCGCCCTTCACTTCGTCCCACAGAAACGAATGCTTCAGGCTGCGCTCGACAATTTCGTTCAGCACTTTGCGGTCACGGATGCCGAGCAGGCGGGGTCCGTAGGCGACGTTGTCATAGATGCTCTTGGGGAACGGGTTTGGCTTCTGAAAGACCATGCCGATGCGGCGGCGCACTTCAACCGCGTCGATATCGCGCCCGTACAGGCTCTGGCTGCGGTAGACGACATCCCCTTCCACCTTCGCGCCGGGGATCAGGTCGTTCATGCGGTTGATCGAGCGCAGAACGGTGCTTTTGCCGCAGCCCGACGGTCCGATGAAGGCGGTGATCTTCTGGTGCGCAATTGACAGATTAACGTCTTTGACGGCAAGCTTTTCACCGTAGTAAATGTTGACGTCCTTGAGTTCGACGGCGTAGGCTCGGTTGGTTGTCATGCAGTTAGCTTCCTTCTATAGCGCTGGCGCAGGAAAATGGCGCTGGCGTTCATGGTCAGCAGCAGTATGAGCAGCACGATGATGGCTCCGGCGGCGGCAGCGCGGAATTCCGGCTGCGGGCGCGCTGTCCACTGGTAAATCTGAATTGGCAGGGCGGTGAACCTGGACAGTGGGCTGCTGGGATCGGACAGGATGAAGGTAGACGCGCCGATGACGATCAGCGGCGCGGTTTCGCCGATAGCGCGCGACAGCGCCAGAATCGTGCCAGTGAGGATTCCCGGCATGGCGGCGGGCAGCACCTGATTCCAGATCGTCTGCCAGCGGGTCGCGCCCAAGCCAAAGCTGGCTTCGCGGATGGACGATGGAACGGCGCGGATAGCTTCCTGCGAATTGATGATGATCACCGGCAGAATGAGCAGTCCCATCGTCAAGCCGGCTGACAGCACTGTGCGTCCGGCGGTGATAGTTTCGAGCGCCCGGACGAATATCGCCAGTCCGAGCAAACCGTAGATGATCGACGGCACGCCCGCCAGATTGCGAATGTTGGTTTCGATCAGGTTGTTCAGCGGCGTATCGGTGGCGTATTCTTCGAGGTAAATCGCCGCGCCAACGCCGATGGGGAAGGCGAAGGCGACGGTAATCACGATCACCCAGACCGAACCGAGAATCGCGGTTCGGATGCCAGCGACGGCGGCATTGCCCGACATCGGCGAGGACAAAAAGTTCAGATCGAGCCACGAGCGAAAGATGAGATTGGCGCGCGGGTTTTCGGCGGCAATCGCTTCGATCTGCGCCCGGTTGGTCAGCGAGTCGGTCAGCGACCACGTGCGCAGGACGTTAATGCCGATCACCTGCTCCTCGATGATCGAGACGAGCTGATCGTGAGTCAGGTTGTCTCGCAGGATGGTTTGCAGATCGTCAGCCGTCACTTCAGGGATGGTGGCGCTGGCGAGGGCTTCGGGATAGCTGCGCCCCTCAAGGACGCGGCTGAGGGGCAGCGTCGTAAAGACGCTGGCATCGACCATGCTGAGGGTGTCGCGCACGTATACCGCCAGCCGTCGCGGCTGGTGTTCCGCCAGCATGGCGACCAACCGGGCGTTATCCAGCGACGCGATATCGCCGCCTTCCACCAGTTCAGTCGGGGCAATGTCATAGTCCTGCAGGGCATAGCCAAACGCCGAGTTGGCGATGTTCAGGAACAGCGCGATCAGCGCCAGAAGGGCGACAATGGTAGATAGGCGAAAGAAACGCTGCCAGATGTTCCCGCGCCGGTGGCGTGATTTCAGCGCGCGGCTAAACGCGGCGTCGTCCATGAGTCCGTTCACTGGTACACCTCACGGAAGCGCTTGCTGACGCTGCGGCTGATCAGGTTGAGCAGCAGCGTAAAGACGAACAGGGTTAAGCCAATGGAGAACAGGCTGTTATAGTCCACTGAGTTATAGCTCAGGTCGCCGCCGCTGATACGGGCGATGTGTCCGGTCATCGTCTCGCCTGCCGCAAACGGGTTGAAGCAGGTATCGCCGAGCACACAGGGACCCGCGCCCGCCGCCAGCGCGACGATCATCGTCTCGCCAACCGCGCGCGAGACGCCGAGCAGGAAGGCGGCGATGATGCCGGAAAGGGCGGCAGGAAGCACCACTTTGGTAATCGTCTCGAAGCGGGTCGCGCCCAGCCCATACGAGGCTTCGCGCAGGGAGCGCGGGACGGCGCTAAGCGCGTCCTCGCTCATCGAGGCGATGGTTGGCAGGATCATCACGCCCATCACCAGCCCTGCCGCCGCGTTATTGTAAATCTGAACCGTATCCTGCCCGAACATGCCGCGCAGCAGCGGCGTCATGAAGGTGAGGGCGAAATAACCGTAAACGACGGTAGGAATACCGGCGAGAATTTCCAGAATTGGCTTGAGCGTGGCGCGAACGTTCGGTCGCGCGTATTCGCCCAGGTAAATGGCAGCGCCCAACCCCAGCGGCAGGGCGACGAACATGGCGACGATGCTGGTGGTGATGGTGGCGCTCAACAGCGGCATGATGCCAAACTCGCCCGCCTGCGGCTGCCAGCGCGTGGCAGTGAAAAATTCGGTCAGCGTGGCAACGCCGCTGTTGAAGAACAGCAGCGACTCGCTGCCAAGTACGACGACGATACCGATGGTGGTGAATACCGACAGCAGACCGCAGAAAAGCAAAAACGCCCGGATGAGCATTTCGCCTGGGCGCGCCTGTTTGGTGAGGATAGGTTCGGTGCTGTCCTGGCGCTTCAGCCGAGCATTCAGGAGGCGCGGATCGCGTCCGATGTCCAGCGGTGTGGTTATCGACAAGTTCCTGTTACTCACTGAATGCCTCTCGTAAGTAAGGTTGAGGGTGTGAAATGGATGCTGGGAAGCAGCCGTATCAGCCGCTTCCCAGCGAAAACCATTTGCGAATTACGCACCTGCGACGGCATCCAGATAGCTCTGCTTCGCCGCGTTCAGCGCTTCAACGCTGGCGGGGAAGTAGCCAACTTCGAGGATAAGGTCGTTGACGTAGGTGAGGTAGTAGTTGATGAAGCCTGCCACCTGCGGCTTTTCCGCCAGGATGTTCGCATCGCTGTAGATGAACAGCGGGCGAGACAGCGCGTAGTCGCCGTTCTCGGCGGTTTCTTCGTTCGGCTCCACGTCGTCAATGGCGACCGCGTTCAGGCGTTCCTGGTTCTCAACGTAGTAAGCGAAACCGAAGTAACCAATCGCGTAAGGGCTGCCTTCGACACCCTGCACCAGCACGTTGTCATCTTCGCTCAACTGGATGCCGGGGATGTTCAGGATGGCTTCCACAGCCGCTGCGCCGGAGTCTTCGGCGTCTTCAAACAGCGGCTCAACCGCCGCTTCGACGAAGAAGTCAAAGGTGCCGCTGTCGGTGCCGGGGCTGAAGACCTGGATCGGCTCGGCGGGATAGCTGGCGTCAACCTGATCCCAGGTGAGCGCCGCGCCGGAGAAAATCGCGCCAAGCTGTTCCAGCGTCAGCGATTCAACAAAGTCATTTTCGCTGCTGACGACGACAGTCAGCGCGTCGGTTCCCACGCGGAACTCGATGGGGGTCAGACCGTTTTCGGCGCACAGTTCGATCTCGTCTGCTTTAATCGCGCGGCTGGCGTTGGCGATATCAAGCTCGCCATTGCAGAAGCGCTCAATGCCCGCGCCGGAGCCGATGCTGTCAATGGTAGGCTCGCCCGCAAAACCCTCGTCGCCAAATGCCTCGGCAACCGCTTCCGTCAGCGGGTATACCGTCGAGCTGCCAGCGATCACCAGATCGCCAGTCAGGCTCAGAGGATCAACTGCCGGGAGTTCGATTGGCTCGACCTCGACAGCTTCCGGGGTAGCTTCCTGCGCCATGATGGTGAACGGCAGTGCGAGTGAAAGCAGGGCAACGAAAGTGATCAGTTTACGCATGTTTGTTCTTCTCCAGAATTAGACAGTGAAGGTCAGCATTTTTGCTGGCTCAGAACTCATATTAACGGCTGGTCTTTAACACAGCAGACAAGTCCTGTTAAGAATTTCAGCCAGCGCCTTTAACGATGATTTCATATAAAAGCAGGTTGTTAACAATGGGGGCGGCGGGACGATCAGCTTGTGGGAATCGCGTCAGATAAACCAGCAATTGGTGGTTTCAACGGCAGAAAGCTGGTTATTGGAGTCGCACATATGTGCTATAATATCGGTCATTGGCAGCGCCTGCATCCCGACGCTACACTTGTGCCGACGCTTGAAAGATCGCCACAGCGAGGAGACTGACCGTTGTTGAGCATAAAGCGGGTAGGCGTGCTGGCGCATCCTGTACGTCCTCATACTGCCCCGGTCGCCGAGCACATTGCGGCAACACTGCGGGCGCATGATCTGGACGTGTGGGCATATACGGTATGGGATGAAGACGATGTGCGCGGGCAGATTACCGGAACCGATCTGGTGATCGCCATTGGCGGCGACGGGGCGATGCTGCGCGCTGGTCGGGTGTGCGCGCCCGATGGCGTGCCGGTACTGGGCGTCAACATGGGGCATCTCGGGTTTCTGACCGAAGTGCAGGATTTGAACGAATGGGATGAAACGCTGGCGGCGGTGCTGGCGGGCAACTACTGGATCGAGCAGCGGATGATGATTCGGGCAACGGGGCTGCGGAACGGCAGCGAGTTGTTCGCCGCCGACGCGCTGAACGACGTGGTGATCAGCCGGGGCAGCGTCATGGGCATCATCCGCGTGCATACTTATGTAGACGGCGACTGGACAACCACCTATACCGCCGACGCGCTGATCATCGCCACGGCGACCGGCTCGACGGCTTACGCGCTGGCAAGCGGCGGGCCGATTCTGCCGCCGGAAGTGCGCAACATCCTGATCGTTCCGGTGGCACCGCACCTGAGCCTTGACCGTCCGATTGTGCTGCCGCAGGGGGTGATGGTCGAAGTGGTGGTGTCTGAGGACACGCGCACCGAGACGGTGGTGGCGGTGGACGGCGCGACGCTGGGCGAACTGAATCCGGGCGACCGGGTGCGAATTCAGGCGAGCGACTGCGTCAGCCGCTTTTTGCGCCTGCGTGAGCGTAATTATTTCTACCGTTCGCTGCTCGACCGGCTTGAGCCGCGCACGCCGCCGGTGCCGAAACGCCGCGAGGTGAAGTAAAACCAATGACTCTCCGACCACCTGAAGTTAGGCACCATTCAGCAAACTTTATCTTTCGACTTTCCCTTTTCGACATTATGCTAAAAGAGATCGACTCAACAGGTTCAGGGTAAGGCATGGTCACACCGGATATGGATACGACTTCGGTTGAAGAACTGACCTACTGCGCGGTGCATCCCGACCGCGAGACGGCGCTGCGCTGTAACAAGTGCGGGCGCTACATGTGCGTGGACTGCGCCGTTCGGTCGCCGGTCGGCTACCGCTGCCGCGAGTGCGCGCGGGGTATCGAGGATAAGTTCTTCAACGCATCGGAGGCAGATTACGTGATTATCGCCGCCGTGTGCGCGGCGCTGGCAGGCATTGCCGGGGCAATCGCGCAGGCGGCGAGTATTCCGCTGCTGTTTATGCTCATTCTGGGGCTGCCGGTGGGCGGCGTCATTGCCGAAGCGGCGCTGCGGGCAGTACAGCGGCGGCGGGGTCGCCAGTCGCCGGTGATCGCGGGGGTGGCGACGGCGCTTGGCGGGCTGCTGGGCGCAGGCATTACCCTGTATCTCACCATCAGCAATGCGTACAGCCAGATAGCGGCGCAGCTTCCCCCGGCGGCGCGCGCCGAGATTCCCGCGCCAGCGCTGGATCAGATTTTTGCGGCGGTTGTCAGCGACTTCAGGCTGTTGATCTTTCTGGGGATACTGGTGTTTGCCGTTTACGGGCGTTTCAAAATGCGTATGTGAACTCCTGACGCGCGGTGTACAATGGAAGATGGTTAAAGCCCTGTAACATCAAGGCGCGATTCGCGGGAACAGCGGTACGACGGTGGCTTTTAATCACGACTGACGTGTGTAGATGAGTGTACGGGTTTGGGCGAATGCTGGAAGAGATACGCATCCATAATTTTGCCATCATCGAAAGTCTGGAGCTGGCTTTCGCATCCGGGCTGAACGTGATTACCGGCGAAACCGGCGCGGGCAAATCGATTATCATCGACGCGGTTGAACTGCTGCTGGGTGGCAAAGCGGACGCGACGACGGTGCGCGCGGGCGCGGAACGCGCCATCGTGGAAGGCGAGTTCCGGCTGGATGATCGCCTGCAAGCGACGATTGTGCCAATTTTGCAGCGCGAAGAACTGGTGACTTCCGGCGAAGAGCCGCTGCTGATGACGATTTCGCGCGAGGTGCGCGTCAATGGTCGCTCGACCGCGCGGGTGAACGGGATCACCGTCAACCTCGAAGTGCTGGGCGAGATCGGCGAGCGCCTGGTGGATGTGCATGGTCAGAGCGCGCATCTGTCGCTGCTGAAGTCGTCGTCGCACATCGACTTGCTGGATCGGTATGCCGACCTGATGGACGCGCGCGCGGCGATGGCGTCGGTCATCAACCGGCTGTACGGCGTTCGCCGTGAAATTCACCAACTTGTGGAAGATGAAGCGGCGCAGAAGCGGCGCGCCGAGCGCCTGCAGCGCGAAGTCGAGGAGATCGACGCCGCCGAACTGCAACCGGGCGAGGACGATGAACTCCGCGCCGAGCGCATACGCCTCTCGAACAGCGAGCAGTTGGCGAAGCTGTCGGTCGAAGCGCTGACGCTGCTCTACGGCGACGATACCAGCGAAGGACAAATGGCGGCGCTCGATCAGATCATGCAAGTGGTGGCGCTGCTGAGCAAACTCTCGACCATCGATCCCGATCTGAAGGATGATTACGATCTTTCAGAGGAAGTCTGCGCCGAGATCGAGGAACTGGCGTCATCAATGCGCCATTACATTGAACAGGTGGAGTTCAACCCTGAGCGTCTGGATGAAGTTGAGGAACGGCTGGAGCTGATCAACGGCTTGAAGCGCCACTACGGCGGCTCGATTGAACTGGTGCTGGAACACGCCGATAAATCACGCGCCGAGCTTGAGACAATCGAACACAGCGAAGAACGGCTGGCGGAACTGCAAAAACAGGAAGAACTGCTGCTGCATCATGTCGGTGAGCTGGCGGAGCGCGTCAGCCGGATACGGATCGCGGCAGCGAAACACCTGAGCGCGGGCGTGGTCAACGAGCTTGGCGATCTGCGGATGGCAAACGCGCGGTTTGAAGTCGAAATCACCCGCAGCGAGGACCCCGACGGCTGTTACGTGGGCGATCAACGGCTGGCGTTCGACGAACTGGGTATCGACGGCGTCGAATTCCTGATGTCTGCCAACCCCGGCGAGCCGCTGCGCCCGCTGGCAAAGGTGGCTTCCGGCGGCGAGGCGGCGCGTATCATGCTGGCGCTTAAGCGCGTGCTGACGCTGGCGGATCAGACGCCGACGCTGATCTTTGACGAAATCGATCAGGGCATTGGCGGGCGCGTTGGCAGCGTGGTCGGCGAAAAGCTGTGGGAACTGACCGGCGGGCATCAGGTGATGGTCGTCACGCACCTGGCGCAGCTTGCCGGTTACGCTGATCGGCATTACCGGGTGCAGAAATCGGTGGATGAAGGGCGTACTCACACCGAGATTTTACCGCTGGCGGAAGAGTGGCAGCGGGTCGAGGAACTGGCTGCCATGCTTGGCACTGTCAACGAAAGCGGCTATCAGAGCGCTCGCGAGCTGCTGGTCGCGGCTGCCGACTACAAGCGCCAGCAAGCCGCGCCCTCCAGCAGCAGCAACGGCGCGGAGCCGCCGCACCAGCCGACACTGTTGTAATCTCGCGCCAGCCCTCAGCGGGTGACGTGACCTGCGCGTTTGGCATCGACTGTCGTTTTCACGCCTGCTGTTCGGGCGTGTTTTTGCTTTACTTTAGTGGAATATGACTGATAGAGGATGAAAATGGGTTCTCAGTTTGACGAGTTGATTGATCGCCGTTCGAGTGACAGCGCCAAATGGAAGTATTTTTCGCCCGACGTGCTGCCGATGTGGGTGGCTGATATGGATTTTTGCTCGCCCGAACCGGTCATCGAAGCGCTGCGGCAGCGGATCGATCACGGCGTCTATGGCTATGCTTTTGATTCGGCGGAACTGCGCGACCTGCTGGTGGAACGGCTGCGGACGCGCCACCATCTCGAAGTTGCGCCTGAGCATCTGGTCTTTTTGCCCAATCTGGTCGTCGGCTTGAGTCTGGTGACCGGCGCGGTGGGGCAGCGCGGGGACGGCGTGCTGATGGCGACGCCGATGTATCACCCGTTCTTTAACGTCGTGTCGGTTCAGGATCGGGTGCTGGTGGACGTGCCGCTGATCGAAACCCGCCAGAATGGGCTGCTGCGCTATGAGATCGACTTCGACGCGCTGGAAGCCGCCATCACGCCGCAGACGAAGCTGCTGCTGTTCTGCAATCCGCACAACCCCATTGGACGCGCCTATACCCGCGCCGAACTGGAGCAGGTGGCGGATATCTGCCTGCGCCATAACCTGATCGTCTGCTCGGATGAGATTCACTGTGATCTGATCTATCAGGCAGGCAGCCACATTTCGATTGCCTCGCTGTCACCGGAGATCGCGGCGCGCAGCGTCACGTTGATCGCGCCAAGCAAGACGTTCAATCTGGCGGGGCTGGGCTTGGGGATCGCCGTCATTCCCGATGACGATCTGCGGGCGCGGGTGACCACTACCGCCATGAACATGGGCATTCACGCCTCGATGCCGGGCATTGTTGCCGGGACGGCTGCCTACCGCGACGGTCAGCCGTGGCTGGATGAACTGATGCCCTACCTGCGGGACAACCGCGATCTGCTGGTGGACTACGTTCAGGCGCATTTCCCCGGAGTGGTCACCACGCTGCCGGAAGCGACCTTTCTGGCGTGGCTGGACTGCCGGGCGCTGGAGCTTCCCGAAAGCCCATACCAGTTCTTTCTGGATAAGGCGTGTGTCGGCTTGAACGACGGCGCGATTTTCGGCAGGGGTGGTCAGGGATTTGTGCGGCTGAACTTCGGCTGTCCGCGCTCGATGCTGATGGATGGGCTGGAGCGTATGCAGGCGGCGTTAGAGACGCGGTAAAGAACAGAACTCGAACCGCCAAGACGCCAGGAACGCCAGGGAAAACGGCTGAACCACCAGGACACAGAGGACACAAAGGGGCGCAGTACGCTGCGCCCAATCGCCGCTACTCCAGTTCGACGGTGCCGACCCGAACCGCGCCGCCGGGAATCGGGTTGCCTGAAAGATCGGCGGCGGGCAGCCATTCCCCTGCCGCGCCCGTGAGCACCACGCTGACCGTATACGTGCCAACCGCCGCTTCCGGCGGGAACGTCACTGGACAGCGGTCGAAGTAGACGTACTCGCCCAATTCCCACGTTTGCACCCCCAGATCCATGCCCGAACAGGTAAACTGCTCGGCGGTCTGGTCGTGGGTGAAGATGAACGTGCGCCCCAGCGCTTCCGGCGTCGGCTGGGTGATGATCCAGTTCAGCGACGGCAGGTAGATTTCGCCGCGCTGGATAATCGGCGGCGAGTTGAACCGCGTCAGGCGATAGCCGCCAGCGATGATGCCGAGCGTATCAGGACAGGACTGCGCCTGTGCCAGCGGTTCGGTGATCGTGCCGAGCGAGACTGGCGGCGATATATCCTGTATCAGACCATCCATGCCCGCGCCAAGCCAGCGCAGTGATACGTCCACCGGGCTGGTGAGCATACCGGCGCAGTTGGGAACAGTCGTCGTGAACCTGACGGCTGTTTCGGGCTGCCAGAAGGTTGTCGGGTGGTAACCGCGCGCGGGCAGGAACTGGCAGCGGTTGACCACCTGCCCGCCGCTGGTCATCGCCACCTCAACCGCGTAGTTCAGCGCCGTTGGGCTGGCTAGTCCGGCGTCCAGCGTCAGATCGATCAAGCCGTCGCCGGCGCGCGGGCTGACGATGTGGCGATAGAGCGCCGGGTAGCCCCCGTCAGCCGCTGGCAGACTGTTGGGCAGCGCCCCTACATCCTGCTGATAAGCTGCAAGGTCGAATACCTGGGCTGCCGCGCGATTTTGCGCCAGCGCCGCCGCGCCCAGCACGCCCACGACCAGCCATAATCCCGCCAGCCCGATGCCCAGCAGATTCGCGGACAGCACCTGTCGCAGCGGCGAAGCAGCACCTGCCCCCAGCCGCTGCCGGACAGGTTCGGTCAGCGCCATCAGCCCGGCGCTCAACAGCAGCGTCAGCGGCGGCAGGGCGGCATTGTAGTAGCGCAGCGGCGCGAAAATCGCCGCCGTATTGTAGAAGGTTGCCCCGCCCAGTGCCGAAACGTTAATGGTGTTGCGGAAGACGACCAGCACCACCGCCACCGCCGTCGCAGCCAGTAGCAGCAGATATGCGCCGGGGGTTGTCGGCTGACCACGCCCGCGCCGGACGGCGTCGGCGAATCCAACCACCACGCCGACCAGCGCCACCGCTACCGGCAGCAGGTAGAGCGTATGCAGCGCCTGCCGCGTGGTCAGCGCTGAAACGGGTGCCAGATAGGAATTACGAGTCTGATTGAACACACCGGCGATGGTCGCAAACGGCAGATTGAAATCCTGAAGCGTGCGCAGCACCATCTCGTCAAGCCAGCTATAGCGCCCGAAGACGGTGCCGTATTGGCTGTAGTTAAAAATGCCGAGCGCCAGAACGGCGACAATCAGCAGCGCCAGACCGCCCAGCGCCAGCCGCGCCTGACCGGGTTTGGCGCTCTGCCGCGCCTGCCAGAGCGTGCGCCCGATTGCAAACAGGATGACCAGGACGGCAAAGCCCAGCACCGACCAGCCCGAAAGCCGGGTGAGGATGGCGAGCGCCGCCGTACCCATCAACGGGAATATCCAGCGCCAGCGCGCCCGTCCGCCTTCGAGCATCCGCGCGGCGCAGTAGAGGTTGACCGCCGCGATGGCGAGCAGCAGCGCGTCATTGCTGATAGTGGTGACCAGATTGAGCGTATTTGGCTCCAGCGCCAGCAGCGCCGCGCCCACCAGCGAGATCGCCGGATGGCGCGGAAACAGGACTCGCCCCGCCAGCCAGGTGAAGACAACGGCAGCCAGACCAAACAGCAGGTTGAGGACGCGCAGCCCGTAGCCCGCCGTCACCGCGCCGAGGGTGGGAAAGCGGTAGTCGGGCGTCATCGGATAGGCAATGCGGATATCGTTTGCCGCTTCGCCGCCCAGACAAATCAGCCCCGGCTGAACGCCCGGCGGCACCGGCTGCCCATCGTCAAACAGGGCAACCACCGGCGCGGCGACCAGGAAAAACAGCGGCGGCTGAGTCGCCTGACGAACGTCGGCTTCTCCCGGCGGATAATCGGCTTCGGTAGGCAGCCGCCCGCTGTCGGTCAGAAAGCGGATGACGGTGTAATAATCCGGCTCGTGCTCCTGCCACAGCGGCAGGACGATGAGGGTCACCAATCCCATCACGAGCTGAAGCGCCAGGATCAGCGCCAGCCAGCGGGTATCGTGTTGTGGGGTGAGTCTTTGCTGCGCCAGAGTGGTTTCTCCACGATTCAGCAGTAATTCGCCGCGCATTATAGCAAAAATTGACCTGCCCCACTGTCTTTCGGGAGGCGGCGGTCAATAGCAAATGCGGCGTCTTTACGGCATTATATGCGCGAAGGGAAGTTGAAAGTTAGTAGTGAAAAGCACAACGCTGAACCTGCGGCAGCAGGCGCGGACACTTAAGGAGATGAAGCAGTGGAAATTAGAGGCATTACGGTTATGGTCAGCGGCGGGGCAAGCGGCTTAGGGGCTGCCTGCGCCCGGCGTTTTTCGGCTCACGGCGCGAAGGTGATTGTGCTCGACCGGGATGGCGAACGGGCGCAGGCGCTGGCGGATGAGCTTGGCACCACCGCGCGGGCGGCGCTCGCCGACGTGACCAGCGAGGAAGAAGTGGGGGCGGCGGTTCAACTGGCGGTGGAGGCGTTCGGCGGGCTGCATGTGATGATCAACTGCGCGGGCATCGGCATGGCGCTGCGCACGACCAGCAAGAACGGGCCGCACCCGCTGGACGTGTTTGAAACCGTCCTGCGGATTAACCTGCTGGGAACGTTCAACGTCATCCGGCTGGCGGCGATGGCGATGGCGCGCAACGAGCCAAACGCGGGCGGCGAGCGCGGCGTGATCATCAACACAGCGTCGGTGGCGGCGTTCGACGGGCAGATCGGGCAGGCGGCGTATTCGGCATCGAAGGGCGGCATCGTCGGCATGACGCTGCCGATTGCGCGTGACCTGGCGCGAGATGGCATCCGCGTGGTGACGATTGCGCCGGGCATATTTGACACGCCGCTGCTGGCGGGGCTGCCCGAACCGGCGCGCGAATCGCTGGGCGAACAGGTGCCGTTCCCGCCGCGCCTGGGCAAGCCGGAAGAATACGCGCACATGGCGCAGGCAATCGTCGAAAACCAGATGATGAACGGCGAAACGATTCGGCTGGATGGCGGATTACGGATGGGACCGAAGTAGGGATCTTTAAAGGGGATAGAGCAGTTTCAGATTTCAGCCATCACCCCAAAGGAGTTTCTACAGGAGCTTGGAGAAATACCATGAGCGCCATCAACGTGCGGTTGCCAAAATCATTGCATCAGGCAGCCCGTGAACTGGCAAAATGAGAGAATGTATCCATCAATCAGTTGATTACGCTGGCGCTGACAGAGAAAGTCTCTGCTCTGATGACGGAAGACTATCTGATGGAACGGGCGAACCGAGTCCTTGCGTGTTGATCGCTAAAGCCAATCGGCGAGGCAGTTGTGCATCTACAATGAACTTCATAGGATCACAGCGTCGAGGCGCTTCACTTCCATGAGTTTGGCTGCGAACGCCAGCGCCGCCATTAAATCCTCGCGCTCAAGGTCAGGGTAATCTGCCAGAATTTCGTCAAAGGTCATCCCCGCGCTGAGGAGTTCGAGGAGGGTTTGTACCGGATAACGCAAGCCGCGAATGATCGGCTTGCCGTGGCTGATTTCCGGATCGATTGTTATACGTGAAAGCAGGGTATCCATAGTGCGCATCCTCAGTCTGTGATCAGGTTCATTATAAAGCATTCGCCGCTACAGCCGCTAAATCAGATGATAGACCCCTGTAGCGCCACTGTGTGAATGGCAGGTAGAATCAATATGCGTCCTGCCTCTTTCCTCTAGTATGATAAAACAAGGATGGCATAGAGGATGTCGATGTTGAAGCACAAGGACGGCTTTATGGACTGGGTGCAGCTTCATGAACGGGCGTGGGGCAGCCGCATCTATCCGGCGCGTCCGTCGCTGGAACAAATTCTGTCTGCGCCGGTGGTCACCTTCTGGCAGGCGGTGAAAGAGAGCAAGGATCCGCCGTACACTATCAAACTGTATGATGAATTGAAGGACGTGGAGAAGTACCTGACGCGGCTGCTGGTGCGCACCAGCATCGAGCCGCCAAACGAACGACTGGTGCGTATCTACGCCCACCAGAAACGGATGACCATCCGCGCGGTGCGGGTGCTGTTTGGGGAAGTGGACTGACAGCGCGAACGTATCAGACGCTGGACGAGACGAGCGAACGGTTGACGGTTTCGCGCAGCAGCTTTGGAGTGATGGGTTTCAGCAGCACCGTATCGCCCCGGCGCAGGGCGAGATGGCGGTAGCCATCATGCGCCGTAATGACGATGACGCGCACTTTCGTGAGCTGGGGATCGCCGTAGAGGTATTCCAGAACTTCAATTCCCGCGACGCGGGGCAGCAGCATGTCGAGGATCACCAGATCAAAGCGCTGATCGCGCAGCAGGTCAATTGCCTGCGCGCCGTCGCCCGCTTCGACCAGCTCAAAGCTGCTCAAGACCTGGCGGTAGATGAACCGGCTTGCGGGATCGTCGTCTACAATCAGAATGCGGTGTGCCATCCCTCACCTAAGCGCCAAATGGATTTACAGAATTCATACTGATTATAGAAGTTCAGCCCAGCCACGCAAATAACTTAATATTAGTCCGCCAGAGTCTCCAGCGGCTCGTCGCCGCGCAGGCGGCGGTAGGTTGCTTGCAGAGTGAGCGCGTCGGCAACGTGGAAGGGCAGCGGCGCTTCGACGGCGCAGACGCCCTCAACGCCGAAATCGATGAAGGCTTGCAGCAGCTCGCGATATTTGAGATCGGCTTCGTTCAGGGGCAGGTGTTCCTTCTCGCCTTTGGACGTGTAGGCAATGCCGCTGAGATGAAAGTGCATGTCTTTCAGTCCGGCTTCGCCCAAGCCGTTGCGAACTCGCGTCAGCGCACCGGCAAAATCGTCGTAGCTGTTGAAGGTGCCGTCACCCTGGCGGGCATGAAGGTGCGCCCAGTCGATGCAGGGCAGCACGCCGGGAATCTCGCGACTCAACTGGATGACTTCGTCGAGCGTGCCGAACATGGCGCTTTTGCCCATCGTTTCGGGGCGCAGGATCACGTCCGTCCCTTCTTCGCGCAAAATCGTCGTCAGCTCGACAAGTTTGTCTTTGGCGCGCTCGTAGACCTGTTCCGGCGGCTGGGTGTGATAGCTGCCGGGATGAAAGATGATGCTGCGCGCGCCTGCCAGGAAGCCCCGGCGGGCGGCGGCGAGCAGGCGCTCGTCGCTCTTGCGCATCAGGTCATCCGTCTGGCTGTTGAGGTTGATGTAATAGGGCGCGTGGACGCTGAGGCTGACGCGGGACGCTTCGCCAGCCGCCTTGATCTGGGCACACATGTCGTCGCCAACGCGCACGCTTTGCACCCAGGCGATCTCCAGATGATCCATACCCAGTTCGCGGATATGGCGAATGGCGGCGGGCGTGCCGCTGGCGGGAGTCGTCTGCGGCGAACCGACAGTTCCAAAGCGAAGCGGGTCAGGGCGTTTCTTGTCCAAGCAACACAATCCTTTGTTCTGGCGTATAAATGAAGTAGAACCTGTTTGCGTGTATCACAAGGTGCTTATTTTACACATAATGAGGATTCGATGCTCACCGATGCTGTCCTGTTTCGACAACGGTCACTGGCTGTGGCGCTGGTTGCCTTCGCGCTGGTCTTTATCGTCTGGAATATTCCACAGCTCGATTTTCTACTGTATCCGTTGCGGCTGTTTGTGACCTTCGTTCACGAGACGGGGCATGGGATGGCGGCGCTGCTCACGGGCGGCGATATTGGGCGGTTAGTCGTTTTCAGCAGCGGATCGGGCGTCGCGACGACAGCAGGCGGAACGCGCGCTCTCATCCTGCCGGCGGGCTATCTTGGCGCGGCGCTGTTCGGGGCGGCGCTGTTCTATATCGCCAACACCGTCCTGTTCAGCCGGACGATCTCGCTGGTGCTGGCGCTGATGGTGGCGGTGGTTTCGATCCTGTACACCGATTTCCTCTCGACGGCGTGGCTGGTGGGGATGGGTTTCGCGCTGGTGCTGGGGCTGATCGCCTGGAAGGTCAGCCGCAACGGCAATCTGCTGGTGCTCAACCTGCTGGCAGTCGTCACCGGCTTAAATGCGGTGATGGACGTGGTTGGATTGGTGAACAACAGCGGCGCCTCGCTGGGCGGGGTGCGCAACGACGCGGCGGCGTTTTCGGCACAGGTCGCGCCGCTGATTCCGGCGGCGGTCTGGGCGATTTTATGGGCGCTGATCGCGGTGCTGCTGCTCGGCGCGGCGGTGTACTTCAGCCTCATCCGGCGGCATTTGAAGTGATCAGGTCGTCCGTGGGCGCGACCAGCGGCTCGACTTCACAATCTGCCCGCTGAGGCGCATGTTGCTGTTAAGCAGCACGAATCCGAGAGCCTTGCGAGGAGACCACTATGTCACTTGTTCAACCCGATGGCTATCTTGCCCTGCCCGCCAGCGGCACCGGTAAGCCGGTGCTGGTTCTCCACGCCTGGTGGGGACTGAACGACACCATCAAGGCTATCTGCGCGCGGCTTGCCGAAGCCGGATTCGTGGCTTTCGCTCCCGACCTCTATCACGGCAGGATCGCCGACACCCCCGCCGATGCCGATGTCCTGGGCAGCGCGCTCGACTCCAACCACCTGCAAGCCAAAGCCGAGATCGCCGATGCAGCCCGATTTCTCGACGAACGCGCCGGACAGCCCGACCGCGGCATCGCCATGATTGCCTTTTCACTGGGCGCTTATTATGCGCTCGATCTCGCTGCCGCCGATCCCAATCGCGTCCATTCGGTTGTCCTGTTTTACGGCACCGGGGGTGGAGACTTCAGCAGCTCACGCGCCGCTTACCTCGGTCATTTTGCCGAAGACGATGAGTATGAGTCGTCAGGCAGCGTCGATGAACTGGAGCAAGCACTGAAGGCGGCTGGTCGTCCGGTGACTTTCTATCGTTACCCCGGCACGCGACACTGGTTCTTCGAGCCTGACCGCGTGGACGCATACGACCCGGCGGCGGCAAGCCTGGCGTGGCAGCGAACCCTCGACTTCCTGAGGCGCTAATCGTAGGGACACGACATTGTCGTGTCCGCTACACACGAGCGCGCGGCGAGGCAGGGGTGAGGTTTTTACGCGAGAACACAGTCGCTGGCAATCACCGTGGCATTGTCGTGTCCGCTACACACGAGCGCGCAGCGAGGCAGGGGTGAGGTTTTTACGCGAGAACACAGTCGTTGGCAATCACCGTGACATTATCGTGTCCGCCACACGCACAAACGGACACGACGGTGTCGTGTCCCTACGTCAGTGATCGACTGCTGTAAAACCAGGTCTGTCAATCGACTTGGCGTTCAGGCGGTTCCCCTATATCCTTAACGGCATGATCCGCTTCATCACTGTAACCACTCATGGACGCAAAACGACCTAATCTGTTATGGATACTGCCGGGGCGAATACTGGTGGCGCTGGCGTTTCTGGTGCTGCTGGCGCTTCAGGGGCGCGCCATCCTGCTGTTCGCCCAACACGCGCAGCTTGCGCTGGAATATCCTTACAACCTTAATTATGGCGAAGGTCCGCTGCTCGATCAGGCGGTGCGGCTGGCGCGCGGCGAGGGCATCTACAGCCTTGACGTGCCGCCGTTCACCATCACCAACTATCCGCCGCTGTACATGCTGGCGCAAGCGCCGCTGGTCAATGCTTATGGTCCGGTGTTCTGGTACGGGCGGGTGATCTCGCTTGTGAGTATCGGCGCGGCGGCGCTGTTTCTCGTCCTGACGATTCGGGCGATCACCCGAAGCTGGCTTGCCGGGCTGGCTGGCGGGCTGATGCTGCTGACGATCCCGTATGTGCTGCATTGGTCGCCGCTGGTGCGGATCGATTCGCTGGCGCTTGGCTTGAGTATGGCGGGGCTGTTCTGCGTGGCGCAGTTCCCAAACAGCCGGTTTGGCGGGGTGCTGGCGGCGCTGCTGCTGGCGGCGGCAGCCTTCACCCGCCAGACCTATCTGCTCGCCGCGCCATTCGCCGCCTTCTGGTGGCTGTGGGGCAGCGGCTACCGCTACCGGGCGATGATGCTGGCGCTGGTATTTGGCATCGTCGTCCTGGGGGTCTTCGCCGTACTGCTGGTGTGGACGCAGGGCGGTATCTGGTTTCACATCATCACCGCCAACGTCAACGCGCTGGATTTTGAACTCATCGACACCTATGTCGAGGAAATAGCGCGAAATTTCCCGGTGTTTCTGATCGGCGGGGCGCTGTTCCTGCTGGGCGGGTTGTTCGGCAGGCAGAAATCGTGGTGGCTGGCTGCGCCGTATACGCTGTGCGCGGTGGTCGTCGGGCTGACGATCAGCAAGGTTGGCTCGGATATCAACTATTTCTACGAACTGGCGGCGGCGTTCTGCCTGCTGGCGGGCGCGCTGGTCGCCTGGTTCAGGCGCGTGCCGCTGCTGCGGGCGGGGCTGCTGCTGGCGCTGGCGGGGCAGGTGTATCTGGCGCAGGAACTTTCCGAGAGCAAGTATTATCCCTTCATCGCCGAACGGGTGATTCATCAGGCTGAGGTCGATGCGCTGTACCAGCGCGTGCAGGCGACCGAGCAGACGATCATCGCCGACGAGTATATGGCGCTGCTGGTGCTGGCGGGCAAGCCGATCCTGTTTCAGCCGTTTGAGATGAGCCAACTGGCAGCGGCGGGGATGTGGGATGATACGCCGTTTCTGGCGGCGCTCGAAGGCGGCACTTATCCGGTGGTGATGCAGTACAACCCATTCCGCAATCCGGGTCTGCGCTTTGAGCGCTGGACGCCGGATATGCTGCGCATCCTCAACCAACGATTCCGTCCGGCAGGGCAGACCGCCGAGACGACGGTGTATGAATACGCGCGCTAGAACCTGCGATTACGATTGGGTCAATACCATTGGGTCAAATAGTTTTACTTCTTTCACAAAATCGTTAACTGAAAATTGACGTATAATCGCTAACAATAAGAGTATCGTTATTTTTTAACACTTGGGACAGTCTTATGATTCCAACGAACCAGGATTTTGCGGCTGAGGTCAAGGCGGATCGTCTTAATGTCCTCTGGCGCACCACGCTGTTCGCAAGTATCGTTACTGGATGGATCCTCATCAATGTCTCTGTCCTTCAGCGCGCCGCGCTCGGTTTAGCCCTGGTTCCGTTTGTTGCATTAGGGATTGGCTGCATTTTCACTCGCGAACTGCTGCGGCGGGATCGGCATGTCTCCGCCGCCTGGGCATATTCGCTGAGCGCGATTGTGGCGCTCGCCATTGGCTTGATGATCGCCGACCCGGAGATGATCCGCATTCTGCCGTTTGCCTTTCCGGTCGTCGTCTTCATGGTTGGTCTGCTGCTGACGCCCGGAAACACTTTTCTGACAGCCGTTGCGTCTGCGCTGCTGACGATTTTTGCTCCGGTGGTGCAAGTCGGAAACTTTGACTACCTGGGCAACTATCAGGTGGCGGCGATTGTGCTCACCATTGTCAGCGCCCTGCTTGCTATGCAGGTCACCGGTGACCTGTATCAGATTACGCAGTGGGCGCTTCAGAACTACCAGCGCGAACGCAGCGTCAGCGGCGAATTGTTTGACAGCCGGCTGGAACTCCAGAAAAGCCTTGCTCGCAGTGAAGCCCTCGGCGGACGCCTGCAGGACGCCAATGAAGAGTTGGAAGCCGCCCGAACTGCCGCCGAAGACGCCAAACACTTTCGCGGTCAGTTCCTGGCGAACATGAGCCACGAACTGCGGACGCCGCTGAACGCCATCATTGGCTTCAGCGAGACGATGCTTAAGTTCCCGGCGATGTACGAAAACGTCAATCTGCCGCCTGCTTACGAGGGCGACCTTCAGCAGATTTATGGCAGCGGACGCCAACTGCTCAACCTGATCAACGACATCCTCGACCTGTCGAAGGTCGATGCCGGTAAGCTCGACATCCGCATGGAAAAGGTCGATCTCACCAGCGTCGCCAACAACGTCGTCTCGACGGCGGCGGGTCTGATCGGCAGCAAGCCGGTTCAGCTTGAGGTAGATATTCAGGATGCGTTACCATATGTCTGGGCAGACCGCGCCAGAGTGAGCCAGGTACTGCTCAATCTGTACAGCAATGCCGCCAAGTTCACCGATGAAGGCGCTATCCGGCTGACGATTGGCGAAGTGGAAGACCGGGTGATGGTGTGCCTGAGCGATACCGGCATCGGTATCCCATCCGGCAGCGCCGAGTTGATCTTTGAGGAATTCAAACAGGCGGATACCGCTAAGCGGGATCCGCGCTCGGGCGCTGGTCTGGGACTGGCAATTTCGCGCCAGCTTCTCACATTGATGGGTGGAGAAATCTGGGTTGAGTCGGAAGTAGGTGAAGGCAGCGCGTTCTATTTCACGCTTCAGCTTTACCCTGATGCGACGGCTAACGGGACGCTGCCGAACTACGAGATGCACGAAGCAGCTGCGGACGCGGCAGCCCTGCAAGAGAAGGTAAGCTAACATGCGTATTTTGTATGTCGAAGATAACCCTGCCAATATCTCGCTGTTACAACGTATCGCCCGAATGGGCGGACACGATGTTGTGTCATACAATGACGGTGAGAAGGCGCTTTCGAACTTCGAGAGCGACAAGCCCGATCTGATCCTGATGGATTTGCAGCTTGCCGGGGCGCTCAACGGCTTGGATGTCGTCAAGAGGCTGCGCTCTGACGGCGTGACGACGCCGATTGTGGCGGTGACCGCCTATGCGATGGTTGGTGATAAGGAACGCTGTATCGAGGCGGGCTGCGACGGCTATCTTGCCAAGCCGCTGCCGGTCGCCGAGCTGGTCGAGACGGTGCAGAAATACGAGCAGGCATTGATATCGAAGGAAGCCGCGCCCGACAGCACCGAGACAGCGGCGGTGGCAGAGGTCAAGGCGGGCGCGCCGGAAGCCGCCAAAAAGCCGGAGCCAGTTCCCGATTCAACTGAATCTGACCGTTCGAAGGTAATTCGCGGCACGACGCCGCTGCCCGACCTGGCGAAGAAAGCCGCCGCGCGTAAAGCCGCGAAAGACAAGAAGGACGGCACCGTCAGGCAGTCTGCCAAGCCCGGCAGCAGCGAACTGGTCGATAAGTCACCGCCGGTTAAGCCCGAACCGTCCTCCGAGCCAGTGACCCCCGCGGCGAAGATCGAAACCGAGACACAGACCGCCGAGAAAGCGCCACCCGCGCCGACCCCGCAAACCGCCGAGAAAGCGCCATCCACGCCGACCCCACAAACCGCCGAGAAAGCCCCGATCACATCTCCTGCGCACAACGGCGAGGTAAAGCAGGCGGCGGACGAAGCGGTCAGGATTGCCATCGCCGGGGTGAAAGTGGACAACGGTAAGAAAGAGTAGCCGCAGTCTGGAGGGCAGACTGTAGCTCAGCGTTTCTGGCGTGCAAATGAATACTGTGCCACAGATTTGTGGTCAGGAGAAAAGGCAGCGAGGACTTGCGAGATTCGCTGCTTTTTGATTCCGATCTAGAATGTATGCGACTATTTGCCTCTGAAGGAGGAGAAGAGAATGCACGTAACAAAAACGGCGCGGCGCTCCCTGGTTGTAATAGCCATGTGCGCTGGGACGCTGCTGATGATCGCGCCGATCGCCGCCCAGTCCGACCCAAACACAGAGCAGGCAACCATAGACGCGATGGTGCAGGCATATTTTGATCAGACGGCGACTGCCACCGCCCAGTTTGAACAGACTCAGACGCTGCAAGCCGCCTTTGAAGCCGCGCAGACGGCGACCAGCGCGTTTAATGCGACCGTACAGACGGCATTCGAGCAGGCGGCAACCGCCACGCAGCAGGCGCTGCCAACCCCGACGCGAATGCCTGTGCCGGAACGTGTCGCTGCAACGCATACCATTAATCTTAGGGCAGCCATTGCAGGACAAACGGCGTTTCTGTCGCCGGACGGCACCCGTCTGGCGCATGTAGACCTGCGTACGCTGTGTATTTATACGCTGGAAGGGGTCGAAGAAAGGTGTGTTTCCCTTGAGGATCATGATCTGGCTGTCGATGCCGAACGTATTGTCTGGTCGCCGGACGGTCGCTACCTGGCAATGACTGAAGACTATTTCATACGCCTGGACGAGTCGGATATCTGGGTGCTGGATGCTGACACCGGTTCGCTGACCAATATCACCGACGATGGAGAGACTGGCGGTTTCCTCTCGATTGACCGTGAAAAATCCCTTATTGATGTGGCTCCATTGTGGTTGGCGGATGGACGGGTCGCATTTTTGAGGATTACTCGCAGTGAAGGCGGCACCAGCACGAGTGTTTATGCCATTCAGCCGGATGGCAGCGACCTCGGATTGATTACATCGATTACGAATGACGAGGGGATGAGCGTTTTCGCCTTCGATCTTTCGCCCGATGGGCGCTATCTCGCCTATAACTGGCAGCGAGCTACTGATGAAAAAGCCAGCGGGCTGTGGCTGCGCGATCTCGAAAGCGGCGCAGACCGGCTGCTGGTTGAAGCTGAGATTCCCGTCTTCCTTCCGATGATGATTTCGTTTTCACCCGATGGACAATCGGTGCTGTGGATGGACGGGCGTTTCGGGGCGACGCGCGCGCCATTTGAGCCGGAAGACAGCCCGATGCGCGCTCTGTCGCTGGACGGCGGCGAGCCGATGCTGCTGGACGAGGATGCGCTCGTGTATGCTGCATGGTGGGCACCGGAAGGTGAGGCGCTGGCGTATCTGGTGCTCGAGCACCAGAATCCCGGGCGCTCTGGCTTATTTGTTTCGCCGGCTGCGGGTGAAACAGGGACGCAGGTTCTGGAAGGTTTGTACGTGCCGCTGGTGATGCGCAATTATACGCCCAACATCTGGAGCGAGAACAACACGATTGTACTCTCCAATGCGCCCGAAGAAGGGCTGACGGTTGTTCAGTTGGGCAACTAAGGGCGGCGCTACGCCAGCACCTGGAGCGCCCCCGGACAGATGCTGAAGGTCAGGTCGCGTCCGGCGGCGTATTCACCATCCAGTTCCAGGCTGATGTTACCGGCTGGCGAGTGAACCTGCACCTGCGCCGCGCGCATGTGATGCACCGCCGGGTGCGACAGGTGGCTGCCATCGTAGACGCGCTTCAGCGCGGCAAGCACCTGCAGGCGTGGGATGTTGTCGATCACCAGCACGTCAAACAAGCCGTCGTCCGGCTGGGCGTTGGGGGCGATCTTCATCCCGTGACCGAACGTGGTGCCGTTGGCAACCGCCAGCAGATAGGCGCGGTTATCGTACCATTCCACGCCGTCAAGCGTGACCTGAATCGGTTTCGGCTTGTAGCGCATCAGTGTGCTGACCGTCGCGCCGAGAAACGTCCATGAACGGCGGCGGGCGGTGCGATTCACCCGCGAGACGACTTCGCCGCCCATGCCAGCGCTGGCGATATTGAGGAAATACTCGCTGGCGCTGTCAAAGCGCAGCAGCCCGAGATCGATGGGCTTGGGCTGCGCGTGAGCGATCCATTCAGCGGCGAGGCGGTAGTGGTCGGTGGGAATGCCCATGCCGCGCGCCCAATCGCGCCCCGTTCCGATGGGCAGGTTGCCGTAGACCATCGGCGGTCTTTCGGGGTGGCGCTGGTTGAGCGCCGCGAGTCCGTTGATGAGGACGTGATTGGTACCATCGCCGCCGATGGAGATGACGCGGGTTAGCCCGGCGCTGTATGCTTCTTCAAGGTGTCTGGCGACATCCTGAGGGTGTTCGGTGACCGCAATCACCAGCTCGCCCAGTAATTTCCACAACAGCGGCTCAATTTCCTGCCACATTTGCCCGGCGCGTCCGCTGCCCGCGGTCGGGTTCAGGACGATCAGCGTTTTCGACATGCCCGTATTCCAGTACGACTCGATCTATCTTAAGCAATATTACGCTATATAACCCCTCGATTGCCGTAACGTTTCGGGAACGCGAAAAACTGCCCGGCAGGGAAAAGACCACCCCGCTGGAAGCAGGCTCAGCGCTTGTCCAGTTCAGGCTGTGAATACGGGGAAGGCAGCGGGTTTGTGGCGGCTGATGGTGATACACAAAACAATACGGATTTTGGCGTCAGGACACCACATTGTGGTGTCCCCGCAACATGGACGAAACGGACACGACACCGTCGTGTCCCTACGTCAAACCCACATCATGCGATGAATTTCCGCCTGACGAACGAAATTGGCAGGGGCAGGCTAGCTGCCGAGGCGTTCTTCAAGAAGGTTGGTCAGACCCAGCACGCTGAACGGCTTCTGAATGTAGGTATCCGCCCCTGCCTCCAGCGCAAACTCAACATCTTCCTCATGCCCGCTGAGGACAATGATGTAGACCTTCGCCCACAGCGGGTTGGCGCGCACATGACGGATGAAGGTCACGCCGTCCATTTCCGGCATGTTGATATCGCAGATGATGGCATCGGGAGTGGCAGGCGCATTTTCCAGCAGGCGCAGTCCTTCAACTCCGGTTGCGCCTTCGAGGATTTGATGGCTGCCAAATTCGAGTGCCTGGCGTAATAAGCCGCGCAGTTCGTTGTTGTCTTCGAGAAGCAGGATTGTTGCCATAGACTATGCTGATCACCCGCGTACATGGTTGTCGCCGATGACAACCCATTTATAAGTCGTTAGTTCTTCCAGCGCCATGGGACCGCGCGCGTGCAGTTTCTGCGTGCTGACGGCGATCTCTGCGCCCAAGCCGAGGGCGCTGCCGTCATTGAAGCGCGTGCTGGCATTGACAAACACGGCTGCCGAATCGACTTCATCGACAAATCGATCCGCGTGTTCGGTGGTGCGCGTCAGGATACCGTCGGAATGCTGGGTGCTGTGCTGGCGGATATGTTCGGTCGCTTCATCCAGGCTGTTGACAACCTTCAAGCCCAGAATGAGCGCCATCCACTCGGTATCGAAATCGCCATCACCTGCCGCCTGAACGCTGCCAGCGCCTGCCAGATGCGACAGGGCGCGCGGCTCGGCGCGGAATGACACGCCGGCAGGCGATAGATGCTCGACCACGCGCGGCAGGAAATCCGCCGCGACTGACTCGTGAACGAGCAGGGTATCGAGCGAATTACAGACGGCGGGGCGCTGCGTCTTGGCGTTGAAGATCACCGGCAGCGCCGCGTCGAGATCGGCGCTGCCGTCCACGAACAGGTGGCAGATGCCAAGCCCGCCGGTGATGACCGGGATGGTGCTGTTTTCGCGGCAGAAGGCGTGCAGGCTGGCACCGCCGCGCGGGATGATCATGTCAATGTACTGGTGCAGCCTGAGCATCTGCTCGACGTACTGGCGGTCAGTGCTTTCGATGTACTGGACAGCGTCCACCGGGAAGATATCCGGCAGATCGAGTTCGGTCAGCGTGTCGCGGATGATATTGGCGAGCACGCGGTTGCTCTCGAAGACTTCCGAGCCGCCGCGCAGCAGGACGGCATTGCTGGTTTTCAGGGCGAGCGTGGCGACATCGACTGTGACGTTGGGGCGGGCTTCATAGATGACGCCGAGGACGCCCAGCGGCGTGCGCCGCCGGGAAACGCGCAGCCCGTTATCCAGCGTGCGCTGGTCGAACACGCTGCCGACCGGATCGGGCAGTTCGGCAACTTTGCGCACGTCGGCGATCATGCCACTCATCCGGTTTTCGAGGTCGAAGCGGTCGCGGATCAGCGTTTCGCTGGCACCTTTCGCCCGCGCCGCGTCCAGATCGATCCGGTTGGCGCTGAGGATGCTGTCGGCGCAGGCTTCCAGCGCGTCAGCGATTTTTGAAAGCGCGTGGTTTTTTTGCTCGGTAGACGCCCGCGCCAGCTTGTGTGAAGCCAAACGCGCGCGGCGACCCATGTGAGTCAAATCAATCATGTACCCTCTCAGACCAATACTACCATATTATTGCGGTGGATAACCGCGTCACCGTAACTATACCCCAGAATTTCCGGAATTTTGACCGATTTCACGCCGGAAATCTGGCGCAGATCGCCGCTGTCGTAGCTGGTCAGCCCGTGGGCGATCTCGCGTCCATCGGGCGCGACTACGCCAACCGTCATGCCCCGGCTGAAGTCACCTTCCACGGCGGTGATGCCGACCGAAAGCAGGCTGGCACCGCCGGTCAGCAGCTTGCGCGCCGCCCCCGCGTCCACCGTCACCCTGCCGCGCGGCTTTTCCACCAGCAGCCAGCGCTTGCGGCTCTCGATGTGGGTGTCAACCGCGTCAAAGCGGGTGCCGATTGCCTCGCCCGCCAGCACCCGCCGCAGTACGTCCGGCTCCATGCCATCGGCGATGACGGTGGTGACTCCGCCGCGGCTTGCCAACTGCGCCGCCTGGATTTTGGTCACCATGCCGCCCGTACCCAGCCCGGTGACGGAATCGCCCGCCAGCGCCCAGGTCGAGTCGTCAATGCGCTCGACGCGCTCGATCAACTGCGCGTCCTTGTCCTGGCGCGGATCGGCGGTGAACAGACCGGCGATGTCGGTGAGGATGATGAGCATATCTGCTTCAACCAAAGCTGCCACCAGCGCCGAAAGATTGTCGTTATCGCCGACCCGAATCTCGTGGGTGGCGGTGGTGTCATTCTCGTTGATGATCGGCACGATTCGCTTGTCCAGCAGCGTCAGCAGTGTATCGCGGGCGTTGAGAAAGCGCGTCCGGTTGCCGAGGTCGTCGCGGGTGAGCAGCACCTGCCCAACCACAACCTCAAAGATGTCGTACAGCTCGCTGTACTGGTGCATCAGCCGGCTTTGCCCGACGGCGCTCAGCATCTGCTTGGTCGGCATCGAGCGCCCGTAATCAGGAAAATTGAGGCGCTCGCGCCCCGCCGCGACCGCGCCGGACGATACGAGGATCACCTCATGACCCGCCTGATGCAGATGGGCGGTCTGCTGGACGATGTGAAGCAGGCGCTGCCGTTTGAGACGCGGCGTCCCGCCGGTAAGCACGCTCGTACCCACTTTGACGACAAAGCGATATGAGGATTTTTGCTGCATAATTGTTGTCTGTAGTGAATGCGCCGCGTTCATTATACAGCACGAAACAGCCGATAATCGTCTGAAAGTTATCGGTATCATGTTAGTTGAGCCTGATGAACATACTGCTGACCACTTTTATGAACGGTACAGCCGAACGAAGGTAGATGAGGAGGGCTGATCGATGGCAGAGAAGACGTTGGCTCAGAAACTGGGGATCAAGCCGGGATACCGATTGTGGCTGGTGAACGCGCCCGAAGGTTTCGCCGAACGACTCCAGCCGCTGCCGGAAGGCGCGTCTCTGGAAACCACGCCGGGCAAGAACTATGACGCGGCATTGGTCTTTGTGCGCAGCAAGGCAGAGATCGATGCTCACGCGCCCGCCGCCGCAGGCGCGATCAGGTTTGACGGGCTGTTGTGGTTTGCCTACCCGAAGCGCGCCTCGAAGATACCGACCGACATTCACCGCGATGTCGGTTGGGACGCGCTGGACGAATTAGGTTTCAGGGGCATCGCCCAGGTGGCGGTGGACGATACCTGGGCGGCGACTCGTTTCCGCCCGGTGACAAGGTGAAGCGGACAAAACGCGGATAGTACTGAGTACCGAGCGCTGAGTACTGAGAAGAGAAAGCAGAGACGGTAAAAGAAGTAGAGAAAAGAAGCGCTGAGGTTGGCTGCCTGCTGATAGCTGAGAGCCTTTTCTCAGCACTGCTTCTACTTTCTTTACTTTTTCTACCGCCCTTCCTGCGTTATGCCCGCATGTTGGCGGGCGAGCCGCTGCGGGCGGCATCGACAATATCGCGCAGGACCTGGGCGCGGCGGGCGATGGTGTCCAGCGGCATCGAACCATCGCCGGTGAGCCAGCCCGCCAGCCCACAGGCGAGCGCCCCGGCTTTGATGAATGCCCCGACGTTGGTTTCGTCCATGCCGCCGTTGCAGCAGAACGCCATCTGGTCGAGGGGTCCGCGCACCGCTTTGAAGTAGTCCACGCCCAACACGCCAATTGGAAAAATCTTGAGCAGCTTCGCGCCCGTCGTCCAGGCATCGACCGCTTCGGTGGGCGTGATGACGCCCGGAATCGCCAGCACACCGGCTCGCTGCGCGGTCGCCACCATCTCGCGGCTGAAAGACGGCGAAACGACAAAATCCGCCCCGGCGTCAAGGGCGCGGCGGGCGGTTTCAGCATCCAGCACCGTCCCCATGCCAACGCAGGCGTCGTCTCCATATTCGTGTTTGGCGGCTTGCATGGCTTCCAGCGGCTGAACCGAATTCATGGTGAACTCAAAGACGGAAATGCCGTTTTTTAGCAGCGCTCCGGTAACATCCAGCGCAGTTGGCGGCGGGAAGCTGCCGCGCATTGCCGCCATCAAGCCACCGCGCGCGATCCAGTCGAAAGCGGTCTGGGCGTTCATTGCTATGCTCCTGTTGAGATTTGGGGGATGATAGTAGCTGATTTAGACGGCGCGTGCCCAGAATTGTTCGCCGTTCAGGATGCGGCGGATCAGGTCGGCGAAGTGGCGGCGGGGCAGCGGTTTGGCAAGGTAGCCATGACAGCCACACTGCTGCGCGCGCTCAAGCGACTGGTGAGTGGTGCTGTCGCCCAGACAGATGATGGGAATTTCGGCGAGCTGCGGCTCGCGGCGAATAGCAGTCACCAGGTCGAAGGCGTTCGCTTGCGGCAGATTCAAATCAAGCAGGATAAAATCGGGTTGGGGCTGCATACTGCGAAGCTGCTCCAGGACATTGGCACCGGTGGTATTGCGTTTGAAGCGGATGCCCTGTTCTCGCAGGAGGTTCGAAATCGCGATGAGGCTGTGCGCGTCATCCTCGATTACGAGCGCCCACAGGTTATTCAATGCCATGTGCCATAGTACACCTGATAACTAACATTCCAAAATACATTATATACAGGTTCGTTCCAATATTAAAGTAAAGTTTAACGAAATTCACAAATTAATCAGAAAACTTGCGGAAGATTACGGACGTAAACCATGCACATCATCATCGCTCCGGGCGCTTTCAAGCACAGTCTGGTGGCAGCGGAAGCCGCCAGCGCCATCGCCGCCGGGCTGAGTCGTTCGGGGCTGAATGCCAGCCTGAGCCTGCGCCCGATTGCCGACGGCGGCAACGGCACGCTGGATGCGTTTCTGCTCAAAGGCGGGGAACGGGTTATCGTGGCGACGGTTGACCCGCTGATGCGCCCGATAGAGGCGGCGTATGGGCTGCTGGACGATACCGCCGTGGTCGAAATGGCGCTGGCTTCCGGGCTGGAACTGGTACGCGACGACGACTTGGACGCCCTGAAGGCGACCACCTACGGCACCGGCGTGCTGCTGCGGGAAGCATTGAAGGCTGGCGTCCGGCGAGTCATCGTCGGCATGGGCGGCAGCGCCACGACCGACGGCGGCGCTGGCTGTTTGCAGGCGTTGGGCGTCAGGCTGCTGGATGCCAACGGGCATGAAGTGCCGCCGGGCGGCGGGCATCTGGCAGAGATCCAGACGATAAACACTGACGATTTGGATCCCCGCTGGCGCGAAGTTGAGGTCATTATTGCCTCGGATGTGGACAACCCGGCATTGGGCGAGCGCGGCGCGGCGGCGGTTTTCGCGCCCCAGAAAGGCGCGTCTCCCGAAGATGTGGCGCTGCTCGAAGCCAATCTGCGCCATTTCTTCAGCGTCGTTCAGGAGCAGATGGGCGTGGACGTATTGAGCGTGCCCGGCGGCGGCGCGGCGGGCGCGTTCTCCGCCGGATTGATGGCGTTTCTCGGCGGGCATATCGAGTCGGGAATCGATCTCATCCTGGCGCGTGCCGGCTTTGACGAACTGCTGGCGACTGCCGATTTGGTGGTGACGGGCGAAGGGCGCATGGACGATCAGACCATCGGCGGCAAAGGTCCCATCGGCGTGGCGCGGCGGGCGCGCGAACGCGGCGTGAAAACGATAGCGCTGGTGGGCAGCCTCGACGCGGACGATGATCTGCTGCATGAAGCCGGTCTGTGGGCGGCGCTGCCGATAACGCCCGCGCCGATGCCATTGGAGGAGGCGCTCCGGCGAGCGCCGGAACTGCTGGAACACGCCGCGCTGCGGCTGGGCTATCTGCTTCAGATTTAAAAGGATCTTTTCACCACAGAGACACAAAGGATACAGAGCAAGACAAGGATATTGATTTGACTGAACGAACGATAGACGAACTCATTCGCGCGCTGCGGCAAGGCGACGGCGACGCCCGGCAGCAGGCGGTCGAAGCTTTAGCCGCGATGGGGCAAGGCGCTGTCGAACCGCTGATCGACGCGCTGCGTTCCTTTGCAACCTATGAAGCCTATGCCGCCAGCGAGATCACCACGAATTTTTTCCACGCGGCGGAGCAGGCGCTGATCGAGATCGGTTCGGCAGCGGTATCGCCGCTGGCGCAGGCGCTGGGCGAGGCAAGCTGGGGCGCAGTTCACGGCGCGATCTACTGTCTGGGCGAAATCGGCGACGTGCGGGCAGTACAGCCGCTGATCGAAGCGCTGGACAAGGACGACGTGAATGTAACGACTGACGTGGGCGAAGTGCTGCTCCGGTTTGAGGAGATGGCGCTGCGTCCGCTGATCTACGCCTTGCAGCAGCAGGGCGCGGCGGGGCGGCGGGGCGCGGCATTCATCCTCGGCAGCGCGCGCGATCCGCTGGCGACTCCGTCGCTGATCGAGGCGCTCAATGACGCGGACGCCAACGTGCGGGCTGCTGCGGCGAACGCGCTCGGTCAGCGGAAGGATGCGCGGGCGATTGAGCCGCTGATTGCGCTCCAGGCTGACGAGGAACCGGCAGTCCGCGAAGCCGCAATGCGGGCGTTGGGCGAAATCGGGCAGGCGCTGGAGTCTCCGCAGATTGGCAGGGCGCTGGTGCAGGGGCTGTATGACAGGGACTGGGGCACCCGCCAGAGCGCCGCCGAAATGCTCATCCGGCTGAACTCGCCGTATGCCGAGAGCGCCCGTTGGACGCTGCTGTGCGACTTGCAGCAGCAAGACGCTGAGGTGCAGCTTGGCGCGGCATGGTCGCTGCTGCCGACGAAAGATCATCAGGCAGTGGTGACGCTGGAAGGACTGCTGACCGCCGCCGACGTTCGGGTGAGCAGCAGCGCCGCGCTGGCATTGGGCGAATACGAGGACAGGCGGGCAGTTCCGGCGCTAACGGCGCTGCTTGATCATGCGGATGAACAGGTGAGACACGCGGCGCAGGCGGCACTGCGTAAGCTGGGGGCAGACCCTGATGATGATTCACAAAATGATACGGGGTTAGCGTAGGGACACCACATTGTGGTGTCCGCCTCAGTATTCACAAAACGGACACGAAACGGACACGAAACGGACACGACGGTGTCGTGTCCCTACAGAATTGTCTGGCGGCGCGGTGGTACCCCTGCCGCGCCGCGACGATTGAACTGCTAGCGGCGGCTCTCCAGCCGGTCTTCGACGCTCTTGCGCAGGTCGTTCAGATCCTTGGAAAGCTGCTTGAGGGCGCTGTTGGTGGCTTCACCGCCGCGCTCAATGCCCTCGCCCATCGTTTTCGAGATTTCTTCGCGAATCTTGTCGCCACTCTTGGGCGCGAACAGCAGCGCCAGGGCTGCGCCGATGCCGAGTCCTAGCGCCAGAAAGACGACGATGGCGGCGGCGCGTTCGCGGGTCGCCCGGGCTTCGGCTTCCCGGCTGTAGTAAATGCGATCATTCATGGTCGTGCTCCTTCGATGAAAAGTTAATGATGTCCAGCGCAAACCTGCTTAGCGCATACTTTCGATGCGATCTTCGACACTCTTGCGCAGCTCGTCGATATCCTTTGAAAGCTGCTTGAGGGCGTGAGCAGTCGCTTCACCGCCCTTGCCAAAATTGTATTCCAGCTTTTCGCGGAACGTCTTTGGCTTGCGGCGCTGCTGCCCGGCGATCAGCAGGGCAATGGCGATGCCCGCTATGACCGCCACCATAATGAAGATCGCGCCGCCCATCGAGGCTTGCGCGTCCGATTCGTAACTGCTGTCGAAGTTGGATTGAGGGTTTTGGCTGTTCATGGTTCCGATTCCTCAGCGTATACAATTATCCTTTAATTAAAACAGAAATTGTAGTAATCGTCAATGTAACCTTTGCGGTCTATCGGGGCAAGGATAGACGAGGGCAAGAGAAAAATGAGCATCAATTCGCTCTCGCCCTCACAACACCCTCATAAAATCCTCACCATCTTCAACGGCGGCTATGAGCGTTCTATCGCGAAGGCAATTTTGACGGTGACGCGCCAGACGGTCACGCCGTTGTTCTGCACCTCGGCGGTGAAGTGGGTGACATCGATGCCCGAAATGCCGTGGAGCGTTTTGCTGGCTTCGCGCAGGGCAACTTCGGTGGCGTCCTGCCAGCTCACCGATGACGAGCCGACCAGTTCAATGACTTTGGCGACCTGTGCCATATCAGACCTCCTATTTTGGCTGCTGCTTGCCGGTGGGGATTGAGGCGGGAATTGAAATGCGCTCGACTACTTCGCCCGTCTTGTTGGGCATATCCGTCCGAACGGCAATATCCGCCTGAGCGACGATGCCGACGATCTGGTTGTTATTGTCCGTTACCGGAATCCGACGAAGCTGGTGACGCGCCATCAGATCCATCACGGCATTCGTATCCTGATCTTCATGACTGGTGATCACCTGACTGGTCATCACGTCGCCTACCGTCGTTGCCGCGCTGCGGGCTTCGGCAAGCACCTTGAGGGTGAGATCGCGGTCAGTGACAATGCCGACCAACCCTTTTCGTTGGTGGTCGCTGACCACCGGGACTGAACCGATGTCTTCGTCTCGCATCAACTGGGCGGCACGCTGTACACTGTCCGTGGTCAGGCAGCACACCGGATTGCGAGACATGATTTCGCGGACTTTCGCAGCCATACAATCCTCCACTAAACTGTCAATCGTCGATGGGAGTACAATTTAATTTCAATCATAATAAATATAAATCGATTGGTCAAATAATGCGCCAGCTAAGGAGATTCTGATGGACTTCTTTGGCAAACTGCTGAAAGACATTCTGGGAACACCGACGGGCGCGCCTGCCGCCACGCCGGGTTCTGGCGAGCCAGCCACGCCGCCGCCGGTCTACCCGAAGGTGCTGGCGATTGTCCACAACCCGGTGATGCGGACTCACGGCGGGCGCAAAATTCGCGAGTCGTTTCGCTGGAACGATCCTGATAAGCTGGCGCTGGGCTACATAGACGATATCCGCCGCGCCAGCTATGGCTATGCCAACTACCAGATCGCCGAACGGATCGAGGTGGACGACTTTCCGGCGAAGAAAGACGGCTATCGCTACGACGACAGGAGTTTCAGCGAGGCGTGGCAGCGCAAGGTCTTTCACCAGCCCGACGCGGTGGACTATCACGCGCTGGCGCGCGAGTTCAAGATGATCGAGAAGGTGGACAGCGGGGCGATTGACGAAGTGTGGCTGCTCGGCTTCCCCTTCTGCGGCTACTATGAGAGCCTTATGGTGGGACCGGGCGCGTTCTGGTGCAACGCGCCGCCGCTGCAAGGCACCGAACATGCTTCGCGGCGCTTCGTCATCATGGGCTTCAACTATGAGCGCGGCGTCGGCGAGATGCTGGAAGATCTGGGGCATCGCACCGAGGCGATTCTGTCAAAGGTGTTTGAAGGCAGGCGCGGCGAGGCGAACCTGTTCGAGCGCTTTTTGCGCTACGACAAGAAGTATCCCGGACGCGCTGAATGTGGCAACGTGCATTTCGCGCCCAACAGCGAGCGCGATTACGATTGGGGCAACCGCCGTTTCGTGCCCAGCCGCTGCGATAGCTGGCTGAATTTCCCCGATCTCAGCGGCGAACCGCGCATGGTCAATTGTGGCGAATGGGGAGACGGCGATATCCGCCAGCATCATCTCTGGTGGTTGAGCCATCTCCCTCACATCATGGGTGAGGGAGATGGAATTTCGTGGAACTGGTGGGAGTACGTGATTGACCCGAACCGGGTTTAGACAAATTGGGCGTATTTGCCGACAATTACCGCGTCGATGCCGTCGCAGTGGAGTCGTCGCGCGACCGAGATGCGATGGTGACCATCGACGACGTAATAGTCGTCGCCACGCTGGATGAGTTCCACCGGCGGCAGTTCCACCCCTTGCAGCATCATGCTCGCCACGCGGCTCCAGCGCTGCTCAAGGTGGCTGTCCAGTGGGTAGAACTCCTTATCGAACTCACGCTGGCGGTTGATACTGCCCTTGATGTTCTTCAGGGGTATGGTGCGCACGTCGGTATCAGGACGTATCGACTGCGGCAGCTCACCGACAAGCTTCTCCAGCGAGAAGAGTCTCCGCGAGCGACCGAACAGACGTGCCAGCAGCCCACGTGTTCTGCCCTGCCACAGCGCGCGCTCAAACGCCGGGCGCGCCGCTGGATGATACAGCGTGCTGTCCGACCGGTTCGGAGCCATTTTGGGCATTAGCACGGGTCCATTAAACATGATTGACACCTTAGTGGAGTGTTAGCACTCCGCGCAGGCAGTCTGAATGACTGCCTCTGGACGTTTTTCAGCATTAAGGCGGCGAAACGAAAACAGCTTTGGCAGACTCCATCGCCGCATTGGTTGAGTCTGCTCCCTCCAGATTGCCTCGCGCTCCAGTGCTTCAAGCTCAGACTGGACGCGGACTCTTTCCGTCATGGGTGATGCAGGTGGAAACACGGCTTACCCTCCTCTTGAGTTGCGACCATGCCATAAGCTTATGGCTAAACCCCCGAGCCAGTCATCTATCCAAAGATAGATTGTGAGGTTTATTTATGGATTATATAAGACAAGGAGATGAATTGGAAGGCTTTAATGGGTCAAAAGGGTCAAATAGGGTTAAACAAGGTCTAAGTCGTGGGCGCGGGCGACTGCCTGGGTGCGGCTTGTAACCCCCAGCTTGCCAAAAATGTTGTGGACGTGGGTTTTGACGGTTCTCTCTGTCGGTGGTATATCAGATGCAGGAGTGAAAAATGTCATCTGATGTGATGACAAACATCGGTGGCGGCAAACGGGCGACAGCGGCACAATAGGGATGTGTGCTTTATTTACTGTGCCATCACTTACCATGAGGCATCGTTCTTCTTTCTGCGGCGGCAAACCTGCCTCAAGCCCTCCTCTTGAGTTGTGACACGCAGCTCGCAGAAAGTAGTGCAAAATCAACGAGCCGCTCCCCGGAGCGGCTCGTTGATTTTTACCCTCCGGCTGATTCTGCTGCCAGTTTACGTTTTTTAATGGGAAGCGCTCATCCTGATTTGTGACAATTATGTTACACTTGGATCAGCGGCTCATAATACGCGCCCATAAACTGTAAACCCGATCCTCATTCCAACCGACCATCCAACGACGTATTACGGGGAGACCAGTGGACTACGAAATAACCAAGCTGACAGATGAACTCGTTTTTATACGGTGGCTGCAAACACCTGCCCCGGCATCCAAGGTCGTCGATCAGTATCTGATCGATTTGCGCGCGGTGTTGGATGAGAGCGAAACCCCGATGTATTTCCTCTCCGATTTGCGCCAGGGACGCATTGCCGATGTCCGTTCGATCCAAAAGCTGGGGCAGTTGACCAAACATAAAAACTGGGCGGGCAGCACCGCCTTCAGCAGCGATCCAATCACGGCGCTGCTGGTGCGCTCATTCAGGTCATTCGCCACCAAGGTGAATTCTCGAAACGAAATGCAGACCACGCCGGAAACCGCGCTCAGCTTTCTGGAAACCCTGAAGCCGGGGATTACCGAAGACGTGGATTGGGACACCGTCATCGGCAAGCCCGCGACCGATACACCAACGCCCGAAGTGCCGCCGTCTGATCCCGCCTGATAGCTACCCGCTGACCACGGGCAGACAAATCATCACCTGCGTACCTTTGCCGACCACTGACGTGATCTCCAGGCTGCCGCCGTGAATCTCGATGATGCGCTTCGACAGCGGCAGCCCCATGCCAATTCCCTGCTGCTCGCGCGAATCGCGGTCAATTTGCTGGAAAGCTTCCATCGCAAACGCCAGCTTTTCCGATGGAATGCCAGCGCCGTTATCAATGATACTGATCCAGACGCTGCCATTGCTGCGCCACTGAGTGACCGCGACCTGACCATCGGGTTTAGCGAACGCCAGCGCGTTGGCGATCAGTTCCGCCAGCGCCTGCTTGAGCGCCGCCGGGTTGCACAGCACCTGGGCGTCGCGGTCGCGGTGCTGAATATCCAGCGTGACGTTTGGCGGCTGCTGGTAGGCAAAACGGCGGGCGAGGTTGGACGCCGCCGTCAGGAGTTCCCACATCGGCATCGGTATGCCGGAATCGACAATGGTTTCCGCGCCTAAAATGCCCGCTTCGATCTGGGTGGTGAAGACTAACTGCTCCACCCGATGGCTGAGACGGTTGCTGCTGGCTTCGATGGTATCCAGCATTTCATGCAGTTCAGTCTGCGAAAGCTGACCAAGCTGGCGCGAGATCACGTTCAGGACGGTGGTCATCGAGATCAGCGGCGTGCGCAGCTCATGAGTGACCATGCGGGCAAGCTGCTGCTTGAGCTTATCCATCGAAGTTTCGGTCTTATCAAGCACATCCTGGTGGCGGCGCAGGCGCGTATGAATCGCCGAGGTCAGTTCATGAAGGGTGAATGGCTTGATCAGGTAGTCGTCAGCCCCCAGGGTCATACCCTGGCGCTGAGAGTCACGGTCAGCCTTGGCGGTGATGAAGATAAACGGGATGCTGGCGGTGGCGCTGTCGCCGCGCAGATTCTTCAGCACTTCGTAGCCGTCAATCGTGGGCATCATGATGTCGCAGAGGATGATGTCCGGGGCGTCGGCGCGGGCAATCTCCAGCGCTTCGTAGCCGTTCCCCGTTCCAGCAACATCGAAGGATGAGTATTCGAGCATTTCGACAATGTCGTTGAGCAGCGCCTGCTCGTCTTCAACGACGAGAATTCTGGTCATAATAAGCTGTTCCCTCAGATAAATCTGTGAGCAGATTTACTTTCTATGGCTATGCTACTCTGGGAATGACCCCGCCAACACTTGACGGTTTACGAAAATTGCATAAATAAAGAATGAATATCGTCCAGGAACATCGTTAATTATTAACCGATTTGTGAGGAAATTACGGTTGGAACTGGTGAATGGTGTGTCGCATAACCTCACCCCTAAGCGACTTGCGGTCGCTTAGGGGTGAGGTCTGTAGAAGATATCGCTTATCGCGGGGTGTCGCGTACCAGCACCAGCGTGCCCGGCTCAAACAGGGTCACACAGGTGAAACCGGGGAATTCGTCCACCGTGTAGCTGTCGATGATTTCGGCATGACGTGGAGCACCGCTGGCAGCCAGCCAGATCAGCGTTCCCTGCCCGCGCAGGCAGAAGACCGCGCCGCCGTCGAAGTAAGTCATCCCCACCGGGCTGAAGATGTCCACCGCCTGTTGGACGCCGAGGTTCATGATGCCTTCATTGCCAATGCTGCCTGAGTCGTAGAGAGCGCTGCCGAGCCAGGTGGTCGGTCTGCCGTTTTGGTAGAGGATGCGGCAGTTGATGGCATAGTCCAGCCCATCGCGGGTGCTGCTGCGCACGACGCCGCCCACAGCGAAGTTGTGATCCTCGCACAGCGGGGTATCCGGCGGGGGCGGGGGAGTCATTGTGGGCGCGCGGGTCGGAGTCATCGCCAGCGTCGGCGCGGGCGTTTGAGGCGTATCCGGCGTATCGGCTTCATACGCGCCGAGATCGCAGGCAGCAGTGCCATCGAGATCGCCGTCCTGCGGGCGGGCAGCGCCGCGCTGGTCGGTGGCGGGGCAAAGGCTGTCGTCGCCCGCGTCAATCGCCGGGCTGCCAGCCAGCAGTGGATGATACGCCGGTCCGCCAGTCAATGCGCCTAACATCGGGTCGCCGCCGACCGGAAAGCCGCACGAACCATCGCTCACCAGGTTATTCCCCGCTGGCGTCATTGTGCCGTAGTTCGCGCAATCCCCGCCGAGACTGTTGGCGATAATGGTGTTGGCGATAGTGACTGTGCCTGCCTCGTTATAAAGTCCGCCGCCCTCGGCGGCGTCGTTGCCAGTGATGGTGACGTTGTTCAGCGTGACCTGACCGGCATCATTCAGAATGCCGCCGCCAGCATCGCTCGAAATATTGCCGGAAACGGTGCTGTTCGTCAGCGATATGGTTCCAAGGGCGTTGTAAATACCGCCGCCGGCAGCACCGCCATTGTTGCCGGAAATGGTGCTGTTGTTGAGCGATACGGCTCCGCCAGCGTTCACAATACCGCCGCCGATACTTGTGCCCCCTCCTAAGGTGGTGTTACCGGCGACTGTGCTGTTGTTGAGCGTCAGAGAGGAGTACGGAACGGCGCTGGCGATGGCAAGGCTGCTCGATAATCCTGATGACAGCGCCGCTGACACCGCTGACGGTAGTTCCATGGACAATGGTGTACCCATGTCCAGGTTGACAATACCGCCGCCTATCAGTCCTTCGTTGCCAGTCACGCTGCTGCTGTTCAGCGTGACCGTGCCGCCAAAGTTGGCAACAGCGCCGCCAAACAGTCCGCCGTTGCCAGTCATGCTGCTGTTATTCAGCGTGACCGTGCCGCCCAGGTTGGCAACAGCGCCGCCAAACAGTCCGCCGTTGCCAGTGATGGTGACGTTGTTCAGCGTGACCTGACCGGTTTCATTCAGAATGCCGCCGCCTCCAACGCCGAAGTTTCCGACGAGCGTACTGTTGTTGATGGTGAGCGTGCCGCCCAGGTTGGCGATACCACCAACATCTCCGCCGCCATTTTCAATCGTCAGATTGTTCAGCGTCACCGTACCACAGCAGTTTTCAATGACGGAAACCGCGCCATTTCCGAAGAGCGTCGCGCCATTGCCGTTGATGACCAGCGGATTACCGCTATCATCCTCGATAAACAGCGTGTCTGGCAGCAGGTAAGTACAGCCCGCCGCGAGGTTGAGGGTATCCGCTTCGCCGTTGCTGTTGGCGATGATGACAGCCGCTTCCAGTTCGGCTTCGTCGCAGGCGATGTCGGTCACTGCCGCCTGTGCCACCTGGATATTGGTAAAACTCCCGATGAGCGCCAGCAGGGCAAGGGCAGATACGAGGTGAAGCAGTCGTTTTCCAATACGTGATGAGGGCGATAAAGACATGAGATAATCTTCTCCATCCGAGATACGAAATTAACGAGATTGTAGGGTAGGAAGGGTTACTCAATAGAGCATTCCCTGATGCAGTTTTATTAGGAGAACCGCGTCAGGCTTGTCAAAAGTATAAAGGGTGAGTTGTGAACCGCGCCCTTAAGGGGTCGTCTAAAAGCAAATTTATACAAACTTCACATTTGCGGCTGTGGTCGTAGAGATGGTTTTCAAACCATCTCCTTGATCGTCTCCGCCAGCTTGTGGTTGATGCCGGGGACGGCGGCGATCTGGTCAACGCTGGCGCTGCGGATCGCGCCAATCGAATTGCCGAAGGCTTTCAACAGCGCCTTACGCTTGGCGGGTCCGACGCCGGGGATGGCTTCCAACTGGCTGACCATACCCAGCTTCTGGCGGCGGGCGCGGTGGCTGGTGATGGCGAAACGGTGCGCTTCGTCGCGGATACGCTGGACGAGATAGAGCGCGTCGCTGCGGCGGGGCAGAATCAGCGGCGTGGGGTCGCCGGGGCGGTAGATTTCCTCGAACTGCTTCGCCAGCGAGACAACTGGCACGCGGTTGGTCAGATCAAACTCGTGCAGCACCTCGACGGCGATGCCAAGCTGTCCTTTGCCGCCATCGACCATCAGCAGGTCGGGCAGCAGCCGCCAGGTTTCATCCTTATCATCGCCGCCCGGTTCAATCGGCGTCGGGTCATCATACGCCTGCTTCCAACGGTTGAAGCGGCGGGTGAGCGCCTCGCGCATCGACTGATAATCGTCCGAGCCGGAATGGCTGACGGTGCGGATGTTGAACTTGCGGTACTCGCTCTTTTTGGGCACGCCTTTTTCAAACAGCACCCGGCTGGCGACAATCGCCGTCCCCTGAGTGGTGCTGATGTCGTAACACTCGATGCGGTTGGGCGGCTTGGGCAGGCTGAGCGCTTCCTGAAGCTGCGACAGCGCTGTCTCCTGCTTGTGGGCGTCGGCTTCCCACTGGGCGCGCATCATGTGCAGCGCCTCGCGGGCGTTTTCCTGCGCGACTTCGACCAGACCGCGTTTGTCACCGCGCTGCGGGACGGTTATGGTCACCCGCTTGCCGTGGCGCTTGTCGCGCAGCCAGCGCTCGATAATCCGCGTCTCCTCAATATTCTGCGGCAGGACGACTTCCGCCGGTACTTCGGCGGCACTGCTGTAAAAGCGCTGGATGAAGGCTTCCAGAATCCTGCCGTCAGTCTCATCCTCGGTGCCATCGAGCGCGCGCGAATCGCTGCCGATGAGCTTGCCGTTTCGGATGAACAGAATCTGCACCATCGTTTCGCCGTCGTCGCGGGCGATGGCGATCACATCGCGGTCGGTGAAATCGGCGCTGACGGCTTTGTGCTGGCGGGTGATGTATTCGATGGCTTTTAGCTGATCGCGGATGGCGGCGGCGTGCTCGAAGTTGAGCGCTTCGGCGGCGGCGTTCATCTCCTGCTCAAGCCGGGCGACCACCGGCTCGGACTTGCCGCTGAGCACGCTCATCAGTTCAGCGATCATGGCGCGGTACTGGGCGTTGTTGACGGCTCCGATACACGGAGCGTTGCACAGCTTGATATCGTAAAACAGGCAGGCGCGCGCGTCGTTGCCGGTGATGTCACGGTCGCAGGTGAGATAGGGAAAGGCTTTGCGTAGGGTTTGCAGGGTGTTCTGCACCGCCCACATGGCGACATAGGGACCAAAGTAGCGGCTGCCGTCCTGAATGATGCGGCGAGTCGTCTCGACCTTCGGATAGGGCATGTGCCAGCTAATCCTGATATACGGATAGCGCTTGTCGTCCTTGAGGCTGATGTTGAAGCGCGGCTTGTAGCGCTTAATCAGCGTTTCTTCGAGGATCAGCGCCTTGATCTCGTTTTCCTCGACGATGAAGTCAATATCGCGGATATTACCGCGCAGATGAATAGTCTTGAGGCTGTTTTCGGCGCTGGCGTTGAAGTAGCTGCGAACCCGGTTGCGCAGCTTCTTCGCCTTGCCGACGTAAATGATCTCGCCCCGTTCGTCCTTCATCAGGTAGACGCCGGGCTTCATCGGCAGGTTCTTGAGAATCGTTTTGATGTGATCAGAGGGTTGGAATGCCATCTGGGTACTGTCTGTATGTCGTTAGGAATGGATGTTCTAATTATACCAGATTGTGAGGGCTTGGGGGAGATTGAGAGCCGACGTCCGATAAATGAAGGTTGTAAATAGTTATAGAACGTTATTGCATTGAAATGTATTTGTATTATTATGTAAAAGATAAAACTCCTGGAAGGCAAAAAATATTATGGCGAATAAACCGACCATTTTCCTAAGTTACCGTCGCGCGTCCAGTCGTGAACTGGCGCGATTCGTCCATGCTCGTTTGACAGCACTGGGAGCAGATGTATTTCTTGATGTCGAAACATTGAATGCTGTGCGCTTCGCAAGCGTTATTGAAAAAGAGATTTTACAGCGCGATTATTTCCTCATCCTGCTTAAGCCCGATACGCTCGATCCTGATTCCTGGGTGCAGCGGGAAGTTCAGACTGCCCTTGCCAATCATAAGCCTATAGTTCCGCTTACCGCTGATAATTTTGATTTTTCACAGCATGTGCCGCCGGAATTGGCAGGATTAAGAGACTATGGCGGTATTCCATATACGGATCATTATGCGGATGAGGCAATCGCGCGGATAGTTGAAGCGGTTGGGCTGCGTAAAGGTAGTTTTTCTCTCCCCCTGGTGGCAGGAGTTGGTGCGCTGATCGTAATAGCGGCGCTTTTCATTGTTTTTGGCTTGCCCGTGTTAGCGGCTGGAAACACGCCGTCAGCGACCGAGACACCAACCACATCACCAACTGTGTTACCCACTCAGTTGGCGTCAACGCTTGGAGAAGAATGCGATGTCCAGCCAGATCCGAATGATCCAAATGCCTATATGAGAAGGGCGGAACTGCGTCTTGTACAGGAGGATTATGAAGCAGCGGTGAGTGATTTCACGTGTGCTATTCAACTTGAACCTGACAATGCTGTAGCCTACTTTGGTCGTGCTGAGGCAAATAACGATTCAGCTAACTACATGGACGCTCTTGACGATTACAACCGAGCTATCGAGTTGGATCCTGAATACACAGAGGCGTACAACAATCGGGGACAATTGTATCGGAATGTTTTAGGTCGGATTGAAGATTCGGTTGACGATTACACAATGGCGCTTCTCTACAACAATCCTGAACCACATTTTGTATACACCAATCGAGGAAGCGCCTATTATTTTCTCGACGAATATGAGAAAGCGTTGGATGATTTTGAGGAGGCTATTCGTATTAACCCAGAATATGCCTATGCTTATAATGGGCGTGGGGTTACTTATAGTGCAATGGGGGAACTTGATCAGGCAATCGCTGATTTAACTACTGCAATCGAACTGGAGCCGCAAAACGCCGAACACTATGCCAACAGAGGCGTAATCTATCGACGTAATGAACAATTTGACGAATCCATCGCCGACTACCAACATGCTCTCGAAATTGATCCATCACGTTTTGATATTTACGCTAATATGGGCAATCTGTATTTTGGATTGGAGCATTGTCCAGAAGCCCTGGAAAGTTATGAGCGCTACCTTGAACTAGCTGGTGATCGCGCGGAGCCACACCTTGCTCGGCGGGTAAATGAGCTCACTGTGCAGTGTGGAGATAATTAAAAGTCGGATTGTAGTTGTAGTGAAGCGCGTTGATCGGAATTTCATCTCAACTGTCTACGCCACCAACCAAATAAAGTCTGGAGAAGTCCTGTGGGCAAAGTAATGCAGATATTCTACGACGATGAGGGAGACGTGCTCTATCTTTCAGTCGGCGATCCTCGTCCCGCAGTCTCAGAAGAACCGGGTGACGATGTATTACTGCGTCATGACGTCGAGACGGGGGAAGTCGTCGGCTTGACTGTTCTTAATTTCTCTGCACGCTTCAGCACTTCATAAGGATTCGCAGAAGCTGCCCGTTGAAATCGATCTTCGCGCGCTTACTTCCTGACAAAATCTCATCGGGGCGGCTGGCGACTCGCCCCAACATCCCCTAATCATCTGCGGTTCTAACCTGCGCTATAATGGCGGTAATCGCAAGCCTGAGAACCGATGATCCATGCACGTCCCCGTTCTGTATAACGAAGTCTTAGATCACCTGCTGCCGGAAGGACAGGCGGTTGAGCGCGTCATTGATGGCACGCTGGGCGCAGGCGGGCACAGCCGCGCGCTGCTGGAACACGGCGCGGCTGAACTGCTCGGTCTGGATGTCGATCCGGCGGCGCTGGAGATTGCGCGGGCGGCGTTAGCGCCGTTTGGCGAGCGCGTCCACCTGGTTCACGCTTCCTATAGAGACATGGCGGATGAAGCGGCGAAGTTGGGCTGGGATGGCGTGGACGCGATCCTGCTCGATCTCGGCGTGTCGTCGATGCAGCTAGACATGCCGGAACGTGGGTTCGCCTTCCGCCATGTGGGTCCGCTGGACATGCGCTTTGACCCGCGCAGCCCGCAGCCCACCGCCGCCGATCTGGTGAACACGCTGGGCGAAGACGAGCTTGCCGATATCTTCTACCAGTATGGCGAGGAACACGAAAGCCGCCGGCTGGCGCGGGCGGTGGTGCGCGAACGTCCTTACAGCACCACACAGCAGCTTGCCGAAGCGATTGAACGGGCAAAACCACGCCGCTATCCCAATAAGCACTCCAAAAAGACTCCCATCCATCCGGCGACACGGGTGTTTCAGGCGCTGCGCATCGCCGTGAATGACGAACTGACCCTAGTCGAGCAGACGCTGCCGGTGGCGATTAACCTCTTGCGAGCTGGCGGGCGGCTGGCGGTGATCAGCTTCCACAGCCTGGAAGACCGGATCGTGAAAGATGCCTTCCGGCTGGCAAGCACCGACTGCATCTGTCCGCCGAAAACGCCCATCTGCATCTGCGGGCATCGCGCCAGCGTGCGGCTGGTGAATCGCAAGCCAATTATCGCTGCGGACGAGGAAACGGCGGATAACCCGCGCAGCCGCAGCGCAAAACTGCGCGTGGTGGAGAAATTATGAGCTGGTTTCAACACACCCTCAGACGGAATGAATGGCGACCGCAGCGGCAGGTGATGGCGCTGGCGACGCTGGGGTTGTTCGTCGCCATCATCATCGGCGCGCTGTATCTGTCGCAGTCGGCGTCCAGTTCGTCGCTGGGGCGCGAGCTTGAGATACTGATCGCCGAGCGCAATAATCTCGAACAGCAGAACGAGCAGCTTCGCGCCGACATCAGCAGCCTGCGCGGGGTGGGTCGCCTGCTGACGCGGGCGACGGAACTGGGCTTCGTCTCGGCAAACAGCCGACAAATCGATTATCTGGTCATCAACGGCTATAATCCCAATCGTTCCATCACGGTCGCCCCAATTGTTGAAGCCGAAGTCTCACTGCCCGCGTATGACGAGCCGTTTTTGGGTTGGGTGCAGCAGCAGTTCGAGAGCTTCGCGCAGCAGTTGGAAAATATGCAGCAGGAGCAGCCCTAATGGCAGCGACCCATCAACCAACTTCACCGCAGCAGGAAACCCTCCGCAAGCGCCTGCCAATTGTGGCGGTTGGGCTGGTCGTCGCGAGCATGGTGCTGCTCGGACGGCTCGCCTCGTTTCAATTCCAGATCGGTATGACGCAGGAGACGCTCGATTATTTGACGGGGCTGCGCGACAGCAACTACACGCGCACGCTGCGCATGGCGGCGGCGCGTGGAAATATCTATGACCGCAGCGGCGAAGCGCTGGCGGTGAACACGCTGGAATATCAGGTCGCCATCAACCCGCCGCTGGTGGCGAACCCGCGTTTGCTGGCGACTCGGCTGTCCTCCATTCTGGGGCTGCCCGAACTGGAAGTGTTTGAAAAAGCTCAGCGCGATCAGCCGTGGGTGATGGTTGCGTCGCGCGTCAGCGCCGAGGTGGCGCAGCGCGTGGCGCAGATGCGTGATGAAATGGGAATTGGCGACGCCGTCCAGATGAGTCCGCTGCCCCGGCGCAACTATCCGCAGGGCGTGCTGGCGTCTCAGGTGATCGGCTTCGTGGGCGGCGACCTCCAGGGCTATTATGGCGTCGAAGGGCAGTATCAGAATGCGCTCGCTGGCGTGGCGCGCAACCGCCAGGTGAGCAATATCCCGTTCGATGCTTTACAGGGGGATTGGGAAGAAGACCGTGGCAGTGATCTGGTGCTGACTATCGACCGTGATGTTCAGTACGTTGTGCAGGAAGAACTGCTGCGCGCCATCAGCGAAACCGGCGCGACTCAGGGCTGCATCATCGTGATGGACCCGCGCAACGGCGACGTGCTGGCGATGGCGAGCCATCCCCTGTTTGATCCCAACACCTACTTCAATATCGAAGATCCGTCGGTGCTACGCAACCAGTGTATCAGCAGCAATTATGAACCCGGCTCGGTGATGAAGGTGGTAACGGTGGCGGCGGCGCTGGATCGCGGCGTCATCACGCCCGATTTTACCTATGTCGATCAGGGACGGCTGGAATATGGCGGCGTTCCGGTTGTGAACTGGGATCGCCGCGCCTGGGGGACAATTGACGCGACCGGCATCCTGGTCAATTCGCTGAACGTGGGCGCGTCCACCGTCAGTACGATGATGGGCAACGACCGTTTTTATGGCGAAATGAACGAATTTGGCTTCGGGCGGCTGACGGGCATCGATCTTCAGGGCGAAGAAGGGGGCATCGTCTATGCGCCCGGCGATCCGAACTGGAGCGAATCGAACCTGGCGACCAACGCCTTTGGACAGGGAATGTCGGTTACGGCGCTGCAAATGCTGACGGCGGTGAACGCCATCGCCAACAACGGCTTGATGATGCAGCCGCGCGTCGTCCACCAGATCATCGATGATGGCAGCGTCATCACGGCGCAGCCCGCCGCGCTGGGTCGCCCGATTTCGGCGCAGGCGGCAAATACAGTCACGCAGATGATGGTCGAAGTGGTGCGCGGCGGGCTGGATAACGCGGCAGGTGTTCCCGGTTTCACAGTCGCGGGTAAAACGGGAACGGCAGAAATTCCGACGCCGGTTGGCTACGAGCAGGGCGCGTCGATCACGACGTTTGTAGGCTTCCTGCCCGCCGACGCGCCGCAGATCAGCATTCTGATCCGGCTGGATCGCCCGCGCGATTACTGGGCGAGCGCGGTGGTGCCGCCGATCTTCCAGCGGCTGGCGTCGCGGTTGGTCATTCTGATGTCGATTCCGCCGGATGATATCCGGCATGAACTGGCGGCACAGGGCGGCGCGGTGAGCCATATTCCGAGATGATGGTCATCAGACTATCTGTATCTGGTCACAAGACCCCGCGATGTATAGCACTGATTTCTGCGATAGCTGACGGCGTATGTCGGGCGGCTTAAGGAGTACTGCATGACTGGAGCACCACTTCCCTTCGCGCTGTCGGTGGGCGCGCTGGCATTTCTGCTGGGCGTCATCTGGGGCGGACCCTTCATTGAGGTGCTGAAGCGCCTGAAGGTGGGCAAGCGGGTTCGCGCCGAGCTTGAATGGCACCAGTATAAAGTCGGCACGCCGACGATGGGCGGCATCATGATCATCCTGCCGGTGGTGCTGATCGTGCTGGCGCTCAACCTTGTGCGGCTGATCAACGCCGAGCTGACCGGCGCCAGCATTCTGCTGCCGCTGTTCGTGATGGTTGGCTTCGCGCTGCTGGGCGGCTACGACGACTACGAAGGCATCCGCATATCCACCGGACGCCCGATTGGCGAAGGCATTTCCGCGCGGGCGAAATTTTCGGCGCAGGTGGTGCTGGCGCTGGCTGCCTCGGCGGTGATTTCGCTGTATGGCGGCGGCTTCCAGTTTGCCAATCAGGTGTTTCTGCCCTTGATCGCCATCTCGATCCCGCTGTCGCCGGTTGTGTTTATTCCCATTTCGGCATTCCTGATCGTCGGCTTCTCCAACGCGATGAACTTCACCGATGGGCTTGACGGATTGGCGGGCATCATCACCGCCAGCGCCTTCGCCGCATACGGCATCATCGCCTTCTTGCAGGGGCAGTTTCCGCTGGTACAGTTGTGCTTCATTCTCGTCGGGGCGTGTTTCGCCTTCCTGTGGTATAACGCGCGCCCGGCACAGCTTTTTATGGGCGATACCGGCTCGCTGGCGCTCGGCGCAACGCTGGCAACCGTGGCGATTATGAGTGGTCAGTGGCTGCTGCTGCCGCTGATCGCGATTGTGCCGGTCGCTGAAGTGCTGTCGGTCATTCTCCAGGTAGGCTATTTCAAGCTGACCAAAGGACAGCGCTTGTTTCGCATGTCGCCGCTGCACCATCATTTTGAATTAAGCGGCTGGAGCGATACCCAGGTGGTACAGCGTTTCTGGCTGGTGGGCTTACTGGCGGCGATGTTTGGCATCGCGCTGGCGCTGCTCTAAGAAAGAGAAGTACAGAGTACAGAGTGCTGAGTGCTGAGAGAAAAGTTGAAGGTTGAAAGTAAAAAGTTGAAAGTAAAGGCATGTAGTTAACCGTTGGGGCTGGTTACAAATTTGAGGGGGATTTTTGTAGGGGCAAGGCGCGCCTTGCCCAACCAGCATCAATGAATAGTTGCTTTTTACTTTCAACTTTGAACTTTCGACTCGTTACTCAACAGGACAAAGGTTGTTGCAATGGTGGCTGATCCCTTAAACGGGAAAAGAGTGGTGATACTGGGGTTCGCGCGGCAGGGGCGGGCGCTGGCACGCTGGCTGCCGACGGTTGGCGCGTCGGTGGTGGTCAACGACGCCAAGAGCATCGAACAGTTAGCGCTGGATACCGGGGCGTATCCGGGCGTGGAGTTTGTGCTGGGCGGGCATCCCGAAGACCTGCTGGATGGCGCTGATATCCTGTGTATTTCCGGCGGCGTGCCGCTTGACCTGCCGATTGTGCAGACGGCGCGCTGGCGCGGGATCGAGATGCAGAATGACGCCCAGTTCTTTCTGGAGCGCTGTCCCGCGCCAGTGATCGGCATTACCGGCAGCGCGGGCAAGACGACGACCACGACGCTGGTGGGCGAGATCATGCGCCATGCCGGGCACAAAACCTGGGTTGGCGGCAATATCGGCGATGTGCTGCTGGACGTGCTGCCCAAAATTCGCCCGTCAGACCGGGTGGTGATGGAGCTTTCCAGCTTCCAGCTTGAGCTGATGACGGTCAGCCCGGATATTGGCGCGGTGCTGAACGTCACGCCCAATCACCTTGACCGGCATGGCACGATGGACGCCTATCTGGAAGCGAAAGCCAATATCATCACGCACCAGGATCCGCTGCACAGTACGGCGGTATTGGGTAAAGATGATCCCGGCAGCGCCGGCTTGGAATCGCGGGTGCCGGGGCGGATGTTCTGGTTCAGCGCCCGCGAAATGGTGGCGAACGGCGTCTTTCTCGCCGGGCAGCGGCTGGTGATCACCGGCAGTGCCAGCCCGGATGGCGCGCCGCTGGTGATTGGCGACCGTTCTGATATTCAACTGCGCGGCGAACACAACGTCCTTAACGTGCTGGCAGCCTGCGCCATTACCGGCGCGGCAAGCGTGAAACCAGATGTGATGATGTCGGTGATCCGCGAGTTCAGAGGCGTAGCACACCGTCTGGAGCCGGTTCGCATCGTCGAGGGCGTCACCTATGTCAACGACAGTATCGCCACCGCGCCGGAACGGGTGCTGGCGGCGCTGCGCAGCTACAGCGAACCGCTGGTGCTGCTGCTGGGCGGACGCGACAAAAAGCTGCCCTGGGAAGAGATGATCGCGCTGGCGCTGCGCAAGTCACGCCACATTGTCGCCTTCGGCGAAGCCGCCGAAATTGTGGTGAACACCATTAGCGCACTGTGCGGCAATCTGGACATCGTGACCCGCGTGGCGACGCTGGATGAGGCGGTCGCCGAGGCGGTGAAGATTGCCCAATCGGGCGACGTGGTGCTGCTGTCGCCGGGCGGCACGAGTTATGACGCTTATACCGATTTTGTCGAGCGCGGCGAACACTTCCGCCGGTTGGTGAAAGCGTTATGAAACGCGATTATCCAAATGGCGGTATACTGTGAAAAGTTGAACCGTCAAGTCGCCAGGAGCGCCAAGGAAAATCCATTTACAAAACTCTTGGCGTGCCTGGCGTCTTGGCGGTTGAAAATCATTGTATTGTTAGCGCTGGTGTAGTGATGGCGGAAACTCCGATTGCCCCGCAGTTTATAGACGATGCTGAAGCGCCGCGTCTGGTTCAGGCGATGCCGCGAGCTGCGTCTGAGCCGAAGGTGACGCGCCCGGCGATTAAGCAGCGCGGCTTCCTCGCCTCGCTCGATATCCCGATTACGGTGGTAGTGACGCTGCTGCTGGCGATTGGCGGGCTGATGGTCTACAGCACGACTTTCGACTGGAGCTATCAGGATTTTGGCAGCGAGACGTATATCGTGCTGGTGCACCTGCGCAACATGGCGATTGGCGCTGCCTTCCTGATCGTGCTCGCCGCCATTGATTACCGCATCTGGAAGCGTTTTGCCTTCGGAGCGCTGCTGCTCACCATTGGCTCGCTGATCGCGGTGCTGGTGTTCAGCGACGAGGTGTTTGGCGCGCGCCGCGCCTTCGTCGGCGGTTCTTACCAGCCGGGCGAACTGGCGGAGCTGATCGTCATTATCTATCTGGCGGCATGGTTGGGATCGAAGAAAACCAAAGTTGGCGGCTTCTTCAGCGGAATGCTGCCATTTCTGATCATCGTCGGCGTCATCGGCGGTCTGGTGATGCTTCAGCCTGACCTGAGTACGGCGGCGACAATCTTCGTCGTGGCAGGGCTGATGTATTTCCTCGCAGGCGCAAATCTTTACCATCTTGGGGGGATTATGGGGCTGCTTGCCGCGGTTGGCTGGGCGCTAAGTCAGCGTCTGCTGTATACCGAGGATCGCATCAGCAGCTTCACGGCGGGACTATCTGACCTGAGCCAGACGGGATACCACGCGCGACAGGCGATTATCGCCTTCATCAACGGCGGCTGGACTGGCAGAGGGTTGGGTCAGGGGCTGCAAAAGTTCAACAACGCGCTGCCCGCGCCGCACACGGACAGCATCTTCGCCGTTATCGGCGAGGAACTGGGCGTGATCGGGGCAACGTTTGTCGTGCTGCTGTTCATCGTATTTGTCTTTCGCGGGCTTCAAATCGCGCGCCGCGCCAGCGACCCGTTTGGCGGGCTGCTGGCTGCCGGTCTGACGCTGTGGATTATCACCAAAGCCCTTTTGAACATTGCCGTGATGCTGAGCCTTGTTCCGCCAACGGGCGTGGCGCTCCCGTTCATCAGCTACGGCGGCTCATCGCTGGTGACCGTCATGGCTGGATCGGGCTTGCTGCTGAGTATTGCCCGTGTCACTTCGCGCCCACCTGTCTCAGAAGGGAAGAGCAAACGTGCGAATTATGATCGCGGCTGGGGGAACCGGTGGTCACGTATATCCGGCGATAGCCGTCGCCGAGGTACTCCTCCAGCGCGGGGCTGAACTGTCGTTTGTTGGCAGTGTCGGCGGGTTCGAGCGTCCTCTGCTCGACGAAGCGGGAATTCAATTCGCTCATTATGATGAAGTGCGCGCCGGTCCGCTGCATGGGGTGGGGGTATTGCGCGCCCTGGTAAGCCTTGCTAATCTTACGATAGGTACTGGCACAGCGTTACGCTTGGTGCGGCGCTATCGTCCCGAAGCGCTGCTGCTGACGGGCGGTTGGGTCGGTCTGCCGGTAGCGGCGGCGGCGTGGCTGCTGCGCGTCCCCAGCCTGATCTACCTGCCGGACATCGAGCCGGGGCTGGCGATTCGCATTTTGCAGCGCTTCGCCCGGCGGGTAGCGACGACGGTTGACGACTCGGCGGTTTATTTTCCGGCGGGCAAGACTATCGCCACCGGCTATCCGGTGCGCGGTCAGATGGTGGCAGCCGCGCAGGACAGCAGCGCCCGTCAAAAGGCGCTGGCGCACTTTGGGCTTGATCCGGCGCGTAAGACGCTGCTGGTGTTCGGCGGCAGCCGGGGCGCGCGCAGCATCAACGTGGCGCTGCTCGATCTGCTGCCGGAACTGCTGGCAGACGGCTTGCAGGTGCTTCATGTGACCGGCACGCTTGATTGGGAACAGGGACAGAATCGGCGTATCGCGCTGCCAGAATCGCAGCATTACCACGCCTACGCCTATCTTCATGACGAGATGGCGCTGGCGTTTGCCTGCGCTGACCTGGTGGTGTGCCGAAGCGGAGCCAGCACGCTGGGTGAACTGCCGCTGTTTGGCTTGCCGTCGATCCTGGTGCCGTATCCCTACGCCTGGCGCTATCAGAAGGTCAACGCCGAATGGCTGGCGGAGCGCGGCGCGGCGCTGGTCATGGAAGATGCCGCCATGAGTGAAACGCTGCTTCAGACAATACGTACACTAATGGAAGACGACGCGCGACTAAACGCCATGCGCGCGGCGGCGGCGGCGCTGGCACAGCCGGACGGCGCTTTGAATGTGGCGCGGGAACTGCTCCGTCTCGCAGGGGAGAAGCTATGATCCAGCTTTCGGCGATGATGTGGACGTTGGCAACCTTCTTTGCGTTCATTGGCTTTTTGCGCGGCTGGAACCGGGAACTCGTTTCCACAGCCGGACTCATTCTGGGGCTGTTCGCCCTGTTCCAGTTCGACAGCCTGCTTCGCGGCACGCTGCTCGCCACAGTGCCGCGCGATCAGGTGTTTCTGGTGCAGGCGGGCATTTTTGTTGCCATTGCCTTTTTCGCCTACCAAACGCGCTCGGTGACGACGCCTGACGTGCGGCGGCAGTCAGGGCGCGACAACCTGCAGGAAGGCGTACTCGGCGGTCTGCTTGGCTTCCTCAATGGCTATCTGGTCTGGGGGTCGCTGTGGTACTTCATGGACATCAACGAGTACCCGCTGGCACCGTACATCATCGCGCCCGCGCCCGGTTCGCCCAGCGATCAGGCACGCTCGCTGCTGCCGCTGGTCATCCTCGGCGGCGGTCCCACCGGCACCGGCGATCTGCTGGCGGTGGCGGTAATCATCCTGTTCGTGATTGTGCTGGTTTTGATTTGATGGCGTGCCCCTCATTGTTTCTCTCTGAACGTGTGGTAGGGACACGACATTGTCGTGTCCGCCGACGTGAAATGGAAACGGACACGACACCGTCGTGTCCCTACAGCGGCTGTTCTGTGGTTGGCGCGTAGATCATGCCCACATCATCCCTACCCAACGTCGGCTCTCACATCCACCTGGTCGGCATTGGCGGCACCGGCATGAGCGCCATTGCCCGCGTGCTGCTGCAAAAGGGCTACCGCGTTTCCGGCTCGGATCGGGCGGTGAGCGCGCTGGCAGAGTCGCTGGCGAACGAAGGCGCGGCGGTCTATGCCGGACATGACGCGGCGAACCTGTCGTCGGATGTGGACGCGGTGCTGGTCACGTCGGCGGTGAAGGGCGACAATCCTGAGATCGCGGCGGCGCTGGCGCGGGGCATTCCCGTCTACAAGCGCAGCGACATCATGGCGTCGCTGATGCAGGGCAAGCAGGTGATCGCCGTCGCCGGGTCGCACGGCAAGACGACGACGACGGCGATGATCGTTCACATTCTGGTCGAAATGGGCAAGCATCCCAGCTACATCGTCGGCAGCACGCTTAAGACCACCGGCACCAACGCGGCATGGGACGAACAGGGCGACACCTTCGTGATCGAAGCCGACGAGTACGACACCATGTTCCTCGGCTTGCGCCCGGATATCGCCGTGGTTATCAACGTCGAATGGGATCATCCCGACTTCTTCAAAACGCCGGAAGCGTTTCATCACGCCTTCGAGCAGTTCGTCGATTTGCTGCCAGAGGATGGGGTCTTGGTTGCCGATCCGAGCAGCACTGGCATTCAGGCGCTGATCGCCCATGCCGATGCGGTGGGGCGAGACGGCTTCATTGACGCCAACCTGCATGATTTACCGATCCATCTGCAAGTACCCGGCGCTCACAATCTGTTCAACGCCCGGTTGGCGATACGAGTCGCCGAACTAACCGGCGTGGCGCGGACAGAAGCGGCGCGGGCGCTGGCAACCTTCACCGGAACGGCGCGGCGGCTGGAACTGAAGGGCGAGATTGACGGCATCGCCGTCGTGGACGATTACGCCCATAATCCGGCGAAGATCCGCGCGGCTATCGCGGCGGTGCGCGGGCGCTACCCTGACCGCGACCTGTGGGCAGTGTGGCAGCCGCACACCTACAGCCGCACGCAGACCTTCATGGCGCAGTATCTGGAGTCGTTCGGGCAAGCCGATCACGTGCTGGTGACGGACATTTACGCCGCCCGCGAACAGCCACTTGAGGGCGTGACCGGCGCTGCCTTTGTCAGCCAACTGGCGCACGATGACGCGCGGCACACGCCGACCATCAACGACGCTGTCGTAATGCTGCTGCGCGACGTAACAGCGCCCGCCGTGATATTGATCATGAGCGCGGGCGACGCGACGAAGATTGCCGATATGTATCTGAAAAAAAAAGCCAAAACTTAACGCAAAGACGCAAAGGGTAAAATAAAGACACAGGGACAGATCATGGGTAAAATTCCTTTGTGGCTCTCATTTTACTTTGCGTCTTTGCGTTGAATCTTTTATGACTTTCCTGACGAAATACGCACAACAATTTCTCCATGACGAGCCGCTGGCAAAGTACACGGCGGCGCGGCTGGGCGGTCCGGCGGACTGGCTGTACGTTGCCCGGCAGTCGAACGAAGAACTAAGCGAGATCGTCGCGGCGGCGTGGGCGGCAGATGTGCCGGTGCGCGTGCTGGGCGGCGGCTCGAATGTGCTGGTATCGGACAAGGGCGCGCGCGGGCTGGTGATCGTCAGCGGGGTCAAGCAGCTAACGTTTGATGGGCTGACGGCGACGGCGAGCGCGGGCTACGGCTTGATCACGCTGGCGCGTAAATGCGCTTTGCAGGGGCTGGCGGGGCTGGAATGGGCGGCAAGTGTGCCCGGAACCGTCGGCGGGGCGGTGGTCAACAACGCGGGCGCTCACGGCGGTGACATGGCGGGCGTGGTGCGGCAGGTGGAACTGGTGGACGCCGAGCGCGGGCGGCAGACGCTGGCGCTGGACGACCTGGGCTACGGCTATCGCGCCAGCAGTCTGAAGGCGCGGGCGGACAGGCGCTTTCTCGTCCTGAGCGCGGTCTTTCATTTGAAGTCGGACGATTCCGCCGAAATCCTCGCCGCGATGGACGCCAACATCGCCCACCGCAAGCAGACGCAGCCGCCGGGCGCGAGTCTCGGCAGCATCTTCAAGAATCCGCCGGGGGATTACGCGGGGCGGCTGATCGAATCGTGCGGACTGAAAGGGTACACGACTGGCGAGGCGCAGGTGTCGCCGGTTCACGCCAATTTCTTCATCAATCGCGGTCGGGCAACGGCGGCGGATTACTACCGCCTGATTCAGCACGTGCGCGACGTGGTCGAGCGTCAAACCGGCGTGCTGCTGGAACCAGAAGTTGAGTTTATGGGCGAGTGGTGAGTCTCCATTCATCTCATTCGCTTAACGGCGCACATTCGTGTTATGATGATTCTATAAGAGTAGTGGAGTAACCCGGCGTAATAATGGCATCCCGTCCAACAGAGCGACGCGCCCGGCGCGGTGAGGCGCGCGAGCAGCTGACCAGTCGAGAACCGGCAATCTGGCGCGGGAACATGCCCGCATCACACGATGGCGAACGCGCCGCCGCTTCCCAGGTCGTCAGCCGTCGATCCTTTGGTCACTGGCGCATTTTCAGCGGGCTGATCGTCGCCAGCCTGATGCTGGTGCTGGCGCTGTTCTTCAGTTCCGACGCATTTTTCATTCACAGCATCGCCGTCGGCGGGCTGCGCTACCTGACCGAGAGCGACATCTTTGCCCTGAGTGGCATCGCCAACACCCACGTCTTCTGGGTTGACCCGCAGGAAGTGCGGACACGCATCCTGCAATCGCCGACCATTGCCAATGCCACCGTCAACGTAGGCTGGGGCACGCCAATGGTTCAGATCGTCGTCGAAGAACGCGAGCCAGCGCTGGTGCTGGAACAGGCAGGCATCGCCACCTGGATCGATCTTCAGGGGCGGGTGATGCGCCAGCGCGAAGATCGCCCCGACCTGCTGCGCGTGATGAACGACAATTCGCTAGCCGGCGTGCCGGAAGGGCGGGTTGATACGTCAATGATCGCGGGCGCGCTCCAGCTGCATTCGTTAATGCCGGAGCTTCCGGCACTGCGCTACAATCTGGAATACGGTTTGGGTTACAATGACGCGCGCGGCTGGGAAGTGTGGTTTGGCACCGGCACCGATATGCCTGAGAAGATATTGATTTACAATGCCATTGTCGAAGATTTACAGCGAGAGAATTTTGTCCCGGCATCCGTTTACGTGATTGATCCGGATCATCCCTATTACTGCTGTCGCGTGGTGAATTGATTTCCATGAACGAACTGGTTGTTGGCGTTGATATCGGCACGACGAAAATCTGTACCATTGTCGGTGAGGTGCGCCCGGACGACATCTTCATCGTCGGGCTTGGCATTGAGCCGAGCCGGGGCATGAAAAAGGGCATTGTCACCGATATGACCCAACTGGCGGCAGCCATTTCGGCGTCGGTACACAAGGCGGAAAAGAGCAGCGGCTACGATATCAGCCGCGCTTTTGTCAGCGTGGCTGGCAGCCACACCGCCGCCATCAACAGCCGGGGCGCGGTCGGTCTGATCGCCAACCGGGGCGTGCGCGCCGAAGATATGGACAAGGCGATTGAAAACGCGCGCTCGATAGCCATCCCCCACAACCGCGAGGTGCTGCACGTCATCCCGCGCACCTATTCGCTCGACGGTCAGGAGCACGTGCGCAGCCCAATTGGAATGCATGGCTTCCGGTTGGATGTGGAAGTTCATATTATCACCGTGTCGTCAACCAGCGTCGCCAACCTTGAGCAGTCGGTGCAGGCGGCAGGCGTGTATCCCGACCGCTTTATCCTGAATCCGCTGGCTTCGGGCGACGCCGTCCTGACCGAGCAGGAACGCGAGATGGGCGTCGTCATCATCGATATCGGCGGCGGTACCACCGACCTGGGCATTTTCATAGAGGGGACGGTCTGGCATTCCGCCATCATCTCAGTCGGCGGCGATATGGTCACCAACGACATCACCCACTGGATGCACGTGCCGTTTGACGTGGCGGAAGCGGTCAAGCTTCAGCATGGACACGCGATGGAAAAAGGCGTTAACCCGCTGGAAACGTTCCTCGTTCAGCCGTTTGGCGAAGGCTTGCCCGCCGAGGTCAAGCGCAGCGATCTGGCGATGGTTATCGAGGCGCGGGTGACCGAAATCTTCGAGCTGGTGCAGACCGAGATCAAGCGTTCCGGCTATGACGGCTTGCTGCGGGCGGGCGCGGTGGTGACCGGCGGCTGCGCGCTGCTGCCCGGCGTCCGCGAGGTGGCGGCGCAGGTGCTTGGCTGCCCGGTGCGCGTGGCGCGACCGGAGAAGCTGACCGGCATGGCGGACGCGCTGCGCAGCCCCGCCTACAGCACCAGCGTCGGGCTGCTGCGTCTTGGGCTGCAAATGGACACGATGGCAACACCGCTGCCGCTGACCAACGGATCGGCGTCGGGGGCGAAGCTTGGCAGCCTGTTAAGCGACTTCTTCAAGCGCCTGCTGCCGGACGATAATTAATATAAAGCGCACACATGTTCGATTGCGCCGAATAACATTCTCTATACAATTAGAGATATTCATCCGGTGTTAATGTTCTGGGGAAGAATACTTCAGGAAGGGCAAGAACGCTTATGGATATGCTGACCCCTGGCGAAAATTTCGCGCAGATTAAGGTGGTGGGTGTTGGCGGCGGCGGCGGTAACGCTGTAAACCGGATGATCAGCGAGGGATTGGGCGGCGTCGAGTTTATCACGGTGAATACCGATAATCAGGCGCTGCTGCTGTCTAAGTCGAAGATTCGCGTTCGTATCGGCGATAAGCTCACGCGCGGTCTTGGCGCGGGTGGCAACCCCGAAATCGGGCGTAAGGCGGCTGAAGAAAGCGCCGATGAGCTTTACGAAGTGCTGCGCGGCGCGGATATGGTCTTCATCGCCAGCGGCATGGGCGGCGGTACCGGTACCGGCGCATCGCCCATCGTGGCGCAGATTGCCAAAGAACTTGGCTCGCTGACGATTGGCGTTGTCACCCGACCGTTTACCTTTGAAGGCGCGAAGCGTCACCAATCTGCCGAAGCGGGCATTGAAGCCCTCAAGAGCCAGGTGGACACCCTGATCGTCATTCCCAATGATCGTCTGCTCCAGATCGCCGACAAGCGCTCCAGCTTGCAGCAGGCGTTCTCGCTGGCAGATGACGTGCTGCGGCAGGGTATTCAGGGCATTTCCGAACTGATCACCGTACCCGCGCTCATCAACCTTGACTTCGCCGACGTGCGCACGATCATGTCCGAAGGTGGGGCGGCGCTGATGGCAGTGGGTCGTGCCGAAGGCGACGACCGCGCTCGCCGCGCTGCCGAGGCGGCGATCAGCAGCGCTTTGCTCGATGTCACCATCGACGGCGCTCGCGGCATCCTGTTCAACATTACCGGCGGCGCCGATCTCAGCCTGTTCGAGGTCAATGAAGCTGCCGCAATCATCAAGGAAAGCGCCCATCCCGAAGTCAACCTCATCTTCGGCGCGCAGCTTGACGAGAGCCTGGGTGACGAAGTGCGCGTGACCGTCATCGCGACCGGCTTTGAACAGAGCCGCGTGGCGCGTAAGATGGAGCAGGCGTCCTTCCGTCCGCAGGGACGCTCCAGCACGCAGCAGACGGCGCGGGTGCAGCCGCAGTTCAGCACACCGGCACAACCGCCGCAGACTGCGCCACAGCCGCCGCAGCCAGAGCGCGATCCCAACCCCGCGCCGCCTCAGCCGCGCCCCGCGCCAGCGCAGCAGGACAGCTTCAGCGCCCGCGTTTACGAGGAAGACAATATCGACATTCCGACTTTCCTGCGCAAGCGTCGTTAGTTTATTGCCCTTAGAATTTCCGCGTAGGGACACGCTTCTCAGCCATGAGTTGACCGTGTCCCTACTCTTTTGTATCGCATGAGCCGATTGTTCCTGGCGGCGATATTCGATTGTCATACAGTTATTTAGTGAATGTGGGATAGCGGGTTTTTGTGGGAAATCCGTTATACCCATCAACCGTTTTCTAACCAAACTCGTGCAGAGTTTAATTGGACTTTCCAGAACGCTCATGCTAAATTATGGTTGATCAATAGTTCAACATACGGTAGCTGAAACAGACCTTCACGGTAATAGCTGTCCTCAACCTCAGTTGCCAATCAGCTAAGAAGACTCAGGAAAAAACGCCCTACGCATGAGTCGTCTGATAGATTTGACGATTCTGCGACCTGTTTTGTTTTTGTCTGAAGCAGCATTGCAATTTGCATTAAGATTTAGTAATTGTCACCAAGGATAAAGCAGCAATGGTTGAAACTCCAATCCAAAAGCGTAACGCTCTGCACGAGTTGGGCTACAAGATATTTCTCGACCGATACGCCCAGAAGGATATGACTCGCGAGACGCTGGCGGTCGGTGATACGGTGATCATCGTCGTGAATCCTGCCACGGGTCAGCGTGAGATCGGCACTGTCCAAGCGCTGGCGCTGCCTGAGGTGACGGTTGAACTGCTGGATGGCGAAGTCGTGACGCGCGCCGTCGAACATGTCGATAAGCCGCTGGAAATCGACCCGGCGCAGATGATGGATCGCGTGGCGCGCGGGATTGCGGCGGTTGAAAAGACCCCCAAACTCCAGGAGCAGTGGGCAGAGCATTTCCGCTGGCTGCTGGAAGATTTTAAGTTTGTCCCCGCCGGGCGCATTCTGGCGGCAGCCGGTACAGAGCAGGAACTCACATTTTATAACTGCTATGTCATCTCCTCTCCGAAGGACAGCCGCGGCGGCATTATCGAGACTCTGCGGCAGATGACCGAGATCATGTCGCGCGGCGGCGGCGTCGGCATCAATATTTCCAGCCTGCGCCCAGCCCACGCTTACGTGAAGGGCGTCAACGGACGCTCCAGCGGCGCGGTGTCGTGGGGGGCGCTCTACAGCTTTGTCACCGGCTTGATCGAGCAGGGTGGCTGCTTTGGTCCCGGCGAGCGCATAATGACCAATGCTGGCTTGATTCCGGCACAGGAACTTGCCGACCGTATTGAAGCAGGCGAGGCGATTTACGCCCATACGCACAAAGGGCTGCGACGTATTACCGCGCGTTTCCGTAACGGCGTGAAACCGTTGTACGAAGTCACAACCAGGCGTGGTTACAAAGTGCGCATCACGCAGGATCATAAAGTCGCTGTTCTGATGGACGGTAAAATTACGACCATGCCGCTGAAGTATCTGGAAACCGGTGACGAAATTCTGCTGCTGCTTGGGAACGGTGTCCAGACGCGGCACGTCGAGTTGAAGCCGGTTGATTATCACCGTTCCGTCATGAGCACGACACTGAACGAAAATGTACGCTTGCCTGAACTGCTGACGGAAGACCTGGCATATCTCATCGGCTATATGTATGGCGATGGTTATGTGCATATCGGCAAAAAGGTGAACTGGCAAGCGCCAAAAGCGGTGAAACTGGCGACAGCAGACAAACATCCGGCAATCCGCGAGCGCCTCGTACAGCTTATCCGCGATATCTTTAGCATCGAGCCGACAATTGAAAACGGGGATGGCGCGTGCCAGAACGTTGCGCTGCACTCACGCCTGGTGCTTGAATGGCTTATCACGAATGGGCTGCTCAAAGAAAAAGCGGGAAGCATTCGCGTGCCTGAATTGATCTTCCGATCACCGTCGTCAGTGCAGGGCGCGTTTGTTGCAGGCTACTTTGATGCTGACGGCTGCAATCGTGGGCGCAAAGGCGGATATGGCATTGACAGCATCAGCCGGGAAATGCTGGCAGATGTCCAGCAGATTTTGGCTGGCAACGGCATCGTTTCGCGGATTTCGGCTTCAGATCGTTCTGAGCAGGGCTGGCAGACCATTTATCGTCTGTCTGTGACAGGTAATCGCTTCAAACAGCGCTTTGCGAATTTTGTGCCTGCTGAAAAAGTATCGGCGGAAGCAAATGGCAAGCGTGAAGAAAATACCTATCCTGTGACTGTCTGGAAATCGCTCGGAGCGCGTGAAAAGTATCGCCAGCGTATTCATGATGGTGTGAGCGAGCGAATTTCGTTCGCGCAGTTGGGGCGAATATCAGAACGATTGGAAACAGACGGGCAGCATGTTCAGGCACAGCAAATTCGGGATGTCCTGAACACGATTCCAGATGAGATTAGCGCGATTGAACCTATTGGCGACAGCGATGTTTATGACTTTGAGGTCGATGATGTTCACCTGCTGAGTGGCAGCGGTGTGTATACCTCAAATTCGCGGCGCGGCGCCCTGATGCTTATCCTGAACGACTGGCATCCGGACGTATTTGACTTCATCAACAGCAAGCGTACCGCGGGCAAGATTACCAATGCCAACATCAGTGTCGGCGTGTCGGATAAGATGATGGAAGCGGTCAAAGCGGATGGCGATTGGGATCTGGTGTTCCCGGATACGTCTCACCCGAATTATGACGACGAGTGGGATGGCGATCTCGACGCATGGACGGCGAAAGGCTATCCGGTCATCAATCACCGCACCGTCAAGGCGCGCGAGGTGTGGAACGCGATCATCGACAGCGCGTGGGCGAGCGCCGAACCGGGCGTATTCTTCCGCGAGCGCTACAACAAGATGTCGAACAGTTGGTATTTTGCGCCAATCATCTGCACGAACCCCTGCGTGACCGGCGATACGCTCATTTATACATCCAATGGTTTGGAACGCGCGCGCGACCTGTTTGATTCAGAGCAGTCTGTTAATCCGGTGATTGATGCCCGCTTTGGGCAAGCTGAGCTGACAACGCCCGCATCTCGTGTCATTCTGACAGGCAGGAAAGCGGTCTATCGTCTGCAAACCAAGGAAGGCTACTTTATCCGCGCCACAGCCGATCATCGGGTAATGACTCCGAAGGGATGGGTGGAGCTTCAGCATCTGGTGCCCGGTAATTGCGTTCACATTTTGAATCGTAAGGGTGGATTCGGAACTGAAGGCTCGTCTGAACTGGGGCGTGAGCTTGGCTGGGTCATTGGCGATGGCACTATTAAGCAAGACCGAGTCGTGCTGTCCTTCTTTGGCGAGGAAAAACAGGAGCTTGCGACTGCTTTCGCGGAGCATGTGAATTCGCTGATTGCTCCATTGTCACAGCGGACGCGGGTTTACAACGTCGGCGTTACCGAGATCACGGCGCGCGATGAGGCGCGGGTATCTTCGGCACGCCTCACTCAGATAACGGAGCAGTATGGTCTGAATGAGGTGAAACATCGCGTTCCTGAGATTGTCTTCAAGGGCAGCGAGGAAATGCAGCGCGGCTTCCTTCAGGCGGTGTTTACGGCTGACGGCAGTTTCCAGGATGGCGGGGCAAAGGGCAGCAGCGTTCGGTTGGCTGCAAACCAATTGGCGCTGTTGGAAGGCGTTCAGCAGTTGCTGCTCAACTTTGGCATTGCCAGCCATATTTACCGCAATCGCCGCCAGGCTGGTTATCGCCAGATGCCTGATACGAACCGCGAATTGAAGCAGTATTGGTGTGAGGCGCAGCACGAGCTGGTTATTAGCAAGCGCAATATGAACGTGTTTGCTGACGAGATCGGCTTCATGATGGATTACAAGCAGCAGGCGTTGGTGGATTACGTGTCGCGTGGTAAACGCGGCACCTACGCCGAATACTTCATGGCGACCGTCGAATCGATTACTGAAGATGGCGTTGAGGACGTATTCGATCTGACTGAGCCGCTGACTCATTCGTTCATTGCCAATGGCGTAGTGGTTCACAACTGTGGAGAACAGGGACTTCCGGCGTTTGGTGTTTGTAACCTGGGCGCGATCAACCTGTCGCGGTTCTACGATGAAGCCAAACACGATGTGAAGTGGGACGACCTCGACCAGGCGGTGCGCTATGCCACCCGTTTCCTCGATAATGTGATCGACAGCACACCCTACTTCTTCGAGGAAAATGAGAAGCAGCAGTTGGGCGAGCGCCGCGTGGGTCTGAACAACATGGGGCTGGCGGAACTGATGATCCGTCTCGGCATTCGCTACGGCAGCGACGAGTCGGTTGCGTTCATCGACAAGCTGTACGGCTTCATCACCCGGGCGGCATACGAGACGAGCGTGGAACTGGCGCAAGAAAAGGGCGCGTTCCCACAGTTTGACGCCCAGAAATTCGTTCAAAGCGGCTTCATGAAGTCGATGCCGAAGGACATTCGCGACAAGGTGCGCAAGAAGGGCATCCGCAATGTCACCCTGCTCACCCAGGCACCGACCGGCACGACCGGCACGATGGTCAACACATCCACCGGCATCGAACCGTTCTTCTCGTGGGTGTACTACCGCAAAAGCCGCCTCGGTCTGCACGAGGAAAAGGTGCCGCTGGTGAAAGAGTGGTACGAGCAGCACCCCGACGAAACGCAGCTTCCCGATTACTACGTCACGGCGATGGATTTGCTGCCCGAGGAGCACGTCAAGGTGCAGGCGGCGATCCAGCGCTGGGTGGACAGCAGCATCAGCAAGACGGCGAACCTGCCCCACAACTACACCGTCGAAGAGACGCGCAAGCTGTATGAATTCATGTACGACAGCGGCTGCAAGGGCGGCACTGTCTATCGTGATGGCAGCCGTGATGAGCAGGTGCTCATGCTCAAGGATGACAAGCGCGCTGAAAGTGAGATGGAGAAGGTGAAGGAAAAGACGGAAACCCGGTCTGTGAAGCTGGAACAGGTAGCGACGCCGCATTATGTCTATCCGCGTCCCAAGCGGCTCACTGGCGTGACGGTGAACTGCAAGACGCCTTACGGCTCGGCGTATATCACCATGAACACCGATGAACAGGGCTATCCGTTCGAGGTCTTCATCACCGCGCCGGGCAAGGCGGGCAGCGACCTGCACGCCGACGCGGAAGGCATCGGACGCCTGATCTCGCTGCAACTGCGCACGACCGCGCCGCAGAACCGGATGCAGATGCTGAAGCTGATCGTCGATCAGTTGAAGGACATTCGCGGTTCGCGTTCGTATGGCATGGGTCCCAACCGCGTATTTTCGCTGCCGGACGCAGTGGCGGGCGCGATGCTCGACCAGTTCTTCCCGCAGGAGAAGGCAGAGCAGTTGAACCTGTTCGTGCAGCAGGAATTGATCGCCTCCACCGCTGACAGCGACGCCGACGAAGAGCCGGAGTACCTGTCAAACGGGAACGGACACGGGCATGGCTATCTGGTCGGGGCGGATCTCTGCCCGTCGTGCGGCACGATTTCGCTGCTGCATGTCGAAGGCTGCAAGAAGTGCCTGACCTGCGGCTACAGCGAGTGCTGAGTACCCATACGTTTACCCGCCGTCGTTAGGGCGCGTCCTGCGATGGACTGAGACAGAAGTGATGTGTACGCAAGGACGGTCAATCGACCGTCTTTGCTGCCTATGGGGGTGACGCCCATGTAAACGAAAATCTGACCCCAACAGAACGCATTGTGAACGGCGCTGACGCCGGATCAAATACGCGGGTTATTCTCGAATGGGCTGGACACAGCGTATGAGGGGCTAACAAACGTCAGAGCGATGGAAGGAAACCTACAGCGGCGGCAACCGCTGTAAAACCGTGTTTCACTCCACCGCCCCGCTCAGAATATCACCAGCGTACCACACAATGGTCGCTGGAGATCGGGTTCATTGTAACAATGTTCAAACAAAAATATAACCACTGCTATGGTGTTTCGCGCGCGCGCCGGGATTATGAAGGCGCGCCCATTGGTCAACTGCTGGTCTGGAAGCAGTCGGGCAGCCAGCGCTGGAAGAAACTTGGCTGGCGTTCGCGCCAGCAGATCGTCAGGGCGCTGGAAGAGGGCGTCACCTACATCACGCTGCTGCCCGATACCGTCTGGCTGCGGCTGATCGAAGGCGCGCCGATCCATGTGATCGTGACCGAGTCGGGCAAGTTTCTACGCACCGATTTCGCTCAGGTTGAGGGCGATGACCTCGCCCACATTCCGCAGCAGATCGGGGCGCGGCGCATCCGCAGTCATTAGAGCGTGCCTGTAGGTATTCTCGCGCAAAAAGCCCTCACCCTGAGCAATCTACGATTGCCGTCCTCTCCCTCAGGGCTGAGGAGAGGACACCTTTTGGTTTTTGAATGCCAACAACTTATGGAGAAACTGAAAAGAATGAGCCTCATTTCCAAATGAGCGCCGTAGGGACACGATATTATCGTGTCCGTTCCCTTCAATCAGGCGGCGGACACGATAAACATACGCAGTATGCACGTGTCCCTACAATATGCGGCGGTTTCTAATCAGTTTCTCCATTAGGCTCGCGTAAGGATTCGTGTACGCTCTCTATCCCCTGAATAGCCCTCGCTGCCGCCGTCCACCCGCGCCGGTGCTCCTTGTCTAATTGTAACGTTCTGGTATGATGAACCCCGCTATTTTAATGAGGAGAGGCGCTGCAGCGGCGCATGATGGACAATCTTTTCCCTGAACTCGACGATTTCTGGCGCGAGCCGGATTTTCTCCTGCGAGACATGGTTTCGTTCATGGCGAACAAAATGAACTCCAACCTCGGCATCACGCTGATGGTGCGCGGTTCGGTGCTGACCGGCACGCTGGTGGGCGAGCGCGAATACCTGACCGGCGTCAACGGTCTGTTCAAGCAGATGGCGCGCGATACGCTGTCCAAGCCGACGAAAGAGGATCTGGAGTCGATTGACGAAGCCTTCAACTACGACTCGATGACCGAAGACCTGTACCCCGAAGACGAAACCCTGGACGACGAAGACGATGCCTTTGAAGCACAGCCGGTGCGCTATCTTCACCTGCGCGATCCGTCGATCATCTATCCGGGCGCGACGATCAGCTTTCAGGAAAGCCCGCTGCCGATCATGCGGATTCGCCTGACGGAAGTAGAAGGCTGGATGCTGGGGCGGATCGTCGTCATGTCCAACGATGATGTGGACAACCACGCCCCGCCGCGCGGCGGCTTCATCCAGTAACCTATGCTCAAACGCCTGTTGAAATGGCGGCTAACCCGCGTGCTGCTCGTGCTGCTGCTGGTATGGATGCTGGTCTACGCCGCGCTGGCGGCGGTGGTCTACGTCTATTCGCGGTCGGATGGCGCGCGCGATGCCGACGTGATCATTGTGCTGGGGGCGGGGCTGCGCCGTGATGGGCGACCCGGTCCGGCGCTGTGGCGGCGCGGCGAACGCGCGGCGGAACTGTACGCCGAAGGCTACGCCGATCATCTGATCTGCACCGGCGGCTTTCCCCTGCGGCAGACCCGCAGCGAGGCGGACGCCTGCCGCGAAGTGCTGATGGCGAATGGCGTCCCCGAAGCCGCCATTGTGCTGGAAGACCGCAGCCGCAGCACCGAGGAGAACGCCGCCTACAGCGACGCGATCATGCAGGCGAACGGCTGGCAAACGGCGCTGGTGGTCAGCGACGGCTATCACCTGCTGCGGGCGCAGTGGATCTTCGCTCAGCAGGGGCTGGACGTGACGACTTCGCCTGCCCGCGATCCGTCGTTCATCAACCACGTCACGTCGATTGGGCGCGAGGTGGTGGCGCTGCACTGGCAGGTGCTGAAGACGGTGCTCAACCTGCCGGTGACGTATGTGCCGTGGCTGTGATTTGAACCACCAAGACACAAAGGACACCAAGAGAAGAGCGTTGGAACCGCAAAGACGCCAAGAGCGCCAAGAGTGACATTCTGGACACTTTTGCGAGAGCATTGTGAATCCGCTTGATGCGCTGACAGTCAGACAACTTCTGTGGCTGATTCCGGTGCTGTTCGCGCTGCACAATCTTGAAGAGACGCCGGGCATGGCGCGCTGGTCGAAGCGGATCAACGCGCCTGTGCAGGCGACGACTCGGCAGTTTGCCGCAGCGGTGACGCTGCTCACGCTGGTTGTGATCGGGATGACGGTGCTGGCGGCGCAGCCGGACGCGCCGCTGTGGACTATTCACCTGCTGCTGCTGGCGCAGATGGTGATCCTCGTGAATGTGTTTGTGCCGCATGTGGCACTGGCGGTACGCTTTCGAAGCTACAATCCCGGACTGGTCACGGCAGTGCTGCTGAACCTGCCGTTTTCGCTGGTGCTGTTTCAGCGGGCATTAGCGGCGGCAGTGGTGGATTGGGGCGGGCTGGTGCTGATGCAGGTTGCCGCGCCGATCCTGATGATTGTGGCGGTGCGGGTATCGTTGGGCGTTGGCGGGTGGGTTGAAAAGAGGGTGAAGGTGGGGCGAAGTTGACACTCATCTAATCTATTCAGGTTTATGCAGCATTACTTGTAAAGGATATAATAGAAATATTAGTCTTTGATGCCAGAAAGTTACCTGCGGTATGAAGAATCTCTTCCCCGGTTACTATCGTCCAACAGATGATGAATTTGAAGAACTGTGGGCGAATTGCACCTTTGTTCCCGACACAAATGTGCTGCTCAATCTATACCGAACATCGCCAAGTGCAAAAGAAACACTCATGGAGATTTTTGAGCAAATCTCCGACAGATTATGGATTCCGCATCAGGTGGCGCTTGAGTATCAGACACGTCGATTAGGCGTGATTTCAAAACAACTCCACGCATATCGTGAAGTGCAAGAATACTTGCAGAAAGAAGCTGGGGCAATCTCCGGCAAACTAAGCGAGTATAGGAGACATGCCTTTCTGGACATTGATTTGCTAAACGCAAGAATCGAAAAGGTGTTCAGCAGCATCCGCAAACAGGTCGAAAAGCAGCAAAAGGTACATCCTGATTGGCTAGGTAATGATCCCATTCATGAAGAACTAACCACGTTATTTGAAGGTAAAGTTGGTATACCTTACACAGATGAACAGCTACAAGCTATACATAAGGATGCTGAGCAAAGGTATGAACGGAAGCAACCTCCGGGTTTCCGCGATGAAAAGAAAGACGAAAACAAGTATGGAGATGTTGTCCTTTGGCGGCAGTTTCTCGATTACGCTGCAAACCAAAGAACCCCTGTCATATTTGTTACTGATGATACGAAGGATGATTGGTGGCCCCGACACGAAGGCAGAACGATTAGTCCTCATCCTAAGCTGATTGAAGAGTTTCGTAATAATTGCAATGTTGCATTTTATATGTATGACTCCAATCAATTTGCAAAATGGGCGCAGAAGTACCTGAAACGGAGCGACAACCCAGCAGTATTGGATGAATTGCGCGAACTGCGCGAAATTGATGAAGTTGAGACCTCATCTGAAGCTTTCTCGCGCAGCACACTCGAAGAAGTAATGCGCCGAAACGAGGAAGCTCGCCAAGCAATTTTACAGACCATCAATCGCGTGCCGCTAAGCCAGAAGTCGAATGTCGTCCAACATCGAGATAGAATGAGGGGATGGGCAAACGACTCGACTACACACTGACAGCAGAGCAACTGAGTGATCTGGAACAGGCCATCAACAGTTCGCCGTATCCCGAAGTACGCCAAC
>JAUQWZ010000013.1 GCA_030834905.1 Aggregatilineales bacterium | reverse complement strand
GGTGACAAAAGCGATGAGGGTCTACCCGGTCCCATCTCGAACCCGGTCGTCAAGCTCATCAGCGCGGAGGGTACTGCACGGGTGACTGTGTGGGAGCGTACGCCGTCGCCGACACCGTCCTGTCGCGCTCCCCCTCCCCGGCATAGCTGCGCCAGCGAACCGGACTGGAATGGGTCAGTGGTTAAGTAGCTGTTTCAATACCACAATTCAAGATGGCACAACGTCACCAACGAACGAGCGCCGGGAAAAACCGCGCTCGTTTTTGTTTTCCCTGCCGCGTGGCTATTTTTATGGATTAACCGCCTGCCATACCTGAATCAGCTTCTCGGCAATTGGATCAAGCACATCGCGATCAGACCAATACGCCAGATGTGAGAGGGGGTTCCAACTGCCAAAAATGTTGCCGACATTGACCTGACGATCACTCGTAACCTGCTCGCTGTATGCATCGTTCAGTGATTTCAGCGGAAACCCGACCACATCATCAGCATCATAGTAGTTGACCCATTCACCCTCAAGACCCGGATAATGCTGTTGAAGCAGCGGAGAAGGCACTTGAATGGGTCTGCCAAAGTCGGTGTAGCGCAGGCTCCACAACGCGATTGGGCTGCCCAGCGTGTACAGCAACGTCAGCGTCTCTCCGCGTTCCAAAGGCGTATCGCCCATTGCTTCGCGCACCGGGTCCGAGATAATTTTCTTCCGAGCATCAGCCTGCAAGTCATAGATATAGTTACTGGCAATAACTGAGCCGAGGCTGTGGGCGACCACGCACAGCGGAGCAGTGTCGCCTGCTTCCTGTGCCAGATCGCGAAGCGTCTCCGCAAAGACCCGATGGATACCATCATAGGCGCTGCGATCGGACGGAGATGGTTGGTATGCCAGCGCATCTGCCAAAAAGTCAATCAGAAAGCGCCGCAGCTTGACAAAGTCCATTAGCCCGCCTTCGAGCAGCCGCTGCCACAGCTTATCTTCCTCCTGCTGCATTATCGGTGACCAATAAACTGAGCGGATGACAATGTCGTCTCCGCAGGTATCCCGGCAGCGATTGTTGATCTCAAGGCTCGTTTTATCTGCGAATGTCGATGTCTGCTTCCCAATGCCGTGCAGCACAGCAACGGCGACTTTTTGTGTCATGGCAGCATTCCTCCCCTAAGCTCGTCATAGTGATCGCGGATATCTATGACAGAGTCATCGAAACGGAGAGGTTAGTCAAGTCCCCAGAACTGGTCAATGGCGCGCGTCGTTTCAGCCAGCTTCTCAAACTGCGGCAGCCCTTTGCTGGGCGCGATACGCACACCCTGCCAGTTTGAATGTCGCGCCAGCATATCAGACAAGGTATCAAACCGAACAAAGCCATCACGATCGTAGAGCACCAGCACCGGGAGGTTCAGTTTTTCATAGATTTCCTCGCGAATATCAGGGGTGAACAGCTTACCGCTGACAAAATATAAAGGCGCATACCGCGCGCCTGGTTGATGCGAGGTCGCATAAGCATATTCGCACAAGGCAGCATCCACCGACCCCTCAAAACTCCTTTGCAGAAAGAACTGGATGCTGGGTTTGGTCGCCAGTAGATCATAAAACGCCTGGCTCCAGACGGGAAACGAGAATGCGCTGTACAGCTTATCGCTGGTATCCGACTCGCCAGCGCGCTGCGATGAAACCTTGTTGCTCCGGTCAGTGAAGCCGCTGGGCGAAATCAAAGTCAGCGAATGAAACAACGACGGCATCCGAGCAGCAGCACGGGCGGCAAATTCGCATCCCAATGACAGCGCAATTACATCGGCTGCTTCGTTGACGCGCTGTGACAGCAGATCGATGATCGCTTCGGCAAAAAGATCGGGGCTGTAGACGACATCGGAGCGCTCCGAGAAGCCAAAACCCGGCAGATCGAGCGCATAGATTGGACGCGTGCCGCGATAGTGTTCAAACAGCGGTTTCATTTCGTAGCTGGATGCCGCTGCATTGATGCTGTGGATGAGAACTATCGGACGACCGGTACCACTGCGATCGACGTAATAGCTCATACTGCGACCGCTGCTGCCCACAATTCGCTCCTGGTCAGTTTCGATTGCCAGCGGCAGTGGAACCTGATGGTTGATACCCAGGTGGCTGTAAGCGATCCATCCGCCGCCGATGCCTGCGAGCGCGGCGATGCCGAGGCTCAATGGAGACAACCCCGAATGCTTGCTATCCATGGTTTCCTATCCTTCTTAATGTCGCTCATTACAATCAGTATAACACTGCTGCACATTAACAGCTAGCAAACTCAGATCGCCATCTGGATATCAGCAATATCCAACAAAGCCAGCAATTACGGCTATCGACGGAACACATGAGCGCTGCTGGTGTATAATAAACGTCCAAGCGGCTTTCGAGGCAGTTCAGAACGGCGGTAGTTACACTTTCCTGCCATTTCCCTGCGATAAACCGACCTTTATTTCAACAACAGATAGACGGCAGCAATCTTCCACTATGGCAAGAATCAAACTGACACCCCAGTTACTTCAGGACATCCTCGCGCGCGTTCCCGAGGGCTTCATCCATCGTGCCGTTATTGCGCGACGATTGCGGATATCAAATCACGCTGTTTCCGCGGAGGGCGATAACATCGACCGCGACGGCGAATACTTCTATGACCCGGGCGTTATCAGCCTCGACGAACTGCGTGAAATGCGCAACTGGGCGCGCCCGACACTGCCCAATATCCGCGACGACGGTACGGTGGTTGGACAGACACTGAAGGAGCGCCGTCAGGAACGCGAGCGCGCTCTGGGGCATCTTGGCAAAGAAGCTGCATTAGTGATGCAGGCAGTCAACGAAAGTCCCGGCTACGTCCCCTTTGATGTCCTTCAACAGCTCGCAGGCGGTGAGGCGACACTCCAGACTCTACTCGAAAGTGGAGCACTCAAACAGGCAGACGCGCTGGTTTACGACCCCTTACGGCTCAGCGCCAATACGATGCAGGAATTCAAGCGGCGGCAAGCCATCATCCCGGTGCGCGAACAAATTCTCGACTACCTGAGCGCGCAGCCCGGGCACACCGCGCCTCAGCACACGATCATCGATCAATGGGGCGCCGATGTATTCCGCGAAGTTCTGGCACTGGGCGGCTTATCGCGCTTCAGCGTTGCGCTGCGCGTGCCGCCATACTCGGCGACCTGGGTGCGCCTGAAAGACAGTGATTTCCAGCAGGCACAGCGGTTCGCTCAGGAAGCCTACGAGGTGCGAGACGAGGACTGGCAGCCCGCGTTGGAACAAAGCGGCGATGTCGTTCGTCCCAATGTAAAGGAAGCCCGAACGCTCAAAGCACAGGTGCAGGCGCGCACCTATACCCTCAACAGCGCTGCCAAACGCCTCAATCTACGACCGGATTCGGTCGAAGCCGCCGCCCGCCAGGAACGGTTAGCGCACTTCGTCGATCCAGAAGGCGTCGTCCGCATTCCGGCAGCCGAGGTCGAAGCGATTGCCAGCGATTCGACGCTTCGTGAACTCATCGCCGGGCTGGAAACCGTCAAAGCGCGGGATATTGCGCTGGTGACGGGCATCGCCTACGCCACCCTGCGGCGGCGCTTCAAGCGCGAAGGAATCAGCGGGGGCGAGGCAGCATGGGAGCAGGTGCGCGGCAAATGGACGCTTCCGCGCAGTTATGTCGATTACCGGCGGCGTTTGAAAGAAAAGCTCGACGAAATGCGCCAGCAGCGGACTGCCGAACGCGCCGAGGAACGCCGCCTGCACGAAGCCGAGCGCCAGCGTCGAGCAGAGCTGCGCGAACGGTTAGTAGCTTCCTTCCCAACCTGGCAGCGGCAAGGACAGCACGATCAGCGCATCTACCTGCACGTTGGACCGCCCAACAGCGGCAAGACACACGATGCGCTCAATGCCCTAACCAGCGCCGAAACGGGTTGGTATCTCGCGCCGCTGCGCCTGCTGGCATTTGAGATCTTCGACCGGCTTAACCAGCGCGGCGTTCGCTGCAATTTGCTCACCGGCGAGGAATACATTCCAGTAGAGGGCGCGACCATCACCGCCGCGACAGTGGAGATGTTTAACCCAAACCGCAGCGGCGAGTGCATCATCATCGACGAAGCTCAGATGCTTGCCGATCCGGATCGCGGCTGGGCATGGACGCGCGCCCTGATGGAAGCCCAGGCACCACGCATTCACGTCATCGGTCCGCTGACGGCGCGCGCGCTCATCGAGCGTATGGCTGCCGCCGCCGCCATCCCCGTCACAGTGGTCAAACACGAACGGCTGGCAGCAATTGAAGTGGCGGAGCGTAACTGGGCGCTGAAGGATTTGCCCCCGCGCACCATCCTGGTGGCGTTCTCCCGGCAGACGGTGCTGGCGCTCAAGACCGAACTCGAACGGATGCGGCGATCCGTCTCGGTTATCTATGGAAGCCTGCCGCCAGAAGTGCGGCGTAAGCAGGCTGACCGATTCGCCGACGGTATGACCGAAATCTGCGTAGCGACCGACGCTGTAGGCATGGGACTCAATCTTCCGGCAGATTATGTCTGTTTCTACGAAGTCAAGAAGTACGACGGCAGGCAGACGCGCCAGCTCACGCCGAGCGAGGTGCAGCAGATCGGCGGTCGGGCAGGGCGCTACGGATTGAGTCGCAGCGGGCAGGTTGGCGCGACCACGATGAAAGACCTGCGCGTCGTGCGCAGCCAGTTCTTCGCCATGCCGACGCCATTATCCCACGCGCGTGTCGCGCCAACCGTCACCGATCTCGATATGATCCCCGGCAGCCTGGCTGACCGCCTGGCAGAATGGGCGTCGCTGAAATCCATCCCTGACTCCCTGCGCGGCGCGATTGAAATCGCCGACATGTCCGAGCGTATCGAACTGGCGCGGATGCTTTCCGAACCGGAAGTCGAAACGCTGGGACTGGCGGCGGCGCTACAGCTTGTGAACGCGCCGACCCGCCAGAGCAGCCGAGCATACTGGTACAGCTGCACCCGCGCCATTCTGGCTGGCAAACCGCTGCCGCTGCCACCGGTCACCCGCGCCGAGATCACCGATTCCGAAGATCTCGAACGGCTTGAAACCTACATCTCCTATGCCGATATCTATCTCTGGCTTTCACACCGGCAGGAGTTCGGCGGGGTCGGTGCCGATGCCGACGAAGTGCGGCAGCTTCGTCTCGATTGGTCGAATGCCATTGATGACGCGCTGCTGCGCCGTATCGACACGGGCAGACGCTGTGTACGGTGCCGGAAGCCGCTGCCTCGCAGCCACCGCCACGCTATCTGCGATGAGTGCTACCATGGGCAGTATGACGACAGCTACGGCAGATAATGGAACTTTTGACAACTTCACGTCGTCTGATAGGATAGGCATTGTAATGCCGATTGTACGGATTACGAGGAGGTTAAATCTTGAAGCGCTATATCCTGGTTCTACTGCTACTGTTGGTCAGTGCAAGCGCGCTCCACGCGCAGGAGACAACGCCAGTGAGCAGCCCAGACAATAACGTCTACGCCAATACCATCACTGTTAGTGGCTACGGCACAGCCTATGGCGAGTCTGATCTTGTCTATCTGGAGTTGGGCGTCGAAATGGTCGATGCTGATCTGGCGGCGGCGTTCACCTCGACCTCGGAGTCGATGAATGCTGTCATTCAAGCGCTGCGCGATCTGGCAATTGCCGATGAGGATATTCAGACCACCGGCGTCAACGTGTTCCCTGAAGATCGTTTCAATCCGCAGGACCCCAGCGCCGAAAGCGAGCGTGTTTTCCGGGTGCGCAATACAGTGCGCGTCACTGTGCGCGATGTGACCCAGATCGAAGCCGTGATCAGCGCCGGGTTGTCGGCAGGCGCGAACACTATCTACAACCTGAACTTTGGCATTGAGGATACCCAGACACTCGAAGGCGAGGCGCGTATCGACGCAGTCGAAGATGCGCGGGCGCGCGCCCAGAGCCTTGCCGACGCCCTGGGTGTGACCGTTGGTCGCCCGGTGATCGTCAGCGAGACGTTCAACAGCGGCATTCCATCGCCCATCCTCGGACGAGGCGGCGCGATGAATTTTGACGTGTCAACGCCGGTCAGTCCGGGTCAGCTATCGGTGAGCGTGCTAGTGCAAATTACCTTCGCGATTGAAGGCTAAACGCTAAGAGTCCCCGCCGAGTGGCGGGGACTTTGTTAGTCGCTGGCACCGATAGTGACCGGCAGCCGATTGATCGCGCGACGCGCTGGCGTATCGACCAACGAGGCAACCAGCCAGCCCGTTTCACCCTCATAGAAAACCTGCAGCCATTCCGCGCTGTCCGTTCGCGCTTCAACTTCCAGCGTGGTGCCATACGGAACCACGCCCAGCACATCCGCAGTGAACGACGGTTCCGCGCGCAGATTAGTATTGAAGCGCGTGGTCAGTAAGATGACCACTGGCGTCTCGGTCGGCGGGATAGCCGTTGGCGTTGGGGTAGCGCTTGGCGTCGGCGTCCGAGTCGGCGCGATGACCACCGGGACGTTCTCCAGTTCTCCGGTCACACTGACGACGAAATAGGCGACCCAACCAGCCTGTCCCTCATATTCAACCTGAAGCCATTGATTGTCTTCGGCGCGACCCACGACTTGGGCGGTTTCTCCAGCGCGCAGCGTGTTAATCCGTTCGTACTCCGTATCGGGTCCCGAACGTAAATTGACGCGGCGGAACGAGGTCACATAAACCTGTTGATCGAGGAGAACCGCAGGATTTATGCTGGCTGTTGGCGTGCTGATGATGGTAAATCCCTCGATGGTGGGAACCGCGCCGACAACCGGCAAAAGGTCGGCGTTACCTTCGACAGACACCGTAAAATAGGCGACCCAGCCCGTATCTCCCTCAAAATCGATCTGAAGCCAGTTGTTCTCAATATCGCTTCTCCCGGTAACTTCGGCGACGGCGTCAATTGTGAGCTGCCCGATAACCGGGAATGCCGTACTGGGACCACTGCGCACATTCACAGTGCGATAGGCGCGCACAACAATCGTATCCTGAGCATGTATTAGGCTGGGCAGCATCGCGCCACAGACGAGTACCATGACCAGCGCGATTGTCAGGAGACGGAGTTTCTTAAAATGTATGGGCATTCCACCATCCATTGAGTATCATTCCAGGAAGAATTGCCAGTGAAGTGTAACATACTGCGCCCGCTTTTCATCATGAAATGATCAGTACGCTATGGCTATCCACTCACCAACGTTCGTCTGCGAAGCTGAAGTTGCCGAAGGGGTTGAAGCATTTGCCCGCGAAGAGCTGAGGGACAGATACCCTCGGCACGCCCGGCTGGAGCCGCAGCAGGAAAGCGGCAGCATCCGCTTTACCTATTCGGGCGATCTTCGGCTTTTACCCCGGCTTCGCACTGTCGAGGCGGTCTTTCTGGCGCAGCGGTTCGACGTACCGCGCCCGCGCGCGTTAATGGGCGATGCCAGCTTCAGGCTGCTCGTTCGACAGGCGCAGACAGTGCTGGATCTCTATTCGGGACAGTTCAAAACGCTGTACCTGTCTGCGGCGGGCGCGCATACCCCGGTAATGACCCGGCTTAAGGAAGATCTTGCCAGACAGACCCGGCTGAAGGTAGCGGACGAGAAGGGCGATCTGCTGGTTCGCGTTCGTCCGTCAAAGGACGGTGGCTGGGAGACGCTGGTCAGGCTGACGCCGCGACCATTGGTGACCCGCGAGTGGCGCGTATGCAATTATGAAGCCTCTTTGAATGCGACGGTTGCTCACGTGATGGCGTTAATGACTCAGCCAACCGCCCAGGACGTTTTTGTCAATCTCGGCTGCGGTTCTGGCACGCTGTTGATCGAGCGACTGAGCGCGAAAAGGGCGCAGCGCCTGATCGGTATCGACAACAACCCGCAGCAGTTGGTCTGCGCGGCGGCTAATCTGGAGGCAAGCGACAGCCGCGATGGGGCAGGGGCAGTGCAGCTTGTGCGGGCAGATATGACGGCGGCACCGCTGCCCACAGGCTGCGCCGATGCAGTCTGCGCCGATCTGCCGTTCGGTCAGAAGGTTGGGTCGCACAAGCATAATCAAACGCTGTATCCGCGCGTCCTAGACGAAGCCGCGCGGCTGGTGAAGCCCGGCGGCTGCATGGTGCTGATTACGCATGAGATTCGCCTGATGGAGCAGTTGATGGCACAGGCGCAGCCCTGGCGTCTGGAACAGCAGATTCGGGTTACTCTACGCGGGCTGCATCCGGCACTGTATCTGCTTCGCAGGACGTTACCCGCTTCTTTCGCCTGATCAGGCTTCCCGTGAGTGAGGCAGCGTGAACCGACCAATAGATGTGATCGTCAGCGGCGTGCTTTGCCTGGATTTGCTGCCTCAGATGGAGCATGTGCCGCTAAGCGCGCTGGCATCGCCCGGCAAGCTCTTTGAAGTAGGGTCATTAAGTGTCTCTACGGGCGGGGCAGTGTCAAATACCGGGCTGGCGCTGCACCGATTGGGCTTAAATGTGCGCTTAATGGCGCTTGTAAGCGACGACTTAATAGGTCGCGCCACGCTCGAATTCCTCAGTGACCGCGATCCCATCCTCACGGAGTCCGTTCGAGTAGAGAAGGGCAGGATTAGTTCTTACACGCTGATCCTCACGCCAGAGAAGGTTGACCGGCTTTTCCTTCACTGTACGGGGGTGAACGGCTCCTACACGGCGGATTCCATTGATTACGCGCTGCTGGAACGGGCGAAAGTCTTTCATCTGGGGTATCCGCCAACGCTGCCGCGCCTGTACCAGAAGGATGGCGCAGAACTGGTCAGGCTGATGCAGCGCGCCAGAGCAACCGGCGCTGTTACCTCGATGGATATGACACTTCCAGATGCTGGCAGTGCCAGTGGGCGCGCTAATTGGGCAGAGATTCTGGCGAAGACGCTGCCGAACACCGACATTTTCATTCCAAGTTTAGAGGAAGCCTTATTCATGCTTCGCCGAGCTGATTACACAGCCTGGCAGCAGGACATGCACCAGCGCATCAGCCATAGCTACTTAAAAGGACTGACGGACGAGTTGATAAGGATGGGCGTCGCTGTTGCTGGCGTCAAACTGGGAGCGCTGGGTTTATTTGTGCAGACAGCGGATGAAGGGCGGCTTGGCGCGCTGGCTTCGATGGGAATTGATCCGCAGCGTTGGGCAAACGCGATTGTTTATCAACCAGCGTTTGCTGTCAACGTGGCTGGAACGACAGGCGCTGGTGATGCGGCATATGCCGGATTCCTGGCATCGATGATCAGAGGCGGCTCACCACAGGATGCGGCGCGTTGGGCATGTGCGGTTGGTGCCTGCAATGTCGAAGCCGCCGATGCGACCAGCGCCGTGCAGGACTGGCACAATACTGAACAGCGTATTAACAGCGGTTGGCAGCATGAACAGCAGCTTCGGGATGAATGATGGCGTCTTTTATCAAAGGCTGTGATGTTGGTTTCTGTGGTTCAATATTACTCATGATAATGCTTATTATCACGAAGTAAATGGAATTTAGCTGACCTACTGCAAAGTTTGCATCCCATATTGGCGCTGCCGGGTGCGACTACAAGCCATTCTCAGCGCCGCAGCCATCAAAATCGCGCCAACCCGTCCATCAGCGCCGGTGACGGTTGTGTGGTATAATACTGCTGCCATCAGAACGACGTGCGCAGGCAAACTGCAAACAGATGAGACACCTCTCTGTGAAGGTGTCTTTTTTTATTGGCAGCCCCTGTTTTCACATCAAACGTTCGATGATCGTCCTATGAGGAACTGGAGAAATCAGATGAGCGACTTTATCCCTGAAATGCGCGAGCGCGCCTTATCCGATGATGCGCGTCATGATGAGGAACTCCGCAAAATACTGGCTCCGCCGCCGCCTAAGCGCCAGAAAGCCAAAGCAGAACCAGTTATCCCGCCCGAAGACCTGTTACCGCAGCCCGAAGTGACGGCAGCCACCAAACCTGTCGCCAAAAAAGCTGCGCCTGCGAGCAGCCGCAAGAAAGTAACCAAGAATCCGTTTCAGCGCTAATCATGCATCCAGCCGAAACGGGTTAAAGTCGGTGTTGTAGTCGTACACGTCTTCGCTCTCGGCAGCTTTCAAAGCGGCGATGATCTGAAGTGTCAGCGGTGTCAGCAGCACTTCGATGCCAACTTTGAGGATGTAGTTGGTCAACACCAATCCCCAGAACTGCTCGGCGCTAAACACGCCGAGCAGCGTGGCAATGCCGATGAAGCTGACGGTATCGACAATTTGCCCCACCAGTGTGCTGCCGATGGTGCGCAGCCACAGCCAGCGCCCCCCGGTCGCAACCTTCATCCGTGCTAATACGTAGCTGTTGCTGAACTCACCGGCGAAATACGCCACCAGACTGGCGACCGCCAGACCGCTGATTCCGCCGAGAATAGTGTCAAACGCTACCTGTCCTGGCACCACGTCGGGACCGAAGTTAGCGTCCGCCACCCACGATGGTTCGCCGGGAAGCACCCCCGCCAGCCAGACGAATACAGCCAGCAGCACCATCGCGCCAAAACCCGCCCAAATAACCCGCCGCGAGCGACGAAAACCGTAAACTTCGGTCAAAATGTCGCCAAAAATGTATGAAATTGGAAAAACGAGCGTTCCAGCGTCGAAAATAAGCGGAATCGGTCCGATTGAAGCGCCCAGATCGATGATTTTGGCGCTGCTTAATAGGTTGCTTAATAACAAAACGGTCACAAACAGCACCATAATGAGGTCAAAGTATCGGTACTGACGCTTCTCCATCTGCCCTACCCTATTCTTTTGATTGTGCGAGGCGCTTCCCCATATTTTCGCATGTGCGCTACAATTTACCAGTCGCTATCTCCACCAAAAGAGACTGCCTTATGGCGAGCAACCGCAAACGCCCACTGGAATTTCGCAAAGAGGACGTTGACTATATTACCCGACGCTGGACAGAAAGCGCTTCCTGCTCAGTAGTGGGCATCGGCAGCGCTGGCAAATCGAACCTGCTTCAGCACATCGTCAGTCCTGACGTGCAGGCGCATTACCTGGGCGAAGATGCATCCCGCCTGATGACCATCGTCCTCGATGCCAATATGCTGGGTCCCCTACCCTCTCCAGCCGCACTGGATGCCGAACAAATCCGCTGCTGGGCGGGCTATGAACTGATGATGCACCGGCTGTATCTGGCGTTCTATCCGTTTGAGGTGCTTGGACAGACCGACGCCCAGCGCTTTTACGACACGTATCTGGCGCTTCAGGACGGCACCAATCCGTTGTTTGCCTACATGGGGCTTCGATATCTGGAACTGGGTTTGGAGTTTTTTCTGCGCAAGGGAATCAAAGTCGTTTTTCTGTTTGACGAATTTGAAGAGACCCTGCGCCAGATGCCGGTGAAGTTTTTCCAGACTTTGCGCGGCATCCGCGATGGCAACAAAAATCAGATTGTCTATATGACGCTTACCCGGTCGCCGCTGCAAACAATCGTTGAGCGCCTTAACATTCCAATGTTGGAAATCGAGCCGTTCATCGAGCTGTTCACCGACAACGTACACTATCTCGGTCCCTACAACGAAACTGATGGTCGGCAGATGGTAGAGGATCTGTCGCGCCGCCGCCAGCGCAACTATGCCGAGCCTATACCGAGCATCCTGATGCAGGCAACTGGTCGCTATGCGGGGCTGCTGCGGGCGGGCTTTCACGCGCTGGAGGAACTTACCAATATCAATCTGGCGGAACAGACAGTCGATGGCATGGCGACGCTGCTGGCAGCGAAGCCGTCAATTCGCGCCGAATGTCGCACCATCTGGACAGGGCTAAATCGTTCCGAACAGTACGTGTTGAAAGCTGTCGCGCGGCTTACGCCTTACAATGTCAGCCCGGAAACCGAACACGCGGTGGCGATGTTGATCCAGAAGCGGCTGCTGAAGCTCGCTAAGTCACAGCAGGCGCTCGAAATCGAGCCGCCGGTGTTTCGGGTGTACGTGGCGTCTAACCCTGATCCGTCCTAGCATGAACGGCTACCTTATTCCGGCGGAAACACAGCGCGTGACCACCACAGTCAGTAATTCGCGCTTCATCGCAACCGCGACGCGCGCCGATACCGTGGAAGACGCCCGCGCCATCCTCGCCAGCATTCGGCAGGAAATGCCCGACGCCAGCCACCACGTCTATGCTTTTCGCGTCGGTTTTGGCAGCTCAGTGACCGAGGGCATGAGTGACGACGGCGAACCGTCGGGCACATCGGGTCCGCCGGTGCTGGCAGTGCTGCGCGGTTCAGCCATTGGCGACGTGATCGTCGTCGTGACACGCTATTTCGGCGGCACCAAGCTCGGCACTGGCGGGCTGGTGCGGGCGTACAGCGAGGCGGCGAGAACGGTCTTGCAGGCGCTCAAAACCGAACGAAAAATTGAGCGCGCGACGGTCGGCATTGAAACCCCCTACACCTATTACCAGTCTATCCGCCGCCTGGTCGATCAGCATGAGGGGACGATCAGCGACGAGGAGTTCGCCGCCGACGTTACGCTGGTCGTCTCGTTTCCGTCTGACCAAGTCGAAACTTTCGCTTCCGCCGTCATCAATCTGACCGCCGGAAACGTCGAGCCAATTGTGCTGAGCGATTAACCCTGCGCCAGCGCTTCAGGCTCCGGCGTGGGCGTAGACGGCGGCGCAACGGCATGGGTGCAGGAATAGTAAGTACCGCCAATCACCACCCGGAAATCAACGCTGCGATCAGGATCAGGCTCGATGACCAGCCCTTCACTGCCCACGCGCAGCACCGACTGAAGCGTGCCGAGGCTGCTTCCCTTTGACTGTCCCGTGTAATCGTAGATGACGGTGTACTCGCGGTAGGCTGGCGCAGGCGAACCCACCGTCGGCACAAAGCCTTCCCATGCCAGCCGGTCTGCCGCCACCCGGTCGAGTCCGCGCATCCCACTGGCGTTGACGACTTCAACCCGCGCGCCTTCGCGCACCAGTTGGTGTTCAGTCGGCGGCTGGTACATGAGATGACCCAGCGCCGCGATTGCCTCACGATTCGGTGCCAGTACGCTTGATCCTTCGGGAGAGCGCCAGAAACGAACTTCGACGTTCGGCTGGAATACATAGGAAGCGATGCGGCTGGTATCCAGCGACAGCGCCAGCGGCGCGAAGCCCAACATGTCTTCCAGCGTCAGGTTCGTCTCAACCGTCTCCAGCACCTGGGGCCATACATCGGCGACCTGCTCGACCAGATTTAGTCCGCGAATACGCCGCCACAGCGCTCGCAGCAGCGCCTGATGGCGGCGTCCGCGGTCAAAATCGCTGCTGGTGCGGCGGCTGCGGGCATACCACAGCGCCAGATCGCCATCCATCAGATGCATCCCCACCGGCAGCGTGAACATTTCCCAGCTTTCTTCCAGCGCTGGGTCGAGATCCGGTGCTGCCAGCCGCCAGTCCTGAATCGAACAATCGACCGCCACCTCAGCGCCGCCGAGATCGTCAATAATCTGCCGGAAGCCGTCAAAATCGACCCGCGCGTAGTAGTCGATTTCGAAGCCCAGATTATAGCGAATCGTTTCCATCAGAAGCTGTGGTCCCTGTCCTTCACCGAGGTTCGTTTCGCCCCAGCCATAGGCGGTATTGATCCGGTGGACGCCATAGCCGGGAATATACACGTACAGGTCGCGCGGCAGCGACAGCATCGAGACGGTGGATGCAGTGCGGTTGACCGACACCATCGTCAGCACGTCGGTGCGCCCGGCGTTGTTGGCATTGGCGGTGTCAGCGCCAATCAGCAGGAAATTCACGATATCGAACTGACCTTCGTCTATCAACGATGCCTGTTCGGGTATGTCATCCGGGCTTGGCGTCGATGTCGCTTCCTGCGCGCTCGACGCCAGCGCTTCCAGCACAATAATTGCGAACAGTATAACGACAAAATACCGGTGCTTCATTGTAAGCCTCGACCATTTTCAGATGAGCCAGCTATTCCCAGTATACGCCGCCGCCCGACCCAGCCAAGCGTCCGTTGCCGAAACGACAGGACTGCGTCAGCCAAACGTAGGTCAGCAAACAAAAACACCCCAGCCGACATAGGCTGAGGTGCTGGTGATGATGGTCGAGACAACTAGCGATAGGTGTTGATCAGATTGAGCATACTCCGCACCGACACGGGCTTGCGCACGTATTCATTGCAGCCAGCCGCGGCGTATTGATCGGCATAGCCCATCGTATCGTAGGCGGTGATTGCCACAATCGGCTCCGAAACGCCCTTCTGGCGCAAAAGCCGGGTGAGCTGAAGCCCGTCAATGCTGCGGTTACCCAGATTGAGATCCATCAGGATCAGATCAGCGCTGCCGGGCGAAACGGCTGCCAGTGCTTCTTCAGCATCGCTGAAAGTCACCAGCTCATCATTATTCATGTGGCAAATACGCTCGATGAGAGCAACATTTGCTAGGTTGTCTTCGACATAGACGATCTGCATTATTTCCTCGAATGACTTCGCGATCGATTTTAGAAAGCGTTCAGGATGACCGGAATGTTGTCGAACACGCCGCGGAAGATCGTGAATTCGACCGAAATCCAGCCGCGCCCGAATGCGCTGTCAACAAGATACCAGGAGCTATCACCGGTGACGCCCAGCGCCTCAAAGAAGGTGCCGCCGGGAACTGAGCCGAGGATGGTGTACTGCGGTCCGGGACCGCTGCGAACATTCAACCGACCGGTGTTCACAATGATGGTTGGCGGCTCAAGCTGCGGAATGGGGATGGTATTCGATAATTCCGGCAGACCGAGATCGGTTGGAAGCGGCTGCACCGCCAGCGCCACCAGCGTGTCAATCCGCACCGCTGGCACGAAGCTGAAATCACCGCGCGGCAGGGTAAAACTGACATCCACCCAACCAGTTCCGGCAACCGTCGCCACCAGATACCAGGAATTATCCGGATTGGTGCCTAATACGGGAAGTTCGGTACCGCCGGGAACGGACGTAACCACAGTATACTGCGGCCCCGGACCCGAACGCACGTTAAGCGCGCCGGTATTCACAACAAGGATGGGCAGCACGAACTGGCGTGTCTGCTCTGCCCCAGAGGCGGCTGCACTCAATACAGGTAGTGCCAACAGCGTCACAAGTAAAATAAAAAGGACGATTTTCATTCTGAGCTTCATTGTGCATCTCCTGGCATGACGCGCTCCACAAAGGGCACAGCTAATAATGCATTCTTTGTAAGTATAAGGGAAAAAGTCTAAAAGTCTATCAAGGTTATCTACAGTGTAGAATGTCATACAAGCCGCGGCAATAAGGCATCGTTCCTAATCTGCCATCGTGAAGCCGACGGGAAGCCGTAGGGAAGCAGCGCTTGAGCCAGCACCGCCTCCAATGGTATCCTGAATTGAGCATCGAGAGATAATGACGGGGTTTTGGGATGAAACGTAAGCTGGAACTAATCTTAATGGTCATCATAGTCCTTACTGTAAGCGTCGGCATCGTCCGCGCCGAAGAGGTCTGTCTGGAGAACTGCGCTGTCGGAATCGCCGCCGAGGCAATCCTCGCCTACGCCGCGCCGAGTGTCCAGCAGCTTTATCCCGATGACAACCTGTTGTATGACCGCGCCTATCGGCGCGTTTTATCGGCGGTGGATATCTACGACGCGCCCAACGGCGGTATCGTCAGCACGCTGGACGCGGGCTTCAACTATGTGACTACCCAGGGCGCACAGGCGGAATGGACGCAGATCAATAATGACCAGTGGGTGCCAACCGAAGCGCTGAGCCAGGCGCTGCCATCGCGCTTCGCTGGCGTCGTGCTGCCCGAAGAGCCGCTGCCGTATACTTTCGGCTGGATTTTGTGGAACGTCGTCCCCAGCCGCGCGCCCGGCGACGAGCCGACCGACGGCGACCTTGCCCTGCTGCGGTACACGCTGGTTAACCTGTATGAGTCGGTCGAAATCGAGGGCTGGCGCTGGTATCAGGTGGGAGTCGATCAGTGGGTTCATCAGACGCTGATCGGCAAGTACATTCCGGTCGAACGTCCGGAGGATGTGGATACCGAAAAGTGGATCAGCGTCGATCTGTATGAACAGGTGGTGATCGCCTACGAAGACACACGCCCGATCTTTGTCACTCTGGTGTCGTCGGGGCTTTCCGAGTGGCCCACCAACGAAGGCTTATTCCATATCTACGTGCGCTATCCCCGCACAATCATGAGTGGCGCCGAAGGACGGGAAGATTTCTATTACCTGGAAGAAGTGCCCTGGACGCAGTATTTCGACAACGATATCGGGCTGCATGGCACCTACTGGCATGATGGCTTCGGCTACCGCCACAGTCACGGCTGCGTCAACCTGTCCATCACCGATGCGAGCTGGCTCTACAATTGGGCTGCTTCGGAAATCGACTTCACGATACCGAACGACACCGGCGCTGCCGTCTATGTTTACAGCAGCGGTCAGTACGATTAAGCCAATGGCGCTCCAACCCGGAGCGCCTGTCGTTTCTACCATTGTCATGAGGCAAAAGCACGCTATTATGATGCTCTTCAGTAAAGGAGCAGTCCGGCGTGTGGTCAACGCAGCCTTTGGATACCCGGCAGTTCAATACGCTCTCCACCGATCTCGAACAGCACATGGCGCAGTACGGCTACAGCAAGGTCGATACGCCGATTATTCAGCCTGCCGATCTGTTCCTCACCCGCGCGGGCGATCAGATCATCGATCATCTGTTTACATTTGAGCGACGCGGGCAGCAGTACGCCCTGCGCCCGGAATTCACCGCGTCGGCAGCCGCCCGGTACGCCCAGCAGCACCACCCGGGCGATGTCGCGCGCTGGCAGTTCAGCGGACCCATTTTTGAGGATGATCCCGCCAGCACCACCGTCAGCGCCCAGCGCTACGGCATCGGTGCCGAACTGCTCGGTCTGGCGGGTCCCTTCGCGGAAGCCGAGGTGATCGCCATGGCAGCCCACGGACTGACGCGGCAGGGAATCCGCGGCTGGACGCTCATCCTGGGCAGCGTCCAGTTGATGCGCCATCTGCTCGGCTCGTTCAGGCTGGACAGCCGCGCCCAGCGCTTTCTGCTGGCGCAGCTTCCAGCGCTGATGACGCCCGATCAGGGCAAAGCCTACGTACTGGAAGCGCTCGACAAGCTGCTGGTGGGCGGCATCGACTCCGCGCCAATCGCCAGCAGTGGTCTTTTCGAGGAAGGCAACACCCAGCAGATGCTTGATGTGCTGCTGGATACCACCCAGCGCGGCGCGACCATGGGCGGGCGCACGCGCCACGACATCACCCGACGGCTGGTGCAGAAGCGCCAGCGCGCCGCCGAACGCGATCAGTTCATTCGGGCGCTCGATTTTCTGGCGGCATGGAGTCAGATCGATCTTCCCTGCGCCGAAGCCTTCAGCGCTGTTCGCCGCTGGATTAATCCTGATGACAGCCGCGCCGGGGTCATCTTTGCCGACTGGCAGCGCCTGATCGATCTGCTCGACGCTTACGACATTCCAGCGGGCAGTATACGGCTTCAGCCCGCGCTTTCCCGCAACTGGGACTACTACACCGGTATCGTTTTTGAGCTTCACGGAGCCAACAACAGCCGACTCGGCGGCGGCGGGCGCTACGACGAGCTTGCCCATCTGCTCGGTGCCGAACACGATATCCCCGCCTTTGGCTTCACCTATTATGCCGACGCGCTTCTGTCGCAGATGCCGCCAGCGCCGGAACCCCCGCAGCGGGCGCTGCATATTGGCGTTCGCCCTGAGAGCGAGTCCGCCGCGGCGCGCTGGAGCCAGGCGCTGCGCGAGCGCGGCTGCGCCGTGACGGTGTCAGCCGCATCGCCTGCGAATCAGGGTTTGAACGTCGAAGCCGACGGTTCTCTAAAATGGAACGGGCAGACGTATTCACTCGACTCCATCGATCAACTCATCGCCAGCCTGGAGTGCCCAAACGCATGAATGACCGCCTGATGATCGCGCTGCCGAGCAAGGGCGCGATTGCCGAACCAACCTTGAGCTTTCTTCAGGACTGCGGGCTGCGGGTTGAAAAGCCAAACCCACGCCAGTACACCGGCTCTATGCCAGCGCTGCCCGGCGTGGACGTGCTGTTCCAGCGGGTGATCGATGTCGCCTACAAGGTGGCAGACGGTACTGTCCAGTTGGGCGTCACTGGGCTGGATGTGGTGCGCGAATATGCCGACGACAACCTGCTCGTCATTCATGATGATTTGCGCTATGGCTACTGCAAGCTGCTGGTCGCCGTCCCCGAAGCCTGGGTGGATGTCGAAAACATGATCGATCTGGCGGAAGTGGCGCTCGATTTTCGCGAGTACAAACGGCGCAATCTGCGCATCGCCACCACCTACCCGAACCAGACGCGGCAGTTTCTACACGCGCAGGGAATCCATCATTTCACGCTGGTCAACGCCGAGGGCGCGATTGAAGCCGCTCCGACCATTGGCTATGCCGATATCGTGGTCGATCTGGTGCAGACCGGCACAACCCTGCGCGAAAACCACCTCAAGCCGCTGCCGGACGGCGTCATCGTCGAATCGCAGGCGTGTCTGGTCGGCAACCGTCAGGCGCTGCTGGAAAACCCGGCAGCCCTCGCCACCACGCGCGCGATGCTGGAGCATATCGACGCTTCGATTCAGGGACGCGGCTTCTCGCAGGTGACGATCAACATCAGCGGCGAAAGCGCCGAGGAAATCGCCCGCAAGGTCGCCGCCAACCCACAGACACGCGGCTTGCAGGGACCGACGATTGCGCCCATCTACGGCACCGAAAACGACGACTGCGCCCGCTGGTTCACCATCACCATCATCGTGTCCAATAAGGCGCTGCTGCAATCGGTCGAACTGCTGCGGGCGCTCGGCGGCACCCAGGCGACAGTGGTGCCGGTGCGCTACGTCTTTCTGGAACAGTCGCCCACGTTCGCCAAATTACAGCAGGTGTTGGGGATTTAATCGAGGGGCGGTTCGATTGTAGTGG
>JAUQWZ010000012.1 GCA_030834905.1 Aggregatilineales bacterium | reverse complement strand
CGTCAGCGCCAGCATGTACATCTGATGACGTACCGCCGCGCCATCGAAGTCCGGTGGGAAACAGGGCAACTTCTTGTCGGTACGGCGCATGGCAATAGCAATGCAGCGCGACGCGAGAATGTCTTCCAACCCAGCAATCGCGGCGAGAATTTTCGGTGAATACACGTCGAACGCCTGCGGCTTCATGTCTTCGCCGATCAGTCGGATGGCTGGCATCCCCTGTTTGTAGCCGCTGTTCAAAAGCTGGCGGATTTGCTGCATCCCTGGGTCTTTTGGATTGTGATAGCGCTCGGCTTCGTCGATGCCGACGGTGCAGCTCGTGTAGTGGATGAGGCGGAACATCGACGGACCGGTGGGGTCGGACGTGCTGACCATGTTGAACGCCAGCGGCTGCATCACCCGCATGACGGTGCTCTTGCCACTGTTCTTCGGTCCGTTCAGCGCCAGATACGGGTAAGCGGGGAACATCGTGTAGAAGTAGGTGCCAATCGTCCACAGGGCGAGAATGGCGCTCTCGACTTCCGAGCGGAAATCAACGTAGCGCGTGAACAGGTCGTGTATAGTCTTGAAAACCTGACCGGCGTCACTGCTCTCGCCCTTCAAGTAGCGCTGGATGTCGCTAAAACGCCAGCGCATCAGGAAGTCCGAGCCTTCCGGCAGCACGCGCAGCGCGATTTCCTTGCCGTTGAGGGGAATGATCTGCGCGTCGTTGAGGCACAGCAGCTCGCGTGAATTTGCCCTGGGGCTGCTCGCGATCTCGATGCGGTTCGAAACACCATTATCTATCCCTGGAGCAACGGTCCAGTTGAGGGTTACAGCTGTCGTCTGAAGCTGCTGAAACGTCAGATGTATGGACGAGCCAGGCTTGTTCTGCTGCGTATACGAGTGCTAGCTCGTTCCTTAACGCTTGCACCAACTTAGCGGATGAGCCAGTTTCTGGAGGCAGATCATCAGTTCTAATGAATTTCAAATAAATCACACCCCTATCCAGCGTGCTGTTTGACTTCGCAAATCCCCCTTGAGGCAGCTGACCCAATTGAGCCGCTCTATTCCAGCGTGATTTGCACCGCCCCAGATGTTCCAATGCGGTCAGCCGTATCCACACGGAACAGACCGATTACGTATGTTCCAGCTGAGGGGAATGTTAGTTCAGCGCTGAGATTATCGCTCGAAGGCAATCCAGCAAAGAAGATGATCTCATTGGTGTCGCGGTTAATCACAGTCACGCCAATAGAGATGTTTCCGCTTAAGCGCGATAGAGTGAGTGTGCGGGATTCTTCTGTATTGGACTCATAAGTATAAAGGCTAATATCTCCTCCAACAGGTATGGTCTGTGCTTGTCCTAGTTGTATTGGTATCTCAATACCACTGGAAAAATCAACGGAGTTTAATCCTGGAAAACCAAAGCCGGGAAATGCTGACTGTGATGAAACTATAGGGTCTGGCACCGCTTCGGGTAAAGCATCGCCCGGATTGATCACTGTGCCATCACGAAGCGTGCAGCCAATAAAGAGCGTATAGACACCTATCCCGCCCGATACAGGGTCAATAGCGCTGGGGTCATACCTGTCAGTTTCGAATTCATAGTAGCGTGACACAAAATTCACGACTCGAATATTGTGAGTGCCACGCGCTGAAAGTATATCTGAGTTGACCACGGCTTCAGTTCTAAGATGACTACTATTTCCAAATATCACTCTTCGGCCTTCTTCTAAGCGTTGAAAGCTAGATGCAATCCCTAGGTTTGTTGGACCTGTTAAGATAATTCCTGTTTTTAACTGTCCACCCAAGGATACAGCGGAGACGTTTAGCGTGTTGCCTGCGTCCATACTGATTTGGTAAAGATCTTCCTCAAAACTATTCACGAATTCACTTTCGATGATGTTCCCGCATTCAACCTGAATGGATTGAGTTCGTGTCACATCTTGAGCAAGAACCGTAGAAAAACTTGCGAAAATCAACAGAAGAAGCATGTTCAGTCGAAGCGTAAATTTAGTCGGAATCATTTTTTACCTTTCCAGTTTTTTGTTTTTAATTCCTTGGGCAATTCGTTGATGTCTCAACAAAGTCTTCGGTTATCCATCCCTTATTTACCCCATTGTTGTACTCAATTTCGTACCATACGGAGCCAAAGTCTGATGCGCTTCGCAATATACGTACGGATGATCCGCGTTCTACAGGTGGACGTAGTGGTGAGGTATTAGAAGGTTGAATCCGTACCTGATTTAACAGCCCAGATACACCAGGAATTTGACCATCACAGGGATATGTCTGTGATGGTGTATTGGTAAACACAGGCGTATTCGTTGCCGTCGGTGAATTACTTTGCGTATCTGTAGCTGTTGGGGTGTAAGTATGAGGTGCTGTGCTGGTCAGCGTAGGTGTCGCTGTCGGAGCAATCGTTAATGTTGCCGTTGCGGTAGCTGTGCTGGTAGGCGTATCCATCTCTGTGGGTGTGAATGATGGCGTTGCTGTCGGGATAATCACGCTCACCACACCACGATCTCCTTCAAGGCGGACACCTGTAGATGCCGCCAGCACCCATCCCCGCCGTCCATTGGCGAGTAATACCTGATACCAGAGACGATCTTCACTAATGCCGAGAATGTCGAGTGCGCCATCTACTGGCAGGATATTCAGGCGTGGGAAGTCCGCATCAGGACCGCTCCGAATGTCAAGATCGCGCATAGCAACGACAACGGGTGTCATTGGCGTTGGCAATTCCGCAGCTCGGGTTGGTTCGGGATTAGAGCCACCGCTGCCGCTGACTAACAGCGCGACAACTGCAATCAATACGCCAATAATGCCAATAATCGCTTGTGTTGCAGGGTGACTGAGTAGTTTCATCATGGTATTTTTCGAGGATGGGTTTTCTGGTTCAATAGCTTGGGGTGGTGTCCCCTGTGGATTGGTCGGTGCAGGCGGTATCTGGGCTGGTGAAAGCTGCTGAAGTCCCTCCATCAAACGGGCAACCGCATCACCCGTTGGCCCATCGCTAAAGTCAACGTATTGCAGTTGGCTGAGTGACCGAGAGATTTTTGTTCGACCTTGCATGAGAACTGGAACGACGGGTTTACCGAACTCAATCGCCTTCGCAAGTTCCCACTGACACCACTCTGATGCAATCGACTCCGGTGTTACACAATACACTAGCGCATCGCTGCGCTTGATTTCATCGCTTAATTGCTGCTTCCATTCCTGACCAGCCACCAATCGAGTGTCAAACCAGACATCATGCCCACCAGCAACAAGCTTGCTGACGATCCAGTCTTGGACTATCGTTTTGTCTACATGGGCATAGCTGATAAAGAGACGCATAAAGTTATTTTGTCTATAGTCCAGAAATAGATATATGCACTTTCTTCAATTATCGCTTGCCTACCCCGGATGTGCAACCAAACTTCAGCGACTTTACTCAGCCTATTCAACTATCCACCACGGTTACCCCACTGATTCACACAGCAGGCTGTTACCACTGACCTGTAGACCGAGCATAAGCAACCACACTCACCAAGCTCAGAACAATCTCCCCACGCCCGATCTGTACCGCTGACATTCCCGCCAACCATCCACGCATCTGCATCGTCATCGCCTCAAGCAGTCGATTTAACCTGCCCATCTTAGCAGGTGCAGCGGTGCGTCAACCTGCTGGGCAGGTCGCTTTACCCGTTTCCTCCTGGCTTGTGCCGGTTCCCTCACCGGAAACCGGTAGCGCCCTTCGGGTGACGCGATCACTTTGCGGCAGCAGTTCCAATACGCTGTTGAACGGGCGACCGCGCTGCCGTGCCACGAGCTGCACCAGCTCGCGCAGCGCCTGTGTCGGCGTAATCTGGTTCTGGTGAAAACGCTGGTGAATGCTTTCCGGCAGCACGCGACGCGGCTGCACCGGATCGGGGCGCACCATCTCCAGCAGGATGCGCTCGACGCGAATCGTGTTATCACCAAAATCCTGGGGCACGTCACCCAGCAGATCGTCCATGCGCCGGGTATCGGCTTGAATGCGTCCCATCATTCACCGCCTTTCAGCAGATAGCGCACCAGTGATCCAACCACCTGCATATACGCCTTGCTTGCTGGCGCGGCAGGATTGTAGGTAAACAAGCTTTGATGGCTGCTGTGAGCATACGACACCGCTTCATTGGCGGGGATGACGCCGAGCAGCAGCTTGCCTAAGACTGAATGCGCCTTGACCTCTGCCAGCAGGTGGTTATGTCCGCGAATGCGGCTGTCCATCTTGGTCACCAGCAGCCCGCTCACGCGCAGCGTCGGATGTCGCCAGCCTTCACGGATGTCGTTGATCTTTTCGATCACGCTGGTCAAGCCGACCGTTTCCAGATAGCGTGGCTCGACCGGCACAATTGCATCCGTCGCGGCAAGCAGTGCCATTTCGGTCAGCAGGCTGAATGAGGGGCGGGTGTCGATGATCACAGCAGCATATTGCGCGGCGATCTTGCCCAATGGATCGGTGAGGCGGTACGGCGCGCCCGCCACACCCATGAGTTCCCGCTCCGCGCCTTCGAGCATGGGGGAGGCAGGCAGAATGTGCAGATCGGCATCCCACTGGCTCTGCATGATGCAGTTGAGCAGCGTTTGCGGCGCATTGGTGCGGTCTGCCATCAGGACGGTATACAGACTATCATCCGCGCCGTAGTCTTTGCGTCCGGTCGTGACCAGCGACGCATGTCCTTGCGAGTCGGTGTCGATAATCAGCACGCGCGGGTTGGTTGCATTGGCGCGGCGCAGCAGCTGCACCATGCCGAGCGCGATGTTGGTGGCAGATGTCGATTTTCCGACACCGCCTTTGTGATTGGTGAATACGAAAGAACGAGTCATTGCCATTTCCTCTCAGAACCCAACGAACCGTCA
>JAUQWZ010000063.1 GCA_030834905.1 Aggregatilineales bacterium | reverse complement strand
TCATCCGGTGGCGTCGTCGTCCTACGGGCTGCCGTTCCTGTGGAAGAGCATCCGGCTCGACGAGATCACCGGGCTCCTGCAGATGCGGAATAGGTACTACTCCACGGAGTTGGGGAGGTTCTTGACGCGGGATCCGCTGGGGGAGTGGGGTGATGGTGCGAATTTGGGGAACGCCTATGCCTATGCGGGTGGTCGTCAGCTTGTCTGGGGTGATCCCATGGGGCTTCAATCAGCAACTCCACCAGTCGCGCCAGGAGGGCTGTCCGGCACTGGCGGCAAGACACTGAGATATGAGGAAGATGCGGATGCAGATGGCCAAGCTGATGGGGCGTTCATTCAAATGTCTGCGGTTTGGGTTGAGGGGCGCGGCACTGGCGAACCTGGTTTGCATCAGAGCCTTGCAGTTGGCGACCCATATGGCAAGTACATCGCCTTTAGCTTCGGAGCGGTGGGGATCGGCAGTCACCTTGTAAACGGGGAGGTCTACATCGACAAGGTATCCGGTGGGTGTATTCAGAAGGATAGATTCATATGGATAAGCCCGGAACTTGCCGCGCGTGCAGCGAAGTTGCTTGGGGCGCTCGTTGGGCAGTCACACACCTATGGTCCAGCTACGACCTGTAGATGGTGGAGTCAGACTCAATTTGATCTCATCAAAGCCGACCTCGCGGAGCATGGGCTGTCGACATCCGGATTCGGTGCCCCAGATAGGTCTACTCCCGGACCGAGCGGCGGAGCGATCAGCACGACGACCAGCACTACGTCCCCCACTACAACAAGCCCTGAGTCGGGTATTACCACCACAACCGCAACGGCGCGCCCGTCCGTGGCAGTGAGCACTACAACATCTTCAACAACCAGTGTAGAGTCGAGTGGCACGTTGCAGCCGCCGGGAGGCAAGTGATGGCGCGGGGGATTGGGGTGACGCACAAGATGCTTGGCTCGCTCACGCTGATCATGGTGGTTGGTTGCGGCATAGTCAGTATTACCACGTTTGTCCCCAGCGTTGAGAAGGTCGTGTTGCTCTCTGCGGTGAGTGTTATGTGTTGCGTGTTTGCCTTTGCGCTCTGGGTGTGGCTATTTGCTTCGCTGCCTCGACCCTATCGTGTTACGATTGCTGGAACTGCCCTGCTTGGCGCGCTTCCGTTCTTACTGATAGTGGGCAGGCTGTGGGGATCTTGGGGACACTCCCATTGACCCGTCGTGTCCGGAATGTCGTAAGCGTCCGACGGATTACGTTCTCGATCCGCACTTATGGCATCCCTGGCATAACTGCTCCAGTTTTGCGTCAGAGGTGTCCACCGTCCCGAATTGTTCACGGTCGCAAACCTGTAATGGCCTGGAGTAACCCCGGGCGCGAGCCATCCGCACCTACCACACTGCCTGCACCTGTCTTGCTTGCGGCGCCTCCCCGTCAATAGCCACGCGCCTCCCCAGTTCCGCCGCCACCCGCACCGCCGCCTGCAGGCGCCTGCCATCGACGGCCCCGGCATCGTCCGTGACGAGGTGGTAGTCGACGAAGTTCCCGTCGCCGATCGACAGCGCCGGGATCCCGCGCTCGGCGAACGGGAAGTGGTCGCTCTGCCGGTAGTGCTCGTCGCCGGGCAGCAGCGTGATGCCGAGGCCGGCCGCGATCTGCGCCGCGTCGTGCCCAAGCGAGGAGAACCGCGGGTGCCGGTAGCTCGGCGTCGCCACGAACTCGGTCGCGGTGCACCGGCCGGTCCGCCCGATCATCTCGAAGTTGATGTTGGCGACGATGTCCTCGATCGGCCAGGCCGGATGGTCGACGAAGTGCCGCGAGCCCCACAGCCCGAGTTCCTCGCCTGCGGTGACCAGGAACACGATGCTGCGCCGTGGCCTCGGGCCGGCGGCGAACGTCCTCGCGACTCCGATGAGCCCCACGACCCCGGACGCATTGTCGTTGGCGCCGTTGTAGGCAGCGCCGTCCATGCGGCAGCCGATGTGGTCGACGTGGGCGGTGTAGAGCACGGCCTGGTGGGCGAGCTTCGGGTCGGTGCCGCGCAGCACCGCGACGACGTTGCATGCCTTCGCGTCG
>JAUQWZ010000062.1 GCA_030834905.1 Aggregatilineales bacterium | reverse complement strand
ATCGTTTCCCACTGCCTATCACTTAAATCACTGGTATAGACCTTCATTCTATGACACACTTGGTTTGTTCCTGTTTGGTAGTTGGTTTGGCTTGCACCTCCATTCTACCGAACAGGAATATTCATATGGCTTCTTAGATAGAGAGTAAGTACGACCGCTAGAACCATCCCCACAACCGCGAACGTTTTTACAAGGCGGTGAGGTCGTAAGTTTTTCATTGTACTACTCCTTTATAAGAATTGCTGAGCTTAGATTTTGCTCTCCTTTATAAAAATCTAAATCTTTTCAGTCGCAAACCCGGTCTCAAAACCAGCCGCAGCAGTCGCAGTTTTTATGAATTCTGCGACTGAGGGAAGAAAGCATACCCTTCATCCATCCGTAAAATGTAGCGCGCCTGTTTGGGATCAGGCTCAATCTTCTTACGCAGGCGGTAGGTGGCGTTTTTGAGAACTGACGAAGCGCCGTTATCGTAGCCCCACAACCCGGTACGGTGTGAGTAAAAACGCATCCGGTGTCAACCCCACAGAGTGAGTGAATCCTACCCAGTAGATCGTACTAAAATCAGAGCAGATCATCATGGAAGGTCATTATGGCTGATACACAAACGCCTCTCCCACAAGAGGCAGCAACGCTCGATAGATACGGTTACAACGCGATTGCCCGCCACGTCGCGCTGGTGTTCTTCACCTGCGCGCCGCTGTTTATCGCCGCTGGCACGCTCGACTGGTTCTGGGCGTGGGTCTATTCCATCATCACGCTGCTCGGCTGGCTCGGCTTAAGCGTGGTGCTGGCGCGTCAAAACCCGGAACTGCTCAACCAGCGCGGCAAGCGCGCCAAAGCGATGGCTGGCACCAAGACCTGGGACTGGCTCATCCTCAGCCTCTACGTGGTGCTGCTGCTGGCTGCGCCCTATGTCGCCGGGCTGGATTATCGCAATGGCTGGACAGGTGAAGTCTCGCCCGTCGTCAACATAATCGGCAACCTGATACTGGTCGCCAGCTTCGCGCTCCTCACTTGGTCGATGGCGATCAACCGGCACTTTGAAGGGACGGTGCGTATTCAGGAGCAGCGCGGGCATCAGGTAGTATCGTCGGGTCCCTATCGCTATGTCCGGCATCCGGGCTATGTCGCGGTGATCCTGCAATTTGTCGCGTTACCGTTGGCGCTGGCAACGTGGGCGGCATGGCTGCCCTCGCTGGCGGGCGTAGTGCTGTATATCGTGCGCGCCGCCCTGGAAGACGCGGTGCTTCAGCGCGAGCTGCCCGGCTACCACGAATTTGCGCAGGAAACGCGCTGGCGGCTGCTGCCCGGCGTCTGGTGAATGAAATACTGCAATATGCGGCGGTTTTTAATCCGTTTATTCATAAATCCCCTTGTGTCTTTCTCTTCCCTTCGCGCCTTTGCGTTATGTTTTGTCTGTTTTCATCCTTGCCTCAGTGGTAATTTACAGCGCTTCGCCGCTGCGCTATGCTTTTCGCAGGTGTTCTACCAAACAAGGACTGATTTTGTGGCTCTCGCACAATCCATAACCAACCCGGCTGCCTGGCAATCGCCTGACTATTCGGGTCTGCTGGCGGTTGACATCGGCAACACCAACATCCATCTCGGCTTGTGCCAGAATGGAAAATGGATTATTTCGTGGCGCGCGCGCACCGTCGTTGACAAGATGCCGGACGAGTACGCTGTCCTGCTGCGCAACTTCCTCGGCAGCGCCGATCTCACTTACGCCGCCGTAAACGGCGTCATTATCAGCAGCGTCGTCCCGCCGCTGACGCTCGCCTTCGCCGATCTGTCGCAGCGCTATCTGGACATCGCCCCGCTGGTGGTCACGCACAAGACCAACACCGGCATCCGGGTTGAGATTGACCAGCCCGCCCAGGCAGGTGCCGACCGCATCGTGAACTCGGCGGCGGTGGTGGCGCTGTACGGCGCGCCCGCCATCGTCATCGATTTCGGGACGGCGACTACATTCGATATTGTCTCGGCGGATGGCGCGTACCGGGGCGGCGCGATTGCCCCCGGCATCTCGGTCGCGCTCGACGCGCTCGTCAGCCGCACCGCCCGCCTGCATCAGGTGGATATCGTGCCGCCGCCCAGCGCCATTGGCGGAAACACGATCCACGCCATGCAGTCGGGGATATTCTGGGGCTATGTCTCGCTGGTCGAAGGCATGATCGTCCGGCTGAAAGCCGCCATGCAGGCGCAGGGGTTCGGCGGCGATACCATTAAGGTCATCGCCACCGGCGGGCTGGCATCGTTAATCCGGCAGCATACCAGCGTCATCGATCTGATCGCGCCTGAGCTAACGCTCGAAGGGCTGAAGGCGATCTACGAATTGAACCACCAAAGTGCGGAATTTTGACGCTGGTTGTATAATTTTCCCCATGACAGACAACGGTGTTATGAATCCCTATCAATCGGATTACGCCGGCGAAGATCATCTCTCTGAGGTGTCGTTCGCCGGGCGCAAGATGGCGTTTTCGCGGCTGTACCACCAGCTCACCGATCCGGCGCGGCAGCACGCGCTGGTGATTCTGGGCGGGCGGCATGTTGGCAAGACAACATTCCTCTACGCCTTCGATTCGACCTTCAGCGATTCGTTTGTCTGCGTCTACGTGCCGCTGCGCGAAATCTCGCTCGACAGCACCACCGAACTGATGCTGGGCATGGCGCAGGCAGCAACGGCGGAGTTGATCGACCGCGAGTTCACCCTCAGCCGCTTGAATGACATGGAACCCCCCGGCGAACAGCCGCGAACGTGGTTCACCAAAGCCTTTCTGCCGACGATCCTCAACACGATTCGGGCGTCGCGCCAACTGGTCTTTCTGCTGGACGATGCCGAGCGCCTGATTCCGGCGATCAGGGGCGGGCTGCTGCCGGAGGACACGTTTGCCTTCTTTCACAACCTGATGACCCATTTCGACCAGATCGGTTTCGCGCTGACATTCGACACCGAAAACGAACACGACATTCCATCACTGGAGCCGCTAGTCACGCTCAACGACGTGTATCGTCTGACCAACCTGGATGAGGCAGATACGCGCTGGCTGCTGCAGGACCCGGTGCAGGGCAGCTACACCGTCCCGGACGATGCCGCTGCTGCCGTCTACCGCGCCACCGGCGGCGCGCCAGCGCTGGTCGAGCAGTTTGGCTACCAGCTTTTCCGCCGCTGGCAGCTTCAGCCGGAAATCAACGTCGTCACCACCGCCGATATTCAGGCAATGACGCCGAAGATTTACAGCTATGCCGAAGATGATTACCGCTACCTGTGGAGCCGGTTAACCCTCAACGAACGGCTGGTGCTGACCGCCATCAGCGGGCTGGTGTATAACGACCCTCTGGGGCGAGTTGATCCGGCGTCTATTGAAGCCTGGCTGGTCGAAACCGACTACCCGATGGATGTCACGTCGATTAACGCGGCGCTGCGCAGTTTGGAGTACCGCGAGGTGGTTCAGCCAGCACCCGACGGGCTGAGGCTTTCCGCCGACATGCTGCAAACCTGGCTGCTGGAAAACGCGCGGCTGAACGAGCGTGCCGCCCCCTTGCAATCGCCCAACACAGGCGTGAGCGCGCCGCCCCCGACCTGGAATGACGACGCGCCGCCGTCACGCCGCCGCCCTCGCCTGCTGACGCTGCTGGCAGCGGCGGTCATCATCGGCATCATTCTGGCGGCGATTGTGCTGGTCGTCATCAGCAATACGCCCATCGGCGAAAACCTGCTCAACCCGCCGCCAACGGTGACGCTGGTAGACGGCGGGTGATGGAGTAAGTAGTAAGGGAAGTAGAAAAAGTAAGAGAAGTAAAAGATTTGAGAGACTGATGGTGGGGCGCGGCACGCCGCGCCCCATGCCCATACAACGCCGTGACTTACCCCACCAGCGATTCCAGCTTATCGACATAACCCGCCAGCACCCGGAAGGTGGTTTCCACCGCTTCCGGCGTCGCCATGTCCACCCCCGCCAGCTTGAGCGCGTCAATCGGGTAGACCGAGCTTCCCGCCTTGAGGAACTCCAGGTAGCGGTCAGCCGCGCCCGGTTCGCCAGCAACAACCTTCTCGGACAGCGCGTGGGCGGCGGATATGCCGGTGGCGTACTGAAAGACGTAGAAGTTGGCGTACAGGTGTCCGAAGGTCGCCCAGGTGATGCCGGTACGCTCGCCCAGCGGGTTCAGTTCCTGACCGTAGCCTTCACTGAATAGATCGAGCATCAGGCTGTTCATATCTTCGGCGGTCAGCCCTTCGCCGCGTTCGGCGCGCTGGTGCATCTCCAGTTCAAATCGCGCCAGCGTCGGCATGATGAAGAAGTAGCGATGGAAGTTGTACATGGCTTCTTCGATGAGCGCGATCTGGAAATTGGGATCGGACTGTGTCTGCATCAGGTGTGCCCGCACCGTCGCCTGATTGAAATTGGACGCCGTTTCAGCGACAAACAGCGAATATTCACTGTAGACGGGCGGCTGCGTCTTCCAGGTGAAATACGAGTGCATCGAGTGACCCAACTCATGCGCCAGCGTGCTCATCGCCTGAAGATCGCCGTTGAAATTCATCATGATGAACGGATAGGTGTCCGGCGTTCCAAACGAGAACGCGCCCTGCCGCTTGCCCTTGTTCGGGTAAATATCAACCCAGCGCTGCTCCAGACAGCCGCGGCGCAGGGTGCTGACGTATTCATCGCCCAGCGGCTGCATCCCCTCGGAAATCCAGTCTACCGCCTGCTTATAGTTGACGGATGGCTGCTGCTTCGCTATCGGCGCGAAGATATCATAGGGGTGAAGTTCGTCCACGCCGAGCGCCTTGCGGCGTACCGCCCAGTAGCGGTGCCAGGTCGGGATATTGCGGCGGTAGGTGTCCACCAGATTGTGGAACACTTCGACCGGAATGTTGTTGTTGAACAGCGCCGCTTCCAGCGAGGACGAATAGCGGCGGGCGCGGGCGAAGAACACATCTCGCTTGATGGCAACGCTGAGGTTGCTGGCAAGCGTGTTCTTATGGCTGAGATAGCCGTCGGTGTAGCTCTCAAAGGCGGTGCGGCGCGTCTCGCGGTCGCTGCTGGTGTACAGGGCGTTGAGCGTTCCCTGCGTGACTTCGTGGGTTTCGCCAGCGCTGGAGACGGCGGGGCGGAACTGAATGTCCGCGTTGGTCAGCATTTCGGCGGTGTTTTCCACCGCGCCAAACGGATCGGCAAGCGCGCCCAGCAGTTCCTCGACTTCGGCGGAACGCACGTGTCCCTGCCGCCGGAACAAATCGTCAAAATAGTGCTGGTAGACCGCCAGCGCCGGGGTTTCATTCGCCCAGCGGTTGAGCGTCTCCTGTCCAATGGCGAGCAGCCCCGGCTCCAGGAAGGCAATCGCGCCGAGCATCTGCCCGTAAAGCGCTCCTGCCTGCCCGACCATCGCGTTGGCTGCCTGATCGCCGGTGTCGCACGACTGGGTCATCATGGCGTAGAAGTAGACTTTGTAGACCTTGCGCTGAAGGACTTCAACCGCCGCCAGCGCTTCCACCAGCCCGGCAGCGCTCTCGCCAAATTGCGTCGACAGCGCCTGAAGCGTGGGCAGCTTCGCCTGCACGTCTTCAAGCGCCGCCTTCCACGCCTCGGTCGATTCAAATACGCTGGGCGCATTCCAGGTATATTCCGCCGCGACTTCACTCCGCGCCGGAACGGTCGTTGCAGCCGTCATCGATCCTCCCTATTGAACTGGTGAATACACACCGCTTAAATATAACTCAACATTCAGTTTATTTTGAAGCTAATCTCAGATCACCGATTTCGCGCCGCGCCAGGCTCGTCAAAGGACGTTACAATACAGCCGTATTTCAGGAGCAACAGCTTATGGCACTTAATCTCACCGTCGGTATTCTGGCGCACGCCCAGCGCTACAGCCCGGATCGCCTGAGCTATTACGGCGAGCAGTTCGCCGCTGTCAATACAGCGCTTCAGGAACACGGTCTGCCGGAACATCAGGAGCCGGACGAGATCGAAGCCTGGTCGGTGGAGATGTTCGGGCACAGCGGCTTGCCCACGCTGCTGCGGATCGCCGCCCATCTGTGGGCGGGCAGCGGCGTGCCCGAACCGGCAAAGCGCGGCGTGGCGGGCGTCCCCGAAACCGGCAGCGATCCGGCGCTGCTGGCGTATTACGACGACGTGCAGAAATGGCTGCGGGATGGCGCGCCGCGCTGCCGGATGGCTTACGAGCACCTGATCCTGCACAGCGATGACCGGGGCTACTACCTGCCAGCGCGCTTTCCACAGGTCATTTTCACGCCGCCCAGCCTGAACGTCGCCGGGACGATGATCGGCTCAGCGCCGGTGCTGATGGACGAGTGCAGGCAGCTTCTGGGCGCGCTGGCAGTCCCGCCCGATCTCGATCTTCAGGGCGACGAACTGCGCGAGGCGGTCAGCAGCCCCGGCAGAGGCGAAGGCTGGCACCGCTACGGCATCGAGATCGAATCGTGCCTGAACCTGCTCGCCGCCTGCCAGCGCTCGCTCGATACCGGCGCGGCGGTGGTTTTTACCAGCGGGTAGCTTTCTCGCTACAGTTCCGCCGCTGCCGGAATAATCTCGCTGCCGAACGCCTCCAGCGGCGCGATCTCGTAGACGTTGGGCATGTTGAAAATGGCATGGGTAATGCCCAGCTTAGACAGCGCTTGCAGGCGTTCCATAATGCCGCTGACGGTGTCCTCTCCGGCGCTCAGGTGCGCGGTGCTCAGCGACGTTTTCTCAATCGCGTCGTAGCTGCGCCCCAGCCGGTGGCAGTGTCCTCTGAGCGTCTCCAGCGCTTGCTGCATCTTATCCAGCCCGCTGCTCTCGAAGAAGTTGACGGCGTCAGCGTACTGCGCTGCCATGCGCAGAGTCTTGGTCGGTCCCGCGCCGCCGACCAGAATGCGCGGGCGCGGCTGGCTGACCGGACGCGGATTGTTGGTCATCTTTGGCGCGCTGAAGCGCCTGCCGGTGAAGCTGGTTTCATCGCCACTCCACAGCGCGTGCGCCAGTTGCAGCGTGTCTTCCAGCCATTCGAAGCGCTCGCTGGTGTCCGGATAGCGCACGCCGAAGCCTTCCGCTTCCTGCTGATACCAGCCCGCGCCGACTCCAAAATATGCCCGCCCGCCAGAGACAATATCGAGCGTATTCACCATCTTCAGCAAAATCGACGGCAGGCGATAGATGACACCCGTCACCATCGTGCCAAGAAACGCTTTTTCGGTCAGCCCTGCCAGATAACCCAGCGTGGTGTATGATTCCATCATCGGGTCGGTGTAGGCTTCCCCGAACAGATTGTCGATCTGGTAAAAGTGATCCATCACCCAGAGGCTGTGGAAGCCAGCCGCCTCGGCGGTGGTGGCGATCTCTTTCAGTTTAGGGCGAACTGCCGCCGCGCCGCCCGGATATTTAAACGAGGGGATTTGCAGACCAATGTGCATGTGAACTCTCCCTGAATGTACAACAGCGTACACGAGTCTATTGCGGTGATAGTTGAATGCTACACCTTAAAGCGCGCTCTAAGTCAAGCGAGCGAACAGCGGTTCGATGACCAAAGCACAATTACAGCAGCTTAAACGCGAGACTGACCCCGAACGCGCCTGTGCGTTGGCGCTGGAACTGCTGCGCGATCACCGCGAGCGCCAGATCGTAGATGTGGCGCTGGCGAAGCTGAAATCCTGCTTTTTGGGCGACAGCGCCCGCGCCGTCCTGCGCCCGACAGCGCTCTACTACCTCGATCATCCTGAGCGCGACTCTGGCTGCAACGTCCGCGACGCGCTGGCGCGGCTGCTGATTGAAATCGGCAGTCCGGGCGACCTCGACCTTTACCTGCGCGGCGTCGAAATCCACGAGCAGCTTCTGGGCATGGACGTGGCGCAGGCGCTGCGGGCATCGTCGCTGGTGGGCATTGCCATGCACGAGCCGGAACTGGGCAACGCCTACGCCGTCAGTCTGTTAGGCGATCTGGTCGATACCTCGCGCTTTTCGGGCGAGCCAGCCATGACTGCCTTGAACCTGCTGCGCGAACAGGGCGATACCGTTCCCATTTATCTGTATCTGCGGATGCTGGCGCACGTCGCCATTCCCGAAGTAATCGTGCCCGAAGTGGTGAGCAAAGCGCTGGAACTGATCGCGGCGGATTTCCCGGCGGCGCTCTACCGTGAGGTGGCACAGCCCTACGTGCAGGCAGACCGCGCCATCGCGCAGGTGGGCATCGTCAGCTACATCGTGAGCAACGGCAGGATAGAACTGTTCGACCTGCTGGAAACGATCATTCAGGCGACTCACCATAACGACCTGCACCGCTACGCCGTCATCGAAACAGCCGCCTCGCGCCACGCGGGACTCGTCAACCTGCTCTACCGCCTCGCCGAGCGAAGTCCAACCAGGCGTATCAGCCATTACATCGAAGCCGTCGAACTCACGACCGACAGCCGCCGCGACGAACTGCTGTCGGCGCTGCGCCAGCGGCTGTAGCCCAGACATTCCGATTTTGACGATACGGTATAATGCTGCCGTTGTCCCGCAAACTGCCGGATGGGAGTCTGTCTTTGAAACACCTGAACATTCCCAGCATTCGCTTCATTCTGCTGATGCTGCCCTGCCTGCTGGCTGCCTGCGCGGGCGGGTCTGACCCAAATCTGGGCGCGCAGATGACCGAGATCATCGAGCCGGAGCGCACCGCGGCGGTGACCAGCAGCGCTCTCACGCCAACGGTCGCGACTGCCGAGGCAGCGCCGAGCAGCAGCCCAAGATCGCTGCATCTGTGGTGGCCCGAACCGCTGGCGCCGGTCGATGACGAGGACGCCGTCGAACTGCTGTCAGCGCAGATCAGCGGCTTTCAGAACGCGAATCCCGATGTGCTGGTAGATTTCCGCCTGAAGTCGGTCGCGTCACTCAGCGGGCAGGAAGTCGGCAGCCTGATGTCTACGCTGCGGTCGGCGGCGGCGGTCGCGCCGGGCGCGCTGCCCGACCTGACACTGCTGCGTCGGTCACAGCTATTAGAGGCAGTGCAGGCGGGTCTGCTTCAGCCGTTCCGCATCCCGGCGGCGATCTCGAACGACCTGCATCCGGCTGTGATCGAACTCGGCAGCCCGGATGGCAGCGCCTATGGGCTGGCGTATGTGGTTGAAGTGAAGCATATGGCGATGAACGCGAATGTGGAACCGCCGAGCCGCTGGCGTTTCGAGGATGTGCTGGCGGCGGAATATGGCTTCGTCTTTCCGGCAGGGCGCGTCAATACCCTGAGTGACGTTTTCCTGGTGCAGTATCTCAATGCCGGGCGGGCGCAGTCGCCCCCGCAGGAACTGGTGCTCGATGGCGAACTGGCGATTGACTCGACGGTATTGCGCTCGGTCTACGAGTTTTATGAAGCGGCGGTTGCTGGCGGCATCATCGATCCGGTAGTGCTGGAATATATCACCGCCGACGACTACGCAACGGCGCTGATCGAAGGCGAAGTCACGGCGGGGGTGGTCACTTCGACGCTGTACCTGTCGCTGCTGGAACAGGGCGCGGCGCTGGATTACGGCTTAATCCCGACGGTGTCCGGCGAGGCGGCGACGGTAGTGGACGGCTGGATGTGGGTGCTGACCACGCCCGACGCCCAGAAGCAGGAAACGGCAATGCGCTTTCTCAACTGGATGATGGACGTAGACCGGCAGGCAGCATACAGCAGCGCGGTTAACATGCTGCCCTCGCAGCGAACAGCACTGCGCGGCTTGAGCCTGTCCGCTTATGCCACCTTCGTCGATGGCTTGCTGACCGGGGCAACGCTCCCGCTGTCCGATACCGGCGGCGGCACACCCGCCCGCGTCGTGCAGTCGGCGCTGGCGATGGTTATCAGCGGGCAGCGCACCGCCGAACAGGCAGCGCGTGAGGTTATCGCCCAGCTTTCGGGATGAGAGATTTTTCACCGCAGAGGTCGCAGAGGGGGGAATGTAGGGACACGATACATCGTACCCGTTTTGCGCCCTCTACAGCGCCCGGTCGTAATAGCGGTATGTCCGGTAAATGCGCGAGCCGAAGTTCAGGGAGATGCTGACCATAGTGTCGTTGGTGGAAAGAATCCAGCCTGAGTCCGAATGCAGGTAAATCGGGTTGTTCATGAGCGCTCGCAGCAGGTAGAAATACATGGCGGCATCCAGCCCCTTCTTGCGGTATTCCTCTTTCACGCCCATCAGCGGCACGCGCGCGGTATCGATGACCGGTCGAATCTTCCAGAAGTAGAGCGCCTTGAGCAGCGTGATGATTTCCGGCGTGCCCGGTTTCGCCCGCGCCCGATACAGCACCTCGTTAAAGTCGGGGACGCCCATGATGAACCCGGCGGGCACGTCATTGACATAGCCGAAAAAGGCAAGGTCGGGATCAAAGAACTGCCCCAGTGACTTGACCATGCCATCCAGCTCACGCGGGGTCATGGGGACAAAGCTCCAGTTCTTCTCCCAAGCGGCATTGTACAGCTCTTTGAACAGATCAAATTCCTGCTTCATGTTTTTGCGCTCCACCGGACGAATGGTGATACGACTGCGCTTCATGATGGAATGGGTGACCCGTTCCAGCCGTTCGAACAAGCCGGTTTCCTGAACGTCCTTACGCCCGATGTAAAAGCTGTAGGTATCCATCACCGGCGTGTAGCCCGCCGCCAGAATGTGCTTCTCGTAATAGGGCGGGTTGTACGGCATCAGCAGAATCGGGCGCTCGAAGCCGTCCACCAGCAGCCCGGTTTCCTCGTGGGTGGTGAAGGTCTGCGGACCGCGAATCAGGCTGCCGCCGTGTGCTTTCACCCAGTCGGCGGCAGTGTTCAGCAGCGCCGCCGCTGCTTCGGCGTCATCATAGACCTCGAACGCGCCAAACCAGCCGATATGCTCGTTGTGAAATTCATTGTGGCGGTGGTTGATGTAGGCGGAAATCGTGCCGACCAGCTTGTCGTCGCGCCAGGCGGTAAAGTAGTCACCTTCGAGATATTCCCAGGCAGGACCCTTCTGCTTGTCAAACTGCTCGCGGCGCATAGAGAGCAGCGGCGGAACCCAGTTCGGATCGTCCTTGTAAAGTGTCCAGGAAAACTCAAAAAAGGGCTTGAAATCGGCGCTGGTTTCGACTTTGCGAATCGTGATGCCCATAGACGGCCGCTGCCTTTCGCAGATACGCCAGTGAATGCTACCGCATTCTTCTCGCAAAAGCACCTTGACAGTGACACAGGCGTTTGCTAGGATCAACCCATCTTCCACAGTAGCTCAACGGCAGAGCAATCGGCTGTTAACCGATGGGTTCCTGGTTCGAATCCAGGCTGTGGAGACACGTTGTACCCAAACCGAACATCCGATGTCATCACTGGCATCGGATGTTTGCATTTTAGCGGGGGGTTCGCTGCTCCCTTTCGCTCTGTCGGACAAGTCCTTCAGGTAGGCGAATGGGGCGTTCAATTCCAGCACAATTCTGCCATCCGTGTTGACAACAACCTGCTTAACCATGTGAAGCAGCAGTTCCCGACGGGCGCTTACTTCAAGACGATTATACAGCGATCCTACTTGTGCAATGATTCCAAGCGCAGTTTCAAGATTGTCGATGTGAAACTCCTGCCGCTGCGCGATGCTGTCGAGATTGGAGCGCAGCCGATTCCGGCGTTCCTGCCATTCCGCCCAAAGCCCGTTCCACACATCCTCGCTGATTTTACCCGACGCCAACAGCCTCGCCATGCGAGCTTCTTCCTGGTCGATCGCGGTGAGCGCATCGGTCATTAACTTGCGTTCATCCGGTCGTGCTAGACCCAACTTTTCTACCAGGTCGTGCTTATAAAAAGCTCTGATCGTGGGCAGATGTGCCGGATCGATCTGAATAGCACACAGTTCATCGGGAATCTGAGCGTCGATCTTCTCGCACATGAAATTGATGTTACTACGCGGCACACAGTAGTAAGCGGTGCCACCTCCTTTACGGCTGGCATTGGAGGTTGAGCAGTTTAGTTTCCATTCGTTCCCATCAGCATCGTTGTAGCTGATGATGCTTTTGAGCAAGTAGTCCCGTTTCCGTCTCGCAGTACGATTGCGACTACGCCGCTCTAGAATTGCAATCCCTCGCTCGAACTCCTCAGTCGAAACGATAGGTTCCCAATTTCCACGAACGGTTTTTGGCAAAATACCATTCTTCAGGCTTACAACCCAACCCGCATACATCCAATTGTGAAAGGTGTACGAGATAGATGTGATGTTCGCACGCCGCTTGTGGTTCGGCTTCACCTCGACGAAGGGACGACCACTACGATGGCGGTAGCCAAGCTCATGCAGCTTTTCGGCAATGTCATCAAGCGTCCATCGATCCTCAAGCAGCATATTCCATGCCAAGCGCCAAATAGGTGCGCGTTCCGGGTCCAGCTCGATCCATTTGTCCCAACGACCCAAGTCTGTTTTCTTTTTTGCATCGGTGCGGGCTGTCACATTCTTGTATCCATCGGGCGCGTAATTCGTACAGCCGCCGCTCTTTCGCTTCGCTTGCTGACCGCCGCGTGTACGGATGCCCAACAGAGCCGACTCACGCCGCGCAAGCGTGAACGAAAGCGCGACCAGTACCCGATCATCCGGGTCCATCGGATCGAGGTCGGGAGAGTTGGCAAAGCGCACCGCTACCCCGAACTCGTTCAGTTCATCGATGGCGCGCAGCGCTTCTGTGTCATTACGCCCGAATCTATCCGCTCGCTCGACGATGACGTGTGAGAACTTACCTGCGCGGGCATCCGCTAAAAGCTGCTGATACCCAACGCGATTCGGCGTCCTGCCTGTTAATACATCCACATATTCATCGATAACGGTCAGTTCGGAGTGCGCCAGCACGTTCCCCTCAATGATGGCGCGCTGACGCGCCCGTGAAAGCTCCGGCTTCTGGTGATCTTCACTGCTCGTTCGCAGATAGATCGCCCAGCCCGGCTGCGGTGGAACGGATGGTGACTTCTTGCTTCTATAGCTGCTCATAATGGCTACTCATCCGGTTCATCATGTTGCAGCCGCTCAAGGATCACTAGACCTGTCTCAAAGTCCTCGGTTGAAACAAGTGGCTCCCAATTTCCTCGAATAGTCTTAGGTGCGATACCGTCGCATTCACTCACCACCCATCCAGCATATGTCCAATCCTGAAACGCGCGCCGCAGTATGTCGGTAAGAGGTCGTCGCTTCCCCGTCTTTGATACAACGACGAACGGCTTGCCGTTCCGATAACAATAACCTTTCGCGTTCAATGCCTCTGCAATATCGCTCAGCGACATAGTTTCGGTCAGCAGCAGCGTCCATGCTTCGCGCCAGATGTGGGCACGGATAGGGTCGGGTTCGATCCAGTGACTGATACGCCCCATATCACTGCGCTTGTCGAAGTCTGTTTGCCCTCGTACGTTGAGGTAGCCGTCAGGGGCACGTCCAGCATAGCCGCCGCTCTCGCGCTTTGCCTTCAAGCCACCCTTTACACGAATGCCCATCAATGCTGACTCCCGTCGCGCAAGTGCGAATGTCAGGGTGACTAGGACGCGATCATCCGGGTCCATCGGATCGAGATCAGGGGAGTTGGCAAAACGCACAGCAATTCCAAATTCGTGCAGTTCGTCTATCGCTCGCAGCGCTTCAGTATCGTCACGCCCAAAGCGATCAGCACGCTCAACAACGACATGCGAGAACTTGCCAGCACGGGCATCAGCGAGCATTTGCTGATAGGCTTTGCGACGCGGGTCTTTTCCCGTCAACACGTCAACGTATTCCCCATAAATTGGCAAGTCATACAAGTCCAGAAAGCTCATCTGGATCATGGTACGCTGCCGTTCTCGGGACAGTTCCGGTTTCTGGTTCTCGTCGCTGCTGGTTCGCAGGTAAATCGCCCAACCTGGCTGGGGTATTCTTGCAGGTTTGTTTTTCGAGCGGTTCATGTTTAACACCTAACCATATTCTTTTTTCGAAGCGCTATCTGCAGGATAAATCCATTTCCCGATCTTGTGTTTTTTGCGGTTTTTCTGATGCTGCTTCTGGTGCTGCCCGGGATTCTATACATGCATATTCGGCTGCATTTGCAAGCAACTTCGCAACCGCAAACACTCTTTTGATCATTTCCTCTGGAGTTTCATGTTGCCTCTGGTTGCTCTTCTGCTCTCCGTCCATTCGACCTTTTTCCAAGCCAGATAAGCAATCGATAGTTTGAGCCTAGCACGCCTAAGAATGTGTTTGATGGGAAAATAAGACCCAGAAGCGTTGAATTGGCGACATAACATTGGACAAAAGGTGACAATCTCTCTCTTCTTAATGCAATTACAATCTTTCACACTTTACAATTTTCATGACACAGGCTATTTCGGCAATTTGTTGGCACCAATCACTTCCTTTTCAATACGACCACTGGATAAGGACAATTGAAGCACGCAGCCAACCACAACAAAATACAGAACATTCTTCTCGGGCTAGGCTATCCTTTTGATCAATTCAGCATTGACCATTTTGTCCAGCACGTTCAGCATCATCGAAACCGCCAGATTTTGTGTGTACCGTATCCGTTTTCCCCTGGTATATCGGGTGCTTGGATTTACGGGAGTCAGGTAGACTTCATCGTTTACCGCAGCAATACACATCGCATCCACCAGAATCACATCATCCTGCACGAAATTGCGCACATGCTGTTGAAGCACCCGCTGCGTCCGATAAAAGACATTCTGTCGCCTGAATTGTTTGAAGAGCTTCAGATGCCAATGGGGCACCTGCGTGCATTAGAAGTCAACCGTGCGAAAGATGTGGTTGAGCAGGAAGCCGAGCATTTTGTCGCGTTAGTACAGAAGCATGTTGTGCGCGCGCAGCGGCTGGCGGAACTCACAGCAGGAGGATCGTCCATCAGTGCCCTACAGCCCTATGTGCAGGGATTACCTTACAATGAGCACTGGGATCAGGCAAAGTGAAGGCGGATATTCATATCCCATTCACCGTCCTGATGTGGATCACCTTTTGTATCGGGCTCGTTGGCAGCATCCGGCAGCGCCAGCGGCTCGAAGGGCGTTCGCTCTATGGCTGGGTACTGCTGTTTTGTGCCGCGTGTGTGTTCTCACTGCAAGGGGAATATGTTGAGTTATGGCTCGATCAATATTTCAACGGGTTGCCTGTCACACTCTACATCAAGTATTTCGCGATGGTAATCTGGTTCGGCATGTACTATTTAATCATCAAACAGATATTCGTTCACGATCGGTTATATCGGTGGCTTGACTGGTTATTTCGTATTGCGATGGTGACAGGCGCGGTGAGCGCTATTCCAGTCACAATGGTGCCCTATGGTGTACGAACTGAAGCACGCGATATCGTGACAGGACTGCGGGACGGCTTCTTGTTTGTCCCGTCTATGCTGTTGTTCGTACCAGCGACATGGAAATTGTCCATGCAGGAACAGGTCAATGGAACACGTATCAAGCAGATCGCCATTACTGTCTGTTACGCCGCATACAGCGTGGTTGCCTTGGCAAACATTGCGAAAGCGCTCCTGGTCTTGATGCATCAGGAAAGCCTGGCACAGGTGGAATTCATTGGTGCCCTGTTCATGAGCATTTGTCTGATAGGATTCGTGCTTTTGCTAGTGCCATATCGCTGGGTAACGATACTCTTTTACCCGGGTCGCCTTGTGCTGTATTGGAAACTTAAGCGGGTCGAGCATTGCATCTTACAGCAGGTAGGGGCAGTGTCGGAAACGCCGCTCTTTGGGCTATCGCTGCTTCGCAGTGGTGAGCTTGAGTTGGCGATTTATAGGACGACCATCAACATTCTTGATTATGGTGCGCTGCTCTCAAGAACTTCCCCTCAACAAGAGCAGTGGCGTGAACTACAACGCATCACAGAAAGTGGCATATCGTATTCCAATTTAGTCGCTCAACTGACGAAGGTACAGATGTGACCGACCTCGTTCCCGACAATCGCAATCGGATTGCGTACCTCATTGGTATCGTCTTTCATCCATTTGTGATAGCTCTACCAACGCTGCTGGCTGTCTTACGTGAAATGCCGGTAGAACAGGCGGCATCATGGACGGCGCTGATTCTTCTCGTTCTGGTTGTACCGCTCGCTGCCAGCCTGATCTTCTTGCGCCGACAAAGCAAGTACGCTTATCAGAGGCGAACACGTCTTCCGATTTACATCGTGGGATGGGCAAGCATCTTGCTCTGCCTGACACTCACAATTATCCTCCAAGCGCCTATAGTACTAATCGCTTGTATGGCAGCGCTTGCTCTCTGGATTCCACTACAATTTGCGATTAATACATGGTTGACCAAAATCTCGATTCACACTGCCGTGATCACGGGATGCGTCATCGGATTGTTGCTACTCGGCGCTTTTCAATCACCGATTCTGCAACTTCTTGCGATTGCTGCCATCGCCATAACTGCGTGGGCGCGCATGGTCACACGCAATCACACTGTCGAGCAGGTACTCTTGGGAATTGTAACCGGCGCACTTCCGGTGCTGCTTATTTTTCCGCTGCTGTTAGGTTGATGATGGATGGGGAGATTTACCGGCACGAATCCAATGCAGAATAGCCAGGATATTGCGTTTGCCGCGTGGAGATAGTTGATCAGACAGCGATACAATCTCACGAACCGTTGCTGGACCAAAGCGCCGGCGGTGATGTGATAGATAGGCTTGACACGCCTCCTCCGTCTCCAAATCGAAGTAAGCCAATGAAATGCCATACAAGCGGCACAGCGCACGTGCCGTTTCCAGGCGGGGCGATTCGGACTTGCCGTGTAGAAGGTTGGCGAGTGCCTGGTTACTGATGCCTGTTGCTGCTGCGGCACCGGCTAAGGTGTAGGAGTGTCCGTTTATATCAACGCCATCCTCGAGCAGAACGGCAATCTGCCGTCCGGCATTGATAACGCTGTCGGCTCTAAGATTCGTCATGCTCATATGGCTCAAGATGAGGTAACGCAGGCAGCTTGTTCCCAGCTATCAACTGCTGCTCGGCAGCCTGTGCCCACTTAATCACGTTTAGCAAATCACGCTGGACTTCGGGGGAGAGGGAGGCTGCCATATGGGCGATGAAGTTGATTCCCTCAATGTCATTGCCTTTACGACCCTCTGCCAGGAGCGCGTAGCACTCCTCGGCACTACGGGTATCGAAATAGTGCAATGGAATGTTAAAAAAGCGGCAGATTGCGCGCAGGGTATTCAACTGCGGATTGGTGATCTTGCCATTCCGAAGCTGGCTCAACGTAGGCAGGCTCACGCCAATCACCTTACTGACTTCTAGCATCGTGTATGCGGTGCCATCCGGTTTTTTGAAGCTTTCAAACAGGATGCGCAGCTGTTCTGCTAAGGGGAGATATTCGCTCACGCGCACAATTCCGATTTATTATAATAAATCACTTGACCTGATTTCCAACAATTATATAATTAGTTTGCAGTGCTGCTATCACCAGAACCGTCCAGTTGTCTCACATCAGCCAACGCCGACGCATCCTCTGCAAGAATGTGACACACAAAAAGTTGACACTGACATCGTTATTGCTCAGCAGTCACTGCATTATCACAATTCATGTATCGGCTGATATTCTACCACACCAGGAAGAAGCATATGCAGTCTTTGCAGATGGCGATCTTTGAGCCGAACGAACTGACGCGACATGGATTACAGCTTATGCTGGGCGGTGTAGAGCAAAAAGTGCACCTTGCAGGCAGTTTTAGCGATTATCAGAGCTGCGATGCTTACCTAAAAGAAAATATGGTTCAGGTACTCTTATTCGATGAAACCCTTCCCCGCCATCTTGATTTGTGGACATTGATTGAACGCTGGCGAACACTCCGCCCCAGTATGTCGCTGGTAGTCCTCAGCGAAGCTTTGAGCATACGACACATTGAAAAACTCTTTCGCCAAGGCGTAATGGGCTATATCCATCGAGATGACTGCCTGAAAAGCACTCTTTCCGCGTGCATTGAGGCGGTAGCACACAAGCAGGCTTACGTCTCGCCACGTGCATCAGCGGCTTTATACCGACGCCAGGCGCATGCAAGCGCCCAGAGCTTATCACGGGTGGATATTGACGTGATCCATGCGCTCGATCAAGGGTTGAATACGCAGGAGACTGCGCTGCAGATCGGTCTCGATGTGCGCACAATTTATCGAAGCAAAAACAATCTACGCCAGGTACTCGGCGTGAAGACAAATGAACAAATCCTGGATGCTGCGCGACGGCGAGGGCTTTTCGAGAGCAACTCGTAATCGCGAGAACTCATGAGGGCATACTCCTCATTATCGGACGCAGTTCTCGTGCAACGATATTGACGATCAATCCCTGGCGTTCAACATCTCCTTCGACGATGAGAAACGCAGTTTCGCGGATGACCTTGCGATAACGGACGTATACATTGGGCCGCACAACAATGTTGAGGAAGCCATTCTCGTCTTCCAGAGTGATAAAATGGAAGCCTTTGGCAGTGGGCGGCGCCTGATGCACTACCACCATGCCGCCGACGGTTACAGACGCTTTGGATGCTCGGCGTGTCACATCCCTGCTGCCAAGGATGCCCTGTGCCTCCAGTTGCTGCCGGTACAGCCCCATTGGATGCTCATGCAGCATCACACCCAGCAGCGAATACTCCATTTCCCGCGCTTCCAAATCAGTGACTTCCGTCAGCGGAACCGGATCATCCTCATATGGCAGATCGAGCGTGCCTTCCCGATAATCAAGCGTGCCCAGATCCCACAGGAGTTGTCGTCGGGACTTTCCCCAGCCATCGAGTGCTCCAGCCAGAATCAGATTCTCTACCAATCGTTGCGGAAGCTGTGTGCGGCGGCAGAAATCTGCTAGATTGTTAAACAGTACGTCCCCACGTGCCGTTTCAATGTGTTGACTGGCTTCCGCTCCGATGCCATGCACGTAGTTAAAGCCTAAACGGATCGCCTCATTGCGGACCACACAGCGCGATGCACTCGCGTTGACATGCACTGGCAGCACCTGCACACGGTGGCGTTTAGCGTCATTCACCACCACCGCTGGTGACCAGAAGCCCATCGGTTGGTTGTTCAACAATCCACAGTAAAACGCCGCTGGATGGTACTTCTTCAGCCACGCCGACTGATAGACAAGCACGGCAAAGGCGGCTGCATGCGATTTTGGAAACGAATAACCGCCGAAGGCGCGTAAAGCGTTGAAAACCAGATCGGCAACGGATTTCTGTACGCCCTTCGTCAGCGCGCCTTCCATAAACGCGCTCCGCAACCGTTCGATTTCGTCGGTGGCACGCTTTGCGCTGAGGGCGCGTCGGAGCTGCTCGCCCTGCCCGCCGGTGAAGCCCGCTAGATCTCGCGCCACCTTGAGTACCTGTTCCTGAAACAGGATTACCCCGAGTGTCTCTTTCAGCGCGGGTTCCAGCAGTTGGTGCGGATAGCGTACCGGCTCTTCGCCTAACCGGCGGCGAAGGTAGGGATGCACCATGTTTCCCTGCACAGGACCGGGGCGGATCAGCGAAATCGAGACGATCAGATCGTTAAAATGGCGTGGCTTCAGGCGTGGCAACACCTGCGCCTGCGCGCGCGACTCAACCTGGAAGATGCCGACAGTATCCGCACGACTGACCATCTCGTACACCGCAGGGTCGTCGAACGCCAGCACGCTAACGTCGTCCAGGTTGCTCCGCTCACGAACGATCTGCACCGCATCGGAAATGGCAGAGAGCATTCGTAAGCCGAGAATATCAATCTTGATCAGCCCGGCGTCTTCCAGGCTGTCCTTGTCCCACTGAACAACGTAGCGGTCGGACATTGTCGCCGGTTCGGTGGGCAAACGCGCGGCAAGCGGCGTATCCATAACGACCATGCCGCCATTGTGAATGCCCAAATGTCGTGGTGTACCGTCCAGGGCATTGCACAGACTGACCAACTGTGCCCAGACTACGCTGACTTCGCGTCCACCCAGTGCCTCTCGTAAACCTGGCTCGTCTTCCAATCCATCGGCGAACGGGTTGATCGCGCTGCTCATCCGGTCAAGTAGTTCAGGCGGCATCCCCAGCGCTTTGCCAACATCGCGGATTGAGGAGCGAGCGCGGAACGTGACGAATGTGCAAGCCATCGCCGCGTGCTCGTAGCCGTATCTACTATAAACATACTGGATCACTTCTTCCCGGCGCGCGGCATCAAAATCAATGTCAATGTCGGGTACAACCTGCCTCTCGTCGGAGAGAAAACGCTCAAACACCAGGTCATGGTCGAGCGGATTGATTGGCGAAATGCCAAGTACATAGGCGACGAGCGAATTAGCGGCAGATCCGCGTCCCTGACAGCGGATGCCTTGTTCCCGCGCATGGCGCACAATGTCCCAGACAACCAGAAAGTAATTGCTCAGCCCGGCACGCTCAATCACAGAAAGTTCATGGTCGAGTTGTCGCGTGACGTTGGATGGCGCATCAATGCCAAAGCGCTGCTGGCACAGACTGACTAGATAGCCATGCGCGGAGAAGCCCTCAGGAGTAGGGAACTGCGGCAGATCCTGAAGGCTGAAGTCGAGTCGAAATTGACACTGCTCGGCGATCTGCCGTGTGTTGGAGATAGCATCGGGATATTGGGCGAACAGCCACGCCATCGTTGGCGCATCTTTCAAATAACACTCGGAATTCGGGCGAAGCAGGTGCTCCGACTCATCCAGCACAGTGTTATGGCGTATGCAGACGAGAACATCCTGAAGAAAGTGCTGCTCCGGTTCGACATAATGCACGTTGTTCGTGGTGACATATTCGATGCCTGCCCAGTCTGCCAGTGCAGCACCTGCGGCAACCAGCGATTTATCGCAGGGTAGAAGATGGTTTTGTAGTTCGATGTAGAAATGGTCGCGTCCAAACCACTGCGTATACTCCAAAGCGATCTCTCGTGCCCTCTCCACCTCATTTCGTCGCAGTGCCTGCATGACTTCGCCGTTACGACACCCGGAGAGAGCAATCAAACCAGTCGGGTAGCCTTCAAGCGCGCCTCTGGGCAGCCGTGCTTCACCTTTGTGTGCATTGTGGCGGGCGAGAGTGATGAGCTGGCACAGGTTCCGCCAACCAGTCGTATCCCGGACCAGCAGCGTCAGATGATGGCCATCGTACAAGGTGAGTTCGGCACCAAAGATGGGATGAATACCACGTTCGCGGGCGGCTTTCTGGAAGCGAACTGCACCATAGACTGCATCATGATCGGTGAGTGCAAGCGCATCCATGCCGTACAGCGCGGCTTTATCCAACAATGCTTCCGGAGCGCAAGCGCCATCAAGCAGGCTGAAGTAGGAGTGACTGTGCAGTTCGACATAGCCAGATGGGTTAGTCATAGAGGCGCTCGAGGTACCACTGATCGTCCAATAAACTGTGATAGAGGATGACCAGCATCCCGCTCTCGGTAGCGATCTTGAAATATTCACGCCAAACCCGTTTGCGCCACCAGTCGGTGTCAGCACGCCAGCGATTCGTCACCCGATGGACTGCATGGACGTGGTCATTCCAGGTAAAGCGGATTGGCAATCCAGCTTCGTCGATGTCTACCTGAATCACCTGGGGCGGTGTCCAGAAGCGGCTCATGAGACGTCAATATGCCGGAAGTGAAACCGACGCTCTGGCAAGAGTGAGGTTGGCATAACGGGGAGCACCTGAAGAAAATTCAGCGTCCTGTGCTGAGCCGCCAATGCGCTGGCGAGATCCAGAAGCTGATGGCGCAGCGGTCGTTCGCTGAAGAGTTCTAACTGTCTGGGCATCGCTGGTACCAGATGCGAAGCACAGAGTTCAATGCCCGTCACTGCCTGAGCCAATTTCATGCGGTCCAGCATCCTGAGGACGGAATCGCCGATGGCACGGCTGCTCGTGACTGGTTCGAAGAGATGCATCGATTGAGAGAGCGGCTTGCCGCGTTCAACATGAAATGTAGCAGTGAGCTGGTGCAGAGCAGATCGCCGTTGGTCGAGCAGCTCTGCAAGTTGCTCTGCGATGCCATAGATACGAACCTCTAGCCGAGAACGGTCATTCAATGTCTCGAAATGTCGGTGGACAGTTTCAAGTTCTGGCATTCGCTGTGGCTTAACGGGTGTACCATCCAGCCCCCCTGCCAGTTGATGCAGAGCTGCTCCGGCACGTCCAAATTGCGCCATGACGCTGGCACGTGAAAGGCTGGCAAGCGTCCCCAGCGTTTCGATACCGAGAATGCGCAGGCGATGCGCCTGATGCCGGTCGAGTGGCAGCAGTGCCACCGGATGCGGCGCAATGAATGCGGCTTCTTCGCCAACCGGGATGAGTGTTACTGCATCAAGCCCCGTATTGGCGGCGGCGATGTACGCAACAGATTTTCGGCGTGAAATGCCTACAGATGCACGAAGTCCCATCTGCTCGCGCAGGGCGTTACCGATCAGATTGCCGAGATAGTTGAGGTCGGCTGACTTGAGATTGCCTAAATCCAGATAGCCGATGGCGGTATGCGGGTAGACGGTTAGCTCCAGCTCGACGCGATTGGTAAATTCCCAGAAAAGAGCACATAAACGGTCTCGCATCTCATTGTAGTGAACCGTATCGGCGGTGATGAACTGTGCCTGTGGGCACAATGCGCGCGCTCGACTGAAGGAAATGCCAAGTTCGACCCCCATTCTCTGCGCAGATTCGGAATAGGCAATGACTTTTCCCCGCTGCCCTCGATATTCAATAACGATCAGCGGCGTATTTGAGTCTCCCGGTGCAGAGAGATGGAGAGAAACTGCGAAATAGGGAACCACAACACAGGCAATCACATCGGCTCTCCTTTGAGCCAGATGTCTACAGCTGTAACCCGTTCATCGTTAAGCGCCCGATCCTTTTGTAAGGTCACTGTGGAATGATAGCCATCGATGTCACCATAGCGAGTGAGCCAGGAGATGCGTTGGAAATGGAGCATCGTATCGAACTCAGCTTGAAGTGTGTGACTTGGCATGTGCGGCAGCAGCACCAGGATAGCGCAGTCGGATTTCGTTAATTGTCCGCGCAGTTTGAACAGAATGGGTAGCAAGTCCGGTAGGAGCGCGCGATTCCGTTCGATATCCGTTGCATTGATGACGATCAGCGTTTGGGGCAGTTGTTGGATAACTGTGCGCACGACGTCGGCGTATTTGACAGCGTCATGGACTTCATAAGAGCGCACCAGCAGAATATATTCTGGAACCACGCCCCACTGGATCGCGGACGATGCATCGAACGTTTGCCCCAAATCGATGGCGATAACGTTGCGATTTTGCGCCTGTGCTTCCGCCATCACGCTGTAGCTAAAGGATGTCACGCCTGAGCTGGGCATACCAACGACAGCAATGACATTGCCCATCGTGATGCCCTGCACCCCAAGCAATTCATCAATTTCTGGAAATCCGGTTGAAAGATAACCGCGCTGGGCGAGTTGGCTGAGTGGAACCAGCGCGCGCTGCCCCAGCTTGCGCTGCAAGTCCCAGAGGGTCTGTTGAAAGTGGCTTTTGCGGTCCACGAAGGTTGCCTTTTTGTTACGCCGCACCCACTTAAGATTAGCTCACCTGTTCTGATGATTGTCAAGACATTCGTTCTACTCTCCTGTGTAAATGCCGGTAGAAGATGGTTGGGGAAGCGTTATAGTTTATGTTTCGTGGGATAACGTGCGAAAACGCGGGATAGAAACGTACATCTGTTCAGGTTATTCAGAGGGCTGGACGCTATAAACATTACCTTTGTTCATTCCAAGATATCGACGTGAAAATCTCCTCTGTCATTAGCAGTAATTGCTCTCAAAATGTCCTATTTTCTCAACGTCCGCAGATCAAGCCCTGATAGACTGTACGGATGAAATGAGAATGAGGGCGTTTCTTCATGATGAATACCCAAATTTTGATTGCGGATAGCAGCAGCCTCATCGTCTTTGGCACCGAAATGCTTTTGCGCCAGCGCCAAAACACAGCAGTCAGTACTGCAACCTGTGGGAGTGATTTACTACGGATTGCTCGTGATCTGCAACCGGACATCATTATTGCCGGTGAGCAGATTGATCCCAGCCTTGATTCTCTGGCTTTGACCGAGCAGCTTCAGCAAGCCGCGCCGACATCACGGATTATGCTGATGGGCTTTATATCCGATGGATTGTTGATTCATGATCTGCTGGCAATAGGAGTACGTGGCTATCTGTATATGGGTGATGATCTACGCGAAAACCTGCTCACAGCCGTTGAAGCTGTCCTGAAGCAGCGGCTGTATCTGTCGCCCACTGCTAACGCTGAATACCTGATCTCGATACAAAGTGGCAAACGCGACTGGAAACTCGATCCACAAGCCCGCGCTGTACTGCGGTTGCTGGCGCAGGGCTATTCCATCGGGCATATCGCCCTTCAGTTGAAGCTCTCACCACGCCGCGTCTATTGGGAACGGCAGAAGCTCCGCAGACGCTTCGGCGCGTCTACCAATGAACATCTAATTTGTCGTGCTGTCGAGGAAGGTTTCGGTGTGTTCGCCGAGTGAAGCGTAAATTTGCGGGATATCTCTGAAAAAGTAACAACTTCGGACTGAAATTTTACAGCCGTCGCGGCAGGTCGGTTTGCTAGGCTGAGAAGAGCGTCAACCGATCTGGAGTATTCCAATGCGACGACTGGTGCTGCTCATCCTGGCGGCGCTCTGCCTGACGACATGGGCAGCCGCCTTTTTCTTGATTCGTTCTCAATCCGCTTCAAGTGACGTGGTGATCCCGACCTTGATGGTGCTGCCGTCGCTCACGCCGACGGATACACCTGCACCGACTGCCACGCCAACCCTCACACTGACCGCATCACCTGTTTGGACATCGCTGCCGGATGAAACTCTGGTTCCAACCGTCACGCCAACGCTCTCCAGGCGCGTCTTGGAAATCGTCGCGGTGATGCCCGGGGTCTACATCACGCCCACGCTCACACCATTCCCGCCGGGGACGATTCTGCTGCCTGCGCCGCCCAACCCGGTTGAGCCGCTGTTGGACGCGACCAACACCGCGCCACCGTTCATTGGTTGGTACAGCTTCGAGTCGGACTACCCGACCGTGAGCTACTCGCCGCCATGGACGCCGCGTCTGTCGCAGTTCGCCAGCCGGGGACAGTACCACCGCACTGAAAGTACCGACGGCACTGCCTCTTTCGCATTTGAAGGTGAAGGACTGCGAATTCGCTACGTCACAGCAGGGAACATGGGCACGTTTGAGGTGGCGGTCGATGGGCTGGTTATCGACACGATTGATGCGTATGCAGCCGAGTTGGGCTTTCCCGCCACACAGGTTTACTTCGTTGGGGCGGGCAGTCATTTGTTGGAGATACGCGCTGCCGGACGCAAGAACAATGCGAGTGAAGGGTATGTCGTGGGGCTGGATGCCATTCAGGTATTTCGCAGCGACGCCAATACCCTCATCATCCCGCCATCGTCTTTTACGATCACGCCAACCGCATCGCCTCAACCTGCTGCCCGGATTGAGCTGGTCGGCGCGCCGCCGACCGTGCAACCAACCGGCACACCAATCCCACCGCGTGTAATTACCGCTGCGGTCGTTATCGCTTATGACGAAAATGGCAATCGCACGGTTGATCCGGCGGAAGGCGTTGCCGGGATTTCAGTACGGGTGGTTGAGATGAACACCAATCGCGTCATTACCAGTGGATTCACGGATGCGCGCGGTTATGTCGAATTCGAGCTGGTGACAGATGCGCCTGCCCGTATCGTCGTGCCGTACTTTGGTGAGACGTGGGAACTGCAGCGCGGAAACACGAATGCAGCGCCCGCTTATATCCTCCTGCTCACACCGGGCAATCAGCCTGGGCTTATCCCTTAGGAGCAGCAATGAAAAAGCAAATATGGTTCGTTCGCGTCGTACTGGTGCTGGCGGCGCTTGCCTGCACCGGCACTCCGTCCGCGATGCAAATTCTGGATGAGCCAGTATATGTCTGCCCAACGGCAACACCGCGTGCCACTGATACACCCATGCCAACGTCGGTTCAGCCACCGATCACGGTCCCACCTTCGGGTTGGGCGACGCGAACGCCAGTGCCGGGCTGCATTTGGAATGGCTTTCTGTGTGCGACCAATACACCATATCCCGGTGGCGTCTATCGAACGCCCGGTTACACGCTGCCCGGTGCAACCTCCACACCGCGCCCGACGACGACACCGTACCCAACACCCACGCCCTTTGTGATGCGCCCGCCACAGGAGTTTTTTGTTGAGGATGCAATCTATACGGGTGGTTTTGTGAGCAGCATCAACGTCCGACTGCGCCTGATGAATGTGGTTACACTGGCAGCCTCACCCGCGCCGAACGGCGATCCGCGCAGTCTTGCCCGATGGGAAGTCGAAATTAAGAATGCCGGTTCACTGCCGTATGAAGTGTTTCCGGCATGGCAGATGTATGTCTCAACGGTGACAACAGACAGTGGGGATATCGAAGGCATCTGGGGCGCAAGCCGCGATGCTGCTGCTGAAGCTGGACTGACTGCGCTGCTCGAAGCCGTAATGCTCGTTCCAGGGGAAACACGGGTGTTTGCGCTAGCGGCATACATTCCGGCGGGGACGGTGCGCCGCTTCGCCTACGCACTTGATCCAACCACCCGACCAACACTGGTAACGCCCGGTGTGCCGGGAACAAATGTGATGGTCTGGACGAATACTACAAACACCGTCTGCGCGGGCGAGCTAGCAGAGCCGCCGGATCTGCCGACACCATTGGCACCGCTGCTGCCATAGTGAAAAGGAGAACTCAGTCGTGCCAATTGTCGATGATGTCCTGCTCGGACTGCAAATCCAGATTGACACCCTCTGGTACAACCTGCTCTTTTCGCTGGCAGGGATGCACTGGAGTATTCAACGCGCTTTCCTGATGATGGGTTATACCATTGAATTGATGAATCAGTGGCTGGTCGAGAACGCCTTTACACCGCTCATTCAGCAGACCAACGCCAGTTTGCAGCTTGCCGTCGGGTTGTCGTTCATCGTTGCGCTACTGGTTTTAGGGATCACATATCTGCTGGCGGCATTCGCGCGGATGCGGGTGGTCGAGCCAAAGAGTGCTATCGTCTGGTATCTGGCAGGGGCATTGTTCTTTGCGCTGGGACCACAGTTGTATCAAGGCATGACAGATTTCCGCCGTGACCTCTCGCAGGCATTCTATGGCAGTACCTTCAGTGGTTTGCAAGCCACGGCTGGATCGGCTTTCGACTCGCTCAACAGCGTGGACAGTGCCGATCTGGGACTAAGCAGCCTGTGCGATAACTTCGGTTCATATATGCCGGTTTGGAATCCAACCGTCGACGGGTTAGATGTGGCGTTTGCGTATCTGCGCGCCGACGGCATCGACCTGATGGGCTATCCTTCCACACCCCGCGATCCCGCTTGTCAACCACATACCCCTGATCCGACAACCGGGCTGTGGACAGCCGGGATTGTGCCGTGGGAATGGCGGCGTCCCGGCTCATTTTTCGACAATGCCCGCGATCCAGTCTTCTTCCCAGCGATGACGGCGGAAGAACGCGCCGATTCCATCAATATGGCGTCGGCGGCGCACGGACGGTTGCTGACTGCGTGGCCGCTGATCCTGTTCGGCGTGACCGAGCAGCTCGTCTACCTGCTGCTGACCATCGCGCAGGGACTCACGTTCATCTCGTTCGGCGTCGCCATCCTGTTTGCCTTCTTCAAGAAAACAGAGGTCATCGCACGCTCAATTATCGACCTCTGGATTGAACTCATGATTCAAACCGTCGCGATCGCCTTGATTCAGGCACTCGTCGTCACCTTTTTCCTCAGGGGGACGACCAGCGGCAATGGGATTGTAGTCTTAGGGATCGGGTTGATCTGCCTGATCTTCATGGTCATCGTCCTGTGGTCGGGCATAAAAGCCGTGTGGAACTCGTTCAATCGCCTGTTTAACGCTTTTGGTCAGGCGACGGGCGGTGCAGTCATCAGTCCCGGAACCGCAACGATTATGACGGCGGCGGGCGCAGTTGGCGCTGCGGGTGTAGCAGCGGGAGCCGCCGGCATCGCGTCATCGATGGCGGGGAACGCAGTCAGCATCGGCTCAAATGCGCTCGCGGGACGAACCGCTTTGCAGGCGGGCGCAACGATGGCGCAGTCGGCTGGTGTGACTTTTGGCGGAATTCAACCATTAGCGGGAGCGGCGCGGTCACTCTCGCATTTGCCTGGTCTGCGCGGCACGGCACTAGGAGAAATTGCGGAACAGTTCACAGAAGGCGCGGTGACACGACGGATTGCACGAGATGTGCCATTGGTTGGGCGAGTAACCGGTCCGCTCATGGGCGCTGCGCTGCTCACTGACCGTGATCCAGATAATGAGGAGTACGACAATCAGGGGCAGCCACTCGGTCGTCCGATGCTCGTTCCTGCGATTGGCGCAGGTTTGGAAAAATGGACGACACCCTCTGGCAAACGCCGTCGCTCGTCGGTGTTGGACGACGAGTTTGATACATGGTTGGAAACGGAAGATGGCGAACTCATTCTGGGTTTCAGTCCTGTGCGACGCAAGCGCACCGGTAGGTTCACGCCTGTTTCGACCACATCGACCGAAGCGTCTGCTGATGGGGAAATCGCCCGCGAACGCGAGACATATGCCGACGATATGCGCGATGAAGAGATGGAACAGCATATCACAGAAGTCAGCAAGTCAGCAGCAGGACGAGACAGCGGCAAGTCCGAATCCGAGCGAATCGAAGGCGCAGCCGGGCGGTTGGAACGGAGCGCAGAGGCGCTTGAGCGCGCCGCTGGAACGATAGCAGGCAGTCTGCGCGTGACCGGCAGTGCCGATGTGACCAGTGTCATGGGCGACGTGATGCGACTGCTTGGCGGACGCGGCGCGGGTGGCGTGGAGCATTTGACGGTTGGCGGATTGATAGCGCAAGCCGTCGGTGTGACACCGCTTAATGACGGCAACCCGCCTGTGCGCGACGATCTCGCTCGTTTCGGTATGTTTGTGGACAGCGCGGCACGTCTGGGGCTGTCGCCCGAGCAGACGGAGCGAGTCGGGCGTGAAGTGAAGGAAAGCCCGGAGCGCCGGATTGCAGCAGATACCCGCACCCAACTGGTGGAAGGCGCGATTGCGGCGGGACGCTCACGCAATGAAGCCGAGCGCGACGTGAACCGCTTGGAGATCGCGGCGCGGCTGCTGCCGAACGAGATCACCGCTTTTGGTTCGATGGCTGTGCCATCGGTCACAGTCGCACCCGAGGTCACGGTCGAACCCATTATCCATGTCAGTTCTGAAGCAGAGGACAGCAGCTACGATGATGCGATGCGTTCCAGCACGTCGATGAGCGGCAGCCAGGCAATTCTTGGAGGGACTAAATGAGCGAAAATTTGCGCTATTACACGGTCGCAGAACTGCGCGCGCTTTCACTTGACGAGCTGCGGGCGCTGTGGGAACTTGTTCCGACTGACCGGCAGCGGGCTTATCGTTCTGCTTACGACCGAGAAGTAAAAGGCGCAAATGCCGAAGGTTCTGACGCCAAAGAACAGAAGGTTTCGCTGGCGCTGCTGAAGCGGTACGACGAAGCAGGATTAGTGCCGGTGGGAACGCGCTGGGCGCGTGCGCCAAAGCGGGTGCAGGTCGCCGCGCGACAGGGCGAACAATTTCGTGAGCCAGAAGCGGGATCAGCGGCGAAAAGTGGAAAGCCATCGGGAAAAGTGCTGGTGGTGCTGGGCGCGCTCCTGATTGGCATGGTCGTTCTGCTGCTCACACGCGGACATGGCAACACAACAGAGCCTACCGTTTCGAATAACACGGCAACGCTTCCCGCTGATGTAACGCTAACGCCGCTGGCGCTTGAAGCACAGGATGATGTGATCCAAAGTGGGGACAACAGCCGCGCGCCGTTCTACCCGATTAACTTACAGATCACTGTACCGGACGCGCCGCTGCCGCGCGTGTGGGTGGTGCAGCGCCGGGCAGTGCGTGCGTCGGAATGGAACTATGATCCGAACCCGGATACCGCCTCGTTTCTGAACGGGATGAGCGTCCGTCCGGTTATTGGCATTCCATGGTCGGACGAGAACGCGGCGTGGTTCAATCAAATCGGTGCAGACACGGAATTCCGCTTGCAGATGAACACCGGCGCGATCCTGACCTTCGCTTTTGAGGACAAACGCGAAGTTCGGCGTAGCGATACGGGCATCTTCCGACAGGTCAATCCGGGCTTGGTCTTGCTGTTGCTCGGCGAGACGGATGATGAAGGACTGCCGACGGCAACCCGCACGCTGGTCACGGCGGCGTATCCGGTCGAGCAGGAACTCGGACGCATGGGCGAACTCATCGGCGCGCTGGCGCAGCCAGTCGTTGCGGTCACGCCAACACCGCTGCCAACCACGTCGCCCACCCCGATTCCGTTCATCGGGTTGGACGTGCAGATTATCAGCGTGACGACGAGCGCTGGGCAGATTAGAACGCGATTTCGGCTGTACAACGGCGGAAATTCACCGATACCCATCACGCCGGATGATCTATGGCTGGCGCTCGGTTATGGCGAAAATCCGCCCGGTCCGCGCGCGCCCGCCGAAGGACTTGCGCCGTTCGACCTGTTGTCGGGTCAAGCAGCCGATCTGACGCTGGTGTGGGCGTGGTCGGCTGAGCCGTTTGGGAGTTTGGGGGTTGGTGAGTATCGTTACAGCATTCAGTTAATGCAGTAAATTGGATTAGTCGTGGGAATATCCAACCGCTGCCCCCGTCATTTGTTCAATCGCTGTGATCTTGGCGTTGAGTTGTTTCCAGATGTTTGACGAATTGACGCACGTTCCCTAGGCAGCAGTTACCTTGCGGATTACGCCAATCGCACGCGCACTGCCCGGACTGGATGCCAGCATTGATGTCGTCAATGATTTTGACATGCTTGGATTGGGCGAACTGCTGTCGAATGTCGTCGGGAGTATGCCGGAAGCAGTAGCAGATCAAGACATCAGCGGCTTCCGGCTCTTTCTGGTAGACACGCTCGCGCACCTGTACTCTCGTGAAGGTCTGTGTGCCATCATCACTGTAGTAAACGACATCACAATCCTCATTGGCGCAGAAGCGGTAAGGAATTTCTCGTACCTCACGCAGGCTGATCGCCAGCATGGATTTCACAGTTGCACCATCAACACGATGTCCTTTTGTGCCACACACCGGGCATTTCACGCTATCATTCATCGTTCACATCCTCATTCGATTGACCTGTTTTGATCAGGTGGCAAACGCACTGCTTCATCTCAATATCTTCTGGCATGGTCAAGCCAACGCGATGCAGATTCACTAATTCATCACGCAATCGCTGCAAGTCGCCAATTCGTTCTTCAATTACCGTGATCTGCTGTGTCATCACATTCATAACGTACTGACAGGGCGGCGCATTCTGATACCGAAATGCCAGAATCTCAGCAATGTCCTCCAGAGCAAAATCCAACTGCCTTGCCCGGTTGACAAACCGCAGCCGCTCCACATCGCTGTCGCTATATACTCGGTAGTTGTTACCTGCACGTTTCGGTTCTGGCAGCAGCTTAATTCGCTCGTAGTAGCGGATAGTCTGGGTTGAAACCCCTGTTTGTTGGCTGACTTCACCAATAGAAAGCATCATTTACCACCATGTGTCTATGCTAAACCTTATAGTAACTATAAGGTCAAGTCCCCGAAATCTGAAATTTTCCAGTCATCTTATCAAAACTACTAATTCAAAACTGTAATCCTCGTCAGGTCAAAACCGCCCACTTTACTACTCTGAAATCAGCTTGTGTGAGCTGAAATCTCGTGACGGAAGACCTCACTGCGTGAATAATGGATGTCCAGCATATGAGCGATTCGCCATACAATTTAGAATCCTATCAGCGTGAAAAACCCTTCATAACCCTACATACCGTTCATGCTTCCCCGTGAGGGCATGTAGGGTATTATTTCCAATGCTGAAATTTCGCACCCTCCCTCTGAAAAACTAACAACCCTCCCCTGAAAAATTGCAGAACTCTGGCACATCGACTTTGCTACCCTGAGAACATGTCAGAGTGAAGCACCATCGTGCCAGATGACCCGATACGACAAACGCGCCGCCCGCGTGCGGCAGCCCATGCGTCACAAGGCACTTTGTGCCTCGCGCACTGACTGCTTCTCTCTGACACTCTCATCACTCTACGGAGGAGCCTTCGCGTGGATCTCTCGCAAGCCATTCAAAAACTGTTTAACGATATTCGGGACGTGGCGCAGATCATCGCGCCCATCGCAGCCATTATCGGATTCATCGGGCTGGGCATCATGTACATGGGCAGCTCGTGGCCGATCATTGGCGACTGGAAGGGGCGTCCGTAAGGGCGTATCAGCATTGCGCATAAGCGCCACGTTCTGTTAGGAGAACGTGTCCTCACCCCGGCGCGACAGGGAACTAAAGCACTCTGTCGTGGTCAGCCTTCGGGGGACAACCTGAGCCGTGCGGGGAAAGCCAATTCCCAACAAGCGGACGGGCGGATGAGATAGAAAGGGTTAGCCGGTTACTGGCGAAGGCGAGACGGGACGAACGCCAAACTGACGAAATCTTGGCTTGTTACGTCAGGGTGAACTGTAGATCAGTAGCTTCCATGCTGGTCGAAATCAAGCGGAGCAATCCGCCTGAGAACTGCTGAAAGCCTAACATCTTGCAGCGGTCAGGACACAAGCTCTCAATCTGAGAGAACCCGTTCGGAAGCCGACCCGACCCTATCTGAAATGCTGGTACAGCTACCGGAGAACCTGTGTCGTTCTTCCCTCAGCAATGGAGGAAGGCTGGCTTTGAGCAGTATCGAGCGACGCAGGGGCAGAGCCGCCATAGTAGTCGTGGGCGTAACGACCCACCAGGGAGTGCGGAATACCGCGTACAGGGCCAAGGGCGGCAGGATGGTTATTCAAGGCAGTGGAACAGACGGAGGTGCTAGACCTTATGGGTGCTGTAACCCACGAACTTGAACATATGCGTAAGTTGGCAACCGCCGACCGTGATAAACGGTTCGGCAAACTCTACCGACTGGTGGGAAAGATGGACATGCTGAACAGCGCATGGGCGCACGTCAAAGAAAACAAAGGCAGCCGTACACCGGGCGTCGACGGGATGACCCGCGAGCAGGTGAACGCAGATGTCCTGTGTAAACTCGGTGAGGAACTCACCACTGGCGTGTATCAGCCTGAGCCTGTACAGCGCACGTACATCGAGAAGAAGCGCAGCACGAAGAAACGTCCGTTGGGCATCCCGTCCCTGCGTGACCGCACCGTACAGGAAGCGGCGCGGCGGATACTCGAAGCGCTCTATGAGCCGTTGTTCCGCCCATCCTCGCATGGTTTTCGCCCGAAACGCAGCACCATCTCGGCGCTGCGACACACGGCATATACCTACAAAGCGGGGGCAAGCTGGATCATCGAAGGCGACATCAAAGCCTGCTTCGACAGTATCCCGCACCACGTCGTCCTGAACCTGCTGCGGAAACGGATCAAAGATGAACGGTTTATCGACCTCATCCGCCGCTTTCTGCAAGCCGGGTTCATGGAAGGTGGAAAACGCCACGACACGTACAGCGGCACACCGCAGGGCGGCATCGTCAGTCCGGTGCTGGCCAACATCGTCCTCCATGAGTTCGATGTCTGGATGGAGCAGCAGGGCGCGAACCAGCCCAAGCAGGTGAGCAACCGCGAGTATCGGGCGCGGCAGACGGCTGCCTACAAGCAGTTAACCCGTCGCATCAAGTACCTGCGCGAGCAGCTTGTGAAAGGCGCACCGTTTCCCAACCGACGCAGCGCCGCCGAAATCAAGGCGGAACTGCGGACACTGGAAGTGGAGCGCAGCCGGACGAAACCTTCCGATGTGCAGCCGAGCATCCACTACATCCGGTATGCGGATGACTTTCTGGTGATGTTGTGTGGCAAGAGCCGGACAGAAGCCGAAACGCTCAAAGCGCGGATGGCGGCATGGCTCAAAGACACACTCGGATTGACCCTGAGCGAGGAGAAAACCCTCATCACTCACGCCGACCAGAAGCTGCGGTTTCTGGGCTACGACGTGCAGGGTATCCGCAACCCGAATGGGACACGCTGGGCGCGACTGTCCATCCCGACAGATGCTTTTACGTCGGTGGTGGAACGGCTGCAAGATGCGGCCCGCTATCGTCATGCACCGGAAATGGATGTCTTTGCGAACGTGAACGCGCTGGCGCGTGGCTGGAGCCAATACTACTGCTACGCCAACGACAGCAAGCACAAACTCAGTCGCCTGACCGGGATTGTCTACTGGCTGACGGCGCACTATCTCGCGCGCAAGCACAACATTTCCATTCGCCAGACGATGCGGACGCATTACGAGCGTGACCCGAAAACGGGGCGGCTGGCACTCTACACCGTCAAGCCTGACGGGAAACATCTGTTCATCTGGAACAAGTATCCCGCACACCGCTCTATCCTGTCACCCGGCGGCACAGCCGACGACCGCAAGCCCTACATCAACACGAACTGGGCAGGGGGTCGCAGTCTGGAACGCAAGGTGCAGGCAATGGTGAAGGCGAAAGGTCAGTGCGAAGGTTGTGGGCGAGAAGGAATGAGACTCGTTCTGCACCATCCGAACCGCTTGCGAAACGCCAGCCAGAATACGAAGTCGGTTGCCCAATCCGGTTATGAACAGGGCGTGAAACTGCTCTGCCATGACTGTCACAAAGATCACCATCACGGGGATATGAAACGCCAATGAACGCATATGAACTCACTAACTATCTGGAGAGCCGGATGCAGGGACAACCTGCCCGTCCGGTTCGGGGAGCGCTTGGCGGAAACCGGGAGCGCAAGCTCTCCGGCGCCGCCATTCGACTCCATCGCGACAATCCAAAAGCCGCCAACCAGGTTGTCATCGGTCTGCTGTTCGTCGTCTTCGCCTCCAGCGTCACCGCGCTCATCACTTTCGCCTAGGTCGTCGTCCGCCAGCGCGGAGGTCGTTGCGCGCCTCCGCGCCTTTTCTTTTGGAGGCACTTCATGGCAGCCGACTTCAAATCGCACATCCTCAGCCGCGACGAGAAAGGCTTCGGCGGTATCCCGTTCAAGCGACTGCTGCTTGGCGGTATTGGCGGCGGATTCGCCTATACGCTCTGCCGCTTCGCCCTGCCTGACCTTGCTATCCCACTGGGTGTGGCTGTCGCACTCATCCTGATTGTGTTCACGTCACCGCGCGGCGGGCTGCCGCTGTGGATGCGACTGGGCTTCAGCCTGCGTGGGTCGATCCTGCTTGCATCCACAACGAATCCAACCGGCGTCGCAGCGGAATTGGCGAAGATGCTGTCGCTCTCAACCGATACTGCCGTACTGGACAGCAACAATGTCTTCGCGCCACCTGCCAGTTTGATCGAAGTCGATCTGTCGGAATGGGTGACGTTTGCTCGTGCCCGCGACCTGGATCGCGGTGACGGGCTGGTATTCGTATCCGCCCCGCTGGATGAGGAATCTTTGTGAGCAGTCGAATTCGCACGTTCCTGATCGAGCCGTTCGACATCATGCTGCACGCCACCGAAGATGGCGTGAACACCCTGCAAGCCCGTTTCTCAACCTGGCTGCGGACGCTTTCAGGGGAAGCACGTTTTCTGTGCTGGCAGATGCCCGCTACGCTCGATGCCAAAATTGTAGCGCTAAACGAAACCACACAGACCAGCGACGATGAACAGCGACGTGAGCTGTTGGTCGAGTATCGCCGTGACTACGAGCGTATGAACCTGAGCGCAGAATACCAGCGGGCGCTGTGCGGGATGGCGCTATGGAGTGACGGCAATCCCCGCGCACTCGCAGGCGGTCTGATGTCCGCCTTCGACACGCAGGTAACCGAAGCGGCGTTTCCAGCATTGTTTGAGGGACGCTACGAACTGCGTGACCGCCCCTTCTGGCATCTCGCGCCGTCTGGTCGTCCTGGCGGTCGTCGGTACTGGGCGGTACTGACGAGCTATGAGTTTGCGCCGTCCACCTGGAATTTCTTTCGCCCTCTGCCGCCGCTGCTTCGCCTCAACTTCCCACTGGCGCTGGCGGTGGACATCCCCAAGACCTATGACCGGAATGCCGCGATTGACGCGATTGAGAACATCATTCAGGCGTATCAGGTGCATCTGGCAGGCGTGCGCGGCGAAGACAGCCGTTCAGTGCAGCGCGTGACCGACTGCCGCCGTGCCTTGCAGGAGATCAACAACGGCGATGCGCTGCATCTGGTGCAGATCGCCATCGCCGTCGCTGCGGACGATCTCGACACGCTCAAGGAGCGAATTCAGGCAGTTGTCAACGAGACACGGGCGTGGTTCAGTCTTCGTCAGGAGGTTGGGGAACTACTGTCGCGGGCAGTTGGCTTGTTCACTGCCCGCCGGACAAAGGACATCAACTTGCCAACCACGACTTGGCCGGTCACATCGCGTGAACTGGCGCTGATGCTGGCACCACTTGGCTACCGCAAGCTCTCGACGACTGACGGCGTGATGCGCGGGGAAGCGGTTGGCGCGGCATACCCCGTCTTCCACAACTCGTGGCGGGACAAACGCGCCACGCACGAAATCTGGGTCGGCGTGTCCGGGTTTGGCAAGACGTTTGGCGTCAACTGCTATCTAACCCGTGAATACGCCGAGAACGGCATTCCCTTCGACCTGCTCGAACCGATGGGACACGGACGACATCTTGCGGAAGCCTTCGGCTTGCCGTGGTATGTCCTGAGCGCGAAAGCAACCAGACTCAATCCGCAGGATGTGATGTTCCCGACGCTGCTGGAACAGGTATCGCACACCACGCGCTTGTACGAAACGGTGCTGGGGCGGCAGCTTTCCGGCGGGCAGCGCGAGAACCTAGAACGCGGCTTGCTCGGTGAAGCGCTGGAGATGCTCTATCGCGGTTTCCCCGACCTGAACCGCGTTTCGCCCGATCTCGCGCCGACGTGCGAGACGGTCTGCGATGTGCTGTCGCAGTTGGGCGACAAACCCGCCATGCAGTCCATCGCCCACGACCTTGCTGACGAAATCGCCGGGCTGTGTACCGGATCAGGACCGTGGTCATCCTTCCTGAATGGGACGACCAACATCGACCTGACACGCGGCGGGCGCGACTGGATTAGCCCGCGTGTTTTCTCATTCCATGAGTTGGAGGGTGACCCAATCCTACAGGCGCTCGCCTATACGCAGGTCTTGAGCGCCATTCGGCGTGACGCGCTGGTAGACGAGCAGCCGCGCATCATTGCCGTCGATGAGGTCTACCGCCTCATGCGCCACCCGTCGCTGCTCGACTTTCTGATCGAAGCCGCAAAGACATTCCGCACCCGACGCAAGAAGGCGCTGATGGTCGATCAGCAGATGAGTGTCTTTCTGGAGGGAAAAGCGCGGCTGATCTTCGAGAACTGCCCGATCCGTGTGATTTTTTCGCAGCGGCAGGGCATGAACGTCTTCCGCGATGATGCCGCCTTCGCCCACTTCAACCAGCAGCATCGCGACATCATTGCGCAGCTGCCACGCTTCCATTTCGTGCTAGATATTCAGGATGAAGGACTCTGGTATTTGTTCGGCAAGGCAACGCCAGGTGAACTGGCGCGCTTCAAGACGACATAGTCGTCCAACCACGTAAGTGGTCATACCACCTGAGTGAAAGAAGAAGGAGCAATGTCATGCCGCCCAAAGCGACGGCGACCGCGCCGTGGCAGGAATTGGAAACACAGGCATATCACGCCTATCGAGAGTGGCATCTCTGGCTTGTCCTGCGTAAGCGAGAGCTTGCCGACCGTCTCGCTGCTGGACGACCGGAGCGCCATCCGCCAAGCATTGCGCGCCCTGCTGAAAGACCTGAACGCAAAACGCCTTCACAAGGAGACCTGACATGAAACTCGTGATCGTAGAAACGCCTGCACAGGCGAAGACACTGACGGGCATACTCGGCGACGGTTGGCGCGTCGAGCCGTGCTGCGGCTTTGTACGCGACCTGCCCGCCGACAAACTCGGCATCGACGTGGACGACTTCCGTCCGACCTTCGCCATCGCGCCGGGCAAAGACAATCTCGTGCGCCGGCTGATGAAAGCAGTGCGCGAGTGCGAAGCGGTCTATGCTGCCACACCACCGAGTCGCGCCGGTGAAGCGATAGCGTGGCAGGTGCTGGCACTCTCACCGGACGCAAAGGACAAGCCGCTCTATCGGGTGACGCTGCACGCGCTCATGCCAGACGCTATTCGTGTCGCCTTCGCTACGCCGCGTCCGCTCGATATGAATCAGGTCGAAGCGGAAATCACGCAGCGCACCGTGAACCGCTTGGTCGGTTGGAGTGTCAATGCCGCTGCGCGAAAAGCGGTCGGCATCAAGACGGCGCTCACATATTATGGAATGGTTGCGCTTCGGCTGCTGGCAGCGCACGAAACGCAGATTGCCGCTCACACTCCAGAAACGCGCTGGCGCGCCTCAGTCACTTTCGAGCAGGGTGGCGCGCTGTTCACCGCCCAAATCGTGAATGCCAAAGGCGCACCGCTGGCGCTGCGGAATGAAGCGCAAGCGACGCAGTTGGAAACGCTGCTCAAGCAATGCATGTTCTGGATAGACGGAACCGGGCAGGCGATGAAGGCGCATCCCGCCCCGGACGCGCTCACGCTGCCAAGGCTCATCGAAACGGCTGAACGCGACCTCGCGCTGTCGCCGGAACGGCTGCTGACACTCGTTGAAACCCTGTATGAAACAGGCTGGATCTCCCATTCTGACAGCGCGCCGACGCTTGCGGCAAGTGAGGCCGCGCGGGTGTATGTACGCCGCGAATTCGGGACAGATTACGCCGTTCCCGATGCGGTGGTCGCCAGCGGAATCGCGCCAACCGACATCAACCGTATCCCTGAAAACCTGCCCGGTAATGGCGCGGCACTGTATGCGCTGATCTGGAGACGCTTCATTGCCGCGCACATGTCTCCAGCGCAGGAACGGATCATGGGGGCGCGGATTCTCGTTGGCACCGCCGAAGGCAAAACGTACCCGCTCGAACTCCGCGCGACGGCGAAACTGCTTTACGCCGACGGTTGGCGGCGCATCCTGCCGACCACCGCCACGGATGAGGTGCTGCCTGTCCTACGTCAGGGCGACGAACTGCATCCAACACAGATCGCCTTCGATGCCGTGACCAGCGAGCCTACTACGCGCTTCACTGAAGGGATGTTGGTGAACGGGCTGGTGAATCTCGGATTGGGTGCGTCAAGCGCAGTGTGGGCAGTCAGTGGGCTGCAAAGAGCAGGCTGCGTGATCGCTGACGATGGTTTTCTGGTGCTGACCGAACACGGGCGCACGCTGGCGGCGTATCTCAAATCATCATTTGACGACCTCACATCACCCACCTGCGCCGCCGATCTACACGCCGACATCGCCCGGATCGCGTCAGGCGAAGAGTCGCGTCTCGACATGCTGCGCACCTTCTGGACACGCTTTGAGACGGCACTGCGCCCAAGGACTGCGCCGTCTTCGCATACGGTTGGCGAACACAAGCCGGTCGTGCTGCGTCCGACGGAGGTGATCTAAACGATGTCGAAAACGCCACTGCCGATGGACTGGAACGCGCTACAAGAACCACCGGAACTTGATTTTTCGATGCCCGACGATCCGTTTCCCACCGTCCTGTTTGCAGACGACGCCTTCGATTACCTGCCTGGGGATGACGCTTTCAATCCGTTATCGATGCCAGAACCCGTCGAACTGGACGTGCCTGCGGTTGCTGCTCAACCTGTCTTCAATGCGGATGAAGGATGGGGCTGGCATGATGCAGGGATCATTGCCGTCGAGCGTACCACGCTAGACCATGAAGGTGAACGATATAGCATCGGCGCAATTGACCTGTACGCCAACGCCCACTCCGGTGATCTCGGCGGAAGCTATCTGGAGATCGGCACGTTCGGCGATCTCGACCAAGCTGCCGCTTTCTATCACGAGTTGCAGAACGAGATTCACAATCAGCGGCTGCTGCCGTTTCAATTGACGGACTTCGCCCATGAGCGGGCAGCGAAACGCGCGGCTGAACTGGGTGAGTCAGCACCGACATGGGGCGTGGCGGGACCCGCCGAATATGCCGCTTATGATGAGATGCGTTCCTTGGACGCTGGCGCTCTGCTCGATCTGCCACCAGACGATTTCGAGTTTGAGGACCTGTTCAACCTGGAAAACGAACCTGCTCCAGCCGTGGAGATGGATATACCGGCGTTTAAGGCACTGCGAGACATTGGCATTGCTGCCGAAAGTTTCGACCCCAATACCGACCCGCCGCCGTTCGTCGATCCCGAAACAGGGACCGCCTACTGGATCGGTGTGTTTCAGCCAGACAAGGATGATCCATCGAATTGTGTGACCAGCATCCTTTCACTTGGGCGTGACCCGAAGACAGATGAGGTCGAAGCGCAGCTTGCCCCATGTGTACCGGGTGAGTGGGACAAGGCATACGGTGCGGCGGAATATCTGCTCAACGTGGTTGAGCGCGACGGCATCGAGCGGGCATTTGAAGCAGCTGAAGGCATGGCGCTTGCCGCCGATCAGCGCGGGCTGTGGGAGGGTGAACGCGGCATCCCACTGGAACCAGATACTGCCCAGGATCTGGCGGACTATACCCGTGACCTGTGGGAGATTGACTTATGAGCGACGGATCGAAGAACTTTTCGCTGCGTCTCTCCGCCGCTGATCAGGTGCGTCTCGAACAGTTAGCGCAGCGGCTTGAGGTGGATCGCACCGGCGCGCTGCGGTTGCTCATCAGACGGGCTGCGGTCGCGCTCGTCGCAAACGGACAGTTCACCGTGGTTGAGCGCGGTCGCGCCGGACGTGATTTTCCGGTGCGCCTGAACCGCGTAAGGAGGATTCATGACGCAGGATAGCAACCGCAAGCTCCTACCACAAGTAACGCTCAGCGACGATCTTCTGCCGCTGAATGAGGAGGGTCAGGTCATACCGCATCATCTCGACGGCGGTGGCACTACCCACTGGTTTGCTGTCGTCGAGAACCATGAGCCGGAGGCTGAACCCTATGAACTGCGCTACTTCCGCGCAGCGCGGGCGGATGGGGGACACGTTATTCACGACTCGTATCCTGTGATGCCGCTGTCCGACGATGATCCCGGTTCCGCTTGGCCGTTAGCGGACTTAGAGAAGTATCTGGCGGAAGGCGATGTCTACATGGCGCAGCAGCTCGCGCGCGATATCGCGGACAACTATGGACAGGAATTCCCCGATCCGCCGGACTTGCCTGCACTCAACCCGCATCCGGAATACTACTTTGGCTACGGCGTAGGACCGAACAATGAGCCGTCATTGGAAGCGGTGAAAACGTGGATGCACGGCAGCGAACGGCGTTTCGACACCTTCACCATTGCCGAATATGGCATGTACGAAGAGGCACGGATTGACGAGCGCGAACTGAACCAACTGCGTGAAACGCAGGGCTTGGAAGCGGCGATGAATCTCGCTGAACGGATGGCGGTCGCGGGCGGTTATCTTGAACCCATCCGCGATGACCCGCGCCTCTTTGTTGAAGCTGGACCCGCCGACCCGTTCACGACGGTACGCGAGCGTGAAATGCCAGACTATGGCATTGGAGCCATGAGTGCCAACGGTGAATCATTCATTGAGGTCGTGAAATCGTGGAGCGATGGCGAGTACGAACGCCTCACGATTCCACAACCAAGTTGGGAGGAAGCGCATCTCCAGGCAAATATGGCGTTCACCCTGCAAGCCAATGGCGATCTGCAAGGCGCGATGAATCTGGTTGAACAAGCAGGCATCGATGCGGGGATCATCGATCCCACCCGTGATGACCCGCGTTTGTTCACACACGGACCGCCCGATCCGTTCACGACCAGCCTGGAGCGGGAGCGAGCGGCGGAAGCTATTCCTCATGAACATAGGCATGACGACGCGCAGGCACTTACGCGACAAGCGCGCGCTGAACAGTTCCGAAAGCAGTTTGCCGACTCGAATTATCACCTACTCGAACCGGTCGATCCGGCTGTCAACTACTCGTTTGAGGTGGTGGCTGTCGATCCCTGGACGCTGGAACTGGCTGCCGATAAATGGTGGCTAGAAGAAGATGAGCGTATCGGCAATCAGACCCAAACGCTCAAGACCTATCCGATGGCATCGTATGAATGGGAACGCGAAGCCGAGCGAGAGATCGCCGCGATGGATCGGGAGGATTTGTACCGCACCTATCAGGAGGCAGGGCTGGAAGTCGCCATGCGCCAGGCGGAAGGAATGGCGGTGGCAAACGATGAACTGGATGCGGATCGGGACGACGGGCGGCTGTACACGGATGGTCCGACCGACCGCTTCACGACGGCACGTGAGGTGAAATTGTTGGGCTTAGAAAACGTGTCAGTCGGGGAAGCGATGCAAGATATAACCAACGACGAGACCCAGGAGCTGCCTGCCGTACTCACGCCTGAGCCGAAGAATTGGGATGCGCTGATCGCCGCGCAAACCGGTGACGAACCTGAACCGGAGCGCCATTACTGGCAGATGCATTACCACCCGGTCGAAACGCCTGAGGGCGAACGACTCGGCACGGCGCTGTTTGTGACCGAGTTTCCGCAACTTCCGCCTGACTTCGACGGCTATGTTGCAGAAAATGGCATGGACGACAGCATCTACCCGACGGAAGCCCGGACGCTGGAGATGGCGCACTTCGCAAGCGAAAACGACGCGCGAAAGTTTGAGGCAGAATTTCGCTCGTATCTTGTGCCAGGACTGCTCGATGGTCCTGAACTCGCGCCGGAGGTGGCAAAGCTGGAGGGATTATCTGGTGAATGGGAGGCGATGGATTACAACCAGATCGTCGATTACATGAGTGGCAATCGCACCGCCGTACGTGAGGCAGACGATTGGCATTTGCATGATCCGAATGCGGAGCATGATGCGCGGGAGCAGTTCGAGAGTCCACAAATTGACCTTGACCTGTAAACGAGCGCGCCGCCTGATCGTTCGTCCTCACGGACTACCAGAACAGACGGCGCTTTTTTGTATTTGCCCGCTGGCTTGGGCGGGAACATCCGGCGCTCTTACGCCGCCTGCATATCCGTGAACATGCAGCTCACAGCGGGGCGCAAGGTCGGGCACACCGAAAACCGATGCTGCTGATCCCGCTGTCAGGATTGAACCCATTACGATCCCCCGCGCGGAGGTCGTCCGCATTGTTGTTGACCCACGAGCCGCCGCGCAGCACGCGCAGAACATTCGTGCTATTCCCTGTATCCGCTTCCCGATTTTCTGTGCTGCTATAAGGCAGGTAGAGCGAACTCGCCCATTCCCAGACGTTGCCACTCAGATCAAATGCCCCCACCCACGAACGCCCCGCTGCAATGCTGCCGACATTTGCCGTCCCCTGCGAAATACTGCGATTCCACACTGCGTTACTCGCATTCCACGTATCGCCCCACGGATAGTCCCACGCAGCGGGGCCGCGCGCCGCGTATTCCCACTCCTCTTCCGTTGGCAACCGCGCCCCGCGCCGTGCACAGAAGTCCCGTGCTTCAAACCAGGTGATCCGTTCAACAGGACGATTAGTCCCTGTGAAAGAACTTGCCCTTACAGCTTCACCGCCTAGCCGTTCAAAATCCACCTGCGTCACTTCCGTCAGGTCGATCCAGAAGGGTTCATTGAACGTGATCACGCTGCCATTACGCTCATCATCAGCTTGTGGGTTCGCGCCAATCGTAAAGCTCCCTGCCGGCACCAGCACCATCGTTACGTCGTCCTCAAAGGTGTACTGAAAGCCATCCCGATACAGCGCCTGCCAGTCGGTGTTGCTGCCCGTGAAGCTGCGAGCGGTAGTGAGGGCGGCCTCCAGTGGGTCGGACGTGGGTGTCAGTGTCGGCGTAAAGGTGGATGTAGGTGGCACAGGGGTGTTCGTCGGACGCAGTGTCGGCGTCCATGAAAGTGCCAGTAGTGTCGCCTGGGCAGCGGCTTCAGTCGCCATGATCTGCTGCGCTGTTCCGGTCGCGTTCGCGCTCAAAATCGTATCCTGTGTGGCGTTCAGGTCTGCGGCAGCCTGTGTCGCAGCAGAGTGGGTAAGCTGCATCTGCGCCGTTTGCAGTTGTTCGAAGCTACTTAAGGTGGCTGGCAGTGCCAGATCGCGGGTGGGTGCAGGCGTCTCTGATGGGGCGACACTCGCCCGTGCAACCGTTGTCGGCGTGCCAGCACCTATGCGATCCAGCAGTGGCACCGCCAGCGCCGCCAGCCCGAGCACCACGCTCAATGCTACGCCGATGATCTGCCAGCGCACACCGCTACGCGCCAGTCGCAGTGCTTCCTGTTCAGCCGTTGGTTTTGCTAATGCAGGCGTCGAAATATCGGGTGCATCAGCAGTACGGGTCGGCGGCGCTTCCTTGTTGGGCTTGGGTGTGGCGGGTTTCCACAGCGGGCGTGCATGACGATATTTTTGTGCTTCACGCAGCCGTAAACTGACAGCGGCGACCAGGCTGGCGAAGGCTTCGGTATCGTCTACACCATCCTTCATATTGATGAACTGAATATCGTCCAGGTCATCCGTGAGTTCGGTTCGGTCGCGCGCCTGAACTGTGATGATCCGTTTTTGCAGGCGGCGCGCTTCGGTAAATTCTGCCTGGCAGTAGAGAGAGCTGACTGACTCATTGGAGAGGATGTAAATGAATACATCGGATGCGGCAATCGCAGCGAGAATATCGTTCCACCAGTTGCCGCCGCCGATCAACCCATGCGGTGCTTGATCATGCCAGATTTTCAGATCAGGAAAGGCGCGTTGAAGCCGTCGAATAAAGAGTTCGACGAACGCTGTATCTACCCGACTGTAGGAAATGAACATCTGCGCCATAGGATCGTTTCAGCGAAGAGAGTGATAATAGAAAAGATTATGACATTTGGGCGAGGTTTGTACAACCGTCACTGAGGCACGTTGCTATGGCAAATGCGTGCTGAACCGGATCAGGGCGGTGTCGTCTGGATTCGAGTGACGCCATAAGCTCATGCATTCAGTTTGTCGCGCAGCGCCTGACTCGCGCGCAGCTTTACCAGGCGAAACGTCCGTCGCAAAAAGGTGTTATTCTGATAACGCTCAACAATTTGCATTTCCAGCACAATGAAATGCTCGATCTCGATGCGTCCACCCCTCACGAGTTCCTCCGTCCACACTTCGACCAACGTCTCAATAACAGCCTGCACATCGCGGTTCTTCAGGCGTGTGCGGCGACCAATCTCCCGCACCATCCTCTTCTTGTTCAGGCTCATCGCGTTTGTTCCTGCCGGTGCTGCCGATACTGTGCGCGAAGTTGGCTCAACGGTACCGTTTTGACCTTTCCGCTTGTGCGCTTCGTGATCTTGTCGTGAATGGCATTCTCAACGGCAACAGCAATCGAGGATGGACTACCTGCAATCGGTTCGGCGGTAGGCGTTTCTGGCGCTTCCGGTTCGGGATCATCGAAGTCGATGCCGCGCTCCAAAAGCATCGGCTCACTTTCCTGTGCGACCCTCAACCGCCGATTCCAGTCACTCCGCTCGTAGAAGCGCGTCAGCCGTGCGTTCAAGATGACCTGCGTGGCAAAACTCGTCTCGACATAACGGGCGAAAATCGTGCAGTTGCCAACCTGCGGCGTGATCACCTCATCGACGGTCAGCAGTGGGCGCTGGCGCAGATGGCTGTTCGGATCGTCCATGTTAGCATCCGTCGTCGCCGTGCCGCTCGCCTTGCTGTAAAACTCCGCCGTATCCGCGTCGCATCCGCCATAAATCACCTGCGTCGCCAGACCTGTGAACAATGCCTGCGTGCCTTCGCGCCCGTAGATCATCTCGAACTGTCCCTTCGTCTGCGCGCCAATCAGGATGCTGATGCGGCGCTTGCGCACGAGGTTGACATCCGCCACCAGGCTATCCAGCTTGCCAAGTGTCGGGAACTCATCGAGGATCACGCCAACGGGAACGGGCAGCGGGCCGCGATTGTGCTCGCCGATGGTATCGAGGTCGAGCATGAGCTTACGCAGCGTCGCGCCGAGATAGGATGCATAGACGGCACGCATCCGCCCTGGACAGGTCAGCACCACGACTGTGGGTTGCGTGACAATCAACTCCGCATCGAAGTCCGATGCCGCTGTGTTGGCGCGCACTTCTTTAGACGCCCAACCGGTGAGCGCAGTCGCCAGCGTCGCAATCACGTTTGACGCGACCTTTCCATCTGATCCGACCGACGCGATGAAGCTGTTTGCCAGCAGCGCCGCGTCATCTTTCTTCGATTTGAGCGCCTTTGCCAGCGCCTTCATGTCGTTCATGGCGTTGTAGATTGCGCCGAGATTGTCAAAACGGATCAGGCAGGCAGCGAGCAGCGCGGCGGCGCTATCTGTCCAGAAGCGATTATCCCCTGCCGCCGACGGCACCAGCACATCGGCAATCGCCCGTGCGTCGGATACGTTGGCGATGCCGTCCGCGAGGTTGTAGCGCGGTCCAGTAGCGCTGGTTGGATCATGTACCACAATCAGATGGCGGGTAACGGCAGCATAGCTCAGAACGTGCGCGGTGATTTCGCCCTGTGGGTCAGCCACAATCAGCGAATGCCCGAAGAGCATCCGGTCGGCAATCGTCGGGAGGATAATGCCCTGCGTCTTGCCTGAACCCGGACCGCCGAGCGTCAGGATACCGCGCGCCACATCCTCACCGCCCAGACAAAACTGCCCGCTGCCCACGTCGAGCCGCCGCTTGTTCTCGCCCCAAAATGCGCCGAGTAGGATCAAGCCTTCCGGATCGGGACGGCGAAAGCGGCGGTACTCGCGCAGTGTGCAAAAGTGAGACGACCCCAACGCCCCGCGTTTGATCATTGGAGCGCGCAAGCGGTCGATCTTCTCGCGCAGCCAACCGCCGTTTCGCAGCATGCTGTGCAATCCGATGGTGGTCATCATCAGGACAAACTTCAGAAACACGCCGAACATGAACAGCCGCATCGTGTGGATACCCGGTGGTGCGCCGACCAGCAGATCGATCACGTCGCTGGCATTTGAGTGTCCACGTTTCACCGCCTGATCACCAAGCAGCATTAGATAGACAGTGGTTACCGTCAGCAGCATGACGGCGTAGGTTATAAGGAGCAGAACACGCTGCGCCCATGAAGACGCATTCGCGCCTTCATCGCTGGTTCGCCGAATGCTCGCGCCCAGCACTGCCGTTGTAATCAGCATTGCCATTGGAGCGCAGCACAGCAGTGGAAAAAGTAAGCCAGTGAGTGCGTCGCGTCCCTCGGTGAACAACCAGTAAATCATGAGCGCTCCTTCTTGCGGTTGCTGCGCCGTCCAATCCACCAACCGATCAGCGCGGTGATGAGTACGGAGAGATAGATGCCTTCGCCGTTGGGTAACTTAAGAATGCGTCCGATGGCTGCTCCAGCCAGCACGAGCGTGAGCAGCGCAAACAATCCAAGCCAGTGATGACTCTGCATTGCGCCTCCTAGCGGGAGAAAAAGTCGTCCAAATCGATTCCATTATCACGCTGCACATCCGGTTTCGGTTCTTCGCGCAGCGGTCGCCATTCAATCCCACGTTCGTCGAGCATGTCGGCGAAGTGCTGTGACGCGATCTCTCGAAAGAGGCGATCATGTCCTTTGGTCGCGTTGTTGTAGACCGGCAGACGGTCGGCGGTCGATGGAGCAGTACCGGGCAAAATGACGTGCGTGTGCAGGTGATCCTGCGGCGGCTCACCGTCTTTTGGCTTGGTTTTAGCGCTGTGCATCAGATAGCTGTATTCCGGCACATCGAAGCCGCGCTCAGTGTAGTAGTCCTCCACAACCCGTTCGGTCAGATCATAGAGTAGTTCTCGTCGCTGATCGTGTGGCACGAGTTCCATCAGGTCCGGTGAGGGTGAAATCACCCACGTCCACGCCATAACATGTTTACTTTGCAGGGCATTGCACTGTTTGTATATTTCGCCGTGGTGTAAGCCCATGCCGCGATCCTGCCAGCGCTCATAGTCACGTGACTGTGCGAGATGGTTGTTCCGCCTATCTCTGAATTGCAGATATTTGAGCGTCGCCTTCAAGCCCTGATGTCCGGTACCGCGACCATTGCGTTGGGGACCTTTGTACGCAAAATCCACAACGATGATCGCTTTGCTCATGCTTCGTCCTTCAGGTCGCGCACAGCTTCGATCTGCGCTAGCAGTGTCTCACCGTCGCGCCTGGCGGCGAGGATGGCATCTTCGATAGCGCTGTCGTCGGCAAGAATGGCAGCGAGCAGGTAAATGAGGATGTGCATCTGAAACGTGAGTGTGTTTTCCAGCCGGTCGAGACGCGCCTGCAGCGTTCTTTGAAAGTGACGTCGGCTGCCAACGACATCAGCTTCAGCGTCCAAATATCTTCGGATAGCTTCGCGGATGAGGTCAACCTCTTTAACCTCACGTCCGCGTTTAGCAACAAGCTGCGCCAACAAGTCGTGCATTTCAGGAGTCATGCTGATACTGCGACGTACCGTTTTTGTCGCCATTCCTGCTACCTTTTCAACTTCCGCTCCGTTCATTGTCGCAAAATGGATCGGACGGACGACTGGAGAATTTCAGTGGAGGAATGTCAAAATTACAGTGGAAGCGCGCAGAATTTCAGTGTAGTGTTGGGTGGCTGACCGGCAGTGCAGCAGATTACAGAATTTTGGCTGCCGCAAGCATGAACGCACGGAGTGCGTTCGGTGGGCGGGTATGTATCCGCCCACATTCCAGATAGCACCTGCGGGTGCTATCTGGGTGCGCCACGTAGAGGCGCACATCAGCCTCCACCGGCGCATGAGGTGGCGAGCTTTTAGCTCGCGCCCAACCCCGCCGATGATTCAGCTACGCTGAGCATACCGTCGGCAGCCTCCAATGCACCCGTCTGCGACGGCTGCATTGCGGCGGGGTTGTCGACATCGCAAACGCGATGTGGCGCTGCTGCAAGGCAGCGCCATTATTCTCAGAGCACCCGTCTGCAAAGAGTTTTGGGCGCAGAGCTATCGATGAATTGCTCATGGATTGCTCTTATTGGAGATATGGTATTCGGCTGCGAAATTTCGATGACTTTAGTTTCTGTACAACACCGACGAGGAAGTATGCAGATGTTCCTACGACGGCTCACCGTCTTTGGGCTTAGTTTTCGCGCTGTTCAATAGATAGCTGTACTCCGGCACGTCAAAACCCCGTTCGGTGTATCGTCTTCGACAACCCATTCGGTCAGGTCGTAGAGCAGCTCCCGACGCTGATTGTGTGCCCGAGTTCCATCAGATCGAGTGCAGGCGAGATCACCCACGTCTACGTCAGCCCATGCTTACTTTGCAACGCATCGCGGTTCTTGAAAATCTCCCCATAAGACACGCCCATCCTGCAATCCTGCCACCGCTTGTAAGTGTGGTTCTGAGCGAGATGGTTATTTTCTTGTTCCCGATGTTGCAAGTATTTGAGCGTGGCTCTCAAGCCCTGTCGTCCCGCACCGCGCCCGCTGCGCTGGTATCCTTTCTAGACGAAATCAACCACAATGATTGCCTAGCTCATGCTTCATCCTTCAGATCGCGCACTGCTTCGATTTGCTTCACCAGCGGTATATTGAGCGGAGGCAGCATCCAAAGTACACAGGTTGCTTGACAAACTTAGCGGCGCTTGATAGACTAAGCACATGAATGAGAACACAAATTCCATACTTGGTGAATTCCTGCAATCGGCTCGTGAAGCCAAAAAACTATCGCTCCGTGCAGTGGAGAAGGCAGTAGGCGTTTCCAACGCCTATCTCAGCCAAGTAGAAAGTGGCAAGATCAAACAGCCTTCCCCTACCATCTTGCATAAGTTGAGTGAGCTTTATGAAGTCGCCTATAACGATCTGCTTTCTCTTGCGGGTCATCCCGTACCCGATGATGACTCCAGGGAGTCGAACGCGCCGCGTGTGTTCGACCGCTTTGGCGACATTAGCAAAGACGAGGAGCAGGAACTTGTTGCTTATCTAGCGTTCCTGCGCGCACGAAAGGGGCGAAACGAGTAATGTCTGTCTGGTCATTCTCAAGCAGTCGCCTTTTTCAGAAATGTCCGCGCCAGTGGTATTTCAGGTATCAAGTCGCCAATGCACTTGCAAAAGACGAAACACGCCATGAAGCTTATTTGCTTTCAAAATTACAAACGATCTCTGCTTGGAGGGGCAGCCTTGTCGATCAGGTCATCGTAAAAAGTTATGTACTCCCTCTATCGCGCGGCGGTACCATCTCACGCACAGACATGATGAATCAGGCGAAAAAATTGTTTACTCAACAAATTCAATTTGCGCGGGCGAATCGGATGCGTGAGACTGGAATGACTGTAAAAAAAGCGGGAGGAAACTTTGCCGCACTTTACAGTGTGGAGTATGAAAATGGAGTTGAACAAGAGGATTTGCAAACGGCATGGTTAGATATCGAGACCGCTTTGCAGAACCTATTGGACATGAGTGATCTTCATGCACAACTTGCGAACGCTGTACATCTCATCGCCCAACGCCCCCTAACATTTTCGCACGAGGGTGTCAAAGCAAAAATGATGCCTGACCTAGTAGCCTTCTTCGATGATCAGCCGCCTCTCATCATCGATTGGAAAGTGCATAGCTTTGGTTCTCACGCTTATCGTTTACAGTTGGCACTCTATGCACTCGCGTTGATCAACTGTGAACCACACAGTGATTTCCCCGACGGCTATCGACATTATGCGCCGACCGATTTGCAGTTAACAGAGGTGCAGTTGCTGACGAATCAGCAGCGGCATTATCAACTCAACGACGCAGATATCGAAGCGGTTAGCAACTATATGGCGCGCTCTGCCCTTGATATGCAACTTGCAGTCGCCCCCTTCGGGGGTGATCTATCGATTTCTGATATTCCATCTACGCACAACCCCGATGAATGTCCGCGCTGCCCATTTCGTTCACTATGTTGGAAGCAAGGCTGAGAAGCGATGAGTCTAGAAACCAATGTTTTCCGTATTTTGAATGCGAATGCTCTTTCTTCGACATATAGCCTCTATCGAATTAAAGGGCTACTCAATGCACCTGACGAATACTATAAAAACCGTCAGGGCATCATTCGCAAACTTAGCTTTTCATTGAAAGTACCAGTTACGATTATCGACCAAGACGGAACGCCGCATTTGGTTGTTCGAAGTGATGCTACCCCACCTCCCAACTTGTCTCTTGTTGGAACAGTTGTCACCTTTGAGCTTTGCCCTGGTGAACTCCGATTAGATTTCAGCGAGCGTTCGCCTGAGAACGATAAAATCTGCACGCGCTTCTTGGATTTCTGGATACAAGGTGTTTTGTTTGATCATCACGACCTGTGGCAACCGTCGGCAGGTCAAGCATTCTTCAGCAAAATCTCGGAGCCACTGGGCGAGGGGATTGTCAGATATACGGGTTTCTCGGTACGTTCGATGGTAACGCCAAGCAGAGAATTAGGTTTATGTATTGATGTGACGAGTAAAACGGTAGGGCGTGATCCTTTGCCAACACATCTTACTCATGACGAATTTGCCCGATGGAAAGATCAGACATTTGTCTATCATTACGGGCATAACTGGTATGAGATTAAGGCAATCGATTTAAGCGATCAGAATGTCACGGAATATATTATTCCTGATACTGATCTTTCTCTGCTTGAATATGTAAACCGCGAATGTAAAAAGTCAATTCCGGCAGAGCTTGCTAACGTTCCACACGACGCTGCTGCTGTGATCTACTTGGACAATGAAGACGACAATCGGTCTGCTATTGCCCCTCTTTGTTACCCTGTTTATCGCACAAGTAATGATAGTGCGGGACAACAGCATGGGCATACTATTCTTGAACCACACCGCCGTCGAAGCCTTATCCACACCTTTGTTAGAGAGAATTTGCGCGGTCTCAGAATGGGATCAGCTTGTGTTGAATTAGCGAGCCGCCCATTCAGTACAGAGCCACGTATGTTCACCGTACCCGATATTCGGTTTGGCAATGGAAAAGTTTTATCCGTGCGCAGTACACCGATTGCACAGCATACGAGTTTGGATGTGCTGGGAAAAACCCGCCTCGAACTGCTAAAAGATCATAGCGCGGGATTTTACACTCGTGATCGATTAGACCGTCAGTATTTCATTTTGCCGCAGTCAGTATATGACAGCTACGGCACCCGGTTGATTGATGACTTGAAAAGTACGATGCAGGATTTGTTCCCTCACGAATACAATCCCGTAATCGTTGCCTATAATGACCGCGTTGCTCGAACATTCCCGAAACAGGGTCACGCTATTCGTGAGGCTATCGAGGCTCATTGCCAGCATCCGGGTTATGCGGTCGTCATGATCCATCACATATCAGACCGCAAAGATGGCGCGGAAGACCAGTTGGCTGCAATGGTCATTCGAGAGTTGTATGAACGTACACCTCAAATCTATGCGGCAGTAATGCATTCTACAGTTGGGGCCGAGTGTTATTTTCAGCCGAATGGAAAGTCTTCGTACGAACCCCGCCCAAACAAACGAGGGATGCTTTTCGGCTATTTACGCATGGTCGCCATCAATAAAATCCTCCTTACCAATCAACGCTGGCCCTTCGTCTTAGAGACGCGCTTGAATGCCGATTTGACGATTGGTCTGGATGTAAAACAGCATACTGCTGGTTTAGTCCTAGTTGGCAGCCACGGGGGGGATATTCAAACTTTCATCAAGAAATCGCGGCAAAAAGAGAAGCTTTCTGCTCTGCAGATGAGAGCGTATATGGTCGAGTCAATCCGAGAAGTAGCGAAAAATCGCGCTGAGTTGATCAAGACAATCTTGCTGCAACGTGATGGACGTGTTTTCGATACCGAACAAAAGGGCGCACATGAAGCGCTTGAGCAGCTGAAGAGGGAGAAGGTTATTGCCCAAGATGCTACTCTCACCATTATCGAAATTTCGAAATCCGCACCTGTTCGGTTTCGCCTATTCAACGTAAGTCAACGCGGTAATCGCGATTGGGTTGAGAGCCCTCAAGTAGGAAATTATTGCGTTCTCAGTAGCGATGAAGGTTACATTTGTACTACAGGGCGAGCATTTCGGCATAAAGGTACAGTTCGACCTTTACATATACGCCGTGTTGAAGGGTCACTATCCATTGAGGCTTGCTTAGAAGACATTTTCTATCTGTCATGCCTAACTTGGACGCGACCGGAAGATTGCAGCCGTTACCCTATCACACTGAAGTTAAATGACCGGTTCTTGAGCGAAGAAGCAACGGACTACGACGAGAATGCTCTTGAATTGGAAGCAATTTTGACCGATGAGGGCGAAGAAGAAATGGAAGCTGTCTATGAGTAACCCTGGTTTGTACTCAGGCATTTACCAACAGATTAGAGAACATGCCGAGCTGGTAGACAACGTTTTGGTCAAACTGAAAACGGGCGAAGGAAATGATAACTCACTCCGGCTTGAGCTTGCAGACCTGTTATCAGAACTCTCTGTAGAAAAAACAGATACGCTTTCAACTCGCATGATTGCAATGCTTGTTATAGGCGATGATGCAACAAGCCGGGCAAGATGGCGGAGATTATCTAATAACCTAAAAGCTGAAAAGGTTGATGTATCAGCAATTCATGAACTCGAAAATCTTGCACAATTGTTAGAGCAAGTTCAAGCGAATGCAGTGGCTAAAATGCGGGGATGGTCGCATTGAACGAATACTTTGAAGTTGCGATCAGACAGCATCAAGAGCGTGGTCGGCAATTATTGGCACGTATTCCAAATCCAAACCGTCTACCACAGGAATTTTATCCACTTGTTCAGGATACGACTCGTTCGATCACTGATGTAATTGAAAAACTTGAAGCGATACTAAAAGATCGATTTCTTCGTGACCCACGCAATCAGTCCGAGCGTTTACGTCACTTTCGGCGAGCCGTTCAAGAGCTAAGCCTATTGGAGACAACCTGTGTCGCTGCCTTGGAGCGACACACAGAAAGTGATGGTTTTTTATCGCAACTCGTGATTCGTATCACACATGAAATAGATTATCCTTTATCACCCCCTATGGTGACAGGATTGTCTCAGCATTACTTTCATATCTATCCTAATTTCAATTTGCTTTTTGTTCCACTTACTGAAGGAGATTTTCTACTACATCTCCCTGATCTCTACCATGAGATTGGTCACACGCTTGTCAGCGAGCCTTATAGTCCAAACCGATATAATCCCAAAATTAAAGGCTTTCAAGCGAGATTACTGGAGATGTTGTATATCGTATCAAATTATCTGAACGAGTCATATCAAAAAGAAATGCGTGGTCGCGGTCCAAAACAACTTGCAGATTATTTCGAAGTTTGGAAAAAATCGTGGTGGGAATGGGCGGTTGAATTTTTTTGTGATCTATTCGCTGTCTACACCATCGGTCCCGCGTTTGGGTGGTCGCATATTCATCTCTACACAAAACTTGGGGACAATCCTTTTACTGTTCCACTGGATGGCGAAACGAGTCACCCTGCGGACGCAGCACGAATGCAGACAATTCTTCATGGTCTTCGTTTGATCGATTTCAGTGAGGCTGCTGATAAAATAGAACACAAATGGAGCGAACTTTTACGTATCTCCGGATCGGTAGCTGAACCGGAATATCAACGTTGTTTTCCAGATGATATTCTTGCAACGTTTGCTCAAAAAGCCTATGAAGCGACACTCGAATTGAAGTGCCAAATTGTTACACCTGAAACTGAACATCCAATATATGCTTTGTTGAATAAAGCATGGGACGTTTTTTGGAATGAACCAAGTCGATATATCGAATGGGAACGAAAGGCTGTAATTGAGCTAAAGAATCTTTGCTCTCGAAACGTAACAACATAACCTCCCCGTTAAGATTACTCGATATACCAACCAATGGTCGAAAACTGGCCACAACTCAGGCGGCACTTGCAGCACTCATTGGTATTTGCGATATGCAATATTAGGGGGAGAGGGCACTAGCGCGCTTAAATGCATTGCACGAACAACGAGTTTTATCCTCTGGCACGCTGGGCTGATACTACCTGTGTTTTTCGGACGCAAGCCTGCAAGGTGCGTGCTGGTGAGCGCGACGTTATCAACACCGATGAAGAGTGTCGGGCAAGAAGGTTTGCCCGAAAACGATTGAATATTAAGACGCCCAACGTCGCCGAGCTACCAGCAACGCTGCCAGCATCGTCGGAAGCCTCCAATGCGCCCGTCTACGATGCATTGAGGCGGGTTAGGTAGGCACCGCAAGGTCCCGGATTGCATTCGCTCATCGAGTGAGCCAGATATCTGCGAGAATCCGCGTATTGGCACTAACTCGAACAATACGTGATTTCACGGGAAGCGTCATAGAGTTGTATAATCCCTCATAATGATCGCCCGTTGCCTATTTCGAAAACGCACAAGCAGACCCTAGAAGCGGCAAGACACCCAGTGCCACGAAACAATCACTTTCCCAGTTAAGGAATGTTCTGTGCGAGAGAGAAATGTCTTCTCAAGGATGCCGTAATGGATGTGTTCAATCTACGCGAACGGCTAACAAATGATTATTCGAATTATGCCAGTAGTTTTATTCAAATTCGTGACGAACGCATTTACCAGGAGGTCCACAAAAGTCTCGATGAGGGTGTGTTCTGGCCCGATCCGCTGATACAGCTCAATCCTACTTTCGAGAGCGGTGGCACTATCCAGGAATTGGTGGATGCAGCAGTGTTGCATCCAGAGTGCAGCCGTATTTTTCTGAAGAACAAACAGAGTGGGGGGCAGGCACTGCGTTTCCATCGCCACCAGCGCGAAGCGATTGAAACCGCTCGTCTGGGACACAACTACATCCTGACTACCGGCACCGGGTCGGGCAAAAGCCTCGCTTATATTGTACCCATTGTCGATCATATCCTACGACGGGGAAGCGGTCGTGGTATTCAGGCAATTATTGTCTATCCCATGAATGCGCTGGCAAACAGCCAGGCGGGTGAACTCCGAAAGTTCCTGTATGACGGATACCCAGAAGGACAGTCGCCAGTAACCTTCGCCCGGTATACAGGGCAGGAGAACGAAGAGGAACGCCGAGAGATCATCGCGCATCCGCCTGATATTCTACTGACCAATTACGTGATGTTGGAACTCATCATGACACGCCCGCGTGAGCGTCAGCTCATCGAGCAGGCGAAAGGGCTTCGTTTTCTGGTACTCGACGAACTTCATACCTATCGCGGACGGCAAGGCGCAGATGTTGCGCTGCTGGTTCGCCGCGTGCGCAATCGTCTAGAAACGCCAGAACAACGCCTCCTGTTCGTGGGAACGTCAGCAACACTTGCGAGTGAGGGTTCCTATCCTCAGCAGCGTGCTCAGGTTGCTGAGGTTGGGACACAGATCTTTGGTTCCCCGGTCGAAGCCCAACACATCATCGGTGAAACCCTGCGCCGAGCGACGCTCCCATACGAAAACGCCGCAACGTTCGAGCACGACTTGCGGGCTGCTGTCGAACAGGGGGAAAACCTTACCGCGCCGAGCGATTACGAGACATTCGTGGCGCATCCGCTGTCAGTTTGGATCGAAGACACGTTTGGACTGAGAGAAGTCGATGGTCGCCTAGCACGGCAGCAACCACGCTGCATCGAAGGTGATGGAGGCGCTGCCCGCGAACTTGCCTCATTGACCGGCGTTCCCGACGCGAATTGTGCCGCAGTCATTCAGCGCTGGCTGCTCGCCGGATACCGGTGCTCACCCAACCCGGATACCGGCTTTGCGCCGTTCGCCTTCCGTCTGCATCAGTTCATCAGCCCGGGCGATACGGTCTACGCCAGCGTCGAATCCGAACATGTACGCTATATCACGCTTACGGGTCAGCGCTTTGTGCCAGGTGAGCGCGACCGGATACTGTTTCCATTATGCTTCTGCCGGGAGTGCGGGCAGGAATACTACACGGTTCGCATTACCACCACCGACGATGCGCTGCGCCGGGTGATGCCACGTGAATTCGGCGACCGTCTCGCGGATGACGAGAGCGAAGCAGGTTTTCTTTACATCGGGACGCATAAACCTTGGCCACATGATCTCAATGAACTCATCGACGGCGAACATTTACCGGATGACTGGCTGGAAGAGCGCAACGGTGTAAACCGTATTCGCAGCCACCGCCGCGCCAGCCTGCCGCGCCATGTGCGAGTTCTGGCTTCTGGTGACGAGGATCAGGAGGGACAACCCTGTGTTTATGTCCCCTCACCGTTCATGTTTTGTCTGAATTGCGGTGTCTCCTATGGTGCGCGCCAAAGTGATTTTGGCAAGCTCGCTACCCTTAGTTCAGAAGGGCGCAGCAGCGCAACGACTCTGTTGAGTCTTTCCGCGATTCGCTCACTCAGAGTCAGCGATCTGGAACGACACGCCCGGAAACTACTCAGCTTTACTGATAATCGGCAGGATGCCTCATTGCAAGCTGGACACTTCAACGATTTCATCGAAGTCGGTTTGTTGCGCGGCGCAATCTACCGAGCGGTGGAACGCGCCGGAGGCGCAGGGCTGTCGCATGAAGTGATCGCGGAGAAAGTCTTTGAGGCGCTGAATTTACCCCTGCATCTGTATGCCAGCGATCCCGGAGTGCGCTTTCAGGCTTTACAGGAAACGCAGCGCTCGCTGCGGCAGGTGTTGGGCTATCGCATCTACCGCGATCTGCGCCGGGGTTGGCGTATTGCCTTACCGAACCTCGAACAGTGTGGACTTCTCGAAATCGCCTACGATGATTTAGATGCCGTCTGCGCGGCGGAAGACGTGTGGCAGAACAGCCATACCGCACTCGTGACGGCTTCACCCGACACGCGCATGAAAATTGCCAAAACGCTCTTGGACTATATGCGACGCGAACTGGCGATCAAAGTGGACTATTTGGACAGTGGCTACCAGGAGCGTATCCAGCAGTTGAGCAGCCAACGTTTGGTCGATCCTTGGGCAATCGACGAAGATGAACGCATGGAATATGCTTCGGTGCTCATTCCACGTTCCTCTGGTGGTGACGACGGGCGTGGCAACTATACTTATGTCTCGGCACGGGGCGGATTCGGCATCTACCTGCGCCGCCCAGGCACGCTCCCTGAATATGAAGCAGTGACATACGGGCGGATCGGTCTGGATGAAACCGAACGGATCATCCGCGATCTCTTGTCTGGACTGCGCATTGCAGGACTGGTGGAAATTACCCGCGAACCAACGGACGATAAGGATGTCCCCGGTTATCAACTGGTTGCGTCGGCTATGCGCTGGCACGCTGGGCAGGGTACACGAGCATTTCACGATCCGATCCGAGTGCCGCGTGAATCGCAAGAAGGCGGTCGCCCGAACGCTTTCTTTGTTGATTTCTATCGAACGGTCGCCGAGTCGCTGGTTGGGCTGGAAGCCCACGAACATACGGCGCAGGTACCTTACGACGAACGTGAGAAACGCGAGAAATTGTTCCGCAGTGGCGATTTGCCGATCCTTTACTGTTCACCGACGATGGAATTGGGTGTAGATATCGCGGAACTGAATGTGGTCAACATGCGCAATGTGCCGCCCACCCCTGCCAATTATGCCCAACGCAGCGGACGCGCCGGTCGAAGTGGTCAGCCCGCGCTTGTTTTCACTTACTGTTCTAGGGGTAGTCCCCACGACCAGTATTTCTTCAAGCGTCCTGAGCGCATGGTCGCTGGTATGGTTGCACCGCCGCGTCTGGACCTGACCAACGAGGATTTGCTGCGGTCTCACATCCACGCCATCTGGTTGGCAGAAACCGGCATCGACCTGAAAGACACGCTTAAAGAAATCCTCGACATGAACGGCGATCCGCCCTCGTTGGAATTGCTGCCAGACATTCGACAACAAGCTGAGTCGCGAACAGCGCGCCTAGCAGCGCGACAGCGGGCGGAGCAGGTGCTGCATACGATCTCGGAGTTGGCGGATGCGTCTGGGCTTCTGGAAGTCACGATGGAGAACATCGTCCGAGCCTTCGAGAACACCTGCGAGCGCTGGCGAGGATTGTATTGGTCGGCACTCAAGCAGGTCAAAATTCAGGAAGACATCCGCCGCGATCCGACCCGCAGCAGCTCGGACAAACGTCAGGCAGAACGACTGCGGCGCGAAGGGCTATCCCAGATCGATTTGCTGACTGAGGTGAAGAGCCTAGTGCAGTCGGATTTCTACAGCTATCGCTACTTCGCTACGGAGGGTTTTCTTCCCGGCTACAGCTTCCCGCGCTTGCCGATCTCGGCGTTTATTCCAGCACGGAAGGTGCAGCAGCGTGACGAATTCCTCTCCCGTCCACGCTTCTTAGCGATCGCGGAATTCGGTCCGCGTGCCATCATCTACCATGAAGGATCGCGCTATCTCATCAACCAAGTCATCATGCCAGTGACCGATGATGAGGATGGTCCGTTGACGACCCAAATCAAGCAGTGCAGTCACTGTGGTTATATTCATCCGGTCAACATGCGCGTGGATTACGACCTTTGCCAACGCTGTGGAATGCCACTCGATCCACCGCTGCAATCGCTCCTGCGGCTGCAAAATGTGGTGACGAAACGCCGTGACCGTATCAACTCTGACGAGGAAGATCGGCTGCGGTTAGGCTACGACATTCGTACCGGTGTGCGCTTTAATCAGCGCGACGGTCAGCCGGATGTTCGCACCGCTTTGGTGCGGCAGGAGGCGCATGATCTGATACGCCTAACCTATGCGCAGACAGCGACCCTGTGGCGCATCAATCTGGGCTGGGCGCGCCGCAAAAACAAGCATCAATACGGCTTCGTCCTGGATATCGAGCGTGGCTACTGGGGGCGCAACGAGCAGAATGAAGATGACCCCGATGATCCGATGTCCGAACGTACCCGCCGCGTAATCCCATATGTCGAAGACAACCGCAACTGCCTGCTGTTTGAACCCCTGATCGGCTTGGAAATCGAAGAAATGGCATCGTTGCAGGCGGCGCTAAAACGCGCCATTGAAGCCGTTTATCAGCTTGAAGACAACGAACTCGCGGCGGAACCACTGCCTGACGGGGATAACCGGCGAACGCTGCTCTTTTACGAAGCCACGGAAGGCGGGGCAGGCGTGCTGCGGCGGCTGGTCGATGAGCCAGAAGCACTCGCACAGGTCGCACGAGAAGCCTTGCGTATCTGCCATTTTGACCCCATCACGGGCGAAGATCTGCGTCATGGACCCCGTGCCCGCGAGGATTGTGAGGCAGCCTGCTACGACTGCTTGTTGAGCTATAGTAATCAGCGTGAACACCCGATTCTGGACCGCCAGCGAATCCGCGATTTGCTGGAGACGCTGGCAAGCGCCAACGTCATTTCCAGCCCAAGTAGGGAAACGCGAGAAGACTTCCTCGAAACGCTGCTTCGGCAGTGCGATTCCGAATTGGAACGTGATTGGCTGATGGTGCTGCATGGCAGCGGATTGCGTTTGCCCGATCAAGCACAGGTGTATATGGAAGACTGCGGGACACGACCGGACTTCGTTTATAACAGCGGCGGGGTTTACGCGGCGATTTATATTGATGGTTCTCATCACGATTTCCCGCACCGCCAGCAGCGCGACACGCAGCAGACCGAATGTATGGCGGACTATGGATATCGGGTGGTTCGCTTTGGCTATCGGGATGACTGGGACGTAATTTTGCAACGCAACCGGCATATCTTTGGGGGTGAAGGATGAGCTTCACAGTCGGTTCGCTCATCCGTGTGCGCGGGCGCGAATGGGTCGTCCTGCCGGAGTCGACGGATGAAGTTGTACTCGTGCGTCCTCTGGGTGGCACGGATGATGAGGTCACGGGTATTTTCACTGTGCTGGAAGAAATCGAACCAGCGACCTTTGCGCTTCCCGATCCACACTATATCGGAGATTACCGCTCGGCACGTTTGCTGCGTGCGGCAGTGCGTTTGGGCTTCCGGTCGAGCGCAGGTCCATTCCGTTCTTTTGCGCGCATCAATGTCGAGCCGCGTCCTTATCAGCTCGTGCCGCTGCTGATAGCGCTCAAGCAAGACCCCGTGCGCCTGCTGATTGCCGACGATGTAGGCATCGGCAAGACGATAGAAGCGCTGCTCATTGCCCGCGAACTGCTGGATCGCGGTGAAATCGACCGGATCGCGGTCTTGTGTCCCCCACAGTTAGCCGAGCAATGGCAGGCAGAACTCCGCGAGAAGTTCTACATCGAGGCGGAATTGGTCTTATCGAGCACTGCTACGCGACTCGAACAGCATCTGCGTATGGGAGAGTCGCTGTTTGAACGATATCCCTTCGTCGTCGTCTCAACTGACTTCATCAAGTCCGAGCGACGGCGCGATGAATTTCTACGCGCTGCGCCAGATTTCATCATCGTCGATGAAGCGCATACGGTCGCCCATACAACTGACAGGCGAGGTGGCAAACATCAGCGATATGAACTGGTCACAGCGTTGGCTGACAACCCGAACCGTCATCTGATCCTCGTCACCGCTACACCACATAGCGGTAAGGAAGAAGCCTTCCGCTCGCTCTTGGCAATGCTCAATCCCGACTTTGCCGATCTGCCCGAAGACCTGACTGGCGCGGAAAACGAACCCTTACGCCGTGAATTGGCGCGCTACTTCGTCCAGCGGAGACGCGCGGATATCAATGCCTACATGGACTCGATTACGCCTTTCCCGGAACGGGACATCGCCGAGGAAACGTACAAACTCACGGACGAGTACAAGCGCCTCTTTGATCGCGTGTTGAACTACGCCCGCGAAACCGTGTTGCAACCGGGCGAGGGGTATCGTCAGCGCGTGCGCTGGTGGTCGGCGTTGGCACTGCTGCGTTCCTTAGCGTCGAGTCCGGCAGCGGCAGCCGCTACGTTGCGCACTCGTGCCGCGACGACGGAAGCCGAAACCGAAGCCGATGTCGATGAAATCGGGCGGCGGACTGTCCTCGACCTGATGAACGATGAAACGGCTGAGGGCATGGATGTCATTCCGGGCAGTGACATCGGCGAACTGGCGCAGGATGAGAACACGCTCCGCCGCCGTTTGCTGGACATGGCACGGGCTGCAGAAGCGCTTCAGGGCGAAGCGGACAGCAAACTGCAAAAGCTCATTGCTATTGTGAAAGACTTACTTCGGGAAGGTTATAATCCAATTGTATTCTGTCGCTTCATCCCGACGGTCGATTACGTGACCGACGCGCTGCGCGACGCCACGCGCGGCGTGGAAATTGCAGGCATCACGGGGATGCTGCCGCCTGCCGAACGCGAGGAGCGTGTCACGCGACTATCCGTCGCGCCAAAACGTGTATTGGTCTGCACAGACTGTCTCAGCGAAGGGATCAATTTGCAGGCGGGCTTCGATGCGGTCGTTCACTACGATCTATCGTGGAATCCGACCCGCCACGAACAACGCGAGGGGCGCGTGGATCGCTACGGACAGCCAAGCGAACGCATCAAGGTCATGACCTACTACGGCATCGATAACCAGATCGACGGCATCGTGCTGAACGTGCTTCTGCGTAAGCACAAGACTATCCGCAATTCACTCGGTATCTCGGTACCGGTTCCAGGCAACAGTGAAGATGTAATCGAGGCGATCTTCGAGGGTTTACTGTTGCGCGAGAACGCCAGTTTTATGCAGGCGTCACTGCCCGGCTTCGAAGACTATATACGACCGCGCCAAGCAGAACTGGACTTGCAATGGGAGATGGCTGCCGAACGCGAGAAACGCTCGCGGACGATGTTCGCCCAGCAAGCCATCCGCGTCGATGAAGTGGCGGCCGAACTGGATGCTGCAAGAGAGGCAGTCGGGTCGGGTATCGATGTAGCGGCATTTATGAAAGATGCTGTGCGAATGCATCATGGTGTGGTTTCGGAGAATGGCGCAGTCGGTTTCGACCTGACCGAGACACCGCGTGGTCTGCGCGACTTATTGGGCAAAGAGAAGTTCGCCGCGCGCTTTGAACTGCCCGTGAAAGAGGGGCAGCTCTATCTCACCCGAACCCATCCCATAGTCGAGTCGCTGGCGACCTACGTTATGAATTCAGCGTTGGATGCTGCCGAACTCGAAGATGGTCAATCTCATGCCCGCCGGGGTGGAGCTATCCGCACGGCGGCGGTTCAGCGTCGAACGACGCTGCTGTTGGTGCGCTTTCGCTATCACCTGATTACAAGAACACTCAATGATGAACGCCAACTGCTTGCTGAAGACAGCCTGACCCTCGCCTTTGAGGGCGCGCCGGAAACTGCGTCCTGGCTTGAGCCGGAAGCGGCCGAGGCGCTGCTTACCGCCGAACCTGATGAAAACATACATCAGCAGCAGGCGGCGGAGTTCGTCGAGCGGGTGATCGCGGGTTTCGACCATATTGCACCAATCCTGAATGAGATTGCCCAGCGACGCGGGGATGAGTTATTGGCAGCACATATCCGGGTGCGCGAAGCGGCATATCGGCGTGGCGACCGCCGCCCGCAACATCGCGTCGAGGCGCAGCTTCCGCCAGACGTGTTGGGAATCTATGTGTTCCTGCCCGCCATGAGGAAGTGAACGAATGGCAAGCCGCAACAATATCTTCACCACCATTCGCACCGAAGGCGCGCTACTGCCTGCCGATCTGCTTCAGCGCATCAGCGAAGGCGCGAGCCTCGACGGACTGACGCCGGAGAGCTATCACCGTCCCGGTGAGAAACTGAACGAGGCGATCAACCGTTCATGGAATGCCCTTCAAGGCGTGTGGGTGAGTTTTCGCGCGGCGCAGGAGAAGCTGCCGGAAAGTGACCTCGGCACGACAATCACTCGCGAACGTTGGCTGCTGCCGCTGTTCCGCGAACTTGACTATGGACGCTTGCAGACTACAACTACTGTAGAGATCGAGGGGCGCAGCTACCCGATCTCTCACGCCTGGGAACACGTTCCTGTGCATCTGGTGAGCTACAAGGTGGAACTGGACAAGCGTACTCCTGGCGTCGCCGGTGCAGCGGCGGCCAGCCCACACAGCCTCGTACAAGTCTACCTGAATCGCAGCGATGATAACTTGTGGGGCTTCCTCAGCAACGGCTACAAGCTGCGGATTATGCGCGACAACGCCAGCTTGACCCGGCAAGCCTATGTTGAATTTGACCTCGAAGCAATGATGGACGGCGAGGTCTACAGCGACTTCGTGCTGCTATGGCTGTTGTGCCACCAATCGCGTGTAGAAGGCGACCGACCTTCGGACTGCTGGCTGGAACGGTGGATGAAGGTCGCCGAAGATCAAGGGACACGCGCGCTTGACCAATTACGTGACGGTGTGGAAGACGCGATCACCGCACTCGGCTTGGGATTCCTTGAACATCCCAACAATGCCGCGCTGCGCGATAAGTTAAGCAGCGGCGAACTCGATGCGCAAGATTACTACCGCCAACTGCTGCGGATAGTCTACCGGCTTCTGTTCCTGTTCGTGGCTGAAGACCGCGCCCTGCTGCTCGACCCTGATGCCGACGACGCTGCCCGCGAACGGTACGTCAAATACTATTCAACTCAGCGGCTGCGGCACATGGCTGAGAAATTCAAAGGCACGCGCCACGTCGATCTGTTCGAGGGGTTGCGGTTGGTAATGCGGTTGCTCTCCGGCGACCAAAATGGCGCGGGAGCAGGGCTTGGACTCGTGCCGCTCGGCTCGTTCCTGTTCAGCGACGGGGCTGTAGCGGACGTGATCGATTGCCAGATGAGTAACCAGCATTTGCTGGATGCCGTTCGCGCGCTTTCGCTGACCTATGATCCTCGCGCGCAGATTTATCGCAGTGTGGACTACCGCAATCTTGGTCCCGAAGAACTGGGAAGCGTCTACGAGAGCCTGCTTGAACTGCACCCTCAGATCAACGTCCCGGCGCGGCGCTTCGCATTAGCGACGGCGGGCGGCAACGAACGCAAGACGACCGGCAGCTACTACACCCCCACCTCGCTCATCAACGCCCTATTGGACAGCGCACTTGACCCGGTGCTGAATGAGGCGGCGAAGCAGGGTGAAGCGGCAATCCTCGACCTCAACATCTGCGACCCCGCCTGCGGCAGTGGACACTTCCTGATCGCGGCGGCGCAGCGCATGGCGAAGAAACTTGCCGAACTCCGTACAGGCGAAGAAGAACCGCCGCCCGCTGCCGTGCAGGAGGCGAAGCGTGACATCATTGGGCGCTGCATTTACGGTGTAGACATCAACCCGATGGCGGTTGAACTGTGTAAAGTCAACCTGTGGATGGAGGCGCTGGAACCCGGCAAGCCGCTGTCGTTCCTGGAGAGCCATATCAGCGTTGGCAACAGCTTACTCGGCACGACGCCGAAGCTGATGGCGGGCGGTATCCCCGACGACGCCTTTAACCCTATTGAAGGGGATGACCGCGCTGAAGCGACCCGCCTGAAGAAGATCAACCGAGGGGAACGCAAGCTGCGCGAGAGCGGGCAGCGCAGCCTGTTTCAAATTATGGAACCCCCGGCGGATTACGCAGCGCTGACTCGCGCCGCCGCCGCGCTCAACACGATGGATGACGACACGTTGGATGACCTGCGCCGCAAGGAAGCAGCATATGCTGCGCTGGCGACGGACAGCGAGGCGAAGAAGGCGCAGCTATTGGCAGATGCGTGGTGTGCGGCATTTGTGTGGGAGAAAGGCGCATCCGACGGCGTTCCCCCGCTGACCGACTTGACGTACCGACGTCTGGAAGACACTTTGCGCGACGACCGAGCATTAGCTGATGACTTGATCGCCATCATCAATGAAGTGGAGCGGCTGCGCGAACGTTATGGTTTCTTCCACTGGCACGTCGCATTCCCCGACGTTTTCCCCGTGCAAGATGAGCCACAAGGCGCAGCCAACGAGCAAACCGGCTGGGATGGCGGTTTTGATGTAGTACTTGGCAACCCACCCTGGGATCAAATCCAATTGGATGATCGTGAATTCTTCGCTGTGAGCGCACCCGAAATTGCTGATGCAATGAATATGAGCGCCCGCGATAAGGCGATTTCCAAATTGAAGTTGTTAGATCCGATTCTATATCACGAATATCAGCAAGCAGTACGCGCAAATGACGGCATTAAGCACTTCGCTCATTCAAGCGGGCGCTATCCGTTCACCAGTTTTGGACGATTGAATAGCGCTCCCCTGTTTGCAGAGGCAGCGCTAACAACGATCAATTCAAGTGGACTTTCAGGATTGATTGTACCTACTGGTATTGCAACGGACTCATTTAATCAGTATTTCTTCAACCATATGGTGAGTTCAAGGTTGCTGGTAAGTTTGTTCGACTTTGAGAATAGAGAAGGCTTATTTCCTGCTGTACATCGAGAGCAAAAATTCTGCCTTCTTACAGCTGGGAGTTCAAAGACTGCTAAATCAAGCTCAGATTTTATATTTTTCGCGCACGAAGTTAATGATTTGGACGATAGCGCTAAAAGAATAAGACTGTCCCCGGATGATATTAGAGCGATAAATCCCAATACGGGTACAGTTCCAGTCTTTAGATCAGCTAATGATGCGAAGCTCACTAAACAGCTATATTCCAACTTTCCTATTCTCATATATGAGGCAGACGATGTAGGTGGGAATCCTTGGCGTGTTTCACTTAAGTTGATTTATATGATGAACACAGATTCTGATGAATTCTATTCCTTTAATGAGCTTCCGATCGGTGAACGTTTGGGAAATGACCTACGACGCGATGGAAGAGACTTTTTGCCTCTATATGAGGGTAAACTAACACAGATCTATGACCATCGGCAGGCGACTTTTTCGGGTGTGTCTTCTGAAGATATTGCAAATGGGAATCCGCGAGATGTTCTGGTTCACGAACATAAAAATCCACATTTTTATACGACTCCGCGCTACTGGATCGCTGTAGCTGAATTTCAGACGCGGATAAAGGAGTATTATTTTCGTGACTACTGGTTAACTTTCCACGACATTACTAATCCGAACAATGAGCGAACTTTCATTCCGACAGTTTGCCCACCTGTCCCGTTAGGCAACAAAATACCTGCTATAGTTCCAAACGCGGATGTGAAAGCAGATTTGATAGCGGGACTTTATGCAAATCTTGCGACTATAGTTTTTGATTACTGCACCAGGCTAAAAATGGGTGGGAGAAACGTCAATTTCTTTATTCTCAAACAGCTTCCGGTTATCCCCCCTCACATGTACGCTTCTATTCTGCTCGACTTCATCGTGCCGCGCGTGCTGGAACTTACCTACACAGCGTGGGACTTGCAGCCCCTCGCGCAGGATGTCGGCTATGACGACGCACCGTTCATCTGGGATGAGGAGCGCCGCTTCCTCATGCGCTGCGAACTCGACGCGCTCTACTTCCACCTGTATCAGATCAGCCGCGACGACGCCGATTACATTATGGACACGTTCCCCATCGTCAAGCGTAGGGACGAAGCAAAACACGGCGAATACCTGACCAAACGCATCATTCTGGAGATGTACGACCAGATGGCGGCGCTGCCCGCCATGCCTGTCCCCGCACCGAAGGACGAACACGCCACCTACCTCGTCCCGGATGTCTCGCAGTGGACGACGTGGTTGAACCCGCCGCCGGCGAGTCCCGACGTGGCGCATCAAGAATAGGGGGAGGTGTAATGGTAAAGTCTTTTAAATTATTTGAACAGCATTTGACCGACCTCAGACGAGTATCGCCTAAGGCGGACGATGTATTTATTTGTCCAATTTGCTTCACTGTCATTCATAGACGGGACGTGAATCGAGAAACAGTAGACTTGGGACATATATGGCCCGGATTTCTGCGCAATCAAGTTGAGTCTGATGAAGCAAAGCATCAGCAAGTCTTGCTATGCAAATCGTGCAACAGTTCCGCTGGCAGTCGCGGCGACAATGAAATGCAGAAACATGAACAGACTCGACGTGGGCAATTGCCTAGCAAAGTATGCGTTTACCCTCCTAGAAAACCCCCGTTTGAACTTGATGTATTCGTAACCATGCCTGAAGATGGACCGCCGTATAAAACGAATATCCGAATACACGTTCCGCAAGGTGAGTGGACACATAACGAGCGGTGGACTAAATTTCGTGAGGTTGCCGATGGACAGACGCAGATTTCATTGGCTGTCAATCAATTTACGGCAGATTGGAAGTTAGCTCAAGCCGGATGGCTAACATCTGCATACCTGTTCGCTTTCTACACTTTTGGCTATCGATATGTGTTCCAAAGTGCTTTGGATCCCGTCCGGGATTATATTCTTCAATCCTTTGAGGGGCAGGTGGACGACAGACTCTATTTTGATCAGAAGAAGGATATAGCGGTTCAAACCTGCAAAACGCACAACTATCAAGAACCTCAAATCATTTATCAAATGAAAACGCAGGGTTCAGATGTGCCCCATCACCTCGAAATCAGTCTACTGGATTATCATGTGAGATTGCCAATTCCGCTGAAAGTATATGAAGAAGTTTCCGCTGAGTTTCTGCCCGATCCCCAGGCGGTTCTAGCTGCCGATGCTACGGGACATGTGCCGCACGATGCAGAATGCCTGTGGGAGGAAACTTTCAGTGAGCCAGACTATGAAGTTATGGGGAGCGAAATTAGAAAGAGTACACTCGGTTAGGCGAAATTTCTTTCTGAAAATTGTAACTGAAACGCACTCTTCGCTGGATCGTGTGTAGATTTGAGATTATGAGAGATTAGTTGCGTCTGTCGTCTGTTGATCCGTGTGTAGTGCATTCTGCATATGAACATCTATCGAGAATTGATACAAGCATGAAACCTTCTACGTTGACCGTATTCGAGCTTTTTGAAAAGGAACGTCGCTACGTTGTCCCCTTATTCCAGCGCCCTTACGTTTGGACAGAAGAGAAGCAGTGGCAACCGCTGTGGGAAGATATTTCCGCAAAAGCTGATGAATTACTCTACATGGGTGACGATAGTATAGAGGTCGGCACACATTTTCTTGGGGCGGCGGTATTGAGTGAGATAAAGACTTTCGGCAGGCAGGTCGCGGCGCGCGAAATTATTGACGGTCAGCAGCGCCTCACGACCCTGCAAATTATTCTCACCGCATTTCGTGACATTGTGCTTGCAAGGAACGGGGACGAAAGTACAGTCAAAATCCTCAATCGCCTCACCTTGAATGACTGTCGTATGGAGGATCAATACGAACAATACAAGGTATGGCCCACAACGGCAGATCGCCGTGTATTCGAAACAGTTGTGAATTCAGGTACACCGCAGCGGCTAGACGAGATTTATCCTTTAACCCGCATTCCACGTACACAACGTTTTTACGAACGACCTCGACTGACAGAGGCGTATCAGTTTTTTCACAAGAAGATTTGGGAATATCTCCATCAGACCGAAGACAATGGACGGCAAGATGAAGGCAACTCACTTCGACGGCTTGACTCTCTCATCGACGCGATCACCAAGTTTATGCAGATCGTTGTTATTGAACTGGAGGACAAAGATGATCCGCAAATCATCTTTGAAACACTTAATGCTCGCGGTGAGCCGCTTCTACCATCGGATCTAATCCGCAATTTTGTGTTCCTCGAAGCGACCCGCCGCCGTGAAGATGTCGAGCGCCTTTATCGGGATTACTGGCAGCATTTTGATGAGTATCAGGATGGTGATGCAAGTTTTTGGAAGGAAGACGAGCGGCAAGGACGGCTCTTCCGCCCCAGAATTGACCTATTCATGTTTCATTTTCTGGTGTTCCAAACTGGGCGCGATTTCCTGATCACGCATCTCTTCCAGGAATATCGTCGGTGGTGGAACGAACTGCCAGATTCATTCTCGGTAGAGAAACGCTTGCAGATCATTCATAAATACAGCCAAGTGTATAAGGGCTTTTTCCAATCATCAGGGAAGCCATCACGCCTGGACCTCTTTGTCCACCGCTTGAGTATGCTGGATACCAGTACAGTTTATCCTGTGCTACTGTTCCTATTCGGCGGTGAGGCCCAAATAGAGGCTGTCGAACGTGACGGTGTTATCGTTGATCTAGAATCATATCTCGTTCGCCGGTTGGTGTGTCGCCTTTCATCCAAGAATTACAATCGCATTTTCCTCACGCTGTTGCGTAACCTGCGTCGAGGTGAGCGGCTGGATCGTGGCACTGTCCGTCAACTACTTCTCGAATTGAAGGGCGATAATGTCCGCTGGCCGGATGACGCAGAATTCGGGAAAGCCTGGATGATAAACCCACTCTATCTATGGCTGACCCAGGTGCGTGTACGAATGCTGTTAGAAGCGATTGATCTTCAGCTTGAAACTGGCAAACAGGAACAGTTGCACATCAAAAGCAGCCTAAGCATTGAGCATATCTATCCGCAAGCGCCACAGGCGGGCGCATGGTCGCCTCTCGATCAGGAGGCACTAGTACACACGTTTGGTAACCTGACACTTTTGACCCAAAACCTCAATTCAGCGATCAGCAACGGTCCGTTCTCGGCTAAACGACCTGAGATAGCTCGCCAGAGTAGACTACGCCTCAATGCCTATTTTCAGGATTACGACAATGATGATGTTTGGTCCGCCGCAGATATCGTCAAACGGGGCGCGGAGCTGTATAACATTGCCCATAACATATGGCCGTATCCACTGTCCAGTAACGATCAGCGTAATGTTGTCGTCGAAACGATTGTGACCGAAATCTCATCTGTAGATACATATAACGATGATCCGATTGCGGACGAGGAAGCTCAAGGTACGTCTGAAGATGGACTGAATAATGTTTTATACGAATATCTCAAGCAGGTGGCACGCGCAGAAGGTACTGTGACCTACACCGAAATCGCGCAAATGCTCGGTCTCAATATGCAAAGTCAATCAGATCGTAACGAGCTAGGACGAGTTCTCGGCGCGATTTCCACTTACGAGTACCTTCATGAGAGACCTTTGTTATCGGTCGTCACCGTGTTTACCAATGAGGGATTTCCGAGCAATGGTTTCTTCACGCTTGCAAAAGATGTGGGAAAATTTCTTGGCTCGACAGAAATGGATAAACTAACCTTTTTTGCCACCGAACTCAAAGCGGCCCATCAATTCTGGAAACATCAGGATCAATGAGGGGCTTACCAATGGTCGCTATTCCATCCCAAAATGAGTTCCTTTTACCCTTTCTGCAATTGCTGAACGACGGACAAACGTATACCCGTTCGCATATGCTGTTACAGTTGGCTAAGCATTTCAACATCAGCGAAACCGAAGCTCAACATATGAGCGGCAGTCAGTTCACGCTAGTCAACAGGGTCGCGTGGTGTGATGTTCATTTCGTCAAAGCCGGGTTCGTCGAAAAGCAGCAGCATCACGCCGACAGCCTGGCGGATACGTTTCGCATCACGACGCTCGGCATCCGAGAATTGAACCGGCACGCCGACAAGATCACTGTCGGCTACTTGCAGGGCTTCTACCGGGGCAAGGTGCATCGCGGCGCAGGCTCGGACGACTCCACGAGCGACGCTGAACTCACCCTGTACGAGCAGTTCGAAAAGCTGCCCGATTCGTTCACTGTGCTCCATTCGGTGAAGTGGTTTGCGCGAACGCTTGGCACCGTCGGCGAGATCGATTTCCTCATCGCTCATCCTGATTACGGCGTGCTGGTGCTGGAAGTGAAAGGCGGAACGGTCAATCTGGAAAAAGGCCGCTGGTATACTACCGCTAGAACGGGGCGCACGAACGAAATCAAAGACCCGTGCCAACAGGCGGAACGCAACCGCCGCGCCCTAGGCGAATGGCTCACTAACGATCCACGCACGAAAGGACTTGCGTTTGCATTATTCCCTGCTGTCGCGCTGCCGGACTCGCGTGTGTCGGGGAATATCCGCCCAGACTGTCCACAGGACATCTTCATTGACCTCATGCATGTGAACAATCTCGAAGCGCGACTCCTGGATATCTTCGCTTACTGGAAATCTCACGCTGACGCCCGCAATACCCGAATGGACGGACAACGTGCCGTCGATGGGCTGGTGAGGCTGCTCGTCCCCACGCGAAGTTTGCGGCCGCGTGTTGCCGAGCTGTTCGCGCAGGAGAACCGCAAGATCGAAGAACTCACTCGTCAGCAGTTCAAGATTCTCAATATTCTGCGCTATCAGCGGCGCGCGACGATTCTTGGCGGCGCGGGTACAGGCAAGACCCTATTGGCAATCGAAAAAGCAGCACAACTCGCCGAAAATGGACAACGTGTTCTGTTCGTCTGCTATAACAGTAATCTTGCAAATTGGATTAGCAGTCGCCTTAAGCATCCGCTCATTGAGGTGTTCACTTTCCATGCGCTAGTCGGTCACATGCTGAACAGGGCGCGCCTTGCCCGTCCTCACTTCAGTAGTTGGGATGATTTCGACAGCCAGGCACCTGATCTTCTCCTGGATGCCGTCAATGTCTTGCACGCTCGTGGTGCTGATCCTGCTTTGCTGTACGACGCCATTATCGTGGACGAGGGACAGGACTTCGAGGATACATGGTGGATCGGATTGCTGGACTGCTTGAAGGACGCCGAAACAGGCGTATTCTATATTTTCTTCGACGACAACCAACGCATCTTCACTCAAATCAGCAGCATTCCGATGGAGAGCGCGCCTCTCTATCTTGATGAAAATCTGCGTAACACACAGCACATTCACGAGCGGCTTAAGCCGTATTCGCGGGACGCACAGATCCAAAGTATCGGGCCTATGGGCCGACCGATTGAGATTATTGCTGCCGCAGACAAAGCTACCGAACGACGTGAGCTTCAGCGAGTTTTGCACCGGCTCGTCAACGACGAAGGCGTACCTGTCGAGGACATCATCATCCTAACACCGGCCGCTGAAAAACGCAGCCAATGGAAAAAAGACGATCAGCTCGGCAACTTCATCGTCACGTGGCAGCTCGACACCGAGATGCCTATGGCAGCACGGATCTGCACCATCTACAGCTTTAAAGGATTGGAGAGCGCCGTCATCATCCTGACCGAACTCCACGCTTTACGTCCAGACATCCGTGACCAACTGCTATACGTCGGATTGTCCCGCGCGCGCAATCACGTCGTCGTTATCGGAGGACTTCCGTCCGCAAGCCCTATCGGCGCATAATCTATACCGAAGAAGGCGCAAAAAAGGGCGATGCTGTTCGCACCGCCCTCGTGACGCTCGTATGCAGTTGTCAGTTAGAATGGGATGTCACTTTCGTCGTGACCGTTGTCTCCGTTCTCCGCGCGATCCAGCAGGACAAGGCGATTGGCATCGATGTCGAGGCTCGGCTGCGGCGTGCCGCTTTGGTCGATCCACGCCGATGGGCGCAGCCATTCCGCCATCACCTGCACCAGCGATCCCTTGCGGACATACTGCTCCGCCACCTCAGACAGCTTGTTCCAGCAGTTGACGCGCACCCAGACCGTCTGTTTATCGCCTGCGCGGTTCTTGCGGCTGACCGCCACCGAGAACGACGCGACACTCTGTTCACCCACCTGACGCACCTGCGGATCGCTGCCGACGAACCCGGTCACCTGCATATTGATGCTCGTACCCATGATGTTTTTCTCCTTGCGCCTGAGCGCTTTTGCTATCCATCGACCCTGTGCCGATTTCTGACCAGCAAACGAGCAGGCGATGAAGCCGATCCGTCACCCGCAGGGCGCTACCCGATTGCGGTGAGGGCGAATTGCACGCAATTCGCACGGCACAAGCCAGATGCAATCGGGTGAAGCGAAATCCGCAGGATTTTGACGGGCGGCGCGCCTGCTAGGATGGTCAGAGAACAAATCGGCACGCACCAGATCAGATGGGAAAGCGCCGCGCCGAAGGAGAAGCAGAGTACACGAGCAGTAGATGACCAGATCGGCAAGCCCGCGTGCCAGAGGGGGAACATAAGCGGCACTCGGCAGGGTCACCATAACGCAGGCAGACGGTTGTGCGCGAGAGGAACGGCAGTGATGGTGGTAGTCCTGCGACGTTGGGGGTGATGCGGATTGCGCCAACGTGAGAGGCACAGCGCGCCGCAAGCGCCCACATCCATGCAGCCTGGACTATTGGCACGGAAGAACAGTTAGGTCACAGCGATGGAGGATATTCAGGGCGAGAATAGGCAGCAGAGAGGGTGTCAGGCATCGCCCTCGTCGGGGAAGTAGGTGCTGCGGAAGTTGTACAACGATGGTTGTTCGCTGTGACGCACGCCTTCATAGAGCGCACCCGTGATCCGGTGCAGCCCGTTTTTGAGTTTTTCGCGGATGTACGGCTCGTCGTCGTGTGCCAACAGCAAGATCGCCGCATGGGTCAGATATTCGACGGCGGCAAGCAGTTCGTATGCCATGCGCCCCTGCCACGAATGCACACCGTTGGCATGTGCGGTCGCGGTTTTGAGATCGTCCAGCCCACTGTATGTTCGCAGTATCCCTTTGGCAGTTGCATCGAAGTCGTCAATGCGCGCGTCATCCGGCGAGAAGCGACGCAGAAAGTACCTTATTGCATCAACAGTGTGAAACGAGATCGAATTCTGTCCGCAGAACACCGCGAGTTTGTGCCATGCCCCATCGAAATCGGGATGCCCGCATAGCTCAAAGGCGGCATTCTGCACGGCGATCATGCCGTCTATAACGCGCTCGTCACCTCGGTCGGTGTGGAGATTGGAAGCGACGAACTCGCCAATGGCGTTGTACTGGTCGTTATCAAAGTGGTCGTGATACCGCTGCATGGCAGTAGCATTCAGGTCTTGCGTCATGAGATTGTCCTTTGGCTAAAGAAGCTGCGCTAAACGGGAGAGGAGTGAGAGCGTCAGCGGATCGGTCGGCTGCTGGTCGATGTGCCGGATTAGGTGGATCAGCATGGCATTGGCGATGCCATACAGGGAGAACACGCTGTCGGTATAAGGCAGCACCCACGTCCCAGACGGGAGGAGCTTCGCGCCTTTTCCGTGCAGCCTGAAAGCAGCATCCGGCAGCGTCGGCAGCGTCCAGCCCGTCGCACATACAACAGCTTCGGCGCGCTCATCGGCTTCGAGCGTCCAATCGGCATAGAGCAGTTGCTCATTGTCCAGCGCAAGATAAGCGCGTTGGAGTGACAAGCCGCCCCATCCGCCAAATGGCAGACGCACGACTTTGAGCAGGATGACCGGCTGCCAGTCGAGATGCGTGAGTGAGGTCATGGCAGCGCCTCGAACCAGAAGCCGCTGAAGCGGGCAATCTCGCCGTTGTCGAGAAAGCGGACGAATATCGTATGGATGCCCTGACTGTAGGGCTGCACGTTATCGCACAACGGATAATGACTGACGATACACTTGCGGCGCGGATCAACTGTTGACAACCCGACGATATGCCCGACTGCGCCGGGCGGCGGCAGCTTCGCGTGATGGATATTCTGGCGTTTGCAGTTAAGCATGGCTGTCCTCATCCGGGTCGCACGATGTGACGCTGTTGCTGTAGCCGTTGACGATCTGGACGGACTGGCCCTGTTCCCGTGCCGCGCGCTTCATGGCGGTCTGTACGGCGTTCCAGTCGTATAACACGCCGCACCCGTCGAGCGTTTCATCGTCCATGTCGCGCAAGTGGAAAGGCGGGATCGGCTCGCAGTTCTCGCTGTCGGCGCGGATCTCGGAGGGGATTTCGACCACCACGAGCACATCAGGAGCAGTGATGGCAACGACCGGATCGGCGGACTGCGCTGCCAGCCCCACCAGCGGCGGGTGGTAATCAATCCACGTCACTGTGTATTCACCGCCAACGGGCAGCAGAGTACCGTCGAAGGTATTGACCTCACGCGCCAGCCGCACCCGCCCGCCGGGGTAAATGTGCTGCGGCTGCCCATTGACTTCAGCCACCAGCGGATCGCCTTCGTTCACAGGATAGAGCGCCGTCACGAAGTCCGCAAAGTTATCAGACAAGTCAACCGAAACCTGCACGAAGCTGTCCAGATCAAGCAGGTATGCCTGCCGGACGGCTTCGTCCATCGCTTCGTCCGGTTCCAGCACCTCCGCAGCCGATATGTCCAGCGGCTCCGCCAGTTCATCCAGTGTATGACCTGACAGGTCATTCACGTCGTAAAACAGGATCAGACACCAGTTGTGGACACCGGCGCGGTCATAGGCGGTGGCGCGCACACCGCTGCCTAACTGCTCCGCCAGTTGATTGACGGCTCGGATGTAGACAGCGCGATAGACTTCTGCCCCGTCCGGCACGGCTCCGCCGTCGCTGAAGCCGTATTTGGTTCGCATGTCGTCCCAGTAACGCATGGCACTGCTCCTTTTAATCCCTGCGGATAAAAAGCAAAAACTCCGCTGCGAGCGGAGCCTGCTGTCAGACCATCGGTTGAAGCGATGAATCAGTCGTCGTAAGCTGTGGCAAGTACGCCAGCAGTTCGTCGCGGCAGACGGGTAGGCTGCGGACGCTCATGCCGTCGAGACTGATGAAACTGGTGAAGCTGCGAATCGGTTGACGCCGCAGCAGCGCGAAGACGTACTGCCCGACCGCGCACGCCATCCAGTCATTCACTAAAACATCCTGCTCGCCGCGCAGCACCAGTTCAGCGCAGGATAGATCGGGCTGCGCTTCAGACGTAGGTGCTTCAGGTTCAAGCAGCGCCGGAAACAGCAGTCCTTCTTTCGGCAGATAGGCATATTTTCCGTCCCTGCCGTCGATATGCCGCTGCATCTGTTCCGGGTCGGCGACGTTACCGATGACGACCT
>JAUQWZ010000061.1 GCA_030834905.1 Aggregatilineales bacterium | reverse complement strand
GGCTCTGACTCAATTTTGATGGAGTTCAGGAGCCGGCTGGCGATGGTTCAACCGGAGGGTCATTGCGATGGGTCACTTTTTCCGTCTCTCGGCGCTGGTGCCGCAGGGTTTTGTTGCCGACAGCATCGAGAACGACGATGCGATCGTTCGTATTGCAATCCACGCGAAGTCCTCCGTTGGCTGCTGCCCGGGCTGTGGTCGGATGTCGGGCCGCGTGCACAGCCGCTACCCGAGGCGGCTTGCTGACCTCCCGCTGTCGGGGAAGTCCGTGCAACTCATCCTGATGGCGAGGCGGTTCCACTGCGACGCCGTTCTTTGCGGCCGACGCATCTTCACCGAGCGCTACGGGGAAGGCGTTCTCGCACCTTGGGCACGACGGACGGCGCGCCTCGATCACCTCGTTCATCATCTGGGCATCGCGCTGGGAGGACGGCCGGCGGCAAGCTTTGCGCGTCGCCTGATGGTCCCGGTGAGCAAGGACACGCTGCTGCGGTCGGTGCGACGACGCGGGAGCTCCCAGTTCGCGCCTCCGGCGGTAATCGGGATTGACGACTGGGCCTGGCGACGCAACCAGCGATATGGGACGATCATCTGCGACCTCGAACGCCGCAAGACTATTGCTCTCCTCCCGGATCGAGAGCCGGCTACTGCCGAGGCATGGCTTCAATCGCAGCAGCAGATCAGCATCATCGCGCGAGACCGCGGAGGCGGCTATGCGCTGGCTGCGGCAAAGGCATTGCCAAGCGCGGTGCAGGTCGCTGACCGCTGGCACCTGATGGAGAATGCCAGCCGTGCCTTCCTTGATGCTGTGAGGAAGTCGATGCGCCAGATTCGCGAGGCCCTTGGCGCCGCCAGGATAGATCCCGACCTGCTGACTGCTGCCGAACGCCTGCAATATGAGGGGTATGTGCGGCGGGAAGAGGCCAACGCTGCCATCCTCGCTCTTGCCAGTGAGGGCGTTGCCATCAAGGAGATCGTCCGCCGGACTGGACACAGCCGCGGCGTCATCCGCAAGGTACTGCGTGGTCAGCGTTCGGATGTCTTCCGCAGCCGCGAAAGCTCTCTCGAGATCTATCTGCCGTGGCTCGATGCCCAGTGGGTGGCGGGCGAACGCAATGGCGCGGCGCTATGGCGAAGGCTGAAAGGCCAAGGCTTCAGGGGGAGCTTGCGCGTCGTCACCGAGTGGGCCACCCGTCGTCGCCGGGCTGATCAGATCAGTGCCGATGCGCTTCGTCGCGCCCCCTCGGCCAGGACCATCGCGCGCCTGATGACGGTGGCGCGCGACAACCTATCGAGGTCCGAGACGATCACAGTCGCGACCATCGAAGAGAAGGTGCCGCTCCTGGTCGAAGCCCGGGAGGTGGTTGGCAGGTTCCAGACCATGGTGCGCAAGAAGACCTTGGCCGATCTCGAGCCGTGGCTCGAGCATGCCCGCTCCAGTCTCGTCGCGTCGTTCGCCGCCGGAGTGCTGAAGGATCGCGAAGCCGTCAGTGCTGCCGTCAGCCTGCCGTGGTCGAACGGTCAAACGGAGGGCCAGATCACCAAGCTCAAGCTCGTCAAGCGTCAGATGTATGGCCGCGGGA
>JAUQWZ010000060.1 GCA_030834905.1 Aggregatilineales bacterium | reverse complement strand
GGGTGTTCCTTCGGTTCAATAAAAGTTATGCTTTTATACTCTGCAAGATGATATATCTCTGGGGTTCGACCCCACCCCTCCTCTGTTGTCATAAATTAGAGTGAGGGGTTTATTATTATTATGATTTATTGGATGGGCTCGGCTGGTGGGCAAAGATGATATCGTTAAGAATGATTACAATATTTCGCCCAGCCGATACATACAGGTTAATGATGCCTATACATACCGACCTATTGATGAGATAGTGGAGGAACTTCGGGAACAGGAAAGTGAGTATGTCACCATTGATACTGAATTGAAAAACATTTTGACAAAATTAGGGGTATGATGGAAGGCTGGAATTTTAAACTTATCCAAGATACTTGTGATATTAGAAGCTCAGCATTGTCTTTTAAAGAAATTGAGAAAGTACATGATGACAAAGGTGAACTAAAAGTATTAGCCGTTAAAGTAGTATCCTCTTCAAATTAAATGGTAAATGAAAAAATATATTTTTACGGAATCTTTGATAAAATATCATTTTTTTTTTGATTATTACCAAGCAATAGCCTTCATGCAATAGAAATATAGAAATAATAAGAGAATTATTACAGTATCTATAATGAATTCATCTGAAATAACAAATATTTTAGATTCGCTAAAAATCAATCCAGATGCTATTTCAAACAAAAAGGAAGCGGACGCATTCCGTATCCTGTTTAGGATAATTGAGCAATTAAACTTCAAAGTTAATGCATTAGAGGAAGAACTCCAAAAAACACGTGATGAATTAAACACATTAAAAGGGGAAAAGGGTAAACCTAAAATTCCGACATCAAAACCAAAATCGACTGACTTTTCATCAGAAAAGGATAGAAAATCCCAGACTCCTCCTTCTGAACAAAAGTCAAAAGAAAAATTAAGTAAGATCAAAATTGACTTTACAGAAGTGTGTCCCGTCGATAAAAGCACCTTACCCGGAGATGCAGTATTCAAAGACTATGACCCAGTAGTTGTTCAAGACATTATCATATCAACAAAGAACACACTTTATAAAAAAGAAGTTTATTACTCCCCATCCCAAAAAAAGACTTTCACTGGAGAATTACCCACAGGAGTGGAAGGAGAATTTGGCCCAGGTGTAAAGTCTTTGATCATCACTTTAAAACACGACTCAAATGTATCCGAGCCAAAGATACATGAATTTCTTGAGAATATAGGAATTTACATATCACCAGCCACAATATCCCGAATTCTCACGAAAAATCTCGATCTTTTCCATCTAGAAAAAGCTGATATATTCATGGCTGGATTGAAATCTACAATATATCAGCATATAGACGATACAGGTGCTAAAGTCAAAGGGCAAAACCACTATGTTCAGATTATATGTAATCCATTCTATACTGCATATTTCACAATCCCCCGCAAAGATCGTCTGAGTATTCTGGAAATACTACAAGGTGGAAATCCCAGAACTTATTTTTTCAATGATGAAGCCTTTACCTTGCTGGAATCCTTCAGACTTTCAAGAAAAATGATCTACAAACTTCAAAATGCTGTTTTTGATAAAAAATTAGATGAAAAACAGATGCAACAGCTTTTGGAAGATATATTTTCTGATCCTACCAAAGGCAAGAATAAGCAAACAAGAATCATGGAAGCAGGAGCCATAGCAGCATATCATAATCAAACGGAGTTTCCTGTAATAAAGGCACTTTTGAGTGATGCCGCTCCTCAATACAAGAAACTTACAGAGGAACAGGCTCTATGTTGGATTCATGATGGCAGAGACTACACAAAATTAGTACCTGTGATTCCTTTCCACAAAAAAGAACTTGAAGATTTTAGGAGTCAATATTGGACATATTACGGGAAGCTTTTGCAGTTCCAACAAGATCCGTCTCAGGAAAATGCTGAAAAATTATCAGCTGAATTTGACAAGTTAGTTTCTACTGAAACCAATTACGAGGCATTGAATGAGCTGATTAAAAAGACCAAAGATATTAAATCTGAACTATTGCTTACATTGAAATATCCTGAAATTCCTTTGCACAATAATCCTGCTGAACTGGGAGCGAGGGCACAGGTTCGTAAAAGAGATGTGAGTCTCCATACGATGACGGAAGAAGGTACAAAAGCTAATGATACCTTTTCAACTATTGTTCAGACTGCAAAGAAGTTAGGGGTGAGTGCTTATGCATATTTCAATGATAGAGTCAGTAAGAGTTTTAAGATGCCTTCACTTGCGGAACTAATAGGAAGTAAAAAGTCATCGGCATTGAGTTATAAAGATAATTGTTAGAGAATGGATAATTCATGGGTTTCAGATTATGCAAAATGCGGTAAAATATTAGAAGATTAGTCGAAATTCATTTGTTGACTATTGGTATTACCATTGTTTTTGAAGAGGATAC
>JAUQWZ010000011.1 GCA_030834905.1 Aggregatilineales bacterium | reverse complement strand
GGAATGCAACATCGCCGAAATTCGCGGGTTGGAAGGCGCGCCGCCAGCGCAGGATCGTGGTGATGGTTTCCGAGCCGGACTGGCGGATGGCGGATTGAGCGAGGACAACATTGTCTTCTCGCAGAATGCCGACTGGCTGCGGGAGCGCGCAGTGCCAGCGGCAGCGGCAGCCTTCCAGGCGAACGAGAATCTGGACGTGCTGTACGGACATAACGACCCGATGGCGGAAGGCGCCTACATTGCGGCGCAGGACGCGGGGATCGATCCGACGAGCGTGCTGTTCATCGGCATTGACGCGCTGCCAACACCGGACGGCGGCATCATGTCGGTGCTGGAAGGGCGTCTGGGCGTGACCTTCGTCTACCCAACCGGCGGTCGCCAGGCGATTGACTGGGCGCACCAAATCCTGGTCGGGCACATCGTGCCGCCTCAGTGGGTGATTCTGCCATTTGATACCGTTTCACCGGAGAATGCGCAGGAAGTGTGTAACACTTTTGCCTGCCCGGCAGCGCAATAAGTTTGCCAGGGGGAAGCAGCCTGCTTCCCCCTTTTTATGGCTGCGGGCTGGCTTCGGGTGTCAGCGCCACGTCGTCAAAAACGACCTCAAAGCCGCTGCCAGTGGGCGAGGCACACATCAGACCTGCTTTGACCGTCGGGATGATTGGGAAGTACGCCAGCCTCAGCATGGCGTAGGTCGCGCCGTCCAGCGAGTAAGTTACCTCAAGGGTATCGCCTGACCGCCTGGCTTTGAACCAGATCGACGCCGGGTGGGATGCCAGCGGCACGACCGACCAATCAGAAAAATCCCTGGTGACTACGGCGCTGGCTTGCTGCACCCCTTCGACCAGCTCAATGCCGCATTTTATCCAGTTGGAGTCGTCAATTCTGACCATCAAGCCCGCCTGATCGTACAGGTCGCGGTACGCGCCGGTGATCTTGGCGCTGAGGGTAAAATCGCCGGTGATCGTCTCATAGTAGAAATGTCCATCATCGCGCACAAAGCCATAATGCGTCGTGCGCCAGAAATCCGTCTTTGGGGCGGTTGTCACCGTAATGCTGTCGCCATCCGCGCGCCACTGCTGTGGAGGATTGAACCATTTCATTGCTGCACCCTTCGGCGTGAAGAATCGGTTCCGGCTATTGTACTGTCTGCCGTTCCGGCTGTCATCACAGCACGATGGCGGGCGGATGGGTAAAATGGGGCGCGTGGAGCGCGCCGGAAAGCTGCGCGCTCCAACCGGGCTTATTTCGCAGAAGTTAAACCGAGGAACTGACATGACATCTTTTAATGGACTGAATATGCATCTGGGCAACCTGTCGCTGCTGTCGAACGCGCAGACCCGTTCGATCAGCGCTGAGAACTTCACCGGCGAAAAAGGCAAAGGCGGCACGGCGACCGAGGGAACGGGCACGAACGCCGCCCGCGATCTGGGGCAGGCATGGAAAGTCTCGCCCAGCATTCACCTGCAGCCCAAGCAGACGGCGGCGCTTGCCGACATCGAGGGACCCGGCGCGATCCAGCACATCTGGCTGACGGTTCATCCCAACCACTGGCGCAATCTGATCATCCGCTTCTACTGGGATGACGAGGAGACGCCGTCAGTTGAAGTGCCGCTGGGCGATTTTTTCGCCAACGGCTGGCGCGAGCGCTGTAATATCACGTCGCTGCCGGTGGCGGTTAACCCGGCGGGCGGCTTTAACTGCTATTGGGAGATGCCGTTTCGCCAGCGCGCGCGGATTACGGTCGAGAACATCACCAACGAGGAAATCCTCGGCTTCTACTATCAGATCAGCTATACACTGACCGACGTGCCGGACAACGCCGCCTATTTTCACGCCCAGTGGCGGCGCAGCAACCCGCTGCCTTACAAGACCGACCACACGCTGCTGGACGGCGTGCAGGGGCAGGGGCAGTATGTCGGCACCTATCTCGCCTGGGGGGTGAACAACAACGGCTGGTGGGGCGAAGGCGAAATCAAGTTCTTCATGGATGGCGACAACCAGTTCCCCACGATCTGCGGCACCGGGACGGAAGACTATTTCGGCGGCGCGTGGAATTTTGAGCATCCGCAGGGACAATACGGCGTCTTCTCGTCGCCGTTCAGCGGGATGCCACAGGTGATCAAACCCGATGGCTTGTATCGCAGCCAGCAGCGCTTCGGCTTGTACCGGTGGCACATCATGGACCCGATCCGTTTCCAGCAGGATTTGCGCGTGACCATTCAGGCGCTCGGCTGGCGTTCGGGCGGGCGCTACCTGCCGTTACAGGATGATATTGCTTCGACTGCCTTCTGGTATCAGACCGAGCCGCACGCGCCATTCCCGTCGCTGCCGGACGCCGACGGGCTGGAAGTGATTTAAGGTATTCTAACGACACCATTCATTGGATCACGTAGGGGCGACTCGCCGAGTCGCCCCTACATTCTGTCGCCCCTGCATTCTGTCGCCCAGACGGCTTATTCCTTGCGCGGCGCATTGCTCACGTAGCGCAGCGTGACGAACAGGGCGCTGAGCGCCATCATCAGCGCCACGACGAACAGGGCTTCGTAGCCAAGCTGCTGGGCAATCGTGCCGCCAAGAATTGGCGCGATCAGCGATATGACCGCGGCGATGGTATTGAACAGCCCGGCGTACACCGGGCGTTGATCCGCCGTGGCGTAGGTCACGACCCAGTTCTGGTAGCTGAGGAACAGGTTGCTGACGGCAAGCCCGGACATCAGAAAGCCGAGATACAGCGGCAGCGGACCGACCGCCCCGGCAAGCAGCGCGCTGATGGGCAGCAGCGCCGCGCCGACCAGCGCCGCGCGGATAAAGAGCAGGTTGTTGCGCGCGCCGAGCCAGGTATACACCAGCGCGCCCATCACGCCGCCAGCGGTCTGCATTGCCAGCAGCGTGGGTACGGCAACCTCGCTCGACTCGCCGAGTGTCACCGTCGCGTAGCCGATGTAGAACGGACCCGCCATCGCAAACAGGCTGGTCAGCATCCGGGTGATCAGGATCGCCCGAAACGGTTTGTCGGTGCGCAGGACATGCCCCAACTGGGGAAGAAACTCGCCCAGCGAAGGGATCTTGTCGGTAGCTTTGCCGCCGGGCAGCTCGTGCAGGAACAGGATGGGGATGATCGAGAAGGCGAACAGCAGACCCGCCGCGCCAAACAGCAGCGCGTAATTGTTCGGGAATTCGGGACCCGCATCGCCGAGGATAACGCCAATCAGCGGCGAAATGCCCAGCATAATGATGCCCGCGCTGGCAGCCATGAACCCGAACATGCGCGCCCGCCAGCGTCCGTCGAGACTCGTGCCGGTGAGATCCGCCCAGGGCACGCCGACGATGCCGTCACCGATTGCGGCAAGACCGTAGGCGATGAAGAAGGCGAGCAGGATAGCCGCCGGTCGTTCCCTGCCGAGCAGCACGATGGTGACGGCAAAGATCAGCATGACAAAGCGCACCGGGATGCTGGGACCGGCGAACCACCACTTCTTACGCGCTGCCCGCACAATATAGCGGGCGACAAACAACTGCGGCAGCGTCCAGCCGATGTCGAACAGGCTGCTGGACAGCCCGATCAGCACTTCAGAGTTGGTCAGGTGGCGGACGAAATCGGGGATGACGGTCGTCGCCCCGATCAGGTTCATCGCCACGGTAAACAGAATGCCATCCACCAGAAACAGAAAGAAATTGCGGCGGTATACGCGCTCGCGGTGTGACTCGGAAACGATGGGAACGCTCAATTCTGCCATGATCATCCTGAAAGCCTGCAAAACTTCAGCAATTGTGACGGCGTTACGACGTAACGGCAATATCCATTTGGCGCAGGCTGGCTTCATTGCGTTTTGCCCGGCTATTTGTCAATGTAGTGGGACTTGAGTGGATTACTACCGGGGCAGCGTGAGCCAAATGAATACAACCATCCCAACAGCACTTGGCATTGATATTGGCGGGACGAACACCAAGCTTGGACTGATCCATCCTGACGGCAGCATCGAGAACGGCGGCAGGATACCTACCGACGCTCATGGCGCTGATCCGGCTCCGTTCTTCGAGCGCCTGTTCGCGGCGACGGACGCGCTGGTCGAAAGCGCCGGATCGTCGCTGGTGGGGATCGGCGTTTCGGCGCATGGCGAGGTGGATCGCGAGCGCCGCCGCCCGATCATTGCTGGCAACACGCCCGCCCTGCGCAACGTCGATCTGCGCAGCCCCATCGAGGCACGTTACAAGCTGCCGGTCGTCCTGAACAACGATCTGGTCGCTCATGCGATGGGGGAATACTGTTTCGGCAGCGGCAGTGGCATTCAGCGCTTCATGTGTCTGGCGATAGGCACCGGACTCGGCGCGGCGGTGGTTGTGGACGGCAAGCCGCTGATCATCGACGGCGGCAATTCGGGCAATACCGGGCTGATCATCCTCGATCCGAATGGGCGCCGCGACACCAACGGCATCCGGGGATCAGCCGAAGGGCTGTGCGGCGTGCCGGGAATCGAACGGCTGGCGCGGGAGCGCTACGGCAGGCATGTCCCCGCGCACGAGGTGATCGCGGCGGCGCGTTCGGGCGAGGACGCGGTGGCGACGGCGATCATGGCGCAGGTGGGCACGTGGCTGGGGCAGACGCTGGCGAGCCTGAGCGTGATCTTTTACCCGCATCGCATCGCCCTGACCGGCGGCACCGCGTCCGCCGGTTCGGTTTTGCTCGATGCCTGCCGGACGCAGTTTGACACGCTGGTGGGCGATTTCTTCCGCGATCTGGCGCTCAACACCGGCGGCAATTTTCAGGACGTCGAGATCGTGCTGGGCGAGGGCGGCGCGGATACTGGCATTCTCGGCGCGGCGGTCGAGATCTTTCAGCATCATGGACTGCTGCTGCCGGGCGCGCCGGGCTAAATCGCGATCTGTTCGTCCGCCAGCAGGCGGTCTATGGATACCACCTCACCGGTGAGGATCGACTGCTGCGCCGCCGATGCGACGATGACCGACCACAAGCCGTCACGGGCGGTTGCCGTGTTGGTCTGGCGTCCCTCGATGTTGTCGATGAAGCTGGCGTGCTCGTAGTAGGTGGCGCCGTTGTGCCCGCTGGACTCGATCCATGCCGGATAGCCCGGTCGCATCCGGCGTGAGGTGTGGTTTTCGCCGCACAGGATTTCGAGTTCGGTATCCAGCGCCATACCGGACATAAAATCCTGCTGTTCTCTGGCTTTCAGCCGTCCTTGATCGCCGCAGAGGAAAAGCTCCTCGTAGAACATCGGCGCGAACATGCACAGATTGAAGTTGGCGCGCACGCCGTTCTCGTAGGTCACGACCACCATCGCGTTATCGAGGATGTCCGATTTTTCACCCTGATACTCAAAATCGCGGAAGTTGACCGCCATGCTGCCCGAAGCGTACACCGTCGCGGGGCGAGACTGCGCGAACAGGTTGAGCAGATCGAAGTAGTGGCAGCACTTTTCGACCAGCGTGTTGCCGGAGAAGCGGGCGAACTTGTTCCACTGGCTCACCTTGTCCAGAAACGGAAGCCGGTGTTCCTGAAGGCTGATGAATTTGAGGCTGCCGAGCGTCTGACGCGCCTGCGCTTCGTAAATGGCTTCGCTGTAGATGGCTTTGTAGCGGTACTGCAAGCCCACCTGAAAGACCGCCGGATAGCTTTCGGCAGTCAGGGTGATGCTGAGCGCGTCCTGAAGCGTGGTGGCGATGGGCTTCTCCAGCAGCAGGTGCTTGCCCGACTGCGCCGCTACCTCAACCACCTGGCGGTGGGTGTAGTTGGGCGTGCAGATGATCAGCCCGTCCACCGCCGGGTCATGGCAGGCGGCTTCCAGCGAGTCGTAGACCACCAGTTCGGTGTCGGAGTCGTACTGGGCATGAGCGCGGCGCGCGCCTTCGACGCTGCCGGGGTTGGGGTCGTAAATGCCGTGAATGGTCGCGCGCCCTTCCAGATGGGTGACGCGAATGTGCTCCTGACCATTCAAGCCGCTGCCGATGACGTTAAACCGGTGGCGGGGTTTGGGGGTGGACAGCAAATAGCGGTCGCTTTCGGGCAGATAGCCGAACTGCGAATCGCGGGACAGCGCCTGACTGCGAATTTCATTGCCGGGTGTCATGGATGTTTCTGGCTCTCTTTCTTTTCCTGTAGTCAATTCTGCCTAGCGCCTGTCGCCTGCGCCCAGCGGGGTGGCGGGGGTTGTGTCGGGGATACGCCCCAACTCGCGCGGCAGCGAGACGGTTTCCAACTGCGGCAGTACGTAGCGCCCGAATAACTCGCATTCGTCCAGATGCGGGTAGCCGGAGAAGATGAACGCCCGGATGCCCATGTCCATATAGCGCCGGATCTTCGCCAGAATCTGGTCGGGGTCGCCCACCAGTGCCGCCCCGCAGCCGGAGCGCGCGCGCCCGACGCCCGTCCATAGGTGCGGCTCGGTGTAGCCTTCGCTGTCCGCCTGTTCGCGCGCCTGCGATTGCAGCGCCACGCCGAGCGTTTTGGCATCCTGGGCGCGTTCGCGGATTTCGGTCCCAAAGGTATCGTCCAGTTTAGAGACGAGCCGCTGCGCCGCCGCGCGGGCTTCAGATTCGGTTTCGCGGACGATGACATGCACCCGCAAGCCGTAGTCCAGCTTTCGCCCATAGCCAGCGGCGCGCGCCGTCAGGTCTTCCATGTGCCCGCGCAGATTGCCTTCAGTTTCGGGCCACATCAGGTAAACGTCGCAGTGTTCGGCGCACAGGTCTTTGCCATCGGGCGAGTAGCCGCCGAAATACAGCAGCGGTCCGCCGTTCTGCTGGTAGGGCTTCACCGGGTCGGTAGTATTCAACTGAAGGGTGTAGAACTGACCCTGATAATCGATGTGATCCTGCGTCCATGCCTGCTTGAGGATTTCGATCACTTCGCGCGAGCGCTGGTAGCGGCTGATCGAATCGAGTTTTTCGCCCGGCATATCCGACGAGATGATGTTGATCGTCAGCCGCCCCTCCAGGATATGATCGAGCGTGGCAATAGTACGCGCCAGCATTGGCGGGTGCAGTTCGCCGCAGCGTACCGCCGTCAGCAGGTTGATGCTGCGCGTTTGCGGCGCGACGGCTGAGGCGAAGGTCAGCGTATCCTGCCCGACCTGATACGACGACGGGCAGAGGATATTGCGATAGCCGAGCCGGTCGGCGGTCAGCAGGATGTTTGACGTATGGGCAAAGGTGCTTTTCAGACGGTTATCGGGTACGCCCAGATACTCATAGTCGTCGTTGCAAATTGGCGCGAACCAGGCTACTTCAGCGCCGGTCAGATGCGGGGAACGAATCTCAATCACAAAGTTTTCTCCAAAATGGTCAATACGCTAACTTGCGGTCGTTACGGCTGCTGCCCATCTGATAGTATACTCGGTTCGTGCCTTGTAGCAGCCGGGAATCCTCTTATGCGATTGACAACTTTGAACAACCTGCGCCGCGTCGCGCCGGACGATCTCATCTTTGCCAGCCAGGGCGGCGAAACCTTCCAGATACGTGTTCTCGATCATGACCTGATTCGCGTGTCCGTTTGCCCGGATGGAAAGCCGCGCCTCAACCGGACGTGGACGGTGGTCGGGCAGGAGGGTGATACGCCGCGCGAAGGTCGCCTGCGCGACGATCTGAGTCCGTTCCCGCTGCCCGCCTACGAAACCAGCCAGCAAGGCGGCTCGCTCCGTATTCAGACCGGGGCGCTGCGGCTGACGCTGGATCTGAAGGATGGACGGCTCGAATGGAGCGACGCCAGCGGGCAGCGCTTTCTGGGCGATCTGCGCCACCGCGCCTACACCTTTGATCGGGCGGGGCGGACGGTTTACCACTATCTCGAACGCCGCGCCGACGAGCATTATTTCGGCTTTGGCGAGCGTTCGGGGCTGCTCGATAAACAGGGCAGGCGGATGCGGATGCTCAACCTGGATGCGCTGGGCTACAACGCCGAAACCGGCGACCCGCTGTACAAGCACTATCCGTTTTATATAACCTACATCCCCAGCCAGAAGATCGCCTACGGGCTGTTCTACGACACCTTCGCCACGACGACATTTGACATGGGACAGGAGATCGATGCCTTCTGGGGGCATTACCGCTATATGACGGCGGACGACGGCGATCTCGACTACACGCTGATTTACGGACCGACCATCGCCGACGTAGTGCAAAAGTTTACGGCGCTGACCGGACGCCCGGCGATGCTGCCACGCTGGTCGCTGGGCTATTTAGGCTCGACCATGAGCTACACCGAAGCACCGGACGCGCAGGAACAGTTGAAACGCTTTGCCGAGTTGTGCCAGCAACACGATATCCCCTGCGACCTGTTCCATCTTTCGTCCGGCTACACCACCGACGACAGCGGCAGGCGGTTCGTTTTCACCTGGAATCGGGATCGGGTTCCGTCGCCGCAGCAGATGGTGGATACCTTTCACGACGCCGGAATCCGGCTTGCGCCGAACATCAAGCCGTATCTGCTGACGACCCATCCTGAGTACGAAAGCCTGCGGTCTGCGGGCGGCTTTGTCAGCGATCCGGATACCGGGCAGCCGACGCTGTGCCGCTTCTGGAGCGGCGGCGCGTTCGAAAGCGAAGTGGGCGCTTACGTCGATTTCAGCAGTCAGGCGGGCTTTGACTGGTGGAAGCAGCAGGCACAGTCGGCGCTGCTGTCGCTGGGCATTGATGGACTGTGGAACGACAACAACGAGTTTGAAGTGTGGGACGACGAAGCAGTCTGCGATGGTTTTGGTCAGCCGCTGCGCATGAGTCTGGCGCGCCCGCTGCAAACGCTGCTGATGGCGCGTTCGTCCTACGCGGCGGCGCTGGCGCAGCGACCGGGCAAACGCCCGTTTGTGCTGTCGCGCTCGACCTGCGTTGGGATGCAGCGCTACGTTCAGACGTGGTCAGGCGACAACGAAACCTCGTGGAACACGCTGCGCTATAACATCCCGATGGGGCTGGGACTGGGGCTTTCGGGGATGCCGCACACCGGGCATGACGTGGGCGGGTTTTTCGGTCCCGCGCCCGATCCGGAACTGTTCGTCCGTTGGGTGCAGAACGGCATCTTCCACCCGCGTTTTACTATCCATTCGTGGAACACCGACGGGACGGTCAACGCGCCCTGGATGCACGAAGACGTGCTGCCGCTGGCGCGCGAGGCGATCCAGTTCCGCTACCGGCTGATGCCGTATCTCTACACGCTGATGGCTGAAGCCCACCAGACCGGGAATCCTATCATTCGCCCGCTGGTCTACCACTTCCCGGACGATCCGCGCTGCCGGACGGAGTCGTTTGACTTCCTGCTTGGCTCGCATCTGCTGGTGGCGTCGGTGCTGGAAGCGGGCGCGCGGACGCGGCGGGTGTATCTGCCTGCCGGGACGTGGTGGTGCGATTTTTACAGCGGTCAGTGGTATCAGGGCGGGCAGGAGATCGAGGTCGCCGCGCCGCTGGAACGCCTGCCGCTGTTCGCTGCTGACGGCGGCGTGATCCCGATGGGTGGACTGATGCGTTACGTGGGCGAGCGTCCCGACGACACCCGCGAGATACACGTCTTCACGCGCTCGTCCACCAGCATGACGCTGTACGAGGATGATGGCGAGAGCTTCGCCTATGCTGATGGGGCATATACCAGCCTGCGCCTGAGCCTGACGGCTGACGAGGGGCGGCTGCTGCCGAAGGTGGAGACGCTCCACAACGGTTTCCGGCTGCCGTATGACCGGCTGACGCTGATCGTGGCGACCGAGGGTTCGACCACGCTATCCGGCGGTCAGCTTAGCGATGGACGCTGGCGGCTGACGCTGCCCATCAGCCGTTAAGCAGAGTCCGGTTCATGGTCGCCATCATCTGCTCAAACATCGCTGGCGTGTACTGATGGGCGATGTCCGGCTCAATCGTGACCTGTAATTGTTCGCCCGCGCCGTAGAGATCGTAGACCTGCCGGGCGTGCGCGACCACCGATTGGATGCCGACCAGCGGCGACAGCGGATCGATTCCGCCGATGAGGATGGTTTGCGGGCGCGGCGCGGTTAAAGCGACGAGATGTTCCATGTCGAGGTCGGTCTTAAAGACGCCCGGCACGTAATAATAGAAGCTGTGTCCGTTGTAGTGACCGCTGGACGCGAAATCGCGGTAGCGCGTCATCTGGGCGACCGGGACGATGGCGCGGGGGCGTTCGTCGAGCGCGCCTAACCAGGTGGCGCGCGAACCGCCGAGGCTCATGCCGGTGATGCCGACGCGCTGCGGATCGACTTCCGGGCGGGTGAGCAGATAGTTCAGCGCCAGCAGGTCGTCGCGCACGATCATGCCCCACAGGGCTGTCCCCTGCCACAAAAAATGCTTGAACAGCGCGTGTTCGAGGTTTCGGGCGGTATCCTGGCTGCCTGGGGGCGCTTGTCCGATGCGCTCGCCAAAGGCATAGGTATCAACCGCCATCACCACGTAACCAGCGCTGACCAGCGCTTCAGCCGGTGTCGCGCCGGGAACGCGCTCGTGGAATACTTCGTCTTTGCCGATCTCGTATTTGCCGCCATGCGCGTGCAGGTAAATGACTGCCGGAGCGGGGGCGGACTGCTTCGACGGCAGCAGCAGGTAGCCGTAGACCGCCGCGCCGGTACCGTTGTCAAAGCTGAAGTGTTCGACGACGCAGTCCTGGCGGGTCGAGCGATCCAGCAGCGTCGGCTGTGGGGTGAACAGCGGCGGTAAATCGCCCATCAGTTCCCACCAGCGGGCGCGGATGGTTTCGCGCTGGCGCAGCCATTCGGACAGTGACGCGGGCGGCGGTTGGGTGGGCGCGGCGGTAATCTGCATCAGTTAATCCTATTTCATGCCGGTCGTGGCGATGCCGGTGGTGATGTATTTTTGCAGGAAGGCGAACACCAGCGTGATCGGCAGCAGCGTCAGCACCGTCATCGCCAGGATCAAATTCCACTGGGTCTGCAATTCGCCCTGGAACGAGTTCAAGCCGACCTGAATCGTGAACAATTCGTTGCGGCTGAGGACGATCAGGGGCCAGAGGAAGTCGTTCCAGCGCCACATGATCGAGAAGATCGCCAGCACCGCCAGCGCCGGGCGGGCAAGCGGCAGGATGATTTGCAGGTAGATGCGCCATTCGCTCGCTCCGTCAATCCGCGCCGAGTCGAGCAGTTCATCCGGGATGGTCAGCATGTACTGGCGCAGCAGGAAAACGCCCGTTGGCGTAGCGGCGGCGGGGACGATGATGCCGAGCAGGTTGTTATTCCAACCGACCTGGGTGATCACCAGAAACGCCGGAATCAGGATGACCGACAGCGGCACCATCAGCGTGCCGATGGTCAGCATCAGCACCGTGTCTTTACCGCGAAACTGATACTTGCTCAGGGCAAAGGCTGCCATGCTGTTGATGAACAGCGTCAGCAGGGTGGCGCTGGCGGTGACGACGATGCTGTTGCGGAAGTACGTCCAGAAGCTGAAGCGTTCGACGCCGTCAACGTAGTTTTCAAAGCCAAAGTAGATCGATTCCACCGGCTGGCGCTGGTTGATATTGACGCGGACGATCTCGTCGGGGGCGGCGGGGTCAATCATCTGCGCCTCGATGCCCACGCGCCGCACCTGCGCCAGTTGGCGGACGCTGCCGTCGTCCATCGTCACGTTGTAGAGTTGAAGCGGGTCGTCGTAGCCCGCGACGCTGACCGTGTCCTGACGGTAGGGCAGGAAGCGGGGCGGGAAGCGCACCAGTTCCGCCTGTGTCTTGAACGACGACATCACCAGCCAGATGACCGGACCGAACATCATCACCGTTCCGATGATCAGATACAGATAGGTCAGGTAATCCGCCCTGTCCAGCCGTTTTCTGCCGTGAGTCCGCGTCAGATAATCGCCAATAAAGCTCATCGGGTTTCCTCAGGTGGCATCAGGTAATATCGCTGCTGCGTCCGGCGCGAAGCTGGAGCGTCGTCAGCGCCAGCAGGAACAGCGCCATCAACAGCGAAGCCGCCGCCGCCAGCCCATATTCTTTGGTCTGGTTGGCGAAGCCGGTCTGGTAAATGTACTGCACCATGTAGAGCGTCGTCGTACCCGGTCCGCCGCCTGTGAACGGGAACACCTGGTCGAACACCTGTACCGCGCGAATGAGCGACAGGATGATGACGACAAACATCGTCGGCATCAGCAGCGGCAGCGTCACGCTCTTGAACGACTGCCAGCGGTTAGCGCCGTCAATCGCCGCCGCTTCATAGAATTCGTGTGGAATGGCTTGCAGCCCTGCCAGCAGGATGAGGGTGAAAAAGCCCATCTGCGCCCAGACGCTGATAAAGATCACCCATGTCTGCGCCCACTGGGCGTTGACGAGAAACGGAATCTTTTCGCCACCCAAACTGACGATCAGCGCATTCAGCAAGCCGTCCTGCTGCAAAATCCACTTCCAGATGAGGGCGACCACGACCGGCGACAGCAGCACCGGATAAAAGAAGACGCTGCGGAAAAACCCGCGCGCGGCGATCCGCTGGTTGAGCGCCAGCGCCGTGATCAGCGACATCAGAATCAGGATGCCCACCTGGACAACGACATAGCCCAGCGTGTTCCAGGCTGCCCGCCAGAACAGGTCTTCGCGGCAGGTGTTTGGCTCAAAGATGCTGTCGCAGGCAAACAGCGTGGACAGATTCTGCCCGCCCACAAACGGGCGATCCTGCGGGAACAGGTTTGTCCCGCCGGTGAAGGCGTAATAGAAATTCAGCAGCATCGGCAGCATGATGAAGATGCCGAAGATCAGCAGATTAGGCAGCACAAATACATACGCCATGCCGCGCACGCCAAGCCGGGCTTGCAGCGGGTGCATGACGATATCCACCACATTGATCAGCCCGGAAACCAGCGCCCCTAACAGCCGGTTTACCGGCGCGAAAATGGTTTCAAGGATAGAAGTGGACGAATGATGATCCTGACTCTCCGAAGTCGTCAGCGACATTACGTTAATCCTCGGTGGCGATTCCAACAGGCGCGGGCAGGCTTGCGCGGATGAAGCGGTTCGACGGATAGTGGATGGCACAGGAGCGCGGCACGCCGCACCCCTGTGTCGTTGTGTGTATCCGGTTTAGGTCTCTACAAGCGCTTGCATCTGCCCGCGATCAAAAATCGCGGTCGTTACTGCGCGGCAGTGGCGAGCGCGTCGTCCACGTCCTGCTGAATACGGGCGACTGCGTCGTCCATCGTCAGTTCGCCAGCGAGCAGTTGAGTCAGGCGGTCGCGGATCGGGTTGTTGATGGCGAACGCCTGACCGCCATACTGAAGCTCATACGCCTGGTCGCTCAGCTTCGGCACTTCCGAAGCAAACATCGAGAGCGCCGCGCCTGCCAGCGCTGAATCGGTCTGGTAATCCAGCTCGCCCAGGTTCAGGTGACCGGGGATGAACAGCGTGCGCTCGGTGAATTCCTTGAGGATATCCACCTGTACCAGATAATCCATCACGCGGGCGACTTCTTCAGGATGCTCGGTATCGCCAAAGGCAACCATGACCGTCCCGCCGGGCATACCGGTGCTGCCGCCAGCGCCGGTGGGGTTGGGAACGACTTCCCAGTCAAAGGCGTCATCGATATCGGTGCTGAAGCGCCCCACCTGCCAACTGCCACTCATGTACATCACCAACTGACCGTTGATGAAATACGGATCGGCTGGCGAGTAGCTGCCGCCCGAACCCAGCCAGACTTCAGCCGGGGTGATGCCGTCGGCGTGCCAGTCGGCGATCATCTGAAGGGTGTCGCGCAAGCCCTGAGTATCCATGACGATGCTGCCGTCTTCCTCGAAGAAGGTCGCGCCATTGCTGAAGGCGGGACCGGCAACACGATGACCGCTGCGGTCAATCGCAACGGCGTAAGGCGTCTCGGTGGCGGCGGCGACTTCAGCGGCGGCTGCCGTCCACTCGTCCCAGGTCACGGCGTCACTGCTGTCGCTGGGTACTTCGATTCCCGCCTGCTCAAACAGCGTCCGGTTGATGAAGGGTCCGGTCACGGTGAACTGATTCGGGAAGCCGAACAGGGCGTCGCCGTCCCCTTCCTGGCGCAGCGCGTCGAACACGGCTACCGGGAAGCTTTCATCCCAGTACGCCGCATCGGCAACCAGCGGGCGCAGATCGAGATAGTGCCCCCGGAAGGCGGCGAAATCGGTGACGCGCGCCATGTCCGGCGCTTCACCGGCTTCCACTTGCAGCGGAAGTTGTTCGAGGATGCTGGAATAGGGAACCGTATCGATCACGACGCGAATGTCGGGGTTTTCGGCTTCAAAGCGGTCGAGCAGATCGCGCAGTACTTCGCCTTCATTGCCGTCGTCATACCAGGTGATGCGCAGTTCGACAGGGTCCTGCGCCTGAACTGCAAGCGGAACCGTCAGCAGCAGCAGCAAAGCAATAGCAACAAAACGTCTCATTTGTTTCCTCCACGAATAAATATAGTGATCAATCGCTAAATTTGTTGGCGCACGCGGTCAGTATGTCATAGGCAGGATCACTTCGCAAGAAAAGACGGGTTCACTTAACAAGTCGTTAAACATCGCTTGCTGCCAGCCGCGCCGCGTCTGCGTGGCTGGCGCACCTAAATTTCAGCGGAATGTCACCCGGTCTACAGGGCATCCATCAATAGCCAGCGCGTTCTTTTCCGGTGTACTGTCACACTAGGTGTATCGGGTTGTTTCGCTCGGCGGCAGCCAGCCGCTGCCTGACGAAAGACCGCCTGCCTGCATAAAATTTGTTCGTCGTTGGTCGTAGAACCGAAAGGTTGACGATGTTAAGTGACCTAGAAATTGTTCAACACGCTACGCTGCGCCACATTCACGATATTGCCGATCAACTTGGGCTGACCCCGGACGATCTCGATCTGTACGGCAGCCCGTATGTCGCCAAGCTGCGGCTTGAGGTACTGGATCGGCTGAAAGATCGACCCAATGGTCGCTATATCGACGTGACCTCGATTACGCCGACGCCCTTTGGTGAAGGCAAATCCACTACGACGGTCGGGTTAGGGCAGGCAATGCAGCATATCGGCAGGCGCGCGGTCATCACCCTTCGCCAGCCGTCACAGGGACCTACGTTTGGCATCAAAGGCGGGGCGGCGGGCGGTGGTTACTCGCAGGTCATCCCGATGGAAACCTTCAACCTGCATCTGACGGGCGATATTCACGCAGTCTCTGCCGCCAACAACCTGCTGGCGGCGATGATTGACAACCGGCTGATGCGCGGCAATCCCCTGAATATCGACGCCGACAGCATCACCTGGAAGCGGGTGCTGGACGTAAACGACCGGGCGCTGCGGCGGATCATCATCGGCTTGGGCGGCAAGACCGAAGGCGGCGTCATTCGCGAGACGGGCTTTGATATTGCCGTCGCCAGCGAGGTGATGGCGATTCTGGCGCTGACGACTTCGCTGAAGGATATGCGCGAGCGCTTCGGGCGGATCGTCATCGGGCTGACCAACGACCGGCAGCCGGTGACCGCCGAGGCGATTGGCGCGGCGGGCGCGATGACGGTGCTGATGAAAGACGCGCTGCGCCCCAACCTGCTGCAAACGCTGGAAAACACCCCGGCAATTGTTCACGCCGGACCGTTCGCCAACATCGCCCACGGCAACAGCAGCATCCTGGCGGATCAGATCGCTATCAAGTGCGCCGATTACGTCATCACCGAATCCGGTTTTGGCGCGGATATTGGCGCGGAGAAATTCTTCAACGTCAAGTGCCGTTACAGCGGACTGCGCCCGGACGCGGTGGTAGTGGTGGTCACGGTGCGCGCCCTCAAGCTGCACAGCGGGCGCTATCACGTGGTTGCCGGAAAGCCGCTGCCGCCCGAAATGCTGGAATCCAATGTGGCGGACGTGGAAGCGGGCGCTGCCAATCTCATCCGGCATCTTGAGATCGTGCGGCGGCATGGCGTGACGCCAGTGGTGGCGATCAACGTCTTCGATGGCGATCACCCTGAGGAGATCGAAGCCATCAAGCGAATCGCCGTTGAGGGCGGGGCGCTGGGCGCGGCGGTTTCGCGGCACTTCACTCACGGCGGGCGCGGCGCGATCGAGCTTGCCGACATGGTGGTTTCGGCTGCCGAACAGCCCAGTGATTTCAAATTCCTGTACCCGCTGGACGCGCCGATCAAGACCAAGATCGAGACGATTGCCAGGCAGATCTACGGCGCGGACGATGTCGCTTATGAGCCGCTGGCGGAAAAACAGATCCGCGAATACGAGGCGAACGGGTTTGGCAAGCTGCCAATCTGCATGGCGAAAACGCATCTCAGCCTGAGCCACGATCCGACGCTCAAGGGCGTGCCTAAGGACTTCACCTTCCCGATCCGCGAGGTGCGGGCAAGCGTCGGCGCTGGCTTCATTTATCCAATCTGCGGCGATATGCGCACCATGCCGGGCTATGCGGCGCATCCTGCCGCCGAACACGTTGACATTGATGACGAGGGCAACATCGTCGGGCTGTTCTAAAAGCGCATTCGGCGCAGCAGCACTCTGAGACGCCTCCGGGTCCGATTCTTCCTCCCCGGGGGCGTTTTCCGTTCGAAGCGCTCGCCGGTGTGGGCGCGTCGGGGCAGGCGCGCGCCTGCCAGCAGGGTGACAGTATCTCGCCAGGGTTGAAATGCATACATCGTTCGGACTCCTTCGGCTGGCTTTTGTCGGCTGGCGGCAGGTGGCGCGTCGTCGGCATAGTCAAGCGTGATTGTGAGGGTGAACGATGAGAACCGCGCGGCGAAGACAGACCTGAATAGTTCTACTTCAACACTTCTGCGACCACTCAATGAATGCAATTGGCGGCGTCTTTATCACACGCGCCGGTCATGCAGGCGGCGTCCTCTAACCAAAGTTCAATCTGAGAACGGGAAGCACCCGGCAAAAGATGTATCTAAGGTTCGATGACATCGGCGCGGCGTTGCCCGTACTATGGATATAACGAGCAATTGGGGAGGATGCGACAATGAAACTCTGTTCACACTGCGGCGCCCCGGATGAACCGTTTCTGGATAGCACCTATCGTCGGTCGCGAGTAATATTCAGCGAGCTGATATGCGCATAACACAGACAGTGATTGTCGGACTGACGACCGATGCCGCCCGGCGAGAACAGGACCCGAAGAAGATGACTGATTCAGTGACGCAGTTCTACGATCAACTGGCGCGGGATTATCATCGGATTTTTGCCGACTGGAAGCAGTCCGTTCAGCGGTCAGGGCAGGTGCTGGGCTGCCTGCTGGCAGCCAGGCGGGGCGAACCGCCGCTGACGGTGCTGGACTGCACCTGCGGCATTGGTACCCAGGCGATTGGGCTTGCCCTGTACGGCTACACAGTACACGGCACCGATCTGAGTCCTGAGGCGGTGGAGCGCGCCCGGCAGGAAGCGGTCAGCTTTGGCGCGACGCTGACTTTTGGTGTTGCCGATGTCTTGCAGCTTCAACAGCAGGTCGATGGAGTCTTTGACGTCGTGCTGACCTGCGACAACGCGCTGGCGCACTTTCTGACTGACGACGATTTGCAGCAGGCGCTGGGCAGCATGGCGAGCAAGATCGCGCCGGACGGGCTGTTCATCGCCAGCCTGCGCGACTACGACGCCATCCTTCAGCAGAATCCGCGCGCGATGCTGCCGCAGGTGTCCGATATTGACGGCAGCCGCGCCATCAGCTTTCAGGTGTGGGACTGGCTGGAAAATGGGCACACTTACAGCCTGAACCATTTCATGGTGAAACAGGCTGGAGAGGGCTGGGAGACGACCTGCAATGTCACCCGGCTGCGCGCCTGGCGGCGGGCAGAGGTGCAGTTGATGCTGGCGCGGGCAGGGCTGCACGATATCGAATGGCACATGCCAGCGGAGAGCAACTATTATCAGCCGCTGGTCACCGCCCGTAAAACCGCTTAGATCAAGCCGAGTTCGCGCGCGCGGGTAATCGCCTGCACGCGGTTTTTCGCGCCCAGCTTGCTGAAAATGTTGTGGTTGTGCGCCTTCACGGTACCCAGCACCAGAATGAGGCGCTCGGCGATTTCCTGATTGCTGCGCCCTTCGGCAAGCAGCCGCAGGATTTCCAGCTCGCGTTCGGTCAGATGTTCGAGCCAGTCGTCAGCCAGCGAGGGCTGCGATCTGCTGCTGGCGACGTGAAACGGCGGCGCGACCGTCTCGAAGCCTTCGAGCATGGCGGACAGCACCGTTTTCACCAGTGAGGCAACCGGAATTTCAGGCACTGCCGCTGGCTCGTGGTTCAGCCGCTGGAGCAGGCGTTCCACCTGCGTATGAGTCGTGTATTCACTCAGCGGATTCTGCGCCACGTAGCACGCCAGCGATACCGCCCACGCCTCATACCCGTAGGCAGCGGCGGCGTCGGCGGCAGCGGCGAGGATTTCCAGAATCAGCGGAACCGTCTCGATTTCACCGGCGATTTGCAGCGCGCCGTGTAAATCCTGGATGGCGCTGTCCCTTCGCCCCAGCAGGAAGTGAAGCCAGCCCTGGTTGTAGTAACACAGTGCTTTCAACCACTGGCTGCCGGTGCTCTCGGCGATCAGCGTCGCGTCCGAGAAATGGCGGTAGGCTTCGTCAAACTGCTCAAGTTCGACACAGGCGCGCCCCAGATGCGCCAGCGCAAACGACTTGCCCCACAGGTGGCGAACCTCGTCAAACAGGGCGATGCCTTCACGGAATCGCGTTTTGGCGAGGCTGAAATCCTCGATGGCGTGCGCCACCCGCCCCAGGCTGACCAGCGAAATGGCGCTGGTCATGGCGTTGCCCTGGCTTCGGCTCAGATCGAGCGCCGCCTGAAAGTGGGTTTCGGCTTTTTCATAGTTCCCCAGCTTGTGTTCAATGTCGCCCAGCGTCACCAGAAAGCGGATGCGCCCGCGTTCGCCGCCGGATGCGTCGAGCAGGGCAATCGCTTCGGATAAAAAGCGTTTGGCGGTGTGGTAATCTCCGCGCACGCCAGCAATATCGCTGAGATGCGACAGCGTGATGACCAGCGCCGATGGGCTGGAGCCATCTTTCAGCATTTCCCGCACCTGCTCGAAGTGCCGCTGCGCGCTGACATAATCGCCGCGCGAGTAGGCGATGATCGCCAGGCACGCCTGCGCGCTCCACAGTTCCCAGGCGGCGTTGTGCGCTTCCAGCGTTGGCAGGCAGCTTTGCAGCAGCTCGAACGATTCGTCGTAATGGGTGAGATTTTGCAGGCACAGGGCGAGGCACAGACCGGCGCGCGCCTGCGTCAGGCTGGACTGCACGCCGTCGGCGTCTCTCAAGCAGTTCAGGGCAAGGCGGAAAATGCGTTCGCCATCATAGAAGCGGTTCTGGTCGTTAAGCACGCGGTACAGCGGCACCAGAAAAGGATCGAGGATTGCTTCGCTGCACTGCGACAGCGCGTAATACCAGGCAGCCGAGATGTTGTCGGTCTCTTCCAGCATCAGTCCCGCCGCAGTAGTCGCCTGACCGCTGGCATCGCTGTGGGGCTGCTTCGCCAGAAAGTCGGCATAGTAGGCGCAGTGGCGGGCGTGAAGACTCTCTCTGAGGTCTGGCTGTTCGTCCAGCTTTTCGCCAGCGAACTGGTGCAGTAATTCATGAATCTGGTAGCGCCCGCTGCTGTCGATGCGGATCAGCGATTTATCCATCAGGGCGGAGAGCAGCGGCAGCGTAGCGCCCACGACCTGTTCGGCGGTTTCGCGCCGGAAGCCGCCCCGAAAGATGGTAAGCTGGCTGAAGACGTTCTGCTCGTCGGGCGAAAGCTGCGACCACGATTCGTTAAAGACGGCGCGGATGCTGCGATGCCGGGCGGGCAGGTCGCGCAGGCGGGTATCGAGGAAGTCGAGATTGCGCTGAATCTCGGTGACGATGGCGGAGCAGGGCAGCGATTTCAACCAGGACGCCGCCAGTTCAAGCGCCAGCGGCACGCCGTCCACGATCTGGCAGATACGAATGACGTTCGCCTGATTCTCGCGCAGTGAAAAGTCCGGTCGCGCCCGGTGAGCGCATTCGACGAACAGGCGCACCGCGCCGTAATCCTCAGCAGAGTCGCTGTCGGGATCGTCGGGAAACCGCATCCCGGTGACGGGCCAGACCCATTCCTGGCGCAGGTTGAGCACCTCGCGCGAGGTGACCAGTATCTTGACCTGCGGCGCGGTGTCGAGAATTTGCAGCAGCAGATCGACGGCATCGAGCAGATGTTCAAAGTTATCGAGGATCAGCAGCAGTTCCCGGTCGCGCAGATGACGCAGCAACTGCGCGATTGGCGGCTCATGCCCCTGTAGCTGAAGCTTGAGCGTATCGATGATAGCGGCGATCAGCGAATCGACCGACCGGACGACGTGCAGGGCGACCAGATGCACCCCGCTGCTGAAGCTGCCGGACGCTTCAGATGCCGCCTGTACCGCCAGGCGTGTCTTGCCAATTCCGCCCGGACCAACCAGCGTAATCAATCGGCACGAAGGTTCGGTAAGCATACTGACGATTTTCGCCAGATCTTCTTCCCGACCGACAAAGCGGGTTGCCTGCGCCGGAAGGCTGCTCGCTATCTGGGCTTCTGTCATCGATAGTCATCCTCCAAAATGCCATTCTACGAAATTGTATCAATAAAGAAAACCTCCTATGCGAAAATATGTCGTCAGCTAAGTGTCATTGTCGCCTAATCCGACTCAAATTATCTACCATAAAAACTTAATCCCATAAATAAACCAAAGTTAGTTCCGGTTGCCCTGGGATTAGGCATACCCTGATGCTCGTAGTTCAATCGCGAGCTGCAATGGCTCATCAGTCTCAGGGAGATACACATGTCGGTTAAGCACTTCGTTCGTCTTCTTGGTCTCGTTTCGCTGGCGCTGATCATCAGCATGGCGCTGGTGATTTTCGCGCAGTCAGCCGAAATCAAAACCACCCCGTTAGCAGCGCCCGCGTCTTCCGCAGACGTGCTGGCACCCTGGGACTCGGTCGTGCTGGGCGGCTAAGACTCGGCGCATTTTCGCGGACTCGTGAAGCGCTTTTGGGACCGTCCCGCTGCTTCAGGACGGAACGGTTCCGGCGCGGCGGGACGCGACCGCGGCTGGAGCGACTCCATCTTTTCAGATTGACGATTACTGCTGGCGAAACAATGCCATTCGAGGAGGGCAGCGCATGAACGAATATCAGGCAATTGTACTGGCACGGCTTGAACAGGAAGCCAAAGTACGCTCGATGCGGCGTGTCTATGACTACGGCGTACCGGTGGTGGAAGTACAGCCGCGATGGGACGTACTCCAGGTCAGGCGGTTGGCGCGAGGTTTGAAAAGCGGTCTGGTCGCGATGGCGAGCCGGATAATGACGGGGCACAGCCCTTCCGCCGCCACCAGCGGCGTACAAACAAAAACGCAGGAGATTCCGTGCTGATCGCGTGTCAGACAGCAGGGCGAGTTGAAAAAGCTCGTCCTGGTCATTCCGATTTTCAACGTTATCTATAGGAGCAGCAGTCAATGTCCAGTGTTATGGCAAGTCGCATTTCCACCATTCCAGAACGGTTCAAAGGGCAGGTCATTTATCCTGGCGATGCTGAGTACGACTCGGCGCGCAAGGTCTGGAATGGCATGATCGATAAATACCCCGCCGCTGTCGTCCGTCCGGCTGACGAGGGCGACGTGATAGCAGCGGTTGATTTTGCCCGTGACCACCAGCTTCCGCTGTCCGTTCGCGGCGGCGGGCACAATGTTGCCGGTCACGCGACCAATGACGGCGGCATCGTCATCGACCTGTCTTCTATGAAGAAGATCGAGGTCGATCCGGTGAATCGCACCGTCCGCGCCCAGGGCGGCGTGGTCTGGGGCGAGCTTGACGCCGCGACTCAGCCTTACGGGCTGGCAGCGCCGGGCGGCGTGTATTCACAGACCGGCATTGCCGGTCTGACACTGGGCGGCGGCTTCGGCTGGCTGCGCAGCGCTTACGGCTTAAGCTGCGATAACCTGATCGGCGCTGAGGTCGTCACGGCGGATGGTCGCCTGATCCGCGCCAACGCATCGGAGAACAGTGATCTGCTGTGGGGCTTGCGCGGCGGCGGCGGCAACTTCGGCGTCGTCACGACATTTGAGTTCCAACTGCATCCGGTGGGACCGGACGTGATGTTCGTGTTCGTCTTCTATGATGGCACCGACGCCGATGAGATGAAACGTGCCGTTCGCCTGTACCGCGATTTCAGCGCCGCCGCGCCGGATGAAGTCAGCACGTTGTTTGCGCTGGGTCAGGTTCCCCCTGAAGCGCATTTCCCCGAGGAACTGTACCGCCGCCCGTTCTCGGCGTTTGCCGCCTTGTATGCGGGACCCGTCGAGGAGGGCAGGAAGGCGCTTCAGCCGCTGCTTGATTTTGGAACGCCTTTGTTCGACCTCAGCGGCGTCAAGCCCTATATCGAGGCGCAGCAGGCTTTCGACGACGAATTTCCCGATGGGCGGCGCTACTACTGGAAGTCGATGAACGTGAACCATCTGAATGAGGACGCCATCGACCAGATCGTCGCCCATGCGCGCCAGCAGCCATCCCCCTTCAGCACGACCGATATCTGGCACGTGGGGGGCGCGGTGAAACGCGGCAGCGCCGAAACGAGCGCCTTTAATGGGCGGCAGGCGGAGTTCCTGGTCAACGCGGAAGCCAACTGGAACGATCCGGCGGACGACAGCGCCAATCTTGAATGGGTGCGCGACTTCATCACCGATATCGAGGAATTTTCGGACGGCAGCCGCTACCTCAACTTCGCTGGCTTCCAGGAAGAAGGCGATGACATGATGCGCAAGGCGTTTGCCGGGCAGTACGCGCGCCTCCAGGCGCTCAAACAGCAGTACGACCCGACCAATCTGTTCCGGCTGAACCAGAACGTCAAGCCGGAGTAGAGACACGATAACGCCGTATGCACGTGTCCGTTTCGTGAATGTTGAGACGGACACGATGATATCGTGTCCCTACGCAAAACCCGCATTATGTCGTGAATTCACGTCGCTGCCTGCAAGGTCGTCACAGACGCGGTTTGCCACGTGATGCGCCGAGATGAGCGCCGTTGGCACGCCGGTTCCCGGATGGGTGCTGGCGCCGACAAAGTACAGATTGTGGTAACGGGCGTGGCGATTCTTCGGACGCAGATAGCCCAGTTGAGTCAGGGTGTGCGCCAGCCCGTGGGTGGCTCCCTTCACCAGATTGTAGCGCTGGCGCCATGACAGCGGCGTGTAATTCACCTCGAACTTGATGTGTGCTTCCAGATCGGTGATGCCCAGCGTCGCCAGTCGGCTGAAGACCGCCTGCCGCGCCCGGTCACGGATATCCACCCAGTCCTGCTCACGGCTGTCGTCCATGTGACCCACCGGAACGATGGCGATCAGCGTGTCCTCGCCCTGCGGCGCGCGCGAAGCATCGAGCCGGGCGGGAGCGTGGATATACAGGCTGGGGTGTTCCGGCAGGGTATGCTGCTGATCGATGCTGACGAAGTTCTCGCGGTAGTCATCTGCCAGAAACAGCGTATGCCCGCCCAGTGCCGGGTAGGTCTTGTCCACGCCCCAGAAGAAGCTGATGACCGAGCAGGAATAGCGCTTCCGCGCCAGACGTTCCGCCTGCCTTTCGGGCGGCAGCAGATCTCGATAGACATACGGCAAATCGGCATTGGCGATGATGGTATCAGCTGGCACGATTGAGTCGTCTTCCAGCACCACGCCGGTCACCCGGCTGCCGCTGGTACTAATGCGTTCGACTGTTTTTTCGTAGATGAACTCGACTCCCGCGCGTTGGGCAGCATCCACCAGCGCTTCGACGACGGTGTACATGCCGCCTCTGGGATACCAGACCCCATGCGCCATTTCGGCGTAGGGCATCATCGAAAACGTCGCCGGAGCTTCAAAGGGACTTAGCCCCATGTAGACATCCTGAAAAGTGAAAGCGGCTTTCAGGCGGGGATTCTGGAAGTAGGCGGACATGTGATCGTAGTGGTGGCGCAGCGGCTTCAGGCTGTGGATCAGCGGCAGATTGCCGAGATTGAAGAATTCCCCCGCGCTGCGAAAGTCCCGCCCCACCAGCCGTTCCATCGCCAGGTTGTAATGCCGCCCGCCTTCCTCAAGATAGCGCAGGAAGCCGCCAAAGCTGTTCGGCTCAATCGCCTCAAGCTGCCGGTACATCGCATCCAGATCAGACGTCAGCCCAAGCTGGCTGCCGTCGTCGAATACCAGCGTGTAGGTCGGGTCAACCCGGCACAGATCGAGCGTTTCGCGCATGGAAATACCCAGGGCGGCAAACTCGGCTTCGTAGACCAGCGGCATGATCAGCAGCGTCGGTCCGGTGTCGAAGTGATGACCGTCTTGCGAGAACTGGTCGCAGCGCCCGCCGGGACGCTGATTCTTCTCAACGACGGTCACATGCAGCCCGCGCCGGGCAAGGTGCGCCGCCGTCGCGATGCCGCCAATGCCTGCGCCAATAACAACTACCGACGATGATTTCATGATTCTCCTGAACAAAACACTCACGTCAACCTGTCGGAAAATGCCTGCAATTCAGCCGCCGACGGACTGCGCCGGAACAGCAGCGAGACTGCCGCCCGCAGCGCGCCACGCGCCGTATCCAGCCGTTTGCAGGTGTAATCTGCCCGCAGCCAGTAATCCTCGGCTTCGATGGTGTCGAGGACGCCCTCAAATCGCGCCATATAAGCGTAACCCGCCAGGCGGCAGCGGCGGTTTTGCGCCTGCGCCAGATATTCCCTGCCGGTTTCAAAACAGGAACGCGCCAACTGAACCCGACCCTTCACCCAGTCGCGGTAAGCCTGGCTGTCGAGGTCGCGCGGTCCGATACCATGCGACTCCAGGTATTCGCGCGGGATGTTGTAATAGCCAATCGCCGTGTCCTCGCAGGTGTCGCGCAGCATGTGGGTGATGTGGGCGGCGGTGACGGCGAGATAACGCGCCGCGCCCTGCGGTGAGGCGTCGTCGTGACCGATGAAGTAATGCATCGCTTCGGTTACGGCAGTGGCGAGCAGACGTGAGTATTCGTCCAGGTCGGTCTGCGAAATGGGCTGCTCGCGCCGTTGGGCGTCGAACAGCATCACCAACATCATATTGCCGATGTATGACCGCAAGCCGCTGTCCGGCTCGTCGTCGCTGGCGATCAGATCGACCAGCATCTGCTCCTCGTCGCGCAGTCCGTTTATGCGCCTGCCTTCATAACAGGCGCTCATCAGCGCCTGCTGCCGCCGGATAAAGCGCAGGCGCTGGTCGCGCTCCGACGCTGGCTGATCGAGGCAGTCGTCTACCCAGCGAAAATAGGCGTATGTCCGGTAGGCATTCTGAACGCGGTCACGATCTACCAGAAAGCGGATGGTGTAGTAGGTCTGCCTGCTGGCGGCGCGGGTGATCGAGGCGGGCAGCGAGGCGCGAGCACGTGAGGACTGGACTTCAGCCCCCAGACTTTGTTGTCCGATACGGGGTTCCCGAAACAGACTTCGCTTGCCTGGAAAAAGTAATCGGACGGACATTGAATTTTCCCTCTAGGGCGGCTGCCGCCCGGCTCAAGTGAGACGCGCGGCGCTGCTCACGTAAATCCATGTACGTATACGCAGCGGCGCGGATGCCGTCTGTGTCGCAATGGGATTAGGTGCCGTTTGTCATGCTGTTGATATGACAAACGGCAAACGGGCGTCTATCGCTGCCTCGTCAGAGGGGCGGTTGTTTTGGGTGGGGGCGGGTGATGGGTATCATACGGACGAATCCGAGCCTGTGGCAGGATGACCGCGCCTCACCGACCAATAAGGATGCTGTTCCGATGACACTCACCCGATCAAATCCAGTCTCTTTCGAGCCGACCTGGGAGTCGCTGGCGCAGTTTTCGGCTCCCGACTGGTATCGTGATGCCAAATTTGGGCTGTTCATCCACTGGGGAATTTACTCGGTGCCCGCCTTCGATAACGAATGGTATTCCCGCAATATGTATCTGCCGGGCACGCCCGCCTATGAACATCACCGCCGGACATGGGGGCAGCAGTCCGAATTCGGTTACAAAGACTTTATCCCCATGTTTAAGGCGGAAAAGTTCGATCCCGATCAATGGATCGACCTGTTCAAGCGGGCGGGCGGGCGTTATATCGTGCCGGTAGCGGAACACCATGACGGCTTCATGCTGTACGACTCGTCCTTGTCGCGCTGGACATCGGTTCAGATGGGACCCCGGCGGGATATCATCGGCGAGCTGGCTGCCGCCGCCCGCAGGCAGAATCTGGTGTTTGGCTTGTCCAACCACCGCGCCGAACACTGGTGGTTCATGAACGGCGGTCACACCTTTGAGTCGGACGTGCAGCAGCGCGAATATGCCGACTTCTATGGACCCGCTAAGCCCGGTCCCGCCAGCTACCTGGACGCCGAATGGGACAGCGCCGACTGGCAGCCGCGCCCGGACGCTAAATTCCTGGAAGACTGGCTGGCGCGCAACTGCGAGCTGGTCGATAAATATCAGCCGCAGGTAGTCTATTTCGACTGGTGGATTCGGCAGGTTGTTTTCGCGCCCTATCTCCAGCGCTTCGCCGCCTATTACTACAATCGCGGGCTGGAGTGGGGCAAAGGCGTGGCGATCAACTGTAAGAATGAAGCCTTCCCCGAAGAAACAATCGTCTTTGGCGTCGAACGCGGGCTGCTGAAGGACATTCGCCCGCTGTTCTGGCAGACGGATACGTCAATCTCTAAAAACTCGTGGGGATACGTTGAGGATCAGGACTACAAGACCTCGACTTCGCTGATCCACGATCTGATCGATGTGGTGAGCAAGAACGGCACGCTGCTGCTGAACATCGGTCCCCGCCCCGACGGCACTATCCCCGAAGCGGAGCAGCAGGTGCTGCTGGACATCGGGCGCTGGCTGGCGGTCAACGGCGAGGCGATCTATGGCACGCGCCCCTGGAAAGTCTACGGCGAAGGCGTGACCGAAGTAGTCGAAGGCTCGTTTCAGGACACCAAGCGCCAGTCCTTCACTGCGCGCGATGTGCGCTTCACCACCAGCGGCGCGACGCTGTACGCCCATGTGCTGGGCTACCCGCAAAATGGTCAGGTCAATATCACGTCACTGGCGGCGGGACGCGATCTCTATCCGGCAGCTATCGAGCGCGTCACGCTGCTGAACGCCGATGCGCCGGTGCAGTGGCAGCGCGCCGACGACGGCTTGCGCGTCATATTGCCAGCGCAGGCTCAACCCAATGAAGCCGCCTACGTGCTGAAAATAGAGTAGGGGGACGGGTATTGCTGTAGGGAACTGCATAATCGTGTCCGCCGCCCTGCAACAAAACGGACACGACACTGTCGTGTCCCTACCGATTCCCCCTCGCCATTCTATGGAAAGGGGGCGGGAGATGAGGTGTTTGCCTCCAGCCGCCGGGTGCTCTCGCGCACGATCAGCCGGGGCTGCAGGACGCGCTGGTGAATCGGCGTGTCAGGATTTTCGATCATGCTGATCACGTATTCCACCGCCAGCCGTCCGAGCAGGTGAAAATCCTGCCGCACCGTCGTCAGCCCCGGCACAAAATGGGCGGCTTCGGGGATGTCGTCAAAGCTGACGATGGAGATATCGTCCGGCACCTTTAGCCCGCGCTCGCGCAGGGCAGTGTGCGCGCCGAACGCCATCGAGTCGTTGGCGATAAAGACCGCCGTGAACGGCTGACCGCTGTCCAGCAGGCAGTTCATGGCGCGGTAGCCGCCTTCAATCGTGAAGTTGCTCTCCACGCTTAGCCCCGCTGGCAGACCGCTGTCTTTCAGCGCTGCTTCCCAGCCGATATGGCGATCATGCCCGTCATGGTTCGTCAGCGGTCCGCTGATCTCGGCAATGTGCTGGTGACCGAGATCGATCAGGTGCTGCGTCGCCAGCCGTCCGCCCTGGAAATGGTCGTACATGACCGATGGAATGTGCGATCCCCACGTACCGCCAATCTGCACGAACGGAATCCCCCCGGTCAGCCGCGCCAGTTCCTCGTAGTCCTCGACCAGCGGCGACATCGGGACGATGATCAGCCCATCGACGAAGCGCGACGAGGCGCTTTCCAGCGTGCGGAAGAATTCCGCCTCGGTAATGGCTGAGATGACGAAGTGATAGCCCGCCTGCTGGGACGTGCGCGCCATTTCGTAGAGGAAAAGGTTGAAGCCGAAATAGAACATCACGACTTCGAGCGTGTGCGAGCGTTCGGTCTGGAGCATTTGCGCGGCTCGGTTGGGGTGAAAGCCGAGCGTTTCGATGGCTTTGAGGACGCGGCTGCGGGTGCCGCTGGACACGTGGGCACTGTCGTTGATGACGCGAGACACCGTCTGGTAAGAAACCCCGGCTTCACGGGCAACGTCGCGTAGGGTGGGGCGTTTATTCTTGATCATAGCACCCTGGCACAAAGTACCTTATAAGACCGCGATAGTTTAGGTTGGCTTGACACTTTTTTCACATTTTTGGTGGGTACAAATGCCAACATTATCTTATTAACTATATGTGACTTTTCACATTTGTTCAAGGCATCCGGGCGTCACCTGTCACCAAAATACCCTTGTGAAAAGTCATAAAGCTGTCGCGCCGTTCGCCGCCTTCGGTAAATTGTTGTTGCATTGTTCAAAAACATTGTGGTATAACAATTGTGACTGTTCACAAATTATTCACACGGGCGCGCGCCAGCCGCGCCGTCCCAGCCATTTGGCAGTCACCGGCGCTGGTGGCGCTTACGGTCATCAGTCTCCTTAAAGAAAATTTTGGAAATGTAAGGAAAATCCTTTGAAAACGCCGCTTTTGGGATGCGCTGACTTATCCCCAACCGCCCTTTCTGGCGTCCATTCCATCTGGTTCCCCACCAACGTCTATACCACCTGCTTCGCCCCCGGCGTACCGGCTGCCCGCTGTTTCAACCGACATCACGCATTTGACGAAAGGAGCGACCGTCGAGAAGACACTCGCCGCCCACATGCTTAGTTTTGGCAGACTGTCTAGCAGCCTTTTAGGAGTAAAATTCATGAAAACCCGTCTTATGTTTTGGCTCGTGCTTTGTTTAGTTCTGACCGTGTCATTCAGCGCCATCAGCGCGCAGGATACCCAGTACGGCGAAGCGCCCATGCTCGCCGAGCGCGTGGCGGCTGGCGAACTGCCGCCGGTGGCAGAGCGTCTGCCGGTGAACCCGCGCGTGATCGACCTGCCGTGGTCAGAAATCGGAACTTACGGCGGCGACCTGCGCGATCCGTTCGTTGGCGATTCCTTCTGGTCGGCTCAGATGGTGTTCTGGACTTTCTGGAAGGGGCTGGTGAGCTGGAATGAAGGCTATTCCGACTGGGTTCCCAATATCGCCGAGAGCGTGGACGTGAGCGAGGACGCGACCAGCTACACCTTCCATCTGCGCGAAGGTCTGAAATGGTCGGACGGCGTTCCGTTTACTGCCGACGACGTGCTGTTTGCCATCAACGACATTCACAACAATGAAGAACTTAACGGCGGCACGTTCCCGGCAGGCTGGCTCAAGCCCGGTGAAGCCGCGCCGGTCGTGGAAAAGATCGACGACTACACGTTTACCATCACTTTTGACGTGCCTTACGGCATGTTCCTGATCAACATGGCGGGCTGGCCCGGCTGGGAACTGGTCAGCGCGCCCAAGCACTATCTTGAGCAGTTCCACATTGATTACAACCCCGATGGCATTGACGCGCTGATCGCTGAGACGGAAGGCGCGGAAGACTGGGTTTCGCTGTTCCAGTCTCATTCGGCAGTCGGCACCGGCACCGATCCGGCGGTCATCAGCCGCGACGTGAATTACCCGACGATGTTCCCCTGGATTTACACCGATCCGCTGGGGACGGGCACGCAGTTTATCGCCGAGCGCAACCCATATTACTACTGGGTGGATACGGCGGGCAACCAGCTTCCTTACATCGACCGCATCGTTGGCTCGGTCTATCAGGATGACCAGACGATGCTGGTGGACGTGCTGGCGGGTGGATTTGACACCATGGCGAATACCACCGACGAGCAGCGCCCGCTGTTCTTTGACAACGAGGCGACTTCCGGCTTGCGCGTCTATCCGATTCAGAGCGAGGGCGGCGGTACGGTCAGCGTCCTGTTCAACATGACGCACCCCGATTTTGCCCACATCTTCAGCGAGAAGGATTTCCGCGTGGGCATGTCGTATGCCATTGACCGCGAAGAAATCATCGACATCGTTTACTTCGGTCAGGGACATCCGCGCCAGATTTCGCCGCTGGAAGACTCGCCGCTGTATAACGAGCAGTTGACCAACCAGTACCTGGAGTACAACGTCGATCTGGCGAATGAGCACCTCGACCTGGTACTGCCCGACAAAGACGCCGACGGCTGGCGCCTCGATCCGGTGACGGGCGAGCGTGTGTCCATCGTGTTTACCATTCAGACGGGCGACTACGGTCTACGCTTCACCGACGTAGCGGAACTGCTGAAGCAGTATTTCGCCGCCGTGGGCGTGGATATCATCGTGGACGTGATCGACAACGATATCTGGACGGAACGCCGCAACGACAACAGCATGGAAGCCACCATCTTCACTGGCGAGGGCGGCTACGGTATCACGGCGATCACCGATCCGCGCTACTTCGTGCCGGTACATGGTCAGTCGGTGTGGGGCAATGGCTGGAACATTTGGTATCTTGAGCCGAATAATCCCGAGGGTGTCGAGCCGCCGCAGGAAATTCTGGATCACATCGATCTGTACGAGAGCGTGCTGCAAGCGCCGACCACCGAAGAACGCTATGAACTGATGGGGCAGGTGCTGCAAACTGCCGCCGATAATTTCTGGGTCATCGGCATTTCCAGCGCGACCGAGAGCTACCGTCCGTTGAGCGCTCGTCTTGCCAACGTGCCGGAAAGCTGGGTGAACGGCTGGAATCCCGGCGGCGTGGCGATTGCCTTCCCGGAACAGTGGTACTACAGCGAGTAATCTATGCAGGGGCGCGCCGCGCCCCTGCGACGACCCTACCTGGACTGAACGGTTTACAGGTTAGCGCGTACCCGCGAGGCGGGATGCAAATCCCGCCTTGCCTTTAAGATGGCTTATGGGGCAGCATTATGGCTAAGTATATTTTGAAGCGCTTACTGTATGTTATTCCCACCATGTTCGTTGTCTCCATGCTGATCTTCGTCACGATTCAACTGCCGCCGGGCGATTACGTCACGAACATGCTGGAAAGTATGCGCAACCAGACCGGCGGCACGACCTGGACGCCGGAGTTCCAGGAGGCGATGCGCCAGCGCTATGGACTCAACGAGCCAATGCCGGTGCAGTATGCCAAATGGATCGGTAACATTGTCCTGCGGGGCGATTTTGGCTATTCGTTCCAGTATTCCGTACCAGCCGAGAAGATGATCGGCGATAGGATCGGCATGACGCTGGTCGTGTCATTCGCCAGCTTCATCTTTACCTGGGTGGTAGCGCTGCCGATTGGCGTGTTATCGGCGGTGCGCCAGTACAGCCTTGCCGACTATTTCTTCAGCTTCATTGGTTTCATCGGGCTGGCAACGCCCGGATTCCTGATCGCGCTCGTCCTGATGTTCCTGGCGTTCAAGTATGGCAATGTCAGCCTAAGCGGCTTGTTCTCGACTGAATTCGAGAATGCCCCCTGGAGCATTGCCAAAGTCCTCGATCTTATGAATCACTTGTGGATTCCGATGGTTATCATCGGCGTTTCGGGGACTGCCGGGTTAATCCGCATCATGCGCGCCAACCTGCTGGACGAGCTGCATAAACCCTATGTCGAAACTGCCCGCGCCAAGGGGATGCCTGAATGGCGCTTGTTGATCAAGTATCCGCTTCGTCAGGCGATGAACCCGTTTGTCAGCGGCATGGCTTGGGTGCTTCCCAGCCTGATCGGCGGTGAAGCGATTGTCTCGATTGTTCTGAATTTGCCGACGACCGGACCGGTGCTGCTGAATGCCCTGTTATGGCAGGATATGTTCCTGGCTGCTGGATTCCTGATGCTGCTGAGCCTGTTCACGATTATCGGTATGCTGCTTTCCGATATTCTGCTGGCGTGGCTCGATCCGCGTATCCGGTACAGCGAGGGTAGGTAAGCGCTCATGGCGAACGAAGCTGCAAAATTACCCGAAATCGCGCCGCAGCCTGGCGCTGTCTTTCCCATAGAAGATGACGCGCCGCGCGTGGTGATCGCCTCGCAGTGGCAGTTGATGTGGTGGAAGTTCCGCAAGCACCGGCTGGCGATGTTCAGCCTGGTGATCGTGGTGATCCTGTATATCATCGCCATCTTTGCCGGTTTCTTCGCGCCGCAGTCTACCGCTTCCTACCAGCGGCGCTATACCCAGTCGCCGCCGCAGACCATCCACTGGTTCGATAACGGGCAGTTTGCCCCGTTTGTCTACGGCTACGCCCAGGAAACCGACCCGCGCACGCTGCGCCGCAGCTACGTCGTGGACGAGGAGAATAAGATTCCTCTGGGCTTCTTCGTCCGAGGCGATCCGTACCAGATCGGGCTGCATGGCATCCCCATTCCCGGCATCCGCGATCTGGCGCTGACGCTGGACGTTCACCTGTTTGGACCTATCACCCCCGGCGAACCGTTCTTCGTGCTGGGCGCGGACGATGTTGGGCGCGATATGTTGAGCCGCCTGATTTTCGCGTCGCAGGTGTCGCTGTCCGTCGGTCTGGTGGGCGTGTTCCTCAGCCTGACGCTGGGTATTCTGCTAGGCGGTCTGTCCGGACTGGTCGGCGGTTGGGTGGATAATCTGATCCAGCGCACGATTGAAATTCTGCGCTCGATTCCCCAGATTCCACTGTGGATGGCGCTGGCAACGGCGGTGCCGCCGCGCTGGGACCCGGTTTACGTCTATTTTGGCATCACCGTCATTCTGTCGCTGCTTGGCTGGACGGACATGGCGCGAGTTGTGCGCGGCAGGTTCCTTTCGCTGCGCGAAGAAGACTTCGTCATGGCAGCGGAACTGGACGGCGTCTCTCGCAGCCGCATCATCACGCGGCACATGGTACCGTCGTTTCTGAGCCATATTATCGCTTCGGCGACTCTGGCGATTCCGGGCATGATTCTGGGCGAAACGGCGCTGAGCTTCCTCGGTCTGGGCTTGCGCGCGCCGGTGGTGAGCTGGGGCGTCATGCTTCAGGACGCGATGAACATCGCCAGTATCGCCAATACCCCCTGGCTGCTGATTCCGGGGGCGGCGGTGGTGATCACCGTTCTGGCGTTCAACTTCCTGGGCGACGGCTTGCGTGACGCCGCCGATCCATATCATTAAAGCGCAGCGGAAGAGAACCTGATGTCTTATTCCACATCCAATTTACTGCTTGAACTGCGCGATCTGAAGCTGCACTTCTTCACCAACGAAGGGGTTGTCAAAGCGGTTGACGGCGTGAGCTACAGCATCCAGCGCGGCAAAACACTGTGCGTGGTCGGCGAAAGCGGCAGCGGTAAGAGCGTGGCTGCCCGCGCGATCCTCGGCATCGTTCATCGTCCCGGCAAGATCGTCGGCGGCTCGATCCGCTATCACAAGCAGCTTGAAAACGGGCAGACCGAAGCGATTGAGATCACCGCCCTGAACCCACGCGGTGACAAAATTCGCAGCATTCGCGGCAGCGATATTGCCATGATCTTTCAGGAGCCGATGACGTCGCTCAGCCCGATGTATACCGTCGGCAACCAGATCATCGAGGCGATTCGCCTGCACGAAGACGTGTCCAAAGGTGAGGCGCGCAGCCGCGCTATCGAGCTGCTGCGGCGCGTCGGTATTCCCAAGCCGGAAGCGCGCGTGGACGAATACCCGTTCCGTTTAAGCGGCGGGATGCTCCAGCGCTCGATGATTGCCATGGCGCTGTCGTGTAACCCGAAGCTGCTGATTGCCGACGAGCCAACCACAGCGCTGGACGTGACCACCCAGGCGCAAATTCTCGACCTGATGCGTGAGCTTCAACAGGATTACGGCATGGCGCTGCTGTTCATCACCCACGATCTGGGCGTGGTGGCGGAAATCGCCGACGACGTGGCGGTGATGTATCTCGGCAGCGTGGTCGAGCAGGGGGATGTCGATACGATCTTCAACGATCCCAAACATCCCTACACCGACGCGCTGCTGAAATCACTGCCCGATCTGGGACCCAGCCGCCGCCGCCTCGATCCCATTCGCGGCATGGTGCCGTCGCCGTACCAGCGCCCGCCGGGCTGTCCGTTTCACACCCGCTGCGACCGGGCGATTGTGGGGCTGTGCAACCGGGTCGAGCCGGAGCCGATTGTGGTGGGCGACCAGCACGAGACGCGCTGCCTGATTTATGACGAAAGATACCGTGATCAGTTCATCGTTCAAGAGACAACCCATGAGCCAAGTCATGTCAGTGAGTGAGCCAACCGCCGCCAGCCATCGTGACGACGCGCCGGTGCTGCTGGAAGTTCGCGATCTCAGGATGCACTTTGCGCGTCACAGCGGCTTTCTGGGGCGGGACGTGAGCTACGTCAAAGCCGTTGATGACGTCAGCTTCTATATCAGGCGCGGCGAAACGCTTGGGCTGGTCGGCGAAAGCGGCTGCGGCAAGACGACGGTGGGACGCTGTATTATGCGCGTCTACCAGCCCACCGCCGGCGAAATCATCTACCACGAAGCCGCCCATGAGGCACAGGCAGTTGATCTGGCGAAGCTGGATCGCGCCGGGCTGCGCCCCTATCGCCAGCAGATCCGCATGATCTTTCAGGATCCCTATGCTTCGCTCAACCCGCGCATGACGGTCTTTGAGATCGTCAGCGAGGTGCTGCGGGTGAATCATCTGGCGTCGGGCAGCGCGCTTGAAGACCGGGTGGCGCAGCTTCTGAGGCGGGTAGGGCTGCGACCGGAATACATGCGGCGCTATCCCCACGCTTTCAGCGGCGGCGAGCGCCAGCGCATCGGTATCGCCCGCGCTTTGGCGACCAACCCACGCCTGATCGTGGCGGACGAAGCCATCTCGGCGCTGGACGTATCGATTCGCGCCCAGATTTTGAATCTGCTCAAAGACCTTCAGGACGAATTTGGACTGACGTACCTGTTCATTGCCCATGATCTGAGCGTGATTCGCCACGTCTGTGACCGCGTCAACGTGATGTACGTCGGCAAGCTGGTCGAATCGGCGGAAGCCAACGAACTGTACACCCGACCCAAACATCCGTATACCGAAGCGCTGATGTCGGCAGTCCCGATTCAGAACCCGCGCCATCGCAGCCGCGAACGGCGCATCCGTCTCGAAGGCGAAGTGGCTGATCCGTCAAATCCGCCGACCGGATGCTATTTCCACCCGCGCTGCCGCTATGCGAAGGAAATCTGCCAATATGACCCGCCGCCGCTGCGCCAGATCGCCAGCCGCGAGGACAGCGACGCTGCCAGCGAGCATTTCGCGGCGTGTCATTTCGCCGAGGAACTGACGCTGCGCGGCGTGATTGGCGGGGAAACGCCCGCGCCGTAATCAGCCATTGGCTGCTTGCAGTGTGGGGCTTCACACGGCTTACTTAAAGAGGAACTCCATGAAGTTTGAACTTGGACAATGGGATTTACTGCCAGGCGTTGAGGCAATTTATCCCGTGACCATTACCGACGTATGCACCGAAAACAACGTTCTGACCATCAGCGGCTACAGCCATTACGTGCCGCACCGGGGCAACTATATTCACGGCACCACCATTACGGCGCGATTCTCGTCGCCAATGCCGGACGTGATCCGCGTGCAGCTTACCCACTTCAAAGGGCGGCGCGAGCGTTTGCCAGCGTTCGATCTCGACTACAGCCTCACCAATGCCGACGCCTCGACCGGCTGCGATCAGGAACACGCCTGGCTGAAGGCGGGGGCGCTGTCGGTGGTCGTTCCCACCAGCGGGACGTGGCAGTTTGCCTTCCAGCGTGACGGCGAGGAACTGACCGAGAGCGAACCGCGCGCGGTGGGGCTGTTCAAAAAGGACGGCGAAACTTACCTGCGCGAGCAGCTATCGCTCCAGCCGGGCGAAACGGTCTACGGCTTGGGCGAGCGTTTTGGTCCGTTCGTCAAAAACGGTCAGGCGCTTGAAACCTGGAACGAAGACGGCGGCACGCTCTCGGAATTTGCCTACAAGAACGCGCCGTTTTATCTCACCAGCCAGGGCTATGGCGTGCTGGTCAATCATCCGGGCGACGTTTCGTTTGAGGTTGGGTCGCATCATGTGGGGCGGGTGCAGTTCAGCGCCGCTGGTCACAGCCTCGATTACTACCTGTTCGGCGGACCGACGATGAAGGACGCGCTGGCGCAGTATACCGCCCTCAGCGGGCGTCCGGCGCTGCTGCCCGACTGGTCGTTTGGCTTGTGGCTGTCCACGTCGTTCACCACCAACTACAACGAAGCGGATATTATGTCCAACATCGAGCGCATGGAAGCGCTCGGCATCCCGATCAGCGTCTTTCACTTCGACTGCTTCTGGATGAAGGAACTGACCTGGACGAGTATGCTCTGGGACAGGCGCTACTTCCCCGATCCCGAAGGGATGCTGAAGCGCATCAAGGACAAGGGGATCAAAATCTGCCTGTGGATTAATCCATATATTGCCGAGGCGTCGCCGCTGTTTGCCGAAGGCGCGGAACGCGGCTATCTGCTGCGCAGCCCCGAAGGCGACGTATTCCAGATCGACCACTGGCAGCCGGGCATCGGCTTCGTCGATTTCACCAACCCAGCGGCGCGTGACTGGTATGCCAGCAAGCTGAAAACGCTGCTGGATATGGGCGTCGATACCTTCAAGACCGATTTTGGCGAGCGTATCCCAACCGAAGTTTGCTACTTCGACGGCGCTGACCCGGAACGGATGCACAACTACTATACCTATCTTTACAATCAGACCGTGTTTGAACTGCTGGAAGCTGAAAAAGGCAGCGGGCAGGCGGTGGTCTTTGCCCGGTCAGCCACCTGCGGCAGCCAGAAATTCCCGGTTCACTGGGGCGGCGATAACCGTTCCTCCTATCCGTCGATGGCGGAAACGCTGCGCGGCGGGCTGTCGCTGGGGTTGTGCGGCTTCGGCTTCTGGAGCCACGATATCAGCGGCTTCCACGACACCGCGCCGCCGGATCTGTACAAGCGCTGGGTGGCGTTTGGGCTGCTGTCGTCACACAGCCGCCTGCATGGCAACAGCAGCGCCCGGATGCCGTGGCTGTTCGATGACGAAGCGGTGGACGTGCTGCGCTTCTTCAATCAGGTCAAGACTCATCTGATGCCGTACATTCTCGATGTGGCAGCCGAAGCGCACGCGGGCGGCGTGCCGGTGCTGCGGGCGATGGTGCTCGAATTCCCCGACGACCTGAACTGCCGCACGCTGGATATGCAGTATATGCTTGGTTCCGCGCTGCTGGTCGCGCCGGTGTTCAGCCCGAAAGGCGAGGTCAGCTACTATCTGCCCGATGGACAATGGCGCAATCTGCTGACCGGCGAAGTGGCGGCGGGCGGGCGCTGGCGCAAGGAAACACACGGTTACATGAGCCTGCCGCTGTGGGTGAATATCGAACGCGGCAGCCAGTGGCAGTGTCTGGCGGATACGATTACACCTGAAGCGTAAGAGGGGTGAAGCCGACAACAAAACAGCGTGTAGGGGCGGTTCGCGAACCGCCCCTACGGGAACGAGCCTATGTTGTTCTCTGTCAAAAACGAAAACCTGTCTTTTTCCCGGATTCATGAGGGAGAGGGATTTAGGTGAGGGCTATGGCGCGGCAAATCAACCTTTTCAGAGTCGCTTTGTGAGGTTCAACATGGAAGCAGGAACACCCATCTCCAAAAAAGCACCGTTCATCTGGCATGGCGGCGATTACAACCCCGAGCAGTGGTCACGCGAAGTCTGGCAGGAAGATTTTCGCCTGATGCAGAAAGCGGGCGTCACAGCGGTGTCGCTGGGCATCTTTAGCTGGGTATCGCTTCAGCCAGCCGAAGACCGCTTCACCTTCGAGTGGCTGGACGAGATCCTCGACGGCTTGCACGATCATGGCATCCGGGCGATTCTGGCGACGCCGAGCGCGGCACAGCCCGCCTGGATGTCGCAGAAATACCCGCAGATGCTGCGCTCCGACGAGCGCGGAGTCCGCAACGAACATCGCGGGCGCGTCAATTACTGCCCTAATTCGCCCGAATACCGCCGCTTCAGCGGTCAGATGGCGCGGATGCTGGCGGAACGCTATAAAGGACATCCGGCGCTCATCCTGTGGCACATCAGCAACGAATACGGCGGGCGCTGCCTGTGCGATACCTGCGCCGAGTCTTTCCGCCAGTGGCTTCAGCAAAAATACGGCACGCTGGATGAACTCAACGCGCGCTGGTGGACGGCATTCTGGAGCCATACCTACACCGACTGGTCGCAGATCATGCCGCCGCGCGCGCAGGGGGAAATCCACACGCATGGCTTGAACGTGGACTATTTCCGCTTCATGACTGACAGCCAACTGGCGTGCTATCGCAACGAGCGCGACATCATCCGGTCAATCACGCCGGACATCCCGATCACGACCAATCTCATGGGCGCGTACAAGCCGCTGGATTACCGCAAGTGGGCGAAGGAGATGGACGTTATTGCCTGGGACTGCTACCCGCGTCCCAACCAGTCGCCGGGTGAAATCGCCTTCATGCACGACACCCACCGTGGGCTGAAGGACGGGCAGCCGTTCCTGCTGATGGAGCAGACGCCCAGCAGCCAGAACTGGCAGGAGATCAACGCGCTCAAGCGCCCCGGCGTGCTGCGGCTGTGGAGTTATCTGGCGGTGGCACACGGCGCTGATTCCGTCCTCTATTTCCAGTGGCGGCGCGGACGCGGCGGCTGTGAAAAGCTGCATGGCGCGGTGATCGAGCATTCCGGCAGCAGCGATACCCGCGTCTTTCGCGAAGTGAGCCAGATTGGCGAAGAACTGAAACAGCTTGGCGACGCCATCATTGGGACGCGGCTGAAGTCGCGCGTCGGCATCCTGTTTGACTGGGACAACTGGCACGCGGCTGACGATGCGATTGGTCCAGTGTGGAACAAGCGCTATTACGAGACGGTCTGCCGTCATTATCTGGCGTTCTACCGCCGGAATGTTCCAGCCGACGTGGTGTTCCCCGATTCCGATTTCAGCCAGTATGACGTGCTGGTCGCGCCGATGATGTACATGGTCAAGCCGGGACTGGCGGAAAAGGTCGAAGCCTTCACAGCGAAGGGCGGCACATTCGTCTGCACGTATTTCAGCGGCATCGTGGACGAAACCGATCTGGCGTTTGAGAACGGCTATCCGGGTCCGTTTAGCCGGGTGCTGGGCATTCATGTCGAGGAAATCGACGCTCTCTATGAAGGACAGACCAACACCATCGTGATGAGCGACGGCAGCGGCAGCTATTCGTGCCGCCACCTGGCGGATCTGCTCCACCTCGAATCGGCTGAAGCGATTGCCACCTATGGCAGCGACTTCTATCAGGGAATGCCCGCGCTGACGCGCCACGCTTACGGTGAGGGCTGCGCCTACTACGTCGCCAGCGACCCCGACGATGCCTGTCTGGATCGCCTGTATGGGGACATCATGCGGTCACACGGGATTGCGCCGGTGCTGGAAGCGCCGTCAGGCGTCGAAATTGCGGTGCGTTATCAGGGGGATCAGGCGATCACGTTCGTCCTCAATCACCATTCGCAGCCAGCAACGGTAGACCTCGACGGGTCGGACTATCACGATTTACTGACAGGGCAAACGGTCAGCGGCGCGTTATCATTGGACGGTTATGGAGTGGGTATTCTGATCACACACTAAGGACACCATGACCGCCAAACGAGATACTGCCAGGGTGATCGCGCCGCCGCCGCTGGTATATGCCGCCGGACTGCTTGTCGGTTGGCTGCTCAACCGGCTGCTGCCGGTGGCGCTGCCTGAATGGGCGCGGATGGTGGGATTCGCGCTGTCGCTGCTGTCGCTGATCCCCGGTCCCTGGGCGCTTCTCAGCATGATTCTAAGCGGCACCAATCCCGAACCGTCGCACCCGACCACCGCGCTGGTGACAACCGGCATTTTTGCCATCACCCGCAACCCGATATACCTGTCATTTACGCTGTTTTCGTTCGGTCTGGCGCTCATCACGCAGAACGGCTGGATGCTGGTCACGGTCGCCCTGACTTTGATCGTGGTGCATTACGGCATCATCCTGCGGGAAGAGCGCTATCTTGAGCGTAAATTTGGCGACGCCTACCGCGCCTATCGATCCCGCGTCGGGCGCTGGTTCTAGGCGGTGGCGAATTTATAGACGGTGGTCGTCTGATAGGTTTGACCTGGGCGCAGCACCGTTGATGGGAAGCTCGGCTGGTTGGGCGAGTCCGGGAAGTGCTGCGTCTCCAGCGCGAAACCGTCGCTCTGGCGGTAGAGATGCCCGCCGGAGCCGACCAGCGTGCCATCAAGGAAATTCCCCGCGTAAAACTGAATGCCTGGCTCAGTCGTCCAGCATTCGAGGACGCGCCCCAGTTCCGGTTCGTAGGCGCGCGCCGCCAGAATCAGCGATTGGTCGTCCGGGTTCTGCCGGTTGAGGATGAAGTTGTGATCGTAGCCTCTGGCGCGGACGATCTGCTCGTGCGAGGAGCGCTGTCCCGGCTTGATCGCCCTCGGCAATCGGAAGTCAAACGGCGTGCCTTCCACCGGAGCCAGTTCGCCGGTGGGAATCAGCGTCTCGTTGACTGGCGTATAGCGGTCGGCGTTCAGCAGCAGAATGTGATCGTAAATGCTGCCGCTGCCTTCACCCGCCAGATTGAAATACGAGTGGTTGGTCAGGTTGACGATGGTTGGCGCGTCGGTTGTGGCGCGGTAATCGATGCGCAGCTCGCCGCTGCTGATCAGCGTATAGACGACGCTGGTTTGCAGGCTGCCGGGGAAGTGTTCTTCGCCATCCGGGCTGAGGTAGGTCAGTTCCACGCCCACGCTGTCGCCCGACTCGATCTTGCGGGCTGACCATATCTTCGTGCCAAAGCCCTGTTCGCCGCCATGCAGCGTGTTGGAACTCTGGTTCGCCGCCAGCGAGTAGCGTTTGCCGTCCAGCACAAAGCTGGCGTTGGCGATGCGGTTGGCGTAGCGTCCGGTGATCACGCCGAAATAGGGGCTTTTCGTTTCATAGTCCGCCAGGTTGTCGAAGCCCAGGACGATATTGGCAAACCCGCCGTTCCGGTCGGGGACGCGGATCGAGGTGATCGCGCCGCCGTAGGTGATGAGTCTCACCTCAACGCCGACTGCGTTGGTCAGAATGTATTCGTCCACCGGCTGACCGGCAGCGGTAACGCCAAAAGGCTGGGATGTGACTGAACTGCCGCGAGTAAGATGTGAAGCAGGGTTGGTCATGACGTGTACTGTCCTTCAGGATTTGGGCTGCTGCCCAAAAAAGAGAATACTTTAACGCAAAGACGCGAAGGATAAAGAAAGACGCAGAGGGGATGCCTGAACCCTTTGCGCCTTTCCCTGTTTCCTTGCGCTCTGGCGTTGAATCTTCCTCGCTTTAGCCCTTCAAGCCCGTCATCACGATGCCCTTGATGAAGTAGCGCTGGGCGAAGAAGAACAGTACCACCACGGGCAGCACCATCACCGTCGCCGCCGCCATCTGAAGATCCCAGCGTGTCGTCAGAGCGCCGCGAAACTGCGCCAGACCGATAGCCACCGTGTAGGTGTCTGGCGTGCGCAGGTATACCAGCGGTCCGATGAGGTCATTCCAGGACGCCAGAAAGGTGAAGATCGCGACCGTGATCAGGGCGGGTTTCGACAGCGGCATCATCACCCGCCAGTAAATGCCGAACTCGCTGCATCCGTCAATGCGGGCGGCGTCCGCCAGTTCCTCGGGAATCGTGCGGAAGAACTGCCGCAGCAGAAAGATGTTGAACGCCCCGCCGCCAAAGAAAATCGGGACGGTGAGGGGAAGGATGGTATCGATCCAGCCCAGACGGGTGAAAATGATAAACTGCGGCACCAGCGTGACGATGCTGGGCAGCAGCAGCGTGGCAATCACAATTGAAAACCAGAATTCGCGCCCCCAGAAGCGTATCCGCGCGAACCCGTAGGCGCACAGCGACGACGTCAGCACGACGGCGATGACATTCAAACTGGCGATAGCGATGCTGTTGCGCAGATAAATATGGAATGGTCGGAACGTCATCGCATCGACGTAGTTTTGCCAGATAGGCGGGTTGGGAATCCATTCCGGCGGATAGGCGAAAATCTGCACCTGCGATTTGAGCGAGCTGCTGACCAGCCAGAGGAAGGGAAACAGCATCAGCGCCGCGACGGCAATCAGCAGGATATAGGTAAACCAGTGCATCCACCGACTTTTTGATGGCGGGGCTTGCTCCTCAAACGCGCTGACACTGGTGGATTCTGATAGCGATATGTCGGATGAACTCATGGCACGACCTCGTCATTCGCCCGGGTTTTCGTAGTAGACACGGTTGCCAATGTACCGAAACACCAGGAACGACAGACCCATCAGGATGAAGAACAGCAGCCACGATACTGTCGCGGCGTAGCCCATGTTGAGGCTTCGGAAGGCGGTACGGTAGATATACAGCACCAGGAACAATGTCGCGTTGGTCGGTCCGCCGTCGGTGATGAGGTAGCCGGCGACAAAGACCTGAAACGAGTTGATGAAGCCGATAATCAGGTTGAAAAAGATGACCGGCGACATCATCGGCAGGGTAATGTGGCGCAGCTTTTTCCAGCGTCCAGCGCCGTCAATTTCCGCCGCCTCATAATAGATGTCGGGAATGCCTTGCAGCCCCGCCAGAAAAATGATCATCGAGCCGCCGACGCTCCAGAGACTCATAATGATGAGCGCGGGCAGCGCCCAGTCCGGGCTTTGCAGCCACGGGACCTTGGGTCCCCCGAGACTCCGTATCAAGACATTCATCAGCCCGAATTCGGTATTGAAGATCCACGCCCACAGCGCGGCGCTGGCGACGGCGGGAATAATGCTGGGAAGATAGAAGATGGTTCGGAAGATACCGATGCCGGGAAGCTGGTTGTTGAGGAGCATCGCCAGCCCAAAGCTTATCAGCAGCCCCAGAGGCACCGCGACAATCGTATACGTAAAGGTGGCTTTCAATGCCTGTGGCAGCAGCGGATCGTTAAACAGGTGCTCGATATTATCAAGACCAACGAACTGTGGCGCGCTGATGAGATTCCAGCGGTGGACGGTCAGATAGAGCGCGATCAGCGCGGGTATCAAAAACCATAACAGAAAGCCAAGAATGAAAGGGGAAATAAACAAGTAGCCGGTAATATTTCGACGCTGAGAAAGTGTGAGCCGCCGCTTTAACAGCGGCTGCGCTCTGGGATCGGTATTCCGAACTTCGGCTGTCGTCGTCATGATACGTTCACTCGTATGACCATCGTTCCTGACACATACCGATTGTCTGTGAGGTCAGGGAAGGGCGAGGGGCGCTCGTCCTTCCCGACCTGAAATTCTGGTTCTAGCTGCTTGCGGCAATGGCGGCGGCGATGACCTCGTTCGCCTGACGCACTGCTTCAGGCATCACATCGACGGCTGGCGTGCCGTTGGCAATGGCTTCGTAAGCGGGATTCAGGAAGTTGGTGAACGCCTCGACGTATCCGGGTGGAACGCGGTAGGCGACACCGTAATTGGGCAGATACTCGCTGACGAAATCGACGTAGTTATCCGGGTGAATGCCTTCGGTGATCCATTCCGCCAGACCTTCTTCAGTCGTCTGCGCGGTCTGGCTGGGCAGCCACAGCCCGATCTTCATGAACTGGAGCGTGTAGAACGGCGTTGCCAGGAAACGCAGCCACTGCCACGCTTCGTCGGGATGCTCGGTCGCGGCAAGCGCGCCGTGGAAATGCGCCTGCATGTGGGTGGCGGGCTGCGTCATCTTGGGCAGCGCGCCGGTGCCGATGGGAACCGTCAGCAGTGACGAGTTGATCCACGAGAGCGCCCACGAACCATCGACCGCCATAGCCAGCCGCCCGGTATCGAGCATCTGGGTATTGGACATGCCCAGGCTGGAAAGTGACGCGCTCTGCGGCGCGACGTGATGGACGTAGATCAGATCCGCCATCCGCTGCATCGCTTCCATGGCTTCCGGGCTGTCCAGCGCGCTGCCGTTTTCATTGACCATCTGACCGCCGTTGGAGAAGACGGCTGCGGCGATGTACGTCTCGTTGGAGAACGGATACTGAACGCCCCAGCGCTCGATGTTGTCGGGGTCGAAACCGTCGTCATCGGGATGCAGCCCGTTGCTGTCTACGGTGAGCTGCTTGGCGACTGCCAGGAAGGTGTCCCAGTCCCAGATTTCGTCGTCAGTGAATCCGGGGGGCGTGATGCCTTCTTCTTCAAACAGGGCGGCGTTATAGTAGATATGCGGCGCAACCCAGGTCGAACCGATGCCATGCCAGCGCCCGTTGTCGTCGGCGCTGCGCTGCGCTTCCTGCGGCAGGAAGTAGTCGGGCTGCCCCAGCAGCGGATCGTTGGTGATGTAGTCGGTGATGTCGAGCAGGAGTCCCTGATTGCGGAAGGTTTCATAGTTGTTCGATGCGATGAAGCTGGTATCCGGCGGCGTTCCGGCGGCGATGTTTGACAGGAACACGGTGGTGAAGTCGGTATCTGGCGTGTGCCGCCATTCGACCTCAATACCCGGATTCTCTGCCTGGAAGGCTTCAATCGCCGCGACCACGCCGTCCTGCTCGGCGACCTGCCCCCAACCGGCGAACGAGATGCGCACAACTTCCTGTCCGTTGGGCGCTGCGAAAACCCGCACCTTAGGCAGGAGCTGCGCTCCGGCTGCCAAGCCAGCAGCCGAGGCACCCGCCATCCTCAAAAAGCTTCTGCGTGAAAGTTTTGGTGACATAAATATTTACTCCTTAAGCATCCATAGATCAGAACGAGTTTGATGGCGAATCTATCTGGCTGTGGAGCAGTGATTAGCCGACTGCTCCACAAAATCTGACGATAGATTCTTGTACTAATCCTCCCGTATCCAGACACGCATTTCGCCCGGGGCGCGGTTCGCCCAGAAGCAGTACGGGATCGCTTTAAACGTGAATGAGGGGCTGTCCACCAGCGTCACTGTTTCCGGTTGATACAGTCCGCCTTTCCACGCTCTCGGCACATAACGGTTGGCGGTGCCGGTGATGACGCTGACGCCGCCGAACAGTTCGGGATCAAATTTCGTCGCCAGCGCGCTGCCACGCGGCAGGCTGACATTCGCCAGATCGGTACCGTTGTCCACTTCTTCAAGGCAGTAGACGACCGGACCCCGCTGAAGCGCGATCTGACCGGCGTTCTGGCGCACTTTCGGGTGCGACACCATGCGCTCGACCGGCATTGCCAGCGTGAGGCTGACCTGATCGCCTGATGCCCACTCGCGGCTGATGCGGGCATAGCCGGATGCGCTGTTGAGGGCGACATCCTGCCCGTTCACCTGAAGGCGGGCATCCCGGCACCAGCCGGGGATGCGCAGCGCCAGCGTGAAGGCGGCGGGCTGATCGACGTTGACGGTGATCTGGATCGTCTCATCCCAGGGATAGTTCGTCTGCTGTGTGAGCTGAATCCGGTGACCGTTCAGGTCGATATCGCTGCGGTTGCTGTCGTAGAGGTTGACATAGATCGTGTCCCCCGCAACCGAGTAGAAATAGCTGCCAATGCTGGCGACCAGCCGCGCCAGATTCGGCGGGCAGCAGGGGCAGGGGAACCATTCTTCGCGGCGGTAATGCGGGTCGGATTTGACCGCGCTCCAGGGGTCGTGCGGGTTCACTTTTGGATATGCCGCCAGCGGGTTGGCGTAGAAGAAATGGGTACCGTCGTAAGCCACGCCGCTGAGGACGCCGTTGTAAAGCGCGCGCTCCATGATGTCGATATAGCGGGCATTCTGATCCAGTTGGAACATGCGCTGGGCGAAAAATACCAGCGAGATAGCGGCGCAGGTTTCGGCATACGCCGTTTCGTTGGGCAGGTCGTAATCGAAGGTGAAACCCTCGTTCGAGCGTGCCGGGCCCAGGCTGCCGATGATGTACATCTGGTGCTCGGTCAGGTCATCCCACAGCCGCCGCGCCGTTTCCACCAGGCTTTGGTCGCCGCTTTCCAGCGCCACGTCCGCCAGCCCGGCGTACAGGTAGCAGGCGCGCACCGCGTGACCGGTTGCCTTGGTCTGCTCGCGCAGCGGTTCGTGCGCCTGGCAGTAGTGATAGGTCTGCGCCCAGAAATCCTCCGGGTCTTCGCCGCGATTATGGGCTTCAATGTCGAAGTAATGCGGCTGCTGACCGCGTTCGTTGATAAAGTATGTCGCCAGATTCAGGTAACGCGGTTCATTGGTCGCCCGGTACAGCTTGACCAATGCCAGTTCCAGTTCCGGGTGTCCCGGATAGCCGCGTTTTTTGCCTTCATCAGGACCAAAGAGGCTGTCAATGTGATCGGCAAAGCGGCTCAGAATATCCACGACTTTGGACTTGCCAGTCGCCTCATGGTATGCCACCGCGCCTTCGATAAGGTGTCCGGCGTTGTACATCTCGTGCCAGTCGCGCAGGTTGCGCCAGCGGTATTCCTTTTCCATGACCGGAAAATAGCTGTTCAGATAACCGTCTGGCTGCTGCGCGCGCGCCATGCGGTCGATGAGGTCATCCGCCTGCTGTTCAAGCGCCGGATCGGGATGCGTCCGCAGGCTGTAGCCGACGGCTTCAAGCCACTTGCCGGAGTCTGAATCGTAGAACTTGCGGATGACGGAATGGTGTTTGGGCGGCGTCTGATTGGGATCCAGATCGAATGCTGCCAGACGACCGGTGGATTCCAGTTTGTTGTAGATCGCGGGAATGGTCTTTTCGCGGTTGGTGAGCTGACGGTCTGCCCAGAAGCCTTGCTCAAAGTGGACATTCTGGAGGGGTACGGACTTCAGCTTTCTTGTTTGACCGATCACAGAAACATCTCCTTCAAAATGCTGGCTCAATCATTCACCAAAACAATTCTAAAGGGTACCGGCGCGTCGATTTGCAGGCGGAACAGGCTTGAGCCAAACCCAATCCGCCTATCTTTCTTTCGACTCTAGTCAAGTTTGCGCGTGCGGTGTACTCCTTAATTCGTATAATAGGAAGACAAATCCGACTTTTAGTGGATGGTGCTCATCGTGGACGCAGCGAATAATCTGACACTCAGGACGATCTGTTCGGTCAAAGCCCAGAATGCCGGGCTGTTCATCTCGCAAGGCAGGGGGATACATCCGACGCGGGTAATTAACTCTCACGAGCTGATTTTCGTCAAAGAGGGCGAACTGGAGATGTGGGAAGAAGACCGCACCTTTTGCGTCATGGCAGAACAGACGCTGCATCTGTTCCCCGGCAGGCGTCACGGCGGGCTAACGCCGATGGTCCCCGAGCTAAAATTCTACTGGATACACTTCGACCTCGTCCCCGAGATCAACGCCAATACGGCGCTGCCGGGTATCGAGGTGCCGCAGCTTCAGCGGATACAGCGCCCGGAGCGGCTGGAGAGTCTGTATCGGGATTTCCTGAGCCAGCAGGAATCGGCGGAACTGCACCCCTACTCGGCAAATCTGCTCATGATGCTGATGCTGGTCGAAACCACCCGATCAGCCCTGCCGCAGACTGAGGACACCGACGAGTTAAATGTCATCGCCACGCGCGCCCACACCCATATCCGTATGTATTTTGACCAGCCGATCACGCCGGGCAGGGTTGCCGAGGCGATTGGTTACAATCCCGATTATCTTGGGCGTATCTACCGCCGCGTTTATGGCTGCACGCTGACCGAGGCAATCCACCGCCGCCGGATTCATCGCGCCCGCCGCTACCTGATGGACAGCGAAATGACTATCGAGCAGATTGCGCTGGCGTGCGGCTTCACCGACCCCGACTATTTCAGGCGTATCTTTCGCCGCTACATGCAAACGTCGCCGGGCAATTACCGCAGCCTGTATGCGCGGGTACACGTCAACACGGAGTAATTCAGGCTTTTTAGGAAGTCCCTCGCCCTGAGGGAGAGGGATTTAGGGTGAGGGCTGCCAGGGCGACTCGCCGAGTCGCCCCTACTGCCGTCAATACATTGTTCCGGGTTATTTCAGGTCGAACACCAGCGCCGTGACCGAATGCGGCTCGAAGGTGTAGGTGAAGCTCGTCTGCTGGTCGGCGGTCAACTGCGCCGGCGTCGTGCCGACCTTATTCGGGTTATCAAAGGTATTCTCGGCTTTGATATCGGGTCCGTTGACGACGTATGCCTGCACGCCGCCGCCAAAACAGGCGCTGTCCAGCTTGATCGTCGTCTCCATGCTTTCGGTCTGGCTGCGGTTAACCACATACACGGACAGGCGGTTGCTAGCATCGTCCAGCGTTGCCGAAACGTCGAGCACGCGCACGCCGGTGTGCGTCCCGCCGCTGAACGTCTCGCCCTTCCAGAACACATCCAGCGCCGTCGTGCCGCAGGTGCGGCTGTAGAGTTCAAACGGATAGAAGATCGTCTGGAGCACCAGTCCCTGCTTGTTGGTGAAGATTGGGGCAATCGCGTTGACCAACTGGGCAAGGTTTGCCATCTTCACCGAATAGGCGTGGCGAATCATCGAGTTCAACTGAATGCCGATCATCAGCGCGTCTTCGAGATTGTAGACTTCCTCAAGATTCTGATGGTCAGCCTGCCCATGCGTCCGATACCAGACATTCCATTCGTCTACGGCGATGGGGATCAGCGGCGCCAGTCCTTCCTGCAGGCACAGCGCGCGGATCAGCCCTTCATAGGCGAAAAGACGTTCGTCGATGAGTTCCGACTGCGCCATGTAAGCGGCAAAGTCGTTGGTCGGGTTGCCGACATACCAGTGAATTGAGAGGTAGTCGATCAGCTTGCCAGCCTGTTCAAGAAGCTGCTGCGTGCGCTCGACCACCGTTCCGCCCTGCCAGTGTGACGCCGCCGAAGCGATCAGCTTGATTGACGGGTCCACCCATTTCATGACTTTGGCGAATTCAAGGTAGGCGCGCGCGTACTCGTCCGGCGTTTTGTAGCCAATCTGCCAGGGACCATCCACTTCGTTGCCCACGCCCCAGTATTTGACGCGATGCGGCGCTTCATAGCCGTTCTGGCGGCGCAGCTTGACCAGCGCCGTATCCTGAGTGCCGTTGCAGTATTCCACCCAGTCGCGGGCTTCGCGCATGTCGCCATCGCCGCAGTTGACCACCATATAAGGCTCGGTGTTCAGCCTGCGGCAGAAGGTGATGAACTCGTCGGTGCCGAACTGGTTGGTGTCAGTTGCGTGCCACGCCATATCAATGCGGGTAGGGCGGTCTTCTTTTGGACCGATGCCGTCCATCCAGCGATAGCCAGAGACAAAATTGCCACCCGGATAGCGCACCAGTGGGATTTGCAGACGTTCCAGCGCCTGAAGCACATCGGTGCGCAGACCATTTTCATCGGCAAGGGGCGAGTCTGGCTCATAAATGCCGCCGTAAATGCAGCGCCCAAGATGTTCGATGAAACCGCCAAACAAGTTACGAGAAATGCCGCCCAGCTTCCGACTAGGATCAATATGGATTTGGTTCAAAGCTTCCCCGCTTTCACGAATAAAGTGAAGTCTATTTGCGTCGCCTGAATTCGTATACAGTTATTCGTATTCTAACTTTGGCAATTCAGGTTGTCAACATGGCTCAGACGTGCCAAAACCCGTAACGGGCGAACGGGCTGCGCTTCAAAAAATGGCGCTGGCAGCAGTGCTGGCGAGGGCGATCAGGCGGAATCGCGGATGATCAGTTTGTAGGGGCTTTCCAGCACGCGGCGAGCTGACTGACCGCTTTCGAGGCGCGCGAACAGCGAAGTGGCTAACTTCTGTCCAATTTCGCGGGGATCCTGAGCAATAGTCGTCAGGGCGGGGCGAACGATGGTCGCTTCGGGAATGTCGTCAAAGCCCATGACAGCGACATCGTCGGGGACGCGAATCCCGGCTTCCTGCAGGGTGAGGATGACGCCGATTGCCATCAGATCGTTGATGACGACCAGCGCGGATGGGAAGTCGCCGCGTTCGATCAGCGTCTGCGCGGCGCGCTTGCCGCCTTCGAGCGTGAAATCGCCCTCCAGCATAAAACGGGGGTCAAGGGTCAAGCCAGCTTCCGTGACCGCCCGGCTGAAACCCTGTAGTCGTCCCAGTCCAGGGGGCAGGGACGCGGGTACGCCGACGAAGCCGATGCTGCTGTGGCTGCCTTTTTGAATGAGCCAGCTTGTCGCTTCATAGATGGCGCGTTCATCGTCTACGTAGACCACGTCAATACGGGGATGATCGATGTGTCTGCCCAGGACGACAAACGGAATCTGGGTTTGCTGCAGGAAATGATCCATCTCATGGATCGACAGGCGCTGGGGTACCATGATCACGCCGTCCATACCGCGCCGCAGCACGATCTCGCAAAAGTGTTTTTCGTTCTCGTAAAGGTGATCGCTGCTTGAGATCAGCACTTCGTAATCATGCTTCCGGGCGACATCCTGAACGGCACGCGCCAGCAGTTGGTAGAAGCCGTTGGAGAGATCGGCGATCAGCAGCGCCACCGTCTGGGTGCGCTGCGTGCGCAGGCTGCGCGCCGCTACGTTAGGGCGGTAGCCAAGCTGTTCGACGGCAGCCAGCACCCGCGCCCGGGTTTCGTCGCTGATCGGCACTGAGGTGTCATTCCGGTTGAGGACGCGCGATACCGTCGGCTGAGAGACTCCCGCAAGTTTCGCCACATCGTACATAGTCGGCAGTTTGATTCTCATCATTGGCTCTTATGGCTGAACAACCTGGGGAGCACTTGAAACCGATGGTTGTAAACAGTAAATTTCATAGTACTCCATAAAACAATTACGCGCGATCTTGCTGTGTAAGAGATTACTTGACAGCCTTAAATGGATGTGCTCTAATATTTTGAATGAATACGAATACATGTATTCGGTTACATCGAATTCATTGTAACCTTTTTTATGATAAGTGCTACATGTTAAATACGAGACCGCGATTTAGTGAAGCAGTGTTTTTTTCATCTCCGCAGTCCACTCGGGCTGCGCGCGCCGGGCGTCACTGGGCAGCGCCGGTTTCAGCCCGCCTTTCTTCGTCTTCATCGAGTTTCCAGTTTCCACAGTTAGCGGTCACGGCAGCGGTTCCGTCGTGTATTCCGGCTAGATCCAGGCAGCAGCATTATTCCACTTGTATTACGCAGAGGAAGGGGGTGTTTCGACGAAAAGCCGTTTGATGCACCGGTCGGACGAGAGGCACTGATATTGCTCTCGCGGCATTCCATCGCCGGGTCGTGTGGTTGAATGGCTTCGGACAAAACAAAACTTGGTCGGCTTTTATCACGTTCTGAATGTGTTTCATGAAAGAGGAGTAAAAAATGTCTAAGCGTTCGTCTTTAGGTTTCTCGTTCATTTTCATGGTCGCCATCCTGGTGCTGTCGTTCTCCATGATCGGCGTGCAGGCGCAGGACGCCACGCCAGCACCGACTGAAACGCCAATCGTAGCTGAGATCGGCTCCGGCGCCACTCACATTTCCTTCTGGAACGGTCTGACCGGATCCGACGGGGTGACGCTGAATGAGATGCTGTCCGAGTTCGCCGCAGAAAACCCGGACGTTTCGGTCACGGTCGAAATGATCGTCTGGAATACCCTCTACCAGAAGCTTCAGACGGCATTCGTGGCTGGAACCCAACCCGACGTGATCCTGCTTCATGCGTCGGAAGTTCCCCAGTTTGGCAGCTTCGGCGTGCTCCGCGACCTGAGCGATCAGTACACCTCTGGCGGCGGCTGGCTCCCCGATGACGATATTTCGGCGACCACGATGAGTGGTATGGTTTGGGATGGCTCGATCTATGGCATTCCGCTGGACAATCACGGTCGTGGACTGTGGATCAACACGGATATGTTCGAGGCTGCCGGTCTCTCCACCGATCCTGCCACTGCCCCAACCACCTATGAAGGCTGGGTTGATCTGTTCCAGCAGCTGACGCTTGATGCCAACGGCAACAACGCGCAGTCGCCCGATTTTGATCCCGAAAACGTAGTGCAGTGGGGTTTCACGGTCGGTGAGTGGCCGAACGTCAACTTCCTGGGCGCGCTTTACCAGCATGGTGGTTCGTTCCTGAGCGAAGATGGCACGACGATCACCGTCAACTCTGAGGCGGGCATCACGGCGCTTCAGCAGTTGGTTGATCTGGTGTACACGTATCATGTATCGCCGCCAGCGGCTGGTTTCGATACGTGGCAGGGTTTCGGCGCAGGCGCGGTTGCCGTTCTTCCGACCGGCACGTGGTACCGCAATCAGTCCCTGCTGCAAAGCGACATCAACAGCACAGCCTGGCCCACCTATCAGTTCGGTGAGAACAAGGCTGCCTGGTTTGGCGCGCACACGTTCATGATCCCCGCTTCGACAGAAGGCGAGAATCTCGACGCCGTCCTGCGGATGATCCAGTGGGTCAGCGAGAATCAGGTGATCTGGGCGTCTTCGGGTCAGGTGCCAGCGCGTATCTCCGCACAGGAAGCACTCGATCCTGAAACCTATCCGTCCAACATTCTGCTCGGTCAGACCTTCTCTGAGTACGGCATTCAGGACCCGCAAACGACCGTGACGCAGGAACTGCTCACCCTGCTCGACGTGGGTATGCAGGAAGCGCTCAACGGCATTAAGCCCGCCGATCAGGCGCTGAATGACGCCGCGGTGCTGATGCAGGAAGCACTGGATCGCCAGTAAGCATCCTTTGCTGAAATACTCTGTGGGGCGGATCAAATGATCTGCCCCACACTTTTCATCAGAAAATTGCGCGCGAATCAGAAGTCTCTTAGGGGAGCCATTTGACGTATGGCTAGAATCATAGGACAGAGGCTCACCGAGCCAAGACACTCCATATTCCCTTTTTCAATGAACCTGAAGACCCGTGAGGCGATTGCGGCGTATCTTTTCCTGTCACCGTTTTTGATCTTCTTTGCGATCTTCTTCGTTCGAGCCACCATCTCATCGGTCGGAATGAGTTTCTATGACTGGCGGCTTTTGCGTCCGACGACGCCATACGTTGGGCTTGACAACTATATTGACCTTTTCAGCGACCCGATCTGGTGGTCTTCCGTCATTCACACCATCTACTTCGCCGTCGTCACGGTGCTGGGGACGACCATAGTCGGACTTCTGGCGGCAGTCGCCGTCACGCGACCGATTCATGGTCAAGGCTTTTTCCGCGTCCTGCTCTATATCCCTCAGTTGATGTCGGTCGGGGCGATGGGGCTGGTCTGGAACTGGCTGCTGAGCACGCAGTTCGGCGTCATCAACTATCTTCTGAGCTTCATCGGCATTCGCCCGATCAACTGGCTGGGCGACCCGAATCTGGTCATTCCGGCGCTCAGTCTGGCGACCATCTGGTGGACGTTCGGCTTCCCGATGCTGATCTTCATCGCCGGTTTGCAGGGCATTCCAGAGCATCTCTATGAAGCGGCAAGGATTGACGGCGCGAACGGCAGGCAGATTTTCTTCCGCATTACCCTTCCGCTGCTGCGCCCAACCATCCTGTTTGTGACCGTGACCGGGATCATCAGTCATTTCCAGGTCTTCGGGCAGCCCTACATCATCACCGGCGGTGGGGGTCCGGGTCGCTCCTCGTGGACAGTGGTTATCTACTTATATCAGCAGGCGTGGGTGGCGTATCGAATGGGCTTCGGCGCGGCTGTGGCTGTGGCAATCGCGGCGATCATGGCTGTGATTACGGCTTTCCAGTTCCTCGTCATCAGCCGCCGAGTCGAATATTAGAGGGATAGAGCATGAACTTCAAACAATACTCGCCGTACCGGAATTGGGGAACATACGCGGTGCTGGCGGTGCTCTCGGCGATAGTTCTGTTCCCTCTGATCATTACGGTTTCGCAGTCCTTCATGACCAATCAGGAAGTCAACCGCTGGCCGCCAAAGATCCTTCCTACCGCACCGACGGTGGAGAGCTATAACACCGTCCTGACTCAGCAGGATGTCCGGCTGGACTTGTGGCTGCGTAACAGCCTGCTGGCGGCGGGGGGATACACCCTGGCGGTACTGGTCATCTGCACGCCAGCGGCTTATGCCTTCGCCCGCCTGCGCTTTCCCGGCAACCGGCTGCTGTTTGCCATCCTCCTGGTGACAATCATGATTCCCGGACAGGTCACGCTGATCCCCAACTTTTTGTTGATGCGCGATCTGAAATGGCTGGACACATTTAATGCGCTCATCTTTCCCGGCGCGGCGAACGTTTTTGGCGTCTTCCTGCTGCGCCAGTTCTTCATGCAGATACCGCAGGAACTGGAAGAAGCCGCCGTACTCGATGGGGCGGGTTACTTCGGGCGTTTTCGCCACGTGATTCTGCCCCTGTCCACCAACGCGATCACGGCGCTCGCCATCTTCGTCTTCCTCGGTCACTATAACGATCTGTTCTGGCCCATCATCGTCACCAGCAGTCTGGAAACGCGCACGCTGCCGGTTGGGCTGTCCATTATCCAGTCGTCCTATGCCGGTCAGTATCGTCCGATGATTCTTGCCGGGGTGGTGCTGTCAACGCTCCCAATTCTGATTGTCTATGCCATTTTCCAGCGCCGAATTATTCAGGGTGTTACGCTGACCGGCATGGGTGGTCGCTGACATCGGATGATTACGCGCCTTCAACTCCAACCACTGACTGCCATCCTGATCGTGCTGCTGCTGCTCGTCTCCGGGGCGGCGCAGCAGCAGTCCGACGAGGCGCAGCCGGGGACTCTGCGCAATCCGCTGAATCCTTACGGCGGTGCTGACCCGTGGCTGACCTACTACGAAGGCAGTTATTACCTCGTCACTACCACCTGGCGATCTGAATGGCTGATGCGTTCCTCGCCGACGCTGGCAGGGCTGAAGACGGCGGAGCCGGTGCAGATTTACTTTGAAACCGAACCGTCACGCTGCTGCAACTTCTGGGCACCGGAATTTTACCTGCTCGATGGTCCCAACGGACCGCGCTGGTATCTTTACTACACGGCTGGCACGCCGGGGACTTATGACAACCAGCGCACTCACGTCCTGGAGAGCGAAGGCACCGACCCGATGGGTCGCTACACTTATAAGGGGCGAGTGTTCGATCCGAGCCACGATGTGTGGATGATTGACGGCAGCGTTATGGCGCTGGACGGCTCGCTGTACTTCCTCTTTTCGGCGTTTGAAGGCGGCTTGCAATCGATGTTTATCGCGCCAATGAGCGATCCCTGGACGATCAGCGGAGAAAGGGCGCTGCTGTCGCAGCCGCTGTATCCCTGGGAACGAAGCGGCGGCTTTGTCAATGAAGGTCCGGTGGCGCTGCACCACGATGACAGCACTTTCGTGATTTATTCCGCCAGCGCGTGCAGCGGACCCGATTATAAGCTGGGAATGCTCACCTATACCGGCGGCGATCCGTTGAGCGCCGACTCGTGGCTGAAGCATCCCGAACCTGTGTTTGAGCGCTCGGACGAAAACGGCGTTTTCGCGCCCGGTCACAACGGATTCTTCCGGTCGCCGGATGGCACTGAGGACTGGATCGTGTATCACGCCAACGACTCGCTCAGCGGCGGCTGCGACGGCAGGCGGACGACGCGCGTTCAGGCGTTTGGCTGGAACGAGGACGGCACGCCGAATTTCGGTCTGCCGGTATCGACCGACGAGGTCATCGCCGCGCCTTCGGGCGACCTGGGCATAGACCCGCTGCCCGAACTGCTTGAGCCGGTGCTGTTTCGCTTCCAGTCGCTTGGCAGGCAGGGCGCTTATCTGCGCCACGCCAATTTTCAGCTTCGGCTGGATTTTGGCGTCAACCCGCTGGCGGATTCACAGTTCATGCTGGTGCCGGGTTTGGCTGATCCTGAAGCCGTATCGGTTGAATCGGCGAATTTTCCCGGCTTCTACCTGCGCCACCGCGACAACGTCGTCTGGCTGATCGCCGATGACGGCGGCGACACCTTTGAAGAAGACGCGACCTGGTGGATCAGACCCGGTCTGGCGGACGAGGGCGGCATCTCGTTCGAGGCGTACAGCCAGCCGGAGCGCTACATCGGCAGGATGTTTGGCGTGCTGGCGCTGGTGCCGGTTCCCGATACTGCCAGCGATCAGGTGCTGGCGGATTCCACCTTCCTGCAGGAGCAGTCGTCGGAGTAGTCGTTACTGGTTCACTTGAAGGAATAATGCGCTTATGCTGACCCGAATCTCACACCGCCTGATTCTCCGCGTTAGCCTGCTGCTGGGCGTGGCAGTGGGGCTGTCCCTGCCGCTGCTGGCGCGCAGCCAGGGCGATACGCCGTCAACGCCGAGCCTGCCCGAAAGCCAGCCGGGTGTGCCTCTCGAACTGACCGGATCGCTGCGGCGGGTTCACGACCCGGCGATCATCCGGGCGGACGACGCTTTTTACGTGTTTTCGACTGGCGCGGGTATTCCTGTGCGCCGATCCTACAATCTGCTGGACTGGGAACTGTCCTTCCCGACCACCGCCTTAAGACGTATTCCAGAGTGGGCGAGCACGCTCATTCCGGGACAGAACGACTTCTGGGCACCGGACATTTCCTATTTCAACGACAGGTACCATCTCTATTATTCCGTCTCCACCTTCGGGCAGAACCGTTCGGTCATCGGGCTGGCGACCAACGCCACGCTCGATTCCACCAGCGATGACTTTGAATGGGTCGATCAGGGGCTGGTCGTGCAGACCACCGGCGCGGAAAACTACAACGCGATTGACGCGAACCTGATCATCGACGCCGATGGCGTCCCCTGGCTGGCGTTTGGCAGCCACTGGTCGGGCATCAAGATGATCCGCCTCGATTACGACACCGGTCTGCTGTCGGCGGAAGATGACACGGTCTATTCACTGGCGCAGCGCAGCCAGCACCCGCGCGCCGTCGAAGCGCCGTTCATCATCCGCAAGGGTGAATTCTACTACCTGTTCGTCTCGTTCGACGCCTGCTGCCGGGGCGTGGACAGCACCTACCGGGTGATGGTCGGGCGCTCGGAAACCGTCACCGGGCCGTATGTGGATCGCGATGGCGTGTCGATGCTGAACGACGGCGGGACGCAGGTCACTTTCCCGACGGAACGCTGGCGCGGACCGGGACACAACGCCATCCTTCAGGAAGACGGCGTTGAGTACATCGTCTACCATGCCTATGACGCCGAAAACCAGGGCATTTTCACGCTGCGGATCGCGCCGCTTGCCTGGGATGAAGACGGCTGGCCCTCGGTGAACGAAACGGATTAGCGCGGCTTGCCCTCAGGCAGTATCCGCGCCTGAAACGGTAGCAGAGGGATGATTCCGGATACGCTGTACCATTATTATGAGGCTTCGCGGGGACCGTTCTGCAATCTCTCGGATCTGCCGCCGGACGAAGCCGAAGCCATCCTGAACGCTATCCGAGGTCGTGGGGAAGGCTTCGCCAGCCAGCGCAAAGTGGATTATCTGTCCATTCGTCGCGAACTCGAAGATTTTGTGCGGGCGCGTTTCGTCGAAAAGGGCGGTTTGCCTGACCGCGACCGCCCGCACTATATGATCCTCGGCAAATGCGATTGGCTGATAAGCTGGTACGCGCATGGCGATGTGTTAGGTATTCCCCTGAATCACTTTGATGCGACGCAGGTGAGCTTCACCTACGGAGACACATTTCCCGCTATGCGTTACGCTGATGATAAATCCTACCGTCGGCAGGTTTACACGCTGGCAGACCTGCCCGACCTGATCGCGCAGTACGGGCTGCCGCAGGACTGGAATTCCGACGGGAGAAACGGACCTGACCGCTACATCGAAGCGCAGCTCTGGAGCGACAAGCCGCTGCGCCAGTGGTTGGGGTAGCTGGGTCAGCGGCTCATGCGCCGCGCCCGCGCGACTACTCCGCCTGATCTTCCAGATTCAGCAGCAATTCCATCGCGCATTCCATCACCGGGTGCGTTTTCGCGGGATAGGCGGCGTTGACCAGCTTGCCCCGCCGATCTTCAAGCCGCCAGTGCCAGGTGATAGTGGCGGCGTCGTGAATTCCTTCGCCCGATAAATCGGAGGCGGTGAGCAGCCCACAGTCACCGAGCGCCTGCTTCACCTGCGCGACCTGATCGGCGGTCAGCCGCCGGGGCTGCCACCACGCCTTGCCATCAAAAATATCTACCCGCCCATCCTCGTAATACACGCGCCAGGTATGGAAATCCCGAGGTCGATCCTGATAATGAATCGAGAGGAATGCGCCGGTCGGCAGCGGGTTGTTTATCCGGGAATCGTCCACTGTTTACTCGTTGAACTCTCTAATGCCTGCAAGAAGGGAACGTAATGTCCGCGCGCGACGGTGCCGCCAACTGACATCATGCTGCCGCTGTTGCCAGCAAGCAGCTCATTGGCGGCGTCCGTCCCCAGTTCGGCTTCTACATCGCCAAAATGGGAAGGGCGGTCGCCGGTCAGACGGTGCTGCTCAATGTCTTCGTATTCGTCGCCCAACCCGAACATGTGACCCGCTTCATGGGCGGCGACATTCTGCTCCACCGGATCGGAGTTAGCGGCGAAATTGACGACTTCAATATCCACCCGCTGGAATCGCTCCTCATCGGTGGCGTTGGTTTCGCCAGCACCCCGCGCCTGTCCCTGGTGCGTCCAGCCCATCTGTGTGGTGACGTAATCCTCGACGCGGCGCGCCCGTTCCGCCGCCAGCGTTTCGTTCGAGCTGCGGGTGCCGGGCGTGCTGGCGCGTCCACGAAAGACGGTGATCAGATTCTCTCCAAGTCCGTGTGCCTGCTGCCCCGGCTCCTGTAAAGCCCCCAGTTCGCCAATAATGCCGTCCAACTGCGCGATGATGTCGGGTGTTAGCTCGGCGCTGCCGGTCACAAACGGTCCCACCTGGCGCACAAATTCTGGCTTGGTGACGTCGTGGGTCTCTGTTTCGGTTGGGTCGCGGTAATCAAGCGTCGCTTCGTCGCCCTGCACGAACGACCGGAAGCGCGGCGCGCCTTCCGGTATCTTGAGCGCGGTGATTTTGGTATGAGCGCGCGCCTCGTCGTCCACCAGATTGACCTTGACCTGCAATCCCGCCGACACTTCCTCAAAGCCGGGCGCGGTGCAGTTAAACCGGTGCTGCCCACTCCACGGCGTTTGAATGCTGGAGACAATGTCAGTGCTGAACCGGGTGCGCTCGTCCGCCGTCCAGTTGAAATCGCGAAGCTGCTCGCGGGTGAAGCGGAAGGTGTTGTAGGGTGCCTGCCGCCGCAATGCCTGACTGAAGTTCTTGAAGTTGACGAACAGATTGAGGACGATCTCGATGCTGCCGTTGATCGGGCGCATATCCGGGGGATTACCGCTGGTGGGATCGTAGTTCATGTCGAAGCGGACGCCGCCGCGCCCGAAGCGGGTGCGCAGAAAGGCTTCCAGTTCGGGGTTAGGCTGGGGCGGCGCGGCGGCATCGGTTCCGGCGTCCACGGTGGGGGCATCGGTGACCTGCCGCTGGAGCATCCGCTGGAGCGTCTGGTTGCCAACCATGCGCTGAAGCTGAAGCATGGCGGTTGGGCTGATCTGCGAGCCGCCCGCCAGCGCCTTCGACGCGGATATGACCGGTAGGCTGACTTCTTCCTGATGGGTATCGGCGGGTTGTTCCTGGTGAGTGCGATGCTCAGGTTTCTGATGCTGCGGTACACCACTTGACGACATACACGGCTCCTGAAGCTGTCTGTGAATCAGTATAGCAGTATTCTGAATCCGCGCGATTCGCGGATGCCGCGCCTGGAATGGCGAGATAAATGATGTGTGACTTGAAAGCTTGTGACAATTGGAACGATGTTTTGGAAGCAGGATTGTTAGAATCGAAAGAGGCAAGCATAACGGCTTCGCTTTGATAGGGGATTTGAATGCCACAGGAAGATCCGAGAATTGTCAAACTGCGCAAAATGCGCGAGAAAGTCCAGGAAGGCGGCGGCGCTGCCCGCGTCGCCAAACAACGCGCCAAAGGCAAGCTGACCGCCCGCGAGCGTTTGGAACTGCTGCTTGATCCCGGCACGCTGAACGAGCAGGAAACGATGATTACGCATCAGGGCGACGAACTGGGGATGTCAACCGAACGCATCCTGGGTGACGGCGTGATCACCGGCTACGGACAAATTGATGGGCGGCTGGTGTATGTCTACGCGCAGGATTTCACCGTTTACGGCGGGGCGCTGGGCGAGATGCAGAGCCGCAAGATTTGCCGGGTGATGGATCTGGCGGTGCGTAACGGCGCGCCGATCATCGGCTTGATCGATTCGGGCGGCGCGCGCATCCAGGAAGGCGTTCGCAGCCTCGGCGCTTACGCCGAAATCTTCCGGCGCAATGCCCAGTACTCCGGCGTCGTCCCGCAGATTAGCATCATGCTTGGTCCGTGTGCTGGCGGCGCGGCATATTCGCCCGCCCTGACCGACATGATCCTGATGGTCGAAAAGAACGCCTATATGTTCCTGACCGGTCCGGAGGTGATCAAGGCGACGACGGGCGAAGTTGTCGATCCTGAGAGCCTCGGCGGCGCGGCAATCCACATGTCCACCAGCGGTCTGGCGCACCTGTCTACCCCGGACGAACCTTCGGCGCTGGCGCTCGCCCGTACATTTTTGAGCTATCTGCCGTCCAATAACGTCGAAAACCCACCGTACCAATCGCCCACCGATGACCCGCTGCGGATGGACGAGGAGCTAAACAGCCTCGTGCCGCTGGATTCGACGCTGCCGTACAGTATGCATGAAGTCATCAAGCGGGTGGTGGATCGCGATACTTTCCTTGAGCTTCAGCCGATGTGGGCGCAGAACTGCATCATCGGGCTGGCGCGTATGGGCGGGCACAGCGTCGGCATTGTCGCCCAGCATCCAAGCGTGATGGCGGGGGTAGTCGATATTAACGCTTCGGACAAGATCGCCCGGTTCGTGCGAATGTGCGACTGCTTCAATATTCCGCTGGTCACATTTGTCGATTCGCCCGGATTTCTGCCGGGAGTCGATCAGGAATACGGCGGCATCATCCGGCATGGGGCGAAGGTGCTGTATGCCTATTCGGAAGCCACCGTCCCCAAGATCAGCGTCATCACCCGCAAGGCTTACGGTGGCGCTTACGTCGTCATGAGCAGCAAGTATCTGGGAACAGACATCAACTTCGCCTGGCCCAGCGCCGAAATCGCCGTCATGGGCGCGGCTGGGGCGGTGAACGTCATCTACCGGCATCAGATCGCCAAAGCCGCCGATCCCGAAGCGGAACGGGTGAAGCTGATCGAGCAGTACCGCGAGCAGTTCGGCAATCCCTATTATGCCGCCAGCGTCGGCTTCGTTGACGAGATTATCGAGCCGCGCGAAACGCGCATGAAGGTTATCACCTCACTTTCCGCCCTGCGCGATAAAGTCGCGCCACACCCGCCGCGCAAACACGGCAATATCCCGGTGTAGCGGGGGCATGATGGGACAGGAACTCACTTACGCACTCCAGATCACCGCTATCGGCATGAGTCTGGTCTTCGGCGCGATTCTGCTGCTCTGGGCGCTCATGGCAGCCATCGTCAAATGGATGCCGGAGCGCGAACCTGAAGAAGCACCCGCCGTCGTCCTGCCGGTAGACTTTTCGGAGTCGGATGCCAGCACGCGCAAGCGGGCGGCTGCCGTGGCGGTGTCCATCGCGCTTGCTCAGCAGGCGTCGAAGCAGGATCGACCTTTCCCGCTGCCGCCGACGGCGATTGTCAGCGCCTGGCAGGCTGTCCGGCGGGCAAACTCGCTAAATCAGAAGAGTCCAAGACGATGAAAATTTCGGTCAAGATTGAAGATCAATCCTACGATGTCGAAGTTGGCGATTTGCGGGCGACGCCGATCCTCGCAACCGTTGACGGACAAACTTATGAGGTATGGACGGAAGCCAGTCAGGCTGCTGTGCCTGCCGTGACGCCTGCCACCGCGCCAGCAGCAGCACCGAAGGCGACGCCGATTCAACCGCCGCCGCCCTCGATGAATGGACATTCGGGCAACGCGGTGGTCGCGCCTATTCCCGGCGTCATTACCTCGGTGTCGGTGCAGCCTAACGCCACCGTCACGGCGGGGCAGGAACTGTGCCGGTTGGAAGCCATGAAGATGAATAACATCATTCGCGCGCCGCGCAATGGTGAGATTGCCTCGATTGCTGTGACCACCGGGCAGCAGGTCAGGCAGAAGCAGGTGCTGATGGAGTATGCCTCCTGATGGACGGCGCAACGATAATCCCTGAGCTGCTGAAAGGCATCACCAGTTTCACATTAGGCAACCTGATCATGATTCTGGTGGGCTGCCTGCTAATCTACTTCGCCATCGCCAAAGAATACGAGCCGGTGCTGCTGCTGCCGATTGGCTTTGGCTGCCTGCTGGCGAATATCCCGTTCACCGGCATGACCACCGGCGGTCTGTTTACGGTGCTGTACGACGCGGGTATCAGCACCGAGCTTTTTCCGCTGCTGATCTTCATCGGCGTTGGCGCGATGATCGATTTCAGTCCGCTGCTGGCGCAGCCGCGCATGGTGCTGTTTGGCGCGGCGGGGCAGTTTGGCATTTTTGGCACGCTCATCCTGGCAACGCTGCTTGGCTTCCCGCTGAATCAGGCTGCCTCGATTGGAGTCATCGGCGCGATTGACGGTCCCACGTCGATCTTTGTCGCCACCAAACTCGCGCCCGAACTGCTGGCGCCGATTGCCGTCGCCGCCTATTCCTACATGAGCCTGATCCCGCTGATTCAGCCGCCGCTGATGCGCCTGCTGACCACCCGCGAGGAACGCGCCATTCGGATGGACTATATGCCTGTGCCGGTGTCACGCCGCGCCCGCATCGCTTTTCCGGTGATCGTGACCGTCGCTGTCGGCTTGCTGATGCCGGAAGCGACGCCGCTGATCAGCATGTTGATGCTTGGCAACCTGATGCGCGAAAGCGGCGTGGTGGATCGGCTGAGCAAAGCCTCGCAGAACGAGATCATCAACGTCGCGACCCTGTTTCTGGGGCTGACCATTGGCTCGACCATGAGCGCCGATAAATTCCTCAACGGTCAGACGCTCGCTATTATGGTGCTTGGGCTGCTGGCGTTCGCGCTCGATACGGTCGCTGGCTTGCTGTTTGGCAAGCTGATGTCGCGGCTTAGCGGTGGCAAGATCAACCCGCTGATCGGCGCGGCGGGTATCAGCGCCTTCCCGATGGCGGGGCGGCTGGTGGCGAAAATGGCGTTGGACGAGGATTACGAGAATTTCATCCTCATGCACGCCATGGGCGCGAACACGGCGGGACAGCTTGGCAGTGTCATGGCGGGCGGCGTCCTGCTGGCGCTGGTTTCAAGCATCGTGTTGTAGCGTGGGCATGTTTATGCCGTAGAGACGGACACGACATGCTCGTGTCCGTCTTGTGATCCGCCACCCCAACTGCCGCCGCGCTGGATACGGTACAATCTTCGCCATCAGGATTCCTGAGTCAAAAAAGAAAGGGCAAGCCGTGTTAAGCCTCTGGAATGACGTCGAAGCGCGGGAATTTGTGGGCGATCTGGAACAGCGCGTCTATACGTCGCGCCTGCTGGGGCGCGATCCATCGCTGGTGCTGCATGGCGGCGGCAATACCTCGGTCAAGTCCGCCTACGTCAATTTATTCGGGCGTGGGGAAGACCTGCTGTATGTCAAGGGCAGCGGCTGGGATCTGGCGACGATTCAGGCGCAGGGCTTCTCGCCGACGCGGTTAGCGCCGCTGGTCGAACTGTCAACGCTTGAAAGCCTGTCTGACGTGCAGATGGCGAATGAACTGCGCGTCGCCATGATTGACGCCGCCGCGCCGTCGCCGTCGGTCGAGGCGATTTTGCACGCCATTATCCCGTACAAGTTTGTCGATCACACCCACGCCGACGCCGTGATCGCCCTCACCAACACGCCCAACGGGCGCGAGCGCGTGGAGGAGGTGTTTGGCGGCGAGGTGCTCATCGTGCCTTACGTTATGCCCGGCTTTAAGCTGGTGCGGCTGTGCGCCGGGTTGTTCCCGCAGCTTACCGACAGCACCCAGGGCATGATCCTGCTGAAACACGGCGCATTCACTTTTGGGCAGACGGCGCGCGAGTCGTATGAACGGATGATCGCGCTGGTGAGCAAAGCCGAGGCTTACCTGACGCGCAAGGTTGTTCCGGTGTCGCTGCCGTCAGCCGAAGCTGACAGCGCCGAACTGCGGGCTGAACTGGCGGCATTTCGCGGGCAGGTGTCGCGGGTGGCGGGCTTTCCGATCCTGATGGCGACCCACCACGATCCGCAGGCAGTGGCGTTTGTGTCGCGGGACGATCTCGAAACTGCCGCCGCGCGGGGACCACTGACGCCCGATCACTCGATTCGCACCAAGCGCCTGCCACAAATCGGGCGGGATGTGGCGGTGTATGCTGACGACTACCGGGCATATTTCGAGGCGAACGCCGTTCGCGCCAGCGCCCCGCTGACAATGCTCGATCCAGCGCCGCGCGTCGTGCTTGACCGTGAGTGGGGCATGGTGACTCTCGGACGCTCGGCGCGTGATACCGGCATCGTTGAGGACATTTACCGCCACACGATGACCGTCATTGAGCAGGCGCAGGCATTAGGCGGCTACGAGGCGCTGCCAGCTGCTGACATCTTTGATGTGGAATACTGGGATCTGGAACAGGCGAAGCTGCGCGCGGGCGGCAAACCCGCGCCGCTTCAGGGCGAGATCGCGCTGGTGACCGGCGCGGCAAGCGGCATCGGCAAAGCCTGTGCCGAGGCGCTGCTGGGGCGCGGGGCTGCCGTGGTTGCGCTGGATATCAACCCGTCGGTTGAAACGATGCTCAAGCGCCCCGATCTTCTCGGCATTCGCTGTGACGTCAGTGACGAGGCGCAGTTGACCGCCGCGCTGGAACAGACGGCGCGGCGCTTTGGCGGGCTGGACGTGCTGGTGCTGAACGCCGGCGTTTTCCCGCCCAGCACGCCGATCCGTGACCTGAAACTCAGCGACTGGGACAAGGTCATGCGCATCAATCTCGACGCCAACCTCAGCCTGATGCGCGAGGCGTACCCGCTGCTGAAACACGCGCCGCGCGGCGGCAAGGTCGTCATCGTCGCTTCCAAGAATGTCCCCGCGCCCGGACCCGGTGCGGCTGCCTACTCGGCGTCAAAAGCGGCGCTGACCCAGCTTGGTCGGGTGGCAGCGCTCGAATGGGGTGGCGATGGCATTCGCGTCAATATGGTGCATCCCAACGCCGTCTTTGATACCGGCATCTGGACGGAAGAAGTGCTGGCGGCGCGGGCGAAACACTACGGATTGAGCGTCGAAGACTACAAGACCAACAACGTCCTCAAGGTCGAGGTCACCAGCCGCGACATCGGCGCGCTGGTCGCTGACCTGTGCGGCGCGACGTTTTCGCGCACCACCGGCGCGCAGATTCCCATTGACGGCGGCAATGACCGCGTGATCTGACTGCCAGCAAAAGAAGTTTGAACCACAAAGACACAGAGGACACCAAGAAGAATTTCTAAAAGGCTCTTATGGATAAACGGATTAGAAACCGCCGTATGTTGTAGGGACACGATATATCGTGTCCGCCGTCCCGCAACAGGACACGACATTGTCGTGTCCCTACGGCGTCCATTTGGAAATGCGGCGCATTCTTTTCAGTTTCTCCATTAGTGTTCCTGGTGTCTTTGTGGTTCATCATTTCACGTTATGATTGCCGCATCTGATTGATCAATCTGTAGACAGCCGGAGCGAAATCGTGGAACTTGGACTCAATAACAAGGTTATGCTGGTGGCGGCGTCGAGCAAGGGGCTGGGCTTTGGCATCGCCCGCGCGCTGGCGCAGAACGGCGCGAAGGTGTCCATGTGCAGCCGCAGCGGCGACGATGTCGAAGCCGCCGCCAAAGCGCTGCGCGACGAAACCGGCGCTGAAACACTGGCGACCGCCTGTGACGTGAGCCAGCCGGACGATATTCAGGCGTGGGTGGCGCGTACCGCCGACCAATGGGGTGTGATTCACGGCTTATTGGTGAACGCGGGCGGTCCCCCTAGCGGCAGCTTCAAATCGCTGACCGACGCCCAGTGGCAGGCTGCCTTTGAACTCACTTTGTTGAGTTCCATTCGGATGATCCGCGCCGCGCTGCCCTATATGACCGAAGGCGGCGCGATACTCGCCGTGACGTCATCCTCGATCATCCAGCCGATTGAAGCGCTGGCGCTTTCGACGGTCATGCGTTCCGGCGTGGCGGCGCTGCTCAAGACGCTGGCAGAGGAACTCGCGCCCGATGGCATTCGGGTCAACAATATCGTACCCGGACGGATACAGACCGACCGCATCACCCAGTTGGATACCAATACGGCGAAACGGCGCGGTGTTCCCATTGAGACGGTGCAGGCGGAATCGGTCAGCCGGATTCCGTTAGGGCGCATCGGCACAATTGAAGAATTTGGCAGCGTTGGGGCGTTCCTGCTGTCCCCGGCAGCCAGCTACGTAACTGGCACAACCGTTCGGGTGGACGGCGGATTCGTGCGCTCGATCTGACCGCATTATCAACCCTCAGGATGACGAGGAATCATTCTCGCGGTTGACGACAGCAATCTGCCTTCGTTGGACAATAGAAGGACAAGAATCAGGAATCGGTGATTCTGTGTTCGCGCGTGCTTGGTACAGGCACTTCCAACGGAGGCACTGAGTTATGCGAAAGTACCATGCTTTAGCCCTGGTCGGAGCCATACTCCTGGCTGGGGGGTTCGCGCTGCTCACTTATACGAGTGTGCAGGCGCAGGATGCGGCACCTGAGCCGCTGACGGATCCGCCGTACCTGGCGGAATATTACAATGCGTGGGTTGAGTCGCCACACGCCGACTACACCGCCGAAGCATTCGTCCACTGGAACGAGGACGGTGAAGTCACGGAAGACTGCGCCAAATGCCACTCTGAAGGCGGCTACCTTGATTACATGGGTGCCGATGGTTCGGAATTTGGCGTTGTCGATGCGCCCGCGCCGCTTGGATCGGTGGTATCGTGCGATACCTGCCACAACCCAATCGTCCGCGGTATCACCGAAGTCACGTTCCCCTCAGGGGTGACGATTGATGACGACAGTGGTTCTGCCCGCTGTATGCAATGTCATCAGGGGCGCGCCTCAACCGACAGCGTCAACGCTCGTCTGACTGAACTGGGCGCGATGGACGACCTGGATGCGGTGAACCCGGAACTGGGCTTCATTAACATCCATTATTATGCGGCAGCAGCTTCATTATATGGTTCCGAAGTACGCGGTGGCTACCAGTACGACGGCATGATTTACCAGATGAAGAATAACCATGTTGAAGGTTTCGAGACCTGCGCCGACTGCCACGAGCCACATTCGCTGACCATTAACGTCGAAGCCTGCTCGACCTGCCATCTGGATGTTGAGACGCAGGAAGACCTGCGCTTTATCCGCATGGAAGGCTCTGGCGCGGATTACGACGGCGACGACGATACCACCGAAGGTATCGCCGAAGAAATCGAGGGCTTGCAGGAACTGCTTTACGAATCGATCCAGGCATACGCCCGCGAAATCACCGGCACGCCGATTGTCTACGATTCGCACGCGCACCCGTACTGGTTCATTGACGGGAACGACAACGGCGAAGCGGACGAAGGCGAAGCTACGTCGGAGACGCGCTACGCCTCTTTCACCGGCAATCTGGTGATGGCGGCATACAATTATCAGGTGTCGCTGAAAGACCCCGGCGGCTATGCCCATAACCCGCAGTACCACATCCATCTGCTGTTCGACTCGATCACAGCGCTGAACGCAGTGCTGCAAGACCCGGTGGATATGGAATTTGCCGTTCGCAACGACCCCGGTCATTTTGATGTGACCGCCGAAGCATTCCGTCACTGGGATGCAGACGGCGAAGTTCCCGGAACCTGCTCGCGCTGTCACAGCGCCGAGGGGCTGCCGTTCTTTGTCGCCAACGGTGTCAACGTCGGCGTTGAGCCGTCGAACTCGCTAAGCTGCACGACCTGCCACGACGATCTTGAGGATTTCACCTTCATGGAAGTAGCCGAAGTGCGATTCCCAAGCGGCGCGATGGTGTCGTTCGCTGAAGAGGGCGAAACCGACGAAAATAACCTCTGCCTGAGCTGCCATCAGGGACGCGAATCGACGGTTAGCGTCAATACGGCGATCACCCGCGCGGCGGTTGGCGACGACGAAGTTTCGGACGCGCTGACATTCCGCAACGTTCACTACTTTGCGGCAGGCGCGACGCTGTTTGGCGGCGAGGCGCAGGGCGCGTACCAGTATGACGGCAAGGACTATTCAGGGCGCAATCTGCATGACGGCGAAGGTGAAGCCGTGACCTGCACCGACTGCCACGACGCGCACACGGGCGAGAACGACCTCAACCTGTGCGAAGACTGCCACGACGATGTAGACGAGCCTGAAGACGTGCGCCTGATCCGGATGCTCGATGACGTTGAGCTGATCGATTACGACGGCGACGGTGACGACGAAGAACCGATTGCCGACGAGATCGACTCGTTCACGAACGCGCTGTACGCCGCGCTGCAAGCCTACGCGACTGACGTTATCGGCACGTCGATTGCCTACGACTCGCATTCACACCCGTACTGGTTCATTGACACCAACGGCAACGGTACGGCAGACCCCGACGAGGTCAACGGCGACAACCGCTACGCGACCTGGACGCCGAGCCTGCTGCGCGCTGCTTACAACTACCAGTACATCCTCAAGGACCCCGGCGCGTTCGCGCATAACGCCGATTACGCCATGCAGGTTCTGTACGACAGCCTTGAGGCACTCGGCGGCGAAGCAGCAGTAGCCGATTTCACCCGCCCGCCCGTCACGGCGAGCGAGTCATAGCGGAAACAGCCATAGGGGATGTTCGCCCGAACGTCCCCGCCATCGGTTCACTCACAGCGCGGGGCGGTCATAATCAGACCGCCCCGCCAGACAATAAATTGTCCGGCTCCGAAAAGACAAGTCTGCTAAAGAGACTCACAAGAGTCGCATCAGCGGACTTGTTTTTTTTGGAGCCTTAGGTTTATGCCGTTTCACAAAATAACACGAGACTTCCGTAGGGACACGACACTGTCGTGTCCGCCATTTGGTGACCTTTCGGATACCATGTATGGTGTCCCTACATATCCCGTATTTGATCATTAAACTGCATTCACCTATGGCGACAAAACAGATCGCCTTCGCAAGCGAAACAGGCTTATCATGGTTCATATGGGATGAACAGTTGTGTCTCTAACCGAAGGTATTTTGTGCGGGGGAATAAGCGGGGCGTGGCAGGCACGCCCCTGCGTTTGACAGTCTTTAGCGTTCGTCCTTGAGCGCTTCCAGCGTCTGGATCAGCTTGTTGGTCTGGCGGAAGCGCAGCCACAGTGACCCTACCAATCCCGAAAGGATGGTCAGGGTGACGGCTACGCCAAGTGCCAGATAAGCATCGGTGTTCGGCATGGTGTCGTTCTCCTTGGATATCTCGCTTGATTGTTGGAACTAAAGCAGCGTGCGCAGGCGATCCGCCTGTTCTTGCAGCGACGCCAGCCGGATACGCCACCATACCAGCGTCGGTGCGATCAGGCAGCACCAGACGAAGCTGTTCACCGCAAGCGCCGTCGTCATGTTGCTGGTCATGGCAAAACTGCCTTCAGCGGCTGACGAGGTTGAACCGGCAGCGATCACCGTCGGGTGGATGGTGTCGGGGCGGATACGGATGATGGCGAAGGTGAAGATGACCGTTGCGAACGCGAGGATGCCGTAGACTGCCGCCATCGCCCGCTTCTTGTCCGGCGCTTCCACCGCGCCGCGCAGCATAAAGTACGCCGCGTAAGTCAGCACCATAATCGCCGCCGAGGTCAGGCGCGGGTCCCACGTCCACCAGGTATTCCAGATCGGACGCGCCCACACCATGCCGGTGATCAGCGTAATCAGCGAGAGCGAGAAGCCGACCTCAACGCCTGCCAGCGACAGCCGATCCCAGCGAACATTGCGCGTCCGCAGGTAGAGCATGCCGCCAACCACCGCGGCGGCGAAGGCAACCGAACCGCCGCTGAACGCCGCGACATGAAAATAGAAGATGCGCTGGACATTGCCCTGAGTGCTATCAGTTCCCGCGTAGACCAGGGCGAGGTATGCGCCTACGGCGAAGCCAACCAGGGTGATCACGGTCAGCAGCCGCAGCAGCAGCGGGGCTTGCTCGGCGGATGTGCTGCCTGCGCGGGAAGGCTTGACTTCCGGCTGTGACAGGCGGTGTGCAATGCTCATGTAACGGACTCCTCCTCTAATGGGATAGGCTATTGGGACTTCATCAGAGCGCTGAGCCGAGCTTTCAGCGCGCTTCGTTGGCGCTCATATTCCTGCAGGTTGATCTTTCCCGCGTCATGCTGGCTGTCGAGCGCGGCGATCTGCTCCATGAGCGCGTTGATCGTCGCTTTGCTGTCGCGTTTGCGGGCATTAAGCCGATCCCGAACGGTGAGGATCGTGGCGATGACGAGCGAGCCGATGCCCGCGCCAATCAGGATGTAGGCGACAGGCGAACTCAGAACAGGGTTCGCGTCCGCCGGTGCGGTCACTGGCGTACCGCTGACTTCGTAGCTCAGGCTCGCGCCTGCCGGAAGCGTCATTGCGCCGCCGTAGTTCATCATGGCGCGTTCGCCGTAGGCGACCTGCCCAAGCTCGGCGAAGCCTTCGCCCGACACGCGCAAGCCGTCGGTGGCGACTGCCACCTCAACCTGACCTTCCAGCGGGTAATCCAACACCTGCTCGACCACCACCTGGTCACTGTAGGGGATCGAATAGGCGAGGTGCATCACCTGTGATTTACCGGGCAGCACCGGGCGGGTGCTGGTGATCTGGTTGCCGTCGTCGGAGATGACATAGCTGTCGCTGACGCTGTTCAAAATCGAGGCGTTTGGCGGCAGACGCAGGCTGACGGACGTGCCGCTGGTTTCAGCCGTGTTGAAATACACCCGATCTGACGTGTTAATGAAGCTGACGATCTGGATGATTTGCAGGCTGTTGTCGCGCAGCAGCGACTGCGAACTGATGGCGCTGATCTGGATGGCACTTTCCGGCGCGCCGCTTTCATAGAGCGTAATCGGCAGATTCAAAGCAGGCTGCGCCGGGTCAACGGTGACAATTTCGCTGGCGAACCGGACGCTGCCATAGGGCGCGGTGATCACGTACTGGTAGCTGCTGTCAAACGGGACACCCTCAAAGCGGTAGCTGCCGTCTGAAGCCGCAGCCGCGTCGATGGTTTCTTCGGTGAATTCCGATTTGATGATGTGCAGCGACAGCGTGATTTCCGCCGGAACTGCCGCGCCGGTAGTGCCGCTGGCGATTTGCCCGGTGACGACACCGGTGACTACTTCGGCGGTCGCTGCCTGCGTTTCGGCGGGCTGGACATCCTCCGGGTTCCCGATCATGCCGCGCGCCACCGCCAGCGATATCATCCTGGAATAAGTCATTGCCGCCGCCAGCTCGTCTTCTGTCAGCCGGTCGCCAAAGGCGGGCATATCGTCGCCCTTGCCGTTGGTGATGCTCGCCATAATCACATCGTCGGTGTAGTCCGTCAGGTCGGGCAGGGGCGCGCCGTCTTCGGTTCCCAAGCCGGTCTGCCCATGACATTCGGCGCAGTTGTTCGCCCAGACAGTGCCGCCAAGCGCCATCACTTCGGCAATATCCTGCTGGGAGTCGGTATCATTACCGGCGGTCTGGGGAACAATGGTCGCGATCACGCGCGGCTCGCCCGCCAGACCTTCACATGCTGACAGCAGAACCGCCAGCCCGACTAATATGAGAAGTGGTATACGTCGAAAGGACATCAGGTGGCTTTCTTCGCTAGTTGTGCTGCGATTTTTCGCGGGCGCGCGCATAAGCCGCAATCGCCTGCTCAACCGGATCGTCGCTGGTCGCGCTGGACACCACTTTGGCAGGGGGCTGCGATTTGGCTGATCTCGTCTTTTTAGACGCGCCGCCTGTTTTCTCAAGCGTTTCGAGCAGGGCTGCGCCGCGCTCAACCCACATACCGCGCTCGCTGGCATAATCATCCTGCGACAGCTTGCCGACCTGGAAATCCTCATCCAGATCGCGGACGGTTTGCAGCGTCCGTTCATAGGCTGCGATCAGCGACGCCCGCTGGCGCTGCTGTTCGCTATCGACCGCGCGCCCGGCGCTGCCGACGCGCAGGTAGGGCAGTACCAGCCAGGCGATTCCCAACACCAGCATCAGAATGCTGATAACTAATCCACCGCCGCTCATGCGCCGCTCCGTTCCGCTAATAACCCGTCAATGATGGTGACCAGACGATCCCGGGTGATGCCAGCGTAAATGAACTGATCGATGTTGCCATCCGGATCGATGATGAACGTTTCTGGCACGCCCTTAATGTGATATGCCTCGCTGATGCGCGTGCCGATATCGGGGGCATTCAGGTAGGTGACGCCGTACTCATCAAGGAATGCCAGCGAGCGCGGCCCGTTGTCGGCGTAGGCGATGCCGAGGAAAACCACGTCGCCGCGATCCTTGTAGTACTGCCAGGCAGCTTCCAGTTCGGGCGCTTCGGCGCGGCAGGGACCGCACCACGACGCCCAGAAGTTGATCATGACCACTTTGCCGCGCAGATCGGACAGGCTGAACGTCTGCCCGTCAAAGGTTTCGACGGTAAAATCCGGCGCTGCGCCAGCTTCGGGCTGGGTAGCCTGCTGGCGTACCAGCGCGATGCCGAACACAATGGCGACGGTGGTGATGCCGACCAGCAGGACGATTGAGCCTAGCCCGAGACGCCCGCGTTTGGACGATACCGGCGGTTGTTCCTGTAATTCCTGTGGCTGGTTGACCGCTTGTGAGACGGTATTTGAAGACGTATCCACCTGTTTTCTCCTCAAGAGTTCGCGACGTCTTGTTCGAACAAATCCTGGTAACGGTTGGACGCCGCGCTCGCCGCGGCGATCTCCGGCGCTGGCGTTCGCTTCTTCTTTGCCAGCATCAGCGCCCCGCCGACCAGCGCCGCCGCGATAATGATCCAGGGCGTGAGCAGCGACAGCGCCCGCAGGGTTGGGTCAAGCGGCGTGCCCACCACCCGGTCACCAAAGCGGCGCACAAAATCCTCGATGATCTGTGCTTCGGTGCTGCCGCTTTCCAACTGCAAGCGGATTTCGTAGCGCCAGTCGGCGCAGGCTGCCGTTCCGCAGGTGTCCAGCGTGATGTTCTCGCACACCGGACAGTAGAGTATCTTGGCGATGTTGTTCACCTGATCCTCGGTGACGACGCGAGTGCTGCCGTCCTGGGCGTAGATGGTGCTGCCAACGCCAACGACCATCATCAGAACCACGCACAGATGCGCCAGTTTCAGGATTTTATGTGTCATGTTCGCGCTCCTTCACGGGCAAGCTGGAGTTTTTCGCGCACGCGGGCGGGCAGCGTTTCGCGCGGGTAACCCGCCAGCAGCGTTCCAGCGATGAGGATGAAGCTGCCCCACCAGATCAGGTTGATCAGCGGATTGATGTAGACTTTGAACGTGGCGCTGTTGGCAGACACCGTCTCCCAGTTGACCAGCAGCACGTAGAAGTCGTTTTCGAGCGTGCTGTGCGCGCCCGCTATTGTCATGCTGTTCATGCCCGAACTTTCGGGGAAGAAGTCGCGGCGCGGGCGCAGGTGGGCGACTTCCGCGCCGTCGCGCAGGAGCACGATCTGGGCGATATCCATCAGCCGCCCGTCTTCAGCGACCTGGTTTGCCAGCAAGCCGTCATAGCGCATCTCGTAGCCGCCAATTTGCAGGCTTTGCCCGACCGCCAGCGTGCGCTGTGTTTCCTGCTGAAACAGTGTCGAGCCGATGACGCCCAAGCCGATGACAGCGATTCCCAAATGAACCATATAGCCGCCGTAACGGCGTGGGCTGCGGGTGGCAAGTGCCGCCAGCGCCCGCAGCGGCGATTCGTTGCGCGCCTTGCGCCGCGCCTGCACCCCCCGGAACGTTTCGTAAACCACCACCCAACCCGATAGCAGCACAATGCCGTAGCCGAGCAGCGCCCCGGCGTCGGTCATGCCGCCAAGCACGAACAGACCGAGCGAGAGGACGGTCAGCGCCAGCGGAATGAGCAGGGAGACGCCCAGACGCCCGACGGCTGAAATGCCCCATGCCGAGACGGGCGCGATGCCCATCAGGATGTACATCAGGATGAACAGCGGCGGCGTCACGCGCAGGAAATAATCCGCGCCCAGGGTGATATTGGTATTCATGAACAGCTCGGACACAATTGGCGCGCCGAAACTGCCCCAGAAGACCGCCACGAACAGGGCGACAAAGACAAAGTTGTTGAGCACGAACAGCGATTCGCGGCTGAAAATGCCCGAAACCCTGTGCTCATCTTTCAGTTCGCCGCGGCTGCGCCGCCACAGTATCAGCCAGACCGAGACGATGGTCAGCAGGAACCAGAACAGGAACATCGGGAAGCCGATGCCGCTGCGGGCGAAGCTGTGAACGCTGTCCACCAAGCCGGAACGGGTGGCGAAGGTGGCGAAAATTACTGTGCTGAAAGTGCCGATGACGAGGAACATGTTCCAGGTCTTCAACATGCCGCGCTTTTCCTGGATCATCACGCTGTGAAGATAGGCGGTGCCGATCAGCCAGGGCAGGAATGCCGCGTTTTCGACTGGATCCCAGCCCCAGTAGCCGCCCCAGCCGAGCACGTCGTATGCCCAGCGCCCGCCCAGCAGCAGCCCCAGACTGAGGAACAGCCACGCTACCAGCGTCCAGCGGCGCGATACTTTGATCCAGTTCGAGGACAGATCGCCGCTTGCCAGCGCCGACATGGCGAAGGCGAACGGAATGACGAAGCCGATGAAGCCCAGATAGAGCATCGGCGGGTGAATTGCCATGCCAAAATGACGCAGCAGCGGGTTTAGTCCGTTGGCGCTTTCGGCAAGCTGGCGAGCAGCGGGCGCGACGGCTCCGGCAGGAATGAAAGCCGACGCGACTACTTCTCCGCTGGGCAGCACCCACCAGCGCTCGAATGGATTTTCAATGAACAGCGATAAGCCGATGAAGAAGGCGGCAACCGCCATCATGTAGGCGATGGCGTAGGGCATCAGGCGGCGCTGCGATTTCCAGTTGAGGAAGGTTGCCGCCGCCGCGAATACGGTGATCAGATACGACCAGAACAGCAGCGAACCCGCCTGCGAACCCCACAGCGCCGTTGCGCGGAAGAACGTCGGCATACTTGGGCTGCTGACCGACCAGACGTAGGTAAGCTGGTACTGCTCGGTCATCAGGGCGATTTGCAGACCGCCGGTGGCAATCGTCATCAGGACAAACGTGAGATAAACAGCGTTGCGTCCGCTGAGCACCATCGCTTCGCTATGGGCGAACCGTTCGCCATAGACCGACGCGAGGATGGCATACAGCGACGCAACGAAGGCGAACAGACATGCGATCAAACCAATTTCTGCCAGCATAAGCGCTCCAGACCCCTCTCGGTACGAGTACCGTGTATTTACACCCCGGTTTCCGCGTTCGCCTGTTCAGGGATGCTTTCTTCATATCGACTCGGACATTTCAGCAGCAGTTCGGTGGCGTTAAACGTCCCGTCTGCGCCCAGCGTGCCCGTCAGAATGGCTTGCGCTTCGTGTTGAAGCAGATCCGGCTTCACTTCGCCTTCGATGTGGACATTCAGGCGGGTGGCGCTGGGGTCATTGACCGCGTTGTGCAGCGTCAGGGCGAGATCGGTGGTTTCAAGTGGGATGTTGGCTATCGTAAAGTCGATGATCAGGTTTTCGCCATCGTAAACAATGGTGTCGCCATCCACTGCGCCCGAAATGCGGACGGTCTGCCCAGCGTATTCCGGGCTGGTGACAAGCTGGTCAACGGTGATGAAATACTGAGCGCCACCAATGGTGCCAGAGATCATCAGATAGACGACTGCTCCCAGCAGCAGCAGCCCACCCACCACAAACTTGATACGCTCGCCGCCAAAGGACTTCGGCGCTGTACTCGCGGTGGGTTTTTCCCAACTCATTTCAGCCATGTGAAACCTCTTTTGTGCTTTTTCGGGTATTTCGTCTGTACATGAATAGCTTAGTCAAAATCGACCGATTCAAGTGAGGATGGAAGGCATTGTTACGAGGTGATGATGATCATCGTTAATTAAATTTACTTGATCTCACAATGGAGGCATGGGAGATTTCACAATGCTTCATCTCAAGAGCCTTCGCCTGAAACTGATTGTTTTCTGCCTGCTGCTGACGTTGATTCCGCTGGCGGCAATCGGTATCTACGGGCACGTCTTTACGATCACGTCGCTGTCACAGCAGGCGCTGGAACGTTCGGTGCATCAGGTGCATCTGCAAGCCGAAAGCATTCAGAGCGCGCTGCGGCAGGTGCAGGGCGACGCGCTGTATCTGAGCGCCCTGCGCAGCCTGAACATGCTGCACCAGCAGACGCAGGCATCCCAGATCGCTTTGTGGTCGCGCGAGGTGGGGCAGGATCTGCTGGTGCTGGCGTCGGTGCGCCCGATGTATTACGCCGTCCGGCTGATTAACGCCGACGGCAATGAGGTCATTGGCGTTCGCGCTGGCGATGAACACGTTAGCCTGATCAGCGAGTTCCAGAACCAACGCAGCGCGCCCTATTTCCGGGAAACGATGCGGCTGCCGCAAACCGGCGTCTACGTCTCACCATTCCAGACTCAGGACTCATCTGGCGTTCCGTATATTCACTACGCGGTGCGCCTGCCCGACGGCGTGCTGGTTATCGATCTGCACGCGGGTTGGCTGCTGCGGTCGCTGCCGGATCATCCCGGTTCCGATACCTGGGCGCTCATTAATCAGGACGGTCACTTCCTGGTCTACCCGGAAGGCTTCGACCCGCGCAGCATCGTCAATGACGTGCCTGCCATGCTGGCAGGGGGGCGCAGCAGCTTTGAGACGGCGACCAGCGTCTATGCCTACGAACGGATCTATCCCAGCGGCAGCAGCAGTGAAGAAGACTTCTGGGTCATCTTCCGCCACACGCCAACCGACGTGCTGTTCGCCTCGGTGAACGATTTTTATCACGTCGCCTTTTTAATGCTGGTGATCGGCATGACATTTGCCGTCGTGGTGGCGATATTCGTCAGCCATGTGCTGGTCGGTCCGATCAAGCAGCTTGAGGAGATGACACTGGAATTCGGGCGTTCGGGCGCTGCCCCGCCGCTGCCGGAACACCTGCCTGAAGACGAGATTGGCGCGCTGACGCGAGCCTTCGTCGATACAGCCTATGAACTGGAAAGCAAGCGCCGACAGGAGCACCGCTTAATCGAACGGCTGATTAAGGCACAGGAAGAGGAGCGCAAGCTGCTGGCGTATGACCTGCACGATGGACTGATTCAGCAGATGGTTGGCGCGCGTTTCTACCTCACCAACTGGCGCGACGTGGACAACCGGAAGACGGCGGAAGACCGACTCAGCCTTCAGCGCGGCTGCGACGCGCTGACCGACGCCATTGTCGAGGCGCGCCGTATCATCGAAGGGCTGCGCCCGGCGGCGCTGGATGATCTTGGCTTCACCGCCGCGATTGAAGAAATCGCGGCGCAAACTGCGACAGCGGCAGGCTGGGACTTAAAGCTCGATCTCCAGCCGCTGCCGGGTGAGCCTGAAAAGACGATTGCCGTCACGCTGTATCGCATCGCTCAGGAAGCATTGAGCAATGTTCGCAAGCACGCCGAGGCGGCTCACGTCACCGTCAGCCTGCATAACGGCGCTGGCATCTACCTATCGATTCATGATGACGGTAAAGGGTTCAATCCATCGCTGCTGGCAATTGACGGGCATGGGCTGGGCATCACCACCATGCAGGAGCGCGCCAGCCTGATCAACGGACACTGTGAAATCAGCAGCGAGCCGGGGCGGGGAACGCAGATTGACGTCTATGTGCCGCGCGGCTTGCAGCCGCCGGTAGAAGCAGAGGTTACGGTAGAAAGGGAATTAGCCTAGTGGACAGCAGCGGAATCAACAGCGTGATCACCACCGCGATTGTGGACGACCACGGCATTGTCCGGCAGGGCTTGCGGGCGCTGCTCGATCAGCCCGGCATCGAGGTGGTAGGAGAAGCGGAAAGTGGCAGCGAAGCGGTTACACTGGCGCAGGCACTTCAGCCGGACGTGATGCTGCTCGATATCCGCATGAAAGACGGCGACGGGCTGCAAAGCCTGCCGCAGATCAAAGCGGTGTCGCCGCATACCAGCGTCATCATCCTGACGACCTACGCCAACCCGGCGTATCTGGCGCGGGCGATCAGCGGCGGGGCGGCGGGGTATCTGTCGAAGGAAACCGATCCCGATCATATTGTGCGGGCGGTGCGGGCGGCGGCGGCGGGCGATGACCTGATCGACCGGACGCTGCTTCAGGCGGCGCTGGCACACAGCGTCGATACGCGCGCGCCCGATTATGACGCGGCGGCGGATGTCGATATCGAGCCGCTTTCGGAACGCGAGCGCGACGTGCTGCGCCTGATGGTGCAGGGCTTTGCCAACAGCGCCATTGCCGAGACGCTGATGATCAGCCTGCCGACAGTTAAGACGCACGTTCAGCACATTTTGCAGAAGCTGCACGTCTCAGATCGCACCCAGGCGGCGCTGCTGGCGATGCGCCTGCGTCTGGTGGAATGAGTGTTAATGAAGCGTAAGCCAAAATCATTCGGCGGGATGAGCGCCTTTCATCCCCGTGACCGATGACGCTCACTGCGGTCTATAGGACAATGGGAAGGGATGAAACGGAGTCTGCCGCTGGCGGGCTATGGATTGGGAAGGAGGAACAATGCGACGCACACAAGTTTATCTGTCACTGCTGGGATGCGTTTGTTCCCTGACCGGGGCGCTGCTGCTGGCAGCCGCTTCGATCCCCATGCTCAGTTCGCTTCAGCGGGAAGCACAGCTTGCGCGAGACAATGCGATTTACGTGGATGTGGATACCTGCTTTACCTGTCACGAAGACCAGCAGCTTGGATGGTCGCATCCACTTCAGCCGCGCGCCATTGAAGATGTGGTGGTCAATCCCCACGCTGTCGCGATGAACCTGTCCAACCCGGAGGACGCGCTTCCGATTGGCGCGGACGGTGACCGGCTGGCGATTCAGCCGCTGGATGTCAGTGTGGAGTTCCCAAGCGCCTACCGTTTTGCCGATTCATATCCTGCATCCCTTAGCCTATCCGGCAGCCCGGAAGAGCAACTGCCATGACAAGATTCAGATTTTTTATCCTCACCGGTATCGTGATGCTCGTCGCTGGCTTCAGCCTGCTGGCGTTGAGCAGCGTGCCGCTTCAGGCTCAGGACGACGCGCCAGACCGCGACTATGCTGGCGCGGACGAATGTGCCGACTGCCATCGTGATATGGTGCGTCGGCACAGCAGTTCCAGCCATGTGCTGACCCTACAGGATGACGAGGACGCGATCCTCGCCGATTTTGACCAGGGCGAAGCGCAGCGTCTGGTGACGTTCCCCGGCGACGACGAAGCCCGCGCGTTCACCGCCGACGATGTGGAGTATGTCGTCGGAACCGGGCGCTACGTTCAGCGCTATCTGTATGAAGTTGACCGCAATGATTACCGCGTACTGCCCGCTGAATGGGACGTGATCGCCGGAGAATGGCGACCACTCGATCTGGCGGACTCGTGGGAAGACCCGGCGTATGACTGGGAACAAAGCTGCGCTTACTGCCACACGACCGGACTCGACCTGGAACGCGAGCGCTGGCAAGACGACGGCGTGCAGTGTGAGACCTGTCATGGTCCCGGCGAAGCGCACGCCGATCTTGCCGGTGATGTCGGACGCCGACCCAGCGAAGAAGACCTGGCGGAAGTCCGCGCCGCGATCAATCCCGGCATCGATCCGCAGGTCTGCGGTCAGTGTCACAGCCAGGGCGTCAGCGCTGACGGGCGACCCTACCCAACCGGCTACTACCCCGGCGGCGAACTTTCGGAACACTTCACGCTTGTGGGACTGGAACAGACCGATCACTGGTGGTCAACCGGTCACGCCAGCACCAAGTATATGCAGTACAACGAATGGGTGATTTCCGATCATGCGCGCTCGCTGGTCAATATGCTGGACAGCGAAGGCGCGGATGACTCGTGCCTGACCTGCCACAGTACCGACAGCGCCTACTTTGCCCAACTGGCGGCTGAATTCGAGGCGGGTGATCGTGAAAGCGCGCCGCCCACCGCGCCGACAACCGAGACGGCGCAGTACGGCATCACCTGCTTTAGCTGCCACAACCCGCACAGCCGAGACGACCTGCCCGCCAATCTCGTCCAGGAGCCATACGCGCTGTGTGTGAGCTGCCACAGCAATACGGCGGTTGAGGAAGGTATTCACCATCCGGTGCAGGAAATGTGGGAAGGGCAGTCGCTCATCGATCAGGTTCCCGCCGAGCCGGGGGTGCATTATCTGGCTGAGGATGGTCCCACCTGCGTGACCTGCCATGCGGCAACCGTTCCGGTGGACGCCGGTCAGCGCGTCAGCCACGCGCTCGCGCCAATACTGCCGAGCGCCACCGTGACCGATACGCTGCTGGAAGACAGTTGTTCTGGCTGCCATGAAGAAGTGACGTCGCCTCAACTGATGCAGGCATTGATTGACGATATTCAGATGAACACCCAGCAGCGCATCGACACCGCCCGCGCGGCGGTCACCGATACGACGCCGGAATGGGTCAGCCTCGCGCTCGATTTTGTCGAGGGGGATGGCAGCCTGGGCATTCACAATTACGCCTATTCCGACGCCCTGCTGGACGCTGTCTATACCCAACTAAACCTGTTCGTGACGGCAGGACAATAACGGAGAACCCCATGCCGAATACGAAACGCTCATGGATTATTTTTCTGGTGGGGGCAGGCTTAACCCTGATCATCGCCGGTGTGTCGCCGCTGCTGATCGCCTACGCTCAGGAAGCGACTGGCGAGCCGGTGGAAGTGACCGCCGAACCCGCCGACGCCGCCGAACAGGTGGAAGCAGCCGTTGAGGCAGCAGGCACAGCCGAAACGGCAGTCGAAGGCGAAGCTACGCCGGAGCCAATCTACGACATTCGCCCGATGCCCGAAGTCACCGGGGATAACAGCTACTGCATGATCTGCCACAACCAACCCTGGGATACGGTTACCCTGGGCGACGGCACGATCCAGAACCTGTACGTTGTCCCCGGCACCATTGCTGCTTCGGTGCATGGCGCGAACAGCAGCGAAGGGACCTTTGGCTGTATCGACTGTCACGGCGAAAACGCTTTCCCGCACAATAACCCGTCACCCAGTGACGAACGCGCCTACACCTTGTATTCGGTGTCGATCTGCGCCTCGTGCCACATCGAAGAAGTACGCGAGCTGGACATCGGTCTGCACGAAGAAGCCATCCGCGCGGGCAACCGCGAGGCGGCGGTGTGTACTGACTGTCACGGCGCGCACGACGTGCAGCCGATTGTCGAACAACCCAATCTGATCGCTGGCGTCTGCGGCGACTGCCACAAAAACACGCTGGCGGAATGGCAAAGCAGCGCCCACGTCGATATTGAACCGTTGGGCTGCGCTACCTGTCATTCCCAGCACAGCCAGCGGCTGCGCGCGGGCAATACGCCGGATGAATTGTGCATCAACTGTCACAGCAATGTCGATGATGTTTTTGTACACGACCAGCATCTGAACTCGGAGTCTACGGTGTCGGTCACCTGCGTGGACTGCCACATGTACACGGGTGAGCCGCGCGGCGAGGATCTGACCGGCGCAGCGCCGGTACGGGTGTCGATAGACGCTGAATCGACCGGGCATTCGATGCTGATGGATACAACGCCCTGTAACACCTGTCATGAGCAGCTTGTCACCAGCGGCGAGTGGGATGATCTGCTGGCGGCGCGTGGAATCGTGGTTATCGAACCGGAGATGGTCAGCGCTCCTGAAGCGGCTGAAATCATTCCTGCGGCGGAACAGAGCGCCGAGTCGGGCAACATTCCGTTGATTCAGGGGCTGCTGCTGGGATTGGGTTTTGGCGTCACTTTTGCGGCGGTGTTTATTGGTCGTGGAATGCGCGACCGCGCCGTGACCGCGCCAGTGGCTGAGCCTGAAGCGCCTGTGAGCCAACCGGCTGCCGAAGTGGACGACGCGCCAGCCGACGACCAGCAGAATAGTGATGGTGAGGAAGAAGTATGACTGATCAAGCACCCGCGCCAGCGCCGCCGGAACAGGCGGCAAAGCTAAATCTGCTTTCACGGCGTGAGTTCATGACGCTGTTGATCGGCGGCGGCGCGACCCTGGTGCTGGCGGCGACGCTGGCAGAGCCGCTGGATACCTTCGCGCGAGAGATTTTTGCCGAGCGCTCGCGCGGCTTGCACGAGGGCGATCCCAACTACCATTGGGCAATGGTCATCGACCTGAACAAGTGCATTGGCTGTAATTACTGCGTCTGGGCTTGCCAGGCGACCAACGACACTCGCGAGGATATGCGCTGGAATATCCGCGTCGAAGACCGGACGGCGCTGGGCAAGACCTTCCACGTCACGCGCCCCTGCCTTCACTGCGGGCACGCGCCGTGTGTTGAGGTTTGCCCGGTGGGCGCGACCTACAAGCGCGCCGATGGTCTGGTCGTGATGGATTACGATAAATGTATTGGCTGTCGCTACTGCCAGACGGCGTGTCCTTACGGCGCGCGCAGCTTCAACTGGAGCGAGCGCGACGATGCCAACCCGCAGGTGCCGGATTGGGGTCAGCCAGAGGTGGAACGCCGCCCGCGCGGAGTGGTGGAAAAATGCACCTTCTGCATTCACCGCATTGACGCCGGGCTAGCCAAAGGCTTGATGCCCGGTATCGACGAAGCAGCGACTCCGGCATGTATCTTTGTCTGCCCGGTTAACGCGCGCTTCTTCGGCAATCTGAACGACCCGGACAGCCCGGTATCACGCATCCTCAGGACGCAGCCAACCCTGCGCCTGCGCGAAGACCTGGGCACCGAACCGAACGTCTACTATATTCCACCGGAAGGGTTGATCTGATGGCTGCCAATACGACAGTTCAACCTGCACTTTCGCCGCAGACACAAGCCCGCCGCATTTCGCTGCCGTTCATCGGCTGGATGCTGCTGCTGGGCATCATGCTGGGAATCGGGCTGTTCAGCGCCCTGCAGGTGCTGATGAACGGCTTGGTCGTCACCAACCTGACCGACGAACTGCCCTGGGGCTTATGGATCACCGTTGATCTGTCCTCGATTGGACTGGGCGCGGGCGCGTTCACGCTGTCGGCGGCGGTGTATCTGTTCGGGCTGAAGCGCTACGAAGCCATTGCCCGGGCTGCCGTCCTGGTTGGCTTGCTCGGCTATTCATCGGCGATGCTGGCGCTGTTCATCGATATTGGGCGCTTTGACCGTTTCTATCACCCGATCATTTACTGGAACGTCCACTCGGTGCTGTGGGAAATCACCATGTGCGTCGTTCTGTATTCAACCGTTTTAGCGATTGAACTGCTGCCGGTGATCGTCGAGAGCACGCCGCTGAAGCGCGTGAAGGTGCTCGTCCGGTTCAGCGGATTCCTTCACCGCCTGATGCCGGTTGTGGCGCTGCTGGGTATGGGGCTGTCTCTGCTGCACCAGTCGTCACTGGGCGCGACCTACGGCATTCTGACCGCGCGCCCGTTCTGGTATTCACCGAGCGCGCCGGTGCTGTTCATCCTGTCCGCCGTCGCGGCGGGCGTTTCGCTGACGCTGTTTGTGACGCTGCTCTCCGGCAAGCTGATGAAGCGCGAGATGATCCCCGCCGACGTGCTGAACGGCGTCGCTCGGCTCGCCGGTCTGGTGTGCCTGGCGTATCTGTACCTTAAGCTGTGGAGCTGGGCGGCGACCAACTATTACAGCCGCGTCCCGGCGCAGCAGTTTGGCGCTGAAATTCTCGCTCAGAATACGCCCTACAATTACACTTTCTGGTTCGGCGAAGTCCTGTTTGGGGCGCTCGTCCCGGCGCTGTTCTTCCTGTGGCAGCCGCTGCGCCGCAATAAAAACGCGCTGCTGCTGGCGGCATTCATGGTGATCGTCGGGCTGGTGATCAACCGCTGGAACATGACGCTGTCAGGGTTTGTCATTCCGCTGGACTGGTCGCCGGGGGTCGCCGAGATATTCCCGATCAACCACTACGAACCAGCGCCGGTAGAATGGGGCGTGGCAATCGGCATTGTCGCCTACAGTTGGATGGCGTTCACGCTGGGCGTGCGCTTTCTGCGGCTGTACCCGGAAGCCCGCGACCTGCGGACGGGCAAGAAGATTTACGCGGAAACCGAACACAGTCACCACGAGTGACGACCTTACACTGACTATAATCCATACCCCATCGTATACAGAAAGGGCACCGCAGTGGTGCCCTTTCTGTTATCCCGGATACCAGATGACGCGCGCGTCGTCGGCTGCGCGGCGGTAATCCCAGGCAGAGTCGATCATGTGGGTCAGGTCGTAGGTGGGTCGCCAGCCGAGCAGGAATTTTGCTTTGGCGTTATCCAGCCAGGTGGAATAATACGGCGTCACGATCTCGACCGATGGCAGCCCGCGCGTTTCCGCCAGATACCGCGCCACTTCGCCGTAATCGACCGGCTCATCCATGCAGATATTGAAGGTCTGCTGGCGAGCCAACGGCGCATCCAGCGCCAGCAGAATGGCGCTCACCAGATCGTTGACATGGACGAAATTGCGCTTAACCGGTTTGCCATTGGGATCGAGCATGACCGGGACAGTCTGACACCGGATGTATTCGTCTGCCTTGTCCGCGCCGACCAGATCGCGCCAGCGGGGTCCGCCGAACACGTCCTCGCCAAAGGAAAGCTGATATTTGAAATCGTCCTTTTCCATGATCCAGGGCGCGCGCAGGCAGCAGCCGTTGAAATCGTACTGAACGTAATACTGTTCCAGCATGACTTCTTCCAGCACCTTCGACAGCGCGTAACAGCCTTCATAGGCGCTGTGCGGCTGCGTTTCGGTCACGGGGATCGGGTGCGGATAGACGAAATGCCCCATCGCCGCGTCCCCGCCGATCAGGATGAACTGCTCAAAGGTGGGACTCTGGCGGCTCGTTTCCAGCAGCCAGAACAGCCCTTTCACGGCAACATCCATGATGAGCGCCGGGGTTTCCTTGACCGTCGCCAGATGCAGCACGTGGGTGACGTCGCGCAGGGCTTCCTGCACCACGTCAAGGTTCTCAATCGAGCCGCGCGCGATTTCGAGCCGTTCCTGCGGCTCCAGGCTGCGGCTGTGGACGAGCGCCCGAACCACGAAATGGCTCAGGGTTGGCTCGCGCAGCAGGCGCTTGATGAAGGCTTGTCCGACTTTTCCGGCAGCACCGGTGACGAGTATCCGTTTAGTTGGTGTCGGCGGCATGAGACTACACTTTCTGATAGGGTAGGGATGTGCGGGTCAGGTGGAACGCGGCGGGGCGGTTGACTGGCGAACCACCAGCGTTGGCGTCATCACGATGTCCTCGATCTCGTCGCGGTCGATTTCCTGCTCGATCATATCCAGCAGCAGGGCTGCCGCCGCCTGTCCCATTTCGATGCCGGGCTGCCGGATGGTCGTCAGCGGCGGGATGGTAAACGCCGCGACATCGATGTCGTCATAGCCGACGATGGAAACCTGCCGCGGCACAGCAACGCCACGCTGGAACGCCGCTTGCAGCAGTCCAATGGCAATGGCGTCGGTTGCGGCAAAAACGGCGGTGGGCTGTTCAGCCTCCGCGAAAAGCTGCCGCCCAAGCTGGCAGCTTGCCTCAAACGTGCGCGGGGTGACGCGCGCCTGAATGTGTTCCTCAAAGCCCTGTTGGCGCATATATTCCTGATACAGCTCAATCCGCATCTTGCCGTCCTGAATGCTCGGATCGGAGACACAGGCGATACGACTGTGCCCCAGTTCGCGCAGATGATCCAGCGCCAGCCGCACGCCGATGTGATTGTTGGTGTGAACGCCCGGAAAACGCCGCGGCGAGACTCGGTCGGTTACGCCGACGACATGCTGGTGCCGGTACATCAGGGTATCGAGCGCTTCGTCGTCACCTTCCCATTCACCGAGGATCAGAATGCCATCGACGTGGGACTGTTCGAAGATTGAGCCGTAATCCAGCGCGATACCGGTGGAGCGCTGGACGTGTCCCAGAAACATACGGTAGCCGCGGCTGACAGTCGTCTGGTTGATTCCACGAATGACCTGGCTGTGAAAGAGGCTGGTGATATTCTGGGCGATGACGCCGACCAGCGAACTGCTGCCACCGCGCAGAGCGCGCGCCATGAGGTTGGGTTTGTAATGTAGTTCTGCGGCTACGGCAAGCACCTTCTGACGGGTAGCTTCGCGGATAGGCAGTCCTGACTCGCGACCATTGAGGATGCGGGAAACGGTGGTCGTTGAGACACCGGCTAGTTCCGCAATATCTTTTAGCGTGGTTCTCATGGTGGGCTGGTTTCAGATGTATGCCTATAGAAAAGTTTTATTTGACATTCATTTTATAGATTAATATACTCATCAGGTATGAAAACGTCAAGCGTCATCGTTATCGCTGCTTTTTGTGGATGCGCTGGCAGAAAAAAGTATTTTTTCGGCTGCTCGCCGCAGTCGCTTTCCCCGGTGTTTAGGCTGTGGGAAAACAGGTCATTCTAAAGCAGCCTGCGTCGATGAGACTGATGCTCAGAAAGGGGGCGGCTTCCAAAAATATAAATCACTGTCCTGGATTCGCAATGCACAGGAATTGAGCTTTTTTAAGGAGACTCAGAATGCCTACGAATCGTCCTCTTTCCCGCCGCGATCTACTTAAAGGTGGCTTGACCCTCGGTTCGGGTCTGGCAATGGCAAATCTGCTTGGCTTCATTCAATACCGCCGCGCTCACGCTCAGGATCAGCCTCTGCGCGCGGCGATGTCCAGCGCTGGCTTGGCTGGTACCTGGAACGCTCAGGGACAGGAATCGGCTCTATACTGGGCAGACCTGCTCGGCGTTGAAGTGACCTGGTTCGACGGTGAATTTGACCCGGCGGCACAGCGCTCCAAATTCGACCAGATCGCCACTCAGGAGTGGGATTTCGTCGCCGTTCAGCCGAACACCATCGGCGTGCTGGTTGAACCCATCCAGGCGTTGATTGACGCCGGAACGCCGGTCATCGATATGGACACGCTGATTGCCCCGCTGGATCAGCTTCAGTCGATGGGCGTCCTCGCCCTCATTGCTCCAGACAACGTGTTTATGTCGCAGTCGGTCGTCCAGAAACTGGCTGACCTGATGGGCGGCGCGGGCAAGATCTCGCACATTGGCGGGCAGCCAGGGCACACCGGCGCGCAGGCGCGCGGGCAGGGCTTCCTGAACATTGTCGGGCGCTATCCCGATATCGAAGTCGTGGACGACCAGCCGGCTGACTGGAACGTGGACACGGCAGCCCAACTGACCGAAGCTGTCCTCAACCGTCACCCCGATTTGGCAGCGATCTTCGCTGACAACGACGACATGGCGCTGGCAGCTCGTCAGGTGGTTGAGAATGCCGGTCTGGGCGATCAGGTCATCGTCGGCGGCGTGGACGCGATGCCACCCGCGCTCGAAGCGATTGCCAGCGGCGGCTTGGTCGCCACGGCGCGCAACTCCGCCAACCGTATTCACGGCTGGGCAGTGGTCGCGGGCGCATATGCGGCAAGCGTTGGCTTGGAGCAGGCGCGGACTGAAATCCCGTTCTTCGTGCTGGCAGATGGTCCGGCGATCTTCAACGAAATCGACAGCAACCCCGACCTGGCAGAAGAGCCGTGGAAGCTGAGCAACTACGGTATGAGTTCTATCCCCGGTCAACTGTGGCTGGAAGATCAATATCTGTTCTAAATGACCGAAGGCGGTGGTCGTATGACCACCGCCTCTCTTTAATCATTTGCCGCCGCCAACTACTTCTTTAGCAAGAGTTACCATGCCTTATGAACGCCCCGCCTATAATTGAACTCAAGAATATCTCCAAGCGATTTCTCAGCCTGCAGGCGCTCGATTCAGTGGATTTTGATCTCCGCGAAGGCGAGAGCCATGCGCTGGTCGGCGAGAACGGCGCGGGGAAATCCACGCTGATGCGGATTCTTGCCGGCATCTATAATGAATATGAAGGTGAGTATCTGCTGCGCGGGCAGCCGGTTCACTTGCAGTCTCCGCGAGACGCGCTCAACCGCGGCATCGGGATGATTCATCAGGAGCTAAGCGTCATCCCGGAGCTTTCGGTTGCCGAGAACCTGTTTCTTGGTCGCCAACTGCGCAACCGCCTGGGGTTCATTGACTGGAAGCGGATGAACGAAACCGCCCACGAGGAACTGGCAAAGCTGGGCTTTGAACATATCGACGTGCTGAAACCGCTGGGCATGTTCCCGCTGGGGACGCAGCAGGTCGTCGAAGTGCTGCGGGTGATGCTGTCCGGCGCTCAGGTGCTGATCATGGATGAGCCAACCTCGGCGCTTTCGCCCGCGGAAGTTGAACGCCTGATTGAACTGATCGGTACGCTGCGCCAGGGCAACCGAAGCATCATTTACATCAGTCATTTCCTCGAAGAAGTCATGCGCGTGGCGGATCGCGTCACGGTGCTGCGCGATGGGCGCAAAGTGGCTACTGTCGAGCGACAGGCAACCAATAAAGACGAACTCATCTCGCTGATTCTGGGGCACGCGGTAGAAACCGCGCCGCCGGTGGCGACGGTGGAGTCGAACGGTCACAGGCTGCTTGAAGTCCGGGATCTCAACGCCGATGTGTTCACCGACATCTCGCTGAATGTGAATAAGGGTGAAATTGTCGGCTTGTATGGTGCGATTGGCGCGGGGCATTTCGACCTCGCCCGCGCCATCTTCGGCATGTATCGTTTTGACAGCGGAACGATCACGGTCGATGGAAAGACGTTTCCGTCGGTATTTTCCGCGTCCTACGCGATAGCTCACGGACTGGCATATGCCACTGAATCGCGCCGCCAAAGCCTGTTCATGGAAGAAACGATCTTCCGTAACGTCATGATGCCGCACCTGAAGCGAATCGGCATGATGCCGCGCGCGAATTACGAGCTTGAGATGGCGCGACCCGCCGTGAGGCGTGTCAACGTCCAGCCGCCCAATCCTGAAAACCCGGTTGGAAAACTCAGCGGTGGCAACCAGCAGAAGGTTGTTATCGCGCGCTGGCTGGCATACCCGCCGAAGGTGTTTGTGATGAGCGAGCCGACGCGAGGTATGGATGTCGGCGCGAAGAGCGAGGTGCTGAATATCCTGCGCGAATTCCGCCAGCAGGGATATGGCTTGCTGGTCGTCTCCAGCGAGCCGGAAACAGTGCTTGCCGTCTCCGACCGCGTGATGGTCATGTCGCGTGGTCGGGTGGTTGCGGAAATGGTCAACAAGAATCTCAATAAAGATGCTTTGATGAGGCTGCTATGAGCATAAAAACCGACATCGAATCCCCCGCGCCGAGCGTGCAAGCCGGGATTACGCCAAGAACCCTGCGGCAGTGGATCACGACCCTCGCTCCGGTCTGGACGCTGGTGGCGATGATTATCTTTTTCTGGGTTTCGGCACCCTCGTTTGGGCGTCCCGCCAACCTGAACAACATCCTGGTGCAGATTTCGACGCTGGCAATTTTCGGCACCGGCATGACCTTCGTGCTGCTGACGGGCGAGATCGACCTGAGCATCGCCGCCACTGCCAGCTTAAGCGGCATGGTCGCGGCGTACCTGTTCAACAACATGGGTCTTCAGGAGCCGATACCGCTGCTGGCAGGCTTGGGCGTGGCAACGCTGCTGGGGCTGGTCGCGGGTGTTGCCAGCACGCGCTTCCGCATCCCGACCTTTATGTCGACGCTGGCGATTTCCTACATCGCTGGCGGCTTGAACACCTATGTCAGCAAAGGGCGCACCATCAGCAATCTGCCCGAACTGTCCGTGTTTCTGGGCAGCGGACGCATCGGCGGAACTGATGGTATCCGGGTGATCATCATCGTCGCCTGCCTGACGCTGCTGGCGGGGCATATCGTGCTGCGCTATACCCGCTTCGGGCGCTACGTGTATATGACCGGCGCCAGCAAACCGGCGGCGCGGTTGGTGGGCGTGAACACGAATTTGGTGCTGGTTATCACCCTGACGATTGCCGGTTTCACGTCCGGGCTGGCGGGAATCGTCAGCATGGGGCGGCTCGGCAGCGCCTATCCTGACGTTATCCCCAGCTATCTGATCGATACCATCGGCGCGGTAGTGCTGGGCGGAACAGCGCTGACCGGCGGGCGCGGCGGCATCCCGCAGACGATTATCGGACTGCTGATTTATGGCACGCTGCGCAACGGGCTGGATAACATGCCGCAGATCGACATTTACCTGAAAGAGTTCATCACCGGTGTTGTGCTGCTGGCTGCGCTGGGTATCAACCTCGTCTTTTCTGGCAGAGCGCCGCGCGATAAAGTAGGGTAAAGCAGGGCATGGGATTATTATGTAGGGGCGTGATAATACACATGCGCAATTAAAGACGGCGATGGTAGGGACACCATACATGGTGACCGCTGCACTGAACAAAACGGACACGATATTATCGTGTCCCTACATGCCCCGTATTTTGGTACTCATGGGGCGGCTCACCGAGTCGCCCCTGTCTGAATTTACTGTAATGAGTCCCCGATACTGAAGAAGGAAGGATATGAGCAACTATCACGCGCTGGACACCACCACTGTAGTGGATTATCTCCGCGGCTCTCCCGCCACCAAAGACCTTTTCGACAGCCAGGCGGGGCTTAAAGCGTCCGAAGTGGGCGATGGCAACCTCAATCTCGTCTTTGTCGTTCAGAATGAGCGCGATCCCGAACAGGCGGTGATCGTCAAGCAGGCGGTGCCGTTCCTGCGCGTGGCGGGCGATTCCTGGCCCCTGACGCGCGAGCGAATGCGCTTTGAGTCGCAGGCGCTGCTGCTGTACAACCGGCTTACGCCCGGTCTTGCGCCGGAAGTTTACCTGTATGACGAGGATATGTCGCTGGTTGCCATGGAATACCTCGGTCACCACGAAGTCATGCGCAAGCCGCTGGTAAGTCGCCAGCGCTTCCCGAAATTTACCGAGGATATCTCGACCTTTCTGGCGACCATCCTCTTTAAGACATCTGACCTGTACCTGACCGGGCTGGAGAAGAAGACCCTACAGGCGACCTATATCAACCCTCATCTGTGCAAAATACAGGAGGATTTTGTCTATACCAACCCGTATATGGAGTCGCCAGACAACAACTGGAACCCGGAGATCGAGCCTGAGGTCAAAGCGGTGCGCGCCAATTCGCCGCTCAAGCTTGCCATTGGCGAGTTGAAGGAAAGCTACATGACCCACACGCAGGCGCTGATTCACAGCGACCTGCACACCGGCAGCATCATGGTCAACCAGACCGATACCCGGGTGATCGATCCCGAATTCGCCTTCTTTGGACCGATGGGTTACGACGTCGGCGCGCTGCTGTCGAACCTCGTCCTGAATTACGCCTCTCACTTCGCCCACACGCCGGACGCCAGCCAGCGGGCTGAATACCAGCGCTATCTGCTGTCGCTGATCCGCGACGTCTGGACGCTGTTCGCGCGCAAATTTGACGATCTGTGGGCGCAGCATAATCAGGGTGAATTAGTGCCGAACGCCTACTGGGATTATCACGGCGGGCAGGCGGCGTTTGCCGAATATCGCCGGGCGTATATCCTGAAACTGCTTCAGGACACCGCCGGTCATGGGGCGTGCGAGGCGCTGCGCCGGATGATGGGCATTGTGACGGTGTGGGATATATCCAGCATCGCCGATTTGAAACAGCGCGCCGCTGCCGAGCGCTGCGTCATTCGCATCAGCTCGCGCTGGATCATGGAGCGCAAAAGCTTCACCAGCATTGACGATCTGATCGGAGTCATCGAAGAAGAGACGCCCGGAAAATAACCAATCTCCGGCAGCCGTGTAACGCGCCGTCCGATCTGGTGAGCTTGATCACGGATGTACGCCTGAGTTTCGTCATCCGTCGTGAAGTCGTCGGTGTGTTTCAATTGGCGCATGAACTGTAAAACGAGCATTGACTCGTTTAGCCCAAGGGGGAACTGATGGTTCAATTTCCGACAACGCTGGCAATGCACATCCCGGATGGCTTCCTCAGCCTGCCGGTTTCAGTGGTCGGGTATATGCTTGCCGGGCTGATGCTGATGATGGCGGTGCTGCGCGTGCGCCAGCAGAAGGGCAGTCACCGCGTGCCGATGGTTGGCGTGCTGGCAGGCGTTATTTTCGCCGCGCAGATGCTCAACTATCCGGTCATCGGCGGCACGTCGGGTCACCTGATCGGCGGGGCGCTGGCGGCGGTGCTGCTCGGTCCCTGGTCGGCAATGCTGACCATCACCAGCGTGCTGGTTATTCAATCGTTTGTATTCCATGATGGCGGGCTGCTGACGCTCGGCTTCAACATTCTGAATATGGCTGTTCTCAGCGTCTTTGTCGGCTACAGCGTCTACTGGGCATGTGTCCGCCTCTTCGGACGCCAGCGCGGGCTGTTTGTTGGCGTGACATTCGGCGCATGGGTGAGCGTGGTCGTGGCTGCCGCTGCTGCCGCCGTTGAGCTTGCCGCTTCTGGCATGGTGCCGCTGGGCATGGCGCTGCCAGCAATGGTCGGCATCCATGCGGTGATCGGTCTGGGCGAAGCCTTCCTGACGTTTGGCGCGCTGATGTTCATTGACCGGACGAAACGCGAACTGCTGGACGAGGCGGCGCTGCCTGAGCGCTCGTCACACTGGATTGGGGCGGGGCTGCTGATAGCGCTGGCGCTGGCGCTGGTTTCGCCGCTGGCGAGCGCGCTGCCGGATGGACTGGAAAGCGTGGCGCTGGATTACGGTTTTGCCGGGCAGTCGCAGTCGCTGCTGCCGGGCTTGCTGCCCGATTACACGGTGCCGTTCATCGCCAACCCGGCGCTGACGACGGCGGCGGCTGGCATGGCTGGCGTGCTGCTGGTAAGTCTGGCTGGATTCGGCATGATGCGCCTGCTGCGCCGCCCCGCGCGGAACGAATCGGGGCTGTAAGCGCCTGAGGCGCATCGGACATGATTTTCGCAGCTGCGGGGCGTGCATTTATCGAATACACGCCCTGCCGACATTTGACAGGCGGTTGTGGCTGCACTACCATACCGTGAGAACGTTATCACAGCGGAGAACCGGGGACAGTGGCGCGTAGACCGACCATCATCGACGTAGCGCGGTTGGCGGGCGTATCGAAGGCAACCGTCGCGCGGGTGATCAATGGCGAGCAGGAACTGGTGCGCCTCGAAACGCGCGAGCGCGTCCTCGAAGCCGCCGCCCAGCTTGGCTACGAGCGCAACGCCGTCGCCGGAAGCCTGCGCACCAACCAGACCAACATGATCGCGCTGTCGATCCCCGACATCACCAACCCCTTCTGGACGGTGGTGGCGCGCGGCGCGCAGGATACGCTTGAGCGCTACGGCTTTGCCACCGTGACCGTCAACAGCGATTGGAGCCGCGAGCGCGAACAGCAGTATCTCCGGCTGGTGCGGCGCAACCGCTTCGATGGTCTGATCATCAACCCCGCCGCCGTCTCCAATGACGAACTGAAAGACCTGCGCATCCCGGTTGTGACGCTCGGCGGCGGCGAGAATTACCCCGATTTTGACGCCGTAGGCAGCGACACTGAACAGGGAGTCGACGATATCCTGACCTATCTGCTCGAACTGGGGCATCGTCGCATCGGCTTAATCGCCGGGCAGTCACGGCGGGGCAAGGCGCACACCCGCTATCATAACTACCTGACATTCCACGCCCGTAATCATCTGCCGATGGATGACCGGCTGGTTTACACGACTGACTTTACCGACGAATCCGGCTATGAAGCCATGACGCATCTGCTCAGGCTGGAATCGCCGCCCACCACCGTCTTTGCCGCCAATGACATGCTGGCAATCGGCGCGTTGAAAGCCGCCCACGCGCTCGGCTGGTCGGTGCCGGAGGATGTGTCGATTGTTGGCATGGACGATATTTACGCCGCCGCCGTCATGCTGCCGCCGTTGACCACTGTCGCCAAGCCCAAGTATGAAATTGGGGGCAAAGCCGCCGAACTGCTGATTCAGGCACTGCGGGGCGAACGGCGTTCGGGACCTGAACACATCAAGCTGCCCTGCGAGCTGATCAAACGCGGCACGACTGCCGCGCCGCGCATCGCCGATCCCATCGAAAAAAACTGATTCCACGAATGTGTTGCATTGAGTCGAAAATGTCGCTATAGTGATTGAGAACGTTCTCATTTACACGCATTATCAACCAGGGACTTTTGGATGAACACAATCGACAGCCCTGATCATCACGGCGATTTTCTCGACCGGGCGAAAGCCTGTCTGCTCGGGTTAGCCGTCGGCGATGCCTTTGGCGACTTAGGGCGCAGCGACAGCTACCGTCAGCGTTATGGAATCATCACCGAGCTTTACGAAGGCGCGAAAAGCACCGATGACACCGAGTTTGCCGTCCTGACCGCCCAGACGCTGATTGACTGTCGGGGCAACCTGACATCCGAGCATCTGGTGGCGTCCTGGAAGAAATACATTCTCGAACAGGGCGGGGCGAAAGCGCGCGGCGGCAAGCCGCTGTACGGCGCGGTTGCCAACCTGGAACGAGGCTGGCTGCCCCCGCGCACCGGCAGAGACAATGTGCAGAACAACGACGACGGCGCGGCGATGCGGATCGCGCCGGTGGGCATCATGTGCGTGGGCAACCCGGCGCGGGCTGCCGCGCTTGCCGCCATCGAAGCCGAGATCAGTCACGCCAATGATGGCATCTGGGGCGCGCAGGCAGTGGCTGCCAGCGTTGCCGTCGCGCTGACTGACGCGACCCCTGAGGAGATTATTGCCGCTGGTCGAGAATACATTCCAGTCGATAGCTGGCTGGGACGCACGCTCGACCACACCATGACGCTGTGCCAGCAGGCAAATTCAATTGAGGAGGTATGGGAACGATTACATTCTGATCTGTGGACACCAGTACATTCAATGGCTGCTGAAGCTCTGCCGCAGGCGTATGCCGTCTTTTACATGACCGGCGGAGATTTTCGCAAGGGGCTGTTCTGGGCGGGCAATTTCGGGCGTGACGCCGATACCATCAGCGCGGTGGTTGGGGCGCTTTCGGGCGCGATTCACGGGACGGCGGTCATTCCGCCAGCCTGGATCGAGAAGGTGCGCCGTCCCGCCGGGGTGTGTCTGGCATTTGCGGCGCAGCGCGACATCGTCGAAATTGCGGAACAGCTTGTCGAGATCGTTTATGAGTTGGCATAAAGATCGTTTCGTTAAAAGTGATGGAGGGATTAACATGAAGCTCGGTCGGTTTTCTTTGTTTGGGCTGCTCGCAGCCGTATTCCTGCTGACTACGCTGGTCGTCAGCGCGCAGGATGTCGTCACCATCGAATGGTGGACGGTCAATTCGGAAGAATTTGATGAGCAGGTACAGCGCGATCTGGTGGAGCAGTTTAACGCCGAACACCCTGACATTCAGGTCAACATGACGCTGCTGCCGGCGTCGGGCTTTGACGAGCGCATGACGACGACGCTTGGCGCGGGGCAGGGCGCGCCAGACGTGGCGTTCTTCTGGATCAACAACTGGCTGCCGCAGGCGCTGGATATTGAACCCTATCTTGAAGCTGATCCTGATCTCGGTCCTGAGAACTACTTCGAGAACTTCTGGAACACGCGCGCGGTATGGAATGATACCGTCGTCGGGCTGCCGCTGGGTGTGGGCGCTAACTTCGTCATCTACAACAAGGATGTCTTTGACGCCGCCGGTGTCGAGTATCCGACTGCCGACTGGACAACCGAAGACTATAACGCGCTCGCCAGCCAGCTTGCCGACGAAGAAACCCGCACCTGGGGCGGTGACCGTCCGCGTGGACCCTACCGCGCCATCTGGTACAACTACGGCGCGAAGGTTTACAGTGACGACAGCACCACCGTCGATGGCTATCTGAACAGCCCTGAGTCGGTTGCTTCGTATACCTGGCTGTGGGATCTGGTCAACAGCGGCGCGACGCCAACCCCCGCTGACCTCGAAATTCTGGGTACGGAAGGCACGGGTCCGATTGACCTGTTCATCGCCGGACGTCTGGCGATGGCAACGCTGAACCAGGGACACATGCTCAACCTGATCGACGAGGGCATCAACTTCGGTATCGTCCCTGAGCCAGCCGCGCCGGGCAGCGAACTGCGCCATGCCAATGCCTGGTCGCTGACCGCGTCCATCTGGAAGGGGACTGAACACCCGCAGGAAGCCTATGAATGGCTGAGCTACTGGGCAGGTCCTGAGGGACAGCAGTTCCTGATGGAAAACGGCAACCTGATTCCGTCGATGCCGGACGTGCTCGCCACCTACGAAAACGCCGACACCGAATACGCGCAGGCATTCTTTGAAGTGCTGGAGCTGCCGCAGGTCGCCCAGTGGGATAATGCCCATCCATGCAAGGGGAGCGTCATGAGCGCGGTTTCGGACGCCTGGGATCTGGTCAACCTCGGCGAAATCGAGCGTGACGAGGTTCAGGCGACGCTGGACAGCCTCGTGCCGGTCGGGCAGGCGGCGCTGGACGAATGTCTGACGCGCCTGGGCGGTTAAGCCAGGGTAACACTGTTCGCTTGATATGAGTAAGTCGATGCGGGGGCATGATGGCAGTTTTGCCCCCGCATCTTTCCTCTCGGAGATAACGCGATGTTAGCGACCTGGCGTAACATGAATCCACTCGCCCGACGCGAAGCTGCTGAAGGCTACATCAGTCTGCTGCCGTGGGCGATTGGGTTCCTCGTGTTCACGGTCATGCCCGTTGGCGCGTCCATCGTATTGGGCTTCACCCGGTGGAACATCGTTGAGCCGCCGGTCTGGATCGGGCTGGATAACTATGTGCGGATGTTCACCGCCGATCCGATGTTCTGGCAGGCGCTGAAGGTTACCGGGCTGTTTGTGCTGATTTCGCTGCCCCTGAAGCTGGTGTTGGGGCTGGGGCTGGCGCTGCTGCTAAACTTAAAACTACCGGGAATGAATTTCTTTCGGACTGTCTTTTATATTCCAGCGGTTATTTCCGGCGTCGCCGTGTCGCTGATGTGGATGTGGCTGCTTCAGCCAGATACCGGCGTCGTCAATACCATTCTGTACTACATGGGAATCGAAGGACCGGGCTGGTTCTGGGATCGAAACTGGGCGCTGCCTTCGGTTGCCCTGATGAGCATCTGGAAGGTGGGCGGCAGCGCCATCATCTATCTGGCGGGCTTGCAGAATATCCCGGCGCACCTCTACGAAGCCGCCGAAATAGACGGCGCCAGCCGCTGGCGGCGCTTCTGGAGAATTACGCTGCCGCTGCTGACGCCGACGCTCTTTTTCCAACTGGTCATCGAACTGATCGACTCGTTCAAGATATTCACTGAGGCGTTTGTTATCACCCAGGGCGGACCGCTGCGATCAACCTATTTTTACCTGCTGTACTTTTACGAGACGGCGTTCCAGAACTTCAACATGGGTTACGCCTCGGCGCTGGCAATCGTGCTGATGGTCATCATCCTGAGCGCGACGGTATTCGTCAACTACACGTCGAAACGGTGGGTGTACTATGAGGCTGAGTAAGGATTTAGGCGAAATCTCGGCGGCGCAGTACGAGGCGCGGCGAAAATCGCAGCGTGCCAACACCTGGATCACGGTTCGTCGGCTGATGGGCTATTCCTCGGCGTACATCCTCATGACCGCCATCGCGCTGGTGTTCATGATCCCGCTGCTGTGGATGTTCTCGACATCGCTGAAAACACGGGCGGATATCTTCGCCTGGCCCCCGTCATGGCTGCCCGACGTGCCGATGTGGGAAAACTACGTGGCGGCGTTCACGTCCTACCCGCTGGCGCGGTTCATGCTCAACAGTACCATTCTGGTGGTGCTCAACACGATTGGCGAGCTGGTGTCGGTGCCGCTGATCGCCTACGGCTTCGCGCGGCTGCGCTTTCCCTTCAAGAAAGTGCTGTTTTTGCTGATGCTCAGTACCATGATGATACCGGGGCAGATCAAGCTGATCCCGCTGTATTCGATGTACAGCCGTCTGGGGCTGATAGACACTTACGTACCGCTGTTTCTGCCGTCGTTCTTTGGCAACCCGTTCTTCATCTTCCTGATGGTGCAGTATATCCGCACCATCCCGCGCGATCTCGACGAAGCGGCGCGGATTGACGGCGCGGGGACGTGGACAATTCTCTATCGAATCATTCTGCCGCTGTGCAAACCGGCGCTGACCGTGATGATCGTCTTCACCTTCCTGTGGGTGTGGAACGACTTCCTTCAGCCGCTGATTTACCTGAACGACTTCAATTCGTACCCGATCTCGGTCGGGCTGGCGTTCTTCCAGGGGCGCTACAGCGTCGAATGGAATATGTTCATGGCGGCGACGCTGGTATCGATTCTGCCGGTGCTGGTGCTGTACTTCTTCGCTCAAAAGCACCTGATCGGCGGCATTTCGGCGCTGGGGCTGAAGGGGTAGATGCAGCGCAGCCAGTTGTAATGGGCGTCCGTAGGGGCGGCGGCACGCTGCGCCCCTGCACAACAACATTTCCTAAGGATAATTGCGATATGAACATCCCTCAATCTACGCCACTCCCCCTCGATTACGCCGAGCGCGTTTACGCGGGCTGGCTGGGGAAGTGCATCGGCGTGCGTTTTGGCGCGCCCCTCGAAAGCTGGACATACGAGACGATCCGCGATCATCTGGGCGAGCTTGAATGGTACGCCCGTGAAGATCAGGGCAAAATCTTTAAGCCCGACGACGATACGGCAGTGCCGATGATCCTCATCCGCGCCTGCCAGGATTACGGCGTTTTGCCAACCGCCGAACAGCTTGGTCAGACGGTGCTGAACTACGCCGCCGACCAGCGCGGCAGCTTCTGGTGGGGCGGCTACGGCGTTTCAACCGAACACACCGCTTACCTCAATCTTGCCAACGGCATTCCCGCGCCGCGCTCTGGCTCGGTTCTTCAGAATGGCGCGACGGTGGCGGAACAGATCGGCGGGCAGATCTTCAGCGACATCTGGGGGCTGATCGCGCCGAACGACCCGGCGGGCGCTGCCGAACTGGCGGAGCGCGCGTCGAGCGTGACTCATGGCGGCAGCGGCATTTACGGCGGGCGCTTCATTGCCTCACTGGTGAGCGCCGCCTTCAGCGAGTCCGACCCGCGCCAATTGATCGAGATCGGCTTGGCGCAAATTCCGGCAGACAGCGAATACACCCGCGTCGTTCGGGCGGTCTGCGGCTATCACGCCGAAAACCCCGGCGACTGGCGGACGGCGTTTGCATCCCTGAAAGCCAACTTCGGCTATGACCGCTATCCCGGCGTCGTCCATATTATCCCCAACGCGGGGGTGGTGGCGCTGGGGCTGCTGTACGGCGAAGGCGATTTCTCAAAGACGATTCGCATCACCAACATGTGCGGCTGGGATACCGACTGCAACGTCGGCAACGTCGGGGCGATTCTCGGCGTGGCGGTGGGGCTGGACGGAATCGACCGGCGCTGGCGCGATCCGATGAACGACCTGCTGGTTGCCGCCAGCGTCATCGGGACGCGCAACCTGATGACCATTTCCAACTGCGCTGATCTGTTCGTGAACATCGGGCGGCAGCGCTGCGGTCTGCCGGTGGAGACGCCGCCGCGCTATCACTTCCGTTATCCCGGCTCGACCAGCAACTTTGAGGCAGATGGCGAGCGCGGACGCCCGATCCATCTGGAACAGGCAGTCGTCGTCGGCGAGCCAGCGCTGCGCGTATCCATTCGCAAGATGAACCGTAAGGGGGAAATTCGGTTGTTCACTCGAACGGTGTATCACCCGTCGGAACTGAGTTCCAATTCCTACAGCGCTCAGTTTACGCCGCTGATCTATCCGGGGCAGACGGTTCGGGCGCGGCTCTACCTGCCCGAAGATTCGCCCACGGAAGTACGCGCCGGACTTTACGTTTATGACACGTACAGCCGGACATACCATCAGGCGGAAGCGTCGCCGCTGACACCCGGACAATGGCACACGCTGACCTATACGATTCCCGCGCAAACGGACGCCTATCTGTCACAGGTCGGGGTCGTGCTGCGCTCGCTGGGCGATGAATGGACGATTGGCTCAGTCGCGCTGGCGGAACTGGACTGGGACGGCGCGCCCGATTACCGGACGACCTTTGCCTATGAGCGCCCCGAAACCGGCGCTATCAGCGGCTGGACGCACCTGCGCGGCTATTGGCGGCTGGAAAAAGACGACAGCGGGACAACTGCTTTTCACGGCAGCGGCGTTGCCGAGAGCGAGGCGTACACGGGTGATATCAACTGGACGGATTACACCGTCACGGCGGAGTTTATCCCGCTGGTGGGCGATCACCATCATCTAAACGCGCGGGTGCAGGGGGCGCTGCGCAGTTACGTCTTCGGGCTGGCTCCGGGCGGACGCTTCGCTGCCTACAAGAAAGATGGGCAGTACACGGAACTCGGATCCGCGCCGTTTGCGTGGCAGCATGGCAAACGCTACCACCTGACCATCACGGCGCAGGGCGAAGCCCTCACGGCTGAAATTCGCGGCGACGACGGCGCTGCCGCCAACCTGATCTGCGGCGGCGAGCATGACCCGTACCTCTCCGGGCAGGTCGGCTTTTCGACCTGGTACGGCAGCCATACGCGCTATCTGAGCCTTGAAGTGCGCCCGGCGGGGGGAGGGTAAGCCCTCACCCTTAATCCCTCTCCCTCAGGGAGAGGGACTAAAAAACAGGAACCGTGTTTTTACCCTTCGCCCTGAGGGAGAAGGGCAGGGATGAGGGCATGAATCGGCAAACCGCCCGACACCCTTTTGACCGGATTCAGGAATGAACACTATCATGGCACGACTGCATGAATATCAGAGTAAAGCCATTCTGCGGGCGGGTGGGCTGAATACCCCGCGTGGTCGCCCGGTGACGACGCCTGACGAAGCGGCGCGGGTGGCGGCGGAAATCGGTGGGGCGGTGGTTGTCAAGGCGCAGGCGTGGGTCACGTCGCGTGCCGCCAAAAAGCTGATCTGGTTTGCCGATACACCCGAAGCCGCCGCCGAAGCGGCTCGAACGCTGCTTGGGCAGCAGGTGGGCAATTTCACCGTCGATACGGTGCTGGTCGAAGAAAGGCTGGCGATCAGCCGCGAATTCTACCTGGGCATGATCGTTGATGATCGCGAGCGCCGCCCGGTCATCATCCTCAGCGGCGTGGGCGGCAGCGGCATCGAGGAGATCGCCCGTCAGCATCCCGATAAAATTGCCCGGCAGTCGGTGGATATCACGCGCGGGCTGACCGACTACGAAGCGCGCGAGCTGGCGCGGCGGGTGGGCGCGCGCGGGGCGCTGATGAACCAGCTCACCCAGGCAGCCGTCCGTTTCTACAAGGTCGCCCGCCAGTACGAGGCGCGTTCGGCGGAGATCAACCCGTTGGTGCTGACCGAGGATAATCAGATCGTCGCCGCCGACTGCCGTTTTACGGTGGACGATTACGCCGTATTTCGGCATCCCGATCTTGGCATTGAGATCGCCCGCGAGACTGACCGCCCGCCGACGCCGCTGGAACGGATCGCCTGGGACGTGGAAAAGGGCGACTATCGCGGCACGTTCTATTTTTTGCAGCTTGAAACCGACTTCGCGCCCGACGATGTCGTTGTCGGCTTTCACGGCAGCGGCGGCGGTGGCAGCATGATGAACATGGACGCGCTGCTGCGGCGCGGCTTCAAAATTGCCAACTTTGTCGATACCAGCGGCAATCCACCCGCCAGCAAGGTCTACCGCGCGGCGCGTATCATCCTCAGCCAGCCGCGCGTGGACGCTTACTACCTGGGCGGCAGCGGCGTCGCCAGCCAGGAGCAGTTTCACTCGGCGCGCGGGCTGGTGAAGGCGTTTATGGATGCGCAGTTGAACGTGCCTGCCGTCATTCGCATCGGCGGCAACGGCGAAGAACAAGCTGTCGAGATTCTGGAACGGGCGAACGGAGCGTTCCCCGCGCCGGTCGAAGCATACGGACGCGACGACAGCCCGGATGCCTGCGCGGACCGTCTGGCGGCGCTGGTGGAGGGCTATACACCCGCCGAAAACGTCCCGCCGCGTACAGCGCCTCAGGCGCAGGAGCCGTACTCGTTCGAGACGGTCACCGGCGGCACGATTACCTATGATCACGCGCTGTGCCGCGACTGTGAAAGCAAAGCCTGCGTCAACACCTGCGTGCCGCAGATCCTGTCGCTGGAAGGCGACGTGCCAGTGCTGAATATCACCCGTGACGAGGCGAAGCGCGGCGGCTGCATCGAGTGTCTCGCCTGCGAAGTCGAGTGTCATTTCCTGGGCAACCGCGGCGGGTTCATACGGCTGCCGATTGCGGGATTGGATGAGGAACATGGCGATCATCATTGACCCGACCAAGCGGGTGCTGGTGCAGGGTATTACCGGGCGCGAGGGTATGGCGCGCACGCGGCTGATGAAAGATTATGGCACCCAGGTCGTCGCTGGTGTGACGCCGGGCAAAGGCGGCGGCGCGGTGGAAGGCGTCCCGGTGTATGACACGGTGCTGGAAGCGCGTGAGAACGCAGGCGATATCGACATTTCAGTGCTGTTCATTCCCGCGCCGCTGGTGCGCAGCGCGGCGCTCGAATCGCTGGCGGCGGGCGTGAAGCTGCTGGTGATCGTGCCTGACCGCGTGCCATTGTATGACGTGATGGAGATCGCCGCCGAAGCCGACCGGCTGGGGGCGGCGTTTGTGGGTCCGAACACGCTCGGCGTGCTCAGTCCGGGTAACGGCGTGCTGGGCATGATTGGCGGGCAGGCGGCGCGGGCGCGCGAGTGGTTCTATCCCGGTCCGGTGGGCATCACCAGTCGCAGCGGCGGCATGACGACCAGCACCGCCTATTATCTGGCAAAGGCGGGCATGGGGCTGTCAACCTTCGTCCACGTCGGCGGCGATTCGATTGTCGGGATGCCGCACGCGCATGTGCTGAAACGCTTTGAGGCAGACCCGCAGACCGAACTGGTGGTGCTGTTTGGCGAAATCGGCACGTCACAGGAAGAAGAAGCGGCGGCGCTGATCCAGTCGGGCGGCTTCACCAAGCCGGTGGTTGCCTACATCGGCGGCAAGGCGGCGAAAAGCGGCACCCGTTTCAGCCATGCCGGGGCGATCATTGAGGGCGAGCGCGGGGCGTATGCCACCAAAGTTGAACGGCTGCGCGAAGCTGGCGTGACGCTGGTCGAGTCGTTTTCCGATATTCCCGCCGCTGCCGCGCAGGTGCTGGGCGTCGGTAAAAGCTATTCCATCCCGCCGGCATCCACGCCGGCTGCCAGAGGTAACGACATGGACGACAAGAGTCTGCACTGGACGACGGCGATCACGCAGATACAGCCCAATGAAATCCGGCTGCGCGGCTATCGTATTGACGAACTGATGGGACGCATCAGCCTGAGCCAGACGATTTACCTGGCGCTGGCGGGCGATCTGCCCACGCCGGAAGTGGGCGCTTTGCTGGACGCGATCTTCGTCTCATCCATCGATCACGGCGCAACGCCGCCTTCGACGCTGGCGGCGCGGACTGTTGCCAGCACCGGCGCGCCGCTGAATGCCGCCCTTGCCGCCGGACTCCTGTCGATCAACCAGCATCATGGCGGGGCGATTGAGGACAGTATGCGGATGATCCAGCGCGGGCTGGCGCAAGCGAGCGCCGGGCAGCCGCTTGAGGAAGCGGCGGCGGCGCTGGCGGCTGACTACCGGAGTCAGAAAAAACGACTGCCCGGTTTTGGACACCGCGTTCACACGGCTGACCCGCGCACCAGCCGCCTGCTGGAGCTTGCCACGACGGCGAACGTCGCCGCCGACGGCGTGGCGATGCTGCGGGCGCTGGAAGCCGAGCTGGCGAAGGGCGGCAAGCCGCTGCCCGCCAACGTCGATGGCGCGATTGCGGCGCTGCTGGTCGATCTCAACCTGCCGCCGGAACTGGCAAACGCTTTCTTCATGATCGCTCGCCTGCCGGGGCTGGTGGCGCAGGTCTACGAAGAAAAGACGCGCCAGCGCCCCATGCGCCAGATCCATCCCAGCGACCACGATTATGACGGTGTCCCGCCGCGCGAGCTGCCGTGAAAAAGAAGTGCAAAGTCGAAAGTGAAAAGTTAAAAGTGCAAGCGGGAATTGAACCACTAAGGCACAGAGGACACCCGGAGGAGTGCAAAGACGAAAGTGGAAAGTTAAAAGTACAAGCGGAATGATTTGGGGGCGAATAATGGCGCGAAAATGGGGCTTCTTTCTGGTCTGTTTGTCCTTATTGATGGACGGCGTTTCTGTGTTGGGGCAGGATGACGACATGGGCACGATTACCGAAGTCAGCTTTGTTTCGGCAGCTTTGGGGCGCGACTACGAATATATCGTCTATCTGCCAGCGGGGTATGAAGCGTCAGCGCAGCGCTACCCGGCGGCGTACCTGCTGCATGGTCGCGGCGACGAGATGACCGCCTGGCTGAACGTGCAGGATTTGCTGGATGGCATGATCGCTGCCGGGGAAATTCCGCCGCTGATCGTCGTCATGCCTGATTTCCCTTCCAGCAGGCGCGGCGGCTATTACATCGATTCGGCGTATACGACGCTCGATCTGCCATCAGAGCCGGTCGAGACTGCGTTCGTCAGCGACCTGATCCCGCACATTGACGCGACCTACCGCACCATCGCCACCCGCGAGGGGCGGCTGATCGGCGGCTATTCGATGGGCGGCTACGGCGCGATCCGCTACGCGCTGGCGCAGCACGACCTGTTCACCGCCGCCATTGTCCTCAGTCCGGCGGTCTATACGCCGCTGCCGCCGGTCGATTCGAGCGCTCGCCTGTTTGGCGCTTTTGGCAGCGGCGACAACCCGTTTGATGAGGAACGCTACCAGAGCCTGAACTACCCGGCTCTGTTCGAGGCTTTCGCCGCGGCGGAACAGCCGCTGTACCTGTTCATTGCCGTGGGTGACGACGAGTGGAAGCACCCGGCGGAAGAAGACCAGTATCACGATATCGACTTTGAATCGCACCTGCTTTACAACCGCGCCCGCCGCGTGAACTACATCATTCCTGAACTGCGTATTTACGACGGCGAGCACGACTGGACGTTCTGGCGGCAGGGTTTCGCCGAAGGGATGCGCTCGGTCGCGCGATTTTTGAGCACCGGTGAATAACTCCCTGCGAGCCGGGAATTTTATGTAGGGACACGACATTGTCGTGTCCGTTTCATGACGGTGCAGCGGACACGACGATGTCGTGTCCCTACCGCTTGCCCCGCAGGGTTACAAATGTCATCTTTTTTTCAGGATAAATTTCACAAACGGGCAAATTGCTTTGCTATGCTAAATAATTCGCGCTAGACTGCCTCCTGCGACCATAGAACATGGGAAGTTTTCGCCTCAAAGTTGAGTCCTTGAGAGCGACCGCTGCTCGCCAAAGAACGGCTGCCTTCTCCTCAATTTCCGCGCCAAGACTCCCCGGTAATCAGGAAAGGGCATTTATTCATGCAATTATCAAAACGCAACTTATACCGGTTTCCGTGGTCGGGCAATGACAACCCGATAGGCTGGTTGGAAGTCACCGATAAGTGCAACACCTACTGCCGCGGCTGCTACCGTATCAACGGAATGCAGGGACACAAGAGCCTTGAACAGATCAAGGATGAAGTCGCGCTGCTCAAGAAATGGCGCAACTGCGACAACATCTCCATCGCTGGCGGCGAACCGCTGATTCACCCCGACATCCTCGAAATCATCGCCTACATTCGCAGCCTGAAGATGAAGCCGCTGATTCTGACCAACGGCATCAGGCTGGAAAACGACCGACCATTTCTGATGGAGTTGAAAAAAGCAGGCGTAATCGGCTTCACCTTCCACATTGACAGCGAGCAGAACCGCCCGCACTGGAAAGGGAAAACCGAATTTGAGCTGTTTGAACTGCGCCAGCATTTCGCCGATATGGTGCATTCGGTTGGCGGGCTGTTTGCCAGCTTCGGCATGACGGTTTATCCCGGCAATCTCGATTTTGTGCCCGAAATGGTGAAATGGGCGAACCGGAATGTTGACCGCGTGCATGGGCTGGTGCTGATCGGCTTCCGCAATGCCGCTATGGAAGGCGATTACGATTATTACGCCGACGGCAAGCCTATCGCCCCCGAAACCAGTTACTTTACCGACAACACCGCCGAGTCGTACCTGACCTCGACCGATGTTTACAACAAGATCAAAGAGCATTTCCCGCATTACGAAACGTCGGCGTATATGGGCGGCTCGCAGACCCATGACAAGCTCACCTGGCTGGTTTCGGCGCAGCTTGGCACGAAGCACAAGATGTACGGCTCGGTCGGCGCGAAAGTGATGGAACTGTTCCAGACTATCCACCACCTGCGATATGGCACCTACGTCATTTACTCGCCAAGCAACAAGATCCCCAAGATCGCCTTCCTGCTGGGGATGTTTGATAAGGGCGTGCGGGCGACTTCGGGCAAATTCTGGCGCGAGGTCGTGCGGCGTCCGACTGAACTGTTCAAGCCGATCTACGTTCAGAGCATCGGCATCATCCAGGGACCCGACCTGATGGAAGACGGACGGGTAGACATGTGCGAAAGCTGCCCCGATATGACGGTGTGGGATGGAAAACTAGTGCATTCATGCCGCATGGACGAGTGGCGTTTGTACGGCAGCTATCTGGTGGCGCAGCCGCGCGAAGCTGCCAACGGCAAGGTGATCAGCCCCGAGTCGATACCGGTCGCCGAGCCTGCCGAAACGATAGGAAAGTAACCGCGTTGTAACTCTGCCGGGGCGTAAGCGGATCACGCCCCGGCGTTTATCCTTCAAATTCCCGCTACCCAAGCACCCGATCCACCACACCTGCGATGAGTGACAGGGCGCGGCTTGGCAGCTTTTGCCGCAAGCCGATCTCAGCCAGCGATTCGCGCAGCCCCAACGGAACCAGCTTAAACAGACGATTGGCGCTCTGGTCTGCCAGGCTGGGCGCGTTCGGGCGGTCAAACACCTTCGTGCCGAGATAAGGATCGAATTTCCAGGGATAGCCCGCCGGGCGGCGCGGCGGCTGAAACGGGTGATCGTAGGCGTTTTCAGACAGCAGATTGCCCGCCGCGTCATACGCCTGAAGCTTTATCCGGGCGCACTCGGACGGCTTGACTGCCCAGGACACGGACAGGACTCGCTGCGACTGGTTCGCCTGAATATCGAAGCGGCTTTGTCCTTCTTCGAGCCGGTGTCCTGCTGCGTTCTCAACCTGCCAGCGGATGAGTCCGTTGGGATACGCCTGCTGGCTGTCGTTGAACACCCACAGCGCGACCGGCTGGCGTCCGTCGTGTTCCAGCGATACCAGCAGCGGCAAAGACGCCCGGCGCAGCGCTTCGTAACCGCCTTTGGGAACGCGGTGGGCATCCAGGACGCCGCAGCCCACCTGCGGCACCAGATCGACCAACCAGAAATGGACATACCCGGCGCAGCCTGAAGCGCGCAGCCGTCGAAAATGCTCGGTGTGATACTGGATCAGGCGGGACTGGTAAACCCACAGCGGTTCGATTTTGCCTTCCAGATGCTGGAGGCGTTCCCAGACCTGGGGATACAGGCGCAGTGTTTCTGGCGCGGCGGGCGTCTCGAAGCCATATTCGGTGTTCAGGCGGGTGCGCTGCCGGTAAATATCGGTGTAGTGCTGGCTCCATATAGCGCCGTAGTAGGAATGGGAATCGCCGGAGCGCTGCCAGTCTTCTTCAAGCTGTCCCGAACAGATGAAAACCGGGCGGGTAGGGTCTTGCTGGCAGGCGTCGGCATACAGCGCCGGGTCGGGTCGGCGTTCCAGGTTTTGGCGGCGGGTGTACATCATCGTCGGCTCGTTGTGGCACGACCAGGTGATGATCGACGGGTGATTGCCCAACAGGTCGATCATCTCGCGCTGCAGGCGGCGGGCGCGCGCTTCAAATTCCGGCGAGCTGTCCTGAATCCAGTTCAGCTCAAAATCCTGCCAAACGAGCATCCCGGCAGCGTCGCAAGCCTCGTACAGTTCGGGCGGCGAAACGTGGACGTGGACGCGCATCAGGTTGAGATTGGCGGCGCGCGCCAGCGCCACATCGCGCGCCAGCGTTTCAGCGGTACATTCCGACAGATAGACGGCTGGCATATACGACGAGCCACGCACGAAGATTGGGCGTTCGTTCAGCACGTAGGTGAAGCCTTCCGGGGAACGTTCCAGTCGAACGGCGCGGACGCCGAAGCGCTCGTCCCTGGCGGCGGTCACCTGCTGCTGGCTGTTCAGCAGGCGGGCTTCCAGGCGGTAAAGATCGGGCGATCCCTGATCCCATGACCACCAGAGGCGTGGTTCGTCCAGCCGCAGTGTTTGGCTCAGGCTGTGGCTGCCCGGCGGCAGAGTCAGCGGCTGGCTGGTTTCGCCGCCCTGACCGTCATGGTTATGTCCGGCGATGTTCAGGTTCAGCGCTCCCTGCCACGTCTCGCCGGTGCTGTTGGTCAGGCGCAGGGTTACGTCCACCCGACCATCAAGCGTGGTGTCGATGCGGATGTGGTCGATGCTGACGCCCTGATCGAGCAGCAGCCAGACCGGACGCCAGATGCCGATGGGGTTGACGCTGGGGGGAATCACGCCCTCGCCGTGTTCGTACAGCCCTTTGACCAGCCCGCGAATGACGTGATCCGATGGATACGTCCCGGATGGATTGGGCGCGTCCCAGGGCGCGCTGACGCGAACGGTCAGGATAACTTCGCCCGCGCCCTGAAACGGCGTGATGTCGAAGGCGAAAGGCGCGAAATGCCCTTCGTGCCGCCCAACAAACTGGTCATTTACCCATACATCGGCGTAATAATCGACCGCGTCGAAACGCAGCCTGAGCCGCTGGTAATCGCCGGTTGGCATGGCAGCCGTCCGCCGGTAGACCCACGCCTTGTCGTTCAGCGCTCGGATATCGTCGCCCCAGTACGGGTTCGCCGGATAGAGGGCTGGCTGAAGGTGGGCGCAGTCGGGAACAGCGATCCAGTCGTCGGTGAGGGCGGGCAGCGCGTTTCCGGTATCGAGTGGGACGGGCTGCGCCTGCCAGCCGCCGGACAGGCGGACGCTTTCAGTCTGAGGGTGGGATGAGGACATCAAAGTAGTCACAGTCTGTGTGTGCCGAACAGGTCATAGTATCCAGAAAATGGCGCGATTGGGAATTTTCCCTTCAAACCATGCCATTGAAAAGGCGCGGGGCAAAGTGACATCCATTTTGATTGAAGTGAGGAATGTCACTAAACAACCAACAACCGCCTGCAATAAACTCACCGTAGTTGCAAATGACTGGCAATAAACGAGCGAGGTAAACGGTTGTGACGTTCATCGAACATGCAAGTGAGGTCATCCGCGCGGCGGGGGGGCGCATCACCGAACAGCGCCAGTTAATTCTGGAACTGCTGGCGGGCGCGACCGAACGCCTTGACGCTGAGGGATTGTACCATCTGGCGCAGCAGCACGACCAGAGCATCAACCTGACGACAGTTTACCGCACCCTGAACACCCTGGAATCGATGGGCTTGATCCGGCAGCAGTATCTTTCGCAGGCGCACGACCGCAAATTCTACAGTCTGGCTGCCGAAGCCTATTTTGTGACCTGCCGGAAGTGCCGTAAGCTGATCCCGTTTACGACTGACGTGATCAATTCAGTGAAGCGCCAGTTGGAAACCAGCTTACAGATCAAGACAATCAATATCTGCATGTGCGTCGATGGGTTATGCCCCGATTGTCAGGCGAAAGAACGCAGTCAGAAGCAGGTGGCGCGATGACTGAACCACGAACGCTGGATCAGCTTTCGCCGGGTCAGAAAGCGACTGTCAAAAAAGTGGGCGGTCAGGGCGCGGTGCGCCGCCGTCTGATGGACATGGGCGTGGTCAACGGCGTTGAAATCGAGCTGATCAAAGCCGCGCCGCTGGGCGACCCACTGGAATTTCGCCTGCGCGGTTATCACCTGTCGTTACGCAAGAATGAAGCCCAACAGATTGAAATCAACTGATGACTCACAGCGCGGCGCACTGGCGTCGTTTTTCACCTGAGGAGAAGTAGCCAGTATGGCAGCAGAACCGCTGACGGTGGCATTGGCGGGTAATCCCAATGTCGGCAAAAGCACTATTTTTAACGCGCTGACCGGCTCGTACCAGCAGGTTGGCAACTGGCCCGGTAAAACCGTCGAGAAAAAAGAAGGCTGGGTGTCGATTGATGGGCAGCGAGTCGCCATTGTCGATCTGCCCGGTACTTACAGCCTGGCGGCATACTCGGTGGAAGAAATCATTGCGCGCGATTTCATCCTGAACGAGCGTCCCGGTATCGTGGTGGCGGTGGTGGACGCCGCCAACCTGGAGCGCAACCTCTATCTCGTCTGCCAGATTCTCGAACTGGGGCTGCCGGTCATCGTCGCGCTGAACATGAGCGACACGGCGCGGAGTCGCGGCGTCGAGATCGACGTTCAGAAGTTATCGCAGCAGTTGAACGGCACCGCCGTCATCGAAACGGTTGGCAATCGCGGTATCGGCATTGATACGCTGAAAGCCGCCATCACGCGCGCGCAGACCGCGCGCCGTCAGCCGTCAGTGCTGGATTATGGCGACGTGATTGAAGCCGAAATCGACCAGCTTCAAGCCCGAATCGAAGCCGACCCGGTGCTGGCGCACCAGTACCGCGCCCGCTGGTTGGCGGTCAAGCTGCTCGAAACCGACGACGATCTGCGCGCCCATCTGGAACAGATGGGACACCAGCCGCTGGTTAAATCCGCCGACGAAGCGATTGCGCGGGTGACGGCGTCATTGGGAGATGACCCGGAAACGCTGATCACCGACCGCCGCTACCAGTTCATCGGGCAGGCAGTGGGCGCGGCAGTAACACGCCCCAGCCAGATGGCTGAAACGCCGTCAGACCGCGCCGACCGCATTATCACCCATCGCCTGTGGGGCGTGCCGATCTTCCTGCTGCTGATGTGGATTGTGTTTCAGTTTACCGCCAACGTCAGCGCGCCGTTTGTCGATTGGGTGGACGGCGTGGTCACGGGTCCGATCGCGCAGTGGGCGGCGGCGCTGTTGGGCGCGGTAGGCGTGAGCGATACCTGGCTGGAATCGCTGCTGCTGGACGGCGTGATCGCGGGCGTGGGCGGCGTACTGGTGTTCGTGCCGGTGCTGCTGTTTCTGTATCTGGGCATCGGGCTGCTGGAAGATTCGGGCTATATGGCGCGCGCCGCCTTCGTGATGGATCGCGTCATGCGCGTGATCGGGCTTCACGGCAAGAGCTTCCTGCCGCTGCTGATTGGCTTTGGCTGCACCGTTCCGGCGGTCTATGCCACTCGCACGCTGGAAAACGAGCGCGACCGGCGGGTGACGGGTTTTCTCGCCACCTTCATGAGCTGCGGCGCGCGGCTGCCGGTGTACGTGGTCTTTGGCGCGGCGTTCTTCGGGGCGCAGGCGGGTAATCTCATTTTCGGGCTGTACCTGCTCGGCATCGGCGTGGCGCTGGTCACCGGCTTGGTGATGAAACGCGCTTTGTATCGCAGCGCGCCGCCGCAGCCGTTTGTGATGGAACTGCCGCCATACCGTATGCCTGACGCGCGGACGGTTGGGCGGCAGATGTGGGAACGGACGCGCGGGTTCGTCCAGCGCGCCTTCACGGTCATTCTGGGCTGCTCGGTCGCTATCTGGCTGCTGCTGGCAGTGCCGCGCAGCCTGAACCCTGGCGAGTTCAACACAGTCGAGCCGCAGGACAGCCTGTTTGGTTCGATCAGCGGGGCGCTGGCGCCGGTGTTTGCGCCCGCCGGTTTTGGCACCTGGGAAGCCACCGGCTCGCTGGTCACTGGCGGCATCGCCAAAGAGGTGATCATCAGCACCATGAATCAGGTCTACGCCCTCGATGCTGAGGAAGACGCCAGCGCGTCCGAAACGCCGACCACGTTCGTCGAAGACATGGGTTCGGTGGCGCAGTCGTTCGGGCAGGCGGTGATATTGACCGGACAGGAGATCGTCAATATCGTGCCGCGCACCGTCAACATCATCCCCGGCATCAACCTGCCGGAAGCCGATTTTCTGGGGGCGGGCGAAGCATCCGAAGACACGTCGGCGCTGAATACTATGCTCACCCGCGCCTTTACGCCGCTGGCTGCCGTCGCTTTCACCGTGTTCATCCTGCTTTACGTGCCGTGTATGGCGGCGACGGCGGCGATGCGCCACGAATTTGGCAGCCGCTGGATGCTTTACCAGTTGGGCTACACGGCGGTTATTGCCTGGGTAGCGGCGGTGGTGGTCTATCAGGGCGGGCTGCTGCTGGGAATAGGGGGCGCTTAAATGGCGGCGACACTCCGGCAGGTGCTGAACCACTTCGAGCAGCAGTCGGGCGCGGTTTCGCTGTCGCGCATGGCGCGCGACCTGGAACTTGAGCCGTCGATGCTTCAGGAGATGATCAATTACTGGGTGCGAAAAGGGCGGCTGCGCCAGGTGTGCGACAGCGCCTGCACGACCTGCAGCGGCGCGCAGGGCTGCCCGTTCGTCTACGCGCTGCCAGTGGTTTATGAGCTGGTCACTGCGCCAGCGGAGACTGCGCCGACGGCATGCGCCGAGAGCGCCCCTGTCCCCGCCTGCTCTCGCTGCCACTGACGGACAATTCGCGGGGGCGGCACACTCTGGAGGATAAAACGATGGAAGGCACTCGGATCATCATCGTGTCCGGCGGCACCGGTGCCAGCGGCGACCAGTTGGTGCGCACTGCGCTGGCGCAGTTTGAGCAGGCGCGGGCAGACATCACCCTCGCGCCGCAGATCCAAACGCTGGCGCAGGTGGAGCAGGTCGTCGCGCAGGCTGCCAAATCCGACACGCTGATCGCCCACACACTGGTGGACATGAACCTGCGTCACGCGCTGATCGATCTGGCGCACGACCAACACGTTATCGAGGTCGATCTGATCGGTCCCATCCTCGCCAATTTGCAGTATCGCTTGCAGCAGCCGCCGCTTGGACAGCCGGGGCTGTACCGGAAATCCCGCGAGCACGATCTGAAGCGGATCGAAGCCATTGAGTTCGCTGTTTCGCATGACGACGGTCAGCGCGTTCACGAATTGGGGCTGGCTGAGATTGTCCTCACCGGGGTTTCGCGGGTTGGAAAAACGCCGCTGAGCGTATACCTCTCGACTCTGGGCTGGAAAGTTGCCAACGTCCCACTGGTCAAGGACATCCCGCCGCCGGACGAGTTATTCGAGGTCGATCCGCGCCGGGTAGTGGGGTTGACGGTGGAAGCCGGTCAGTTAATCGCCTACCGGCAGCGTCGGCAGCAGTATTTGCGAACCCTTCCCGGCGGTCTGTACGCGCAGCCGGAAGCGCTCGCCGAGGAGATGGACTATGCCAGAACGATCTTTCGCCGGGGGCAGTTTGCCGTCGTCAACATGACCGACAAGCCGATTGAGGAAAGCGCCCACGACATCATCGGCGTCATCACCCGCAAGCTCAAGCAGGGCGATTAACGACCGGCTGCTGATCGCACACACAACATACAAATACGCATGGGGCGCAGCACGCTGCGCCCCTACGCAGTAAACATATTTTGTTCATGCAGTTGGGCGACTCACCGAGTCGCCCCTACAATACAGGTTGCCTCTAATCAGTCACTGTTTCCACGGCGCGGAAGGCTTCCAGGCGCTGCGCCAGCAGATCGAGCCAGGCTTCCATGCCGATGTCCTTCTTCGCCGAGACTTCCAGCACCGGGATGCCGGGATGGACGCGCTCAAGGTTGGTCAGGGCTGCCTGGCGGTCAAATTCAACCGCGTCGGCGATGTCAATCTTGGTGATGACAGCCAGATCGGACGAGAAGAACATAGGCGGGTACTTCAGCGGCTTGTCCTCGCCCTCGGTGGTCGAGAGCAGGACGACCCGCATCGCTTCGCCTAAGTCGTAGCTTGACGGGCAGACGAGATTGCCGACATTCTCGATGAACAGGAAGTCGAAACGGGTCAGATCCCAATCTTCGATGAAGGTTTCGATCATCTGCGCTTCGAGGTGGCAGTTGCCGGCGGTGACGATTTGCTTCACCGGCGCGCCCGACTGCGCCAAGCGCTGGGCGTCGTTGTCGGTTTCGAGATCGCCCACCAGCGCCGCGACGGAGTAGCCGCGCTGGCGCAGACCGACCAGCGTCTGCTGGAGAAAGGTCGTCTTGCCTGCGCCGGGGCTGGATACGAGATTCAGCACAAACACCTGCGCCTCGGCGAAGCGCTGGCGCAAACCCGCTGCCAGCTCGTCGTTCTTGCTCAACACGCCTTGCTTGATTTCAAGCAGTCTCGGTTTCATCACTCATAATCTCCATCGTCGTCAATTCAAGTTCGGTGCCACGGCGGATTTCAGCCGCAGGCGTGCCGCAGACGGGACATTGGAACTGCTGGATCGACGGCAGTTCAACCTCCTGCTGGCAGGTCGGGCAATATACTACCAGCGGCACATCCTCAATTTCCAGCCGCGAGCCTTCCAGCAGCGTGCCTTTGGTCGCCGTGTCATAGGCGAAGAACAGCGCCTCTTTGACCACGCCGGAGAAAACGCCGAGTTTCAGATAGACTGTTTCCACACGCGCCGCGCCTGCGTTGTGAGCCGCCGTTTCGGCGATCTCAATCAGGTTGAGCGCGATTGACAGTTCGTGCATCAGATCACAACCCTCGTGCCGTCACATACGCCGATACATCGACGTTATAGGCAATATCGGTGATGGACGAAACCAGCCACGGCGTGCCTTCGGTTTCCCAGGTGGCGGCAGCGGGTGACGGCAGCTTCATGCCGTGAAACGTTTCCCAGCCGAGGGGTTCGAGTACCCAGCGGGTTTTGGCGCTGTCTTTGACGTCTTTCCAGCGCATGGTTTCCAGGCGGCTGATGAGTCCGGTGGCTGAATCGAACGTGACGGTGAAGCTGTCCTCGCCCGCGCCAGAAGGCACCACCAGACGCGCGCTGGTGTCGTCAATCGCTTCCCAGCGCACGCGCGGGTCGGTCACCAGCAGCGACGGCAGCCACAGGCTTTCGCCCCACAAGCCCAGATTGGCAGCCGAATTGACCTTCGGTTCGTTAGCGACCACGCCGAAGGGCAGTTCCAGCCGCCCGCTGCCGTTCAGGTACCATTCGTTGACTTTCATCAGCGGAAAGCCAAACAGGGTGGCTTCCATGTAGTGGCGGTAGTCGAAGCCTGCCCGGTGGGTGAACCGCATCCGTCCCTGGAAAGGAATACCCATGAAGCGGATCTTCGCCGTACCGGTGATGACCGCCGACTCGATGATCGGAAGCTGGTCGCCAACAGTGACCCTATAGTAGCGTTCTACAGGCGCGGGCAAATCGTCGGGCAGCGGGGTTACGTCCAGCGCTGGCGTTGGCTGGTGGTAAGGGGGAAAGGGCGCGGGCTTCATCCGAAGCCCGATCCACCCGACCAGCAGCAGGACTCCCGCGCCGATCAACAGGATGAAGGGCATAGAGGTTTCAGATCCTTTTTCGTTCCAATGCCGTCATGCCGTAACGGCGCGGCTTCACCCGGTTATGGCGCGACGGGCTGCGCTTCCAGGATTGTCTTCAGGCGTGCCAGCATGGCGTCAACCGCGCGCGCGTTCTGTTCCATCACCTGGACTTCAGTGCGCTTGCGCAGCAGCGGCACGGGTACTGTGTAATTGATCTGGATTTCCAGCAGAACGCCTTCATCCAGACGCTGGAAACTCCAGACGATATTGCCCCGGATACCGCCCCAGAAAATGATGTCGAGCTGGTGATTGTGCCGGGTATCGCAGATTTCGGCGCAGCCCTGGAAATGAACGCCGACCATCCGGGCTGACCAGGCGAATTCGGCGCCGCAGGCGGCGCGCGGCTTCACGTCGGTCACCGCCTCGATAGTGGGGCAGTAGTCCGGCAGATGGGTGGGGTCGAGCATATAACGGTACATCGTCTCTACCGGAACGCTCAAACTGATGTTCCTGTTGATAGTTGGCATGGTATCGTTTCCTCTCAGCCAGTAAATAGATGTGACTGGAAACCGATGCGTTGATCGAGGGGCGTGCTACCCCTAAACGCCCGACATACCACGTGATTCCTGCGGGGCAGCATGATCGACTCAGGCACCCCCTTTCTCTAACAGTACCGGCAAGCCGCCAGTTTCCCCACTGACATTTATCCCGGATGCGGCTTATGTTTGTCCTAATCGGGCGCTGGCTGAGTATGCTTAACCTCAGGCTTGAACGTGACGTTCCTAACTAGTGGTTCTCAAGACCGACGTCTAGAATCGATCTCTGGACACTGCTGATCCTTACCAATAAAGCAGCGCAGAAACCGCGAATGCTATGATCGTTGAACGTACTGGTAGTCACCTCGTGGTGGAGTCGAAGGTACCATGCGATAAGGCAATCTACACCTGGCTCCATATTTACGATATCGATCTCGATAATTTTGCCCAACGCAGTCGTCAGTTCGAGCGCGCGTATCTGGCGTGGGAAACAGTGCGCAATGTGCGCAACCCGTTTTTTGACGGCGGCACCGGCTTCGAGGGCTATTACATTGGCATGTGTTTCAGCCCGGAACACATGCTTGAGAATCTGCTGAATATCGGGCATGACCTGCTGGCGATGAACCTCAGGATGTATCGCTCGAATTACCGCTTTCGCTCGAAGCTCATGAAGACTTTGGTGGGCGAATGCAACGATCTGGACGCGGTGGATGCCTGGTCTACCCAGTTCGGCGCGGTGCTCGGCAGATTAAGATGTAATCTGCACCTGCATCCTGAAGCCAACCGCTTTCAGGTGGATACCTACAACAGCGTGGTATCGCTTCCGCAAATCCGCTATCAGGCGCTGCACCCCCGGCTGGAACAGCGGTATAAGGTGTCCGTTTCGTATCCCGACCACAGTTCCAGACCCATCATCAACCTGCAGCTGCTCAAGCCATCCGATTATGACGCGGGGTTGGTCGTCACGTTGATCGGTCGCTTTGGGCATCCGTTCATCCGCCAGTATCTGCATGAAAACCATGTCATGCCGCTGGGCGTATGACGCCGCGCGGCGCGGGCGCTGTGCCGTCGTTCAGGCTGCGCTCATGTAAGCGCGTATAATCGCCAGAATATTCACGACAAATCAAAGGGGTAGAGGATGAAGGGTCAGAGGGTATGGATAGTCGCGGCGCTGCTGCTGGCGCTGATCGCCGCTTGCAGCCCGCAAAGCACTACCGTGACGGTGATACCAGCGGCGAATGGTGAAGACAGCGCCGCCGCCCAACCGCAAGCCGAATATCGGACGCTGACGATTGACCAGTTTGCCGATATTCTCGCCGATGACAGCAGCGGCTACACCATCATCAATGTCCACATTCCGTTTGAGGGCGAGGTTGCCGGAACTGACGCCCATATCGCGTACAACAATCTTGACGCGCTGGTATCGGCGCTGCCGGATACGAACGCGCCCATCGTCCTCTACTGCCGCAGCGGTAACATGAGCGAAACTGCCAGCCGGGCGCTGGTCGAGCGCGGTTACACGCAGGTGTATGACGTGCCGGGCGGGATGATCGCCTGGCAACAAAGCGGGCGCGAGCTAGTGATGCGCGCGGGGTAGGGACACGACATTGTCGTGTCCGGTATGGTTTATGCCGGGGAGGACACGATACTATCGTGTCCCTACTCTGCTGCCAGCGTTAGCCCCCACAGATAATCGACCAGCGCCCAGGTTTCGTCGGGCATGAACAGCGTGCCGAAGTTGGGCATGTCGGTTCCCATGCCGCCGCGCCGGATCTTGGCGTAGAGTACGTCTGAGCGCATGTGCAGCATGTAGCTGAAATCGGCGAATGCCGCCGGTTCGGACGCGGTCGTGATGGTGCTCAGGCTTTGCCCGCTGCCGGTTTCGCCGTGACAGGCGGCGCAGTTCTGCTGGTACAGCCGCGCCGTATCGGCGGGTGGCGCTGGCGAAGGCAGCCACAGCGCGGCGGCGGCATCTATCACGTCCTGTTCCGATGCGGTTGGATTCGCCGCCTGAAGCAGCGCTGCCGCCTCAGCCAGCGTGTGGGTGCGCCGCCGCTGCGAATTGCCGACTTCGTGCGGTACGGTGAGGTTTGGAAGCAGCACCGCGCCGCGCTCCGGCGACGGTACGAGCGCGACCGCCTCGGTATGGTTCGTTTGACCCGAATGGGCGGCGTCAATGTCCACGCCCTCGGCGACCAGTTGGTCGATCACCGGATCGCGTGATGGGGCGGGCAGGCTGCCGTCGGTGTCATAGACCGACAGGACGCCGCGCATCCGCCAGTGATCGCGGCTGCACCAGGTGTTGCAGTAAAACGTGAACGTCCCGGCATGGTCGAACGTGAGCGTGATTTCTCTGACCTGTCCCGGCTCAACCGAGCCAATATCGATGCCAAGACCGGGTCCAATGGCGATACCATGAGTGACGTCAGGGGCGCTGAAGCGCAGCGTCACCGTTTCGCCGGTCTGCACCTGAATGCTGTCCGGCTGAAAGCCCCCGGCTTCGGGCGCGGCGGCGACGATGTCGATGACGCGGTGCGGCGCGGTCAGCGGGCGCAGCCCGTACTGGTAGCCGAGCAGCGCCAGCGGCAGTGCCACAAATATCCCCAAAACCAGCAGGCGTGCCAGCCGTTCGCGCTTCATCATCACCCCAGATACAACCACAGGAACACCAGCGTCAGCGTCGTCAGCAAGCCAGCGAAAGGCAGCGTTGCGTGCAGCGCCCTGCCCGGGCTGTGATGCGCCGCGACACGGTGAATGACGTTGATTCCAAACAATAAACCGCCCGTCAGCACGCCCATCTGAAGCAGATTGACGGCTCCCGGCAGGATCGGCGTCCATGACAGTTCGGCAGTGCCAAACAGATTCCAGCCCCATCCAAACGGATCAGAAATGACCGACAGCGCGTAGCTGCCATTGGCGAAGACAAACCCCAGACTGAAGGCGATCCACGCCGCCAGCCCCAGCGGAACCAGCGCGTAGGCATAGTCGATGAACAACTGGCGCAGCGGCGCGGTCTGTTTAGCGGCAAAGCGGGCGATGATCGTCACGCCGCCGAACATACCGGGCAGCACCAGCAGGTTGATGCCCCAGAAAGCGGCGGCATAGGCTGCCCAGGCAGGCAGCGATTCCATATTTGCCGCGTCCTTCAACCAGCCCCAGGGACCCAGCAGCACCACCGAGTACAGCAGCGCGCAGGCGAGCATGATGAAGGCTTTGTAAGCCTCGTCGAGGCGGTGTTCCTTCATCACCAACAGGTCAGCGCCGACCGGACGCACCCGAATGGTGATGTTGTCCTTCGGGCAGGTTTTCAGGCACTCCATGCACAGCCCGCAGTAGGTGTTGCGCTGAAGATTGCCGGGATAGACCATCCAGGGACAGCCGTAGCCCGCAGCGCTGCCGGTCACACAGTCTTTCGTCCGGTGCGCCTTACAGGCGGCACAGTCACGGGCGCGCAGTTCTATGGGAGCCATCATGGCGTACAAGCCGATGAACCCGCCCACCGGACAGACGTAACGACAGAAGACGCGGTTGTCAAATATCAGGCTGAGGACGATGGCGAGAACGATGAAGCCGAACAGCACCCAGGCGCTGATATTCGGGCGGGTGAGGATGATGGCGCTGAAGGTCGCTATGGTCAGAAAGCCGAAGTTTTGCAGCCACATATTCTTCAGACGGCGATCCCAGCGGCGGTGCAGCGAGCGCAGCTTGCCGGGCGCGCGCCGGATGATCCCGCGCCGCTGGAGCCATTCGCCGGGGGCGGGAATCGGGCAGATCATGCACCACAGCCGCCCGAAGAACGGCACCAGAATCACGATCAGCAGCGCCCACCACACAATCCACACAAAGACGATGCCGAAATTGCGGCTGCCTGCTGGCGTGCCAAACCAGCCGGTCAGGATCGCCAGCGTGAATACAAACAGCGTCAGCAGCATCAGCGCAGGCTGGAACGCGCGCGATTTGAGCAGCCGCGCCAGCAGCGGCAGCCTTCGCAGTACATCGACGCGCGTGTCAGCAGCCATGAGTTCAGGCAACCCAGTTTGATAGGATGGTGATCGTCGTTTCGGGATCGTCAGGGTCGTTGGTGTAGAGGTGCAGCCGGAAATCGTGCGGACCGCCCATGCCTTCGTGCATCGAGAAGCGCAGGGTTACAGTTGCTTCCTCGCCGGGGCGCAGTGAATGAGCGCTGGCGACTGCCTGCGGCGGGCAGCAGCCCTCAACCACCTGAACATGCGGCAGATCGGTGAATATCAGCGGCTCGTCGCCGGTATTGCGCAGGCGCACGACGGTTTCGACCGGTCTGCCATAGCGCACCGTACCGTAATCGAACCGACTCTGAACGACGGAAATCGACGGCGCGCCGGTCACTTCGGGGACGTAGGGTTCGGAACTGCTGAACAGCAGCAGCGCGCCGATCACCAGAATTATTATGCCAGCGCCTATGATCCAGATCACAGGCTTTCTCTGGCTGCCCGCCTGTTTATGCGCGGGTTGTTTCTGAGCCTTGCTCATTTTGACTGCTCCTGAATCTACTCAGATAGAAGATCGATCCGGCGACCGCCAGCAGCACCGCGGCGACCGCCTGACGGAAGGGGGCATTGCTGGAGACGACCAGCTCGCCGATCATAAACGGGTGCAGCGCCCCGCAGCTTACCGAGCAGCGGTAGCGGAATTTTCCCGGCTGATCGGCGAAGAAGCGGATCTGCTGTGAAACGCCTGGCAGCACCTGCTGTTCGATATCGTAACCGTCGAGGTACAGTCCGTGAACGACATCCGACGCCGTCAGCGTGATGATGACCTCATCGCCCTGCGCCACCTCGATTCGACCGGGTGAGAACTCATACTGCGCCGCGTCAATCGTGACGTGGTGAGTGGTCGCCGCCTGCGACTGCGTGGGCAGCAGCAGCCACAGGGCAACGAGGGCGATCACCAGAAGTGAGGCGTACAATACCATCCGCATCGTTCGCTGCTCCGGTGCTGATGGCTAGGCTGATGGAAACGGCGTATCGGTCGAAGGTCCGAAACTGCCGTACTGCGCGTCAATATAGGCGCGGATTTCGGGCGAAGATTTGCCTTCCGCCAGCAGGCGCATCACATCATGGGTAATATCGACGCAGATGCCGCAGCCGACGGCGTGAGTGTCAAAGACCAGCGTGCCTCGGGTATCAGCTTCATGCAGGTAGCAGTTAAGGTTGCTCATGTGTCCCATCGCGCCGCAACCGCAGTAGCAGGGGTACTTCGCCAGTTCTTCCTGATTGGCGAGGGCGAACTGGTAGGCTTCACGGACGCGGTGAGAAGCGCCATGCGCGAAGTCCGGTAAGTCGGTTTCTGGCGCGAGGACGAAGGGCGAACTGACGCTGGAACAGGCGGTGAGGAAAAAGAGAACCGCACAGACGATCATCTTCAGGCGGGAAGCTGTCATGACCTCAAATCCTTGTGCTGCTTTTCACGAACGTTCATATTGTCAGGGAGTTTCAGTCTGATAAATAGTGATGAATGAACGCCGTTCTGGCGATAAAGGTCAGTAAGTTCATTAAATTTGATTACGTTAAAATTGTTGTATAGTCAGCGCGCTTCCTGACGCGCTCTCCTGCTTAACCGTAAGAAATGCCTTTGCAGGCACGTCAGACAGTCATCAGGAGCGCGCTGCATGGCGCGCTACTTCAACCAACCATCCGCTGCTCAGGCGGGTAGATCCGAGGGATTTTCCAGTGTTACGTGAAGATATCAGAATTGAACTGCCGATCACCGGCATGACCTGCGCAAGCTGCGTCCGTAATGTCGAGCGCGCGCTGCAAAAGACCGACGGTGTGGAAGAAGCGACCGTCAATCTTGCCACTGAACGCGCCAGCGTCAGCTTTGATCCGGCGCAGGTGGATGTAAACCGGCTGGTGCAGCGGGTTGAGGACGCGGGTTACGGCGTGGCAACAGGCACGCTCGAACTGCCGATCACCGGCATGACCTGCGCGAGCTGTGTCCGCAACGTCGAGCGCGCGATTCAGAAACAGCCGGGCGTGCTGTCGGTCAGCGTTAATCTGGCAACCGAGAAGGCGAGCGTCAGCTACCTGCCGGGCGCGGCGCGGCGTGCCGATATCGTCAAAGCTGTCGAAGCCGCCGGTTACGGCGTGATCGACGTATCCAACACCGAAGCCGCCGAAGACGTTGAACGCGCCGCCCGTCAGGCGGAGATCGACCGCCAGCGGCGCATGGTGCTGATCGGCGCGATCTTCACCATTCCGCTGTTCATCCTCAGCATGGGACGCGACCTCTACATGGCGAGCTTTGCCGGGTCAGACATGGCGGCTCACATTATGAACGGCGCGATGAACGGACCGAATCCGCTTTTGAACTGGCTGTTGTGGTCGGGCTGGCCCTTCGTCTTCTTCCTGCTGGCGACGCCGGTACAGGTGATCGTCGGGCGGCAGTATGTCGTCGGCGCGTATAAAGCGGCGCGCAATGGCACCGCCAACATGGATACGTTGATCGCGATGGGATCGATGGCGGCATACATTTACAGCGTGGTAGTGCTGATCGCCATCCTGTTCGGTTTTTCAGACGCGGTCGGCGGTCACGTCTATTTTGAGACGTCGGCGGTCATCCTGACGCTGATCACGCTTGGAAAGCTGCTGGAAGCGCGGGCGAAGGGGCACACCAGCGAAGCCATCAAGAAGCTGATGGGACTCGCGCCCAAGACCGCGACGCTGCTGCGCGATGGTCAGGAAGTGGAAATCGCCGTCGATGATATCGAAGTGAACGATCTGCTGCTGGTGCGTCCCGGCGAGCGCCTGCCGGTGGACGGCGTCGTCGCCGAAGGACAGTCGTCGGTGGATGAGTCGATGCTGACGGGCGAAAGCCTGCCGGTGACCAAGAAAGTCGGCAGCGCCGTCATTGGCGCGACCGTCAACAAGCAGGGGCGGCTGGTCGTGCAGGCGCAGCGCGTTGGCGCGCAAACGGCGCTGGCGCAGATCATCCGGCTGGTCGAGCAGGCGCAGGGGTCAAAAGCCCCGATTCAGCGCATCGCCGATCAGGTGTCGGGCATTTTTGTGCCGGTGGTGCTGGCGCTGGCGGCGCTCACTTTTGTCGGCTGGCTGCTGATCGGTCAGGTGGGCTTCACGGCGGCGATGGTCAACGCGGTCGCCGTTCTGGTGATTGCCTGCCCGTGCGCGCTCGGCTTGGCGACGCCAACGGCGATTATGGTTGGCACCGGACGCGGCGCGGAAATGGGCGTCCTGTTCAAGAACAGCGAAGCGCTGGAGAATGCCAAGCGGGTGCAGGTGGTGGCGCTGGACAAGACCGGCACGATTACGCGCGGCGAACCCAGCGTGACCGACGTGATTCCTCTCAACGGCTTTGAGGCGGACGAACTCCTGCGTCTGGCGGCGACGGCGGAACGTGGCAGCGAACACCCGCTGGGCGAAGCGGTCGTGCGGGCGGCGCAGGATCGGGGTATCAGCCTCGATCAGCCGCAGTCATTCGAGGCGATTTCGGGGCGCGGTATTCAGGCAGTGGTCGATGGCAGGACGGTGCTGGTCGGCAGCCCGCGTTTCATTCGCGAGCAGGGGATCGCGCTGGATACAAGCCAGTCGCAAATCGACGCGCTCCAGATGAAGGCGCGCACCGTCGTGCCGGTAGTGGTCGATGGCGCGCTCGGCGGGCTGATCGGCATCGCCGATACGGTGAAAGAAGGCTCGCGCGAGGCAATCGCGGCGCTGCGCGAACTGGGCTTGGAAGTTGTCATGATTACCGGCGACAATGAAAAGACCGCCCAGTCGATTGCGGCTGAGGTCGGCATCGAGCGCACGCTGGCGGAAGTGCTGCCCGATCAGAAGGTCGAGGCGGTCAGGCAGCTTCAGAGCGAAGGCAAGCGCGTGGCGATGGTCGGCGACGGCATCAATGACGCGCCAGCGCTGGCACAGGCAGATGTGGGTATCGCTATTGGTACCGGCACCGATATCGCCATGGAAGCGTCGGACGTGACGCTGGTCAGCGGCGACCTGCGCGGCGTCGCGCGGGCGGTCAGCCTGAGCCGGGCGACGATGCGGACGATTTACCAGAATCTGTTCTGGGCGTTCGTCTATAACATCATCCTCATCCCGGTGGCAATGGCAGGGGCGCTCGTCCCGATGCTGGCAGCGGCAGCCATGGCGTTCAGCAGCGTGTTTGTGGTGAGCAATTCGCTCCGCCTTCGAGGGAAGAAGATAGAAGGGGGATCGTCTCAGCCATCTGAGCGAGTCGAACTGCGCCCAGCATCCACCGGCGCAGGAAGCTAACCTGTAATTTCCTTTTAAGAGATAGGGCAGCGCAGCGGCGAAAAGCTGCGCTGCCTGCTCGATAGATCAATGAGGTTTCGTCGCCTGACGCCTCTTCGCATGACTTCAGGCGAAATTACCCGAACTCATCAGGGAATTCAACCAACTTGAAAGAGTCTGGGAAAATCCACTGCCAGCTTCCCCACGCGAGAGAGAATTGGTTGATGTCCTCGCCGGGAATGAAAGTCAACGCTGTATCTGCGCCAATTGAGTTGATCTGATTTTCGTACACGCGGGTGTCTACATTGTAGTGTCGAAAAATCAGCGTTTGACCGTCTGGGGAAAGCACCACGATCTGCGGGATATCTTGCGCAGTTTTGATGTTCATGGCTTCATATAACACATTGCCGGAAGAATCAAGTATTTCCACCTGATAGGGATTTCCTGAATTGGCTGTAAAAGAGTCCACTGGAAGCAAGCGCACGCGCAGGGATGTTTCTGGCTGTGCTGCACTCACCAGTTCAGGATATGCTGGTGTCTCGCCAAACCAAAACTTCTGTTGGCTGAGCAAATCATACAGCAGCCAGTAATCATTTCTGAACCAGTGATGGGCAGCGTAATCCCGCCCTTCGTGTGTTACCAGCAGAACCGTATCAGGCAATCCGTACTCATTCGCTATCCAGACCGGCGTCTCAGCGATGAATGTCCCGTCTGGAGTATAAAGGCGCACGGACACTGCGCTGTCGGCTAGGGCTTCATCATAGATAACCGAATAAAAGGCGATGCCAGAAGTGACCCAGTGGGGTGTGATAGGACTTGGTCCTGCGCCGTACTGTTCTGGAAAATCAAGTGAAACCACATTTATCCCACTCGCTGCCAGATCATAAACGCCCAATGACAGGATATCGGCACCGGAATCATACTCCGTCCATACGAACTGCCTGCCATCGGGCGACCAATCCACCTCTGAACGGGAAATGTTATTATCATCACCGCAATAAGTGGCATTTTCTGGTTGCCCGCCCAGCATAAGGTTTTCACCTGATTCAGGATTGAGCAGCCACAGATCAGCAGGAATTGGGCCGCTGCACCCTTCGCTCTCAAAGACAACCGGCGCCACGACATTCGATGCGAGGAAACGTCCATCCGGTGACAGGGAGGCGTTTAGGACATGCAGTGTGCCGGAAAGCAACGTTAAACCGCCACTGTCAAGCTGGTAGATGTTGGCTTCATGCAAGTCATTGAAGCCATCTGTAATCACGATTGGTCCCGTAGTGTCCTGAGCCATCACCGGAAAAGCAACAAACAAAAATCCGATAAATAACAAGATTACACAGCGCTGGAAAATCATGTGAAATTCTCATTTGATAATTCATCGCAGCATCAGTGTATATCGGATTACAGAATCGCGTTGACAAAGATAGGGCAGCGCAGCGATGAAAAGCTGCGCTCGAAAGCCAATTTGTGTGGCAAATTAATCGTTGTATTCATCAACCAATTTCGAGCTGCACCGTGACGATGTCGCCTTCCTCAATCCGTTCTGCTTTTCGGACGCTCGCCTTAACCGGCACGATAAAGCGTCCGTCTTTGGGGAACAGCGACGTTTTCCATCGGGTCTTGCCGATGCGGGCATGAACCGGAATCATGCCCCAACCATAGGTCACGGCACCGGATATCATTTTTAAGTCCTCGCTCTGCTCCGCCGGAACGGTCACGAAGAAAAATGGCGCGGGACCACGCCAGAACCATATTTCGCCGTCGAACTCGAACTGTAGATGCAGCATCAAACGCCTATCTATTAGAGACGAAATGCAGTATTGGGAACGAAACAAGTGTTGATTGCATGTTCTGTCATTCGACCAGCTTCCAACACAAGTCTATTCAGCTAATTTTGCCGACAGCAAACCTGAAAAAATCAACGCCTCTTACCTTTATGCGCTGGCAGGCTGGTGTTGTGCCGGTAATGTTTCGCGCAAGCGGCATCAGCCATTTCGACCAGTACGCGCGCTGTTTGTGACAAATGTAACTATCGAACGGCACACCTGTTACTGATGGCGCTGCCTGCCAGAGGGTACGATCAAGCTGTGACGTCTTTGCACAGGCAAAAAGGATGATGAGCGCGCGCGCAAAACTTCTGCTTCTGGTTTGGCTGCTGGGCTTGCTGCTGCTGCCCGGTGCCGCCGTGACTCAGGCGCAAAGCGAGCCGGTGGTCCTCTATCTGTTCTGGGGCGACGGCTGCCCTCACTGCCACGCCGAACAGGAATTTCTTGAAGTCCTCAAAGCCGAATATCCCCAGGTCGTTATCCGCCAATACGAAGTCTACTACAACGAAGACAACCGCGTCTACCTGACCCGGATGCTGGCGGAACACGGACGAGAGCCGGGCGGCGTGCCGACTACCTTCATTGGCGACCGCTACTGGATCGGCTTCAGCGAGCAGGTCGGCTACCAGATCGAGCAGATGGTCGCTGTCTGCCTGCAAACCGCCTGCGCCGATCCGGGCGTGGGTATTGTCCCGACTGCCGATCAGGCGGAGATCGCCGCCATCAGCCCCGCCGCCGCGCTTTCGCCTGTTGAAAACACCATCACCCTGCCGCTGATTGGGACGATTAGCCTGGATGGTCTGTCACTGGGAGTCAGCACCGGGTTGATTGCTTTTGTCGATGGCTTCAATCCCTGCTCGCTGTGGGTGCTTTCGCTGCTGCTGGGTCTGGTGATTCATTCCGGTTCGCGCAGGAAAACGCTCATCGTCGGAGTGACGTTCCTGACGGTCACGTCGGCGGTTTACGTCCTGTTTATTGTCGGGCTGTTCAGCGTCTTCAGCTTTGTCGGCTTCATCGGTTGGATACAAGTCGCCGTCGCGCTGATCGCGCTGGCATTTGCGCTGATCAACATCAAGGATTATTTCTGGTATAAACAGGGTGTTTCGCTCACCATCCCCGATAAGCACAAGCCCAAAATCTACCGCGATATGCGCGGGCTGCTGACGGGCGATCAATCGACCCCGGCGCTGATAGGCGCGACGGCGGTGATGGCGGCGGGTGTTACGCTGATTGAACTGCCCTGCACATCGGGGCTGCCGGTGCTGTGGACGAACATTATCGCCGCCCATCAGGTCAGCGGACTGACCTTTGCCCTGCTGCTGGGGCTGTACATGCTGATCTTCCTGGTAGATGAGCTGCTCGTCTTTGGCACTGTTGTTTTCACGCTGAAAGCCAGCCGATTTGAGGAAAAGCAGGGGCGGCTGCTCAAGCTGATCGGTGGGATGGTGATGCTGGCGCTCGCCATTGTCCTGCTGATCGATCCGTCTATCATGAACGACCTCACCAGCTCGCTGCTGGTCTTTGGCTCGGCGCTGCTGGCTGCCGTGGTCGTACTGGTGCTGCACCGGCGCATCCTGCCGCGCTTCGGCATCACCATTGGCACCGAACCGCTGACCGATAATCCTCGCAAAGCCCGCAGCCACAGCTAAACTACAGGACGCGACCTCGAACCGCCTGCGCGCAGCCTGCTTGACTAAAACGAACAAAGGTTCTATCCTTGTGTCAGGCTGATGCGAATCTCAGGGGATATAACTATGAGCGAAGTCCGTGTCCTGGTTGGAACACGTAAGGGCGCTTTCGTTCTGCGTTCGAACGAGCAGCGCAAAGACTGGACGGTCGAAGGACCCCATTTTCCCGGATGGGAGATCTACCACATCACCGGAACGCCCAGCAACCCGAACCGGCTGTACGCCTCGCAAACCAGCGACTGGTTTGGACAGGTCATGCACCGTTCCGACGACGGCGGCAAGACGTGGGAAACCGTTGGCAACGAATTTGCTTACGACGGCGTGCCCGGAACCCACCAATTCTACGACGGCACGCAGCACCCCTGGGAATTTAAGCGGGTCTGGCATCTCGAACCATCACCGACTGACCCGGACTCGGTATACGCAGGAGTAGAAGACGCCGCCCTGTTTCACACCAGCGACGGCGGCAAGACGTGGGCGGAACTGCCCGGACTGCGCGACGTCAAAGGACACCTCTGGCAGCCCGGCGCTGGCGGCATGTGCCTGCATACGATTATCCTGAGTCCCGATGATCCGAACCGCATCTTCGTCGCTATCTCCGCCGCGGGCGCTTTTCGCACCGACGACGGCGGCGCGACCTGGCGACCGGTCAATGAGGGGCTGAAATCAGACTATGAGCTGCCGGATGCCGCCGCCGAAGTGGGTCACTGCGTCCACAGCATCGCCATGCACCCGTCGCGCCCGAATATCCTTTTTATGCAAAAACATTGGGACGTGATGCGCTCGGATAATGGCGGCGACTCGTGGCACGAAATCAGCGGCAACCTGCCGAGCGATTTTGGGTTTCCAATCGCCGTTCACGCGCACGAACCGGAAACCATTTACGTCGTGCCGATCACCAGCGACTCGCATCATTTTCCGCCCGACGGCAAGCTGCGCGTCTATCGCAGTCGATCCGGCGGCAATGAGTGGGAAGCGCTGACCAATGGGCTGCCGCAGAGCAATTGTTACGTCAATGTGCTCCGCAACGCGCTGGCGGTAGACCCGCTGGACTCGTGCGGCATCTATTTTGGCACCACCGGCGGTCAGGTGTACGTTTCCGCCGATTCAGGCGATAACTGGATGCCAATTGTTCATGACCTGCCGCCAGTGCTGTCAGTCGAGGTTCAAATTCTGCAATGATTCTGGTGACACTGCCTACACATCTGCGCGCGCTGGCACAGGTGACCGGTCAGGTTTCGCTGGAGGTCGCGGAACCCGTTACCCAACGGGCGATTCTGGATGCGCTGGAGGCGGCGTATCCCATGCTGCGCGGCACTATCCGCGACACAGCGACTAAAGAACGCCGACCATTCATCCGTTTTTATGCCGATGGGGAAGATCTGTCCCACGAGCCGCTAGATACACCGGTGCCGGTGGTGGTGTCGGCAGGGAAGCAGCCCTTTCGCATCATCGGCGCGATGGCGGGTGGGTGAGCCAAACGGTTTGCCGCCGCTAAACGCCTGTCTGCAAACGCGCGGGGATGTTCAATTGAGCATCCCCGCATTTTTTTGCGCGGCGGATTGCCGTGTATCGGCTGGATGGGTAGAATTCATCTCTTTGCCCCAGTAACAGGACGCTGACGGTGACCAATTCTCTTGTCCAGAAGCAGACAAACAGCCGCTACCGATGGATCATGCTGGCGCTGTGCGCCCTGACGCCCCTCTGTATCATCACGCTGCCGAATATGTCCCTGCCGCCGCTGTTTGCCACTATCAGCCAGGATCTCGGCTTATCGCTGGTGGAAGTCGGGATGATCTGGGGCATGATTTCGTTCACCGGCATCTTCTTCGCGCTCATCGGCGGCTCGCTGGGAGATCGCTTTGGCACCCGCAATGTCCTGGTCGTGGCGTGTCTGCTGACGGGCGTGTTCGGTCTCAGCCGCGGTTTCGCCGTGAATTTCGCCACGCTGATACTCGCCATGCTGGCATTTGGTACCTTTCAGGCGGTCGTCACGGTGCTGCTGTTTAAAGTTGCCCGCCAGTGGTTTCCATCTGAGCAGCTTGGGATGGCAAGCGGCGTGATTTCGGCGGGTTTCGCCAGTGGGCTGATGCTGGGTCCTCTGCTCAGCACCTCGGTGCTGCTGCCAGCGCTGGGCGGCTGGCGGCAGATCATGTTCTTATACGGCGGCATCGCTATCCTGCTGAGCCTTGCGTGGTGGATTGTGCATCCGGTGGAGCAGACCACCGAACTCAGCCGCGCAGCGCGCGTATCGCCGGGCGACAGCCTGCGCCATGTCATGCGGCTGCGCAACCTGTGGATTCTGGGACTCGGCGGTATGGGGATCAACGCCTGTTTTCAGGGATTCAGCGGCTATCTGCCCACGTATCTCAAGACGATTGGCTGGGCGGAACTGGATGCCGACCGCGCGCTGGCGGCGTTCTTCGTGACCAGCCTGACGGCGGTAGTTCCGCTGTCCATTCTCTCCGACCGGCTGCGGCTGCGGCGCGGATTCTTAATTTTCGCCTCGCTGGTGCTGTCGATTGGCATCGGCTCACTGAGCGTGGTTGAGGGCGCGGTCATCGTGCTGGTGATTGCCGCGACCGGATTGGTCTTTGACTCGTTCATGGCAATCAGCAACGCCACCATCCTGGAGGTGGACGGCGTAGGCTATCTGTACGCCGGAACGGCGCTGGGTTTCACCACCGCCATTCGTAATCTGGGCGGGGCATTTTCGCCGCCGATAGGCAACAGCCTGACGACCTTTGGCGCGAACATCCCGTTTCTGTTCTGGAGCGCTATGGGTCTGTTCGCGGTGTTCATGTTTGCAGTTATGCTCAAACCCAAGCCGCGAAGCGTGCCGGAAACCGAGGCTTTCGAGCCGCCTCCGAGCGCGCCCCAGGAAGCGTAGAACAACGTTCAGGACAGACAGATCGGTCTGTCTGCCCTGACTGGCTGGCGCTGTTTCACTCGAACGACGCCCCAAAAAACTGATCCAGTATCAGCGGCTCGGACGAGTCATCCGGGACGGTGTCCATGCCAGCGATGTCGCTGGCACCGCGCGCGCGTCCTCGCGCTGTGCTCACCACCGCCAGATTAAGACTCGGCGGATTTCCGAGCAGCATTCGCGGTATCTGGATTTCGATGACCGATGGCTCGCCGTCAAGGACAGCCGCGCCGCCGGTGAAGGTGATGGCTTCCCACTCATCGCCAACCCACTGGTTAAGCTGATAGCGCCCGCTGACCGTCCCGCGCTCGTCCTGAATCGTAAGGTCCAGCCGAAACTCCGGCTTGAAGGGATCGGCAGCCACAATCGGGCGTCTGCCGACATCAATGTCCGCGCCCTGATCATCGTGGGTGGTGTCGAAGTAAATCAGGTAGCTGCCCTCATCGGAATATACGCGACCGGCAGCGGTGACGGCGATATACAGCGACTCGTCATCGAAACGCAGGTACAGGTCGGTCAGATCCAACGACTGCCGGTCGTTGAGGACATCGCCGGTGGGGTCTTCGACAAACGGCTCGCCGTAGGCTGGGTCGATCTGTCCGTCGAGCAGGGCAGCCGGATGCAGGTAATCATCGGTCAGGAAGTCGATGCCCTCCAGTACCTCGTTGTCATTCTGGAAGTCGAACAAGGTTGCATTTTCCCAGTGTGAACCCTGTCCCCAGATTGTCCGGCATGGGGTCGATACCCACGCGGGTTCCCAGTAGACGATGCCCAACGCGCCTCCGCTGATCAGGCTCTGGGTCAGATCGGTCAGAAAGCGGCGCTGTCCTTCCGGGCTGAATGGGTATCCGCGCGCGCCTTGATTGAGGATGTTGTCGGCGCTTTCGTCCACGGCGTCGCGCGTCCAGCCGTAGGCGGTTTCTACCACCATCACTTCTTTGCCAAACCGCTGGCGCAGATACGCCGCCTGCGCGCCCATATCGGCAATCGAGAAGGTGCTCCACTGTGGGTAGTACGACACGCCGATCACGTCGAAATCGGTCACGCCAGCCGCCTCGGCTTCGGTAAACCACCAGCCGGTGTTTTCGGGCTGGGCGACGTGGAGCAGAATTTGTACGTTCTGCCCGCTGTCGCGGTTGAAGTCCCGCACCGCCTGAATACCGGCATTGAACAGCCGTGCATCGCGCGACCAGTTCTGCTCGCTGCCGCGCTTGAGGATGCCTGAATTCGTCTCGTTGCCGACCTGCACAAACGCTGGCACAAGATCGTCTTCAGACAGCGCCATCAGCACGCCGCTGGTGTATTGGTAAACGGCGTCGGCAAGGGCGTCGTCGTCCATGTCTTCCCAGGCGGCGGGGATTTCCTGCGTGCCAGGATCTGCCCAGGTATCCGAGTAGTGAATATCAAGCAGTGCTGCCATGCCCTGTTCGCGGGCGCGGACAAACGTCCGCCGGACATCGTCAAGCGTGCTGTAGTCGGTCCAGTCCGGCGTGTGCCACAGCCGAGCGCGAACCAGATTCGCCCCATGTTCGGCGAACAGTTCGAACGGATCGCGGCTTTGACCATTTTCGCGGTAGATCGCGCCGCAGTCTTCAACTTCATTCACGTAAGAGAGATCGACGCCAAAATAGAACGGCACATCTGCTTCCTGCCCGTAGGCGGCGCTTGAACCGAGCAGAATCAGCAGCAGCAGACGCGGGGCAGTGTACTGTCTAAAAGAGTTGCTCATCGCTTGTCCTCAAAGACGGCGCTTGCTCGCTAGCCTTTAACCGCGCCCGCCGTCAGACCGTCAATGACGTATCGCTGGAGTGGGATGTAAATCAGGATGATCGGAATCGCCGCCAGCACCGCGCCCGCCGTGATCATGCCAAAATCCTGGTCAAAGCGGTCGGTCTGAAAAAGCTGAAGCCCAACCATCACCGTCAGGTTTTCTGAGCTTCTCAATAGCACCCGCGCGATGACAAAATCGCCATACGCCGCGATGAAGGTCAGCACGCCAACCGTGATCACAATCGGCGTCATGATGGGCAGAATGATATGGCGGAAGGTCTGCCAGTGGGTTGCGCCGTCTACCAGCGCCGATTCGTCCAGTTCCAGCGGAATGCTGTCCACATAGGCTTTGACCAGCAGTACATTGATTCCCATCGAGCCGGTGACGTAGATGAAAATCAGCGCCGCGTGCGTATCCAGCCCCAGCCACGAGATGTATAAGCCAATCTGCTGGAGCATCGAAAAGATCGCCACCATTGCCAGAATCGACGGGAATACGTTCAGAATCAGGATCGTCATCATGAGTCCACGCCGCCCGGCAAACCGGAAGCGCGACAGCGTGTACCCCGACAGGCAGGTCAGGAAGACGGTCAGCACCGTCGTGATGGATGCGATCTTGAGCGAGTTCAGGAACCAGGTCGCGTAGGGGAAAAACGGATTGCTGAGCAGTTCCTGATAGTTGATTATCCCCGGATTGCGCGGAAAAAATGTGCCGCCGATCAGCGATTTGGCGGGATTGAGTGACGCCGAGACGACCCACAGCGCCGGAATGACCGCGAACAGAACCAGCACGATGGCAATGACATAGCGGAACGCCAGCCCCGCAATCTTTCCCGGCATGGGCAGTCTGGCGCGATCTTCACGAGAAGCTGATAAGTTCTGCACGTTGTTCATCACTACTCAACCTCTTTGAATATCTTGGTGAAGCGCATCTGAAGGATGACCATCGCGCTGACCAGCAGGAATAACATGACGGTGATCGCCGCGGCTAACCCGTAATTGGTGACATTCGAGGTGATAAAGGCGAGCCGGTAGACAAACGAAATCAGAATGTCGGTGTGACCCATCGGAACGATAGTGTTCGCCATCGGCGGATTGCCAAAGTTGAACAGGTAGATGACGTTGAAATTGTTGAAGTTGAACGTGAAGGATGCGATCAGCAGCGGCATCAGGATTCGCAGCAGCAGGGGCAGGGTGATGTGATACAGCTTGCTCCAGCCGCTGGCGCCATCGACAATCGCCGCGTCGTAAATTTCGGATGGAATCGAGCGAATAGCGCCCGCCGAGATGACGTAAAAGTAGGGATACGAAAGCCAGACGTTGACCATGATCACGGCAAAGCGCGTCCAGAACGGATCCTGGAACCATGCCGGTGAGCTGCCGAAGATCGATTCCAGCACCGGCGCGACAAAGCCGAGGTCGGGGTTGAGCATACTGCGCCAGATCAGGATCGAGATCAGCACCGGAATGGGCCAGGGGATGATGAGCAGCGCGCGAATAATGTTCTTGCCCGGCAGGTTTTCGAACAGCAGTGTCACGATCAGCCCGACCACGAAACTGAAGAACACCGATGCCAGGGCGAAATTGATGTTCCAGATCAACATGCTGGCGAGTGGGTCGCGGAAACCCGCGTTGCCGAGAAAGCCCTCGAACTGGCGCAAGCCGACATATTCGATAAACCCAATCGGAAGCCCGACGCCTTCTTCAGAGGTGAATGTCCCCTCAACCGGACGGTAGACCTCGCCGGTTTCCTGATCGATGATGGCATCCAGGTCGGCATCATACTGGTACTTCGGCTGGAGCGCCGCCGCCTCGCGCAGGGAACGAATACGCACCGTGTTCGGGGGTTCGCCAAAATCAAGCGCGCTGAGCTGCGTGATTAGGGGAACCACCTGATTCATCGGCATCCGTTCGTAGCCGGCAATCGAAACCGGGATGCCGCCCTCGTCCAGTTCGCCAATCTCGACCGAAACGGACTCGGCTGACTGCCCCGGCAGCGCCAGGAAGCTATCGCCTTCAGTGGGCGTCAGCCACAGCGCATACGAGGCGCCCTCATTTGACCGGAACGCCGCCCATTGATACGACTGTCCGCCTTCGGCAAGGTAGGTCTGCGCTTCCAGGCGCGAAATCGACTGCTGCTTGGTCATCAGATGCCCGCTGCCCATGTTGGTTACGCTGAGATAGACCGTATACAGCAGCGGGTAGAGCGTGAACAACAGCGCCAGCGCAATGCCGATGCTGAGCCAGCGCAGCGGCGTGAAGCGCCGCCGGATGAAGATCAGGGTGAGGAAAACTGTAATCGCGCTCAGGGCAGATGCCAGCGGGTAAAGCCCGTCGGACAGCATCGCGCCAATGACTGACAGCGCCCCAAATAAGAATAAGGCGAGCAGGGCGAGTTGAAAATAATAAGGGGTTCGTGGAATAAAAGTGGAAATTCTGTTCATGTACTAAGGCTCACTATCCAGATGAATAGAGACTGGGCTGCTAATTCAATGCGAGATAGCGAAAGTGGCAGCCCGAGACTGCCACTTTCGTCAGATTACTACTTATTCTGGAACCTATCCCTCAACCTGAGCCAGCACTTGCGTGACGGCACCGTCCAGCGCTTCCTGCGGCGTCAGTTCACCCTGTACTGCCAGCGCTCCAGCATTGACCCATGCGTCCCAGACGAAGCCCATCGCCGGGATGGACGGCATCGGCACAGCGTTGACACCGGCTTCGTTGAAGCCAGCCGTGTTCGGGTCGCTGGCGGCGGTAAAGATAGACGCCCAGGCGGACGGACGCGGCTCGGCGTCAAAAATCCGCTGGAAGTTTTCTTCGCTTGCCAGGAACTCCACCGCGAAGACCTGCGCGAGGATGGCGTCTTCTGAGTTGGCGTTGACGACCAGACCCTGCACGCCCAGGAATGGATAACCCGGTTCCGCGTCGGCGTCGGCAGCCGGGAAGGCGGAGATAGCGTAAGGCACGCCAGCGGTATCGAAGCGGTTGATCGCCCAGGGACCGGTCAGGATGAAGGCGGAACGTCCGGTTTCAAACTGCACGTGCGCCGCTTCCCAATCGATATTTTCGGAGACTGCGCCTTCATCGACCAGGTTGACAACCCACTCCAGCCCGGCAGCCATGCCTTCGTTGTTCAAGCCAAAGTCTTCGATGGTGAAGTTGCCTTCGTCATCACGCCCGAAGATGTAGCCGCCATAAGCGGTAAAGATGGGATAGCTGTTGTAGGTCAGGTCGGGTAAGCCGATGACGGAATCGATGTCGCCGTTGTCGAGTAGTTCCAAACCAACCTCAGCAACTTCGTCCCAGGTCGCTGGGGCTTCGGGAACCAGATCGGCGTTGCGGAAGAAGCCGATGTTCTCGACTGCCAGCGGCACGCCGTACAACTGACCGTTGTAGGTGAAACCATCCAGCGCATTCGGCAGGAAGTTTTCGGCATTGTCGCCCAGATCAATCGGCGCAGCCACGCCATTTTCGACAATCGGACCCAGATTATCATGCGGGATGATAATCATATCGGGTCCTTCGCCAGAGGCAGCGCCGAGCGTCATCGCGTTGCGAATCTCGGTGAGATCGACCACCTCGACCAATACCGGAACGCCAAATTCCGCCTCAAATTCCGCGCCCAGTTCGGTGAGGATTTCGAGACGTCCGTCGTCATAAACCCACAGCGTTAGCTCGACATCCTGCGCCGCGATGAGGCTGGTCGTGCTCAGGACGAGCAGCAAAGCGAGTATTCGGGCGGTGTTAGAAAGAAAATGTTTCATCCTGCCTGTCTCCTTATAAGGTTTAGTTCAAACCGTCAGCACGCAATCGCTTGCGAAATAGTCAACACGTGTTGACTATTCATGTTGACTAAATTAAACTGCATTTTAGGGAAAAGTCAAGCAGCCTGTAATGCTTGAGCGACTCCGGCTAATCCACTACTGCATCCTGGGATTGGTATCATGAAAACCGTCAGCACTTTTAACCACAACTGGCTTTTTGCGCCTGTACAGGTGGAACACGACGCTTCAGATGATCGATTTGAGGCGATCTGCCTGCCGCACACGAATAAACTATTTTCGCGCCCGTTTGTTGATAACGCCGAATACCAGTTCATTTCGACCTATCGAAAGCACTTTGCGCTGCCGGACGCACTCGACAGCCAGCAGGTCTTCATCGACTTTGATGGGGCGATGCTGGTCAGCCACGTGTTTGTGAACGGGCAGCCGGTGGCGGTTCACAAAGGCGGCTTTACGCCTTTCTCGGTGGACATCACCGACCAGGCGGTGCCGGGCGATAACCTGCTGACGGTCTACGTCGATGCCACTGAAGACACCAGCGTTCCCCCGTATGGCAATCTGGTCGATTACCTGACATTTGGCGGCATCTACCGCGACGTTCACCTGCGGCTGGTCGATTCCTGCCACATCACCAGCCTGTTTCCCAAGCCGGTGACTGTCCTGACCGCCCCCGGTCTGGACTGTGACGTCCGCCTTTCGCAGTGGAAGCCGGGCTTGCGTCTGGAAGCGCGGCTGCACGACGCCGATGGTCAGCCAGTGGCGCTCTTGACGCAGGATGTTTCCTCTCAGTCGGTGGTGGTGTCGTTTGTCGATCTGGAACAAATTGACCTGTGGACGCTGAAAAACCCGGCGCTCTACACATTGAAGCTCAGCCTGCTGTCGGGCGGCGATGTGATCGATCAGCAGGTGGTTCGCTTTGGCTTCCGCAGCGCCGAGTTCTGTGATGATGGTCGGTTCTATCTCAACGGCGAACCCGTCAAACTATTCGGGCTGAATCGCCACCAGACGTATCCATATCTTGGCGCAGCCGCGCCCAAACGCTTGCAGGAACTGGACGCCGACATCCTGAAATACGAACTGGGATGCAATATTGTCCGAACCTCACACTACGCGCAGTCGCCGCACTTCCTGAACCGCTGTGACGAGATCGGGCTGCTGGTGTTCGAGGAGATTGCCGGATGGCAGCATATCGGCGATGAAGCCTGGCGAGCGCTGGTCATGGACGATCTGCGGGCGATGATCGAACGGGATCGCCACCATCCGTCGATTATCCTGTGGGGCGTGCGGATCAACGAATCGCCGGATGACGAAGACCTATACGGCGAGACAAACGCGCTGGCACGGGCGCTGGACAGTACCCGGCAGACTGGCGGCGTGCGCAATTTCATCCGCAGCGAATTTCTCGAAGATGTATTTACGCTGAACGATTTCCCGCCCGGAATCCAGACGCCGCTGGTGCGCCCGCATCTGATCACCGAGTTCGGCGGTCACATGTTCCCGACCAAGACCTGGGATCATGAGGAGCGCCGGGTTGAACACGCGCTGCACCACGCCCGCAAGCAGAATTTGCAGATGGGGCATCCTGATATTGCTGGCGCGATAGGCTGGTGTGCCTTCGATTACCACACGCACCGCGAATTTGGCAGCGGCGACCGCATCTGCTATCACGGGGTGATGGACATTTATCGACTGCCCAAGATGGCGGCGTATTTCTACCGCAGCCAGAAATCGCCGTCCGACGAGATCGTGCTCTACGCGGCGACCAACTGGACGATGGGGGATCGTGCCGCCGGGGGCAACAATCCGCTGACCATCTTCAGCAACTGCGATGAGATTGAGGTCTTCATTGGCGAAAACAGCCAGGGGCGTTTCCGACCCGATGTTGAACAGTTTCCTCATCTGAACCACCCACCGTTTACGATACGCTGGCAGGAACCCTATAATCCCTGGGGGACGGCGTTTCAGGATTTGACGGTGCGCGGCTTGATTGGCGGGGCGATTGTCGCCGAGCAGAGGATCGACTCCAGCCACCTGCCGCAGGCGCTGCGCCTTTCGTCCAATACAGACCGCCTGAGCGCCGATGGGACGGACATGGCGCGAATCGCGCTGCAAATCACCGACAAATATGGTAATGTGCTGCCGTATCAAATGCGCAGCGTGACACTGACCCTTGAAGGCGAGGCTGACCTTATCGGCGCGAATCCGCTGGTGCTGCTGGGCGGGCAGGCGGGCTGTTACGTCCGGTCGCGCTTCGCGGCGGGAACGGTTACGCTGACTGCTGAGACGGACGATCTGCCGAAAGCAGCCATCCAACTAGGGATAGGCGACTAAATCAGGATACTATGACACAACCAGTTCCAGTGACTCAGGATGATGTTGCCCGGCGCGCGGGCGTATCGCGCTCGGTGGTTTCTTACGTACTCAACAACGGACCGCGCAAGGTGTCTGAAGCGACCCGCCAGCGCGTGCTGGACGCCATCCACGATCTGCAATATCGTCCGAACGAGTTTGCCCAGCGCTTGAAGCAGGGCAGCGATGCGGCGCAGAATGCTATCGGTATTGTCACTGGTGGCAAGGGCTATAACCTGATCGAGCGCCCTTACTACAATACTATCCTGTCTGGGCTGTACGATCACGCTTACCAGCAGAAGCAGCAGATCAGCTTTCTTGCCTATTGGGACGCGCTGCAAGACCCAATCTTCTTCAACAAACACATTCATGAGCAGGAAATTTCGTCCCTCATCCTGATTCTGCCATCCCTCATTCCCAATCAGCGAGAGGATATACTTCGTCTGGAGCAGACGATTAAGCGCATTCCGAACATCGTCTGTCTGGAAGAAACCGTCTTCGGGCTGCCAACGGTCATGTTTGAACGGGCGGAAGCGGCGCGGTCGGCGATGAGTCACCTGATCGGTCTGGGGCATCAGCGCATTGCCTTCGTGGGCATCAACGACCAGCGCGTCACCGGACACCGGCAAACCCTGCTGGAACACGGGCTGCCTTACGATGCGCGTCTGGTAGATTTCCTCGATCCCGCTGTCGCGCCGACCCAGGCGGCGTATAACATGATCGCCCGTCTGATTGAGACAGAGGTTGATTTCACCGCGATTTTTACGGCGACCGACGAAGCCGCCATTGGCGCAATCGCCGCCGTCAAGGATCGGGGAATGCGTGTGCCGGAAGATATTGCGGTCGCTTCGATAGATAATATCGAGCTTGCCAGCATGGTTCGCCCGGCATTGACGACGGTGGATATTCCCAAGCACAAGCTGGCACAGCTTGCCATCCAGACGCTACAGGTACAGAAAGCATTTCCTCAGCAGCGCGAAGTCTCTATCGTCCTGCCAACCGAACTCATCGTGCGCGAGTCGTGCGGCGCAAAGGCGGGCAGGTGAGCCAACCGTTTTGCCGGCAGACGGCAGTCTGTTCATGAAGGAAACGTGCTACAATGCTCAGACAGTAGTTGTACATCAAGAAACGATGTGCGATGCTGTAACGCTTTCACGAAAAGTGGTGATTGAGGGTCACACCGAGGCAGGTAATGGTTATTAAGCGACATGACCGCATGGAGGTTACGGCGGAGGAACGGGCGCTTATCGAACGACTGCGCGCGCTGGACTCCTACCGACGTATCAAGCTGATTGAGATAATGCTGGACGAGGGAGACCCTGATCCCGATCAGGCGTATTTCAAAGCGGAAGCATGGCAGGCAGCCGAGCGCGAGGCGGATGAGGACATTGCCGCCGGACGTATCAGCACCTTCGATACAGTTGACGACATGATTACCCATCTTCGAAGTCTATCGCATGAAATACCAGACGACGGCGAAGTTTGATAAAGCATTTGCTGCTTTGACGAATGAGGTTCAGCGTAAAGTCGAACGGGCGCTGGTAAAGTTCCAGGGAGACCCAAAGCCGCGCTCGCTGGAAATCAAGAAGATGCGCGGATACAAGGGTATTTGGGAAGCCCGCGTTGACGATTTCTACCGGTTCACCTTCGAATATGATCGAGATGAGGCGACCGGCGACGTGATTTGTCGTTATCGCAACGTTGGCAGGCACGATATTCTCGACCACGATCCATAGAACACACCTTCGCGGGTGTGTTTTTGTTTGGCAGCATGGCAATCGCTATTGCCACTATTGCCATACTGAAGTCAGACGCTGCCCCTGAATAACCTGTTGTTCTCCCTGTGTAGGGAAAATCCTGACACAGAAATCCTCGCATTCCTGACAGACAGAAATCCTCGATAAGTGAATAATTATCATCAGGAAAAGATGTGATGGGGATGCTTTCTGTCCCATCACACCACATCGGATGAGGTTGTCCTCAGCATGGTTGAAGATCAGTCGATTCAAGCAAGAAGCCCGCGCAAAGTCACTCGGATTATCCGGCGTGTAGTCAAGGGTCTGGCGATCCTGCTGCTGGTCGGGATCGTCGTCGTCGCTGTCGGCGCTGCGGGAATATGGGGGCATTTCTGGGATTTTCGCGTGGGCGATCCCACGTCAGAGTCCTGCGGTAACTGCCACGTGATGGAACCCTACGTGGAATCGCTTGCCACCACTGACCTGCTCGGCGGCTACCATGCTGCCCAGGATATCGCCTGCACCGACTGTCACGAGTACGACTTCGATCATCAGTTGAATGACACCATCGCCTATCTGGGCGGTGAGGTTAGCGGTGAAGGTCAGCAGCCGCTGGAACCGGCGCGCTATGAGATGGATTTCTGCTTCGAGTGCCATGAACACGGCAGCTACGACCAGATCATCTGGCGCACGATGGATCTCGGCGTGACCGACCCGCAGGCAAAGGGACACGACGCTAACCCGCACCAATCGCCGCACTACAGCGAACTGGAATGCAACCTGTGCCACCGCGTTCACACGCCTTCAGTCCTCTACTGCTGGGAATGCCACGCCTACGATTTCGGCAACCCGCAGTTCAGCCGAGAGGCGTACACCGAGTCTGTATTGGAAGCAGCACCTGAGGTAACACCGGAGGTACCGCCTCAGACGACACCGGAAGTGACAGCCGAGACCACCTCAGCGAACTAATCGCTGTTGAGAACATTCGCAGACATAAAAGGACAAATTGCAATGAGCGACCAGTTTATTTCCCGCAAGTTTTCCCGGCGCGATTTCCTTCGCACCGCCAGCACCACCGGCGCGGTCGCCGCGACGGCAGGACTGATGGCAGTGCCCAACCGGCTGGCAGCGGCGGCTGTGCCGTCGTCGCAGGTCACGTTTGACCGCGAAGTCGATGTGATTGTTGTCGGCAGTGGTTCCGGTCAGGTCGCGGCGATTAAGGCGGCTGAGGACGGACTTGAGGCGATTGTGCTCGAAAAAGCCGCCAACGTCGGCGGCACCACCGGCATTTCCGGCGGCGGCATCTGGGTTCCCAACAACTTTGCGATGGCGGCAGCCGGCATTGAAGACTCCCGCGAAGAAGCGATTGAATACCTGAGCCACGCCACTTTCGGGCAGGGCACGCCGGAGCTTCAGGAAGCCTACGTAGACAACTGTAATCAGATGGTTGACTACCTGCGCAGCGTTGGTATCGACTGGGTGCTGGCACCCTGGTTCAACGACTATTACCCCGAATTCCCCGGTGGCAAGCCGCTGGGTCGCCACATTGACCCGGTTTCGACCATTGAAGGCGCGTCGGGCGGCGGCGCTCTGGCGCAGATGCTGCACCGCGCCGGTGAAGAACGCGGCGTGGAATACCTGTTAGAAACCCCCGCCAAACGTCTGATCGTCAATGACGACGGCGCGGTGGTCGGCGTGGTCGCCGAATCGGGCGGCGCGGAGATCAACATTAAGGCGCGGCGCGGCGTCGTCATCGCCTCCGGCGGTTTCGATCACAATCCCGAAATGGTGACCAACTTCCTGCGCGGACCCATCTATTATCCGAGCGCGGTCAGCACCAACACCGGCGACGGACATCTGATGGGTATGGCGCTGGGCGCGAACCTGCGCAACATGAACGAAATCTGGGGCTGGCCCATGTACTTCAATGAAGAATATGGGATCGGCATTCCGGCGCTGGCGTATGAAATCGGCAAGCCCGGCACCATTGTCGTCAACAAGGCGGGCGAGCGCTTCATGAATGAAGCTGGCGCTTATGACCCGGCGACGCGCACGTTCTACACCTACGACAACGGCACGCACACCTATCCGAACATCCCCGGTTTCGTCATCACCGACTCGGAAAACCGCGCCCGCTACACGCTTGCCTACACCCAGCCAGGCGTGGAACCTGGCGACTGGATTGTCAAGGCGGATACGCTGGAAGAACTGGCGGCGGCGCTGGAAATTGACGCCGAAACGCTGCTGGCGACAGTGGAACGCTTCAATGAGTTCGCGGCTCAGGGACTTGATCCTGACTATCACCGCGGCGAGTCGGATTTTGACAAGCAGACCGGCGGTGACACCACCCGCGACGATATCGCCAACCCATGCCTGGCACCGGTTGCAACCGCGCCATTCTACGCGACGCGGCTGTATCCCGGCGCGCTCGGCACCTGCGGCGGTCTGCAAACCAACACCCTGGCACAGGTTCTTGATGTGTGGGGCAATCCCATTCCGCGTCTGTACGCGGTCGGCAATGCCTCCGGCAGCGCGATGGGCGCTGGCTACCCCGGCGGCGGCGCGACTGTCGGCGCGGGCATGACCTTCGGCTTCATCGCGGCTCAGGATATGGAAAGCCTGGAATCGCTCTAAAGCACCTGGTAACAATTTCGTGAGTGGTCGGGGGAAGTCAATCCTTCCCCGACCACTCATCGCAGCAGATGTACTCCAGACAATGATGTTTCTGGAAGACCTATCGGACTAGACCATGATCCAACGCAATCGCATTCGCTTCACCTACAGGACTCTAAGAGCATTCGCCTTTGGCGGGATGGTGCTGCTTGCGGCTGGATTTGCCCTGCTGCCAACCGCTTACGCGGACGTCAGCGCCCAACCACCGCCGCCGCCGCCGCTGCCGAGCCAATTTCTTTCGACCGACGTGATTCAGTATCAGGGCGAAGGCTCGCCGGACAGTGCCTTCTGTCTCGGCTGTCATGAGAACGAGTATCTTCAACTGACATTTGCTTCTGGCGAAACCATGTCCGTGACCGTTGATGCCGAGGCTTACGCGGCATCGGTTCACGGGCAGCATGGGACTGAAGGGTATCGCTGCATTCGCTGTCATGACAACATCCGCGAATACCCGCATCCCGAAGTTACCGCCAGCACCCCGCGCGAACTGACTATCGAGCTTTCGACCTCGTGCGCGCGCTGCCACACCGACAAATATGATGAAACGCTCGACAGCGTTCATCTGACTGCCATGATCAATGGCAACCAGCAGTCTGCCGTCTGCTCAGACTGCCACACCGGGCATGAAGTCCAGCGGCTGAGCGACGAAACCACCAATGTGTCGCTGCCTGAAAGCAACCAGATCGGCGCCGAGATGTGCCAGACGTGCCACGCCGAAATCTACGAGGTGTACGCCACCAGCGTTCACGGCGAATCGCTGCTGACCGGCAATGCGGACGTGCCTGCCTGCGGCGACTGTCACGGCTCGCACAGCGTGCGCGGTCCCTCGGCAGAGCCGTTCCGCCTGTTCTCGCCGCAGATCTGCGCGACCTGTCATGCCGACGAAACGCTGATGGCGAAGTACGATATCAGCACCGATGTCTTTGATACCTACGTCGCCGATTTTCACGGCACGACGGTCACCCTGTTCCAGCAAACCGCGCCCGATCAGGCGGTCAACTCGCCGGTGTGCGCCGATTGTCACGGCGTTCACAACATCATGGCGGTGAGCGATCCCGAAAGTCCGGTCATCAAGGACAATCTGGTCAGCACCTGCCAGCAGTGTCACCCCGATGCGACGGCGAATTTCTCTGGCGCGTGGCTGAGCCATTACCGTCCCGACTTTGAAAATGCGCCGCTGGTCGCCGCTGCTGAAACCATCTATGCCATCCTCATTCCGACCGTCATCGGCGCAATGGGCGTGTTCGTCGCCTCGGACATCTACCGGCGCTGGCGCAACCGCCGCCGCGCCTCCAAAGGAGCGCAGAAATGAGCGCTAATCGCGGCTACTTACGCTTTAAGGTATCGCAGCGGGTCGAACACTGGCTGCTGTTCGGCAGCTTCACAACCCTGGCGCTGACCGGCTTAGTGCAGAAATTCGCCCAGGCGGAGATTTCAATCTGGCTGGTGGGCATTCTGGGCGGTATCGAGACGGTGCGCATCATCCACCGCATCGCGGCGACGGTGCTGATGCTGGAAAGCATTTATCACCTCGGCACCATTCTCTATCAGGTGCTTGTCAAGCGCAGCCGTCCGGGTCTGTGGCTGACCGGGCGCGATATCGTCAACGGTATTCAACTGCTGCTGTACAACGTCGGGCTGCGGTCGGAGCGCCCCCAGCAGGGCAAGTTCACGGTTGAGGAGAAGGTCGAGTATTACTCGCTGGTCTGGGGTACGGTGGTCATGATCATCACCGGCTTCATGCTCTGGAATCCGATTGCGACCACCAGCAGCCTGCCGGGGCAGGTTATTCCGGCGGCAAAAGCCGTACATGGCGGCGAGGCGCTGCTGGCGGTACTGGCGATTATCCTGTGGCATTTCTATCACGTGCATGTGCGCCACTTCAACCGCAGCATGTTCACTGGCTACCTCAGCAAAGAAGAAATGGAAGACGAGCATCCGCTGGAACTGGCGCGCGTCGAAGCCGGTGAACCGCCGCAGTCGGAACAGCCGGACGCAAAAGTCGCGGCTCGAAGCCGTGTCTTTACCGTCGTTTATGGCGTCGTGGCGCTGGCGCTGCTGGCGGGGGTGTACTATTTCATCTCCTTTGAGCAGACGGCACTGGAAACCGTCCCGCGGGCGACCTCAGAAGCGACGCTGTTCGCCCAACTCACACCCGTTCCGCAGATAGCAGCAGCGTCTTTCGACGCGCCGCTGACCTCATGGGACGATGGCATTGGCGATCTGTTCCAGGCGAAGTGCAGCGTTTGTCATGGCGGCACGATACCGCTGGCAGACCTTGATCTGACCAGTTATGAAACCACTGTCCTGAGCGATACCGACATACCGGCGGTAGTTCCCTCAAATGCGGCGGGCAGCAACATCATCCTCCAGCAGCAGACCGGCGATCATCCGGCGCTGTTTACGCCGATTGAGCTGGCGAAGGTCTACACCTGGATCGAACTCGGCGCGCCGCGCGCAGCTCAGGAAGAATGACAGTGATGAAACCTGAAAATAGCACTGGCAGCACACAGGGAAGGATGGGTATAACTAAAAGATAACGATTCTCTGGAAGAAGGACACAGTGCTCCCTGTCGGTAATGGCGGTGAGCGCGCCCGATGAACGACAAAAGCAACGCCCATTCTAGCCTCCGTGTTCCGCGAATGTTTGATGTTTTCTGGAAGTGGGCGGGTCGTGTGCCGCTGTGGATAAAGCTCATCGGGATCGCGTTCACCGCCATGATATTCCCCGCATTCGCTGTCGTCGGGTGGCTGCTGCAAAACCGCGCGCTTCTGGAAACCGACCATTTCAGCCAGCTTGCCGTTCTGGTGATCGTCATGGGGCTGGTCGGTCTGACTGCCGCGCACCTGCTCGTCGGTCTGCTGACGCACCCGATCCGCGATATTGCCCGCGTCGCCCGCCGGGTAGATGAGGGCGACCTGTATCTGCGAGCGCCGGTGTGGGCGAACGACGAAATCGGTGAGTTAGGACGGGCTTTTAACGCCATGATCGATTCGCTGGCGCGCACGCAGACTGAACTGGAAGCCTCGAACCAGCGCCTGCGGGCGGGCAATCAGGATCTCCAGATGCTGTACGAACTGGCGGCAACGATTAACCAGTCGCTCAACATCGAAACGATCCTGGAAACCGGCTTGGCGCGCGCCCTGAATTTTGCTGGCGCGCAGGCAGGGCTGATCGCTTTGCTGGGCGAAAAGGACTCGCTGGAAGCGCGCGCGGTAAGCGGTCTTTCGCCCGAAGTTCAGGACAGCCTGATGGCGGACGCCGCCCGACGGCTGATGGATTCCTCACTTGAGACAGAACGCCCCTGGTTTATCGACGGCTATTCCGCCGCGCCGCTGGCTGATTCGCTGACGTCCCACGATGAGCCGCTAGACCGCCGCGGCATCGCCTGCTATCCGATAAAATCGCGCAACCAGTTACAGGGTATCCTGATCGCGCTCGGTCATACCGCCAGTCCTGCCAGCGACAGAACTGTGTCGCTGTTGATGGCAGTGTGCAACCAGCTAGGGATTGCGGTCGAAAATGCCTCGTTGTGGGAAGAACTGAAACGCAAAGAGGCGATTCGCGCCCGGCTGCTGGCACAGACGGTGACGGCGCAGGAGCAGGAGCGCGAGCGAATCAGCCGCGAGCTTCACGACGAAACCGGGCAGGCATTGACCGCGCTGCTGGTGCAGTTGAAGCTGTTTGAACGGATGCCCGACATGAACGCCGTCTCGGCGCTGGCGCAGGATCTGCGCGAGCTGGTGGTGCAAACGCTGGACGAAGTGCGGCGGCTGGCGCGCGATCTGCGTCCCTCGACGCTCAACGATCTCGGTCTTGTGCCCACGCTGGACTGGTACATCAAAGCCTATCGCCAGAACACGACTCTCGATGTTGAGTTCATCGTCGATGTCCCGGAAGGCGCGCGGCTGATGCGCCTGACCGAACTGATCCTCTACCGCGTGGTTCAGGAAGCGCTCACCAACGTCGTCCGGCACGCCTCGGCAGCCCACGTCTCGGTTCGGCTGGAGCAGGACGACAAAGCTGTCCGGTTGAGCATCAGGGATGATGGCGCTGGTTTTGACGTGGCAAATACGCTCAATGCTCAGGAGCGCAGTCTTGGGCTGCTCGGCATGAGAGAGCGCGTCGAACTGATCGGCGCGACGCTGCGGCTGGATTCCGCGCCCGGCAAGGGAACCTGCCTTCAGGTGGAGGTCGCGCTGAACGAAAATGTTGATGAGGCAGTGTCATGATGCAGACGATACGGGTTATGCTGGTGGATGATCACGCGGTGCTGCGCGCCGGGCTGCGTGCGCTGCTCAACGCCGAGCCGGACATTGAGGTGATCGGCGAAGCGAGCGACGGTAACGAGGCAATCAGGCAGATGAACGGACTGCTGCCGGATATTGTGGTCATGGATCTGACTATGCCGGGAATGTCTGGCTTGGATACGATCCAGTATATCAGCGCCCAGTTCCCGCAGGTGCGCACGCTGGTGCTCACCATGCACGCCGAGGAACAGTACATCCTTCGCGCCGTCAAAGCGGGCGCGTCCGGCTACGTCCTCAAGAGCGCGGCAGATATTGAGCTGATCAAAGCCATCCGCAAGGTGTACCAGAACGAAACCCACTTCTCGTCGCAGGCAGTCCAGATTTTGCTCGATTACCACCGGCAGGACAAACACAGCGACGCGCCGGAGAACCCGCTGGAATTATTGAGCGAGCGCGAGTATGACGTGCTGGTCATGACCGTCCAGGGCTATGCCAGCCGCGAAATCGGCGAACGGCTCTATATCAGCCCCAAGACGGTTGATACCTATCGCCAGCGGTTAATGCAGAAGCTGGAGCTTAATCATCGCGTCGATTTGTTCGATTTCGCCCTGCGTCATGGGTTGATCGACAGTCAGAACGCGAAAGAGCAGCTAACGTCGGCGGCGCTGGGCGTCGATTCACAGCTTCACGCTGACCAGGGCATCGAATGGGACGAGGAGGTTGACGTGGTCGTGGTGGGCAGCGGCACCGGGCAGATGGCGGCGCTGTGCGCGGCGGACGCGGGCTTGAGCACCATCGTCCTCGAAAAGGGCGACACGCTTGGCGGCACGATGGGCATTTCCGGCGGCGGCATCTGGATTCCGAATAATTTCAGGATGCGCGAAGCCGGAATCGCTGATTCGCGCGAGGAAGCCCTCGAATATTTGCAGCACGTCACCTTTGGGCAGGTGGATAAGGAACTGGCGGCGGCGTTCACCGAACACTGCAATGAAGCGATTGATTTCCTGCGCTCGGTGGGCGTGGACTGGGAACTGACGCCGGTCTTCAACGACTATTACCCCGAATTTCCGGGAGGCAAACCACACGGACGAACGCTGATGCCGGTGCTGCCCAACATGGGGAACGCGAAAGGCACCGCGCTGTCAAGCCATCTGCACCAGCAGGCGGCGGCGCGCGGCGTGCGCTATTTCGTCAGCACACCCGCCAAACGGCTGGTGGTGAACGATGATGGCGTGGTGGTCGGCATGATCGCTGATCGCGATGGGCGCGAGTTTAATATTCGCGCGCGGCGCGGCGTCGTCCTTGCCAGCGGCGGCTTTGACCACAATCAATTGATGGCGAGTAATTTTCTGCGCGGTCCGCTGTATTACACCAGCGCGGTACCGACCAATACCGGCGACGGACACCTGATGGGGATGGCGCTGGGCGCGGGCTTGCGCCACATGAACGAGCGTTGGGGCTGGCCCGTCTTTTACGATACCCATCGTCAGATCGCCATCAACGCGCTCGCCCACGAACTGGGGCGACCGGGCGCGGTGGTTGTCAATCGAAAAGGGCTGCGCATCCTGAACGAAGCCGGCGCTTACGATGCCGTGACCCGCGCCTTCTACAGCTTTGACACTGGCAGCTATGAATACGCCAACATCCCATCGTTTGTGATTATCGACAGCGAGCATCGCAGCCGTTACAGCTTCGCGTCGTTTCCGGCGGGCGCGCCGCTGCCGGACTGGATCATCAAAGCCGACAGCCTGCCGGAACTGGCGGTCGCGCTCAAAATCGACCCGGTTGGCTTTCAGGCGACCATCGAGACGTTCAATCGCCACGCCCGCGAGGGCATCGACCCCGACTTCCGGCGCGGCGAATCGAGCTTTGACCTCAGCACCGCGGGCGACCCCGCCCGCGACGATCTGCTGAATATCTGCCTGGCGCCGCTGGTGCGCCCGCCTTTTTACGGCACCCCAATCTGGCCCGGCGCGCTCGGCACTTCCGGCGGGCTTCAGATTAACCGTCACGCGCAGGTGCTCAACGTCTGGAACAAAGTCATTCCGGGACTTTACGCCGTCGGCAATACGGCGGGCAGCCCGTTTGGCGGCGCTTATCCGGGCGGCGGCGGCACCTTAAGCGCTGGTCTGGTGTTTGGCTTCCTCGCCGCCCGACACCTCAGCCAATCCGGTTCAGACTGACTTTCCGGCTCAGTGCCGTTTGACGACCTCAGGATTGAGCAGCCCCGCTGGCGTTCCGGCGAAGAATGCCAGCAGGTTGTCGAACGCCGCGCCGAAGTAGCGTTCGTAGGTATCCTTCTCCACATAGCCGATGTGCGGCGTGCAGACCACGTTATCCATGTGCAGCAGCGGGTGATTGAACACCGGCTCAGCCTCGTAGACATCGACGGCGGCAAAACCCGGTCGCCCGGCTTGCAGGGCGGCGACCAGCGCTCCCGGCGCGATTAGCTCCGCTCGGCTGGTGTTGACCAGCAGCGCCGACGGCTTCATCGCTGCCAGATCGGCGGCGGTGACAATACCGCGCGTTTCGTTCACCAGCTTGAGATGCAGGCTGAGCACATCCGCACGCTCGAACAGCGCCCGCTGGCTGGCGGCGGTTTCGAAGCCATCAGCGGCGGCGCGCGTCAGCGAACCTTCACGTCCCCACACCAGCACCTTCATGCCAAAGGCGCGCCCGTAATTTGCCACCAGCGTGCCGATCTTGCCGTAGCCGAGGATGCCAAGACTTCGCCCATGCAGCCCAACCCCGAATTCGCCCTGCCAGCCGCCGTTTTTCATGCGGGCGATCTCCTGCGGCAGGCGGCGCAGCGCGGTCAGCACCAGCGCCCAGGTCAGTTCGGCGGGCGCGTATGGCGAGCCGCCGCCCACCGCTACCGCCACCCCACGCTGCGTGCAGGCGGCGAGATCGATATGGGCGATGCCTTTGCCGGTCTGGCTGATGAGCCTGAGGTTGGGCAGCCGCGCCAGCAGTGGCGCGGTGATGGCGGTGCGCTCGCGGATCAGCACCAGCGCGTCGGCGTCGAAGAAGCGCTGCGCCAGCATCCCGATGTCCTGGACTGTATCGCGGTACACCGTGACCTCATGCGCCGAGAGTTTGTCGTAGCAGTCCAGGGTTGGCACCGCCCCCTGATAATCATCCGGGATCGCGATCCGCATGAGCGCCGTCCTTAGCTCAGTTCGTTCCGAACGTGGGCAAGCTGTCCCGCCGCGCCAAGCTTCTCGGCTTTGTGGACAACGAATTTGGCGAATTCATCCACAAACAGTGTGCCGGGCTTGCGGAAGTCAAATTCGGCGGGATGATCGCGGAAGAATTCGCGGTGAACGCGCGTCCACACCAGCCGCCCATCGGTATCAATGTTGACTTTGGTCACGCCAAGCGAGGCGGCGCGTTGAAATTCGTTCACGTCCACGCCGCGAGCCGATGGATCGAGCGTCCCGCCAGCGGCGTTGATCCGCGCTACTTCTTCCTGCGGCACCGAACTTGAGCCGTGCATCACCAGCGGCAGACCGGGCAGAAGCTGCTGGATGTTGGCGATCCGGGCAAAATGCAGCGACTGCTGCCCCTTGAACTTGTACGCGCCGTGACTGGTGCCGATAGCAACCGCGAGGCTGTCCACGTGAGTGGCTTCCACGAAGCGTTTCGCTTCTTCAGGGTCGGTGAGCATGGCGTGCTTTTCATCGACGGCAATGTCTTCCTCGACCCCGCCCAACATGCCAAGTTCCGCCTCGACCGACACCCCGCGCGCGTGGGCGCGTTCTACCACCCGCCGCGTGATGGCGACGTTGTTTTCAAACGTCTCGTGCGAAGCGTCGATCATCACCGAGGAATAAAAACCCGACTCAATACAGTCGTAACAGGTGGCTTCGTCACCGTGATCGAGGTGGACGGCATAGATCGCCTGGGGGAAGATTTTGTCGGCGGCGCGGATGATGGCTTCGATCATCGGGATGCCAGCGTATTTGCGCGCGCCTTTGGATATCTGGACGATGAACGGCGCTTCCGCGTCCAGATGCCCGCGAAACAAGCCCAGCGCCTGTTCCATATTGTTGATGTTGTAAGCGCCGAGCGCGTACTTACCATACGCCAGCGTGAAAAGGGCAGAAGACGTGACAATCATAGCGCTTCCTTTCTTCCGGTAATTTTGCGGTCGATGGACAGCTAAATTATAGAGTCTTTTGCACGCCTGTGAGAAAAACTGGCTGGGTGAAGACTATACCATGCCAGATGGACGCTTCCCGATTCGCCCGTTAATCCGGTTACAATACACGTCCAGCACCAACGGTTTCGTCCGGGGAATAAACAGAGTGTAGGCGGAGGCTGATAATCAGATGAAAGATAAAGTTTGCCTGGTCACGGGCGCAACCGACGGCATCGGCAGGGTGACGGCGCTGCGGCTGGCTGCAATGGGCGCGACGGTTATTGGAGTCGGGCGCGACCAGCGCAAGATTGACGCTGTCCTCAATGACGTGGGGACGACTCCCGGCTCGCTCGAATTTCTGACCGCCGATCTGTCCTCGCAGCAGGACGTTCGGGCGCTGGCAGATGCGTTCAGGCGTAAATATGACCGGCTGCATGTGCTGATCAACAACGCCGGGGCGCTGTTCATCAGCTATCGCGAAAGCGTGGACGGCATTGAGCAGACCTTCGCGCTCAATCATCTTGGCTATTTTCTGCTCACTCATCTGCTGCTGGATACCATCACCGCCAGCGCGCCAGCGCGGATCATCAACGTCGCGTCCAGCGCCCACACACGGGGCGCGATCAACTTTGACGATCTCGGTTTTCGCCACGACTATTACGGCTGGACTGCCTACGAACAGTCCAAGCTGGCGAACATCCTGTTCGCGATTGAGCTGGCGCGGCGGCTGGAAGGATCGGACGTGACGGTCAACGCCGTCGATCCCGGCTATGTCGATTCCAACTTCCAGCGCGCCGCCGGTCTGGAGATGCGCGGACACCTGACGCCCGAAGAGGGGGCTGATACTCAGGTCTGGCTGGCATCGTCGCCGGAAGTCGAAGGCGTCACCGGTCGATATTTCGTGCGGCGGCAGGATACGGCTGCGGCAGCGGCGGCGCAGGATCGCGAGGTCGCGCGGCGGCTGTGGGATGTCAGCGTGGCGATGGTGGGGTTAGGCGAAGGCGCGTGACTCAGCCTGATAATCTATGGTCTGGCGGCGCGGACGCCTACTGCCTGTCATGTCTCTTAACCGCATGTGCAGGGGGCGACTCATGAGTCGCCCCCTGCATTCTCGAATATGAACTGATTTTCCGACACGTCCTGCCTCAGAAACCGCCAGCCGGTTACGGCGCGGCTTCGCCGGTAGCTTCCGCCGTCGCCTCTACTGGCAGCGCGCTGGCGTTGCCCTCGCTGGTATTGGCAGGCGCAGGCGGCTCTACCGGCGCGACGATTGGTTCGGGTGACGGCACTTCGGTCGCCGGGATGATGATTGGCTCTGGCGACGGTGTCGGCGTTGGGCTGGGCAGCAGCAGTACCGCTTCTGCCACGTCCACGTTGTCAATCGTCCAGAAGTCGGCTTCCTGACCGAGCGCCGGGGCGCTTGCCAGCCTGACCCACCGCAGCCAGACCGTCTGCTGCTGGTAAGCCGACAGATCGACGAACATAGTCTGCCAGTTTTCCGATGGCTGGACGCTCAACAGCGGCTGCCACGTCACACCGTCAAGGCTGATCTCAACGCTGGCGCTGGAGTGGCTGGCGACCAGCAGCGAGTCGAAACGCAGCAGCGGCTGCTGCGCCGTCCGCAGATCCAGCGGGTACGCCAGACTCAGTGTTTCAACCGTGTCCGCGTTCAGGCTGGTGTACCAGAATGCGCCGGTTCCGCCGAGCAGCGCGGCGTCCTGAAGGATCCAGCCGCCGTTGACCGACCACAGCGCGCCACCATTATCGAGATGATCCGAGAAGGGTAGTGCCAGCGGCTGCGGCGTCGCCGTCGCTGCCGGTAATTCCGAGGTCGCGGTTGGCGGCACAGCGGTATCGGCTGGAACCTCTGTCGGCTGCGGCAGCCAGGTGAAGGTTGGCAGCGGCACCAATTCGTCGGTGGCTTCTTCTGTCGGCACGACAACTGGTTCTTCGGTTAGCACTGCCACTGGTGCTTCCGTCGGCAGCGCTTCTTCGGTCACGACCTCCGTCTCGACCGCGATTGGCGCGGCGGCGCACTCAGCCGCGACAACCAGCCCTTCGACGTTGGCAAACAGGGTGTAGATGCCCGGCTGGGTAATGCCCGACTGGATGATGGTCGCCGATTGGTCAATGTCCAGCGGACCGAATTCGCCCGGCTGCAGCGCGCCCGAAGGACCAAAGACCGAGTAGCTCGCCGGGGCGGTCATCGGGTCGCCGAGATTCGTGATCGTGTACAGGAGTTCGCCCTCAAGGCACTGCCCCGAAGCATCGAACAACGAAATGACGTTCAGCGACTGAACCACCTGCGGCTGCATCACCATGCCGTCCATCAGCATGTTCACCGAGTCGCCGGTTTCGATGATCAGCACCGGCACGTTATCCGGGGCTTCCGACGAATTGAAGAACAGACTGTTGGTAGTGCTGCTGACGATGGCGAAGCTGTAAGTGCCGTCGCCGGTGATAGCAGCCGTCACGTCATATTCCACCCAGGTGTTATCGGGAATGGCGGCGGGATGCGAACTCAGCGGGTCGCCGCTGATGGCTGGCGCGTTGTTGTAGCGCAGATCGGACTCTGTCCACGGGGCGCTGCCATCCAGATAGTCATTGAGTACCGAGTAGATCGCGCCGCCGTTCGGGCTGCCGTCGTAGGCATACAGCCGCAGCGTAGCGCGGGCGACCTCACCCGGCAGTCCGCTGACCACAAACTTCAGATAGGCGTTGTACAGCGTGCCATCCACGCCGCGCGTGCGCAGGTGGTTTTGGCTGCCATAGTTGGACGCGGCAGAACTGGATTTGACGTGGGCGTCGTCCGCCGCTTCAACCGCCATCTGCGGACCGGGGGTTCCGGTTGGCGTGAGGGTCGGCGTCGGCGTGCTGGTGTCCGTGGGCGTTGTTTCCTCGCCGCCGCCATCGCCGATCAGTCCGAGTTCATCACCGCCGGTTTGGATCACCAGCACCGGCAGGTTGCTCGCCGCCTCGGACGAATTGAAGAACAGGCTGTTGGTGCTGGTGCTGACGATGGCGAAGCTGTAAGTTCCGTCGCCGGTGATGGCAGACGTCACGTCATACTCCACCCAGCTATTGTTAGGAATGGTGGCAGGGTACGAACTCAGCGGGTCGCCGCTGACGGCTGGCGCGTTGTTGTAGCGCAGATTGGACTCCACCCACGGGGCGCTGCCATCCAGATAGTCATTGGACACCAGATAGATCGAACCGCCGTTCGGGCTGCCGTCGTAAGAGAACAGCCGCAGCGTGGCGCTCGTGATCGAACTTCCCACACCAGTGACGTTGAATTTGAGGTAGGCAGTATAGAGTGGGGCAGTCACGCCGCGCGTCCGCAGGTTATCGGCGCTGCCGTAGTTGTTATTCGGCGAGTCGGATTTCACGTGCGCGTCATCCGACGGGCTGAAGTTCGACTGCGGTCCGGGGGTATCGGTCGGCGTAAAGGTCGGCGTGACCGTCGGAGTGTGGCTCGGAGTCGGCGTATTGCTTGGCGTGAACGTGTTGGTTGGCGTCAGCGTGGGTCCGCCGTATTCGACCACCAGCACCGGCTGGTTGCTCGCCGCTTCGGACGAGTTAAAGAACAGGCTGTTGGAAGTATTGCTGCTGATGGCGAAGCTGAAGGTGCCGTTGCCGATAACGGCTGCCGTCACGTCATACTCCACCCAGCTATTGTTGGGAATGGTCGCCGGATACGAACTCAGCGGTGACCCGCCAAAGGCTGGCGCGTTGTTGTAGCGCAGATTGGACTCCACCCACGGGGCGCTGCCGTCCTGATACAGGTTGGACACCGAGTAGATCGAGCCGCCGTTCGGGCTGCCGTCGTAAGAGAACAGCCGCAGCGTGGCGCGTGTAACCCCGCTGGGAAGCCCGCTGACGGTGAATTTCAAGTAGGCGTCATAGATTGGCGAGACGACGCCGCGCGTCCGCAGGTTATCCAGGCTGCCGTAGTTGGAGTTCGGCGAGTCGGATTTCACGTGAGCGTCATCGGTTGCCGTAAACGACATCTCCGGTCCGGGCGGCGGCGTTGGCGTGAAAGTTGATGTTGGCGTGTGTGTGAACGTCGGCGTCGGCGAAGGTCCGTCGGTCGGCGTGTCCGTCGGCGTGGGCGGATTACCGCCGCCAATCGGCAGGTAAGCATGGAAGTACCGATCACTAGCATAGTCGGACGCGATCAGCAGCAGTCCCGACGCATTGGTGACGCCATTATCCGTGGACTGCACGTTGTTGATCTTGGTCGATGAATCACTGTCAATGACAATCGTCCCATTTCCTGAAGGGAACGATGGATTTGTCAGGGATGAGGACTTTTGCACAATGCAGCAGCCGCTGCCCCCAAGCGTGGCGAACATGTGGATCAGATTATTGCCTTCGTCCAGCACCACTATCGGGCGGGTGTGATTCTGCGATCCGGTGCCAAAGACGGTCGTTGACCACTGTCCGTTGGTCTGGCGAACGAGCATAACGGTCAGCGGGTCGCTGCCGCCTAGCGACGTTTTAGCACCGACAAACAGCCGTCCGGTGCTGTCTGCCTGAATGCTGAGATGATCGTCGGAGATATTGCCCGACTGCTGCCAGGCGCTTTCTACCGGCAGCCACGTCTGGTCGGCTGCGGAGTCCTGGTGAATCGAAAAATAGAACTTATCGTCGCCCTGGTCGCTCCACATCACGCCGATTTTTCCCTGAAAGGCGACAATAGTCGCGATATCATCGCTGGTGACGCTGCTCGCCGCGCTGTCAACCGGAATGATAAAGGGGGTTCCCCAGGTTTGCTCGTTGGTCGTGCTGCGATTGACCATTGCTTTACTGCCGACGACATAGGCAACCCAGAGCTGCCCGGTCGAGTCTTTGGCAAGGACGATCACTTCGGGTTTTCCGGTCGCGACAACGGTGGGAAAACCAGAGTCAAGGGTGTAGCTGTCGGTGCCAGCGTTATAGCTGAAGCGGTAGAGATTGACGGGTTGGCTTCCAGTATCGCCGCTTTCAGCAAACAGGTGGGTGATGACGTACAGTTTCGCCGGACCCTGATCCCACATGACCTCCGTCCGGGTGTCGGTTCGGCTTTCCACCTGGACGCCGGTATCGACCCAGGTTTGCGTGGCAAGGTTCAGCCGGTAAATGCGCTGGTCACTGTTGGGGCTGCACAGGACACCCCACCACGAATTATCCGTCCACCAAACCTTGCTCTGAGCTTTTTCACCCGAAGGCTTTTGCTGGCAGGAAGCGCCAAACTGGAAGTCCTGATAGCCGATGGTGCCGGACTGCATCAGGGCGGTTTCGGTTGGCAGGGACATAAAGAGCGCCAGAATGCCGACCAGCAGAGCAGACAGCAGCAGGTAACGACGGGATGCGAGAGATGGCAGACGTTTTTGGATAGTCATGATCGTTTTACCGTTTGCGACTATGGGCGAGATTCCGACGCGAGAGTGCGCCGGAAGGCTAAAAGCGGGCTGGCTTCAGGCTGCAAGTCGCTCGCACTAAAGGAAACGGTGATGCCAGACGCCTGCTTCAAGCAGCACGCGCCCATCGGGGGCAAAAACCTCACGATTCTGCCTCCGCGTCAAACTGGGGCAGAACTGCCCGTGTATCAAACTCAATCCACTGTTCGATAATCATGCCGGCGTCGTCGAACCGGTAAAAGACGTTCGCCGTAAATGCGATTGGGTTTCCCGTAGGGGGATAGCTGAAGAATTCCACTTCGAAATCACCGTTGACGAGCACGCGCTGGGCGACCAGATCGCCTTCGCCAATCAGCATGTCAGATTCGACGTGCAGGTTGGGCAGCGATGCGGGCAGGATCGAAACCAGATCGGTCATGGCGTTGATATCGAAGGTGCTGCCAAACAGGTCATTTTCAGGCATGTGTCCGACGAAATCGGGCGAAAACAGTTCGGCGATAACGTCCCGATTGCCCTGGTTGAAGGCTTCCTCAAGCTGGTGAATCGTCTCCATGTGTTGGGATACGTTCGAGCCTTCGGGGGAAGTATTCTCGTCAGATGAAGCGGTGGGCTGCCCGGCGGAAACGGTGGACGATGAGTCGATATTCGAGGGAGCCGTCTCGGTGGCAACGCTCTGGGCAACCGCCGTGGGCTGCGAAGGGGCAAGCGCTGGCGCAACCGCCGCGAAGATCAGGACAATGACAACCAGTATGATCAGCGAAATGACAACCACTTGCGAGTTCTTCATTGCTGCTCTCTAGCATATGCTGTGAGTTTTGTAGCGCAGTCACATTATGAAGAACTGGAAATGGCAGGTCTAGGGGTCACTGAGCCATATCTTGATGGACGGATGGACATTTTGCCGGGTGGCTACTTGTCCAGAATGCGGTGCTGGAGCGCGAAGGTTACCGCCTCAAGACGGTTGGAGACATTCAACTTGGCGAAGATGCTGCTGACGTGTTTCTTGACGGTTGAGGTGCTCACCATCATATAGCTGGCGATTTCGGGATTTTTCAGTCCGCGCATCATCAGCATGAGCGTGTCCATCTCACGGTCTGACAGGTCATGCCCGGCGGCGGGCGGGCGCTGTAATGCGCCGATCAACGCCTGGGTGGCTTCCTGAGCCAGCGTCGATTTTCCCTGATGGGCGGCGCGAATCGTATCCATCAGCGCCGAAACCGCGACGTTCTTCAGCAGCAGGCTCAGCGCCCCAGCCCGGATCGCCTTGCGAATGAGCGCCTCATCGTCGGTAGAACTCAGCACCACGATGCGCGTTTCCGGCGTGATGATGCGCAGTTGTTCGATGGTAGAGACACCATCATTATCCGCCAGGACGAGATCGAGCAGCACCACATCGGGGCGCAGTTCCCGGCACAACTCAACCGCTTCAGTGCCGTTCCTGGCAGTCCCAACCAGATCCATATCATCAAGCGAGTCGATGACGAGGGACAATCCCACGCGGACGATGTCCTGGGCATCGACGATTAGCACTCGAATAGCGGGTGAACGTGCTGGCATATTATGCGACCCGTTATTGCCCGGCAGGGCAGACACAATGCTGTTTGTGGGCGGGTTAGTGAAGTGAGAAGATTTAAACATGATTTATAAACGTTAAACAATAAAACCTATTAGCGCAAGCATTGGTCGGCTGTAGTATCACGGTTTGTACGCTCCTCATCCGATAACAGACAATATTTCCAATATCCACCTAGACACTCAGGACTAGCTAGTAGTATATGCCAAAGTGGCTTGATAGGTACTAATTTTTTATGAATTTTATACAACTTAAGGTGTTGTAATACTTTTAGACGCACAAGATGCAAGATGATTTTGAGTAGAATTCTGGTCAACGCTGCTCAAAAGTGTTGGCTGCGGCTTCTATATGCCAGATTAAGCGCGAGGCTGTGAATTCCTTAAGTGATCGTGTTATTAACGGCGAAATTTTTCACACTTTTTATAAATGCAAAAATCGTAAATCTTGAACCTGAAAGTAGACTGTTGACCCATTCCAGACTAGCCCTTTGTCTGTCTGATCATATTTTGTTGCCCCATATTCAATAAGCGAAAATTCCATAATACTTTTCAATATGTATTAACAGTAGCGTTGTGTTCATCTGCTCGCTCGCCCGCACGTCAATAGCTTACACATTGAATAAGGAAGTTGCTCGGAGGAAGATGTGGCTCGCTTGCGAATCTTCATTATTTTTTCTGTTCTATGGATGACGCTTATCTTCAACCTGGAACGCCCGGATACCTTAAACATCAACTTCTCCTCCGCAGTCTACGTCGTTGCCGCGCTGTCGCTGGTCGTTATTTTGCTGCTGCCTGATTTCAGTCATATGCGATTGGGCATTCTGTTGATTCCCGTGTTCGTCATCTACGGGATTGCCCGGACGCTTCCAGTAATTGGTGCTTCTGATCCCGGAATCTTGACTCTCATCATGGAAGTTCTCATCTTACTTGGGACAATTTCGCTGGCGCGCCTGTTATCGGCGAATGTCACCAATTTTGAGGAAGTTCTGGAAAACCTGGTCATTGGAACGAGCAAGACGCGCGTTCAATCGATGGCGGAAGGCGAGCAGACGATCAACGGCGAGCTGTTCCGCGCCCGGCGCTTTTCGCGCCCGGTGGGCTTCGTGCTGCTGAAGCTGAATGATGTTGAGCAGATGCAGATCAACGCCATTCGCTCGCTGGATTATCAGGGGCTGCTCCAGCGCCGCTTCATGCGGATGCGCGCCGTCCAGATTACCGAATCGTTCGTCTACACGACTGACCCGATGACCTGGTACAACGATAATCTGGTGGTCTGCCTGCCTGAAACCAACCGCGAGGAAGCCGTCAAGTTCACGTCCGAGCTTTCACATCTCATCAAGATGACGCTTAATCTTGCGGTGCCTATCGGTATTGCCAGCTTTCCTGAAGACGGCTTGGTGCTCAGCAATCTCATCACCGCGGCTTCAGACAATGAATATGTCCCGCCGGAACCGGTGGTCGAAGCGCATGATGACGACGACGATGATCGCGGGCTGGGGAGCAGCGAAACTGCCGCCGCCGCGCGCGAGTCTCAGGAAGTCGCCGCTGCCAAGTCGCCAACGATTGCGGCGTTTGTCGGCGCAGTGATCAATTTCTTCACCGCCGAAAAATTCATGCATCTGTCAACGGTTCCAGCCCAGCCGTACCAGCTTGATCTGCCTTACTACGATCCCGATTTCTGGGTCAATCAACTGCCGTATCAAAGCGCCCAGTCGCGGGTACTTTATGCCAAACTCAAGCGTGCCATCGACATGCTGCTGGTGCTGTTGTCGCTGCCCTTTACACTGCCGGTTGGTCTGCTGGTCGCGCTGATCATTCTCATTGAAGATGGTCGCCCGATTTTGTTCGCGCAGAGCCGCACCGGCTACGGCGGACAGGTTTTCAAGATGTATAAATTTCGCTCGATGATCCCGAATGCTGAAGCCAGAATGGCGGAACTGGGCGTGCGGGTAAACGAGCGCGGCGAAACCATCAACGAAAACGGCGAAAAGCTGGAAAACGACCCCCGCATTACGCGGATCGGTAAGCTGCTGCGCAAGACCAGCCTGGACGAGCTGCCGCAGCTATGGAACGTGTTTGCCGGGCAAATGAGTATCGTCGGTCCCCGTCCAACCTCATTTGGGCTGAAAAGCTATACCCTGCTCCATACCCAGAGGCTGAGTGTTCGACCGGGCATCACCGGGCTGTGGCAGATCTATGACCGGGGGGATACTGATTTCAACAACCGGCTCATCTGGGACATTAAGTATATTGAGAAACTGAGCTTAACGCTCGACGCGCACATCGTGATTCGCACGTTCATGCGCGTTCTCAAGGATCGCGGCGCCCGATGAGACGGTTCGATAAACAGGGGACATAGTCATTTCGTATGCTAACCAACTTTCTTTTTCCAATCATTCGCCGCTGGCTGTGGCTGCTGCTCCTTGTGACGCTGGTCACCGCTGGTATCGGCTATTTTGCTGCTCAGGATCAGCCCGTCACCTATCGGTCGGAGATCCACCTGCTGATCGGTCCCAGCCTGACGAGTTCCAGCCCTGACCTGAACGACCTGCGCGCGGCAGGGCAGCTTCTGGAAACCTACGCGGTTCTGGTCACGACTCGCCCATTTCTGGAAAGCGTGATCGCCGAGCTAGACATCGATTTAACGGCAAGCCGTCTGGGCAGTAGCATTGAAGTGAGCACCAGCGCCGCGACCCAGATCCTCGATGTTCAGGTGACGGACAGCAGTCCCGACCGGGCAATGGTGATCGCGAACACCATCGCTGAGCATCTGGTCGCGCTCAGCCCGTTGAGTCCGGGCAGTGTGCAGACCGAACTCCAGAATCAGATCGCCAACCAGATCGAACGCATCGAGGCGCGTATCGCCGAGAGTGAAGGCGCTATCGGACAGCTCGAAACCATTCTGGCGGCGTCCACCGGCTCCGAGCGCGTATCGATTCTCAATCAGATTTCGCAGGAGCGTTCGCGGATGTCAAGTTCCGAGCAGATCCTGCTTGGGCTGTACGAGACGCTGCAGGAGCCAAACACCAATCAGCTCACGGTCATCGAACCGGCGGTTACGGGCAGACCCAACAATCCCCAGATGCAGCTTCGTGTGATCACCGGGGCGCTGGCGGGTGTGATCCTGACGCTGCCGGTGATCTTCCTGTTTGAGTATTTCAGAGGCGATATTCGGCGCGTGGAAGACATTATCGACGTGCCGGTACTGGGCACCATCTATACCTATCCGGGTTTGAGCGAACACGGCGCGGATACGCTGATCGTTCACGCGCTGCCGGGCACCGCTGCCGCCGAGGAGTACCGGCGGCTGGCGACAGAAATTCTGCTCGCCGATACCGGACAGGCACCGCATTCCATCATGATCACCAGCATTGGCGAGAACAGTGAAATTGGCGAAATCGCCGCCAACCTGGCGCTGGTTCTGGCGCAGGTGGGCAGCAGTGTCGCCCTGATCGACGCGAACCTGCATCAGCCCACGCTGGTCGAGTTGTTCAAACTGCCCGCGGCTCCTGGGCTGACCGACATGCTGGACGATGTGAAGACGGCGCATAAGCCGCTGACGCTGGAAGGCGTTGATGGGCTGAACATCCTGCCCTCAGGCAAGGCGACGTCAACGCCGTTCGCCGCGCTCGCCGCGCCAGCGCTCATCCACATCATTGAAACGCTGAAAGATCAGTATAAGCTGCTGGTCATCATCGCGCCGCCGTTCAACGATTACGCCGAAGGGCTGCTGCTGGCGGCACGCACCGATAACACCATTCTGGTGACCCATGCCGGCAGCACGCACAAAGAACTGCAAGAAGCGGTCGCCAGTCTGAAAGCCAAGCATATTCGCATCATCGGCACGATCTACCATCGCGGACCTTACACGAATATGCGCAGCCTGAAGATGCAGCAGCAGCCGAGACTGGCTGCGGGCGATAAAGGTCAGGTTCTGGCTAAAGCGAATAACTCATGAACGCGCTGCTAAAACAGGTTTTTGACGTTCTCCATCGTGAAAAGATTGTCTATTGCGTTCTGCGAGACGGACACGCGCTGGGATCGCTGGATCTGCTGAACGCGGAAATCGATCTGCTGGTCGCCGCCGATCAGTACCCGGAGTTTGAGCGCGCGATGCGCGACCTGGAATTTCGTCCATTCGCCCGTTTGGGCAGCGCCCCGCACACGCATTTTGTCAAGCCCCTGCCCGAACAGGCGTCGCGGTTTGAGCTGGATGTCGTCACCCAGATCGCCTTTGGCGCGCCGGTTCGCAGCCTGAATACAGCGCTGGCGGTGAACTGCCTGCGCAACCGGCGGCTGGTCGGCGGCGTGTATATCCCCAGCGCGGAAGACGAGTTGTTTGTCGTCCTGCTGCACTGCCTGCTCGACAAAAAACGGGTCGCGCCGCACCGGGCGGAACGTATACAGGAACTGCGCGAACAGGTGACCGACCAGGATTATCTGGTCATCCTGTGCGCTCAGTATTGGTCGGAGACGACCACCTGGTTTGAAATTGACGCGCTGCTTGCCGCCGGACGCTGGAAAGATCTGCTGGCACAGCGTCAGGCGGTGACGGCGCATCTCACGAAGCAGGATGTGCTCGGAAGCTGGACTCGGGCAGTCGGCAAGCGCGCGCTGCGCAAGCTCGACCGCGTTGCCCGGAAGACCAGAACGACGCTATCCCCGAAAGCGTGAGACATAGAGCGCCTATGATTGAGATGATGACGACTCAGGAACCCGCCGCTGCCCGCCGCAGCGCCAGGATCGCTTACATGATGTCTCGGTTTCCGAAGCTGACCGAGACATTCATTCTGTATGAGATCCTGGCGGTTGAGGACGAAGGGGTAACGGTTGAAATTTACCCGCTTCAGCGCGAGAAAACGACGGTGATGCACCGCGAGGCGGAATCGCTGGCGCGGCGCGCCCATTTTGAGCCGCTGATCTCGCCTGCGATGCTGCGCTCGCACGCCTACTTTCTGAGGCGCAAGCCCGGCGCGTACTTCAAGGCGCTCTGGACTTCACTGCGCGCCACCTGGGGCAGCCTGCGCTATTTCGCCGGGATACTGAGCTTTTTCCCGAAAGTCGTGCATTTTGCCTATACCATGCAGCAGGATGGCGTCCAGCACATTCACGCGCATTTTGTCAGCCATCCGGCAGCAGCGGCGTTCATCATTCACCGCCTGACGGATATTCCGTACAGCTTCACCGCGCATGGTTCTGACCTGCACCGTGATCGTCACATGCTGTCTGAGAAAGTGGCTGAGTCTGCCTTCGCCATCACCATTTCCAATTTCAACAAGGAAGTGATCGTGGACGAATGCGGCGAAGCGGCGCGCGAACGGGTGCTGGTGCTGCGCTGCGGCGTGGATACGACCCTGTTTCGTCCGAGCACGCTTCACAGCGCGGCGTTCACGCCCGACCGCCCATTCTACATACTGTGTATTGGCACGCTGCACGAAGTCAAAGGTCAGACCTACCTGATCGAAGCGGTACGGCGGCTGCACGAACAGGGCATCCCGGTAAGCTGCAATTTCATCGGCGATGGACCCGATCAGGCGGCGCTGGAGCAGCAGGTCGAAGCGGCAGGGCTGTCGTCGGTCGTGCATTTTCTGGGACGCAAGACGCATGATGAAGTCGCCGAGACATTGCAGCACGCCGATGTGGTGGTTGCGCCGAGCGTCCCCAGCAGTGATGGGCGCAAGGAAGGCATTCCCATTGTGCTGATGGAAGCGATGGGCAGCGGCGTGCCGGTGATCGCCAGCGACCTTTCAGGCATTCCCGAACTGGTGATCAACCATCAAAGCGGGCTGCTCGTACCGCCGGGCGACGCGCCGGGTTTAGCCGCCGCGCTGGAACGACTGGCAGCGGACGCCGAACTGCGCCAGCAGCTTGGCGCTGGCGGGCGCGTCCGGGTGCTGGATGAATTCGATCTCCACAAGAACGCTGCCCAACTGGTACGGCTTTTTGTACCTGAGATGGAAGGAACGCAGCCATGACACTCATCATTTTCTGGGCTGCGGTGGCGCTGTTGGGCTACTCATTTGTCGTATTCCCGGCGATTGTCGTCCTGCGCGGGCGGCTGTTTCGCCAGCCCTACCACACCGACGACAGCACGCCGCCGGTCAGCATCATCATCGCCGCCTACAACGAGCAAAACGATATCGGTGCCAAGCTTAACAACATGCTGGCGCTTGACTATCCGGCGGACAAACTGGAGATCATCGTCGCATCTGACGGATCGGACGACGACACCAACGCCATCGTCGCGGGCTACGCTGATCGCGGCGTGAAGCTGCTGGCGCTGCCCCGACAGGGCAAGGCTGGCGCGCTGAATTCGGCGGTGGCAGCCGCTGGCGGTGACATACTGGTCTTTTCAGATGCCAACAGCATTTTCAACGAAGGCGCGCTCCGCGCCCTGGTCGCGCCCTTTGCCGATGAAACCGTCGGTGGCGTGGCGGGTAACCAGCGCTACCTGCCGAAATCGGCGACTGTGACGGGCAGTGATGGCGAACAAAGCTACTGGAATTTTGATCGCAGGATGAAGCAGTCGCAGAGCAAGGCGGGTAACGCCATTTCGGCAACCGGCGCAATTTATGCTATCCGGCGGTCGCTGTTCCGCACCGTCCCTGTGGGCGTGACCGACGACTTTGTCACTTCGACCGCCGTCATCGCGCAGGGGTACCGGCTGGTCTTTGCGCCTGCGGCGGTTGCCTATGAACCGGTAGCCGGTTCGGGTGACCGCGAATTCGGACGCAAGGTGCGCATTATGACGCGCGGGCTGCGGGCGGTGCTGGTGATGCGCGAACTGCTCAATCCGTTCCGGTATGGGTTTTACGCGCTTCAGTTGTTTTCGCATAAGGTGGTGCGCCGTCTGATGTTCGTGCCGCTGGCAGTGCTGCTGCTCGTCAATCCGTTCCTGTGGAATCACGGATTGTTCTACCAGGTGACGATGGTGCTGCAAATTGCCTTTTACGGCTTTGCGCTCATCGGCTGGCGGCTGGCAGATACGCGCCTCGGCAGCCTCAAGCTGTTCAGCATTCCCTATTTCTTCTGCCTGATCTACGCGGCGGCATTTGTTGCTACGCTGAACATTTTGCGCGGGCGCACGATTGACCGCTGGCAGCCGCAGCACCAGAGTGTGAAGGCGCGATCATGGTAACCACGCGCTCAGGACTGCTGTTGAACTCACGTCGTGGCATGGCGCTTATCGCCATGCTGCTGATCGTGGTGGCAGTTCCGGTCGTGCTGTTCGGCTCGATTGAGATACTGCTGCTGGCGCTGGCGGGTTGCGCGCTCGCCGCCGTCATGTTCTCGCGTCCAGAAGTCACGACGATGGTGGTGATCTTCGTCTTTTACACCAACCTGAGCGTGGTTGCGGTGCGGGGCGGCGTTCCCGAAATCCTGGCGCTGTCCTTCTTTGTGATGCTCGGCTTGCCGCTGCTGTACGCGCTGTTTGTCCAGAAACAGCCGCTGATCATCAATTCGGTGCTGCTGCTGATGATCGTCTATCTGGGCTTCAGCCTGTTATCCGGTATTCTGTCTGTTCAACCGAGCGCCACCTACTCGCGCATCAACAACTTCTTAATCGAAGGGCTGATCCTCTACGCGCTTATCCTCAACTGCATCAGAACCATCGATGTGCTGCAAAAAGCCGTCTGGGTGCTGCTGGCTGCGGGCGCGCTTATCGGCTCGCTGTCGGTGTACCAGAGCGTCACCGGCAACTATGACAATGATTTCGGGGGCTTGGCTCAGGTTTCAAACGCTGCCATCAACGCCGGTGAAGAGACGTTCCTGGGCGATCAGCGCACCGTATCGCGCCTGTCTGGTCAGATTGGTGAGAAGAACCGCTACGCGCAGACGATGGTTGTGCTGCTGCCGCTGGCGGTATCGCGTGTATTGTACGAACGCTCTCGCAGGCGACAGCTTATTGCCGCCGTGTGCGGAATGCTCATTCTGGGCGGCACGCTGCTGTCCTTCTCTCGCGGGGCAGGGCTGGCTATCGTCGCCCTGTTTTTCGCGATGGCGGCGCTGCAGGTGGTTCGCTTCCGCCACTGGCTGGTGCTGGCGGTGGCAACGCCGCTGCTGATACTCGTCATTGCCCCCGATTATCTCGAACGTATTTCAACGCTCGGTGAGGTATCTGATCTGGCGTCCGGCAACACGGGTCAAACCGACGGTTCGATCCTGGGACGGGCGACCGAAAATCTGGCAGCTTTGTACGTTTTCTTCGATCACCCGATTGTAGGCGTCGGTCCGGGACAGGTGACGCGCTATATCCGGGACGCTGGCAACGAATTGGGGCTGCGGCATCTGACCGAAGATCGGCGCGCTCATAATATGTATCTGGAGGAGCTTGCCGATACTGGCATCCTCGGATTCAGCGCCTTTATGGGCATTCTGCTGGTGACGGTCACGCGATTGTATCAACTTATGCGCTATTGGCAGTCGCGCAATAACGAATATTTTCAGACGCTGGCGGGGCTGCTGCTGGCGGTGTTTGCCTACATGGTCACAGCGATCTTTCTACACCTCTCCTACGCGCGTTACTACTGGTTCCTGCTTGCGCTTGCCGGCGCTGGAATCTACGTTTTTAATCACGCGAAGCTACGGTTGGAACGAAGGGAAGATCCGGCATGAAGTGGATCAACAAAGCGTTCGAGCAATCTGCTTACGAGTGGGATATATCCTATAACGTCGCCTGGCTCCTGTTCTGGATGCCGGTGTTATTCAGTGTGCTGGTCGTATTCTCGGCGCTAAACCGAAATCTGTTTCGATTTATGCTTGCTGAAGATGGTCCCATCGAATGGGCAACCTTTGGTCTTTTCGTCGCGGCGATGATTCTGGGGGTGCTGGTCACCAATTTGTGCCTGAGAGCCAACCTGAAGTGGCATGCCTGGTTTTTTGGGTTTTTCACCATCGCCATGCTGTTCTGCGCTGGCGAAGAACTGTCGTGGGGACAGCGCCTGTTCGACTGGGAAACGCCCGATGCGCTGCGCATCCCCGGCGTGCAGGATGAAATCATCTTTCATAATCTGGGCGGCACCTTCGGCATCTTCAATATCGGCATCCTCCTGGTCGAATTTATCGGCGGGATTGCCTATTTTGTGAAGCGCCAACTGACCGCTGGAAAACCGGGTAACCGGCTGCACTACTTCTTTCCCCCGCTGTGCCTAGCCTCGTCGTTCGCGATTGCCCTGATTTACAGGCTGCTTCAGATTACTATCTGGCAGGAACGCGAATATGTCGTCCAGAAGTATGTTGAATGGACTGAATTGTGCCTGGCATTTGGCTTGGTTGTCTTTGCCTGGCTTGTCCTGCGCCAGCTTCGTATGCACATCATCAATCGTCAGTACTATGCCGAGAGCAGGATTCTGCCGTTATCCAACCGCAGATCCCCCGAAAACGGGTAATTAACAGGGAAACCACGAAACCGTATGACTGGAGTAGACGCATTGACCACTGAGGTTGCTGTCAAGCCGCTGGAAGGCGAAAAGATCTCGACGCGCCGCAACATTCGAGGATCAAGCCTCCTGATGGGCGGACGCTTCATTTCGATGGGCGTCAATTATGTGGTTCAGGTGCTGATCGCAAACTATCTTTCGACGACCGAATATGGCGCGTTTGCCTACGCGCTGTCGCTGGTCGCTCTGGGCGAAACAATCGTTACGCTGGGCTTAGACCGGGCGGTGACCCGTTTCCTGCCGATTTATCACGAGCGAGACGAGTACAACAAGCTCTTTGGCACGATGGTGATGGTCTTCAGCAGCATCATCACCCTGGGTGTGCTGGCGATACTACTGGTGCAGCTATTTCAGGGAATGCTCACGCAGTCGATCAGCGATCCGCGAGCCGTAGCGCTGCTGACTATTATGATCGTGCTGTCGCCGGTACAGGCGCTGGATAATATCCTTAACGGCTTGTTCGCCGTATTCTCGAAGCCGAAGGCGATCTTCTTCCAGAAATACATTCTGGGACCCGCGCTGCGGCTGGTAGTGGTTATTCTGCTGGTGGTGGCGAGCAGCGACGTCATGTTCCTGGCGGCGGGTTACGTCCTGAGCGCCATCGTCGGGATCACCATCTTTGGCGCGGTCTTGTGGCGGGTGCTGCGCGAACAGGGCTTGATCGCCCGCTTTCGGCTGCGCGGCATCCAAATTCCCGTCCGCGAAGTGCTCATGTTCACCGTTCCGCTGCTTGCCTCGGATCTGGTGTACGTCGTCATGAACACGATGGACGCGGTGCTGCTGGAAAACTTTCACGGTCTGGAATCGGTTGCCGCCTTCCGGGTGGTGCAGCCGACTGCCCGCTTCAACCAGCTAATCCTCACCAGTTTCGCGCTGCTGTTCACACCAGCGGCGGCGCGGCTGTTCGCGCGGGGAGATCGTGAAGGGATCAATAACCTCTACTGGCAGAATGCGGTCTGGGTGGCGATCATCTCGTTCCCGATCTTCGCCGTTACCTTCTCGCTTGCCCAACCGGTCACGGAGCTGCTCTATCCTAAATATCCGGAATCGGGCGTGTTTCTGTCGCTGCTGTCGTTTGGATATTACGTCAACGCTGCCACCGGACAGAATGGGCTTGCGCTAAAAGTCATCGGCAAACTGCGCTATATTGTAGTCATTGATATCGCCGCCGCGTTTATCAATCTTGCCGTAAATCTGACGCTCATTCCGCGCTATGGCGCATTCGGCGCAGCTATCGGCACAACCAGCACGCTGCTCCTGTTTAACGTGCTGAAGCAGATTGGCTTGCGCGGCACCGGCATTAAGGTATTTGATATGGAATACGCCCGTGTTTATGGCGTCATTCTGCTGGCAGCTTTTGGGCTGCTGGCGATACAATCCCTTTTGGCGCCGCCGATTGTTGTCAGCTTTGTCGTCGCGGCGCTGGTATCGCTGATAGTGCTTACGCTGAATCGCAAGGAACTGAGGTTGGAACAAACCTTCCCGGAACTGATGCGGTTCGCGCCTGTGAGGTGGCTGTTCCGTGATTAAACATGCAGGTTTTCTTGACGTGACGCAGGCGACAGAATTTGTCCCCGGCACGAACATCAAAGGCGACGTCGCGGGCGCCAACTGGCTTTTCCTGCTGCCGTCGCTGGTGCTTGATCAGGTCTTGTGTCTGGGAGCGCCGCGCCTGAGCACGCTGCGGACGCTCGCTCGAATGAGCCAGCGAGTCGTCGTCCTCGATTCGACCGAACCAGAGGAAGAAATCGAGAATGTCGCCTGGTATCAGATCACCAACTTCATTCAGCCAACGTCGGTTGCTGAACGCTATGACGTCATCGTCATCGCGGCGCAGCAGTACGTGCAGCAGTTCAAGCGCAGCGCCGCGCTTCAGGCGATGCTGACCCAGCTTTCGGGTCCGCAGACGCTGTTTTACTGGGAAGAGTACCCAAGCTTTCAGCGCGATACGTTTCTCAAGCTGCCCACCGCCCAACCGCGCTACTACTGGCTGACGCCGCTTCAGGGTGAAGCCGTCACCGCCGTACCGCTGGAAGACCGCTGGACGGCTGACTTCTTCCTCGATCAGGGGTTGTTCAGCCCGACGGTGCAGCAAAAGATGTTCAAGCCTATCAAGAAGCTGGTGGGCGGATCGTCATCGACAGGGCTGAACAATGGCACGTCGTCGAAACAGACCGCCGGTAAGCGCCTCAAGCGCGGCATCAGGCGGAGCTTCCGTCAGGTCGCGCGGGTGGCGGGACTCACGATGCTGTCGCGATTTGAGCTTGCCGAACGCGCGCTCAACCACCGCACAACCCTGCTGACCCGGCGAGGGGTGCTGACGAGTGTTTCGCGCGATACGGCGACCTTCTTTCAGGGACCGCCGCAGTACCTGTGCGATCTTGCCGACGACAGCCGACTCGATATTACGCATTACCGCTGGGGCTTGGTTGCATCAGGGGAATACAGCTCGCGCAAGGTACTCTGTTTCCTCTTTCCAGGCGAGGCGGCAGCGCCGGAGTTCATCGTCAAGATTGTGCGCGATGCGCGCTTTAACACCCGGCTCGAAAATGAAGTGCGCGCGCTGACGCTGCTGCATGAGGTTGACGGCGTGGACGGTGACACGTTCCCGCAGGTGGCGTTTTCGGGCTACCACACCCGGCTTGCTATGGTCGGCGAGACGTTTATCGGCGGCGTTCCGTTCCGGCAGCGGACGACCTACCGCGAAGACTGCCCCTGCGCTGCCGAAGCCGTTGCCTGGTTCACCCGGCTGGGCGAAGCCAGCGCCGACTCAACGGCGGTGCATCCGGCGGAAGTGGGCGCGCGCCTCGGCGATCTGCTCTCACGCCTCAAGGAAATCTACCCGGTAACGCCTGAAGAAAGCGCGTTTATGGAACAGCAGTTCAGTGTGTTCCAGAACACCGAAAGCGCCTTTCCGACGGTCTTTCAACACGGCGATCCGGGCACCTGGAATCTGATGATTCAGGACGATGGCAGGCTTGCCGTCCTCGATTGGGAAGCCGCCGAGCCAACCGGCATTCCGCTTTGGGATTTGTTCTATTTCCTGCGTTCCTACGCTGCCGGAGCCGCCAAGAAAGAGGGGATTGGGGATCGCATTCAAGCCTTCAGACACCAGTTTCTGGAAGAGACGCCCATCAATCGTCTTATCACGCAGTCAGCCCGATACTATGCTGACCGCATCGGAGTGGCACCCGAATTTATACAGCCGTTATTTTATGCCTGCTGGATGCACCGCGCCCTGAAAGAATCGACCCGGCTGACGGAGAAAAAACTCGCCAAAGGGCATTATTTTAATATTCTGCGCCTGTGCATCCGGGAACACGAGCAGGCAGCGCTTCAGCGACTGTTTCAACTGTAGTAAATAGATGTAGCAAAACACATCGTAAAACGCTGATATCTTAGCCGTACAGTACAGGTAGTATTCTGAGCCAACAAGCCACATTCCATACGCGAACAGGTTCATTCCTCAAGGCGGCGCTGCTGGCAGCGTTGGTTTTGCTGTGCTTTGGGGCGCTGAAATCGCCAGCAGTTGTATCGGCGGATGATGCTCCGGCGCTCACCGAAGGCAGATCCTCACGCGGGTATCTGACGACGCCGGGCGAACTGCACGTCATCGCCGAGAAAGCCCGGCAGGGGCTTCAGCCTTATGCCAGCGCCGTGACCAACGTGCTGGCGTGGGCAGCCCGCGACTGGGACTTCAGCCTGGATGAACATGAGACGTGCCGCAACTCCGATAATCCCGCCTGGATCGACGAGACGCGGGGGATTGCGACGCTCTATTCACGGGCGCTCGCCTATCACCTGACTGGCGAAAGCCGCTACGCTGAAGAAGTCGAGGATATCCTCGAAAAGATCATGACCAACGTACGCTCGGTATCAGAGCGCGAGCAGCAGTGCCAGCTTAACTTCGGCTGGGGTTCGCCGGAACTGGTCGCGTCCGCCGATCTGATTGAGGATTACTGGCGCGATCATCGCTGCACCGGTCCCGTCAGCCTGCTGCTTGAAGTGACCACAATTGATACCGGTGACTGCAAGACGCTGTTCCAGAACTGGCTGGCTCGAAATATCTACCCGATTGTCTCGTATGCGGCAGTTCATAACCAGAGCAACTGGGGCGCGGCGGGAACCAACGCCAGCGGATATATCGCCGATTACCTGTGGGATCGCTCGGATATCCTGCTGGTGCAGCGGATTCTCCCGGAACTGAATGAAGGTGGCAATACGCTGCTGACGCCCGCCGAAGCCTACCGCCGCAGCGTGGCGCTGATGCTTGCCCGTAACAATGGCTTTCGCGTTGATTATCACAGCAGCCGCACCTGCGACGTGCTCAGCGGCGAACAGCAAAGCTCCGAGTGGATGCCGGTCAAATCTCAGATCACCGAGAACGGCATCATCCCCGAAGACGCCCGGCGCGCCGAGTACTGCAACATCCCGCGTTATGGCGGCGAATACGAGAACTATCCGCAGGTGAACCTGAATAACAATATCCAGCAGTGTGAACTGATGCTGCGCCGCGGCGACCGATCCTGTTATGACAACGTCGCCAACGACGATATCCCTGAGTACAGCTATCGCGACCCGGATGGCGACATGCAGACAACCCATCTCTATCCCGGTCGTGGGTCGATTGAACGCGCCATCAACGCGGTGATTATCGACGCCCATACCGAATGGCGTCATGATCCGGCGCTGGAAGTTGCCTATCGCTACTATTCCCAGCATGGGCGGCTTGGGCATGTCGATCAGTGGTTCGCGGAACTGAACCGACCGTCCGAATGCACCCAGGGAATATGCTTCGGCACGCTCACGCACGGGTTCGCGCCCGGTGAAATACCGGTGATGCCGCCCACTGTACCCGCGCCCGGCTTCGAAACTACGCAGTCAGGATAAGTGTCACCATGCAGCCAGAGCCTACAACACCGACAGACTTCAATCTGCATAATCTGATCTTCATTCGTCTGCTGGATGCGTCGCCGTCGGACGTGAAAGCCGTCGCCCGCCAGCTTGGACCGATCCAGACATCATTTGACGGTGAGCCGGACATCACCATCCGCTTCGTCGAGCATCTGCCGCAAACGAAGCTGCGCTATCTGGGCGTGGACGACGCGGCGTTTGACGACGACGGCTTTTACGTGCTGCGCACCAAGCACAAGGCGCGGACGAAAGTTCGTATTCCGTTCGCCGATATCGGTCGGCAGTGCACGCTGGTGTGCGAAACCGGCTTGCCAGCGGTGCCGCTGCTGATTCCGATCATCAACCTGACCGCGCTCGCCAAAGGCATCGTGCCGCTGCACGCCTCAGCTTTCCGTTATAACCAGCTTGGCGCGCTGATCACCGGCTGGTCGAAGGGCGGTAAAACCGAAACGCTGCTGGCGTTCATGCAGCAGGGCGCGAGCTACATCGGCGACGAGTGGGTTTACATCAGCGCCGACGGACAGACCATCTCCGGCATTCCCGAACCGATCCGGCTGTGGGACTGGCATTTGCAGCAGCTTCCGCGCTATGCCGAACTGGTAGGGCGGGGCAACCGGACACGACTCAGTCTGGTGAAGGCGGCGACGGCTGCCGATGATCGGGTGTCTCAGGGCATGAAGCGGAGCTTTTTACCAGCAAAGATGCTCGACCGCGCCGCGCCGCTGCTCAAACGGCAGTTGTGCGTTGATGTTCAGCCGAGCAAGCTGTTTGGACAGTCGTTCATCACGCCGAGTTCGTCGCTGGATCGCGTCTTTCTGACCATGAGCGAAGATGTGGACGCGATTTCGGTGGAACGCATCGACCCCGAGGAGATCGCGGAAAGGATGGTCTTTTCGCTTCAGTATGAACGGCTGACCTACTACGGCTATTATCTGATGTTTCGTTTCGCCTTTCCCGATCAGTCGAATCCCCTGATTGAGAATGTCGAGGCGATTCAGCGCGGGCTGCTCACAAATCTGCTCAAAGGGAAAGCAGCCTATCTCGTCCGGCATCCCTATCCGTTTTCAATCGCCGCTTTGTATGAGGCGATGAAACCCTATATGAGCGCCTAGATGAGCGATACTGCCATTTCATCCAGCCTCGCCAACAGCCAGGTACCGCCAGTCGCAGCGCCGGCTGCCTCGCTGCTGGAAGCCTCGCGGCGGGTCGATTGGCGCTTCCTGCTGCCCGATCCGAACCTGGGCAGCGTCGTCGCCGCCGGTGGGGTCAGCCCGTCGCTGCGCGAGGCGCTGGCGCTGTTCTGCCAGCAGGTGACTTACGTCGAGGGGCTGCTTGCCAGTGCCGGCGAACTGCCGCAGGCGGATCTGGCGGTCATCTGCGGCGAACTCGGTCAGCCAGCCGAAGCGGCGCTGAAGCGGGTCAAACCAGCCGGATTTTGCTACGTGGAAACGACCAGCCGGACGCTGGCACAGAGCCAGCAGTTTCTGCGGGCGCGTGGATTTGAGGACATCGAGGTGTTCTGGCATTCCCCGAATTTTGAGGGCTGCAAGCGGATTATTCCACTCGATAACCCGGCGGCGCTGGTGTATGCCCTCAGGAAAACCGACCAGCCGGTCATGCGCTGGCTGACGCGGGAAGCCGTCTACCTCGCTTACCGAAGCGGCGCGCTGAAACTGGCGGCGCGGTCAATCAGCCTGATAGCCCGGCGAGGTGGCGCATGAACACCGCCGCCAGCTTTCTGACCGACAATCGCCAGCGCCTGAACACCGGAGCGTATCATCTCAACGATGGCTTCTCGTCGCTGGTGATCACGCCCCGCTTTCGCGCTTCGAGCCACGTCATCTTTCTGCTGATCCCCAACGGGACGACCGAGCCAACGCTGGTGGCGAAGATGCCGCGCCTGAAAGACGCCAGCGAAAGCCTGGCGCGGGAAGCGGCGGCGCTGGAAGCCATTCAGCGGCTGCATGGTGGCAGCCTGAAGTCGATCCCGCAGCTTATCGCCTTTGAGGACTATCGCGGCTATCCGATTCTGGTGGAAACCGCCCTCAACGGCGTGCTGATGGACAACGACTATATCCGCCGCCACTTCGCCGCCTGCTGCGATATGGTGGTGGACTGGCTGCAAGCGCTCCAGCCGCCGGGATACGGCACGACTGAACCGGCAGCATGGTTTGACCTTCTGGCGCGGCAGCCGCTGGAGTATTTCGCGGCGGCGCTGCGCCTCAACGACGACGAACAGGCGCTGCTGGAAAAGACACAGGCGCTGATCGCGCCGCTGCGGGAAATGTTGCTACCGCTGGTGGTCGAACACGGTGACCTCAGCCATCCGAACCTGATCGTCAGCGCTTCGGGGCAGCCTGGCGTGGTGGACTGGGAACTTGCCACTACCGAAGGTCTGCCCGGCTATGATCTGTTTTTCTTCCTGGCATACGCGGCTTTTGCGCGGCAGCGTGCCCGCGCCAACAACGATTACATCGCCGCCTTTCATCAGGCGTACTTTGAACCGGAGGGATGGGCGCGCCGTTACGTGAAGACATACCGGCAGGCGCTGGGTATCCCTGAAGCGGCGATCAAGCCGCTGTTCATCCTGTCGTGGGCGCGTTACGTCATCCGGCTGCTGCAGCGGCTGGATTTAACCGAACAGCAGCAGGCTTCGGTTGCCGATACAACCGCCGATTGGCTGCGCGGCAACCGCTTCTTCGGACTCTGGCGTTATGCCGTCACTCATGCCGAACAATTAGATGGCGTCTGGTAAATCGACGATGAAAATTCTCTATATCACCAATGCTTTTCCCTTCCCGCTGACCAGCGGCTATCTGCGCCATTACTTCCTCATCAAAGAACTATCGCAGCAGCATTCGATCACGCTGTTTTCGGTGGTCGGCGGCAAGTTTGACAAAAAGCACCTGTCGGCGCTGGAGCCGTACACCGAGTCGATTCGCACCTTCACGTCCAGGACGAAGGGGCAGCCGCTTGTCAAAAAGATCGTCCATCGTTTGGACGGCATGGCGCGGGGTGACAGCGCCATCCGGGAGATGTCTCAGGCGATCAAAGCGCTGCTGGCGGCTGAGCACTACGATGCGCTGATGCTCAGTGGCAAGCACACCTATGCCGCCATCAAGGATCTGGTGACGCCGCCGGTGATCGCCGATATGTGCGATGCGACATCGGTGCGCCTGCATGGCACGCTGTCGCACACCAGCGGTTTGAAATCCGCCCCCGTCTGGCTGGAATACCAGCAGGTGCGGCGGATTGAAAATGACATCCTGCATCGTTCGCAGCACGTTCTGTTCGCGTCAATCCGCGACTGCGAGGCGCTGTCCCAATCGCGCCCGGCGACGATTGTGCCGAATGGGGTGGATATCGACTACTGGCAGCGCGCCGCCCCGACGCTGGGACGCGACACGATGGTGTTCACCGGCGCGATGAACTACCCGCCCAACACCGACGCGGCGTGCTATCTGATCACCGCCATTCTGCCGCTGGTGCGGCAGGCGGTGCCGGACGTGAAGCTGCTGATCGTCGGGCACAGCCCGCCGCCAGAACTGGTAGCGCTTGGAAACCAGCCCGGCGTCACCGTCACCGGATTTGTGGACGACGTGCGCCCCTATCTGGAGCAGGCGTCGGTCTTTGTCGCGCCGCTGCGGTTTGGCGCGGGTATTCAGAATAAGCTGCTTGAGGCGCTGGCGATGGAACTGCCAGTGGTCGCGTCGCCGCTGGCAGCCGATGGACTGCGAACCGCCGGAGGTGAATGTCCCTTTGCTCAAACCGCCGATACCCCCGAACAGTATGCGGCGCTGATCACGGCGGCGCTGCGGCAGGAAAACACACCTGTGAGCGCGGCGCGCGAGTTCATCAGAAATCATTTTGTCTGGAAGCGCAGCGGCGAACAGCTCAACCAGATTTTCGAAGATTTAGCGCGGCGGAGTGATCAATAACATGGTATCAGTAGCTCTCATTGGACCGGATGGCGCGGGGAAAACCACAATTGGTCGGCGGCTGGAAGAAACCCTGCCGATGCCGGTCAGGTATATCTACATGGGCGTGAATGCCGATGCCAGCAATTACATGCTGCCGACGACGCGCCTGATCCACTTCGTCAAGCGCAGGCTGGGCGCGAAGCCCGACACGCACGGACCGCGCGATCCGAACAGCCTCAAAAAGCGCCCGAAAAGCAAGCTCAAGCGGGTGCTGTCGGACGTGAAATCGACCATCAACCTGGTGAACCGGCTGGCGGAAGAATGGTATCGTCAGGGCGTGGCGTCCTATTTCCAGATGCGGGGTTATGTCGTGCTGTTCGACCGGCATTTCTTCTCCGACTACTACAGCTACGACATCGCCACCACTGGCGAGGAACGGACGTTTTCGCGCCGGGTGCATGGCTACTTCCTGAAGCATCTTTATCCAAGACCCAATCTGGTGCTGTACCTCGACGCGCCCGCCGAAGTCCTGTTCGCGCGCAAAGGCGAAGGCACGATTGAACTGCTGGAAGAACGGCGCAAAGCCTATATGCAGATTCGCGATCTGGTGTCGCATTTCGTGGTGTTGGACGCCACCCAGCCAGCCGAAGTCGTCGCCCAGAACGCGGTTGCGCACATTGAGGAACTCTACCACAAGCGCCCAAAAGGGGTGACCGCCAGTGACCAGTCCTGAGAACCGCGCAAAAAAAATACTGGTGACTGATGCCAGCCGGGGCAGCGCGATCACCATTATTCGCTCGCTGGGGCGGCGCGGCTGGCATGTGATCGCCGCCGACTCGATCCCCAACAGCCTCGGATTTCGCTCGCGTTACGCGCGTGAGACGCTGGTTTACCCGCCAGCCGACGCCGACGCCAAGGGCATGTCTGAGGCGCTGCTGACCGCCATCCGCGAGCGCGAGGTCGCGCTGCTCATTCCGGTGACGGATGCCATCATCCTGCCGGTGGTCGAACAGCGGGAGCGTTTTGAGCAGCTTTGTAAAATCGCGGTTCCCGCCACGCAAAATCTGCCCATCGTCACCGACAAGCTGAAAACGCTTCAGCTTGCCGAGTCGCTTGATATTCCCACGCCGCGCACGCGGCTGGTCGATACGGCGGGGGAAGCGGTCAAAGCCGCCGCCGAGATGGGTTTTCCCATCGTGCTCAAGCCGCAGTCGTCGCGGCGCTATTCCGGCGAGTCGTCTGAGGCGTTCAACGTTACCTACGCCGAAAACCCGGAACAACTGGCGCAGCAGATGGGACGCTTTGAAGGGCGCTGTTCGGTGCTGCTTCAGGAATATTACGCGGGCGAGGGACACGGCGTAGAACTGCTGACCTACGAGGGCGAGCCGCTTGCCGCCTTCCAGCATAAACGGCTGCGCGAAATCCCGATCAGCGGCGGGGCAAGCTCGTTCCGCGAAAGCGTGCCGCTGGATGCGGCGATGTACGACTATGCCACCCGGCTGCTGCGCGCCATCGGCTGGACGGGCTTGGCGATGGTGGAGTTCAAAGTTGGCGCGTCGGGACCCAAATTGATGGAGATCAACGGGCGCATCTGGGGGTCGCTGCCGCTTGCCGTTCACAGCGGGGTGGATTTTCCGTCGCTGCTCGCCGATCTGTACCTGAATGACTCGCGCCCTGCCACGCCGCGCCAGGACTATAAACTGGGCGTGCGCTCGCGCAATTTAGAGCTGGATATGCTGTGGATCGCCTCGGTGCTGGTTGGCAAGAAGCGGTTTCCATTCATGAAAATGCCCGGTCGCGTGCAGGCGCTGACCGCGCTGCTGGGGTTGTTCAATCCAACTTATAAGTATGATATTCTATCCTTGGAAGACCCACGCCCCGGCATGGCGGAGATTCCAAAAGTCATCCGTAAGCTGACGAATAAAGCCAAAGAGTCTGCCTAGCAGGAGTCAGAATTGATAAAGAAGCTCTTGGTCACAGCGACGCGCAGCCCGCTGTTCGCGCAGTTCGTCACCGTTCTTGAGCGCCTCCAGCCGGAACGCGCCGGAACGCTGCGGATTCTCACGTATCATCGAGTCGCGCCGGTGGACGCGCAGCCGTACCTCAGCCCGGTGCTGTTGAGCGCCACGCCGGAAGGGTTCGAGGAGCAGATGCGCCACCTCGCCGCGCATTATACGCCGGTTTCAATGTCCGATCTGCTCGATTACTACCAGAACGGAACCCGCCTTCCAAAGCGCGCCGTGATGGTGACGTTTGACGACGCCTACTGCGATTTTGCCGAACACGCATTCCCGATCATGCAGCGTCACGGGATACCGGCGACGCTGTTTGTACCGACCGCCTATCCCGATCAGCCGGAACGCTTCTTCTGGTGGGATCGGCTGTACCACGCGCTGATGGAGACGCGCGCGCCAGCGCTGCCAACTGGCGCGGGTATCCTGCCTCTGGAGACGGCAGAACAGCGCGCGCTGGCGTTTAAGGTTCTGCGCGGGTACGTCAAAACTATCCCGCATGTGACCGCGCTGGAATGGCTAGACGAGGTCTACGAACAGCTTGGCGCGCCGCCGCCGGTTCACTACGTCCTGGGTTGGGATGCGCTGCGCCAGCTTCACCAGCAGGGGGTTGTGATGGGGGCGCACACGCGCACCCACCCGATGATTCACCGCATCACGCTTGACGAAGCGCGTGAGGAAGCGGTCGGCGCGTATGATGATCTGCGGGCTGCGCTGGGCGATGTGCCGCCGATCTTCGCCTATCCCAGCGGCGGCTTGAGCGACGAAGTCGTCCAGATGCTGGGCGAAGCAGGATTTGCGCTCGCCTTCACCACCTTTAAGGGAATCAATACGCTCAAAACCGCTGACCCGCTGCGCCTGCGCCGCTTTAACGTGGGACGGCTGGCGGCGATGGGACTGATTCGCGCCCAACTGCTGCCCTACGCAATCGCGCCAAAATGGTCTTAAGGAGACAAGACACTATGCCTTTGACACGTTCCCGACTGCTTACCCTGACGCTGCTTGCTCTCCTGATGCTCTCCTCTGGAACTATCGCCGCGCAGGACAGCGCCGAGGCGCTGGCAGGCGTTCACATCTACTTTTCCGATTCAAGCAACGAAGCCAGCATTTTTGATCGTTCTGAAGAAGGGCTGTCGCGGGCTGCCGGGCTGCTTCAGCAGTTAGGCGCGGAAGTGTTCAGCCTGAACTGGCGCATTGATATTCCCGAAGATGCCGACCTGATCATCATCGCCGGTCCTTCGCGCGACCTGTCGGCAGAGCAGATGGCGCGGTTGTGGGTGTACCTGACGCGCGGCGGCAGGCTGCTGCTGCTGGCTGAACCGCTGGTGACAAGCACCTCGGAGGGCGTGATCACCATCGAAGGAAACCGCGCGCTGCAATCGGGGCGCGGGTTTTTTGAGCTGACGTGGGCTGATTTCGGCGTTCGTGGCAGCGACGATGTGCTGATCCATGAGGACGAGGCTGTTACCAGCGCGTCGCGCGAACCTTCGGAACTGATCATCGATTTTGAAGCCACCGCGCGCGAGTCAAACATCATTGAGATCGATCCTGATGAGCCGCTGGCTTTTTTCGGCGCGCGCACGATTGAATTTGATGCCTCGATTCAACCTTACCGCGCTACAGCGCTGGTGACAGCGCCGTCTGAATTCTACAGCGAAACCGCCTTTGCTGATTTTGTCGAAACCGGAATTCTGGAGTTCAATCTCGGCTCGGATGAGCGCGGCGGAAATCTGGCGGTGGCGGTAGCGGTCGAACACACGCCTTTCAACTCGCGGATCATCCTCATCGGCGACCGTCAATTTATGACCAACGGCGGCGGGCTGCAAACCTCACCGCCAAATTCGTCCAACTTCGTCTACCCCGGCAACGTCCAGTTCGCGCTCAACAGCGTCGCCTGGCTGCTGGGCATGGAACCGGCTGTCAGCATTCCCGGCGGCTTTTCACCGCCCGCGCCAACCGCCACCGAAGCCGCGCCCGCTTCACCGGAGACAACGCCTGAAGCCGCAGCGCCAACCAACACACCGGCGTCCACGAGTTCCCCCAGCCCGACCTCGTCTCCCGAACCGGAGGCGACAGAAGATGCGAACCCAGGGAGTTGATAGGAATTCTTTGATGAGCCATCATCGTTCCGTCCTGCTGCTCCTGGTCTTGTCGCTGGTTCTGGTCGTATCGTCGGCGCAGGGACAGGGTCGAGAAGTGCCGCTGGTCGTGTTTGTCGAGGGGCGCGAGATCAATACGTCGTCAGTGACGAACGTGGGTCCGGTGGGTGCCAGCGGCTTGCAGCAGATCTTCCTCGATCTGGGCGCGCAGATACGCCGCATCACGCTGAACGATGAAATCCCCGCCGACGCCGATCTGGTTGTTTTGCTGCGCCCGGTGCGTCGGCTGCGCCCGGCGCAGATCGCCCGGCTGTGGGGACATCTGTATCGCGGCAATAACCTGCTGATCGCTGTCGATCCTGATAATGCCAACGTCGGAACGGCGAACATCGGTCATCAGGTTGGCAGCAGCGGCTTGGCACTGCTGCTTGACCGCGCCTACGGCGTTCTGATCGAAAACACCGTCCTGGTTGGGGCGCGGGCGACCGGGGCGACCATCGCCGATCTTGATGCGAACTACATGCCAGTATACCCGGACAGCGTCGCTCATGAGGTCCTCGCGCCGCTGGTGCAGTATGATCTACCCGTATGGACGTGGGGCGCGCGTCACCTGCGCGTGGAACCGTTTGGACTCAACGGGATCGCCACGCCGCTGCTCTATACGTCGGACGCTTACGGCGAGTCCAACTCCGACGTGTTCCCGCCATACCGGAATAACGAAGATTTTGTCGCCGCGCCGTTAGCGCTCGATTCGTCGGATGACGTGGTTGGCAGGCTGAACGCCGCCGCGCTGGCGGAGAGCGTCGTCAACGGCTCGCGCGTGGTCGTGCTGGGCGACGGCGATATGCTGACCAACGGCTACGGGCTGCGGCTGAACGGGGAAGTCCCGCGTCACATTGGCAATTATGTCTTTGCTCAGCGCATTGTCGCCTGGCTGCTCAACCTCGATCCGCAGGAATGGCTGCCGCTGCCAGCGGGCATGACCTGGATCGCGGTTGATGGCAGCGGCGACGACTGGCAGCCCAACTTCGCCATCACGCCCGATTCTGTCGGCGATGCGACCGGGGCAGCCGATATTCAGCAGAGCCGCGCCTTTCTGGACGATCAGTTTCTCTACCTGCTGATCGAAACCGCCGCGCCGCCAACCGCCCGGATGAGCGTTCAGGTGCAGTTTGACATCGACAATGACGGGCAGATCGATCACACGGTTGCCGTTCAGCCCAACCGCGCGCAGGTGACCGTCGGCAGCGAAACGCCCGTCAGGGTGCTGGATGCCGCTGCTGCCTACGGCGATGCTATCGAGATCCGCCTGCCGCGGCGCATCATCCCCGTCAGCCAGAGCATTGACTACATCTGCCTGCAAATCGGCGCGGAGACAGCCGACTGCGTGACCCCGCCAGCCACTATTCCAACCGCGCTGACGACGGCGCTGTCCGAAATCGCCTTCTATGATCAATTGATTGTGACTGTCGAAAGCAACCAGCGCGTCAACCTGCGCAGCACGCCCGATACCCAACATTCACCGATCATGACCATAGCCAACGGCACCACGTTTAACGCGCTGGGACGCGACGAAACCGGAGAATGGGTCTTCGTCCAGAATGCCCGTTACGAAGGCTGGCTTGCTACATTCCTGCTGATTCCGAACGGCGATGTGATGTCGCTTCCAGTGATGGAAACACCATAGAAAGAGCTGACGATGACGATACTGGTCACAGGGGGGGCGGGGTTTATCGGCAGCCGACTGGCGAAGCGGCTGCTGACAACCGGGCATCAGGTTGTAATCCTCGATAACTATGATGATTATTATGATGTGGCGCTGAAACACGCCAACATCGAATGGCTGGGCAAGGATGCCATCGTCATTGAAGGGGATATCCGCGACAAGGAAACCGTCGAGATGATCCACGCGCGCTATGGTATCCGGCGCGTGGCGCATTTAGCCGCGTTGGCTGGCGTGCGCGCCTCGGCGGAAAACGGGCATGGCTACACTGAAGTCAATACGCTGGGCAGCGTGGTGCTGATGGACGCGGCGCGGCGGCACGACGTGGAACTGTTCGTGCTGGGGTCAACCTCGTCCGTCTACGGCAACACCAGCCGCATCCCGTTTGTCGAAGATGACTCCGCCGATCACCCGCTGGCGCCATATCCCGCTAGCAAGCGCGCCGCCGAACTGCTGGCGCACAGCTATCATCATCTGTTTGGACTGAATGTGACGGTGACGCGCTTTTTCAACGTCTATGGTCCCCAGGGGCGTCCCGATATGATGCCGCTGCGGGTGATCGACGCCATCCTGAAGGACGCCACCATACCGATCTTCAGCGGCGGCTCGCTCAAGCGCGACTGGACGTATGTCGAAGATATTGTCGATGGGTTGGTCAGCGCGCTGACGCACCCGCTGGGCTACCAGATCCTGAATTTTGGCTTTGGCGCGCCTATCTCACTGCTGGCGTTTATCGAGGTGTACGAGAAGCTGATCGGCAAGAAAGCGCTGCTGAAGGATGTGCCGACGCCGCGCACCGAGCCGCTGATCACCTACTGCAACAACACGCGCGCCCGCGAACTGCTCCAGTTTGCGCCCAAAGTGCCAATTGAAGAAGGGCTGGCGAATACCTGGGCGTGGTATCGCGATCACCACCGGGTCACCTCCATCTAAGCCAGCGTTTCACTGCGCAAAAAGCGGCGGCAGGAATAATCCCTGCCGCCGCTTTTTTGATCGGGTGAATAGCGGGTATCTGGAAAGGGCGAGGCAGCGCCTCGCCCCTACAAGACTGGTTCCGAATATTCAGATCGCCGCTAGGCGGTGCAGCCGTCGCCGGGTGTTACGAACTCTGCCGCGACCCAGCCGTCCAACTCCTGGTAGGTTACGTGATACCAGCCGTCGGCGCTGCCAACCGGGTTGAGGGTGACGCCGTCAGGAATAATCGTCAGCACTGTGCTGTCGAGCGAAGGCTCGGAGCGCAGGTTCAGATTATAGACGGTCACGATTTCGCATGTCGCCAGCGTTTCGGCTGCCGGTGTCGGCTCGGGTTCGGTGACGCCGTTGCGGGTCACGACCACCGTACCGGTGGTGTAGATGTAGACACAGGTACGACCATCTTCATAGGTGCTGCCGATTTCCACCGGTGTGCGCGGCGCGCCAGCGGCGTCCAGGAAGAAGACCGTCCCTCTGCCGTTGAAGCACAGGCGCACGCCCGCGCTCATGTCCAGACCGGGCACCGTCGTGATATCGACGGCGTGGCGGACATCGAGATTGAGCAGCCCCGGATGACCGATCATGCCAGAGTTGGTATGGCGGATGTAGCTGCCGTTGCGCACGATCAGGCGGGCGAAGATGCCGTAGCGGATTTCCAGCGGCACGTCGGCGCGCATGGCGTCGTCAATGGTGACGCCGTTGTAGTCCGTCAGCAGCGGCAGCGTGGTCGCCGTTGGCTGCACGAATGGCGCTGCCGTTGGCGTAACCCCTGGCGCTGGCGCGGTCGCGGTTGGCGCGCCGACATCGGTGATGGTGGCGATCAGGATATCGCTGCCCGATGCCGCTGTGTTGTCGGTCACGGTGACGGTTACGGTATAAGTGCCAGCCGCCGCGTAGGCGTGGCTGCCGTTGACTGCGCCGCCTGCTGCTGCCGGGCTGTCGATTGTGCCGTCGCCCCAGTTAATGGTGGCTGTGTGGGTATCGCCCACATCCGGATCGGTGTAGGTGGCAGCCACGTTGACGACGACGCCCACCGTCGCGCTGAGATCAGCGCCCGCGTTGACGCTTGGCGCGCCGTTGACGGCGTTGACGGTGATGGTCACGGTGGCGGTGTTACTGAACGAGGAGCCGTCAGTCACCCGATAGGTGAAGCTGTCGGTGCCGTCGAACCCGGCATTGGGCGTATAAGTGAAGGTGTTATCGACGTTGAGAACAGCATTCCCGTTGGCGGCGTTGGCGACCAGCGACGGCGTGAGGGCTTCCAGTTCGGCGTCGGAGTCGTTAGCCAGCACCGCAATGGTGACGGCGTTGTTTTCATCGGTGGTCGCGGCATCATCACCGGCGACCGGCGAATCGTTGGTCGTGATGCTGATGCTCCAGCCGCCATCAATACCACCTACCGACCCCAGGCTGCGGTCGTCATGGACATACAGATTCCAGGTGGTATTCGGATTTGCGCCGTTGAAAGCGGATAGGGCAAGGCTGCGCGGCGCGCCGGGTACTGCGGCGATAAACGGATCGCCAGCATCCTCTATTTGCGCGCTGTCATAATTTGTGGGTATGTAGGTGCCAGAGCTGATCTGCGTTGAATCTGGCAATGCGCCTGAGGGCGCGCCGTCTGCAAACGTCAGATTGACGCCGCTGATAGCGGTGCCGCCACCTGCATCTGACATCAGCAGGACTGACGCAAGACCGCCCACGCTGTTCGGTCCCACCAGCACAATGTCGAAGTCATCCGGTCGCGAGTGGTTGATTCCAGACAGCGTTACAGTCACGTTGGTTACGACGCCGCTGATACCGGCTGCGGACAGATCGATGGGGGATGGATAATATGTTGCCGTAGTTTGCCCATTAATAACCGGAATCGGAGTGGCATTTGAGCCGCCGCCAACCGCGGCGCTGATCAGTGATGGCGATATGAACAGCCCGATAAGCGCCATAAGCATGGCGGTTCGGAATAGGTAAGAGCGAGCATTCGAAAAAAGTTGTGGCAGCACTTTCATAATCCTCTTTCCGCAATGAAAGCCTATCGATAATAGTATTATAAAGAAAGCTAGAGTTGAGACTAGAGAACAGGGGGCGAAACTTCAGTGGTACTGTTGGCTACAACACGATGACTAGCTGGTGTAAATAAGGGGAAATGTAACGATTCATTTGCCGCGTGTAGCAAATCATTACAATTGTGAAAAACATAAATTTTTCCCGAAATGCGCGTTGAAACGCAAGTATGGCTGGAACGAAGACGCCAGATTATCGCATGACGGGCACTTTGAGGTAATCGTCGGGGACAAACCACGAGCCTTCAGTTGTGCCCTGCGGCACCAGCTTTTGCAGCCGCTGATCCAGTTGAGCCGCGTCCAGCGCCCCGGCGAAGTAATCGGCGAAGGCGGCTGAAATCTGCCCCACTGCCTCGGCTGACTCGTGGACGAACTCCAGCCGGAAATGGCGAATGCCGCTGTGGAGCATCTGATCGAGGTGGTGGCTGGCGACCTGCGCTTCCGCCCCAAAGACGGTATTCCGGCAGCCTACATCCGCCATCACCGGATGGCTGCGCCCCTGAATATCGCGCAGCGCGACCTTGTGCTTTTCACACGGATGACCGCAGTCCAGATAGCTCGTCCCGTTCGACAGGAAGCGGCAGAAGACGCAGTGTTCGGTGTGGAAGACGGGCAGGTGATGGTAGGCGATGACCTCAAACGCGCCGCCGCCGACCGCCTGCGCCAGACGGCTGATCTGATCGGCGTTCAGGTCGTGGGTGGGGGTGATTTTCTCCACGCCCAGCTTGAAATAGGTATCGGCTGAAAGCTGGTTGGCGACGTTGAGGCTGAAATCACCGATCAGCGGGTGCTGGTGGCGACCTTGCAGCGCTTCGACCAAGCCGCCGGATCGCGCCACAATCTGGCAGTCCAGCCGGAGCAGGAAATTGACGACGCGCTGCTCCTGCGGCTTGAGCACGCGCGGGCTGGCGACGCGCGGGGTGATGCCCGCCGCCCGAATTTGCTCGACGGCGGGGCGCAAGCCGTACAGATCGAGATAATCCAGGGTGATACTGGCAGGCTTCGCCTGAAGCGCCGCTGCAAGCTGTTCCGGCGCGCGCACCAGCAGATGCAGTTGGACTGGCGAATCGTCGGCTGCCAGCGGCTGGCGTTCAATTGCCGACAGGGCGCTCTCCAGCGCGGTGATCGGATCGCGGGTGACCGGTTCGATCCGTTCCTGAAGGCTGATGAGCCGTTCAACCGCCGCCTGCCGCAGCCGGTTGAGCAGCGAACTGGGGACGAACGGCTCGCCGCTGATGTCCGCGGTCAGCCCTTCCAGACGGTAGGCGGTGTTCCCCAGCCGCCCCAACTGCTGGCGCAGATAGTCGGCGTCGAGGCTGCGGCTGTTGGCGCGGACGAGAGGATCATCGGATACCACGCGGACGCTGATTTCCGGCTGGCTTGCCAACTGCCAGTGAAGCTCAAGCGGCTGCCCTTCGCCAGCGACGACATGGATGCTGACCGGCTGCCGGCTGACAGGGGCGCTGGCGTGAGTGAACACCGCCGCCGCCCGGTCGGTGTTGGCGTCGTGGGTGCGCCACACCCAGTCGCCCCGACGGATGCGGTCAAAGTTGATCTCGCGGTTGCCAAAGCGCAGTTCCAGCCGCTTGCCAGCGGGGACAACCTGGTACAGATGACCGCCTTCTTCCTCGGCTTCCGGGCTGCGCCAGTCGGCGGCGTCGAAGACGATGCCGTCGCCGGGTTTCAGCGGGGCGGTGTCGTGAACGGCGGTTGGCTCGATGACGACGCGATCCCTGAAGACCTGCTGCACCCTGCCGAACAGGACTCCCCGGTGGCGAGGCGAGCGTCCGCCAACTACCGCCTGATGATCGGTTCCGGTCAGAAAGAAGGGTCCCAAACCGCGCGAATAGACCTGCTCCAGAGCGATCTCATCCTGCGGCGTGACCGGACTCAGTCGCTGTTCCCAGGCGGCATCCACCGCCCGGCGGTAGGCGCTGGTCGTCAGGGCGACGTAGTTTTCATCTTTATAGCGTCCCTCAATCTTGAGGGTCGAGATGCCAATGTCGAGGATTTCGGGAAGCTGGTGCAGGGCGAATAGATCGCCCGGCGACAGCAGGTAGCGGGCGTCGCCCAGCGGCTTGAGCACGTCGTCCACCATCAGTTCATAAGGCAGGCGGCACGCCTGGGCGCACTGTCCCCGGTTGGCGCTGCGCCCGCCCCACGCCTCGGACGAGAAACATTGACCGGAGTACGAGACGCACAGCGCCCCGTGAACAAATATTTCCAGTTCGCAGTCGGTCTGCTGGCGGATAGCGCGGATTTCCTTAAGAGAGAGTTCGCGCGCCAGCACGACCCGGCTCACGCCGAAGCGCTGCGCCAGCGCCACCCCTTCGGCGCTGGTGATGCTCATCTGGGTGCTGCCGTGAATGTTGACCGTCGGGGCGATTTGATGCGCGAGCTGCGCCATGCCAACATCCTGGACGATCAGCGAATCGGCTCCGGCACTGGCGATCTGCTCAATAGTTTTAACCGCTTCACGCAGTTCGTGGTCAAAGATGAGCGTGTTGAAGGTGACATACCCCTTGACCCCGCGCCGGTGGAGCGTCTGCATGACTTCCGGCAGTTCGGCGAGGGTAAAGCCGACTTTGGCGCGGGCGGAAAAGTGCTTGAGTCCAAAGTAGACGGCATCGGCGCCCGCCTCGACGGCGGCGTTGAGCTGGTGCCAGTATCCGGCAGGACTCATGATCTCGGGTTTAGTAGGCATGTTCCAACTAGTTTCACTATTGGCGGGGCTTTGAACGAATGCGGCGGAGGCGTACCTTGATAGAGCATTATCACACAGCAGGGCGCGAATCTCCAAGCCCCGGATGCGCTGAGATTGGTGAAAATCGTGGTCAGGGTAGGGGCGACGGTAGGGGCGACTCATGAGTCGCCCCTAGATTCACAATATTCCCCACACCCGATGCGCTTCCACCCTTGCCGACTGCCGCCGTTTGTGCCACGATCCTCCGGCTTCCTGGCGGACAAATGGCGATACCATGCGCGAAATGAAACCGGATCGGCTGAGCCAGTATTTGCTGGCGCTGCCGTACTTTGAGAATCTTGACCCCCTATCGCTGGACACACTCAGACAGCAGGTGCAGCCGCGCGCCTTCGACGCCGATCAGATCATCTTCAGCGAAGGGGACGACGCCGCTGGAATGTGGCTGGTCGAGCAGGGGCGGGTGAAGATATTCAAGCTCAATCCTGAAGGCGAGGAACATATCCTGCACTTTCTGGGCGAGGGCAACACCTTTAACGACATTGCCGCGCTGGACGGCGGCAGCAACCCCGCCAACGCCGCCGCGCTCACCAACGTCAGCCTGTGGCTGCTGCCGACGAACGACCTGCATCACCTGCTGGCGACCAATCCGCAGGTCGCGCTGCGCGTTATCCGGCTGCTGGCAGGGCGGGTGCGCGGGCTGGTGCATCAGATTGAGGATCTGGCGCTGTATTCGGTCAGCATCCGGCTGGCGCGTTTCCTGCTGAAACAGTCGGAAGACCCGGCGCTGAGTGGTCCCGGCGTCACGCGGGCGGCGATTGCGTCGTATCTGGCGACCACGCCCGAATCGGTCAGCCGTTCGCTGCGCACGCTGGAAGAAACCGGCGCTATCCGGTTTGACCGCCACCGCATCATCATCGAGCGCGAAGACCTGCTGCGCACAATTGCCGCGCTTTAACTGCCACGACTTGATCTAAATCAAGGACAGCCCCCGCTGGCTGCCGTATCCTGTAACCATGTAAAAAACGTTACGGGAGAATTCGATCATGAGCCAATCGATCTGGCTGCCACGAATTGATACCGGTGCCTGTGATGGCTGCGGCAAATGTGTCGCCGCCTGCCCGACTCACGCGCTGGAACAGATTCACGGCAAAGCGGCGCTGGTTCACCCGGAGATGTGTGTCTACTGCGCCGTCTGCGAAAGTATTTGCCCGAACGATGCTATCGAGCTACCGTATCTCATCTGCAAAAAAGACTCAACCAACGAGGGGAAAGATAATGCACAAATCGTTTAATCCTAACTGGATTGCAGCCGTCTTGGGCGCGTTTATGCTCATGTTTGTCGCGCTGCTACCCATTCGGATTGATTTCAACGTCAGCAGCGCTCAGGAAACCGAAGCGCCCGGACAGGTAGTTGAATACACCCTGCGGACGATCATCGGGCAGAACCCGGCGATGGCGTTCATTGGGGTTGGCGGCGATATTGACGGTGTCATCAATCCGACGCTGAACGCGCAGGTCGGTGATACGGTGCGCATCACCGTCATCAACGGCGATCCGGTGCTGCACGACCTGACGATTGCCGAATTTGGCGTGTCAAGCGGCGAGCTGACACTTCAGGATCAGGAGGCGGTGATTGAATTTACGCCAACCGCGCCCGGCGATTACGTCTACTTCTGCTCTGTTCCCGGTCACCGCGAGATTGGCATGTGGGGTACAGTTCACGTTGAAGGCGAAGCGATTGCTTCGGATGATCACATGGCGTCCAGCGGCGAGGTGGCACAGGTTGCCGCGCAGCCAACCGTCGCGCCAGCGGTCAGCGATGCCGTGTCGGTGGTACGCAACCCGTCAGACCTGCCCGGTCCGCTGGGAGATCGCGAACCGACCAACGTTGAGGTTCACCTGACCGCGCTGGAAGTGACCGGGCAGCTTGCCGACGGCACGACCTACGACTATTTCACCTTTGACGGACAGGTTCCCGGTCCGTTTGTGCGCGTTCGGGTAGGCGATACCGTCGAACTGCGCCTGACGACTGCCGACGGCAGCCTGTACCCGCACTCGATTGACCTGCACGCGGTCAACGGACCCGGCGGCGGCGCGGTCTATACCCAGACCAACCCCGGCGGCGAAACCTCATTCTCGTTTAAGGCGCTGGCTCCCGGTCTGTACGTCTATCACTGCGCCACGCCGAGCGTTGCCCATCATATCGCCAACGGTATGTACGGCTTGATCCTGGTCGAGCCTGAAGGCGGGCTGCCGCCGGTTGACCGCGAGTTCTACGTGATGCAGGGCGATATGTACACGGCGCAGCCTTACGGCACGCAGGGACATCTGACGTTTGACCACGCCGCCATGTTGGACGAAGACCCCGAATACTACGTCTTCAATGGCGCGGCAAACGCGCTGACGACAGATGAAAACGCGCTGTACGCCAACGTCGGCGAAACCGTCCGCATCTACTTTGGCGTCGGCGGTCCTAATGCAACGTCATCCTTCCACGTTATCGGCGAAATCTTCGACCGGGTGTACAGCCAGGCGTCGCTGACTTCCGAGCCTCTGACCGACGTGCAGACGACCACCGTCCCGCCCGGCGGCGCAACCGTAGTGGAGTTCATGCTCGATGTGCCAGGGCGCTACATCCTGGTCGATCATGCGCTGGCGCGGATGGAGCGCGGTCTGGCGGGCTATCTGTATGCCGAGGGCGACGAGAACCCCGAAATCTATCACGGTGACCAGATCACCGAGGGATCGGGACACTAGAGGATACACCCCTCACCCCAACCCCTCTCCCACGCAAGACGGGGAGAGGGGACGCTAAACGAAGCGCGGCAGGGGTGAGGTGATTACTTTCAGGATGGGGTACGGCGCGTGCTGTGCCCCTCAGACTGAGGACATGCCGGAATGCCCCTGCTCACCCGTTTGTTTATCAAAGCTGGACTGCTGTATCTGGTCGCGGCGCTGCTGATGGGAATACTGGTGCTGGCACGCCCGGTGCTGAACCTGCCCAGCGGTTTCACCGCCCTGAATCCGGTCTATCTGCATCTATTCATGGTGGGCTGGGTGACGCAGCTAATTATCGGCATCGTGTTCTGGATGTTTCCCAAGTTCTCGCGCGAGCAGCCGCGCGGCAATGAAAAGCTGGCATGGGCGGTTTTCTTCTGCCTGAACGCCGGGCTGCTGCTGCGGGCGGTTGGCGAGCCGCTGCACGCGCTTTACCCCGATGCGGGTATCGGCTGGACGCTGGTGGTGTCTGCCACTCTGCAATGGCTGGCGGGCATGGGCTTCATCGCCAACACCTGGGCGCGCGTGAAGGAGCGCTGACATGCCACGCCAGACCGTTTACTTCGTTCGCGCGGCGCTGATTCAGCTAGGCATCGGCTTTACGTTCGGCGCGCTGATGCTCTCGAACAAGGGCATCCCCTACGAGCCAACGCTGTGGCGGCTGCTGTTCCCGCATGTCGAGATCGTGCTGCTGGGCTGGACGATGCAGCTTGCGATGGGCGTTGCCCTGTGGATACTGCCGCGCATTTCCGGGGCGCGTAAGTATGGCAACGAGCGTTTCGGCTGGGCGGCATTCGGGCTGCTCAACGCCGGTGTTCTCGCCGTCGCCATGGGCTACTGGGTGGGTAGTGACGCGGCGGCGCTGGCGATGGTAGGGCGGGTGGCGGAGTTCCTGGCAGCGGTGTTGTTCGCCTTGCAGGTGTGGTCGCGGGTGAAGCCCATTGCGGGCGCAGCCGCGCAGCAGGCGAATGAGTAGAAGATAAACAGTGGAAAGTTGAAAGTAGCAAGTGAAAAGTAGTCGTTTGCTCAGTACTCAGCACTCAGTACTCAGTACTTCTCCCTTTTCACTTTCGACTTTTGTCTTTCAACGCAATAGTGATGAGGAGTGTTAACATGTCCAGTCAAGTCGTCGATGTTCGAGTCATCCCCCCGCGCGAGCGCCATCCGATGATCTTCCAGACCTTCGATATGCTCCAGCCGGGCGAAACTTTTGAGCTGGTGAACGACCACGAACCGAAGCCGCTGTACTACCAGTTCCTGCACGAGCGCCCCGATCAGTTTGAATGGGATTATCTCGAAGCGGGTCCGGACGTGTGGCGCGTGCGTATTGGGAAACTGAACGGACAAGGTTAAACCGTGGGCGAATATGTTTATTTCGATGATCTGTCGAGGCTGATGGGTGAAGTTCAGCCCGACAGCATCCTCAGCCGGACGCTGCTCAAGAATGAGCACGTCAATATGGTGCTGTTTAACTTCGACAAAGGGCAGGCGCTGTCACCGCACACGGCGACGCAGCCCGCGATGATCTACGTCATCAGCGGCGAGGCGACCATCACCCTGGGCGAGGACGTGAAGCAGGCGAAAGCGGGCGCGTGGATGTTCATGCCAACCCATCTTGTTCACGGCGTTGTGGCGGAAACCCCGCTGGTGATGATGCTGGCGCTCCTGCCGAAAGACAAGTAGCCATGAATATCCGGCAGGTAGTGATGCGGCTGCCGATGCTGGCGCTGATCGCGCTGGTGCTGTTGATCGCCATGGGGGCAGGGCTGGCTCGGATGGGCGTCCTGCTCCCCGGCGTCCTGCCCGGCGCGATTGTCGCGCATGGTCCGCTGATGATCGGCGGCGTGCTGGGCACGCTCATCAGCCTGGAGCGCGCGGTCGCGCTTTCGGCGCAGAGCAGGCGCAGCGGCTTTGCTTATCTGGTGCCGCTGGTCACCGGCGTGGGCGGCCTGCTGCTGGCGCTGGGCGTGCCGGGGGCGCTGCCGAAACTGCTGATCACCCTCGGCAGCGGCGGGCTGGTGGTCATCTTTGGTCTGCTCGTCCGGCGGCATCTGGCGTCGTACACAGTGGTGATGAGTCTGGGCGCGGTCTGCTGGCTGGTGGGCAACCTGCTCTGGCTGTCGGGGCAGCCCATCTTTGCCGTCGTTCACTGGTGGGTGGCGTTTCTGGTGCTGACCATCGTGGGCGAACGGCTGGAGCTTTCGCGAATTATCCGCTTGACCGAGAAAAATAAGCGGTTGTTTTTGCTGGCGGTGGCGGTATTCTTCGCTGGCGTGGCGCTGACGACGATAAATCTGGGCGCTGGCGTGCGTCTTGCCGGTATCGGTGAAATCGCGCTGGCGCTGTGGCTGCTGCGCTATGATATTGCCCGGCAGACGGTCAAGCGCGATGGGCTGCCCCGGTTCATTGCCGTTTGCCTGCTGGTGGGATATATCTGGTTGGGTTTGGGCGGCGTTTTTGGGGTCGCCTTTGGCGCGGTGCAGGCGGGTTTACAGTATGAAATTTTGCTGCACGCGCTGCTGCTCGGCTTCATCTTCTCGATGATCTTCGGGCACGCCCTGATCATCGTTCCGGCGATCACGTCGCGCATGGTGAGCTATCGTTCGATGTTTTACCTGCCGCTTGCCCTTTTGCACGCCGCGCTGCTCGCCCGTATCATTGGCAGCTTTGCGGCTTCGCTTGTCCTGCGGCAGTGGGGCGGCGTCTTTAATGTAATCGCGATTCTGCTGTTTCTGGGCATGGTGGCGGTCAGCGTCATGATCGGCGTGCCAGCCGCCGTCAGCGCCAGAAACAGCGCGCAACAGGTGATGTGAATGGGTGAAAGAACCGGGGCGAAACCTGCCAGCCGCTATCGCAGCGTGGCGCTGCCCGCCGAACATGGCGGCTGGGGGTTTTTGCTGGAACCAATGGTCGCCGGCTTGCTGGTGCTGCCCTCGTGGGCGGGCTTCTGGCTGAGCCTTGCGGCACTGAGCGTTTTTCTGATCCACCAGCCGCTGCGGATCGTGGTCAAAGACCGCTTGAAAGGGCGGCGCTACGAACGCACCCGCTGGGCGGAAACCTTCGCGGCGGTCTACGGCGGATTGGCGCTGGTGTTTTTCCTGCTGACGTGGTCGCAGGCGGCAGCGCCATTCTGGATGCCGCTGGTGATTGCCGGACTGTTGGGCAGCGTCCAGTTGGTTTACGAGGGGCGTGGTCGAGGGCGCGAGCTGGTGCCGGAGGTGTTCGGCGCGCTGGCGCTCGGCGCGACCGCGCCTACGGGAATCCTTGCATCGGGCGGATCGCCCGAACTGGCGGCGCTCTTGTGGCTGCTGCTGGGACTGCGAACGGTTCCGTCGCTGCTGTACGTGCGCGCCCGGCTGCGCAGCCTGCGCGGTGAGGATGTGCGGGTGTGGCTGCCTGTCGCTGCCCAACTGCTGGCGCTGCTGGTGGTGGTGGGACTCTGGCTCACCGGCTTTGTCTCGTGGATAACGATTGCCGCGCCGCTGCTGCTGTTGGGGCGGGCGGCTTATGGGCTGCGCGCGAGTGACCGACCGGCGCGAGCGCGGGATGTCGGTATTCAGGAGATGATCTACGGGCTGCTGTATGCCATTCTGATAGCAGTTGGCGCGCGATGAACCGCCTGTGGGCAGAGTCAGCGTCCGTCTGAGGCTGATTCAGGCTATTTGACACGCTGGCAATAGCATGATATGTTATGCTTAACATGGTATCCTTACCATATTGAGTACAAAAGTATGGCGGCTGCCTCTGCGAGTTCACACTGATTATGTCCACCATACATGACGTTGCCAAACTCGCGGGCGTCTCACCCATGACCGTCTCGCGGGTAATCAACAACTCCGGCTATATCCACAAGGAGACGCGCGCTCGCGTTGAGCAGGCAATCTCCGAACTCGGCTACGTCCCCAACGCGCTGGCGCGCAGCCTGCGCTTCAAGCAGACCCACACTCTGGCGCTGGTCATCACCGACATCACCAATCCCTATTTCACCACCGTCGCCCGCGGCGTGGAAGATGCCGCCAGCGAGCAGGGCTTCAGCGTCATCTTCTGCAATACCGACGAATCGCGCGACGACGAAGCCGAATACCTGAATGTGCTGGTGCAGAAGCAGGTAGACGGCGTGCTGCTGGTTCCCGCGCACAGTTCGCCCGACTCAATCGCGTTTTTGCGCGAGCGCGAGGTGCCGTTTGTCGTGCTTGATCGGCGCATCCCCGGGACTCAGGTGGACATGGTTCACTGCGACTCCGAGCAGGGCGCTTACCAGCTTATCCAGCATCTGCTGGAACTGGGGCATCGTCAGATCGCGGCATTAAGCGGTCCCGAGGCGGTGATGACCGCCGCCGACCGGGTGGCTGGCTACCGGCGGGCGCTTGCCGAACGCGGGTTGGCAGACTCCGCCGTCGCCTACTTTGGCGAGTTCACGATTGACAGCGGCTATCGTCTGGCGAAGCGGGCGCTGAAACTTTCGCCTCAGCCGACGGCGTTTTTTGCCGCTAACAACTTCATCGCCGTTGGCGCGCTCCGGGCGCTGCGGGAAGCCAACCTGCCGGTGCCGGAAGCCATTTCGGTAGTGACGTTCGACGATCTGCCCGAATCGATGCTGGTCGATCCGTTTCTGACGGTTGTGCGCCAGCCTGCCTACGAGATCGGGCGACAGGCTACCCGGCTGCTGCTCGACCGCCTATCGGACAAAGCCGCCGCCGAACCGCGCGAAATCATTCTGCCGACTCAACTGATCATACGCCGGTCAAGCGCCGCGCCCCAACTGAAGGAGACGTAAGGGTGGACAGCCAGAATCCGCAGTCCTTTACCCCGGTGGAAGGCGTCGTTAACCCGTCGCGCGTGCCGTTCAGAACGGTCTACACCGGCGCGAAGATTCCCGCCGTTGGGCTGGGTACGTTTGGCTCAGATCGTTTCTCTGGCGAAACGATAGCCGAAGCGGTGAAAGACGCGATTGCCGTCGGCTACCGTCACATCGACTGTGCGGCGGTTTACGGCAACGAACACCTCATCGGGCAGGCGCTGCGCCAGGTTTTTGACAGCGGGCTGAAGCGCGAAGACCTGTGGATCACGTCCAAGCTGTGGAACGATAAGCACGACGAAGCCGATGTTATCCCCGCGTGCAGGCAGTCGCTCAAAAACCTACAGATGGATTACCTCGATCTGTATCTGATTCACTGGCCCTTCCCGAATTATCACGCGCCGGGCGTGGATGTATCCTCGCGCGATCCTCACGCCCAGCCTTATATTCACGAGAACTACATGAAGACCTGGCGGCAGCTTGAGAAGCTGGTCGAAATGGGGCTGGCGCGCCACATCGGCACGTCGAATGTGACCATCCCCAAGCTTCGGCGGCTGCTGGACGACGCCAGAATCAAGCCCGCTTGCAGCGAAATGGAACTGCATCCGCATTTTCAGCAGCCGGAACTGTTCCAGTATGTGATCGACAACGGCATCGTGCCGATTGGCTATTCACCCATCGGCTCGCCCAACCGCCCGGAGCGCGACCGCACTGACGCCGACACCTCACCAACCGAAGACCCGGTCATTGTTGAGATTGCCAGACGCCACAACGTTCATCCCGCCGTCGTCTGCATCAAGTGGGCGGTGCAGCGGGGGCAGGTGCCGATTCCGTTTTCAACGCGCCGCCGCAACTACCTGAGCAACCTGCAAGCCGCCGTCACCGATCCCCTGACGGACGATGAAATGGCAGCCATTGCCCGCATTGACCGGAACTGCCGTCTGATTAAAGGGCAGGTGTTCCTGTGGAAAGACGGGCAGACCTGGGAGGAATTGTGGGATGTCAGCGGCGAGATCACGCCCCCATAAGCGGACAGCGTTATGAAATATATCCTGACGGTTGATGTCGGCACGTCCAGCACCAAGACCGCGCTGTGGGATGAAACCGGGCGCGTAATCGCTGAGGCGGCGCAGGGCTACAGCCTGCATCGCCCCGAACCGCTGTGGGCGGAGATCGACGCCGAAAGCTGGTGGCGGGCGGTCTGCCTGACGGTAGGCGAAGTGGTGGCGAAGGGTGGCATCAACGCGGGCGATATCGCGGGCATTGGCGTTGACGGCGTTGGCTGGACGCTGCTGCCGGTTGATTCGACCTGCGCCCCGCTTGCGCCAGCCATGATCTGGCTGGATCGGCGTGCCGAAGCCGAAGCCGCGCGGCTGAACGGGCTGCCGGATGCGGCGCGGCTGGTTCACCTGAATGCCAACCCGATTGATGCCGCCTATATCACGCCGAAACTGCTGTGGCTTAAACGGCGTCAGCCGGAGATTTTCGACTCGACCTGCTGCTTTCTGACCTGCTCGGGCTTTATCGCTGCCCGGCTGACTGGTGAATTCACCTGCGACTATACCCAGGCATATGGCTACCACTGCTTTGACATGGCGCGCGAGCGCTGGGATGTCGGGGCAGCCGAGCAAATCGGTATCCCGCTGGACAAGCTGCCGCGCCTGTGCCGCTGCACCGAGATTGTCGGCAGCCTCAGCCAGACCGCCGCCGCGCAGATCGGGCTGCCAGCCGGTATTCCGGTCATCGCTGGCTGTCTGGATGCGGCGTCGGGCGCGCTGGGCGCGGGCGTCACCCGTTTGGGGCAGACGAACGAGCAGGGCGGGCAGGCGGGCGGCTTCGCCATCAGCCTGGATCGAGTCGTGGTCGAGCCGCAGTTGATCTTCTCGCATCACGTCGTGCCGGGGCAGTATCTGCTGCAAGCCGGGACGGTCGGCGGCGGGGCGCTCGGCTGGTTCCGCGATATTCTCGGCGCGGCTGATCTGCCGGACGCGGGCGTCTTTGCTCAGTTCAGCACGCAGGCAGAGTCGGTCGCGCCGGGCGCAAACGGTCTGGTTTTTATCCCTTACATGGCGGGCGAACGCACGCCGCTTTGGAACAGCAGCGCGCGCGGCGTTTTCTTCGGCTTGTCCTATAAGACGACCCGCGCCGATATGCTGCGCGCCATCATGGAAGGCTGCGCCTTCGCCGTGTGCGATAATCTTCGGCTTGCTGAAGAAAAAGGCGTAGGTGTCAGCGAATTCCTCGGTTCCGGCGGGGCGACCCACAGCGCCACCTGGTGCCAGATCAAAGCCGACGTCTACAACAAACCCTTCGTCGTCGCCCGCCGCGCCGACGGCGGCGAGGGCGGTCACAGCCTGGGGCTGTACGCGCTCACCGCCGTCGCTGTTGGCTTGACTGACGATATCGGCGTCTGTGTGGAATCGCTGCTGCCCCGGCGACGGGTATACGAACCCTCACCAGAACGCCATGCCATCTATCACGATTTGTTCGGGTTTTACCGGAACCTGTCGCGCAGGCTGCTCGCAGATTTTGACCAGCTTGCTATGATCACCCGCGCGCATTCATGCGGGTCTGGATAAAACAATGAAAGCAGCGGTTCTCGAAGACAAAGGTGTTTTGACGGTTCAGGACGTGCCCACACCGACACCCAAAAAATGGCATGTGCTGCTTCAGGTGAAAGCGGCGTCGATCTGCGGGTCGGATGTCAGCCGATATGCCAACGGGCATCGCATGTACCCGCTGATTCTCGGTCACGAGTGCGCCGGGATCATTACCGCCGTTGGGGCAGGGGTAGACGCGGAACTGGTCGGCAAACGCGCCGCCGTCATCCCGCTGATTCCGTGTTACGAGTGCGAGGAATGCGAGCGCGGCGGCTATTCCGCCTGCCACAGCTATTCGTTCATCGGTTCGCGACAGTCGGGCGGGTTTGCCGATTACGTCGAGATTCCGGCGCGTAACGCGCTGATCCTGCCGGATGATGTGTCGTTTGAAGCGGCGGCGCTGATCGAGCCGTCGAGCGTCGCCCGCCACATCCTCGACATTGGCGATTTTAAGGCGGGGCAGCGGGCAGCCGTCCTCGGCGCAGGCTCGATTGGACTGATGGTGGTGCAGTGGCTGCGCATTCTGAAGGCGGCGCTTATCATCTGCACCGATATCTCAGATGAAAACCTTGCCGCTGCCCGCAGACTCGGAGCGCACGTCACGCTCAATCCCAAACGCGATAACATTCCCGCGGCGGTGAAAAAGCTGACTGGCAGCGGCGTCGATCTGGCGGTTGAGGCAGCCGGCGCGCCGCAAACCCTGCTGCAAACGCTCCAGGTGACGCGCCCGCGCGGTTCGGTGGTCTTTGGCGGCAACCAGCCGCTGGATGCCGCGCTGCCGATGTCGTTTATTGAAGACACCATGCGTAAGGAACTGCGGCTCAACGGCTGTTTTATGTCCTACTCAGCGCCGTTCCCCGGACATGAATGGACAGAGACGGTGGCAGCAGTTCGCAGCGGAGAACTCAACACCGAGGCGATGATTTCGCATCATTTCCCGCTGTCGGCTGCGCCTGAGATATTCGCGCAGATCGCGGCGCGCCAGCTTCCGCACCAGAAGATCATTCTGCTGCCGGAGAAGGGAAACTGAACTACAAAGATATAGAGGACACCAGGGAAGTTCTATAAGATTCTTATGGACAAACTGATTAGAAACCGCCGCATATTGTAGGGACACGATATTATCGTGTCCGCCGCCTGATTGAAGGGAACGGACACGACAAAGTATACGCAGTATGCAGCATACGCAGTATGCACGTGTCCCTACGGCGTCCGTTTGGAAATGAGGCGTATTCTGTTCAGTTTCTCCATTAGTGTCCTCTGTGTCTTCGTGGTTCAATCTGCTTTTCGTTCTTGATTGAAACCTGAACAAAGAGGTCAATACGATGCTCACTACAATTCTCACTCATCCAACCATTCTGGGCGCGCTTGGGGGCATGGGACACGGCAGCCAGATTCTGATTGCCGATGGCAATTTCCCATTTGCCACCCACACCAACCGGGCGGCGGAACATGTCTACCTGAATCTGCGCCCCGGTCTGGTTTCGGCGACCGAAGTGCTGGAGACGCTGGTGACGGCGATCCGCGTCGAAGCCGCCCACGTCATGCAGCCAAATGATGGCAGTGAACCGGGCATTTTTGCCGAATTTCGGGTATCGCTGCCGGGGCTGACGCTGGAAAAAGTTGAGCGCTTCGCCTTCTATGATCTGGCGCGGCGATCGGAAGTTGGCTTGGTGGTCGCCACCGGCGAATCCCGGATTTACGCCAACATCCTGCTGACGATTGGCGTGGTCAATTAGCGCCGATGCGCTATTTGACAGAGCAGGGCAGACGTGATATGTTATGGTTAACATGTTAGCGTTACCAGTTTAGTACCATCCAAATAAAGCGTATTTTTGCTTGGGCTGAGAGTTCTTTATGAATGAGGTTTTGGTAACAATGGAAGGGATCGACAAATCCTTTCCAGGCGTTCATGCGCTCTCCGACTGCCGGTTTGATCTGTATGCCGGCGAAGTCCACGCGCTGGTCGGCGAAAACGGCGCGGGCAAGTCCACGCTGATGAAAATCCTCGCCGGTATCTATGCCAAAGACGCCGGACGTATTCTGCGCAGCGGGCGGGAAGTTGAAATTCCAAGCCCGCGCGCCGCCCAGCAGCTTGGCATCAGCATGATCCATCAGGAACTGAATCTGATGCCTCATCTGACGGTCGCGCAGAATATCTTCATCGGGCGCGAGCCGCGTCGAAAGATCAAATTTCTGCTGGACGAAAACGAGATCAACGCGCGGACGCGGGACGTACTCGACCGGCTGCATCTGCAGCTCGATCCCCGCACTAAAGTCGCCGATCTGACCGTTGCCAGGCAGCAGATGGTGGAAATCGCCAAGGCGCTTTCGTTCAATGCCGAAGTACTGATTATGGACGAGCCGACGGCGGCATTGACCGACACCGAAATTGACGAGTTGTTTCACATCATCGGGCAGCTGCGCCAGAACGGTGTTGGCATCGTCTATATCAGCCACCGTCTGGAAGAACTGAAGCGCATCTCCGACCGCATCACGGTCATGCGCGATGGTCGCTACATTGATACCGTCGCCACGGCAGACGTGCAGATCGAGCGCATCATCAGCATGATGGTGGGACGCACGATCTATGAAACCTCTCCCGAAATCCCCGAAAACGGCGATCAGGAAGTGGTGCTGGAAGTGCGAAGCCTCAACCGGGGACGGGCGCTTCAGGACATCAGCTTTACGCTGAAACGCGGCGAAATTCTGGGCTTTGCCGGGCTGATGGGCGCGGGGCGCACCGAAGTCGCCCGGGCGATCTTCGGCGCTGACACGGTGGATTCGGGTGAAATCTACGTCAAAGGTAAAATCGCCCACATTCATTCTCCGGGCGACGCCGTCAAGTACAGCATTGGCTATCTCTCGGAAGACCGCAAGCGCTACGGGCTGACGCTCAGTATGGACGTTGAAACGAACATCGTCCTTGCCGCCTTCAAGCGCTATCTGGGACCGTTGGGCGTGGTGAATTCCAGCAAGACGCGGGTGACTGCCGATCAGTATGTCGATTCGCTGTCGATCAAAACGCCCTCCTTGCAGCAGAAAGCCCGAAATCTTTCCGGCGGCAACCAGCAGAAGGTCGTCATCGCCAAGTGGCTGACGGCAGATACCGATATTCTGATTTTCGATGAGCCAACACGCGGCATTGACGTCGGCGCGAAGAGCGAAATTTACCGGCTGCTCAACGATCTGGCGCATCAGGGTAAGGCGATCATCATGATATCGTCCGAACTGCCGGAAATCCTGCGGATGAGCCACCGCATCATCGTGATGTGTGAAGGGCGAATTACCGGAGAACTGGACTGCGCTGAAGCCACTCAGGAAAAAATCATGACCTACGCCACCCAGCGCGGCGGCGTCATTCAAACAGAACCCACGACTACCGGCGATACTGAGTTTGGAACAAAATAGTTATGGAACTTCAAATTGCCCCCACTATTCCCGCGCGACGCTCGCTGTTTCGCTCCGACGCCGCCCAACGGCTGCTGGCGTTTGCGGCGCTGATCGTCCTGTTCATCGTCTTTTCGGTCGCGTCGCCCAACTTCCTCCAGTTCAACAACATGGTCGGCATTCTGCTGGCGACCGCCGTCAACGGCGTGCTGGCGCTGGGCGTGACCTACGTCATCATCACGGGCGGCATCGACCTGTCGATTGGTACGGTAATGACGTTCGCCGCCGTGATGACGGGCGTGTTCATCACCAACTGGGAACTGCCGGTTCTGATCGGTATCCTCGGCGGCATTGGCGCGGGCATGTTCGCCGGGGCGATCAACGGCGTGGTCATCGCCAAGATGAAGATTCCGCCGTTTATCGCCACGCTGGGCATGATGTATGTTGCCAAAGGGCTGGCGCTCATCATTTCGCAGTTAAAGCCGATCTATTTCAACGGCGCGCCCGAATTCCGCGAGATCGCGATGGGTTCGATCATCGGGGGGGTGCTGCCGCAGTTTGAGGTTCCCAATGCCGTCCTCATTATGTTTGGGGCGGCGATTGTCGCCAGCCTGATCCTGACGCGGACGATTTTGGGTCGTTACACGTTTGCGATTGGCAGCAACGAAGAAGCGACGCGCCTCTCCGGCGTCAATGTGGATCGGTGGAAGATCGCCGTTTATACCCTGACCGGCACGTTCGCGGGCATCGGTGGTGTGATCATGGCGGCGCGCCTGAACTCGGCGCAGCCCGCGTTGGGGCAGGGTTACGAACTCGACGCCATTGCCGCCGTCGTCATCGGCGGTACATCTCTCAGCGGCGGCGAGGGCACGATCCTGGGTACGGTTATCGGCGCGTTTGTGTTAAGCGTGCTGACGAATGGCTTGCGTATCCTGTCCGTTCCTCAGGAATGGCAGACGGTGGTCACGGGCGCAATCGTCATTCTGGCGGTTTATCTGGACATTCTGCGCCGCCGCCAAAGCTAGCAGCGACATCGCAGCAGCCTGCGTCGGAAGCTGGCGCATTTCGATTTGGTTAAGCGCTCGATGACGAGCTTTAACATCAGTGGTTCTGCGCCCGGCAGATGAGCGAAGGAGGTGGCTAAGGATCAGAGGATGCGGCTGGAGAACAATCAGGCTCTGGCAACTCTATTTCGGCAGGTTGGTGCTTTTTATGCAAGAGGAGATTTATGATGAAAGCGACGAACAGGCGGTCGATCCTTTGGGCGTTACTTATTTCGGCACTGCTGCTCAGCATTGGACTCGTCTACGCTCAGGATGCCACCGAAGAAGCTGAGATGACCCCTGAAGCCACCGAAGAACCGGCGCGCGAACCATACTGCACTGAGGAAGTGCGCGCCGAGCTTGAAGGGCAGGAGATCTACATTCCGGTCATCTCGAAGGGCTTCCAGCACCAGTTCTGGCAGGCAGTCCGTTTAGGTGCCGAGCAGGCAGCCGAAGACTGCGGCGTTGAGATTAGCTTTGAAGGTCCCGAAACCGAAGCGATGGTTGACCGCCAGCTTGAAATGCTGCAAACCGCGCTTGACCGCGGTCCCGACGCGCTGGCGTTTGCGGCGCTCGACAGCCAGGCAGCCATCCCGCTGCTGGAACGCGCTCAGGAAGAGGGTATTCCGGTGGTCGGCTTCGACTCCGGCGTGGACAGTGATATTCCCGTGACCACTGCGGCAACGGATAACGTTGCGGCGGCGGCAATGGCGGCGGACATGATGGCAGAACTGATCGGCGGCGAAGGCGAAGTTGCCGTGATCGCGCACGACCAGACCAGCCGCACCGGTATCGACCGCGTTGACGGTTTCCGTCAGCGGATCGAAGAAGAATATCCTGACATCACCATTGTGGACATTCAGTATGGCGCTGGCGACCAGCTTCGCTCGACCGACCTGGCGAAAGCCATCATCCTGGCGCACCCTGATATCAAGGGCTTCTTTGGCGCGAATGAAGGTTCGGCGATTGGCGTGCTGAACGGCGTTGTCGAACTGAACATGGAAGGCGAGATTGTCGTGATCGGTTACGACTCGGGCACGCAGCAGATGCAGGCGATCCGCGACGGCGTGATGGCGGGCGCGATCACCCAGGACCCCATCGGCATTGGCTACTACGCAGTTGAAGCTGCCGTGATGGCGATTCAGGGTGAGGAAGTGCCGCCGATGATTGACACGGGCTTCCACTGGTACGACGCCGAGAACATCGACGACGAGACGATTGCGCCGCTGCTGTACGAATAGCACTGCGCGTCAGTCAGCGTGATACAGGAAAGAGGCTGTCCATGTGGGCAGCCTCTTTTTGATTCATGCGCGGGATAATAACCATCGAGGGACACGACAATGCCTTGTCCGCCACCCCGCAACAAAAACGGACACTACTAGACGTTCACATCACCGCACAGGTGAACCTTGACGCCCATCTCGGTCAGCATCGCCGCCTGTGCCGCCAGCGCTTTGTCCGCGCCTTCGGCGGTGGGCGCATAGGCGACGTTCGCGTGGTTTGCCTTGTGGCGCGCCATCATCTGGTCACGGGTTACGCCGTGTAAGACGACGTGCATGATGGGCCACTGCGGGTTAGTCGCCTGCCAGCGGCGTTCGGTTTCTTCCGCCGGAAGCTCGACCACCGTCGCCCGCCCAATATCAGCATGGAGCCTGCCGCCCATCACGTACACGCGGCTCCAAACGATTTCGCCCGGCTTGCTCACGCCTTTGAGCGTGCCGCCGCCAAACGGGAAGAACATCGGCGGCTGGCGCACGCTGCTGGCACCGGCATAGCCACCGATGAAATGCGACGCCGGGGCAGCGCCGGAGATCTCGAATACCCAGACAAAGTCGTCTACGCCGCTGCCGGTGAAGTGTTCGCCCCAGCGCACGTCGTGGAGCGTGGCGGCGGGATCGAATCCGAGCGCGCTCCAGACCGTGTTCATCACCAGCATGTCCACTGCCGCGCCTTCGTCAACTTCGTTGAAGTGCGGCAGCGCCTTGCCAGCGAAAAGTTCTTCGCCGGTTGTTTCGTGGTAGACGGGCGGGCGCTCGACATTGTTGAGCAAGCCTTCCGCCAGATCCGACGCCGCGACCATGTCCTTTAAGCCCTGCTGGTATTGAATGCCGACGGCGTTGCAGCCATAGGCGTGGGCAATGCGAACGGCGGCAGTGTACATTTTGAGCTGTTCGAGGATCTGGGCGTCGGTGAGTTCGGTCACCGGATCGCTGCCGGTGACGAAGGTCATGCCGCGCGCGTCCAGCCAGTCGCGGCAGCGCTGGGCTTCTTCATCCGAGACACGGCGCATGGCGGCAACCAGCGCCGACTGGCTGAGGCGTTCCTTGTAGATGCCCATCGGGTTGAGCAGTTCGTCGTCAATGATGGCGTTGTACATGCCCATGCAGCCTTCGTCAAAGACGCCGATGATGGCTTTGTCGTGCTGAAGCTGCCGCGCCAGCGTCTGACCCAGATTGACCGCGTCGGCGTGGCGGCTGGTCGTCCAGTCGCGGACGTGGCTGGTGTCGTGCGTGATCGTGCCTTCGCGCAGCCACTGGCGGATGCCGTTCAGGAAGAATTCGTCGGTGAAATCCTTGCTCCAGATGCTGCTGTACTTCACGCCCATCTTGGTGAGCGATCCGTTCAGATTGAGCAGTCCCACCAGTCCGGGAAATTCGCCACTCCAGTTGGCAACGGTGAGAATGGGTCCGCGATGATCGCGCAGCCCGGCGAGGACGTGATGGCTGTACTGCCAGACGGCTTCGGCGACGATGATCCGGGCATCGCGGGGGATATTCTGAAAAACGTTCATGCCCATGCGCTGGCTGGAGATGAAGCCATGCTTTTCCACCGGGTCATAGCCGTGCGCGCGCCGGATGGTGTACCCTTCGTTAGCGAAGGCTTTGCCAACGCGGATTTCCATATCTTCCTGGGAAGCCCAGCACGTCTGATTAGCGGCGAGGCGCAGGTCACCACTTGCCACCAGCCAGATTTCCCTCTCGTTTAGCGGTTGATTTTGCGACATGAGAAAAGTTCCTTTTGTTCGTGTCAGCCGGACACACCCACAAGCCAAATAGAAGACTTTTGTTTTGGAGAATTCCCCGTCACAACGGCAGGGTCATTTGAGAATCGCGGTCGTTTTCTCATTCCCCAAAATGTGCTAACGATAACATATTTCAATTCTACCGAATTTCGTGCAATTTTGCTGCATATCTGGCAAAGTCAACCGCAGGAGAAATCTGTAGAATGCTTAAGGCAATATTTTACGTTTTTCATATTAATATAGTTTGAAGCGTATATTAGTTGCATCCTCTTTTCGCAGCCACCACATCATGCGCCTGAAAGGAATCTGAGTTGACGCTCTCGTCCGCGCCTATAGATGAACGTACATTGATTACATCGGAGATGATTTCCCTGCTGGAAGATCTGGGTAACGGAAACATCAGGGGAGTCGCCTACGATACAGCCTGGGTAGCGCGGCTCTCAAAGCGCTATCCTGATCGGGGTTTTGGAGCCGCCGCCGATTGGCTCCGGCGCAATCAGCACCCGGATGGTTCCTGGGGCGCATCTCTGCTCCATTATCATGATCGGTTCGCTTCGACGCTTGCCGCCATTGTCGCGCTGCGAGAAGTGAGCGACTGCGGCGAAGATGAACGGCGCATCCAGCGGGGTGAAGCGGCGCTGTGGCGGCTGGTGAGCAAGCTCGGCAGGGATGACAGCGACACGGTTGGCTTTCCGATAGTCTCGCTGTCGCTGGCGCAGGACGCGGTTGAACTCGGACTGGATGTACCACGCTCGCCGGTGCGGTACGCGGCAGCCTATAATCGGAAAGTGGCGAAAATTCTGGAGCAGCCCAACCGGGACTGGCGCACCAACGCGCTGTCCTTCTCGCTGGAAGGCTTGTGGCGGCATCTGGACGGCGACGACGTGGTGCTGGAGAACAACCATTCGGTGGCATGTTCACCGGCGGCGACGGCGGCGTATCTGCTGCGCAACGACGATCAGGACGCTTTGGGCTATTTGCAGTCGATCCAGGCACTGGATGGCAGCATCCCGGCGCTGGAGCCGGTAGACGTGTTCGATATTGTCTGGTCGCTGAGCTACCTTCAGCACGTCTCCGCCATCGATCCCCAGATGCCGCGCGTTCAGGAACTGCTCAAGTATCTGTGGCAGTTGTGGTCACCCGTGACCGGTCTGTATTTCTCCAAGTACTTCCGGGTACCCGATCTCGACATCACTTCTGCCAGCTTTACGCTGCTGCGCTGGGGCGGTTTTCCTGTGGAAGCCGACTGCTTTGAGTATTTCGAGATGGCGGATCATTTCTGCACCTATCGCGAAGAATCGAATCCATCCCCGGCGACTCATCTGCGGCTGGTGCAGGCGCTGCAAACGTGCCCGGAACACCCGCGCCAGCCTGAATGGCTGCAAAAAGCCCTCAATGCCCTGCGGCGTTTTGACGAGAACGGCTCTTTCTGGTGGGACAAGTGGCACGCCTCGCCGTATTACGTCAGTCATCTGGCGGTCTACTCGCTCATTCACGTCGATGTGGATCTGGCGACCTCGCGCATGAAGTGGATTCTGAAGACTCAGAATGACGACGGCGGTTGGGGATATCTGGGGCGCTCTACCCCGGAGGAGACAGCCTACTGCCTGGACGCGCTTCGCCTGTGGTCGCGTACTATCGAGCCGGTTGACGCGGTGATTCAGGAACGGGCGGCGGATTTCTTAAGGTCGTATAGGGATGATCAGGACTATACTCCATTATGGATAAGCAAGGGGCTTTACACCCCGCATAATATCGTCAGAGCCGTCATCTTAAGCGCTCTGTTTCAGTATCTGGAGCAACCCTAATGGCATCGGAGTCCACCCGAATAAAAGACAGTTCCAATGCACTTCGGTATTTGACTGCCTGGCTGGAGCCGCGCTCTCAAGACCGCGATGAAGCGTTCCGCGAGCGCAGCCTTCGCATTGCAACCGCGATTGTCACCATCATCGGGCTGCTAAGTTTCGCCTCCAGTATTTTCGTGTTTCGCGATCCTTGGGCGATTATCTCCTTTCCAACCCTGCACGTCATTATCCTCGGTGGCTTCTTCACTGGCGCTTTCCTTATCGCGCGCGGGCAGGTGGCGGCTTCAGCCCAACTCGTCGTCCTGACGTCGCTTGTGGCAGCCACTGGCTTGATCATCCTGACCGGGCAGCAGAATTCGATAACCCAGGTTATCAGCGGTATTCCGGTGCTGATGTTCGTCTGCTTGCTGGGCGCGCTGGTGCTGCCAAGCAATGGCATTATGCCCCTGAGCCTGATTTCCGTCGTACTCTACGTTCTGGCTGTCTCCGTCACCCAGACCCCGAATTCTCCGCTTCCGGCAGCCGATATGAGTCAGGCATTTATCGTGGCGGCAGTTTTCATCCTGCTCAGCGGAACGGTGCTCTACCGGCTGCGCCTGGAATTTGATGCCCGTCTGGATTCCATGCGCGAATCCATTCAACTGGCAGAGGAAGCCCGCTTACAGGCAGAAGAAGCCGACCGGTCGAAATCGCAGTTCCTGGCGAATATGAGCCATGAGCTGCGAACCCCGCTAAACGCGATTATCGGCTATGACGAAGCGATGCTCGGCGGCATGGTCGGTGAATTTACCGCGCAGCAGTCGAAGCTGCTGGGACACATCCAGTTCAACAGCCGCCGGTTATTAGGGTTGATTAACGACATCCTCGACCTGTCAAAGATCGAGTCCGGTTCGCTTCAGGTCTTCAACGCGCCGATGTCGCCGCACAAGATCATCCGCGAAACGGTTGAGAACATGCGCAGTCTCGCCGACGAAAAGGGCTTAGCCCTGACGATTGAGTTCGATGAGAAAGTGCCGGAAGTCGTACTCGCAGACGCCAGCAAGCTCCAGCAGATCATCACCAACCTGGTGAGCAACGCGGTCAAGTTCACCGATCAGGGCTACGTGGCGGTGACGGTCGGCGCGTTAGACAGCAGCCACTGGACGCTGACCGTGCGCGATACGGGTATCGGGATGCCGGAAGAGTCGCTCGACCAGATTTTTGCGCCCTTCCATCAACTGGATACCACCGATAAACGTAAGTACAAGGGTACCGGTCTGGGGCTTGCCATCACCAAGCGCCTGATTGAAGGGCTGGGCGGCACTATCGCGGTGACCTCCAAGCTGGAGGAAGGGACGCAGTTTACCGTCGTTTTACCGCGCGCTCAAATTCCTGAAGTTTCGACAGAGACTGAGCAATTGCACGCAACGGAGGCTTGATCGTGAGCGAATATCCCGTATCCGTCCTGCTGGTGGACGATGATCCCGACGTACAGGCAGTGTTCGAACTCGTCATGACGCATCATCAACTGCCTCATGCGGTGGTTGGTGACGCCGAGGCAGCCCTTGATTACCTGCGCAGCTACACGCCCGATGTGGTCCTGATGGATATTTTTCTTCCCGGACTCGATGGATTCCAGGCGCTTTCCCGGATTCGCCAGGCGTCGCTGGCGCGCGGCAGCCGCATCATCGCCACGACGGCGTTTTACACCTTTGATACGCAGCAGGAAGTGCTGAATCGCGGTTTTGATGGCTATCTCAGCAAGCCTTTTGATGAGGGGCTGGTTGATTACTTACGAAATTTATAGAAAAAACCACTCTTTACGTAGCTGAAGCGCTAATTCAATAAAACATGGTCGTCCATTGCGTAATGAGAGTGTCAGGGTATGAATGATCTATCAGACTGGAACGTCCTTATCGTCGATGATGAACCCGATAACCTCGGCGTCCTCGAACTGATTCTGGACTTCCACCAGGTCACCGTCCGCACCGCCGATTCCGGGTTAAGCTGCCTGCGGATGATGGAAGAACAAGCGCCAACGCTGCTGCTGGCAGACGTTCAGATGCCGGGTATGTCCGGCACTGAACTGATGGACAAGGTGCGGGAGCGCGAGCAGTGGCGCGACATCCCCATCGTAGCGGTGACAGCGCACGCCATGCAAGGTGACGGCGAACGGATGCTGGCTGCCGGATTTGATGGTTATATTGCCAAGCCGATCAATGCTGTAACCTTTGTCGAGGATCTGAAATCTATCCTCGCGACAAAGGTAGAGGCTACATGACCGAATCGTCTGAATTCGCGGCGCGGATTCGCGCTCGCTACCCGGAAGGGCTGACCGGCATCTTCGCCCTCGGCGGCACGCGCACAACCTACGTTTTAACCCAGAACCACCAGAAGCACGATCCTGGGCGGATCGACGAAATGCAGAACTACGCCGATTATGGCTCGCATCTGCTGCGCCAATTGTTCGGGTTGTTTTTTGAACTGGGCGGGCAGAATCTTGTGGGTTCGGTTCTGTCCTACCAGCAGCTTCACAGCGAGCGCGGCGCTGAATACGCTCAGGTGACGGCGGCATTAACGCGCATTCTGATGGAAGGGAAGTGGCTCGATTTCTACCACCAGCAGCAGGTCGATCCCTATTTCGTCGGCATTGATACGCTGCTGCACCTGTCCGAAGACAGCTTTGCTCATCAGCTTGGCGCGGAATGCCAGCGCTTTAACCAGACCTGGGCTTATCAGGAAGGTCGGCGCAAAATCATCTGGGAAGTGGCGGCGATGCCGCTGTATTCCATCTGGAATGCCCGTCAGGTGATGGGCGAAGCCGCGCACGCCGCGTTTGAAGCCGAGATGGCGGCGGCAGCCGACCTTCAGACGATGCACGATCTGCTCTATCGCTACTACGCCCGCGCCGTCTACGGAACCGATCTGCCGGTGCCGCATTTCTATCTTGGCTCGAACCGCAGCGGCGATCTCAAATTACGCTCGCTGCTGCCGGTGGCGCTGCTGTGCGGCGGGCCGTTTCGGATGTTTTACACCCCCTATCCGACGCTGTTCACGACGGCTGAAACCATGCGGGCGATTCTGGAAGACCTGGCGTTTGGCAGCAAAGGGGTGCAGTCTACCCACACTGATTACAGCGGGCAGCTTACCCCTGAAGTCGTCGAGCATGAGTACCAGCGGGTGCTGGAATTGAGCGCAAATCCGCTGTCTACCGCAGGCTTTTTCAGGCGGGTGCAGGCGGCAGATAACGGTTAACGGGGGACGAACGGCTGCCGAGCGTCAGGGTTTCGGCGCGCTGGTGTTGGCTCGCGTCATCACCTGCGCCAACCGACCGGCAAGGTGGGCGAATTCTTCAACGTCAATCGGCTTGTGCATGACAAAATCGGCGGTGTTTTCAACCTCGTTGGTCGCCATATGGGGGTTGGCGGTCATGACGATGATCGACATCTCGCGATGGACGGGTTCGGCGCGCAGCTTCCTGATCACTTCAACGCCGTTGAGTTCCGGCATGGCAAGATCGAGGATCAGCAGGTCAAACTGCTCCTTTGCCAACAACTGGAGCGCTTCCACGCCGTTACTCGCCTCGCGAATGGTGTAGCCAACATGGTGCAGCGCGAGGATACACAGATCGCGATTGAAATAATTGTCATCTACAATCAGTGCGCTGGGTGATTGAGGCTGCTCCATGACATTTGCCTGTTGAACCTTCGCATTCTGATATTTTACATTGATTGTTGCGCTCCAATCCTTGTCGTTAAGAAACTCATACATCAATAATAAACGGTTTCTTTATTCTGTATGCGCTCGGCATGTAGAATCGAAAGCCACGCCATAAGGTCTTCTGCGTGGCGCGGGTAAGAGCCGCCTGATTGAACTATGCAGAGGCGACGGCGAACGCCTGAACTTTGTTCAGGAACGCTCGCGCCGCCCCCACAACAGACAGCCTCGGCTTAATCTACATACGGATTCAGTTCCGCCCACCGTTGGGTGGCTTCTGCCAGCCGTTCGGGAATGACTTCGACGCCGATGCCTTCGCCTGACGGAACGGTCAGGGTGCTGTCGGGGTTCAGGACAAACGGCGGCTCGGTGATGTCGGGGTCAAAGTAGCGGTCGGTCGCTGAAATGTCGCTCGGCAGGGTAATGCCCGGCAGCGACGCAAATGAGACGTTGGCAGCCCGACCGATGCCGGTTTCGAGCATCCCGCCCACCCACAGCGGCAGTAGGTGCTCCACGCAAATACGGTAGATTTCGAGACATTCGCTGAAGCCGCCGACGCGCGCCGGTTTGAGGTTGAGCACGCCAATCGCGCCCAACTCAATCGCCAGCCGCAGGTCGTTGGCAGATTTGATGCTCTCGTCAAGGCAGATGGGCGTTTTTAGCTGCGGCTGAAGCTTGCTGTGTTCGTAGATATCGTCGTCGCGCAGCGGCTGCTCGATCATGATGAGGTTAAACCGGTCAAGCTGTTTCAGGTGTTCGGCGTCCACCAGCGTATAGGCGCTGTTGGCGTCCAGCATCAGCATGGTATCGGGGAATTCGGCGCGCACGCCCTCGGCAAGCGCGATATCCCAGCCCGGCTCGATCTTGAGCTTGATGCGCTGGTACCCCTGCCCGACGCGCTTGCGGATAATTGCGAGCGTGTCCTCGACCGACGGCTGGATGCCGATGCTGACGCCGACGACCGCCTGACCGCGAGATCGGTGTTCTGCGGGCAGGAACGAGGCGAAATAATCGACCAGCCGCATGTGATTGGTTTTGGCGGCGGCGTCCCAGATAGCAGCTTCCAAGCCTGCTTTGGTGTGGTGGTTGCCGCGTACCGAGCGTACCAGCGCGGGGACTTCGGTGGCGTCGTTCAGCGTTTTGCCCACCAGCGTGGGGATAAGGAAGTTCTTCAGGACGTGTTGGGTTGTGCCCACCGTCTCCGCGCCGTAGCCCGGATTCATCTCGACCGAGGCTTCGCCCCAGCCGACCACGCCGTCAGTCGTGGTCACCTGAACAATCACACCTGCCTTGAAGGGATCCTGCCCGAAGCTGGTGCGCAGGATTTCGACAAAGGGCAGCGCGATTGGATGGAGATCGATGCGTTCTATCGTAATTGGCGTCATGCTGTTCTTCTTTTCTTTGCAGTCGTCAGAACCATGAAGTAGATAGGCTGGTTTATAGCAGGTCTGCGGGCAAATTGCAGCCTGAATCTGTCCATAGATTTGTGGCAGTTCCGGTTTGCGCCGCGCTAAACTTCAGCCATCATACCAGTGGACGATGTGATCAACAGACAATTCGCGCATAACAGGGCAGCACGACTCCCACGTGGAACCGACGATGATTGAGTATCGCATTCTGCACACAATTCCCGAACTGGAAGCGATGGTCAGCCTACAGATTGAGGTGTGGGGGCTGAATCCGCGTAACGCTGTCCCCTCGTCGCTGATGCACGTCATCGCGCTTGAGGGCGGGCTGCTGTTGGGCGCTTATGACGGCGAGCGCATGGTGGGGCTGCTGCTGTGCCTGCCCGTTCGCCGCGCTGGCGAATGGATTTTGTGGTCGCACATGACCGGCGTCCACCGCGATTACCGCCATCAGGGGATCGGCGTCGGGCTGAAATGCTTCCAGCGCGATTGGGCGCTGGCGAACGGCTTCCAGACCATCCGCTGGACGATGGATCCGCTTCAGCGCGGCAACGCTCACTTCAACCTGCACCTGCTCGGCGAAGTTGCCCGCCTGTACGTCGATGGCTATCACGTCAATTTCTATGGCGATATGGATGACGATATCAACCGGGGCTTGCCATCTGATCGGATCGAGATCATCTGGAAGCTGGATCAGCCGAGCCAGCATGACCCGGCGCCAGCGGCGGCGCGGCTGCTGTATGGCGATGATCGCGAACATCCGGTGGTGGACAGCACCGGCGCGGCGTGGGGCGGCGAGCCGTACTACGTGTCCGTCCCGCGCGATCTGGAAGGGCTGCGGGCGACCGACCGGCAGATGCTGCTGAATTGGCGGCTGGCGCTGCGTGAGGTGATGCAGGCGGCGCTTGGGCGTGGCTACGCGGCAGTTGATTTTACCTTCGACGACCACAACTGCGCTTACCTGCTCAAGCCGCTGATCGAGTAGCGCTGACCGCCTGAAGGTCAGTAGAATTGAGCCATCATTTTTGGGGGCGCGTTTCTGATAGCGCCTTAGCAGTCCCTTTGGAGCATAACCCGTGGAACAACCACTACCCTTGCACCAAAACACGACTCAGCCGCCTGAAGTTCGGGCAGCCGATCTGGTCGCGCGTTTGACGCTGGACGAGAAAATCAGCCAGATGCAGCACGCCGCGCCAGCAGTTGACCGGCTCGGCATCCCCGAATACAACTGGTGGAACGAGTGCCTGCATGGCGTGGGACGCGCCGGTACGGCGACGGTCTTTCCACAGGCAATCGCTCTGGCGGCGACCTGGAACACCGATCTGCTGGCGGAAGTGGTGACGGCTATCGGCGATGAAGGACGCGCCAAGCACCATGAAGCGGCGCGCAGCGGTAATCGCAGTCAGTATTATGGGCTAACCTTCTGGACGCCAAATATCAACATCTTCCGCGATCCGCGCTGGGGCAGGGGGCAGGAGACTTACGGCGAAGACCCGTACCTGACGGCGCGTTTCGGCGTGACTTTCGTCAAGTACCTTCAGGGCGACGATCCAAAGTACCTGAAGGCGGCAGCCTGCGCCAAGCATTACGCCGTCCACAGCGGTCCCGAAAACGGGCGGCATTATTTCAACGCCGTCGCCAGCCCGCGCGATCTGTGGGACACCTATCTGCCAGCGTTCGAGGCGCTGGTGACCGAGGCAAAGGTCGAGGCGGTGATGGGGGCGTACAACCGCACTAACGGCGAGCCATGCTGCGCCAGCCCGACGCTGCTGGAAGAGATTCTACGCCAGCGCTGGGGCTTTCAGGGGCATGTCGTCTCTGACTGTTGGGCGATTGACGACATTTTCAAGCATCATAGAGTCGTCGAGACAGCCGAAGAGGCGGTCGCGCTGGCGGTCAACGCGGGCTGCGATCTCGAATGTGGCTGCGCCTACGGCGCGCTGGTTGGGGCGGTGGAGCAGGGGCTGATTGACGAGCCGACCATCGACCGCGCCGTCACCCGCCTGATGACCACCCGCTTCCGGCTGGGTCTGTTCGACCCTGATGAAGCGGTACCCTATGCCGCCATTCCTTACAGCGTCAACGACAGCGCTGAACACGCGGCGCTGGCGCTGCGGACGGCGCGCGAATCGATGGTGCTGCTGAAGAATGAGGCTGGCTTCCTGCCGCTGCCAAAAACCCTGAAGCGGGTGGCGGTCATCGGACCCAACGCCGATGATTTACACGTCCTGCTCGGCAATTATAACGGCACGCCGTCGAATCCGGTCACACCGCTGGCGGGTATTCGCGCCAAACTGCCGGATGCTGAGGTGGTCTACGCCAGAGGCTCGTCGGTCTGGGGCAGCCACACGGAAGGGTACGACGAGGCGCTGCGGGCGGCGCGGGACGCCGAAGTGATCATTTACGCAGGCGGCTTGTCGCAGGCAATCGAGGGCGAAGAAGGGCAGCACGAAAGCGTGCCCGACGACGAAAAGAGCATGGGTGATCGGGTGGATATCGTCCTGCCGCCGCTTCAGCAGAATTTACTGGAGCAGCTTCATCAGCTTGGCAAGCCGGTCGTGCTGGTGCTGATCAACGGCGGCGCGGTCAGCATCCCCTGGGCGAACACGCATCTGCCCGCGATTCTCGAAGCCTGGTATCCGGGGCAGGCAGCCGGAACGGCGATAGCCGACGTGTTATTTGGCGATTATAACCCCGGCGGGCGGCTGCCGGTCACCGTCTACAGGTCGCTGGACGATCTGCCCGGTTTCCACGACTACGACATGACGAACCGCACATACCGCTATTTCACTGGCGAGCCGCTGTATCCATTCGGCTACGGTCTGAGCTATACCGACTTCGCCTATCGTAATCTGCGCCTCAGCCGCGAGACGCTCGCCGATGGTCAGACGCTTGCGGTCACGGTTGACGTGCAGAACGTGGGGCAGCGTGCCGGTGATGAAGTCGCGCAGCTTTACCTGCGCCACCTGAACGCCAGTATCCCCGCGCCGCGCCACAGCTTGCAGGGATTTCAGCGGCTGGCGTTGCAGCCGGGCGAGACGCGCCGCGTGACCTTCACGCTGGAAAGCCGCCAGTTCAGCCTTGTCAGCGCGGCGGGTGAACGGGTACTGGAACCGGGCGAAGTTCAGATATTTGTCGGCGGCGGGCAGCCGAGCGACGAAACGCCCTCAGCGGTGGTGACGGTCAGCGGGTAACAGCCGCAGGGGCGTGCCGTCGTGCGCGCCCCTGTGTCATCCAATCACCCCGCGCCAGAATCAGCGCCAGCCGGCTTCCGTCCCGGTGAAGATGGGATTGGTGACGGCGCGCATGTCGTTTTTAGCATCGCGAATTTCGACCAGACACCAGCGCGCCTGAGCCGTATCCAGTGTCCACTGGTGCTGCCCGCTGTTCAGGCAGGAAAATTCCTCGGATACCTGCCCGTTGACGATCAGCCGCAGGTGATCGCCTTCGGCGCAGCCGCGCCACGTGACCTGCATCGTCAGGCTGTCGCCAGCCAGCAGATCGCCCATCATGCCGCTGTGCTGGCTGGCGCGTCCGGTCAATTCTAGCTGTGGTCCCGAACTGAGATACAGGTGTCCCTGCCGGATGGCTGTCAGGATGGCGTCTTCACGCAGCGCCTCGGCATAGACGTTGTTAAAACCGAAGCTGGCGTAATCGGCAGCGCCGTGAATATCGCTGCCAGCGGTGGCAGCCATGCGGTAGCCCTGATTAAGCCAGCTATACCACAATTCCAGCGCCAGTGGGTTGTTGCTTGCGCCGTCCCAGGGACCGTTCCAGACTTCGACGCAGCGGGCGCTGCCCGGCATCATGTCCGGGTACTGCCAGTCGCAGCCGGTGCAGAACGGATCGCCAACGCTTAACGGGTGCGCGATGATGTAGGTGGCTCCGGCATAGCGGGCGCGGTCAGCCAGTTCGGGCATGGCAGCGTCGGCGGCATCGACGCGCCATTCCAGCCACTGGCGCAAGCCAAGCGCCAGCGCGTGACCGTAATAGGTCGTCATTTCCATGCCGCCCATCGTCAGCAGGTCGTCGGCGCTGTAACTGTCGTGCTGCGCCAGCGGCGAAATGGTGTTGTGATCGGTCAGCGTGACGAAATCCAGCTTATAATCGCGCCCATACTGCACGAAATCGGGCACGTCCCACGAGGCGTCGGAGTGGTAGGTATGCCCGTGTAGATCACCGCGATACCATCCCGAACCGCGCGGGGCAGTTTTTCCCTTGATCCAGACCTGTTCCGGCTCGCTCACCGGCTCATCCGAAATCTCGATCTCGAAAGTAAAGGTGACGACGCTTGACGGCAGCAGCCGGTGCGAGTCGATCCACACCGTCCAGATGCCGGGTTGGAGCGCGCCCGGCACGTAGCCAGGCGTTGCCGAATGGGCGGTGATAGTCAGGTTACGGTCGCGGTTGTTGTGCCGGGCACCGCGCGCGCCCTGCGGGTCGAACAGCGTTAGGCTCAGGTCATTGGTGAGCGACTGCCCATCGGAGATTTTCGGGCTGTAATCAAACCGGATCGTCAGTTTTGTCGCGCCGGGCGGCACGCTGAAGGCGAAGGGCAGATGCTGTTTCTGGTGGCGGTGATCGAGGCTTCCTTCGATGCGCGTGCGCTGTGTCATAGGTGGGGATGTCCGTTCCTTCAGATGAGGTTGAGCGTGATTATAGACTATCTCTGAGCGCCGTCGGCGTATTGGTCGTGAATTGATCGATTCCGGCATCCAGCAGCATCCGGGCGGACTCGATTCCATTCGGGTGATGGCTGTCTATCGTCCAGGCGTCGAGCTTCAGCCCGCGCTGGTGCAGCCAGTCCACCATGTTGAAACCGTCCTGAAGGCAGCGAATGAGCAGCCGGTAGCTGACGTACCAGGTGCTGGCGCTCGGCAGCGCCGACAGCAGCAACTGGCAGCGCTCATCCAGGTAGCGCGCCGGTGACAGCAGCCGCCGGGTCGCCAGCAGGTGATCGTCGTGGTAGCCGTAAGCGCCCAGGCGAAAGGGCGGCTGCTGTTCGTCTGCGCCGTCCGGGCGGTAATCGAGATAGAAGCCGATGTCGAAGCCCAGATCAAGCCGGGGCGACAGCGCCCGCAGCCGCCGCAGATGCCAGTCGGCACCGCTGCTCACCAGCACGCGCTCGCCCAGCGGCTCGATCAGCCGCAGCAGACGGCGCAGCGGCTCGTCGTCTTCCATCGGAAACACATTTTTATAGTCAATCTGCAAACGGGTGCTGCCGGGATAGTCCCGAAACAGCGCCACCACCTGGCTTAACAGCGGGACAGGGTAGGGCGTGATGCTGCCGCCGTGTCTGATCGTCAGGCGTCGCGCCTGCTCAATGGTCGCCGCGCCCACGTCCCCAATGCCCGACGTTTCGTGCTCAAGCGCCGGATCGTGAACCAGCAGGTAGTCATCTGCCGCCAGCGCCGTCACGTCGATCTCGACAAAATCCGCCCCTGCTTCGAGGCAGGCGCGGATCGCTTCGAGCGAATTGGGTGGGTAGGGACTGCCATCAAGCGCCGCCATGTGGTGGACGAAAACGGGCGGGCGAATCGGCAGCATTCGGATACCTTTCAGGTCGGACAGCCCTCATCCCAGGCATCCGAAGGATGCAGGCGAAGGGGAGAAATGCACATTCACTGATATTCGGACAATTATCGATCTGCCGCCGACGATGCCAGCAGTCAGATCAGATACACCGGATTCGTCAGCGCCTGCACCAGCCGCGCCTGTTCGCTGTCGTTGACAAGCTGAACGCGCACGTAAGGCGTTTGGCTGGCGTCTACCTCGATTTCACTGCTGAACTCATCGCCAGTAACCCGTTCGCTGTGGACACGGCCGGATGCGGTGACGACCTCAAGCAGGCTGCCCGCGCCCCTGGCTGCGGTCACGGTAATCGTCAGCCGTCCGTTCGCCGGGCGGGGGATGCTGTCGCCCATCATAACGCCGCCTGCTTGCAGCGTCAGCCGCGCGCCGGACGGACTCTCTGAGATGGCGACGTGACCGTCGCGGATGGCGTCCAGCAGTTTGGGCGCGCCAGGCTCGCCCGGACAGTAAATCCACAGGGTGGGGTGGGCAAATTGGGCAGGATGCTCGCGCTTGTGGAAGTGGCTGTCGCTGCCGCCGACTGCCGTATAGCGCTTGCCCTGCCGCAGCCGCGATTCCCAGAACTCCAGCGCCGTGTCGTTGAACAGCGCCCAGGGACCGTTCCAGACTTCGATGCAGTGGTGATCGTCAACTGTCGGATACACCCAGTCGGGACCGAAAGGGCGGGGATGATTGAGCGAAGTGACGTAGCCGCGCCATTTGGCTTCGGCGATTGCTTCCGCCATCTGCGTTTCGTCTTCAATACGAAAGTCAATCCAACTGTTTCCGCCCCAGATATTCCAGTGTCCCTTATAGGTGGTCACTTCCAGACCCGGAATGAGCATCAGCGGCGTTTTTATCGTGTTGAGCCGCGCCAGATGCGACAGGTTGTTGTGGTCGGTGATCGCCAGAAAATCCAGACCCAGCGCTTCGGCTTTGCGTACCACATCCAGCGGATCGCTGTCACCGTCGCTGTGATAGGTGTGACAGTGCATTTCGCCGCAGTACCAGCCATCCGGCTTGACCCTGCCGGGCGTGGAACGCAGCGGCAGCAGCGGCGGCATTTCGCCAGGTGAATCGGGCAAGGCACGCCTTGCCCCTACGGACTCATTTGCTGTCAGGGTGATGTTTACGCGGTAATCGCAGCCCTGCGCCGCGATCTTGTACAGCCCCAGGCAGATTTGCCACGTTCCCGCCTGAATCGCGCCCTGCAAATAGCCCGGCGTGGCGTCATCGCGGGCGATGAAGAAGCTGCTGCGGGCGCTGCCACTCCAGCCGCGAAAGCCGGGGCTGTTAAAACCAGCCCCGCGCGCGTCGAAGATGCCGATATCGACGGTGTTGCCGTTGGTCAGGTGTGGGTCAGAGCCGACCTGATCGGAATACTCGTAGCTCACCTCGATCCGCCCGATACCCGCCGGAACTTCAAACGGCAGGTGGGTGTAAGTCTGTGTCTGCGAGGTTACGGCGCGACCGACCAGTTCCAGCGTGATCGGTTCGCTCATTCCGCCACTTCCCCGCTTTCACGATAGAAGAAGGCGCGCGTGGAGTCGGGCACCAGCCAGACGTTTGGCGGAAGCTGCGGGAAGTCGTCTCCGAAGAGCCGCACCGAGACGAGATGCTCGCCCACATGCAGGATGATCAGCGATTCGCTGCCGAGGATCTGGTCAACGTAAACATCGCCCGGAAAGCCGTCCGGCGTGGCTTGCGTCTCGATGCGGATATGTTCGGGACGAATACCGAGCAGCAGCGTTTCTCCTGGCGACGCCTTTGGCAGATTGAATGACTCGGCGTTGATCGGGTACTTTCCGGCGATCACCAGCTTACGCGCGGCTGTATCCAGCGTGCAGGGCAGCAGGTTCATCGGCGGGTTGCCAATGAAAGTGGCGACGAAGGTGTTGGCGGGGCGGCGGTAGATCTCCAGCGGCGTGCCAACCTGCATAATGCGCCCGGCGTTCATGATGACGATCCGGTCTGCCAGCGCCATCGCCTCGGATTGGTCGTGAGTGACGTAGACGCCGGTCACGGCGACCTCGCGCTGAAGATGCTTGAGAAAGGCGCGCGCTTCAAGACGCAGCTTGGCGTCCAGGTTGCTCAGCGGCTCGTCAAACAGGAATACCTGCGCGTTGTGAATGACGGCGCGGGCTAAGGCGGTGCGCTGCTGCTGCCCGCCCGAAAGCTGACCGGGGCGGCGATCCAGCAGTTCGCCGATTTGCAGATTTTTCGCCACCTCGCTGACGCGCTGGCTGCGCTCGCCTTTGGCGACTCCGCGAACACGCAGCGGATAACCGATGTTCTCGTCAATCGTCATGTGCGGATAGAGCGCGTAATCCTGAAAGACCATGGCGACGTCGCGGTCGCGCGGCGGCAGGTCGGTCACGTCGCGGTCGCCGATGCGGACGACACCGGCGGTTGGTATTTCCAAGCCAGAGATCATGCGCAGGGTGGTCGTTTTGCCGCAGCCAGAAGGACCCAGCAGCGCGACAAATTCGCCATCGGCAATATTGAGGTCAATTCCGGCGACGGCGTTGACCGCGCCAAAGGTTTTCGTGAGGTTGGAAAGCGAAACAGATGCCATCAGGTTGCCTTATTGTTTGATCCCGCCGAAGAAGCGGAAGCCATATCGCCAGTTGATGATGAGGTACAGCAGCAGCACCGGCAGGGTGTAGATAATCGCGTAGGCTGCAATGAGGGTGATTCGCGGTGACCCTTCCGGATCAAAGAAGCGGTAGAACATGACCGAAGCAGGCAGCTTTTCGATGCCGCGCAGCAGGATAAACGGCGTGAGAAACGTTCCCCAAGCGTGAATCAGCACCCAGATGCCGACAACCATCAAGCCGGGACGGATCAGCGGGAAGGTGACGTCGCGAAAGATTTGCAGGGGCGAAGCGCCAGCGACCATTGCCGCTTCTTCATACGAGCGCGGCACGCCTTCGACAAAGTCCTGCATGATGAAGATCGCCGAGGGAATCAGCCCGCCGGTCATCGAAAGGATCACGCCGACATGACTGTTGATCAAGCCGAGGTCGTAAACCAGGCGGAAGATAGGCACCATGCTCGCTGTGCCGGTGACGACTGAAGAGAACAGGATCAGGACATAAGTCCACAACTGGCGACCGGGTAAGTTGCTGCGGGATAAGCCGTAAGCCGCCAGCGCCGCGCTCACAGTGGCGATGACCATCGTGCCGATGCCGATGATCGGGCTGTTGATCAGCAAGCCGCGCATCGCCATCTCGTCGCTGAAGACTTCGGCGAAGTTCGCCAGGGATGGAGTTTCGGGAATGCTCACCGAAAGCCGGGCGTGTTCGTTAAACGGCGCGAAAACGTACCACAGCAGCGGCAGCACGAAGAACAAGCCGAGCGCCGTCACGACGATAATCAGCAGGAGTCGAGTCAGCGGTTTCATGCGCGCCTCCGTGACTGTGAAAGGGTCAGATAGACGCCTGCCAGCAGCAGGTTGATGATCATGACCACGACGGCGATAGCGCTGCCCTTACCAAATTGGAAGAACTGCAAGCCGGTACGATAGGTGTAAATCGAGATCAGGTCGGTCTGGAAAGTGGGTCCGCCGCCGGTGAGCAGGAAAGGCGTGAAGGTGTTAAACGTCCACAGGGTAATCAGCAGCAGATCGGTCAGGATGTAGCGGCTGAGCTGAGGCAGCAGAATGTCGCGGAACTTTTGCCAGGCGTTTGCTCCGATAACGTCCGCCGTTTCAAGCTGCGACGGCGGAATCGAGCCAAGCGCCGACGAGAACAGCAGCATCGAAAAGGCAGTGCCGCGCCACGTATTGAAGGCGATGATACTGATCATTGGATAATCGAACAACCAGTCCTGCCCCTGAATCCCAAGCGTGTTGAGGAAGGCATTCAGCGTGCCGTCGGGAGCAAGATAGGCGAACCAGCCGAAGGCGACCACCACGTCGGGAATGAGCCAGGCGGCGATGGCGATGGTGAAGATCGTCTCGCGCAGCAGACCCTTTCGGTTGTGAAACAGAGTCGCCAGCAGCATTCCCAGCCCAGCCTGCCCGATCAGCGCCGAGCCGATCACAAACTGTGCCGTCAGCAGCAGGCTGTAGCCGAGTTCTCCGCGCCGCATCCAGCGGTCAAAGTTGAAGAGTTCGGCGTAGTTATCCAGCCCGATAAACTGTGTGTTCGCCGCGCCCGCGCCCACGAGCGTCTGGTTGGTGAAACTCATGGCAAAAATCGAAAAGAACGGATAAATCAAAAAAACGGCGACAAAGATCAATGCCGGGAGTATAAACAACAACCCTACCGGGCGGGAAAGGACAGTGCGTTGCATCGTTTTTCGCTATCGGTTACGGGCTTGCCCGCCCGACTATCAGCCGAACGGGCAAACCGTAAAACACATATGCGGGTGACTTTACTCTATCGGAATACGGATGACATTTTCTTCGCCGACGAGCGCGGTCACGGCTTCGTCGAATGCCGCCATTGCTTCTTCGGGTGACATTTCACCGGAAACCACGCGCTCGGTCATCAACTGCGCTTCAGCCGATACCTGATTGTACTCAGGGAGCTGCGGGCGGATGGTCGTCAGCGGCAGCACCTGTTCGGCGATGCGGCTCATGGTTTCGTCGCCGGTCACCGGCACGTCAGTGCGGGCGCGGATGCGCGGCTGCAATTCCTGCAAGCCTTCCAGCGCTTCGCGGCTGAACATGTAGGACAGCAGCGCCCATGCTTCTTCCGGGTGCTCGGTGTTCGGGTTGAGGATGAAGCCGGTACCGCCGGAGATGGTCACGAAATCCTGCCCATTATAGCCAGCGCCGGGTTCGATGGCGGGCATCATGGCGAAGCTGACGAGTTCATCCCGGTCTTCCATCGGGAAATTGCCGCCGACGGGTGCCAGCGGACCGCGCCACAGATAGTCACCTTCGACCAGCATGGCGACGGTGCCGTTGGAGAAGTCCTCAAACGAACGATCACGCCCGTCCTGCGTCAGTTGGTAGCGGGCATCGCCCAGTTCTTCGGTGACGTAGATCGTCTGGTACAGATTCAGCGTGTCGAGGATTGCCGGGCTGCTGGCGATCCATTTACCGGCTTCAAAGTCATAGATGTGCTGACCCGCGCCGAGCAGCGCCATCAGGTAGCCCTGCATGGTGGTGGCTTCGCCCATCGCCGTACCGGCGTTCAACTGAAGCGGCGTCACGTCGGGCAGCGCTTCCTTGATGGTGCGGGCAGCATCGAGCAGTTCGTCCCAGCTTGTCGGCTGCCAGTCGGCGGGCAGACCAGCCTGTTCAAACAGGTCGGTGCGATACCAGATCACGCGGGCGTCGGTGCCACGGGCGATGCCGTAGAGTTCGCCGCCAAAGCTGAGGATGTTCTGAAGTCCTTCAGGCGTCACGCTCCAGCCTTCCCATTCGAGGGCGGCGTCGCCGACTAATGCGGACAGCGGCTGAATCAGCCCGCCTTCAACAAATTCGGGCAGCCAGAAGCCGTCAAACGCGAGAATGTCCGCGCCTTCGCCAACGCCCAGATCGAGGACGAACTGCTGGCGAATCTGCTCTCCCGTTCCCGGAGTCTCTAACGCCTGAACGGTGACCGTCTTGCCTTCGGCTGCCATCATCTCTTCAAAGGCAGGGGCGACCACGTTGTTGATCCAATCGACCTCAACGCCCGCATTCATGCCACCGACCGTAATTTCAATCGGTTCATCCTGCGCCAGGACGCTGCCGCCGACAACAAAAACGAGCATAACCAGAACAAGAATATGGAATGAACGTTTCAACATTGCCTAGTGTCTCCTTCGTCAAGCTAAAGTTGGCTCACGAACGTGTGCCTAATGCCAGGGTGGTGGCGGTAGATCGGGCTTCCTCCAAATAGTCCTCCTTTTTAGACTGGCGGCGCGGTTGAACCACGCACGATAAGACGGGTGGGGATGAGCGTAAGAATGCTCTCGCTCTGCTCGCTGCCCATCAGGGTCAGCAGCCTGCGGGCGGCTTCAGCGCCCATCGCCGCCGCGTTCTGAGCAATGGTTGTCAGCGGCGGCGTCTGGTATTTCGCAATGTCCAGGTCGTCAAACCCGAGCACCGAAATGTCATTGGGGTTGTTCAGCCCGGCGAGCGTGATCGCCCGCTGTGCCTTCAGCGCCATCCAGTCGTTGACGGCGAAAATTGCCGTCGGTCGCTGGGGCGACATCAGCAGTTCGATCAGCGATTGCAGCCACTGATCGTCGTGCTCAAGATAGGCTTCAAAGGAACTCATCTCGCGCTTTTCGCCAACCAGAAACGGCGGCTTCGGCTGCTCACCAATGCGGCGCATGATATCCTGATATGCCCGGTAGCGTTCCGAAACTGACCACAGTTCCAGATGGGGGCGGGCGAGGAAGATGATGCGGCGGTGTCCCAGTTCAATGAGGTGTTCCATCGCCTGCAAGCCGCCTTCATAATTGTTGCTGCTGACACAGGGCAGCACCAGCCCGTTGATCGGACGATCCATCAGCACCACCGGCAGCTTGCAATCGCCGGACGCCAGCCAATGGGGCGCTGTACCCCGGCTGCCAGGAACCAGCAGGCAGCCGCTGGCATTGGCGGCGACCAAGCCTTTGAGCAGTCGGTTTTCCTCGTCAATGTTGCGGTCTGTGTTGGCGAACTGAACGCGGTAGCCATGCTGGCGCAGCACCTGTTCCGCGCCGCCAAGCATCTGAACGGCGAAGCCGCCGCGATATTCGGGGATGAAGAAGCCAACGAACTCGCTGGCAGAGGAAACGGGCGGCTCGGTGACGAAAGTGCCTTTGCCCATCACACGGTAGATCAGCCCCTCATCCTGGGCGGCTTGCCACGCCCGCTGGATCGTTGCCCGGCTGATGTTGAGCGTTTCCACCAGTTCCCATTCTCCTGGCAAACGATCATGCGGTTTGAGGCTGCCACTCTTGATTTTGTGACGCAGTTCATCCAGAAGCTGCAGGTGCAGCGGCAGTGAACTTTGATGGGAAACGGTGAATTCGACCATGTCTTAACCTGTTCGGACAGGTTGAACAATCTGAAGTATAGCACGCCGACTGTTAAGCGCAAAAAGTGGTGGGTTAAGTCTGGTTTAAGGTACCTGGGTGTTTCTTTGGTGGATAGAGCAGGGTAGGGACACGACATTGTCGTGTCCGTTTCTGGATATTGCAGCGAACACGGATTTGCCGTGTCCCTACCTCTGAATGTGCTGCCCTATGCCTGACGCTGGAAATCGCCCGACAGCAGAATTAGCAAATCGTCCATGATGCGGTTCGCGCCGAGCAGTCCGATGCCGAGAAACCAGTGATCATCATCGACCACGTAGACATGTCCGCTTTGAACCGCGCCGAGCGTTGCCCACAGCGGGCTTTCGGTGAAGGCGGCGTATTCCGTGTCTGCCGGGTCGCCATAGACACTGACAAAGATCACGTCGCCATCCAGCAGGTTGATCTGTTCCTGGCTGACGACGATTTTGAACTCATCGCTCTGCTGCGGCTCCGGGCGGGCGAAGCCGATGTCGTTGAGGACGGTTCCCATGAAGCTGCCGCGCGGCATCATCCGGTTTTCGGCGGCGACGAAGCGGACGACCGAAATCTCAATCTCTTCAACCGGAAGGACGCTGCGGATGGTGTCAATTCGCGCTTCGTATTCGGCGAGCCGGTTTGCCAGCACGTCCTCGCGGTTCAGCGCCTGAGCGTAGATGCTGAGGTACTCTTTCCAGTGGGTGCGCGCCAGCGCTTCGGTGAATACGGTCGGCGCGATCTCCGAAAGCTGTGGGTAGATTTCTTCGTGCCGCCCGGTGCTGCTCAGGATCAGGTCGGGGCTGAGCGCCAGAATCGCTTCCAGATTTGGCGCGGAAATCGTGCCAACGACTTCGATCCCTTCGGTCAGCCTTGCCAGATATGCCGGAAAGCCTGCCCCGGCAATGGCTTCTACCGCGCCAACCGGCTTGACGCCGAGCGACAGGGCTGCGTCCAGTTCGTAGGTATCGAGCACGACGACGCGCTGCGGACGTTCGGACACGCACGTTTGACCCATCGCGTGTTCGACCAGGTGGAAGCCAGCTTCACATTCGGCTGCGTCCTGCGCCTGAACCAATGCGGCGCTAAGGAGCAGGCACAGGGCAAGGAGCAATACGGGTGCTTTGATACGAACCATATCTGGTATCCTATTGTGGTATGCGTTCAGAGTGCTGGAACTATGCTAGTGAAGGCGAAGGGTAAAATCCACGCAGGCGATTAAGCGCGCTTTTTCGCCGAAGAAGCCCAGGGTGAGAAGCCGGTGAACTTTGAATCGTGACCTCGTATAAAACCGCAGGCATCCGCTGTAGATTCGAAATTCATGCCGGTTAAATCTGGCTGATCGTTCAGTCTGTTGGCTGTGGCGCGGCTGGCTGTGGGGGGATGATCACCAGACTCACGAGCAGCAGTCCCGCCATCACCAGACCGCCGATCAGAAATGGGGCGGTAGCGCCGCCTGCCTGAAAGATCAAGCCGCCGATCAGTGGCGCGACCGCGTTTGCCAGACTGACGAACGACGCGCTGACGCCGAGTATCGCGCCGGATTCGTGCTTCTCGGCGTGCCGCACCATCAGGCTGTTGAGCGCCGGGCGAATTAGCCCTGAACCGATGCCGATGGGGATGATCGCGATCAAAAACCAGATGATGCCGCCAAAGCCGCGGCGGCTGTCTTCGGGCAGCGTAATCGGGATGTCCCCAATGAGCGATTCAGTCGAGGACGGTGCCAGCTCGCGGATGCTGGCTTCTACCTGTCGCTCGATATACAGTGGGTGCGGCTGGTCAGGCGTGGCGGCGACCATCAGCAAGCCGACCGCCAGCGCGCCCAGCGCGATCAGCACCAGCCTCGATTCGCCAAACCGGCGCGTCCAGCGACCGATGAGCCGCACCTGGACATAGACCAGAACGACGCCAACGTAGATGAAGATCAGCGCGTTGCCCTGACCGAGCAACCCCAGACGGCTGAGCGTGAACAGTCCGAGCAGGCTCTCGAAGGCGAAAAAGACCACCTGCTGCGCGAACATCAGCACCAGCAGGTGATTGACCTGTGGGCGGCGCAGCATCCGCAGGGTGCTGAACACAACGGCAGAACGCCTGAAGCTGCTGGCGCGCCGCTGGCTGGGCGGCAGCGTTTCGCGGAAACCGAACAGCGTCAGCCCGATGGACACCAGCGAATAGGCAGCGGCGATCAGCGCCGGAACCGATAAGCTGTCCGAGAATTCAAGCGAGCCGAGCGCGATGGCGGGACCGAGGATGAAGCCCAGCCCGAACGCCGCGCCGGTCAGCCCCAGCCCCTGTGTCCGGTTGCTCTCGTCGGTGATGTCGGTGATGGCAGCCTGGGCGGTGGCAAGATTCGCGCCGAACAAGCCGTCCACAACGCGCGAGAGGATGACCATCTCCAGCGAATTGGCGGCAGCCAGCATCAAAAAGCTGATAAACGTCGAAACCTGGCTGATGAGCAGCAGCGGCTTGCGCCCGTAGCGGTCGGAGAGCGCGCCCATGATCGGCACGCCGATAAGCTGCGTCAGTGGGAACGCCGCCGCCACCAGCCCGATCTGCACCGGATTAGCGCCATACGCCGCCGCGTACAGGTGCAGCAGCGGCAGGATGATGGTCAGCCCAAGCACATCGACAAAGGTGAGGGCGAAGATGGGCAGCACACGCCCGAAGTCAAGTCGCTTTGGGGTCATGGAAACCAAATATGTTCCAAAATGGCGGCGAACTGCTTTCTATACACTGATGGGAATTACAATGTGGATACGCCCGAAAAGCCCTCACCCTAAATCCCTCTCCCTCATGGAGAGGGACTTGCAAACCGGGAATCTGGCGTGCGCCCCTCTCCCCGCTTGTGTGGGAGAGGGGCAGGGGGTGAGGGGGCAATCGCTGCGTCTGCCTAGAGGCTGCTATGCACTTGTTTTCGGTCAAAAAGCCCTCACCCTAAATCCCTCTCCCTCATGGAGAGGGACTTGCAAACCGGGAACCTGGCGTGCGACCCTCTCCCCGCTTGCGTGGGAGGGGGGCAATCGCCGCATCTGCCTAGAGGCTGCTTAACGCGCCCGGATTCAGGTCGGCGTACAGGAACACAAACAGGATGAGCAGCGCCCCCGCGCCGACAACCAGATACTGCCATTTATATTTGTAGTTGATTCGCCACATCCGGCGCACGCTGAACAGAATGGCGACAATCGCCACCAGATTGATCGCCAGCACAATTGGCACTGCGGCGTCTGAAGCAAAGCCAAACACCGGCAGCACAAACGGCAGGATGACGTACTGCAAAATGCAGCGGATAGCAGAAAATACCAGCGACAGCCCAAATGCGCGTTCGGCTGGCGCGCTGTCGGCTGCATCGGACGCATCACGGCGCGCGGGCGGGTCGAGAAACAACATCCGCTGCACGACCTGTTCGGCTCTACTGAGGTTCATAGTTCTTCCTTACATAACTGCGCCAGCGATCCAGCGTGAATCCTAGACGCCAAATTCGCCAGCGATCTGGTTGATCCATTCTTGCAGGCGCGCGGGCGTGGCGTCCGCCTGTCCGTCCTGATCGATGCCCAGCCCGAGGAAGTGATCCTCGACCTGCGCCCTCGACTCTTCAAACTCGTAGTTGCTGGTCTTCCACAGACCCCACAACTGGGCACCATCTGCCATGACGGCGTCGGCAAGCATACCGACAGCGTCGAGAAAGTTAAAGCCGTAGCCGTTCTGGTCGCCCAAACCGAAGATCGCCACACGCTTGCCTTTCATATCGCGTCCAGCGAGCTTGGGCAGGAAGATTTCCCAGTCGTCCTGAAGCTGACCGGTGTTCCAGGTCGGAATACCGAAAATCAGGTAGTTGTAACCAAGCACCTGTTCAGGCGTGGAGCTGCCGATGTTGTGGATGTCTACCAGCGAAGGATCGCGCCGGTCAAATTCTTCCTTCATTTGATAGGCGACAAATTCCGTGTTGCCGGTGCTGCTGCCGTAGAAAAGACCGATCTTTCCCATGCTGTAACTTCACCTCGTCACTTCTGTTTGCAAGCCCTGATGAGAGGCTGCCGACCCCGTGTACAAATTGCTGTGATGATAATGCGGATGCTGATGATATTATAGCCCAAATCTCCGCGCATATCCGCAGGCTGGCAGCCGCTAGCCTTTTTGCCCGCGCAGGCGCGGATCGAGTACGTCGCGCAAGCCATCGCCCAGCAGGTTAAAACTGAGCACACCCAGCACGATTGCCACCGCCGGGAACAACATCAGCCAGGGAGCCATTTCGGCGATGCCCCGGCTTTCGCTGAGCATCACTCCCCATGAGGGAGTAGGCGGCTGGGTGCCAAGCCCCAGAAAGCTCAATCCGGCTTCGGTCAGCAGCGACCACGACAGTGCCAGACTGACCTGCACGATCAGCGGTGCCAGCGTGTTGGGCAGAATGTGCCGCGCGATGATGCGCGCGTCGGACGTTCCCAGGCAGCGCGACGCCAGCACGAATTCCATCTCTTTGACGGACAGCACCGGTCCCCGCGCCACGCGGGCGAAGATTGGCGTATAGACGATGGCAATCGCCAGGACGGTGGTGTTGATGCCCGGTCCCAGGATGCTGACGATCACCAGCGCCATCAGCAGGGCGGGCAGGGCGAAAAAGACATCCATGACGCGCATCATGATATTGTCGAAACGCCCGCCGACGTACCCGGCGGTTGTGCCGACGAGGGTGCCGAACGACGCCGAGATGGCGACCGACAGCAGCGCCACGCGCAGCGAATTGGCAGCGCCTTCCATCAGACGGCTGGCAACGTCACGCCCGAACAGATCCGTACCCAGCGCATACTGGACGCTGGGCGGCTTCAGGCGGTCGCGGGCGTGCTGTTCCAGCGATGGATACGGCGTCACGCCGACTGCGCCGAGAACGCCGATGATAAGGTACAGAGTGACCAGTATCAGCCCCGCCGTTCCGCTGCGGTTGCGCAGCAGGCGGCGAAGCAGCGAAGGATTGGAGGAGTCAGATTTTTTAAGCATAGGAAATACGGGGGTCAACTGCCGTATAGATCAAGTCGGCGGCAAGATTGATGATGACGAAGTTGAAGGCAATGAACAGGGTGATGCCCTGAATCAGCGCGTAGTCACGCTGGGAAATGGCATTGAACACCAGCCGCCCGATGCCTGGCAGGGCGAAAATTTCCTCAATGATGACGGTGCCGCCGAGCAGATAGCCCATTTCGACGCCGACAATCGTGATGACCGGGATGAGGGCGTTCCGCAGCGCGTGCCGCCGGATAACAGTCCCTTCGTTCAGCCCTTTGCTGCGGGCGGTGCGCATGTAATCCTGCCCCAGCACTTCGAGCATGGCGGAGCGCGTCGTTCGCATGACCGACGCCGAGAAGGAAAAGCCGAGCGTGAACGCCGGAAAGATCATCTGGCTGAGGTTGCGTCCGGGGTTTTCAGCGAACGCCACGTAATCGCCCGAATTGGGCAGGATGCGGAAATAGACCGACAGCACGTAAATGATGAGCGTGCCAAGCAGGAAGTTGGGCACCGCCAGACCCAACAGCGACAGCACTCGTCCGAGCAGGTCGATGATCGAATTGTGTTTGACCGCCGAGAGGATGCCTATGGGGATGCCGACGGCGAGCGCGATAGTCACCGCCATCAGCGCCAACTGGAGCGTGACCGGAAAGCGCGCCAAAATCACGTCCAGCACCGGCTGCCCGTGACGCACCGATAAACCCAGATCGCCGCGCACGACGCCGCCCAGCCAGTTGAAATACTGCTCGACCGGCGGTTTATCCAAGCCAAAATAGACTTCCAGCGACTGGCGCTGCGTTTCGGTGAGCATGCCCGCTTCAGTGCCGAGCATCGCGACGATGGCATTTCCCGGAACCAGCCGGATCGCGCCGAAGATGAGAATGGAGACGCCCAGCAGGGTTGGAATAAACGCAATCGCGCGCTGAGCAAGATAACGAATCATGAAGTTATGCCAGTGTTAAAACGCAGGGGCAGAGCGCTGATCTGCCCCTGCCGAAAGTCTTAGCGGTCTAGCTGAACTGCCGCCAACCCAAGAATGGAGTCGGTCGGGTTGGGCACGAAGCCGGTGACGTAGGGCTGCTGGGCGGTGTATTCATAACCCGCGTACAGCCACACCCAGGGTGCCTGCTCGGTCAGATGGCGCTGGAACTGGGCGAAGATGTCATAACGCGCCTGCGGGTCGGTTTCGCTGCGTCCCGATGCCATCAGTTCGTCCAGCGTGTCGTCCGAGTACCCGGCGACGTTGTTCAGGTTGCCGGTGGACTGCCAGTAACGGGCGTACATGGTATACGGGTCGGGGCGACCGCCGTTGAGCGCGATTGCCGCCTGGAAGTCACCCGCCAGCCAGCGATCCACGTAGACGCTCAGTTCGAGCGATTCGATCTCGACGGCGATGTTGATTTCGGCAAGCTGTGCCTGAATGCTCTGGGCTTCGGACAGGGCAGTCGGCGGCTCGGCATTGGCGGCGATCACGTCGAGGGTGAAGCCCTCTTCCATACCAGCCTGTGCCATCAGCTCACGGGCGCGGTCGAGGTCTTTTTCATAGCAGAACAGTTCTTCGGTTGGCAGCGCGAAGGCTTCCATCGTCAGCGGTCCCGTCACCACGCCTTCGCCGAGGGATGCCACGTCCAGCACTTCCTGGCGGTCAATGGCGCACGAGATTGCCTGACGCACTTCAAGCTGGTCAAGCGGCGGATCAATCGAGCGAAGCTGCAAGACATGGTAGGCGATGCCGGGGACGGTGTTGAGCACAATCGTCGGGTCGCCACTCAGCAGTGTCGCCACCAGCGGGTCGTTCATCAGCGCGAAGTCAATCGTGCCAGCGCGCAGGGCTGCCAGAATCGATGTCTCGTCGGGGATGATGCGGATATCGATGCCATCGACAAACGGACCTTCGCCCCACCAGTTCGGGTTGGCGGTCAGCATGGTGGTTTCTTCCGGCACCCAGCTTTCGAGCGCGAACGGACCGGTGCCGTTTGCCACCGTCGCCACGTCGCCGCTTTCAATGTCGGCGGAGTCCACCACTGCCGCGTTGGTCGTCGCCAGCGCCGCCAGCAGCGGCACGTCCGGCTCCGACAGGTTGAAGATGACGGTGAAATCGTCGGGCGTATCGATTGAGGCGATGCTCAGGTAGTTCGCCCGCGCCGCCGCGCCGGTTTCCTCATTCAGAATCCGCTCGAACGAGGCAACCACGTCTTCGGCGGTGAATTCCGCCCCGTTGTGGAAGGTTACGCCCTGGCGCAGGTGGAAGGTGAGCGTCTGGGCATCATCCGAAAATTCCCAGCTTTCCGCCAGCGACGGGACGACGTTCAGTTCGGCGTCGAGGTTGACCAGCGGCTCGTAGATCAGCTCCAGCAGGCGGAACGAGGCAAACGCCGTCTGGGTGTGCGGGTCGAGTCCGGTGGTATCCGCCGCCCGCGCCATGATCAGCACGTTGCTGTCGTCCTGCGCCGAAGCCAGTCCAAAGGTGAATAACGACAATAACAAACAAATCAACAACACTTTACGCATACCAAACTCCTTAATGGAAAACTGTAAAACTGCGTGACAGAAGAGTATATCACTTCAGCCGCTTGCGAAACATCAACTCGCTGACATCCGGCAGGACGAAACCGGGGATCGCGCCGACCTGCTCGTAGCCCTGACGGCGGTAAAACCGCTGACCGCTTTCGTTGAAGTCGGAGACGAGCAGAAACAGGTCGTCGGCGACATCGGCGGCTTTGCGCTCCATAGCGTCCAACAAGCGCGAGCCGATGCCCGCGCTCGCCAGATCCGCCCGCACGCCGATCAGCCGCAGATACGGACTGCGCCCGAACGCGCCGCGCGGGATCACCCAGGCGAAGCCTGCTGACGCGGCGGCGGCATCGGCAGTGAGCAGCCAGTCGCCGCGTTCCATGCCAATCTTAAAATTGCTGGCGGCGCGTTCGTAGGTCAAGCCGTAGCGCTGCATCAGCGGCAGCTTCACCAGCCACGCGGAGAGCAGCGGGATATCGTGGGTGGTCATGGGGCGGATGGTAATAGGCATGGGGCTACGGTATCCACGTTCTGCGAATGAGGTCGCCATAATTCGCGCCCGGCGTGATCTGCCCCAGCACCACCGGATGATCCGCGCCGGTGAGCGCCGGAAGCGTGCTCGGACGGTTGAACCAGGTTTCGTGCGCCAGGACGGCGAACACCAGCGCTTCCTTGTTGTCGCTGTCCATGCCGATGTCCTCGTGCGTCAGCACGCGGGCGGGTTGCAGCAGCCCTGACAGCATATCCGCCAGCGCCGGGTTGTGCCGCCCGCCGCCGCCGAGAATCACCTCGTCTACCGGCGCGGGCGCGAAGCGGCTGTAAGCGTCGGCAATCGTCTGCGCCGTCAGCGTCGTAATCGTGGCGACAATGCTCGACGGATCGTTGCCGCGCCGCTGTCCTTCCTCGATCAGTTCCGCCGCCATCGCCTGGCTGAACAGCTCGCGCCCGGTGGTCTTGGGCGGCTGGAGCGCGTAGTAGGGATGGGCGAGCAGGTGGTGCAGCCATTCCTCGTCTACCCGCCCGCGCCGGGCGAGCTGCGCGTCGCGGTCATACGCCTCTGCGCCGTCGGTTAGCTGCACCATAATGGAATCGATCAGCGCGTTGCCCGGTCCGGTGTCGAATGCCTTTGGCTGGCTGGTTCGGTCGGACAGCGGCGGCAAAAACGTGACGTTGCCGATGCCGCCGATATTCTGCACCGCCCGCCATTTGGTGGGATGGCGCAGCAGCAGCCAGTCGATATACGCCGTCAGCGGCGCGCCCTGCCCGCCTGCCGCGATGTCGCGCGGGCGAAAGCTGCTGATAGTGGTGATGCCGGTTCGCTCTGCCAGCACCGCCGCCTCGGTAAGCTGAAGCGTGGCGCTGACGCTGCCATCGGCTTCGACGCTGTGCCAGAACGTCTGCCCGTGAGAACCGATCAGATCGATGCCGGCGGGGGTCTGATTACTCTCGGCAATCAGCCGCAGGGTTGCCCGCGCGAACAACTCGCCGAGTGCGAAATTCAGTTGGCATAATTCATCTACCCGCCCACTCTCCGGCTGGCTGGCAGCTAAAACGCGCGCCTGAAAGCCCGGCGGGTAGGGAAAAGTGATGGCGTGGACGATGCGCGCCTCAAGGTGAGGCGGCGCGCCGGTAATCTCGCACAACGCCGCGTCAATGCCATCAACCGAGGTGCCAGACATCAAACCAACGATGAGCATAGCCGTACCCTGTGTGCGCAGTTCTGCCGTATATGATAGAAACAACGCCAGCGCGGCGCAAAGAGATGGTCTTAACCAGAATGGCTTCGGCTGTGAGGCTGACAGGGTCGCTGTCGGGCGCTGCTTCCGGTATAGTCGGCGCTGTTCGCGGGCAGGAGGCGCAGCGGTATGCCAGAATACGATGCGGTGGTCGTCGGGTCGGGTCCCAATGGGCTGGCGGCAGCGATCACTACTGCCCGGCAGGGCGGCAAAGTCCTCGTCCTCGAAGGCAGAGACACCATTGGCGGCGGCGTCCGTTCCGCCGAACTGACGCTGCCCGGCTTTATTCACGATGTCTGTTCGGCGATCCACGCGCTGGCGGTTGATTCGCCGTTCTTCAAAACGCTGCCGTTAGGTGACTATGGGCTGGACTTCATCGCGCCGCCGGTTGAACTGGCGCATCCACTGGAGGGCGGCGACGCCGTGTTCGTGCGGCGTTCGGTGGGCGAAACTGCCGCCGGGCTTGGCGACGACGCCAGAGCCTACCAGCGCCTGTTTGGCTGGCTGACCGAACACAGCAACCAGCTCAATCAGGATCTGCTGGGTCCGTTTCCGCTGCCGCCGCGCCACCCGCTGCTGCTGGCGTGGTTTGGTCTGAACGCGCTGCTGCCCGCCGTGACGCTGGCGAAGCTGCGCTTTAGCGGGACACGGGCGCGGGCGCTGTTCGCGGGCATGGCTGCGCACTCGATTATGCCGCTGGAGACGCCAGCCACTGCCGCCTTTGGTCTGATGCTGACGACCAGCGCTCACACGGCGGGGTGGGTCTACCCGCGCGGCGGCGCGCAGCGCATCGCTGACGCATTGGCGGGCTATCTGCGCTCGCTCGGCGGTGAGATCGTCACCGGGCAGATGGTCACGAGTCTGGACGAGCTTCCCCCGGCGCGGGCGATCTTTCTCGATGTGACGCCGCGCCAGTTCGTGGCGCTGGCGGGCGATAAGCTGCCGCCGCGCTACCGCCGCAAGCTGCTCGGCTATCGCTATGGTCCGGGCGTCTTTAAGATGGATTTCGCGCTCTCGGAACCGATTCCGTGGGCGAATCCCGACATCAGCCAGGCGGGGACGGTGCATCTCGGCGGCACGCTGGACGAGATCGCCAGTTCCGAACGCGCCATGTGGCTTGGCGCTCATGCCGAGCGTCCGTTTGTGCTGCTGACACAGCCAACGCTGTTTGATCCGTCGCGCGCGCCTGAGGGCAAACACACTGTCTGGGCATACTGCCATGTGCCACACGGCTCAACCGTCGATATGTCCGAGCGCATCGAGAGCCAGATCGAGCGCTTCGCGCCCGGCTTCCGGGATGCCATTCTGGCGAAGGCGGGGATGAACACGCAGGCGATGCAGGCATACAACCCCAACTACATCGGCGGCGACATCAACGGCGGCGTGCAGGACTTGCGCCAGCTTTTTACTCGCCCGACGCTGCGGCTGAATCCGTACTCAACACCGCTGAAAGGGGTGTACCTGTGTTCGTCATCGACTCCGCCGGGCGGCGGCGTGCATGGCATGTGCGGCTATCAGGCGGCGAAACGGGCGAAGGTCTGATAGTTACCATTCGGCAATTGAGCCGTCGTCGTGCCGCCAGACCGGGTTGTGCCACTGGTGACCGATGCGCGCCGCCTCTCGCACCGCCTCCTCGTTGACACTGATGCCCAATCCCGGCGCGGTGGGCAGGTTCACGAAGCCGTCATGGTAACCAAACACCAGCGGATCGGTCAGATAGTCAAGCAGGTCGTTGGCGACGTTATAGTGAATGCCGAGGCTCTGCTCCTGAATGAAGGCGTTATGAGCGACGGCGTCAATTTGCAGGCACGCCGCCAGCGCAATGGGTCCCAGCGGGCAGTGAGGGGCGAGCGCTACGTCGTAGGCTTCCGCCATCGCCGCGATCTTAAAGACCTCGGTGATGCCGCCGGCGTGCGATAAATCGGGCTGGATGATGTCCACGTAGCCGTCGTGCAGCAGCGGCTTGAAGTCCCAGCGGGAATACAGGCGCTCGCCGGTGGCGATGGGGATGGTCGCGGCGGCGGCAATGTCGCGCAGGGCTTCGTTGTTTCCGGGCGGCGCTGGTTCTTCGATGAACAGCAGGTGAAACGGCTCAAGCTCTTTCGCCAGCACCTTTGCCATCGGCTTGTGCAGCCGACCATGAAAATCGACGGCGATGCCAAAGCCTGAGCCGGTCGCTTCGCGCACCGCGGCGACGCGGGCGATGACCGACTCGATCCGGTCAAAGCTGTCTACATAGTGCATTTCTTCGCTGGCGTTCATCTTGATAGCGCTGAAGCCGAGCGCCTGTTTGGCAGCCGCATCTCTGCCGACCTCGGCGGGGCGGTCACCGCCGACCCACGAGTACATGCGGATTTTATCGCGCACCGCGCCCCCCAGCAGGCTGTAAACGGGCGCGTTGAACCATTTACCCTGAATATCCCACAGCGCCTGATCGATGCCGGAGATGGCGCTCATCAACACCGGTCCGCCCCGGTAGAAGCGGCTGCGATACAGCGCCTGCCAGGTATCCTGAATGCGCAGCGGATCGCGCCCGATCAGAAAGTCCGTCATCTCACTGACGGCGGCGGCAGTGGTAGCCGCGTGTCCCTCGACAATCGGTTCGCCCCATCCGGCGATGCCTTCTTCGGTGGAAACTTTGACGAACAGCCAGCGGGGCGGCACCTGAAACAGTTCGATTTGTGTGATCTTCATCGGAATATAAGCCTTCGTAGCAGCCGCAGAGTCAAAAAGGCGGACTGATGCCGTCGATTATAGCGCCAATTATGGTGTCGTCGCGCCCGGCAGCAGTCCGGCACATTCCGGGTTGGCTTCCGGGCACATATAGCGTTCATCGCCGACAGCTTCCGCCGCCCAACCGAGCGTGTTTTCGTTGCTCATGTTGCGCACGTACCAGTAGTAAGTGTTGGTCACGCACACCGGTCCGGCGATGATCTCCAGGATGTGGTTGTCGTATGCCTGGGTGCGCGTGCTCAGGACGCCGCCGTTCGGATCTGCCAGCAGGCGCAGCGCCCCCAGCCCATTGAAGTCCACAACGGCGATATCGCCGACGCGGAACAGCGAAGGCGGCGCGCCCGGACATTCGACGACGGCTTCACTGGTCGCCCCGGTGACTGTGGTCGGTTCGCTTTCAGCCGCCGCTGGCTCGGTGGTGGGCGTTTCCGTCGGCGTGCTGGTCGGCGGAACCGGCGACGGGGTTGGGGTGATCGTCGGCGTGTCGGTTGGCGTTGGGGTATCAGTTGGCAGTGGAACGGTTGCCGACGGTTCCAGAGTTGCTGATGGCACCAGCGTCGCCGTTGGCGACGGAATGATGCTCAGGGCGCTGCCGGAGGCAAAAGGCGAGGTGTAGATACGAACAACCATCGTCAGGGTGATATCGTCCTGCGCCCGCGCCACATTCAGGCTTTCGATGCTGACGCCCGGCAGCGACGCTTCGCGGATATGGGCGACAAAATCGATCAGGTTGGCGACGCCGCCGATCACCTGAAGCTGAAGGGTGGCGCTTTCGTAAGGCAGCGCCTCGGCGGGCGGCGTGGCGTCTGTGATTTGCTGCGCCTGAAGATTGATCACCCGCACCCCACGCGAGTAAGCGTAGCTGTACAGGCGGTTGAGCACCAGTTCCGACTCTTCGCGGGTCAGGAAGATGGACGCGCTGCTATAAAGCTGCTCTTCGAGGCGGGCGATCTGGCTCTCCAGGATGACCAGGCTGTCGCTGTTGTCCTGCGCTGCTGCCTGGGTTGCCACAACCGACTCGTAGGTTGCGACCGCGCCGTTGAGCAAATTGAAGGTTGCCAAACCCGGAATGAGGCTGCGGATGGCGTATAGGGCGATGCCAAAGACCGCCATCATGATGATCAGTATTGGCAGCATCCGCAGCAGGCGGTCGCGCAGGCTAGCCAGATCCATCGGCGGTCGTCCTTGTCAGTTCAATCGAGAACGTAAACACAAACGGCATCGTCAGTTCCACCAGCGGCGTGGTCTGAAGGGCGGGATCCTGCGGGGTCAGATCCAGCGTGGCAGTCGGCTGTGGGTTGAGGACAATCGACTGAATGGATACCCGTTCGATCAGGTCGGAGGCTTCCAGAGCGCTGGCGTACTCAAGGACGGCGCTTTCGGCGGCAGCGCTGCCGACCAGCGTCAGCGGGGCGCTGGTCTGGCTGAAGGCGGTCAGCCGGATGCTGTTAGCGTCGTAGTCCTGCACCGCCGCCATGATGTTGGGCCAATCGGTGTGTCCGGCGATAATGGTCGCGGGCGCGCTTTCGATCAGGTTCAACTGCCCGCGCAGGCGGAGCAGCCGGTCGGTCAGCGCCTGTTCTTCCTGCGGCACCTGCGGCGGCGCGGTCAGCGTGGCTTGAAGCGATTCGAGTTCAGCTTCCAGCGGCACCGATGCTTCGGTGACGGACTCTGAAACCAGGTAGACCGGCACGAACAGCGCCGAAATTGCCAGCGCGATCAGCCACATGATCAGGGTAGACCGGGAACGGGGCGCTTCTTCCTCAAGCGCGTCGTCGGGGATTTCTGGTACGTCGAACATGGTGGCTCGGACTCATCCTCAGGCGAAAAGAGCAGGGTTGATGATCAGCGCGATGATCGCCCCAAGACACAAAAACGGCGCGTAGGCGATGGTATCGCGGGTGGTGCGTTTCCGGCTGGTCAGCAGCAGCAGGATCGTCACCGCGCTGACGGCGGCGCTGGCGATCAACGCTGCCAGCACCTGCGGGAAGCCGAAAGCCGCGCCAATCAGCGCCGCCAGCTTGACATCCCCACCGCCCAGCCCGTTCGGGCGCAGCCGCGCGGTGATGTAGAAGATGCCAAAGGCGAAGGCGATACCCAGCGCCAGATTGACCACCGGCATTCGCAGCACCAGCAGGTTCACCGCCAGGGCGATGACGATTCCCGGATAGGTGAGCACGTTCAGCACCAGCCGATACTTGTAATCCATAATCATGATTAGCACAAAAAATGCGCTGGCGAGCATCAGCCACAGCGTTTGCCAGGTCGCGCCATACCGGACGCAAAGCAGGGCGAACAGACAGGCAGTGAATATCTCGGCGATCAGTTCAGCCGCGAAAAACGCCGTGTTCGTGTTCCCCCGAAGCTGCCGTATGAAAGCAGGCGCTCGCGGCGTCACCGCGACTCGCTCGCGTTTGGTCTGGGCAAAGCGTACCAGATAATCGCCCAGCAGAGAAAGCATCCAGCCCGCCGCGATCCCGGCGAAGACAGCGACGATGATCACTGTTCCGCCCCCGCGCTTTCCGTCCAGTCCGTTCGGAGGGCGGCGGGCAGCGTGATAACGAACTCGGCGCCGTCCTGCTGGCGGTTGAAGGCATTGACCGTTCCCATGTGGGCTTCGACGGTGGCGCGAACGACCTCCAAGCCAAGCCCCAGCCCGACATAACCGCTGGGCGACCGGGTGAGAAAGAAGCGGTTGAACAGATCGCTCAGGTCTTCTTCGGGGATGCCCTGTCCCTGATCGGTCACGCGGATCATGACCGCGTTGGGCGCGAAATTGAGGCTGATCCTGACTTCGCTGCCTTCAGGCGTGAATTTGACCGCGTTATCCAGCAGGTTATAGAGGCTCAGATAAAGATAGCCGGAGTCGCCGCGAATGAGGTACGGGCTGCCGTCTACCTGCGACTGAAGATCAATGGCTTTCACCTGGGCGGCTTCGCGCACATTTTCCAGTGCCGCGCTGGCGATCTCGATCAGCGAACAGGGGGCAGTTTTGTTGATGCGTTCCTGGCTCAGACGCGCCATCGCTTCAGCCCGTTCAAACAGTTCCAGCAGGCTTTCGCCGCCGCCGCGAATTTCCCGGAGCATTTCCTGCGCATCGTCTGCCTGAAAGGCGTCGTCTGTCTGGAGCAGATTGGCGTAGCCGATGATCGAGTGCAGGGTCTGGCGAACGTCACGCGCCAGCGTGTGCTGAAGCGCGGCGACGATCTTGGTCTTGCGGGCGAGATCCTGCCGCGAGATCTGGTAAAGTCGGGCGTTCTGAATCGCAACCGCGGTAAAATCGGCGATGGCGACCATGATTTTCTCGTCGGTATCGGTGAACAGCTTGCCCGGTTCGCGGTGAACAACCGATATCACCCCGACCTGCATCTGTCCCAGGGTCAGCGGCACGTAAATCACGCCGTCCGCCATGTAGCCGGTCTTGAGCTTGATCTGCTCGCCATCGGCGCTGCGGTTGGTGCGCTGCGGCTTGCCGTGTTTGATGACCTCGCCAGCGAGGGTGTTGGCGACTGGCATCTGGACGACGTGCTGGTTGCTCATGCCGTAAGAGGCTTCCAGATAAAGCTGCCCCGACATCTCATCCACCAGCCAGATGCTGACCTCATCGGCGGGGGTGTAGCTGCGCGCCGTCTCGATGACCTGCTTCAGCACGTCGTTAATGGTCTGCTGCGTGTTGATCGCGCGCGAGATTTTCGGCAGAATGACGTCCAGATTGCGGCGATTCTGGGCGATCAACGCTTCCTGCTGCGTCACCGGGTGCTGAAGAATACGGACGATCATCTCCAGCCGCCCAAGCGAGATCATGTCATTATGGTTCAGCGGGTGCGGAATATGCTCGCCGATCTGGTGACCGTTCAACTGGGTGCCGTTGGTGCTGCCAAGATCGATCAGATACAGGACATGATTAGTGGGGCGAAGCATGATGTGCTGGCGCGAAACGCCCAACTGCTCGGTATCCAGTTCCTGGAAGATGGGCATCACATCGGGCGCGTTCAGGGCACGACCGATGATCATGTCCGGCTCGACTTCAAAATCGACTGCCTGCGCGGGATCGTAAGACAGCTCCAACCGAATCCGCCAGACATGCGCCGTCTCGTCTGAGGGCGCGGCGGGTGTATTCAGATAATTCGTTCTCTTTACATCAGTTTCGCGCAGCAGTTCTTCGCGAAGTTCGGTGGTCAGCCGCCGGATGGTTTCTTCAGATCGCATGATTGTTCCTTCTGCCTATACCTGCTGGCTTCTCACGCGAAGCTCGCTGGCGACTCGGTTTGCAAGCACTCGCAGCTCCTCGGCGCTGCTGACTTCGACATCGCGCATCAGCGATTCAAAGCGTTGATTGGCTTCTTCGTCTACAAAAACGCTGTCGAGGATATCCTGAATGTCCGATACCACTTCGGCGGCAGCGGCGGGTTCCTCGGCGGCGGGCGGCGTGACCATCACCGGCGCTGCTTCCGGCGCGGCGGCTGCGACCGGCTGCGCGGCTGTCACTGCTTCGGTGGTATCGCCGGATTCTGCTTCTTCAGCCGGACGCGCCCGACGTGGTTGGGCGGCGCGTTTTCTGCCTTTGCCCTGGCGTTTGGCTTGCTGCCGGGCGATCTTTTCTTCGCGTGCCGCCTGGCGCTGCGCCGAACGCTTCTTCATGCCCCGGTAGATTCCCGGACCGACCGCCACGCCAATGGCTGCCAGCAGCAGCAGCGCGACGAAGGCGAGGCTGGCGACGACTAATGGCTGCGAAAAGATAATTTCTACCAGTGACATAGCCGACCTCTCATGCTTTCAGAATACCCGCGACCATTGACGGGACGAAGATAAAGCTGACGCCGCAGATGAAGATGGTGATGGCGAGATACAGAAAGACCTTGAGCTTAAGTCCGCCGTCGCAGAAGATGACGGCGGCGGAACTGGCGATGGCTACCGACACCATCATCACCACCGTGATGATGCCCAGAAAGGCGAGGTCTTCCGGGCTGAACTCGGCAAGACCGAGGCTCATGTTTGGCGTGGTGCTCATCGCCGCGTCGGTATCGGTGGTGGTCAGGTCGGCAACGATCATGGCGAAGTTGTTGACGACCGAAAGCACGAACACCAGCAGCATGGCGACCATCGCCACCATGACCGTCGAAAGCCCGGAGAACGTTCCCGCGACCAACCGGCGTTTTGCCCGCAGCTGCGTCGTGCGTGCCGCGAACAGCGAGCAGAGATAACCCACTCGTTCCGGGTCGCCGCCCATCTTGACCGCGCCGTAGAAGATGTCCACTGTATCGCTGATCAGACGGCTGCCCGTCTCAATGCCAAACTGGTGCCAGCAGATTTCAGGCTCCACCCGCGCCTGCAGGCGTTTGCCGAGGCGTTCGATATCCGCGCCCAGGCTGGGAAACGACGCCAGATCGATCCTGGTCAGCGCCTGCTGGAGCGTCGTGCCGCTGGATGTCGCCATGCCGCCGGTAGAACGCAGGAAGGTGCTGAACTCAATGTCCTTCTTGTTGGTGATGCGGTCGCTGAGCATACTGGCGATGCCGACCGGCAGGATGCACACCGCCCCAATGACCAGCGCGACGCCGATATTGCCGGTCAGGACGAGCAGCAGCGCCACGCCCAGAATGGTCATGGGCATGATGATGCGGAAAAGCCGGGCGGCGCGGCGCTGTTCGGGCGAGCCTTTGTTGGGATCGATGTTCATCGTCTCGCGCGGGGCGGAACGGTAGATGATCCACGCGCCAAAGCCCGCCATCAGCGCGCCCGCCGCGACCAGTGACGCCATTGAGGTGACGCTGGTGGAGTAGATCATCGAGGTGATCATCTGGATGATGATGATCAGACCGACTGAAATGGTAATTGACGAATAAGCGTTGGTCCACTGCTTGAGGTTTTCGAGATTGCGTTCGTATTCGTTGCGGTAATCCTCGCCCTGAACCTCGGCTTCGCGTGCCAGAAAATCGCCCAGCGGCTCGCCCGAACGGAGCGCGTCTGACAGGCGCAGCAGAAAACTGCGGATATTCTCCGACGCGCCTTTAACGCCGATCATGCGGCAGGCGTCGGGAAAGTCGTAGCGAAATTCGTTTACCAGCGTGTTGACGGCGGCAAAATAGGGCGCTGCCGAGTTCTTCGCCTGCGCGGCGATCTCAAACGTCTTGCTGCGCGAGATGCCCGCCGACGCCATCGCCGACATGAACGTCAACTGGTAGAACATATCGAACGGGCTGACAGGCTTATATGAGCTTTTGTCGGCGCGCTTCGGCGAGGATTTTGAAGAAGTCATGGAAGTCCGTTACTTTCTTGTCTTTGTGCAATTTTTCGAATATCTGCGCCCGACGCTTTACCTCGTCGTAGATTTCCTTGCGGCGGTGCGGCGCAATGCCGCGTTTGATGGCAATGACCTGTTCCAGCAGATAGCTGTTCATATACCCTGGGAAGTCAAAGGTATCGGTGGTTGGATTCCAACGGAACGATTCCAGGAACGAGAAGCTTTGCGAAACCGGATCGTAGCCGATGATTTCGTTGACGCTCAGTACCCGGCGGGCTGAACGTCCGTCGGCGAGGCGAACGGCTGCCTGAATGACCGCCAGATTGAGGTTGTCAATGTAAGTCTTGGGGATGTTGATCGGCTCGCCGGTCAACCGCTGGATCAGCTTCTCAACCGACGAGGCGTGGAAAGTAGACATCACGCCGTGACCGGTCTGCATCGCCTGAAAGGCGACGACGGCTTCGACGCTACGGATCTCGCCGACGATAATCATGTCGGGGCGCTGGCGCAGGGCTGCCCGGAGCAGCTCAAACATACCGACGTCGCTGCCTTTTTTCTCGCCGCTGGTCATGCGGGTTGTTTCCTGAACCCAGTTTTCGTGCGGCACCACGACTTCCGGCGTATCCTCGATGGTCACGATCTTGGCGTCCGGCTTGATAAACGCTGTCAGGGCGTTCAGCAGCGTCGTCTTGCCGGACGCGGTCGCGCCGACCACAAACACGTTCATGTTCGCTTCCAGCACCAGCGACATGTACGCCGCCATCATGTAGTTGAGGCTGCCGAACTCAACCAGTTCCAGCAGGCTGGTCGGCGTGCCGGAAAACTTACGGATGGTGAAGTTGCTGCCGCGCTTCGAGATTTCGCGCCCGTAGACGATGTTGATACGCGAGCCATCGGGCAGAACGGCGTCCACCAGCGGATTGCGCACCGTGACCGGGCTTTTCACCCATTCGCCTAACCAGACGGCAAATTCATCCACGTCGTTGTGGGTTGGAAAGACGATGGACGTTTCCACGCTCTTGAAGATTTTGTGCTCGACGAAAATATGCCCGACGCCGCTGCAGCTAATATCCTCGATGTATGGGTCGAGCAGCAGAGGCTGGAGCACGCCCAGACCGATCTTTTCGCGGATGACGAGGTAGCGAACCGCTTCCAGTTCGCGCGCCGTCACCTGAAGCCTGGCGACCTTTACTTTGGCGCTGCTGGGTTTGGGGACGCTGGTCGCGCAGATCTGGTCGATCAGTTCGATCAGCAGTCTTTTCTTTTCTTCCTTGTCTTCAATCCGCCCGATCTCTTCCGCCCAGGCGACCAGACGGGCTTCGACCTGCGGCATGAGGTGGTCAATGTTGGTGACGACGGTGGGTTCAATGGCGATGTAGTGGTCGCGCGCGCCAGCGACGTCTGGATAAATGTGAACGAACAGCCCTTCCTTGATCGGGTAGATGAAATTTCTGGTGGTGCTGTTGGTCAGGCTGCGCGGCGGCTTGGCGTAATAGTGCGGCATTCCAAATTCATTGATCGGCACGTACTGCAGGTAATCAAACAGAAAGCCGGACTGCTCGCAGGCGGCGTACATTTCCGGCGACAGCAGCGGTATCAACTCGTCGCGCGAGGTTTGAAATGACCCCTGTGTGTAGGGGAAGGGGAGTACCGTCTCCGCGCCCATGAATCAGCCTCGCGCCTTGCTGATGGGAATGACGCGCATTCCCCAACCCGGCTCAACGTCAAAGCCAACGATGGCGCCGGTTCCGCTGCCAGCGCCGCGCACTTTGGAAACCTCAAGCGTTTTCATCATCCGGTTGCCGTCCTGCTCGACGCGCAGTTTGAGCACCGCGTCGCACATCGAGCGAATCGGGTTGAGCAGGTCATCGCTGACGCCCTGCGCGTGCAGGGTGACGATGAGCGATACGCCGCTGGCGCACAGGCGCTGGCACTGCTCAAAGAACGCCAGAATCGGGGCGTTTTCGGTCGTGTGGATGATGGCGGAGGTGAGCGAATCGACAATGACCAGATGGCGGTGTGTCTGCTGTTTGAGCACCGACAGCAGCGTTGGCAGCGCCACCGCGCCCAATTTTGCCAGCGCCATCGGGTAAATGCGGCATTTGCCGAGCAGCACATAGTCCAGAATATCGAGATCGAGCTTCTGCATCTGGCTGACCAGACTGGTCACCGTATTCTCGCTGGTAAATGTGGTCGAGGTGAAGCCGTCCTGAAGCGCGCCCCACAGAATTTGCTGCGCCAGCACCGATTTACCAGCGCCGGAGCCGCCTTCGATCAGCGTCAGCGAGCCAGCAGGCAGACCGCCGCCCATTTTGCTGTCAAGCTCCATGTTGTGCGACGAAATCACGTTGGGTGTGGTTCGAGGGCGGCGGCTGTTTTCCGGGTTCATGTCGTCTGCCATCTCTACGGCACGTCAGGTGCCGGGCTGTGGGTGATATGGAAAGTGTAGGCGCTGGTCACGTCGTAACCGTCAGTGACGACGAAGCTGAACAGGTCAGCGTCAGCGTCCGGATTGGTGTGGGCGTAAGTCAGTTCGCCGCTGTCGATCTGCTCCTGGCTGAACTGAGCGCCGAGACTGAGCGTGCCATTCACGGGCGACTGCGTCACGATGAAGATCAGCCCGTCATCGTCATCATCGCCTGCCTGAAGCATGGCGCTGGTGATGGGCGTGGTTTCCCCGTGAATGCTCATCGCGCCGGTGTTCAGGCTGACGATGGGCGGCGCGTTGATGGTGAAGACAAACACGTAAGCGCCGATTTCGTCAGTGCCGTCAGAGACGCGAAAAGTGAAGCTGTCCGGTTCGGTTCCGGCGTGGCTGTAGGTCACTTCGCCGGCATCTATCTGCTCCTGGCTGAACGTGTCCGGTTCGAGCGTGCCATACTGCGGCGGCACGTCAATCGTGTAGATCAGTTCAGCCGCCTGGTTGTCGGCGTCAGTCGTTTCGAGGGCGGCTGGCAGCAGCGTGACGGTGCTGCCGCTGGCGATTCTGAGGGTAGGATCAACCGTCGCCAGTACCGGCGGAATATTGCGAATGCCCGCCAGTGAGGTGCTAACGCCGTTGGGCGTGCTCACGGTCAGGCGCGCCATCTGCCCCGCGCCCACTGCCGGGGAGACATTGGCGCGCAGCACCAGCGCTTCGCCGGTGTTGAAGATCTCCGGCTCAAAAACCTCGTCAACCGCCGCGGCGGCGTCGAGAAAAATGCCGGTCATGAGCCAGCTCATGGCGGGCGCGTTCGCGTCAAAAGTCAGCCGCGCTGTGTAATAATTCGGCACCAGCGCGCTGTCGAAATAATCCACAAATACGTCCCACTGTTGAAAATCCGCCAGCTTGACACTGCCGGTGTTCGTCAGGGTCATCTCGATTTGACTGCCGCCGCTGAGGATGCGCAGATCCTGCGGTGTAATGCGCGTGTTGGACAGCACATTCTGGCGCTGGTTGGCGTCTTCCCAGGCGTCGTAGACGATCTCCTGGGCGGAGATAAACGCCGATGACAGCGTCAGCGTGCCAAACAAAATCAGGAAGATGATGATGACTGCCGCGAGGACGTTTTCCATGAGCGCTATATTCCCAGGTAATAGTCGCCCGAAACGCCGGTTGGCAGGGTGACTTTCAGGAAGTAACGCCCGTTGGCTAGCGCTGTCGAATAGCGAATGGATATCTGAAGCGTTCCGGTGGGGTCCCAACTGCTGCCATTAACCGGCGCTGCCGTCCAGTAAGGGAGACTGCCGTTTGCCTGACTTTGATGCGGGATGCGGGCGAAGTTGCCATCGGGACCAAAAAAGATGTCGAGGCTGTCCACCGCCGCGACGCGGGACGCGCCGGTATTTTTCACCCAGGCATTCACGTCGAAAGCGCCGTTGCCGTTGGCGTCATTCCACCAGCCGCTGCTGGTCAGTTCGGCGCTGGCATGGATGATGGTGATCCCGCTGTTCATGCGGTCGGTTACCCCATACGCCATGCTGGTGATGGAATCGCCTCCCTGGACGATTGCCGGATAGGTGATGTTGAACAGCAGCAGCGCGGTGACCATGCTGATCACTATCAACATTGCGGTAACAATTGTCTTGTCCATGAGTCAGGTCGCGCTCCCTCAGCGCTTGCGGCGTCCGTGGTTCGACGCGGGCGGGTTGTCGCCAGCATTCAGGATTCCCGCGATCAGGCGCAGCACCAATCCCTGCTGCTCGCTCAGTTGATCGGACAGCGCTTCGTCCTGCGCCCAGGATCTGTCATTCTGATGCCGCAGCTCGGTGCGAATTTCATTCACGACTGTCCGTGTCTGTGGCACAATCGACGGGCGAGCGCTGCTGCCCGAAGCGCGCGCAGCGGATGGCGCGTGTCCGTTGGCTGATGCGCCGCTGACCGGATGGCGGGCAGATGAAGGCGTGGGAACAGCGTCGTCGTAGATATCTACAAACTGCATCAACAGGTCGCATTCCTGGGTGGTGAAGCGCTCCTGTCGCGCGTAAAGATTGATGAGTTCGCGGGTACGATTGATTCCAAGCTGCTCAACTTTCTGACCCACCCAGTTTTCCAGTTCAATCCAGTCGTGCGGGCTGGCGTCGCGCGGGTTGCTGATCGCGTCTGTCCAGCCACCCACGCCAGTATCACGCGGGTTAGCGGGCGTCCAGTCAGCGCGGTCGGTCGCGGCTGGCGGATATGCCGGAGCAGAATTAGGCAGCGGCAGGTCGTCAATCGTGTTGACTTTGCGGAAGAGTGAGGCGTCGGGTACGGTGCCGTCCTCATCATCTTCGTCCGGCAGCGGCTGCGCCAGCGAGATGCGATGCACCGGCGCGGCGGGAGTCTCAGCGGCGGTGGCGGCGGTTGTGGAAGGTTCTCCAGCATGAAGCGCGGGGTAAGTTCGGTTGAGCAGCATTTCGTGGATATCGAGCAGCGTCGTCTGAATCTGCCCTTTAAGAAGCTGAACCTCCATCTCCAACTCTTCCACTCGCTGTTCCAAATTCATGCCTTCGTCTCCTGCCGCTGAACCGCCTGGGCGGTGAAAGTTGTCCTGTAAATTGCGGTCTGTTGGTTAGGTGGCTGAATGAAGGGCGGCTGCTGCCAGCCGCCCCACTGTCAAATATCGATAGCCTTAGCGAAGTTCCATGACCGCTTCGATGGCGGCGGGCGTGGTGCGGTTGATTTGAATGACACCACCGGTTGGCGGCTTGATTTCCAGCGTGAAGGCGGTGTTGGCAGCCAGTTTCGTGGGGGTCAGACCGGTCAGGTCAACCGTGATCTGTGCCAGCTCGCCTTCTTCCAGCAGCGCGTCGGCGTCGGTGACAGCGGTTCCTTCGTTGTAGCGAATCCAGTTGACCGTGAAGGGAATGGAATTCACAATATTGGTCGCGTCCCGGTAGCTGATGACGACGTCGCCGGTCGTCCCCAACGCGGCGTCCTTGCCCAGGTTAATCGGCTGACCGCCGTTCACCGGGGCGATGGTGAAGACGACAGTGTTGACGTTGCCGCTTGCGCCCTGGGCGATGACCGCGCCCTTGACTTCCATTGAAGACTGGACGCCTTCCAGACCGGAATAGATTGCCTGCTCGCCGCGTTCTGTTGAAGCCGACCCCGCCGAAAGGATGGCGAAGGCGAACACCGATGCGACCACTACGAAGGCGATGAGGATGATGGCAGTTTCGAGCGCTGCCTGACCGTTTTCATTCTTGTGAAGCTTAGTGCTGAACATTGTGTTTCTCTCCTCAGAGATCGTGTCTGGATACTGCTTGGATATGATTGAACCAGGATAGACTTAGCGAAGTTCCATGACCGTTTCAATGGCGGCGGGCGTGGTACGGTTGATTTGAATGATGCCACCGGTCGGCGGTTTCACTTCAAGCGAGAAAGTTTCGTTTGCGCCCAGCGTCTGACCAGCAACATTGACTGTGATTTCGGCAAGCTCGCCTTCTTCCAGCAGCGCGTCGGCTGGCGTTTCGTTGCTGCGAATCCACTTGACGGTGAAGGGAATGGTGGCGACGAGATTGGCGGAGTCGCGATAGCTGATGACGACATCGCCGGTAGTTCCAGCGCCACCCTCCAGCGCCAGGTTAATCGGTTCGCCGCCGTTCACCGGGGCGATGGTGAAAATAACGTTGCTGACATTCCCACTTGCGCCCTGGGCGATAACCGCGCCCTTGACTTCCATCGAAGACTGGACGCCTTCCAGACCGGAATAAATTGCCTGCTCGCCACGTTCTGTCGAAGCCGACCCCGCCGAAAGGATGGCGAAGGCGAACACCGATGCGACCACTACGAAGGCGATGAGAATGATGGCGGTTTCGAGCGCTGCCTGACCGTTTTCATTCTTGTGGAGCTTCATTGACTTGATCATTGTTTTCTCCCTAACGAGAACCTATTTGATTAACTGACTTTCTCCAAATTAGCATCAACGCCGACGAAGAATAATTGAGGAACACTATATTCACGAATAATTCAGAAGCCTTTTACGGAATTTCCACACGTGAACATTGAGGAAGAATTGATATGCGCGGCGGCTGTGACCGCCAGCCGCAGTAAAACAAGCGATGACACTTGACGGAGTCGCAGTCTTGGCGTGGTTTCAGACGGTGGTTAGGGGAAACTCAGGGAACGGCGGACTCGGAACGAACCGTAGTGCCGCTTTCAAAGGCGCGCACCGCGTCAAAGACCACAGCCAGCGATTTGAGGTTATCCTGGCAGATGGTCGCCGGGACGCTGCCGCTGGTGACAGCCTGATAAAATTCCCGCAGCAGGTAGGTCTGGTCGGTGTAGGTCATTATGACCGGCGGTACCAGCATTGAGGCATCTGTCTCACGGGCGGCGGTCAGGCTGCGCGCCTCGTCGTTTCGCCCGATGAACACCTGATCGTTGTGCATGACGACCGCGCCAAATTCACATTCAAAGCGCCAGTGGGCGTTCCACGAGGTTTCCACGCCGCGCGAGCACCACGACCCGCTGTACGAGACGACCGCGCCGCTGGCAAATTCCAGCAGGACGGCGGCGGACGCATCGCCTCTGTACCAACTCCAGGGTGGATTCCACGACCGCCCGGCAGTGGCAACCGGGTCGCTATCGAGGAAGAAACGCATCATGTCGAAATGGTGAATCGCCATATCGATGATCAGCGGATAGGGCATCTGGTCGCGGAAGCCGCCAAAATGAGGTCCGCGGAAGAACTCCACGCTCACCGACGCCACCTGACCCATTTCACCGCTTGCCAGCACCCGCTTAAGTGTCTGGGCGGGCACGCTGTAACGGCGGTTCTGCGCCACCATGTGCAGCACGCCCGTCCGGTTGGCGGCGGCGACGATCTCGCGCCCGGCGTCGAGGGTATCCGCCAGCGGCTTCTCGGAGAGAACCGGAATCCCATGCTCCAGCGCCGTCAGGGCGATTGACCGGTGGAACTGCGGCGGGGTGATGTCGAGCACGCCGTCGGTCTGCACCGCTGCCAGTGCCTCGTCGAGCGTGTGAAAGATGAGCGAGGCATCCAGTCCGTAGCGTTCCGCCTGCGCTCTGGCAATGGTTTCGTTAATTTCGACGAAGCCCGCGTATTCGATTTCGGGCAGGTGACGCGCCGCGTTGAGCCAGGCGTTGCCCATGCCGCCCAAACCCACCTGAATGATCTTCATGGGGCAGACTTCTTCTCAGGATACAGCGACAGTACGCCCGTTTCCGACGCCTCGCAGATGCCGCGCTCGGTGATGATGCCGGTGACTAATCGGGCAGGCGTCACGTCGAAGCCGTAATTCGCCGCCGCGCTGTCTTCGGGCGTAAGCTGTACGGTGAAGATCTCGCCGTTATGCAGCCCGGCGATCTGGCTCACCTCGGCGGCGTCGCGCTCCTCGATGGGGATTTCGGCGACGCCGTCGCGCATCTGCCAGTCGATGGTGGACGAAGGCAGGGCGGCATAAAAGGGAATGTGATTATCGCGCGCCGCCAGCGCCTTCAGATAGGTGCCGATTTTGTTGGCGACATCGCCGGTGTAGGTGGTGCGGTCGCTGCCAACGATTACCAGATCGACCAGTCCATGCTGCATCAGGTGACCGCCCGCGTTATCGGCGATGACCGTGTGGGGAACGCCATGCTGACCCAGTTCCCAGGCGGTCAGGCGCGCGCCCTGATTACGCGGGCGCGTTTCGTCTACCCAGACGTGAACGTCAATGCCCTGATTATGGGCGGCATATATAGGCGCGGTCGCCGATCCGTAATCGACAAACGCCAGCCATCCGGCGTTGCAGTGGGTCAGGATATTGACCGGCTCGCCCGGCTTACGGCGGCTGATATCCTCAATCAGCGCCAGCCCGTGTTCGCCAATGCGGCGGCAGAATTCGGCGTCCTCGTCAGCGATCTCGTTGGCGGTGCGCAGGGCAGTATCAATCATGTCTTCCACGTCGCTGCCGGTCGCTATCGCGGCAAGCTGTCGCTCCACCGCCCAAGCCAGATTGACGGCGGTGGGGCGGGTAATCTTCAGCTTTTCGCCGTCGGCTCGCAGAGCTTCGAGGAAGGCATCGCGGCTGTGGCGGGGCGCGTGGAGCGCGGCGATATACATGCCGTAGCCCGCCGTCGCGCCAATCAAGCCCGCGCCGCGCACCGTCATGTCCTTGATGGCGTGAGCAACGTCGTCAACGGTGGTCAGATCGAGGATGACAAACTGATAGGGCAGCACCCGCTGGTCAATGATCTGGACGACACGCGAGTCCTGCGGGCTGATCCAGATGGTGCGGTAGGGTTTTCCGTGAACGTTCATGCAGGCAGTATCCGGTCAATTGAACACAATAGGGGGAATGATACCGCCTGAAGTGGAGTCTGCACAGCAGGGGAAAGCAAAAAGATTCAACGCAAGGGCGCAAGGAATAGAAGAAAGACGCAAAGAGTGATATTTCCTTTGCGTCCCTGCGTCTTCGCGTCTTCGCGCTAAAGTTTTTCTCTTATCCGGCAGCAACGGCGGCGGCGCTCTGCCGGTGCTGGAACGTTTTGCACAGCGCCGCCAGGACATCGTCCTCAGGCGCGACCAGATACATTTCGCTGTCGAGGGCAAGCCCGCTGCGCGGCGGCGCGCTGTCCGCCAGCCAGAGCGCCGCCAGTCGGGGCTGCGGCGTCAGATCGAGCCGGACGGCGAGCGCGGTACTGACACGACCAGCCGCCAGATCGTCAAAGGCGTGCTGAAGGACGCCCTGCGAGGCAGACGCCGCGCCGACCAGCGTGTAATTAGGTCCCCGCAGTTGAAGCAGAAGCGCCAGATAGCCCGCCGGACTGCTCGCCAGCGTCCACGGGAAATCGTGCGGATTGGCGAAGCCCGCGCCCGCTTCGAGTGCCTGTTTCCAGAAGCTGATCGAAGCCGACGCGCCAGCATCGCGGGTGGCGATGTACAGCCCGGCGCGTTCCGGCTCGAACTGTGCCGGTACCAGCGTGACGAGCTGCGCCGCCGCCCATTCGGCTGCCTGCTCAAAATCGACAGCGCCGGAGTCTGTTTCGACTGAATTGGTGATCCACAGGTGTTTCATGCTGCCTCCATCAAAAGTGCCGAGTTCAAGCCGCCAAAGGCGTAGCCGCAGTTCAGCGCCCAGCGCAGATCGCGGCTTTCGCGGGCTTCGGTCACGACATCGATCTGCATGTCGGGGTCTGGCTGCTGGTGATTTGCCGTCGGCGGCAGGATGCGGTGATGCAGCGCCAGTGCCGTGATCACCGCTTCGATGGCGGTCGCCGCGCCGAGTGAGTGCCCAAGCGCCCCCTTGATTCCCGATACTGGCGGTTGATGTGGGAAGACCGACCGGATCGCCAGCGCTTCCGCCGCGTCCGACGCGCGGGTGCCGGTGCCGTGAGCGCAGATAAAGCCGATGTCGTCGGTTGCTCGCCCTGCCTGCCGCAGCGCGTGGGTCATGGCGGCTGCCATGCCCGAACCGTCCGGGCGCGGGGCGGTGGCGTGGTGAGCGTCGCACGAGAGTCCCAGCGTTGAAACGGCGGCATAGACCGACGCGCCGCGCTTTTTCGCCGCGTCTTCTGATTCGATGACGACGAAGCCAGCGCCTTCGCCAAGCTGCATCCCGCGTCGCTCGGCGTCAAACGGACGGCAGTATTCGGGCGTCATCGCCCGCGAACGGCTGAAGCCCGCCATCGCGATGCGTGAGAAGGCGTCGACTCCGCCCGCGATAGCGGCATCCACCCGACCCATTCGCACAGCCTCGGCTGCCGCGCCGATGGCGTAGTTGCCCGCCGCGCAGGCGGTTCCATAGGCGTAGGCGGGACCGTCGATGCCAAGCGCCTGCTGAAGCGCCTGGGGATAGGCGCTGGCGGCGGCTTCGTCGAGGGCAAACGGCTGACCTTCGGCAGCGCGCTCAAATGCCAGGCTTTCGCCCATCGTCGTGCCCACGTAGACGCCGACGCGCCCCCGGAGCGAAAGCCCGGCGTGATAGACCGCGTCCTGCGCGGCGGTAACTGCCATCAAACGCCCGCGCGGCTGACTTGTAAAGCCGGGGATGCGACAGGCGGTGGTGATCCGAAAGCCCTGTTCCGCCAGATCATCCCATTCGCGGGCGGCAGTCTGACCTGCCAGCAGCGCCGCCCACAGGTCGTTAATGGTGCTGCCAAGCGGCGTAATGGCGCCCATCCCGGTGATGACGGCTCGCGCGGCGCTCATTGTCCAAGCCTGCTTTCGATGTAGTCGGCGGCACGCCCCAGCGTGTAGAGGGTGTGCCAGTCGTCGTCGGAAATCTCGACGCGGAAGGTCTGTTCCATACGCGCCACAAATTCGGCGATCCCAAGCGAGTCGATGCCGAGATCATCCTTGAAGGCGGTATCGTCGTTAATCGAGTCCGGTATGGTGACGTCCATATCGCGCAGCTCATCCAGCAGCAGCGCGGTGATTTGCGGTCGGGTGAGTGTGGTCTGTGCCTGAATCATGATTCTGTCCTCACGCATAAACTGCTATCTTGCCAGCTTCGGTTAGTGCCGCTTCAGTTCCGAACAGCGGCGACAGCGGATCGCCCATCAGGCGATAATCGCTGATCGCGTCCAGGTTGGGCGGCAGCGCTTTGACGATTAGCTCGCCAATAGAGCGAACGCCGTCTTGCAGCGCCGAGCAGATTGCCACTGCCCAGCGCGTGTTGTTGAGGTGCAGCGTGGGTCCGACGGCGCCAAATGCCGCGCCCGCGACGCCTGACAGTGGAACGGCTTCCGAGAACGACAGCGGGGTGCGCCTGCGGCTGGCGGTGCGGCAGCACAGTGACAGCAGCGCGCCCAGCGGCTCGCCGGGAATATCCTGTAGATGGTGGATGCGCGTCCCGTAGTAGCCCACCCAGCCGATGGGTCGCCCATGCCCGACATAGACCGCCGCCGCCAGACCGGCACGCAAGCCGCGCGCCATGTCGTCGCGGAACACGATGTCGCTCGTCCAGCGGTAGACGGGTTTGTGCTGTTTGTGCAGCAGCGTTTCGATGCGCCCCGCCAGTCGCAGATACTGCGGGTGACGCTGAGACAACACCGCGAACGGCTGGTTCACTGCATCGCGCTGGTGCAGTCTGGCGGCGGTCTGGCTGAAACGCCGCAGCGCGTCCGCGCCCGCATCGGGCAGCCAGGCGGCTGGGATCAGCGATCCATCGCTGCGCCGCGCCACCGGACCCGGCAGGGCGGTGCGCGGTGACCGCTTTCTGGAGCCGACGATCAACAGCGCGTCGGACTCATTGGCTGCCCATTGAAGGCTTTCCGCGTCCGGCATGTCGCCGGTGATGCGCTGTACGTCGAAACCGCGTCCGGCATATGCCTCAAGCAGCGGTTCCAGGGGCTGCCAGCGTTGTGCAAAAATGGTGATGCGCATGGGTATGACCTTCGCCAATCTTTCTGTCCTATCTGAACAGCAAATCTGTAGGGGCGCAGCACGCTGCGCCCCTACGTCAACATAGTTGGTGCTTACGCCACCCGCGCCTGAATCTGGTCGATGAACGGCTGCCAGGGCGCGTAATCGGCTTCCGGCTGTGCCAGCAGCACCCGCCGTACGTAGTAGTGCATGGCAATCTGCGCCTGCTGTTCACGGTTGAACGGGGTGAGGTCGTTGCCCGCTGCCAGCAGGTCGTCCTGCCCGCCTTCGCCGGTCGCGCAGCCGACCGCGAGGTCTTCGGTGTTGCCGGCAAAGTCAATCGCAATCGTGACTTCAGGCGTGGAGCTGGTGTCGTAGCCATAGTTGTAGCCGGGGTCAGAGCAGCTTCCACCACCGACGATTTGCGCGTGAATGGCTTCCGACATGTAGAACGGTCCCGTTACGTCGAACTGCCAGACGTGCATCAGTTCGTGAATCAGCGTGCGCCGCTTGATGCCATCGTCCACATCGAAGTTGATCAGGTTGTTGGTGACAAAGGCGCGCGACTCGGGACTGCCGGTGAAGAAGTCCTGGATGCCGAAGATGATATCGTTGGTGAGCGATTCGCTGGCAATAAACACCTTGTCCAGATCGAGCGACTCGCCGTAGACGATGCGCGCTTCGGCTTTCTCATCCTCGGTCAGCGCGCGGTAGCTTGCCAGCGTCCGCAGCAGGATGCTGACCACGGTATCGAGCGCGCCAAAGGCGATTTCCAGCACCGCCGCGAAGATATCCTGCACCGCTTCGCCGATTGCCCGCAGCGCCAGCGTCACTTCTTCGAGGAACTGCTCGGCAGTATCGACAATGGCTGCCTGATAGATGTTTTCCAGCGTCTGCCCGACCGATTTGGCGGCGGCAAGCAGGTTCTGAAGCGCCTGATCAGGATGCTTGATCGTCTCGGTGATCAGCGTTGCCAGCGTGACGCCAAACTCCAGCGCCGCCTTGACGACTTCGGCAACCACCTCTACCGCCCGCGATGCCATCCACGAAACCAGTTCGACCACGGCGAGACCCGCTTTGAGCACGCCCTTCACGAACCGGTTGATGCCGGGCAGGAAATCCTTCTCCAGATAGCTGAGGACGTAGCCCACCGAGTTGCCGAGGCGAACCGTCGCTTCACCCAGCCATTCCAGCGCCTTGTTGCCGGCGACCTGCGCCCATTCGATGACTTCGGCAATCGTGCTGCCGATATCCTCGACAATTTCCAGCATCCGGTCGAAGAACTGCTGTCCCTTTGCCAGCGCCCAATCCATCACTTCGGTGACGCTCTTCTTGACGAAGCGAATCGCCAGCACCGCTTCGCGCCACAGCGCCGATGCCAGCGCTTCGCCGCGATCCAGCAGCCACTCGAAAATGTCGCCCACCGGACCCAGCGCCTGAAGCACGCCGTTGATCATCTTCCGCAGCACGAAGTAGCCCTGTTCGACCACCGATTCGAGCAGACTGATCACCGTCGCGCCGACATCCAGCGCCGCGTCGATGAATCGTGCCGCCGTCCGATAGGTGAACTCAATCATCGACAGGGCGAATTCGGCAATGGTCTTGCCGAGTTCGAAGGCGGCTTTGACCACCTGTTTGAGCAGGTTGAAGCCCAGATTGACGACATCTTTCAGCAGGTTGACCAGCGTCGTGCCGAGCCGGAAGACAGCATCGACCACTTTCTTGACGAAGGCGATACCCTGCTGCGCAATCGTGGTGATCAGATCGACCAGCGTGATGCCAGCCTCGATGATGCCGTCCACGATCTTGGTGGCAATGTCTATCGCCGCGCCAACGATGTAGCTGGTAAATTCCACCAGCGCCGTACCAATCGCGGCTGCCGCCTTGGCGATCTCCTTGACCAGATCGGCTCCGGCATCGATCACCTCGTCAAACAGGGTGCTGAGGGTGTTCCCAAGATCGACCAGCGAACGGACGATCTCGTTGAACAGTGCCCCCGGACGGGTGACTGCCGTGACCAGAAGGCTGACGACCGTCTCGCCCAGCGCGAGCAGCGCCTGCACCGTGTTCTTCAGCAGTGTAAAGCCGAAGTCCAGCGCCTGATCGATGATATTGATAATCGTCTTGCCGATGGCGATCAGGGCTTCGATACCCTTTTTCACAATATCGAAGGTCTTGTTCGCCAGATAGCTGAGCAGCTCTCCGAGCGTGCGCCCCAACTGGTCAACTGCCCGCAGGACGGTGATCAGGGCGTCTTTGGCGAAGGTGAAGGCAGCGTCCAGCACTTCCTTCAGCGACTTGCCAACGGCTTCCAGTGCCGCGCAGATCTTCTTGACCAGCTCGTAGCCGGTTTCCAGCGCCGCCTCGACCAGATTGAGCACCGTCTGCCCGGCAACCAGCAGGGCGTGAACCAGGTCGTTGATCTCTTCCGCGACCCAGTTGACGACGTCAGTAATCGCCGCGGCGAGGCTTTCGGCGGCATCGACCACCGCATCGACCACCGCCGAGACGGCGTCCGAGATGGCGTCGCCAACGTCTTCGAAGAATTCAACCACCGCGTCGTCGGTATCCGGCTCAGGATCGGGCGTGATCGGGCGACCTTCAAGCTGCATCCGTCGTATTTCTGCGCCAGCATCCCGCAGCCAGTACATGACTTCCTGCAGCGAACCTTCGTCGCGGGTATCGTCTTCCTTGATGACGAAGTCGCGCATCAGTGTCCGTCCCTGACCGCGCGGCAGCTGGCTGATGGCGTGGACGATTCCCCGCGCCTGACCGGCGTTGCGATAGCCTTCGATCATGGCTAGACGTTCCTGCTTCGGCATCCGCGCGACCTGCTGGAAAAGCTCGCGGTGCTGCTGCGGCTCCGACAGGGTGGTGGCGTAGGCTTCGGCAAGACTGACCGCAAATTCGCGGCTTTCCTGAAAAGCGGAGTTGAACGCCGGCGCAAGTTCCACCGGTCTGAATTCAACCGACTGCAGCCGTTCCACGATGGCGGAACGACCCTGATGGTGGTAATCGGTGAGGGCATCTGAGATTCGGTCTGACATTTCAACCTCCAGGAAAAAAGCTCAGGAACGAATTGGGAAAATTCAGATGGATGCCGGTTCAGCCAGCGCATAAACCGGGCGGCAGCGAACAACTGGAAACAAAGCGAAAACCATGAAAAGGACTGCCTGCCGTCTGTGACTCAGCGAGTGATCGGCGCCGGAAACTGATACGGATAGCGGCGCGGGCGTTCGGCGTGCGTGGACTTGAGCAGATCATCGCGCAGGAGCTTCGCCACCATTTCGGCGCGTGAGTTCACGCTTAACTTGGCGAAGATGCGCTTGATGTACGTGCCCACTGTCCACGGGCTGATATCCAGCGTGGCGGCGATGGTTTTGTTGGGAAGCCCTTCAGTGATGAGCCGGGCGATTTCCTGCTCGCGCGGGCTGAGGAGGATGGAGGCTTGGGGTGAGGCGGTGCGGGTGAGGGCATAGCGAACGCCGTTGACTTCAGTCTCATAGACGATCTGGCGCTGGCGAAGGGACTCGCCGGACATGCCGGTGTTCTCATCGGGCGGGTTACCGACCATCTCAAGAAGCTGCTGGAGCAAGTCATCGGGGTCTATCGGGTGTGCGTACACAGCATCACTGCCTTTTCTCACTTCGATTATGTCTCCATCCCAATAAATGCGGCTTGTTGGGCAATATCACAGGTCAGCGGTTGGGCGGCGGGACTCCAGAGGGCGAGTTGTTGTCGAGCATCGTGAACCTTTGACGCCCTTCATGTACTCAGAATCAAAACGGACACCCCATTAAGGTGTCCGTTGTAGTCTGGTGGCAGGGGCGTTCAGGCGTCAGCCGGGCAGCGCGGTTATTGCGACGCGGTCACCACGTCCGGTCGGTCATAGGGGCTTTCGCTGCGCAGCAGGTGCTCGGCGGCGTCGCAGTCACAGCCGCTGGCGACCAGTTTCGCCAGCAGTCCGCTGATGACTCCCGCCGCGAACGATGTGCCCGCCCAGCGCGCCGTTCCGCTGGACGGCGAGCCGTCGGGGAAGGCAGCCAGATACACCCCGGCGATGCCGTTGATCTCATCTGCCTGGGTTGAATTGACTTCGTCGGTCGCGCCGCCAAAGGTCGCCACTCCATCGCTCAGCGGGTTGTCGGCAAAATTGGAATACACGGCTGGTTTCCCCCGGTTATCCAGCGCCGAGACGCCGATCACGTCGGGGAAGGCAGCCGGATAACGGGCGGCGGGGCGCGCTTCGCCCTGTCGTCCGTCATTGCCTGCCGCCGCCACGATGCGGACGCAGCGGTTACGATTGAGGATTTCGACCCGCCGCCGGATGAGCTTCTCCAGCGGCTGCATCAGCGCCGCCAGGTAGCGGTTCTGCGGCAGGCGCTGCTCCTTGTCGCCGAACTGCCGGGCGCGTGGGTTCATCTCGGCGTCGCGCAGCCGCTTCCAGTTGGGGAATTTCTGAATCAGCATCGATGACCGCGCCGACATCATCAGGCTGCAATTGATGATGGTCGGGCGCTCGGTGCGGGTCGGGATGGCGTTTAATCCCGCCAGCAGCGACGTCATTGTGCCGACGCCGAACTTGTTCAGCACTTCCAGCAGGTAGATATTCGCTTCGGGCGCGGCGTCGTGAATCAGCCCGGCGATGAACAAGCCGTGATCGCTCATCTCGTACAGGTGACCGGCGATCTCATGGTGCGAGTCGGGCAGCACGACGCCGAGATCGGACGCCGTCTGAATACTGAGCTTCCTGAGCAGGTCGCGCAGATAATCGGACTGATGTTCCGGGGCGAGCGCCGTTTTCCACGAATCTGCCAGCGGGATACTGTCGAGGACGTAGACATCCACGTCGCAGGTCTGGGTCTGCTGCTCATAGGCGCTGCCCAGACGGCTGACCGCTTTGGCGACTGCCGCCGCCCGCATGGGCTGGAGATTATCCGGCTTCAGGTTCGCGTCCACCGGCTCGGCACCCGGTCCGCCGTCGATCAGACGCTGGGCGGCGCCCGAATACCAGTTCGGCGTGACGCCAGTCAGGCGCAGGGCGCTGTCGCCGAAGCGCTGCTCCTGAATACCGTTGAGCGTCTCATCCAGCAGGTCGATCACCTGGGAATTGAGGCTGCGAAGCTGCCCGTCGTCCGGGGCGGGGGGTGCCGGAAGCTGGGCGCGCACCAATGAGTAGGTGGCTTGCTCGCCGTCGGCGCTGTCGTAGCTGGTCACGTCGTAACAGCGGAAGCCAGCATCGTCGAACAGCCGCCAGAGCGAACGGTTCCGGCGCATCAAATCATCTATATGATCAGCATATTTTGGCTCGTGCTCAAAGAAAAAGCAGATTTCGCCCGGCGTGAAAAATTCATACTGCTCTATATTGTCTTGTGGCTGCATCGGAAATTATCCTCTCGTCTGATCGGTGCTGGTCGATAGGGGATCGGCATTGCCAATGAGTGCGAACGCTCCCCAGAATGCCGGATGAAGCGCCGGGTGTTCGCTGAGTAGTGTCCGGTTGGCGTTTCTCAGGGCGGCGGCTTTCGATTCACCCGCCCGCAGACCGGCATAAAAGTGCGCCATCCACTGAACCGTCAGCGCGTCGTCCACGCGCCACAGGCTGGCGACGAGCGCGCCCGCGCCCGCGTACAGAAAGCCGCGTCCCAAGCCGATCAACTCGTCGCTGGTGGTGACGCTGGCGCGACCCGTTTCGCAGGCGCTGAGGGTCACCAACTCATAGCTCAAATCGTACTGGAGCAAATCGTCAGTGAGAAGCTGTCCGTCGCCCAATTCAATGTAGGACATGTCAGGCTGGTCGATGCGATGCTGTCCATGCGCGGCGATATGCAGCACCTGGCGCGGCGTCCGGGCGAACACCGAGCGCTGCGCCTGATCGTTGCAGTACAGCGCGCCATCGAACGCCTGCGCCACGCGCTCGGCTTCATCACGGGTCTGCGGCAGCCGATCCTGCCAGGAATGTGCCAGCACCAGCGCGCCGTTCTGGCGTTTGGGCGGCTGGCGCGTCACCAGCCCGGACGCGGGCAGGATGACGACTTCGCGCGTCTCGATCAGGTGCTGGCTGCCGTCATGCAGCAGGTGAAACGGTAGATAGTGGAGCGCCCCGAACGGCACGAACAACACCCGCGCGTACTGTGCCAGTTGGTCGGCTATTGGTGCCAGCAGGGCGGTATAAAGCTGCCGCAGAATCTGCCCGGCGAGCCGCGTGAGCGCCTGCGTTGGCTGCGCCTGTGGTCCTGAACGCAGGGCGCGGGCGATATTCGCCTGAAGCTGCTCGACCAGCTTGCCAACTGCTGCCGCGTCTGCGGGCAGCAGGCTGACCCGGAGTGACTGTCGATCAATCGTGAACACCCACGTTTGCTGACCATCGCTGTAGAATTCGACCAGCAGATCGGACTCGGTCAGGCTGGCTTGTATTTCCGCCAGCCCAACCGCCGCGATCTGCGCCGTGTCGTCGCGGCTGCTGTGCAGATACAGGCGCTCGGTCAGGGTTTGCATCCGGTGCTCGCGGCTGCGCACTTCGCTGGCTGCCTGCTGCGGCTGAATATTCACCCGCTGGATCTCGCGGAAGCTCTGGTCGTGGGCGATGCGGTAGAACCAGTGATGTTCTTCGCGCAGCCGGTTCAGTTCTTCGATCAGCGGGCGCGTATACGGGTCATCATGCGCCCAGCGAAGCTGTTCCCGATTGCTGAGGTAGCTCATCCACAACTGTGATTTTGTCCGTTCCAGCGCCTGGAATGCCTGCTTTGGCTGCGCCTGACGCAGATACAGACGGATCAGCGCCCGCAGCGCGTCCTGCTTGTCTTCAAAATAATCCGAACGCAGCGTGATGGTCAGGTTGTGCTGGACGCGCTCCAACACCGCCGCTGCCTGCCGGTAATGGCGTGTCGCCGCGTGGATGCTGTCCTGACGCTCGGCGATTTCTCCCAGCACCAGATGTGCCCGGTAGCGCAGCGCCGACACGTTGGAACGCCGGGCGAACAGCAGCGCCTGTTTACCCGCCCCGGACGCGCCGGTCAGGTCGCCCTTCGCCAGCGCGATCTGTCCCTGAAGCAGCAGCGCGTTTGTGTAGTCCACCTGCTGCTGGTTGTGTTCAAAAAAGCTGGCGGCAGTGGTGGATTCCGCCAGCGCGGCTGCCAGATCGCCCTGCTGCAAGGCGATGCGCCCGCGCCGCAGGTGAATGGCTGCCAGCCAGGCATCCGATTTGAGTTCCGTGAAGATGGCGGCGGCTTTGTCGAGGGCGCCCTTTGCCTGCGCGTAGCCGCCAAGCTGCGCCTCGGCGGTCGCCAGATGCAGCAGGATCAGCGCCAGATTATAGTTCTCACCCGGCGCGGTCTGCTGTTGAATCAGCGTTTCCGCCAGCGTGCGCGCGTCGGCATAACGGTTGAGCGAGAGATAGCACTCGATCATGCAGCGCTGCGCGTAGCCGACTTCTGAGGGAAGAAAGGCGTTGAGCGATTCCTGCGTGCCGTAGAGAAGCTGAAGCGCCTTGCGATATTTGCCCTGCGCCTGCGCCACCGCCGCAATGTTCAGTTCGGCGACGGCGACGCCGCTGCCTTCGTTGCGCGCCTTCCAGATGGCGGTTGCCTGCTCGTAATAGAACAGCGCCTCGCGCAGATTGCCCATCTCCTGCTGCGTGTAGCCGAGGTTGTTGTAGATCATGCCGAGCCGCGTCTGCCCGGCGTCGCCCATCGTTTCAGCGATTTCGAGCGCCTGATGATAGAGCGCCTGCGACTGCTGGAAGTTGCCGAGTTGATCGTAAGCGGCGGCAGCGTTCAGTCGCAGCCGCAGCAGCTTTTCGTGGTCGCCAAAGCGGAGAAATATCTCGCGCGCCTGTTCTGCTTCGTCCATTGCCGTTTCAACGCGGTTCAGGTTGACGCAGATGCCAAGCCGCCCGATGCGCGTGCGCGCCCAACCGACCTCGTCGCCAGCCGACAAATAGAGCGCGCCCGCCTGTTCCAGCGTGTCCCAGGCATCCTGCATCCGGTTGAGCAGCTTGAGCGCGTCGCCACGCGCCATCAAACCCAGGGCGATGGTCGGTGCCTGTTCGCGGGTCTGCCCGATCTGCACGATCATATCCGCGCAGCGTAGTGAAACGTGCGCGTCTATACGCCAGTGCCGATCCGCTTCCGCCTTCAGCCGTTCTACCAGATGAGTCGCGCTGGCATCCGGCAGCAGGGCGGGCAGCGGCGGCGTCTGAGCATTGAGCAGTTGTGCGACAAACGCATCAATATCCATACGCCTTAGTCGTTCAGGGTAATGCTCTCCAACACAAGCGTCGTTCCGCCGGGCGCTGTAATCGTCAGCGACGCGGGTTCTGCCTCGGTCAGGACAAAGTGAAATTCGCCCATCTCGTCGAGAACGCTCACGCCTTGCAGCGTCTCGGACTGGCGCAGTTCCGCCAGCGCGCCCGTCCAGGAGGTGGTTTCATCCACCACCTGTCCGGAGAGCACCAGCCCTTCGGCGCGGTGATTGAGTTCCAGGAAGATGGTCGCGCCTTCCACTTCCCAATCCTGGGTTTGTCCATCCTGAAGTCCACGCGCTGCCCAGGCGGCGGTATCGGCGCGCGGCTGCGCCACCAGTTCGCCCGGTCGCTGCCGCTGCGAACGGACGACCCGCAGGCTGGGCGCGGCTTCACCGTCATCATCCAGAAAAACCTGAAGGCGGCGCAGTTCATCGCCGCAGCGCGCGCAGGTGGCGAGGTGCTGCCGGAGACGTTCTGCCGAGGCAGGATCGATCAGACCGGCGTCGTAATCCACTAGCTGCTGTGAGGGCGGGCAGTCAAACCGGTACAAGATGATCTTCAGCCTCTGTTCTAAGCGCCGCGCTGCTTCAAGCCGCCCGGCGCAGTATGGGCATTGTGCCAGATGTTGCTGTACGGCGCTCCCGGCTTCCCCATCCAGCGCCGCTGACAGTTCCTGTTCCGTCAATGCTGGCGGAAAAATACACTCCATCAAATATCCTTACGTCAGGTTGTTCATCTACTGTATTGAATGCGGTAGAATGAAAAATATCACACGATCTACGCTTGTATTAGCGCGATTCATCGGCTGCCTGGCGCAGAAATTCGTCGCCACGCAGACGGCGGCGAATGCGCTGGAGGGCGACCGACACCGCGCGTTCGTGCGCCCAGATCGAGGAATGCCCGCGCACGATTTCGGCGGGCTTCATATCCAGGATGAACGTCAGCCGCGCCAGCAGTTGGTCTTCCGGTTCCGGTATCAGCGTGAGAATATGCATCCAGAGGTCTTCGGCTTCGAGTTCGCTTTCCAGCGGCGTTGCGTCGCCAATTTGCTCGATGTTTTCGATGAACGAATCGGCGGTTGGCTGCTGGTCGCGCAGGTACTGTTCAATCGCGCTGTGGACGCACCGTTTAAGGTAGCGCAGGATTTGAGGCAGGAACTGGAAATTGGAGAATTTGGCTCCCCGAACGGCGAAGTAGAAGTTGCGCAGCGCCAGACTGGCGAAATAGCTGGCATCTTCGCCGGTGTGCTGAAAGCGCTCGTGACGCCGCACCCAGCTCAGGACAAGTGGTTCGTAAATGCGGTAAACGTGAGTCAGCGCATCGCCAGATGAATCCACCAGCGCCCGCCGCAGCAGCTCGAAACAATAGTGCGGGTCATTTGCCTCATGGCGCATAAACCGGGTTGTTTCGTCGGCGCAGAGGTCGGCAAGCTTGTCGGTGTGCAGGCTGCTGTCAGTCACACGAGGCTCCCACATGCAGGCTGGAACTGGATTCGTCTGCTTTTACCCGTAATCATTCGTATTGTATATATCGGGATGAAAAAAGTAAACCGTAATACATAGGGGGAGAGGGGAATAGGGAGGGCGGCGGTGTGAGCGCCGCCCCAATTGAGTGATGATTATGCTTTGAACAGCAGCGCCGCGCCGCGCGCATCCAGCGCGATCTTCAGCCGCCCCGCCTGCGCTGTCACATCCTCGATCAAACCCAGCGCGTCCGACCAGACGCCGCTTTCAACGGTGATTTCGACGACTGCCGGGCTGTCGCTGGCGTTAAAGACCCCATAGACGACCTCATCGCCAAAATGACGGGCGAAAGCGTAGCCGCGCTGGCGTTCATCGACCAGCAGCGTTTCCACGCCGCCATAGCGCATTGGCGCGCTGTCCTTGCGGAATCGGAGGATGCGGCGATAGTAATCCTGTAGTTCGGTATCGCCATCTTCCCAGCGGAACGACTGCCGGGCGCTTTCGGCGAAATCGCCTTCCAGACCCACTTCGTCGCCGTAGCAGATCATCGGCGCGCCCACGTATGCCATCATGAAGGCGATCATCTGCTTAAAGCGCCGCTTATCGCCGCCGCACATGGTCAGGGCGCGGGCGGTGTCGTGCGAATCGATCAGGTTAGTCTGTGAAAGCTGGAACGGCGCTGGTGTATCGCGCAGCCAGTTGGCGAGCCGATCTTCAAACTCTGCCACGGTCAGCACATCCAGGGCGAAGAAGCCGCGCAGCGCCCAGGCGAAGCGGTAATTCATGGTCGCGTCAAAGGTATCGCCGACGAAATAATGCGAGGCGTCAGTCCATTCTTCAGCGATCAGGTAGGCTTCGGGGTTGGCGGCGCGCACTGAACGGCGGAAGCGCCGCCAGAATTCCTCGCTCATCCAGGGGGTAACGTCCGTCCGCCAGCCGTCCATGCCGGTGCGCTTCAGCCAGTAGTTGGAAACGCCCTCAGGACCGAGGAAGTATTCCTCATGCTCAGGACACTCCACGAATTCAGGCATCGACTGAACGCCGATCCAGCCGGTGTATTTCTGGGGCCACTGGCTGAACTCGAACCAGCGATAATAGGGCGATTCCCGGTCGCGATAGGCACCCTCGTTGTCGCCATACCAGCCCGCCATGTTGAAATAGCGGCTGTCGTGCGAGCAGTGGTTGAAGACGCCATCGAGGATGATGCGCATCCCGCGCTGGTGAACCTTCTCGACTAACTCGACCAGTTCGGTTTCGGTGCCGAGCATCGGGTCAATCGCGAAATAGTCCATCGCGTCGTAGCGGTGGTTGGTTGGCGATTCGAAGATCGGCGTCAGGTACAGGCATTCCACGCCAAGATCCTGAAGGTATTCGAGCTTGTCGATGATGCCGCGCAGGTTGCCGCCGTGAAAATCGCGCCCTTTTGGCGGCAGTTCGGGCAGGTCGCCCCATTCCAGATACAGCGGCTCGCGTCCGTGGACGTTTTTGGCGACGCGCGGGCGCACGTCCGGCGGCAGCATCCCTTTGGCGAAACGGTCAGGGAAGATCTGGTAGATGACCTGTCCCTGCGTCCAGGCGGGCGGCGCGCTTGCCGGATCGTAGACGGCAATCTGGAATGGGCGGCGTGTCCACTGCCCAAAGATGGGATCAGGCTGACCGGGCACAAGTGCCTCGATCTGCCGCAGCGCCTGGAAGGTCGTGCCGTCCGCAAACTCAAAGTAGTAGTGAATAATCGTTGGCGTGCCTGGCAGCAGCATCGACGCCGTCCAGCGGTCATCACCAGCCTTCTTCATGATGATGTGCCAGGTCAGCTCGCGACGGGTATCGCGGACAACCACCTGCGGCTGGGACGGACAGCGCTCAATCGTCAGGACAACCTCCATGCGAATGGGCGTGGCGGGCGGCGGCAGATGCTGCGGATCGCTTCGGCGCTGTTGAAGCGCGGTTGGCGTATCAAGAATGTTGAAACTTGGGGATGTCACCCTTTAACTGCTCCCTGTGATAGCCCCTCGATAATCTGCGTTTGCAGCACGAGGAAAAGGATCGTGATCGGCACCGCGCCGATGATCGCGCCAGCGGCGAAGATGCCCCAGTCGGTGGCGAAGTCGTTACCGATGAAAGTTGTTAAGCCAACCGCCAGCGTAAAGGTGTTGCTGTCGCGCAGCAGCACCCTGGGGATCAGGTAATCGTTGAAGGTGCCGATGAACGTCAGCAGCCCAACAACGACGATGATCGGGCGAACCAGCGGCAGGATGATGCGGTAAAACGTTGTCCACTCATCCGCGCCGTCCACCCTGGCGGATTCGTCAATCTCGCGCGGGATGGTGTCGAAATAGCCCTTCATGAGAAAGGCGTTGGAGCCGAGCGCCCCGCCCATGTAGAGCAGGATCAAGCCGCCGAGCGTGTTCAAACCCAGCCACGGGATGATGTTGCCAATCTGATTCAGCAGCAGGTAAAAGGCGACCAGCGCCGTAACTGTGGGAAACACCTGGATGACAAGCGTCGCCGTCAGCGATTCGCGCCGTCCCTTGAAACGAAAGCGCGAAAACGAGTAGGCTGCCAGCGTAGACAGCGTGACCACCATAACGGTGCTGATGCCGGAGACGATGATTGAATTCATCAGCCAGCGCAGGATTGGCGTTTGCGACCCTGAGAACAGTGCCGTGTAGTTCACCAGTGACGGATTGCGGGGAATGATCGACGCCCCGACGAGGCTGTTGCGCGGATCGAACGACGCGCCGACGACGATGAGCACCGGATAGATGGCGAAGATTGAGCCAAGAATCAAAATCGTCAGCCGGATTATCCGGCTGCGGGTGGGGTGGGCGGTCACCATGCCTTCGCGGGTTGTGCGCGGGGCGGGGCGGTTGGAAGGCTGCGCCGTCTCGGTCATGCGTTCACCTCCTCAAAGCGACGGGTGAGCCGGAAGTTGAAATAGGTCAGCGGCGCAATAATCATGAAGATAAAGATGCTAATGGCGGCGGCAAAGCCGTAATCTGTGCCTGCCGCGCCTGAAAAAGCGAGCCGGTAGGTATAAGACAGCAGAATATCGGTGTGTCCGGCGACGGTGGCGGCGCTTATGGGTGGTCCGCCGTTGTTAAACAGTTCGATGACCGTGAAATTATTGAAGTTGAAGCCGAAGCTGGCAACGAGCAGCGGCGCGAGCGCTACCAGCAGCAGCGGCAGGGTGATGTAACGGAACTGGTTGCGCGCGTTGGCGCCGTCAATCGTCGCCGCTTCGTACATATCCGGCGCAATACTTTGCAGCGCGCCGAGTGAGATCAGCATCATGTACGGGAAGCCAATATACATATTGACGAACAGCACGCCGATTTTCGCCAGCAGCGGATCGCTGAACCACTGCGGCGAAACGCCGAAGAGTCCGAGGATGCCCATGTTGACCGGACCGTATGCCGGGTTGAGCAGCCCTCGCCAGGTCGTGACCATCAGCCAACCGGGTACGGCATAAGGGAGGATCAGCAGCGAACGGAAAAACGGGCGGAAAGGCACGTCACGCGAGTTGAGCGTGATCGCGAACGCCAGACCGAGCGCGAAAGTGAGAAAAACGCTGCCAAAAGCGAATGTAAGCGTCCAGATAAAGGAACTCCAGAAAGGTCCACTCACGTTGCGGTCGTTAAACACTCTCAGGATGTTGTCCAGCCCGATGTGGGCGGGGAAGCCGGGCTGCAAAACCTGGCGCGTGTCGCCTTCGCCGGTCACAAAATTGCCGCGCTCGGTGTAGTAGACCAGATCGGTTTCGAGGTTGGTCAGCGTATCGGTTTCTGCGTCATAGCTCCAGCGGGGCTGAAGCAGGGCTGCCCGCTGCACTTCACCCAGGCTGATGCGGGTAAAGCGCACCTGAGTTGGCGGCTCGCCAATGGCGACATTTTGCAGCGAATTCGCATACTGAAGCGCGCTGCCTGCCGGCATACGGTTGTAGCCTTCAAGCGTTCGCGGAACCCCGTTTTCGTCGCGCGGGTCAAAGGTGGTATCGTCGGGCGCGATTTCGCGCAGTTCTTCGTCCGGATAGGCGACGAATGTGCGATCATTCTGGTCGATCAACCAGAAGCGAAACGCATTATCAGCATCGCTCCGGTAGATATAAACACTGTAAGTGGGCGCGTCTTCCGGCGTGTACGATTCGGCGAGCCGCTGGCTGATCACCAGATCTTTCGACAGCAGGTGACCATCACCGTAATTTGTGAAGGCAACGGTGAGAGAATAGCCGATGGGATAAACGATCAGCAGCAGCATTCCGCCGAATGCCGGAATAATCCAGCGCCAGGGGAACAGGTCGCTGCGCAGGAAGACGATATTGACAACCAGGATGTACAGAGCGATTCCAATGCCGAGGGGCCAGCCGATCTCTCGTCCGAGAGAAATTGCAAGCTGCAAGCCAAATACATCGAAGATGCCAAGAAAGACGATCTTTAAAATCAGCCATTTCATCGACATGTCGGCTCCAATTTCATATAAATGAGGCTGGATAGGATTCCTATCCAGCCTCGACAATTATTGGCGGGAATTAGCTGCCCGAACCAGCGATTTCGTCGCGGATTGCGCCTGCGGCGTCAGCCACGACGGTTTCGGGATCTGCCTGCTGCTGGTAAATCAGGGTGATGCCGTTGCCCCATGCCGTCCAGACCGCGTTCATCGCGGGGATAGCAGGCATCGGATCGCCGTTGGCAACCGACAGGCGGAAGTTCGCCAGGTCTTCGTTGTCAGTCGTCTCTGCCAGCGGGTTCCATGCCGGGATGAAGGGGATGGTGTCGTATAGAAGCTGCATACCTTCATCGGTGGCGACGAACTCGCTCAGGAAAGCCTGTGCCAGCAGCGCGTTTTCGCTGAAGGCGTTGATCATGAAGCCCTGCGACCCCACGAACGGGCGAGGCGTTTCTTCCATCTCAGGAATCGGAGCCACGGCATAGGGGACGCCGCTTTCACGAACTGCGTTCAACGACCACGGACCGGTGATCCACGCTGCCAGTTGACCTTCGGTGAACAGGTTCTGCGCCACGCCGCCATCAACGGCTGCGTTGAGGATGTCGGCTTTTACCAGACGGTCGAGTTCGGTCATTGCCGCCACGCCGCCTTCGCTGTCGATACCTACGTCCTCGGCGTTGTAGTTGCCTTCTTCGTCAACGCCAAAGATGTAGCCGCCGAAGCCGGTGAGCAGTGCTTCGTGATGGTAGGGGTCACCGGAGCTGTTGGGGATGGCAATACCGCGCTCGGCTTCGCCATCGGCGACAAGCTGTTCTGCCGCATCCGTCAGTTCTGCCCAGGTGGCAGGGAGTTCCGGCAGCAGATCGGTGTTGTAGATCAGCGCCACTGCTTCGGTCAGGTAAGGCAGACCGACCAGTTCACCGTCGTAGGTGAAGGCGCGGAGCGCGACCGGATCGAGGTTGTCGAGAATTTCCTGCGGCAGGTCCAGCGCGGCAATCAAGCCGTTGCTGTAAAGCTGACCAATCCAGTCGTGCGCGCCGATGATGATGTCCGGACCCTCTCCAACGGGACCACCCAGCACGAGGTTGTTGCGGATATCGCCAAAGCCCATGGTCTGGATACGGACTTCAACGCCATACTGCTCGCTGAAGCTGTCGGCAAGCGCTTCGATAGCGGGCAGGCGATCCTGGTCAGACCAGATCGTGAGCACGCCTTCTTCGGACGGAACAAACGTCGCGGTGGGTTCCGCGTCCTGGGCGAATACGGCAATCTGCATACTGAACAGCGCCAGCATCAGCACCGCCATCACCAACACGCTCTTTACAGTACTTTTCTTCATGGAACTATGCTCCTTAGCTACGTCAATAGAAATGATTAACGCGATAACCAACTGGGACTCTGTTGTGTATCCTTCTTCGCTACACCTCCCGATTAGCTTACGCGGACTTTCTTATCACCAATTCGGTCGGCAGGAGTACGTGGCGATCCGTCAGCGGTTCTCCTGCGATCAGGGTGAGCAGCATTTGAACGGCGATTTCGCCCTTTTCTACCATCGGCTGCCGGACAGTCGTCAGCGGCGGTCGCGTCCACTGCGCCTGCGGGATATCATCAAAGCCGATGATGGCGAGATCGTCCGGCACACAGACGCCGCGCGCGTTTGCTTCCTCAAGCATCCCTATCGCCATGACATCAGCGACAGCCAGCACCGCCGTTGGGCGGTTCTTCGGGTTTTTCCATAGTTGTTTGAACGCGGCGGCTCCGGCATCGATGCTGGCAGCGGTGGGAACCAGCACGCTATCGTCCCATAGAATATCATAATCATTGAAAGAATGCTTGTAACCTTCGAGCCTTCGCCGCCCGACGCCGTAGACTTTTTTGCCGTGACTGCTGGATAAATCCTGCTCGAACGTCAGGCAGGCGATCCGACGGTGATCGCGCTCCAACAGAAGGTTCGCTGCCTGCCGCGCCCCGTGATAGTCGTCTACGTTGACGCTGGGAACCGTCTCGGCATCGCCATCTACGATCACAAACTGCATCTGGCGGCGGCGGAGCAGTTCAATTTCGGGATGGCTTTCGCTGAGTCCGACGACGATTAACCCGTCTACCGGGGCGTGTGCCGACGCCTCTGAAAGCGACCGCGACGCGGGTGAGACGATCATCAGTGACAGACAGTGTTCTTCGCACGCCCGCCCAACGCCTTCGTGGAACGCCGCGAAAAACGGATTCTTGAAGATGGATGGCAGCGTCTGCGGGGTGAGAATGCCGATGACGCCGGTGGATTTCGCCAGCAGCGCCCGCGCGAGTGGGTTCGGGGAGTAGCCAAGCCGGTCAGCAGCATCCAGGATGCGCGTCACAGTTTTGGAGTTGAGCCGGTCAGGGCGATTAAAGGCAAACGAGACGGCGGTAGCCGAAACACCGACTGCTTTGGCGACGTCCTCGATGCGGGATTTTTTGGCAGACATACTAAGTAAACGCTTTTACTAAAACCTTTTAGCTAACTATAACAAGCGCTCGGTCTGCTGTCAACCAGGACTGGTGAATGGGAATGGGGAAAATCGCGGTGACAGTGGGTTTAAACCCACTGTCAAGACGGCTGCTGTATCCTTACAATTCCCCACTCCCTGGTGAATTATGAGGATGTATTGCGTAGAGACGAGTCATGAGTCGCCCCTACTTAACAAAATGGGGAACGGCTGAACATTTGGGATGTGGATAACGCGCCTCACGATCAGGCAGGCATGGGTTACCCTGGTAGCCAGCGCCCGCCCGGCGGCAGCAGCACGATCTGTGGATCGGTGGTCGTGGCGATAATCGGTTCCCAGCGGCTCGCCGGAAAGCCGTTCTTTGTCCACAAATCCCAGTGAAGCGGGATCAACACCCGCGCGCCCAGCATCCGCGCCGCCCTGATCGAGTCTTCCGGGGATAGATAATACTGAAAGCCGTCGCTCTCCAAACCCACCGACAGGCAGCAGACATCAATGCGGTGCTGCCTGCCGACCAGATCGAACTGGGACGACATGCTCGAATCGCCGCCGTGATAGACGGTCGTGCCGCTGGAACGGTCGTGAATGAGATAGGCTAACTCGTCCTCGATCTCGGCGTCGATGGCTTTTAGCGCCGTGATGGTCAGATCATCCTGCTGGAAGCTGTCGTCTGGCTGTAAGATGCGGGTGCGTTCGGCTGGAAAACCGGCATCGCGGGCGATACGGACGCAGGCTTCCAGGCTGGCAAACAGCCCACTGCCTTCGCGCGCCTGCGGCGTCAAGGCGACCGGATCGGTGTGATCGCCATGTTCGTGAGTGGCGAGGATCAGGTCGGCGGGTGGCAGCGAGTCCACGATTCGCGGCTGCTGCCGCACCCAGCCCTCGCTGCCCTGCGGCGCGAGGAACGGATCGACATAAAGCAGCGTTTCGGGGGTTCTGACCGCCAACCCCGCGCCGCCCAGCCGCCAGACGGAAAACGGCGCGGACGCTGCCAGCGCCGCGTACAGCGCGTCACCTTTTAATGGGGTGGGTGCCGTGGTCATGGTTTCGGACTCCTGTCACTGGGCAGACGCCACCAATGATACCCAGCCCGCCGCCATTTCGGAAATCGGGGAGTGGGGAATTGTAAGGATACAGCAGCCGTCTTGACAGTGGGTTTAAACCCACTGTCACCGCGATTTTCCCCATTCCCGGAAATCGAGCGGGTTCTTTATGAAGCAGCGTTCCCTGATGCTTGCAGCGTATCGTAGGTGGTCTGCGCCCACAGGCGCACGTTGTGTTCGTAGTTTTCGACGCTGTCCGCCGTGATATCCGCCGCCGTCATCGTCCAGCGCACCGGATGCTCGTATTCGCCGTGTGATTCGGGTGTGCCGGTGATTTTCCAATCGCGTTTGCCTGAATCGAGCACATCGCGGCTGCTGCTGCGGGCTGCTTCGGTGCTGACGCCGCGCAGAAAATCGCCCAGCAGCCTGACCGCGCCGGGCAGCATTTCCCGCGAGTACAGGCTGGGATGCTGAAGGTGATAGCACAGCACCAGGTAGTGATGCACCTGATACGTGTATTCAGGGTATTCATTTTCCCAGAACAACATCTGGTGAAAATGGTCGGTGCAGGTGACGCCATCCTGCCAGTCTGTCCCACATTCGGGGCAGCTTTGCGTTGAGTTCACAGATCTCTCTCTCAGATAACTACCGGCTGCAAGGCTGCTATTATGACACATTCATATGAGAGCTTGATAACAGGACGTGAAATCATGGACGTAACAAAGTAGAATTCAGATTATCACGAAGCATAATAATCGGACGCTATGGGAACTGCATCGCTGCTCGTTCCACCACGGCGGGACGAGCCGGAACTGCTGGATCTTGGCGAGGGGACACCCGCCGACGTGCAAACGAGCTTTGCCGACCTGTGGCGCATTAACCGCTACCTCGGCGGCGTCCGGTCGCTCACGCGACACCTGTATCCCCGCCTGCGCGATCAGGCGGGCGTGGTGTCCATCGCCGATATCGGCACCGGTTCGGCGGAAATTCCAGCCTTGATCGCTCGCTGGGCGGCTCGACACCAGCGAAAGGTGTCGATCTTTGGCTTCGACCTCGCCAACCGCAACCTCGATCTCGCTCGCAGCTTTGTCCAGCCGCTGCCCAACGTCCATCTGGCGCGGGCGAACGCTCAGACACTGCCGCTGGCGGCTGAAAGCGTCGATTATGTCATCTCGTCGCTGCTGCTGCACCACTTTGACCCCGATGGGGTGATCGAACTGCTGCGCGAGTTCTCGTCGCGGGCGCGGCGCGGCATCATCATGAGCGACGCCGAACGGGGCTGGCTGCCCTATATCGGCTTCAAGCTGGCGCAGCCAATCTTCGCCAGAAGCTACCTGACTCGCTACGATGGCGCGGTGTCGGTGCGCCGCGCCTATACTCCGGATGAATTCCGCCAGATGGCGCAGGCAGCCGGTCTGAACAACGCTCGCGTTCACCGGCATCCCCTGTGGCGAATGACGCTGGTGGCAGACAAATGAACAGCCCGATCTACGATGCCGCGGTGGTTGGCGGCGGGCTGGCGGGATGCAGCGCCGCAATTACGCTGGCGCAGCAGGGGCGCCGCGTCGTCCTGTTCGAGAGCAAACACTATCCACACCATAAGGTGTGCGGCGAATTTCTGTCGCCTGAATGCGCCCGCTATCTGCACGATCTGGGTCTGACTCCGGCGCTGCGGGCGCTGTGTCCGCCGGTGGTTCACAGCGTGGCGATCATCGCGCCGGACGGCACGCGCTGGGAGACTCATTTGCGCGGCGTGGGCTTCAGCCTCAGCCGCTACCGGCTGGATCAGGCGCTGGCGCAGCAGAGCCGGTGTCTGGGCGTCGATCTGCACGAGGGAGCCACCGTGACGCGCATCGACGGCGATCTGAACCACGGCTTTGAACTGGAGGCGCGTTCGGCGTCCGGCAGCGGGTCGTTCAGCGCGGCAGCGGTCATTGTCGCTTCGGGCAAGCGGAGCAGCCTTGATCGGGCGCTCAACCGGTCATTCCTCAGGACGCCGCAGCCTTATACCGGCTTAAAAGCCCACTTTCGCGGGGCACCGCTGCCGGGCAGGGTTGATTTGTACACGTTTCCCGGCGGCTACTGCGGGCTGGGTGAAGTGGAAAACGGGCTGACCAACGTCTGCCTGCTCGTCCGAACCGAAGTCTTTCAGCGGGTGGGCGGCGTCGAAGGCTTGATCGCATGGATGCAGGCACAGAATCCGGGGCTGAAACGCTGGTTCAATACGGCAGAGCCGGTCAGCGAGCGCTGGTTAAGCATTTCGCAGGTGCCGTTCCTGCCCAAGCCAGCAGTGGAAGGTGACATCCTGATTGCGGGAGATGCCGCTGGTTTGATCGCGCCGCTGACGGGTGACGGCATGAGCATGGCGCTGCGCGGTGGGCAAATGGCAGCGCGTTACGTCCAGCGCTGGCAGGCGGATGAACTGAATGCTGGCGATCTGCCCCGGCTGTACGCGGCTGAATGGAAGCGAACTTTTGACCGGCGGCTGTGGCTGGGGCGGCGGCTGCAAGCGTGCCTGTTTCAGCCGCGCCTGCTGTCGCTGGGGCTGCGGATACTCAACCGCCTGCCCGCCGTCGGGCAGATGCTGGTCGATCAAACGCGGGAAGTTGCACAACCGGGTCAATTAGCCGCCGATCAATTAGTCGAATGAGGCAGTCATGAGCACAGCGGCGATTGCGGCGCTGGCAACCGGCGTCCCCGACGCGCGCTACAGCCAGAGCGATATTGCGGAGTATTTTATCGCCCTGCAAAGCAAGGAGACGCGCCGCGCCCGCGCGATGCGCGCCATCTTCGCCCGGGCAGGGGTTGGCTTCCGGCACATGATGGTCGGCGAGGAGTTCTACCGGCAGAAGCGATCCACACAGGAGCGCAACGACCTCTACATGCCTGAAGCGATCCGGCTGGGACAGCGTACCATCGAGCGCGGGCTGGATGCCGCTGGCGTTCGCCCGGATGAAATTGACGATTTTATCGTCGTCTCGTGTACTGGCGTCAGTGTGCCGGGGCTTGACCTGCATCTGGCGGGACAGATGAAGATGCGCCACGATCTCCAGCGCACCTGTATTCTGGGCATGGGCTGCTACGGCGCGTTTCCGGGGCTGCTGCGGGCGCGGCAGGCGGTGGCTTCGCAGCCGGGCAGGCGGGCGCTGGTGCTGGCGCTCGAACTGTGCTCGCTGCACATGCAGATGGAGGACAGCGCCGAGAACGTCGTGTCGTCGGCGCTCTTTTCCGACGGCGCGGCAATGGCGCTGGTCACCAGCGGAGACGATGGCGCGGAACAGCCGCACCGCCCGCGCCTGCTGCGCTTCGCCACCTTCTCCGATTACACCACGCTCGATCACATGACGTTTGATCTGACCGATCAGGGCTTTCGCATGTATCTTTCGAGCTACGTGCCCGACCTGCTGGCGCAGCAGATCAAGCCGTTTGTCGATGGACTGCTCGAACGCCAGAAGCTCGCCTATGCCGACGTGCGCTTCTGGGGCATTCATCCCGGCAGCACCAAGATCGTCGATTACGTCCAGCACAGCCTGGGGCTTGCCGATTCGCAGGTCGAGGAGTCGCATCAGGTGCTGCACGATTACGGCAATATGTCGTCCGCCACGATTCTGTTCGTGCTGGATCGCATCCAGCGCTGCGGGAATCCGTCGCCGGGCGATTACGGCGTGCTGCTCGCCTTCGGTCCCGGCTTGACGATGGAAGGGCTGCTGGTGCAGTGGTAGATCAACCCGCGCGCCCTGGGTTCTCCTAAAACAACACGCCGAAGATGATATACGCCACGACCAGCGCCAGCGCCGTGTTAAAGACCGTCGCGCCCAGAAAGACGATGACCGGTCTGATGCCGGCTGAACGAATCTCCGCCACCGAAAAATCCAGCCCGATGCAGATGAACGCCAGCGTAAACGCCCACTGGGTCGCCGTGTTCAATTCGCGCGCCAGCTCCGAAGGGAACACCTTAAGCGACGCCAGCACCGCCACCAGCACGAAGCCAAGCACGAACTTGGGGAAGCGCTGCCAGATGACTTTAGGGCTGGGGCGCGGCGCGTCCTTGTCGCGATTGACGACAGTGACGAAATAGATCGCCAGCGCGAAAGAGACGAAGCCGATGAAGACGTTTTGCGACAGCTTGACGACGCTGGCGACCGCCTGCGCTTCGGGTCCGTAGACCGTCCCCGCGCCGACCACCGCCGCCGTGGTATCGATATTGCCGCCAAACCACGCGCCCGCCACGTCCGGCGGCAGGTTGAGCGCGGTGGCGACTGCCGGAGCCAGCACCATCATCGGCAGCGCGACGACGATCACCAGCGCCGTGATATAGGTGACTTCTTCCTTGCGCGCCTGCACCGCGCCCGCCGCCGCAATCGCCGCCGACGCGCCGCAGATCGACACCGCCGACGCCATCACCGCCCGCAGGGTATCGGGCAGCTTGAGTTTGCCGCCCAGCCACCAGGTGAAGAAAAAGACCGATCCAACCATGATGACGGCTTGAATCAGCCCGCCCGCGCCCAGCGCCAGCAGATCGCCGACGCTGATGCGCGCGCCGAGAATTACCAGCCCGATTTTGAGATACAGTTCGGTTCGGATGGCGGGGCGCACGCGCTGGTACAGTCCGGTAAGCCGCAGGACGGCGTTCGCGATCAAGCCGATGACCGCCGCCGTCAGCGGGTATTCCAGCGGGTTCTGCGCCACGCCCTGCGCCCGGAAGCTGTTGGCAATCGCCCGGTCGATTTCGGCGACCAGCAGCGTGAGGACGATCAGCAGCAGCACACCGGCGATCAAGCCGGGGAGCGTATGTTCGATAGCGGTTGGCTGTTCGGCTGTGGCTTGAGAAGCCGTAGTAGTTGTCATGAAGGTTGTCCTTAACGGCTAAACAGGTTGAAGACCGGCCACGGGATCAGGGCGCGGGTCTGGTAGGTCACCCGGACAGGCGCGGCGCACTCATTGACGAGCACGACCTGCGCCCGGTTTTCCGGCGGGGGCGTCACGCCTTCCGGCGGCGCGGCGGCTGTTTCCGTCGAGACCGCGCCGTCACGGCAGGTGATAAGAACGTTCTGCCCGTCCGCCAGCGCGGTTGGCGCGTCCTCGATACTGGCTGACTCGCCGTCAAGGGTCGCGCTCACCCGCCAGCCGCTTAACGGGCGCAGGGCGGCTGCGGTCGTCTGTCCGGCTTCGGCGCTGAGGCTGACATTCTGCGCGCCCGGTCCCAACAGACCGCTGCCGATGATGACGACGATAATCAGCCCGATAATGGTTGCCAGCCAGTCTTCCGACAGACGCGGCGGCGATTGCTGCGATACTGCTGATGCCATAACACTTGCCCTTCGCTTGCAGAGTGAACTGGTCGATGACGGCGATCATGCGTGATCGCGCGTCACATAACATAGATGAGAACCTCGCCGCGCCCGATTCGTTGCAGCCTGTCGGCGGCGGGTAAAGCGAAGCTGCCGCGCTTATCCCTTCACGTAGGACAGCTTTTCGGCAACTTTGCCGTCTCGCACGCGGAACACATCCACGCCGCGCACGTGTCCCGGCGATCCGTCTGCGTTTGCCCAGGCGTAGCGCCAGCGAATGACGCCGCGATGGTGGCTGGCGAAGCTGTCCTCGATCTCAAAATGTGCCTGGGGCGAACCGGCAAACAGGTGTTCCCAGAAGGCGCGAACGGCAGCCTGCCCCTGAAAGCGCTCGCCGTCGGGCGGCGGATAGGTGTTTTCAAAGATGCAGTCGTCGGTCATCAGTGCCATGATCGCCGGTACGTCGTGCCGGTTGAAGGCGTCGTGAAACTGCTGAATCACAACCAGTGTTGGATCATCTGAAACGCTGTCCGGCATCGGGGTTCCCCTTTCACCAGTTCGTGGATCAACTGTCGCCCAGCCGGATGGCTGATAATCCGCTGCTCAGCGCGAACGGCAGCTCCGGGCTGCCCAGCAGGACGGGCAGCGGGCGCGGTGGGGCGGGTGATTCGGTGAGAGGTTGGAGAGTCAGCCCCAGCCAGGCGACATCGTGCCATTTGCCGAATTTATACCCGACATGCGCGTAGACGCCAATCGGCTCGAAGCCGAGCGCGCGGTGCAGCCCGACGCTGGCATCATTGGGCAGGGTGACGCCCGCGTAGGCGTTGAAGTACCCTTGCAGGCGCAGCAGCGCGTTAAGCGAGGTATACAACCCGCGCCCAAGCCCGCAGCGATGGAAGCCCTGCTGCACGTAAACGGTGACATCAACCGACCACTGGTAAGCGTGGCGCTCGCGGTGTTTGCCCGCGTAGGCGTAGCCGATGACGCTGTCTCCGTGTTCGCAGACAATCCACGGCAGGGTTTCCGACACCTGGCGAATCCGCTGCCAGATGGCTGCTGCGTCGGGCGGTTCCATCTCGAACGAAATGACGGTTTCACGGACGTATGGCGCGTAGACTGCCGCGATTGCTTCGGCGTCCGGCTCGGCTGCCAGGCGGATGACGGTCATCTTGTTTCACTTTCAGGCAGGTGATCATTTCACTTGAATTTGTGTTGAATTTGTGTCGGTTGAGAGGCACGTGCAGAAGATCACATCATCGTATGCCGGAACTCACTGACACGCTGTTTACAAGTATCAGATAATTTGACTGACGATAAGATCGTAACGTTGAATGTCGGTCTTTTCACCGGAGAAATTACACAAAATACAGGGGGAATTCGATGTCCAAAATTGTCCTCGCGCTGTTTCTGGCTGCTCACGGGCTGATTCATCTCGGTTATGTGACACCTGCTCCACCTGACCCGAAGTATCCCTTCAAGCTGGATCAATCGTGGCTGATCACCAGCCTGCACGTTGAGACAGGTATCGCGCGGCTGCTGGGTACGGCGCTTGGCGCGCTGACGGTGCTCGGCTATGCGCTGGCGGCGCTCGCCATCATGGGTATCGTCGTTCCTGAAGCGTGGTGGCAGCCGCTGACCGTCGTCTCGTCGGCGCTGTCGCTGCTGCTGCTGATTCTCTTCTGGCATCCGTGGCTGGTGATCGGCGTGGCTATCGACGTGTTCCTGCTGCTGGCGCTGCTGGTTTTTCACTGGCAGCCGTTCAGCGCCATCTGAGTCTGAAGCGATTGAGAGCGTCTCAGGGGCGCGTCATGGCGACGCGCCCCTGATATGTCCTCAGGATGCGCTGACGTCAGCCGTCGCCGGTTGCAGCTTCTCCGCTGATACGCCATGCTGCCGCTGGAGCAGCGCGGCGGTTCGCTCTATTTCGGCGTGCTTCTGCTCTGCTGACCAACCGAGCGCCGCGCCGACGGCGTCGGCAAGCTGTACCAGTCCCGCGCCATCAACACGCCCCATCAGGGCGAGCAGCGTGCGCCGCAGCAGCACGTCGTCCAGATGTACCACCTTTTCATTCAGCGCGATGAACATGATCTCGCGCTGGCTGAAGTGTGGCAGCGCGGGCAGCGGGCGATCTTCACCGCCAGCCAGATAAGTCACGACGGCTTCGGCGCGGGTGCCGTAGCGCTGGAGCAGGGTTTCCACGCGCTCGATTGGCAAACCGCCCGCGTCGCTCACGCGCTTGATCCACTGGGTCTTTGTCGCCTCATCCTGCGGGTAGCCTGCGCCGCCGCCGATAGGCAGGTGTTCGGTGGTCGCCTGACGGCTGCGCCCAAGCGCTGCCAGCACTTTATCCGTCACCTGCTCGGCAAAGGCGCGATAGGTCGTCCACTTGCCGCCGATCAGCGAGTGGATCGGGAAGTGGATGTCGTCGTCCGGCTCAACTGTCCGAATACTGTGGTCGCGGCTGACCATGCCGGTGAAACCGGCGTCGCTGCTGGGCAGCGGACGCACGCCTGAGAAGTGGAAGACAATGTGCGAACGATCCACCTGCACGCCTGGGATGACGTGTTTGAGCGAGGTGAAGAAATAGTCAATTTCCTCGTCAGTGCAGATCGCGTCGTCCGGGTCTTCGATGCGAATGTCGGTCGTGCCAATCTGCACGCGATCTTCCATCGGCGCGACGAACAGCAGCCGCCCGTCCTTGTTCTCAAAGTAGAGGGCGCTGTTGTTTAGGATTCTGTGCAGCTCAGGATGATCGACCATGATGTGCGAGCCTTTGGTGCCCCCGATGAAGCGCGTCTCCTGATTCATGCGGCGGTTGACGAAGTCGATCCATGGTCCGCCGGCGTTGATGACGATGCGCGGTTTCACGTCGAAGGTTTCGCCGGATAGCTCATCCTTAAGCTGGACGGTATCGCCCGCCGCGTCTGCCGCGCTGACGTAGGTGAGCGCGTGCGCCTTATCAGACTGCGCCTCCGCGTCGAGGGCGATCTCCATAGCGATGCGTTCGGCGTAGTGCAGGACGGCGTCATAGTAGGTGCCCGCGCCGACGATCTGCGGGTTCATGCCGGGATGTTTTTTCAGGGCGGCTTCACGGCTGAGCATCTTGTGAGTGGGCGTTGCCCGGCTCTTGCGGGTGAACCAGTCGTAAAAGAACAAGCCAATGCGGATGACCAGCGAACCGCGCTCGCTTGGGCGCTGGAGCAGCCCGACGAATTTCAGCGGCGCGTTGAGGAAGCCGGAGAAGTGGCTGTACAGCGGGATGGTGAACAGCAGCGGGTAGACGGCGTGCGGCGCATTCCGCAGCAGCAGGTTGCGTTCCAGCAGCGATTCGCGCACCAGCCGGAATTCGCCGTTTTCAAGGTAGCGGATGCCGCCGTGTGCCAGTCGGGTAGAGGTCGCGCTCGCCCCGGAACACAAGTCAGACCGATCAACCATCAGCACGCTGACGCCTTGCAGCCCCAGATCGCGAAAAGTGCCGATGCCGTTAATGCCCGCGCCGATGATCAGCACATCCACTTCTGGCTGCTGCCGATAATGTTGGATGATCTCGGAACGTTCCATGAAGAAGCCCCTTCCATTTTTTTGTCTGCGGCGATGCGTCACGAAAACCGCGCGCTTCTGTATACGTTTATTGTAACAAATTATGGAAGCGTGTGGATGCCGCCAGTGTCGTCTGACGCCATTACACAGGAAATTCGTCATGTGGCGCATATTGTAGTGAGGCGGCGGTCATCGTCATCCTGCTGACATTCCGGGCGATACGAGGTAATCTCAACGGCAGAATATCGACTTGGTTTCTCCACCCAGAACCTCAAATCAGCTCTGGCGGCTGGTAGAGAGACGTGCTTAACACGAAGGAAAATCAGATGGCTACACTTTCACTTGGGAAATATCGCCTATTGCAGCAGTGCAGCACCGCCAACCATTCGCTGGCAGTGCTGGCGCTTGACCACCGCAATAATCTGCGCAACGCCCTGCGCCCCGATAACCCCGATCAGGTGTCGGATGCCGACATGAGCGCCTTCAAGCAGCAGGTGATCGCGGCGCTTGCCCCGGCTGCCAGCGCGGTGCTGCTCGACCCGGAAGTGGGTGCGGCGCAGTGTGTGACCGCTGGCGCGCTGCCCGGCTCGGTTGGGCTGCTGGTAGCGCTGGAAGCGACCGGCTACACCGGCGACCCGACGGCGCGTGAAAGCCAGGTGCTGCCCGACTGGAGCGTTGAGAAGGCGCGGCGTATGGGCGCCAGCGCTGCCAAGCTGTTGGTTTACTATCATCCAGACGCGCCAACCGCCGCGCCCATTGAGGCGCTGGTGAAACAGGTTGCCGACGACTGCGCTAAACATGAACTGCCGCTGTTCGTCGAGCCGCTGTCGTACTCGCCCGATCCCAGCGTTAAGAAACTGCCGCCGCAGGAACGCTATGAAGTCGTCATCGAGACAGCCCGCCGCCTGACGCCGCTGGGCATCGATATCCTCAAAGCGGAGTTTCCGCTGGATATCACCGCCGAAGCCGACGAATCGCGCTGGTTCGCTGCCTGCGCCGAACTGACGAAAGCCAGCCGCGTTCCCTGGGTGCTGCTGTCGGCGTCGGTCGCTTTCGAGACGTACCTCAAGCAGGTGACGGCTGCCTGTCAGGCGGGCGCGTCCGGGGTCGCGGTTGGTCGGGCGGTCTGGCAGGAAGCGACGGCGCTCACTGGCGAAGATCGCAGCCTGTTCCTGCGCGACATCGCCTACCAGCGGATGCAGCGCACGACCGAATTGTGCGATGCGCTGGCGCGTCCCTGGACGGACTATTTCAGCCCGCCGCCGCTGGTCGGAACGTGGTATGAAGCCTACTGAAAATGAACATTCTATTCTTGCTACACGGCAGGTGAATCGATGAAGCTGCTCTGCATTACCCCCAATCCCGCGCTTGACCGCACCCTGACCGTGTCCAATTTTCGGGCGGGTGAGATTTTTCGCACCTCGGATGTGCTGATGGTGGCAGGCGGTAAAGGGCTGAATGTCGCCCGCGCTGCCCGTATTCTTGGCGCTGATCCGCTGTGTCTTTCGCCGCTGGGCGGGCACACCGGTCGGCTGGTCGCCGAGCTTGCCGAACGTGAGGGGATGTCCGGCGCGTGGACGTGGTATGACGGCGAAACCCGCACCTGTACCATCATCGTTGATGAAGCGGGCGCAACGCTCATTAATGAAACGGGGCGCGCGATGCCGGCTGAGGTGTGGGCGTAGTTCCAGACCGATGCGCTGGCGCAGACAGGGCAAGCCGCCGCCATCTGCCTGAGTGGCAGCCTGCCGCCCGGCGTCAGCGAAAGTGCCTGCCACGATCTGATTCAGGCGCTGGTCGCTACCGGCAAGCCCGTCTGGGTGGACAGCAGCGGCATAGCGCTGCGGGCGGCGCTCTCGGTTGAAGGCGTCAATATCAAGGTCAACGACGAAGAAATCGGCACTGCCCTGATTAAGGTTGTCGCCGGGATCGCCGAGGCGGTTGAAGCGGCGGGGCGGGTACACCGGCGCATCGGCGGCGCGGTTGTCGTCACGCTTGGCGCGGCGGGGGCGGTGATGGTCAGTCGGGAAGGGCGGTTTGCCGCCCAGCCGCCGACCCTGCCGATCAGGAGTCCGGTTGGCAGCGGCGATTCGTTTCTGGCGGCGCTTGCGGCATTCGGCGCGACCCAGGATGGCTTACGGCGGGCGGTGGCAGCCGGGACGGCGAACGCGCTGTCAGTTGGCGGCGGGCAGTTCAGCATCGAGGATTTTGAGCGCGTCCTTGCCGGGACGGAGACAAAAGCGTTGTAGGGACAGTTCAGCTTCGGTTCACGCCGGGAGACGGATACGAAAAATGGTTCCATGTCCCAATTCGCTGCTGACTTCAATCGTGCCATTGTGCATGTCGATGATACGCTTGACGATTGCCAGCCCCAGACCTGTGCCTTTATCCTCGGCAGAACGGGCAGCGGGAGTCCGGTAAAAGCGTTCGAAAATACGCGGCAAGTCCTCCGCGGCGATACCCATGCCCGTGTCCTGAATTTCGATCACGGCGGCTTCGTTGGCGTGTTCCGCCGAGACCGTGATTGTTCCATTTGGCGGCGTGTAATTGATGGCGTTTTCGACCAGATTGACCAGCGCGCGGCGGAATTGATCCGCGTCAGCCATGATCGGCGGCAGTATGTCAGTCTGTCTGATCTGGCAGTCGATCTGTTTGTGGTCGGCGCGGGGTCGTAACTGCGTGACAACTTCGGCGATTATCGGCTGAAGCGCAACCGCCTCTTTACGAAAGCTGGGGAGATGTTCCAGCCGCGAAATCGCCAGCATGTCCTGAATGTACTCGTCCAGCAGATCGACCTGTTCCTCGATCTGGCTAAGCTTTTCTTTGCGGCGTTCATCATTGGCGACGCGCTCCAGCAGGTAGAGGCTGGTTTTCATGACGGTGAGGGGCGTCTTGAGATCGTGCGAAATGGTGCTGAAAAAGTCGGTAAAGAAGGCGTTTTTCTCGTTGGCAATATGCAGCGCGTGTTCCTGCTGCTCGGCTCGTTTGCGCTCGGTGACATCGGCTGTAAGTACCAGTACCTGCGAAATTGAACCGGATTCATCCGATGGCAGGGGCATCACATGGCGGTGGTAATAGATCTCCCTGCCAGTGGGCAGAGTGGTGTGCCCTTCGATAATCTCTGCTTTTCTGGAATCCATGACCCGGTGATGATGCGCCAGCGCGTAACCGGCGTCTTCTGGCGAGAACAGTTCATGGACGGTGAGTCCCTGCAATTCGGCAATGGGTTTGCCAAACAAATCTGCCCCAGACTGGTTAATCAGCAGCAGTTCGCCCTCCCGATCATAAATCACCGCCGCCAGACTGGCGTTTTCAAAGAGCAGCCGGTAGCGCTCTTCGCTGGATCGCAGGTCGGCTTCGACGCGCTGGCGTTCCAGAATTTCCTGTTCAAGCTGCGCGTTGCGCTGTTCGAGCGCCTGCTGATGCTGACGACTCTGACTAACGCTGCGGCGAATCACACGCGAGGCGGCAGAGAGCAGGATGCCGCTGGCGATAAACAGCCCCATCAGTTGAGCAAAGCGATCCAGTAAAAAGAGTTCAGTGGTGCGCAGGGGAAGAACGCCCTGGATTTCGCCAATGTAGAGAACCGCGCCAGAAAGAATGCTCAGTCCGGTGACGATGATCACCTGGCGCGATGAAAAGAGGATGGCGGTGTAGATGATGACGATGGCATAGCCGCTGAGGCTGGAATTGCGAATGCCGTTGATGCTCAACGAAGCGATGGTAATTACCAGCCAGAAGCCGCCAATAAACAGCGCGCTGGCAAGCTGATAGTGATTGCTGCGCAGCAGCACATAACAGGTGCCAAACAACAGCAGCGCAATGGGCAAAAAGATTAACTGCGCTGGTGAAGTGATCAGGAGCGCAAAACACAGGATTATAGCAATGATAATCAACAGTGTGTAATGCAGCGCCCACAGCGAGAATGCCAGATACTCATCCTCGTGCTGGGGCGCGGCGAACCAGCGCCGAATCATATTCACCTCACCGGATTAATTAATCGTAATTATTGTAACCCCGTTAGGCGGATTCGATTCGTGCAGGGCTGGCGGACTTCAATGCTACGCTCGATATTCCTGATCGCTCTCCTCTATATAGCGTTCCATCCGTTCTACCGATGCTTTGGAGATTCCGAAGCCAGCGCCCTCACCGTAGTAGCTGTGGTGCCGGTCGGGGCGTCCGCCGCGCTTAATCGTGATGGTGATGTGGGCAGCACTTTTGGGCGTGTAGTTGATGCCGACGTTTATGAATATCTCCGGCGAATCAATACGCCCCGCCGCCTGCGACGCCTCAAACACAGCGTGTATTGCGCTGCTGAGTTCCTTACGCAGATCGACCTCTTCCTCATACGTTTCCTCGTGGTACAGCTCCATCAGGTAGCTCATAACGTTGATCAGGCGTTCATGTCTGGACAAGTCTTCATCTTGCATGTCAATTGCTCCTGAAGTTCGATGAGGTTGTATATTGCTGACGCTAAACCAATTGTGCTTGAGTATAGCGTACACATGCAAATCTGTTCGGCTGTCCGCGCTGTGTGACCGTCCCCTCCATTTGTGCAATCTGTAAGAAATCATGCTCGCTTTTTTCGGCTGCCCGACGAAACCGCGCGCGAGGATGTTGACAAACCGAACTTTGCGCCCTAAAATGGGGGCAAAAGGGTAAGTAAGTTCAGTTAACTAACTAATCAAGCTGCTCGTTTTCCAGCTATTCTGAACCGTCTGATGCCCTTATTCAACCGCTGCCCGTGTGGGCGCGCACACCGTGAGCCAGTCTGAGGAGGTGAGGACCTAACCACAACGTGACCGATAAGAAGCTGTACTCGGCTGTCGTCAAACAAACTAACATTTTGAGGAGTTTGGATATGAAGCGTTCGATGGTTTTTGTTCTGGTTGCACTACTGCTTTCGGTTTCGCTGCCGGTCTTCGCGCAGGGAGAGACGCTGGAAATCTACATCACCGGCTTGACCGAAGATACGATGAACTGGTTCCGCGAGACGGCTTTCCCCGCCTTCCAGGAAACCCACCCTGACGTTCAGCTCGATATCCTGACCGGCGGCTGGGGCGATTTTGACGCCACCGTGGCTGGCTGGATTACGACCGGCGATGGTCCCGAAATCGTTTATCTTGGCTCGGAATACGCCGCTACCTTTGGCAATCTTCTGGCTGATCTCGACCCGTATCTTTCCGACTGGGAAGAACTCGATCAGTTCCTGCCCGCGGCAATCGATACCGTGACCTGGGACGGACACCTGCGCGGTCTGCCGCTGCTGATGAGTCCCCGCCCGATCTTCTACCGCACCGACCTGGCAGCCAACCCGGACGCCATTCCTCCGCTGACCTTTGCCGATGCGCTGGCATTCACGGCTGAAAACAGCCTTGTCGAAGACAACGCCATGGTTCAGATGGGCTTCATGGACATCGGTGCCGGGCTGTTTGATGACCAGGAATTTATTGGCTATCTGTGGAGTGCTGGCGGCGAGCTGTATAACGAAGACGGCTCCAGCGCCTTTGACAGCGAAGCCACCGCCGAAGCGCTTCAGTACATGTATGACCGCCGCCGCACCATGATGGTTGACGAAACCACCGCCGGACTGCCGCCGATTGAAGGCGTGCCGATTGCTTCCGGCAGCGTCGTCAGCGGTATCTTCCCGATGTGGAATATGCCCTCTACCAGCGACGCGCTGTGGGACGACATCGCCATTGGACCGTATCCGGCGGGCGAAAACGGCTCACCGATTGTCCAGATCTTCATCGACTGGCTGGCAGTACCCGCTTATGTCGAAGACCCGACGCTGGCAGTTGATTTCCTGAAGTTCATCACCAGCACCGAAAACGCGAGCGCGCTGGTGTCGGTCGCCGGTTTCACGCCAGTACGCCAGGATGCCTGGGAAGAACTGCGCGAGAGCAACCCGGTGTGGGATCGCCTGCTTGATGCGGCAGTCGAATATGGTCGCAGCTTCTCGGATATCCGCGCCAGCGCTGAACTGCGCCCGCTGATCCGCGAGCAGGTCAATCTGTTCCTGAGCGACCAGCAGAGCCTTGAGGACACACAGCAGGCGTTGAAGGAAGAATACGACGCCATCCTCGAAGACAACGGCTATCTGAACTAAGTTTTACCTCTCACAATGCGTGGGTGCCGTTCACCGGCACTCACGCGCCTTCGCCCGCCAGCGCGCGGGAGAACTACACCTTAAAGTAAGCGATTTCACAAAGGGGATCAAGCAGTATGGAGGGGACGAGCTTACAGCCACATCTTGAGACTCTCCTCTGGTCGGCGGCAACCGTATTATTCATTGTGGTCGGTAGCTACCTATTAGGGCGGCTGGCAAGTTGGGTCGGCGGGCGGCTGGGACTTTCCGCCTCGGAACGAAAAAAGGTTTTCTGGGGGTTCTTATTCGCAGGTCCGTGGATTCTCGGCTTTCTGATCTTCGTGCTGGGTCCATCGGTAGCGTCACTCTACTACAGCTTTACCGATTACAAACTGGGCGAAACGCCGGTTTGGTCAGGGGTTGAAAATTATCGCGAGCTGCTGCTGGGCGAAGGCGCGCACGGGCGGCGCTTCTCGCAAGCCATGTACAACTCGTTTTACTATGCCATTGTCGGCGTGCCGCTTCAGGTGGGCACAGCGCTGCTGATGGCGGTGCTGCTCAATCAGCAGCTTCGCGGCATCAAGGTTTTCCGGCTCATCTTCTATCTGCCGGTCATCCTGGCGGGCGGTCCGGCGGTGCTGCTGGCGTGGCGCTATATGTTCGCCGCCAACGGCGGGTTCGTCAACGTCACGCTGCAAAATCTGGCGCAGAACTTCTTCCTGTTTGACTGGCTTTACCGCTTCTTCATCTTCGCCGTCGAAGGCTTCAACGGCTTTTATGCCGGCATCTCGCGCGGCGACCCGATTGGACCCTTGAGCTACACGCTGCCAGCGCTCATCGGCGCGCTGGCGCTGCTGTCAGTGCTGCGCGGCGAGTGGACACCATCGCGGCGCGGGCGGCTGATGACCATCGCCGAGGTGGTCGGCGTGACAGTGGTGGTCATCCTCATCGGGCGCGGGCTGATTGCCGACCCGATGGACCCGACGCTGCTGTATGCGGGCGGTCTGCTTGCGCTGGTGGGCGCGCTGATCTCGGCGTCGCAGGATCGTGTTCGCAGCGCTCGCGGCTGGCAGATCGGCGGTCTGGTGACGTTTGCCATCGCCCTGGTCGCCATACTGATCGCGGGCAGCCCGGAACATCAGGCGCTCTATATTCCAGCAATCCTGATTTCAGCCGCGCCGCTGGCGCTGTCACTCGTCGGTCAATGGACTCGTCCCAAGTTCGTGCTTGGCGGCGCGCTGGCGGCGGTGCTGTGCGTGATCATTGTCGCGCGGCTGGTGCCGGGGCAGTTGGACAGTGGACAGATTACCACGTTTGCGCGCCCGCTTGTCCTCGCATCGACCATTGAGCAGCCGGATAACCTCGACTATCTGGAAGACACTTACCCGGCAGCCGCGCCCTCGCCGCTGTGGGTTTACGGCGCGGTTGTGATCGTGCTGGCGGGGCTGGCGATTGCCAATAACCGCTATCCACGCGCCCAACGCTACGTCATTTACGCCGCATTTGCTGTGTTCGCGCTGCTGGCAGTTGGGACGCTGGTGGATGGCGTCCGCTACTTCCAGGCGTTTGAGAATATTTCCGCGGCGACCGGAGAAGCGAACTTCCATTTTTCGCTGTTCCGCGATACCACGCGGGCGTTCCCTGACCAAAACCGTGTCCCTCTGTGGCTGACCAGCGAATTGTGGACGAAGCCGTCGCTGATCCTGATCACGATGTGGAGTTCGGGCGCGGGGATGCTGATCTTCCTGGCGGCGCTCAAAGGCGTGCCGCAGGTCTTCTACGAATCGGCGGAAGTGGACGGCGCAACCCGCTGGCAGAAGTTCTATAAGATCACGCTGCCGATGATATCACCGGCGCTGTTCTACAATATCGTCATCGGCGTGATTGCGGCGCTGCAAACCTTTGAGGCGATCTACATCATTTCGACGCCGCAGACGCAGGATAACATGGCGTCCGCCGCGTTCTTCCTGTTTACCCGAACGTTCCGCCAGTTGTTTATTGGACAGGGCGCGGCGGCATCGTGGATACTGGCTGTCATCATCGTGCTGCTGACGATGCTCCAGTTCCGCTACAGCCGCTGGGTTCACTACGAGGCATAGTCATGACGACTCTATCGACTCAAACCAAAATCGCTGAGAGCCGGAACGCGGGTATGCCGCAGACTATCCGATCCATTCTGCGGGCGCTGCCGCTGCGTCCGATCCTGCTGTACGCGGTGATGATCGCCTTTGCCGCTTTCTTCCTGTTTCCGCTGGTGTGGATGGGGGGTACGTCGCTCAAGACGATTGAAGAGGTCGGGCAGCCGCAGCTAAACCTGCTTCCGGCAGTGCCGCAGTGGTCAAACTATGACAAGCTGTTTCATGAAGATGCGTTTTACCGCGCCTTCGGCAACAGCCTGTTCATCACCGGTCTGGTGCTGCTGGGGACGGTCACGTCCATCGCGCTGGTGGCATTTTCCTTCAGCCGCCTGGAGTGGAAAGGACGCAACCTCGTCTTTGCCCTGATGATGGGCACGCTGATGCTGCCGGTACAGGCGACGCTGGTGCCGCAGTATGTGCTGTTCTACAACCTGGGCTGGATACGCACCTTCAACCCGATCACCATTCCCGGCTATTTCGCGGGCGGCGCGGCGCTGATCTTCCTGCTGCGCCAGTTCATGCTGGGCATCCCCAGGGAACTGGACGAAGCGGCGATGATCGACGGCGCGAATCCGCTTGAGGTGTGGTGGCATATCATCATGCCGCTGTCGCGCCCGGCGCTGGCGACCATCACCGTATTCCTGTTCGTGGGGCAGTGGAACAGCCTGGTGCAGCCGCTGATCTACCTTCAGCGCTCCGAGTTGTTCACCATGCCCATTTACGTCGCCCAGAAGCTTAACCTCCAGGCGTCGCCGCTGCCCTGGCAGGATGTGATGGCGGCAAGTATGGTCTTTGTGCTGCCGGTGCTGATCGTCTTTTTGATGACGCAGCGCTACTTCATTCAGGGCATCACCCTGACCGGCTCAAAGGAAGGGTGACCCGTGATCCAGTTAATGCACAGCTTTCGCGGCACAACGCTGCCCGAAGCGGTCAGAGAGGCGGTGCGGCGGGGTGAAATCGCCGCGTTCTGCCTGTTCAACTTCAATGTGGTTTCGCCTGCGCAGCTGCGCGAACTGACGCTGGCGCTGTACGCCGCCGCCGCTGAGGGCGGTTTGCCGCCGCCGATCATCGGCATGGATCAGGAAGGCGGTCAGTTGATCGCGGTCAGCGAAGGCACGACCGAGCTTCCGGGCAATATGGCGCTGGGCGCGACTCGCTCGCCGGAATTGGCGGAACAGGCGGGGCGCGTGCTGGGACGCGAACTGCTGGCAATGGGCGTCAATATGAATTTCGCGCCGTCGCTGGACATCAACAATAATCCCGCCAACCCGGCGATTGGTATTCGCTCGTTTGGTGACGATCCCAATCTGGTTTCGGTGCTGGGACGCGCCCTGATTCGCGGCATTCAGGCGGAAGGCGTCATCGCCACCGCCAAGCATTTTCCAGGCATGGGCGATATCGAAAGCGATTCACACTTCGCGCTGCCGGTGGTTCCGCACTCGCTGGAGCACATGCGCGGCGTTGAGCTGCTCCCGTTCCGCGAGGCGATTTCGGCGGGCGTGGATGCGGTCATGACCGGGCATATCGTCTTCAGCGTGCTTGAAGACCGCCCGGCGACGCTGTCCTCGGCGGTGCTGAGGGGCGTGCTGCGTCAGGAACTGGGCTTCGATGGGCTGCTGGTGAGCGACGCCATGGATATGAACGCCGTCGCGCGTGAAGGCACGCTGCCGTCGCTATCGGCGGCGCTGGCAGCGGGTAACGACCTGCTGCTGCTGGGACATATCCCCGATCAGCTCAGCCTGATTCCGAAACTGGCGTACCTGCTCGATCCGCAGTCGGCGTCCCGTATTCAAAGGGCGCGGGCGCGATTGCCGCGCGAGCTGCCGCCGCTGTCGGTGGTGGGGAGCGACGAACACAGGCAGATCGCCCAGACCATCGCCGACCGCGCCATTACGGTAGTGCGCGATAACGGACGCCTGCCGCTGGTATCCAATCCCGAAGATCGGGTAGTCATCGTGACGGTGAAAACCGCCGACCTGACTCCGGCGGATACGTCGTCGAAGGTGCGAGTCGGGCTGCCGAGCGCAATCAGCCGCCGCCAGCCTCGCGCCGAAGCGCTGGAAATCCCGATGCACGCTGACGCCGCGGCAGTGCGGGCGGCGCTGCGCTACCTCGAAGACGCGGACACGATCATCATTGGCACGATTGCTGCCGAAACGGACGAAGGGCAAACCGGACTCATCCGCGCCCTGTGCGAGCGTGGGCAGCAGCCAATCGTCGTTTCGCTGCGCACCCCCTACGACTGCACTGCCTTCCCGGCGGTGCAGACCTATCTGTGCGCCTACAGCGTTCGCCCGTCGGCAACCGAAGCGGTGGCGCGGGTGCTGTATGGCGAGATCGAGCCGCAGGGCGTTCTGCCGGTTGTCCTGCCAGGGCTAGAGGTTGGGGGATAGGGCGACCTAATGAAGATGACGCGATTAAAGCTTCACCCCCCTGTTGTGGACAATGTAGAGACACGTACATTCTTCGAATGTCACTGTCGTGTCCGGCGGCTGAATCAGGAACGGACACGATATATTGTGTCCCTGCGCCTGCTGGCTGCCGTTTGCCTGCTGATGTTCCTTTCCAGCGCGGCGGTGGTGGCGCAGGAGGATACGCCGTCGTGGTGTATCGCGGTGTGGTATCCTTCGTCGGATGATCCGGGCGGCGCGGACAGCGTGGCGGCGAATCTGGATCTGATCGACGTGATTCATCCGTTCTGGTACACGCCGCTGCTCGATGGCACGCTGGCGGCGCAGCCTGGGGCGGAAGATGCCGAGCAGTTGGCACTATGGCGCGAAGCCGATCTGAAAATTATGCCGAGCATCTTCAGCAGCCTGTGGACGATGCTGGCGACCGACGAAACCCGCGCTTTCCACATCGGGCAGATTGTCGATCTGGTGGAGCGCATGGATTACGACGGCATCGACATTGACTATGAAGGCTTTGCCCTCAGCACGCGCGATAACTTCTCAACCTTCATCGAAGCCCTGTCGGACGAACTGCACGCGCGCGGTCGGCTGCTTTCGATTGCCGTCCACGCCAAGACTGACGACGCCGGATCGTGGGAAGGCGCAGCCGCCCAGGATTGGGAACGACTCGCGCCAGCAGTCGATAGTTTCACGCTGATGACTTACGACTACACCAGCCGCAACGAGCCGCCGGGTCCGATTGCGCCGCCTGACTGGGTGATCGATGTGCTGACCTACGCCGAGTCGGTCACTGATTTGTCAAAGGTGCGGATGGGACTGCACTTTTACGGCTACAGCTGGCTGCGTGGGCGTCCGCCTGCCACGACGGTCACCTGGACAGCAGCCCAGCGCCTGATTGCTTCGTTTGCGCCGGAAGTGATTCGCGAGGGCGAGGAAGCGCGAATCGATCTGGATGTGCGCGGCTTGCCCGACCAGACGATCTACTTTGCTGATGCGGACACTATCACCTGGCGGGTGAACGCCATCAACGCGCAGTTCCCCGATCTCGGCGGCATCGCAATCTGGGGTCTGGGCGGCGAAGATCCGGCGAACTGGGACGTACTGCGCGAAGATCGTCCGGCAGCGTGCGCCCGGTGAGGGGACAAGAAATCGGAATAGGACAGCGGGCTTTGGTTCGCTATACCTTGATCATATAATACGCTGACACCACAAACGACAGCGTCAGCGGTACTTGCTTAATGGGTCACAGCAACATTGAATTCTGGTCACGCATGAAGCCGGGCAAAGCCACACGCGAACAACTGAAGCGCCATAACCGCCAGCTTTTGCTGCGGGCGGTCTATTACGATCTGGCGAATAACCGCGCCGCCCTGGCACAGATGACCGGGCTTGCCAAGCCGACCGTCTCTGACCTGATCGCGGAACTGATCGATGCAGGGCTGCTGGAGGAAGGCGGGCTGGGCGAATCCACCGACATTGGCGGCAAGCGTCCGATGCTGGTACGGTTCGTACCCGACGCGCGTCACGTCATCGGCATCTCGCTGGATACGACGCGGGCGTTTGGCGTGCTGTCGAACCTGTCAGGGCAGATCATCGCCCGCCACTATGCCGACCTCGATACCCTGCGCGGGGATGAGGTGCTCGTCCTGCTGACTGAAGTCATCAACGGCTTGATCGCCCAGCTTGACGCGCCGCTGCTGTGTATTGGCGTCGGCGTGCCGGGGGTGGTGGATAACGACGCTGGCATCGTGCGGCAGTCGGAATACCTGGGCTGGCAGGAACTATCGCTGGTCGAGATCCTCGCCAATCACTACAACGTGCCGGTGTATATCGGCAACAACAGCGAACTGATCGCCATTGCCCAGTTTGCCTTTGGCACCGAAGGCGATACCGCGCCGGAAAATCTGGTGACGCTGTTCGTCAATGAGGGCGTTGAAGTGGGCGTCGCCTGGCAGGGGGCGGCATATCATCACGGCGGCGATATCGGCAGCCTGCATCTCTCCAACAGCCAGCGGCTGGATAAGCTGCTGGGCTGGGAACACGTCCAGGCGCGTCACGCCGAACTGCGCCATCAGTACCCAAACACCATTCTGCCGGAACATGACCTGACGTATATGCACCTGCGTTACGGCGCTGCCAACGGCGACGATCTGGCGCTGGCGCTGAACGACGAACTGGCGTCGTATCTGGCGCAGTTGGTCGCCTGGGTGACCGGGCTGCTGCGTCCCGATCACATTTCGCTGGTGGGCCCGATTGTCAACCTGGGCGAGTCGTTTCTGGACGATGTCGCTCGGAAGGCGGAAGCGCTGCTGTCCCCGGCGCTGGTTCAGAACGTCGTCTTTTCGCTGGGCTATTCCCCGAATATGAGCGCCATTGGCGCGGCTGCCTATGCCATTCAGAAGGAACTTGACCTGATATGAAGCCGCTGCTTGGCGTGATGACCAACAACCCCGGCGAAGTCTTCCAGCGCAACGTCATCGCCGGAGTCGAAGAAGCCGCCAGCGCGCGCGGCTACCGCGTGCGGGTGGTCACCGTTCCCGACCGCCAGGTGCCGGATCAGTCGTTCGAGGGCTTGGCGGGGCTGCTGGTGATCGCCAACGCCGTACCCGACGACGTGCTGTGCCGCCTCTACGAAGGCGGTCTGCCGGTATCGCTCGTCAGCCACCGCCTGCCCAATCTGCCCGTTCCTGCCGTTGCGCCCAACAACACTCAGGGGATCGCCATTCTGGTGGAACATCTGGTGGTTCACTGCCATCGCCGGCGGCTGGTCTTCATTCAGGGCAATATGGAGCAGAACGACGGCATCCAGCGGGACGCCGCCTTCCAGCAGGAACTGATGCGCTACAACCTCAATATCCCGCCTCAGTACATTCTGCGCGGTGATTTTATCCCCTCGGTGGCATCGCAGGCATTGGCGCGACTGATCGAGCAGACCCACGATTTTGATGGCATCGTCGCCTCAGATTTTCTGATGGCGCTGGCGGCAATCGACGTGCTGACGGCGGCGGGTCTGTCGGTGCCGGACGAAGTCGCGGTGGTGGGTTTCGGCAGCGGTCCCGAAGCGGACGCGGCAGGGCTGACCAACGTCGCCGCCAATGTGTCGGAATTAGGACGCCGGGCGGCGCGCCAGTTGATGGGACAGGTGGAAGGGCTGCGCATTCGCGGCTTGACGCTGCTCAGCGCCGAACTGGTCGAAGGCTCGACAAGCTGCCACGCCGACGCCTAGCGACTATGTGAATATAACGCACCGCCGCTTTTACTTCGCTTACTTCTTTTACTTTTTCTACTTTTTCTACTTCTCTAAATGACCGCCATATCGTAATCGACATACGGCACGTCGAAGCCAAAATCCGCCAGCGATGGATGGCGCAGGGGCTTGCCCAGCACTTTCGAGGCGATGGTATCGCCCGCGCTGGGCGACGACATGATGCCGTGTCCGACATGCGCCACCGAGACAAACAGCCCGTCGATACCCGGATAGGCGTCGATGATGGCGCGCTCGCTGTCGTAGGGCTGCTGCCTGCCGTCGGTGGTGGTGAAATAAGCCGCCGAATAATCGCGATGCACGTAGTAGCCGATATTGTGCGAAATGCTGCGCAGATACCGTGGATCGGCGAAGCCTTCGCCGTCGCGGTGCCCGAACTGCCGCGCCAGCCGGAGCAGCGCCAGCGACGGAAAGCGCGGGTCTTTCAACTGCTGAAGCGGATAGAACGGCGTGCGGATGGCGTCGGTTGTGTCGCTGGTGCCATAAACGGCGTCCAGCTTTTTATTGTGCCAGGTGTATTCCCAGCCGAAAATCGCGCCAGTACGCGCTTCGGGACGCAGATGAGTCGGAAAGGGCGGCGCGGCGATCACCATCGGCGCATCGTCGGGGAACGACTCGTGTCGCCAGCCGGTGGTGAAGCTCTGGCGCGGGCGCAGCAGCAGCGGCAGGGTTAGTCCGGCGCTGAGCATGGTATCGTTGGCACCCGCGCCGCCTGTGACGATGACGCTGGGCGCTGAAACTGTCCCAAACGGCGTGTTCACGCCGGAGACGCGCCCGCCGTCTATGCACAGATCGACCACGCCCGCGTTCAGCAGCACCTGCGTTGATCTGGCGCTGCGGACATAGGCATGGATGAGCGCGTTTGAATCGAGCCAGCCCGCCATAGGATCGAACTTCGCGCCGATCACGCGGTCGCCCAGCCAGCCGAAACGATAGCGCACTTCGTCGGCGTCGAGATATTCGATATGGCTCAGCCCGATCTGGTGCAGCCGCTTCACGTCGTTCTGGAGAGTGGTCGCGTGCTGCTGGCTAAAGGCGCCGAACAGATAGCCGCGCTGCCGCACGTCCAGCGACTGCGCCGCGTCCGCGCCCAGATAATCGTCGGCGTGAAGAAAGACTTCCAGGCTGAATTCCATCTGTTTTGCCAGACACACGGCGGGCCAGCACGAACGAAAGGCTTCCAGCGAGGCAAGCGAGCTGCCAGCGCCCAGCCGTTCGGTCTTTTCGATCAGCAGGATCTGAATGCCCGGCGACAGTCGTTCCAGCGCCCAGGCGGCTGACGTTCCGGCGGGACCGCCGCCGATGATGACGACGTCGGCGGTACGCGGCATTTCATCCGGGGATGGATTCAGCAGGAATTTCGACCGGGTCATCCTTCAGCCTCCGAACTGATGGCAGCGCCCCGCCGGACGGGGAGGCGCACGATAAACTGGGTGCTGCCCGGCTGCGACTCAACTTCAATGCTGCCGTTGTGCTGGCTGATGATGCGATAGGAAATATCCAGCCCCAGCCCGGTGCCTTCACCGACGCCTTTGGTCGTGAAGAAGGGTTCAAACAGACGCGGCAGAGCTTCGTTGGGGATGCCAGCGCCGTTATCCTCAACGGCGACCATCACAAAGTCACTTTCGCCGCGCGTGACCAGCGTGATGCGCCCGTTGGGCTTGCCCTTCAGCGCGTCAACGGCGTTGTCAATCAGATTTGTCCATACCTGATTCAGTTCGCTTCCGTTTGCCGTGATAACCGGCAGATCCGGGTCATATTCGCGCAAAACTTCCACGCCGCTGAGCTTGTGCGCCAGGATCTTGAGCGTTGTCTCCAGTGATTTGTGAATATCGACCTGCTGCTCTCGATCCTGATCCATATAGGTATATTCTTTTACCGTCCGCACCAGATCGGAAATGCGGGTGGTGCTGTCGTCAATCTCGCGCAGCAGGCTGTCCGCGTTCAGCGCGGCGCTCAACCACCCGATGATTTCGGCGGCGGCGGCGGCTGGCGCATCCCGGACGAAGGCGTCCACATCGCTCAGGGTTAGCCCGCTGCTGACAAACACCGCGGCGCAGTCATAGCTGTCTTCGACGCCGAGCGCGCTCAGTCGGTCGGTCAGTTCGTCTTCGCGGTCACTGCGCGCCAGCGGAGCCAGCGGCGCTGCCTGACGCGCTCGTTCGGCGTAATCGTGCTCTACGGCGAGCAGGTGTTCAATCCGGGAGTCGTCCATTGCCAGCAGGCACAGCCGCGCTGACCGGCGCAGCAGATCGGGCAGCAGGTCTTGCAGCGTTTGCGCTGCCCGCCGCGCCGCCGATGCCGGATTGTTGAGTTCGTGCGCCAGCCCCGCCGAGAACTTGCCCAGCGCCGCCATTTTCTCGTCATGATTCACCAGCGAGGCGTTGCCACTCAACCGTTCGGCGGCGATTTGCAGGATGCGGAACCCAAGCACCGGCATATCGGCAAAGATGGCGCGGAACGCCTGGCTGTCAAACACCATCAGGTGGGTGGGCGCAACGGCGCGGGCGGTTGCCGCGCGCGGAACGCTGCGCAGCAGGGCAAGCTCGCCGCTGATAGTGCCGCGTCCGGTTACGTCCAGCACCCGCTGCACGCCGTGAATCAGGCGAATAATCTGAAGCGCGCCCTCAAGCACAATGTAAAAATGATCGTCCTCGTCGCCCTGCTTAAACAGGTATTCGCCGGTTTCGAGCCAGCATTCGGTCGATACCTCTTGCAGCCAGTTAAGCTGCTCGGTGGTGAGGTCGGCAAACAGGGGGATGTGATACACGTCGTCAGCCATTCGCCGCCTACCTCAGATCGCTCAGGTACTGGTGGACGAACTGGATTGCAATTGAGCCTTCTCCGACGGCTGATGCAACCCGCTTAACCGATTCGGCGCGCGTATCGCCGACCGCGAACACGCCGGGGATGCTCGTTTCCAGCAGGTATGGCTGGCGCGATACCGTCCAGCTTGCTGGCGGCTTGTCGTCGTTCATCACCTGCGATCCGGTCAGGATGAAGCCCTGCTCGTCCATTGCGACCACGCCGCGCAGCCAACCAGTGCAGGGCAGCGCGCCGATGAATACGAACAAGCCGGTGGCGGGATAACGTGCCTCCTGGTTCGTCAGACAGTCGCGCAGGGTGACGGTTTCGAGGTGGTCTGTGCCGCTGACGGCGGCGACGACATGGTTCAGCCTGACCTGTATATTCGGCGTTTCGTGAATGCGGTCAACGAGGTACTGCGACATTCTGGCTTCCAGCGTTTCGCCGCGCACGACCAGGAACACGTCCGAGGCGTACTGTGACAGGTGCATCGCCGCCTGTCCCGCGCCGTTGCCCGCGCCGACGACGATCACCGGCATCGCCGCGCAGGATGTCGCTTCCAGCGTAGACGCGCCGTAAAAGACACCCGCGCCGGTCAGCGGTTCAATGCCGGGGATATCCAGCGTCGTGTACGCCAGCCCGACGGCGATGATCAGCACATGACAGCTTACCTCGCTGCCGTTGGCGAGCCGCACGATGCGGTACTGCCCTTCGATACGGACGCCGACGGCTTCCTGCGGCGACAGGATTTCGACGCCAAACCGTTTTGCCTGGGTCACGGCGCGGCGAGCGAGATCGCTGCCACTCAGCCCGGAAGGGAAGCCGAGGTAGTTTTCAATGTGCGAGCTGGTGCCCGCTTGTCCGCCCGGCGCTTCACGCTCGATCATCAGCGTGCGCAGTCCTTCGGACGCGGCATAGACGGCTGACGCCAGCCCCGCCGGACCGCCGCCGACGATGATGACGTCGTAAAACGGCTGTTCCGCCTGCTGCTGTAATCCGATCTTCTGAGCGATTTCGGCGGCGGTGGGCGATTCCAGCACCGCGCCGTCGCCCGGCAGGATGACCAGCGGCAGGGTGGGGTTCTCCAGTCCGGTGTCATCAAGCAGCGCCTGTGCCTGTGGGTTGAGTTCGATGTCGTAGTAGCGATAGGGAATGTGGTTGCGAGTCAGAAAGTCCTTGATGTCGTGCGCGGGCGGCGACCAGCGATGCCCGATGACGCGGATGCCCGCGAATTCCGGGCGATAGTTCGCCTGCCAGTCCTGGAGTTGGTCATCAAGAACCGGATACAGGTTTTCTTCCGGCGGATCCCAGGGTTTGGTCAGATAGTGATGAATCGCCGCCTGATTGATCGCCTGCACCGCGGCGTCAGTGTCGGCATAGGCGGTCAGCAGCACGCGCTTGGCATCGGGCACAATTTTGATCGCTTCGACCAGGAAGCCGACGCCGTTCATGTTCGGCATCCGCTGATCGACCAGCAGCAGGGCAACCGGTTCGCTGCGCCGCCGGATTTCCCGCAGCGCGTCCAGCGCCGCTTCGCCAGACTCGGCGCGGACGATGCGGTACTCGTCACCATAATGGGCGCGCAAATCACGGCTTACCGCGTTGAGGACGTTGGAATCGTCATCAATCGCCAGGATCACAGGTTTTGCGGTCATGCTGGATGTCCTTGTTGTTGAGTGCTCCTATTCTACATTTATCTGCGCGCGCGCCGCCACTGAGATTGTGCCAGCTTCGGGCGGGGTTCAAATCGAAGGGCTGGCAGTCTGACAATGTTAAGTTTGACTAACGTTCATAGGCGGAAGTTTCTACGCAGCCCAAATTGCATTTTGAAGTTTTTTAACATACACTTAACCATCGTAAGGTACTTTTTACTCACCTACATTTTATTACTAGAAGAGGCAATATGCGCGCGAGAACTTCCCTCCTGCTCCTCATTCTTCTCCTGACCTCTGTTCACATTGGGTTCGCTCAAGGCGATCTCGGTTCGGAAGATAATCCGATCCAGGTCTATTTTGTGCCTTCCGTCGAAGCACAAACCATCACCACCGGCGGCGCAGTTATGGCTGAAGCGCTGCAAGCCGCAACCGGGCTGAATTTTGAAGTCTTCGTGCCGACGTCCTATGCGGCGACGGTTGAGGCGATGTGCGCCGCGCCGGATAGCTCGATGGGCTTTATCCCGGCGGCAGGTTACGTGCTTGCCAGCAACCGCTGCGGCGTTGAAGTGGCGGCGGCGGCAGTGCGCAACGGCTGGAACGTCTACTGGACGGAATACATCGTGCGCCGCGACAGTGACATCTATACCTTCGGCGATCTCGCCGGGCGCAGCTGGGCTTACCCTGATGCCGGTTCGACCTCCGGGTTTGTTGTTCCGTCGGTTGAGCTTGCGGCAGCCGGCATTGAGCCGGGCGAACACGTAGAAGCCGGTGGTCACAATCAGGTGGTGCAGGCGATCTACAGCGGTGAAGCCGACTTTGGCACGACGTTCTTCAGCCCGGCAATTGTTCCCGGCGCTCCCTGGACAGTGGGCGATCTTGCCGAACCCTTTGACCTGACGGTCGATGAGTCCCGCGTCAACGAACAAGGTCTGTGGGTGGGTGATGTTCGCATCCTCGATGCCCGGGCTAACATTCGTGAAACCGCGCCGGACGTGGTCGATCAGGTTCGCATCCTGCGCCTGAGCGCGCCAATTCCGAATGACACCCTGAGCTTTGGTCCGGAATTCGACGCCGAACTGAAGGCGCAGATTCTGGATGCGCTGTTCGCCTTCGCTGAAACTGACGAGTGGGCGCAGTCCATCGGCAGTGAGGACTTCTACGGCTGGAGTGGGCTTGCTCCGATTACGGACGCCACCTACGACAGCGTTCGTCTCCAGTTCGAAATTCTCGGACTGACTGAAGCCGACATTTTCGGCGGCTAAAACCACGTTGGCTTCTCCCTTTTGGTTTGACGCGGGCAGGAGTAGTTTCCTGCCCGCTGTTTCTATCTACTGGAAACCCCTATGCTTGTCATCGAAAACCTGACCAAGATTTACGACAACGGCTTCAAGGCACTGGATAACCTCAGTCTCGAAATCCCCGATGGACAGTTTGTTGCCATCATTGGTTTAAGCGGTTCTGGAAAATCGACCCTCCTGCGCTGTATCAACCGTCTGGTAGACCCCACCGAGGGACGAATCATCTGGAACGGCATCGACATTACCGCGGCGTCCGACGACGAACTGCGTCAGATTCGCCGCCGAATTGGGATGATCTTTCAGCAGTTTAATCTGGTGAAGCGAGCCAGCGTGATGACCAACGTCCTCGCCGGGCGGCTGGGTTACATCAACCCGCTGTACAGCTTCGTGAACTATTTCCCGCGCAGCGAGCGCGAACGCGCCATTGCCGCCTTGCAGCGGGTTGGTATTGAAGATAAAGCCTTCAACCGCGCCAGCGCCCTCAGCGGCGGACAGCAGCAGCGCGTTGGCATTGCCCGCATGTTGATGCAGGAACCGGAAATGATGCTGGCGGACGAGCCGGTTGCCAGCCTTGACCCGGCGACTTCGCACTCGGTGATGAAGTATCTGCAATTACTCAACGATGAAGATGGGATTACAATCCTGTGCAGCCTCCACTTTCTCAGTCTGGCGCGGGCGTATTCGGATCGCGTGATCGCCCTCAAAGACGGGAAGCTGGAATTTGATGGACTGCCACAGGATATTGACGACGACCGCTTCCGCCAGATTTATGGCGAAGACGCGGTTCAGGTCGAGATTAACTAGGAGAACGCGCCGATGAACAAGACTCCTTCAGGTTCTCAGGCGGCGCTCCGGCGGCTGATTATCGTAATTGGCGCAGTCGCGGCGCTGGTTATTTTTTCATACGGCTGGACGGTGACCGATATTGATCTGGCTGTGCCGCAGCAGCCGGTGCGCCAGCAGAACGTCGGTAACGCGCTGCGCGAACTGCTGTCGCCGAACGTGTTCACCCAGGACTACGATATCCAGACCACCACCACCCAGTTCGCTATTGACTGCGTCGAAGACCCAGCCGCTGCCGAACCCGCCGCCAGCGACCAGCCGTACATTGTCGTCACGCCTGCCTGCGGCAGTTCGGGCGAGATCGTGACCGTCGAAGGCTATAACTTCTATCCCGATTCGCTTGCCCGCATCAACTGGATCGCGACCGATGGTGACCGGCGTATTCGCCAAACCCGCGAGACTAACGCCGACAACTTTGTGACCCATGATAACGGCACCTTCAGCGTTCAGATTGAAGTGCCGCGCATTCGTGGCAGCGCGGGTGAAATTCACACCGTAGAAGCGCAGGGCGCATTCCCGCAGGGATCGCCTCATATCAGCAATACAACGACGACGGTGCTGGAGAAGATGGTCGAGACAATCTTCCTGGCGCTGATCGCCACCGTGATCTCGATACCTCCGGCTGCCGCGTTGAGCTTCTTTGCGGCGCGTAACCTGATGCGCCCGGTGCGTATTCCGCTGGGCAACCTGCTCATTAGCATCGTGCTGCTGCCAATTGGCTGGCTGGTTGGCTCGGCGCTGCTTGGGCAGCTTGGCTTGCTGGCGCTGCGTCTGACCAACGGCGAGGGCTTCGCCGGAACGGCGGTGATCTTTGTGTTTGGCTTCGCTTCGGTGGCATCGGCGCGGCGGCTTCGCAGCAGCGACGAGGCATCAAGCGGACGGCTGCGCGGCATCGTGAACTCGGTGATCGTCGCCGTCGCCATCGTCCTCATCACCGGCGTGCTGGGTGGGTTGGGGCAGCTTCTCGACCGCACAATCAACGATGGCATCCTTGGCTACGTCGCTACCTTCTTTGGCGCTCTGGGCGATCTGGCGGAACTGATGCTGGTGGCTGTGGGCGGGCTGGTCGGCGCGTTTACGCTGTCGTCGATTGGCGGCACGCTCACCCGCGACGCCCTGAAACACATCAGCGTGGCATTCAGCCATATTTCCGGCGCGGTGCTGGGAGCACTGGCGGGTGCAATTGTTCTGGGCGTGACCGCGGTGGTCGGCGGGGTGGCAGCCTGGCTTGGTCTGCTGACGCCGGTGATAGCGGCGTCACTCGCCGCGCCAATTCTGCCGATGATCTACCGGCGGTTGGCTGGCGGCAGCCCGATACCGGGACGCAGCGAGAGAAGCGTCGTAGCGGCGCTGTCATTGGCAGGCTCGATCATCGTCTTTGCGCTGACCTTTTCGGTGCTCAGCGTCGGGCGCGCGCTGATTGAAGGCACGCTGCCGTCGCAGGCAGCGGCGCTGTCCATTGGCGATGTCATCATCACCCAGTATGTTGGGCGGGCGATGCTGATCGGCGCGGCGATTGGCGGCATCGCCGGCGCGCTGGCAGGCACAAAATCGAACTTCCCCATTGGCGACGCGCTTTACACGGCTACGCGCACCATCCTGAACGCGCTGCGCTCCATCGAGCCGCTGATCATGGGTATCGTCTTCGTCATCTGGGTCGGCATTGGTCCGTTCGCGGGCGTGCTGGCGCTGGCGCTGCATTCCATCGCGTCGCTGGGCAAGCTGTACTCCGAGCAGATCGAGAGCATCGATTCGGGTCCCATTGAAGCGCTGCAAAGCACCGGCGCCAACCGGCTTCAGACGATTGTCTACGCCGTCGTGCCGCAGATCATCCCCCCCTACATCTCATTCACGATGTATCGCTGGGACATCAACGTGCGCATGTCCACCATTATCGGCTTCGTCGGCGGCGGCGGTATCGGTTTTCTGCTTCAGCAGCAGATTAACCTGCTGCGCTATCGTGACGCCGGTGTGGCGGTACTCGCCATCGCAATCGTCGTCTCGGTACTTGACTATGCCAGCGCGGCAATACGCGAGCGCTATACGTAGTGTATTTATGGTTTTCCGTTGGGGCGCAGCAGCACGCTGCGCCCCATGCGTTTCTACAGCTTAGGGCGACAAAACCTCTGATTTGATCCGGTTTGCCAACGACAGCCGCAGCGGCAGACGTCCCACCTGCACGATCAGAATGCCGAGCGCCGCCACCAGCAGCCCTATCGCGGCTTTCTCCGTGAGCGCCTCGCCGAGAAAAATCCACGCCAACAGTGGAATCTGGATCATCATGGCGTTGTTGATGATCGACGATTCAAGCGCTGACAGGGTTTTGAGGGTCACGTTCCAGAGGGTGAAGGCGAAGGCGGTATTGACCAGCGCCAGCCAGCCGATGATGGCGATGCTGGTCAGGCTTAAGGGGGGCAGCCCTTGAGTCGTGATGCCGATGATGAGCAGCAGAATTCCGCCAATGCCCATCGTCATGGCGGTGATCTGCACCGGCGGCAGCACCCGCGCCCGGTTCAACGAGCGCCCCAGCACCGACGACACTGAGTTCGCCAGCACGCCCGCCAGCGCTGTCAGGACACCCGCATATTCCGACTGTGACAGTAATACCGGATAGAAGAAGATGCCAGCCCCCACCAGATAGAGGAGCAGCCCGCCCCACTGCGTTCGTGACGGCTGTTCGCCAAGCATGGCGATTCCCAGCCCGGCGACGACCACCGCGCTAAAGCCCAACAGCAGGTTGACCGTCGCGGCGGGCAGGTAGTCAAGGCTGACAAACTGCGCCCCCTGTGCCACCGTGTAAAGCAGCAGCGCCAGGATGATGAGGCTGAGCCAGTTTCGGCGGCTGAGGTCGGGCAGCAGCTTGACGCCGCGACGCTGGCGCAGGGCGATGGGCGCAAGACACAGGAAGGCGAGGGTGTAGCGCAGCCCGGCGAATGTCAGCGCCGGTATTTCGTCGCGCAGACCGATTTTGATCAGCACCCACGAGGTTGACCACAGGAAGGTCACCAACAGCGCCTGCGCGATTGCGCGAGCATGAGGTGAGAGGGAAGACAGGAACATAGGACGCGCCTCCAGATAGGGATGCGAAAACGCATCAACCTACCCCCTCTGGCATTTTCATCCTCAAGGTGCGAACCACAGCAGTGGTCTTCCGTGGCGCTCGGTCCAGACCTGAGACAGCGGAACCCTAGCCACCCTTCAGTTGACGAAGGTGAATTTTCAGATTTGCGGGGCATTATAGCGCGCGATCATCAGAAACGAAAAACAGCCTGTGAAGGCTGTCTTTTCATCTGAATGCGAGTGAATGCAAGCGGCGGGTTAGTAGTAGCTGCCGTTGTGGGCGACTGCCAGTGTCGTAACCTGTCTTACTTCACTCAACAGGCGGTGGTGCGATTCAGATTTGCTCAGGAAACCGGTCGCGCCAGCTTCCATACTCGCCTTCATCGTGTCGATATCGCTCTTGGCGGAAAACATGATGACTGGGATATGACGTGTGCGTGCCATCATGCGAAGCTGCCTACAAAGTTCAATACCGCTGAGTCCGGGCATCATCACATCCAGGACAATGACGTCAGGCATGAGCCGGTTGAGGATTTCGAGCGCCTTGTAGCCGCTGTTGGCAGCTTCAACCCGATATCCATTGCGGGTAAATAGAATCTGCTGAAGCGCCAGGATGTTAATATCGTCATCCACAACGAGGACGGTAGTGTTCATTTTCGTATGATGCTCCGATTGTGCCAGGGTGTCCGCCACCATCTTGGAACTGGTTCCCGGTTGAAAATAGAAACCAGTTCCGGTGGGATGGTTGTCTATCGACATGGTTTTGTCCAGGCTGCTATGAACACATCACGATTTCTTGCGCCATTTCGTCCAGGGTTGATGCCGGGATACTACATAGCCATCGCTGGGTTTCAGCCGACAGATCAAATGCCGACATCAGCGCTGTATCGCGCTCTTTGACGAGGCGGCGGCACAATGTATCATCCAACATCGCGCTGCCCATCATCTGGTCTATGCGCAGTCGTTCCTCGTAGCTCAACAGGAAACCCTGCCAAACCTTCGGGCGTTGAAACTTGATTGCCCTCTGCGGAGCGCTGCGTGAAACAAACTGCTCTCTGAGTGCCATTGGTGATTTTCCCTTACCTGCTGAAAGTTCGATCTCGATGTGTGATACTTATCCTGACATTGACAGGTTGGTGGAAAATGTCTTTAACGGAAGATGTCGGGCGGTCCAGAGATGGGACCTGCGGCGACGGAAGCCGACGGAACGAGCAAACCGATCACGGTCAGCGAAACAAACAGTGCTGCCGAGACAATTTTCAGGGCATTGGGGTTCGCGCCAAAACGGACAGAAAGGGATGTAAGTTGAGCCTTCATGATAATCTCCTGTTGAAGTGTAAGTAGTGCTCTTCGATTGATAGTTGTAATTTACACGCTGCCGCACAACGAAGTGCTTACCAACCTGAGGGGAAAACCATATTTGGTAAAGAAATTGATCGACCAATTTTCAAAATTGGGCTGTAATAATTGAGGAAGTTTGGAGTGATTAAGGGTTGGCGGGTTGGCGACAATAAAAAAGGACGTTCAATTGAACGCCCAATGACTCTCTGATTTTGCTCGGATGCGCTATTTCAACAGCGAGCGCACCAGCACTTCAGTTTCGCGGGAAGGCTCGACCGCCAGTTCTTCGTCGAACAGCCGCTGAAGATAGCGGTAATGAGTCTGGATCTTGCCGCGCTCGCCCTGGTCGGCGTAGCATATCATCAGCGTGCGGTGGTTTTCCTCGCGGTATGGATCAAGCTTCAGCGCCTGCTTGAACATCATGATCGCCTGCTTGTAGTCCTTACGCGCCTGCGCGCACAAGCCGAGGCGCACGACCGATTCAAGATAGGTTTCGCGCAGTTCTTCGCGGTACGCCAGAATCCATTCGGAATCAAGCTGCGGCAGGAAATCGCCGTGATACAGTGAAGCCGCCCGCCGCCACAGGTCTTCGGTTCGCGCATCCCTGGTTGGCAGGGGGCGTGCCTGGCGGGCAAGGTTTTGGAACTCGTGGGCGTCGCACCAGATATCCAGACCGCTGTTCACGCGGTACGTTTCGTCTTTGAAGATGATGACGTTCTCGCCCAACGCCTGCCGCACGCGGTACAGCGTCGTGTGGAAGTTTGAGCGCACGCGGTTGGATGAGCTGTCGGGCCAGAAATTCAGGCTGATTTGCTCGCGCGTCTCAGCGCCGATGAACAGCAGATAGAAGAACAATTCCTTCGCCGCCGCCGCGCGCCAGTCGGTTGTCAGAACCAGCACGCCGTCGCGTTCGATGATTTCCTTGCCCAGCGTTTGAATGCGCAGGCTGTAGATCATCTCGGAATCGAGCTTGTCCTGCAGCCGAATGATATTGGTAGGCTTGACCTGCGCCTTCCGCAGTTGGGCAATGCCGTGCGCGACCAGGCTGAATTTCTGCGCTTCGCTCGGCACCAGATTTTCGATGAACGGATGATGCACGACCTCGGCGATCAGCGGCTGCGCGCTGGCACCGCTTTGCGCGGTCTGTGCCGCCGAGCGCAGGTAGCTTTCGGCGCGGCTGCGGTCATTGTGCAGGAAGCTGACCAGCGCTCGCAAGGTCAGGATATGGACGATTTCGGATTTGGCGTGGATTTCCTGAAGCGATGATGCGGCGAGGTCAAGTTCGTGCGCCGCGGTGGTTAGCTCGCCCATAAAGGCGCGGGCTGCCCACATCGCTGCCCGCGCCATAGCGCTTTCGCGCGTGAGCTGGTGGGCATCGGCGATGGTTAACGCTTCTTCGGCAAGCGCGACAGCATCATAAAAATGGTTTTGCCAGCGCCGCAGGGTGGAGATGCTGAACAGGATATTGCAGCGCAGAGACGGCTCATAGTTGCTGATCAGTTCCAGCGCTCGATTATACTGCGTGAGCGCTTCGTCGAAGCTGCCGCGGTCGCGCTGAAGATCGCCCAGACTCCACAGGAGATGGCACTCGGTACGGCGATCCTGCACCTGAGAGACAATGCTCAGACCTTCCTCAAAATTCTTCTGCGCCTGCGCGTAATCGCCAAATTGATGATAGTGATAGCCCAGATTGTTCAGGGCGTGCGCCAGTCCAATCGGGCTGCCGAGCGAGCGCCGCATGGCGACGACTTCCTGAAGACAGGCGGAGGCATCTTCCAGCCGTCCGGTTTGCAGGTAAGCGAGTTCGAGGTCTTGCAGCACGTTCGCCGTATTGCTGAGGTCGCCAACCCGCCGGTACAGTTCGAGGGCGTGTTCCAGATGCTGTGTTGCCGTATCCACCAATCCCAGCTTCAGGTTGGCAAAGCCGAGCAGGCGCAGCGCGCCGCCGTGAAGCTTGGTGTTCGCAGGCGGAGACTGCACCAGCGGCTGCACCAGCGTGATCGCCGGGAAATAGTGCCCTCGCTGGATATTAATGAGCGCGCGTTGAAGCTGCACGTTGATGACGCCAGGGGTATCGTCCTGGATACAGAACAGGCGCTCGGCGTCGGCGAGGAGGGCTTCGGCGGTGTCATAGGCGTATCGCGTCAGGTAGATGGACGCGCACACATAGAGAAGCTGAGGATTACGCACGTCGGCGCGGACGAGCATATCATTCCAGCGCAGCAGCGTTTCGACGCGCCCCTGGCTGTAGTACGCCTGGATGAGAGGGCTGATGGCTTGTTCGGCGAAACTGGGATAGTCCGCCTCGATATAGTGGATGAAGGCTTCGTCAAAATCGCCGTTGTGATCGAACCAGTCGGCGGCGTTGCGATGCAGTTGTTTGAACCATTCCGGTCGCTGTTCCGATAAGCGCTGCTGCAAGTACTCGCGGAACAGCCGGTGATAGACCAAGCCGTTCGAGTTGCGGGAAACAAACAGGTTGCGGTTGAGCAGTTCCGCCAGCCATTCGCTGCTGTCCGGCAGTTTTAGCGCGCTGGATATCAATTCGGGGGTAATACGCGAGAGGGTGGATGAAGCGAGCAGGAAATCGCGCAGTCCGGGCGGCTGAGCGTCAAGCATCAGGTCTGCCAGCGCATAGAACAGCGCTTCAGGACCTTCGCCGCCGCTGAGCATCAGGAATTCCAGATCCTGCGGCAGCGGTTGTAACGCCAGAATGGTTCCCGCGGGCCAGCCCTCAAGCTGTCCGAGCAGTTTTTCGGCATTGGCGCGCGGCAGCCGGAAATCATACAGCGTTTCCGCCAGCGTCATAATCTCGTCGGCGGTGAAGCGCAGTTGATCCTGACCGATTGCCACCATTTCGCGGCGGGCGATCATCTCAGTCATCGGCAGCGAGGGCAGAATACGGCTGATGATGATGATGTGACAGTTAGCGGGTGCCAGCGTCACAAAAGTTCGCATCCACAGTTCAACTGCGGCGGAGCCATTCAGCGTATGTACGTCGTCAAGCACGAACACAAACGGCGTTTCAAACCCTTCGCGCAGGGCGTTGGCGACGGAAGATGCCAGTTCGACAGGGGTATAACCGGGCGCATATTTGAGGTCAGCCACGGCGGGCGCGACGGCGCTGAGTGCTTCGATACAGTGATCGTGGAACGTGGGGAGGTCTCGTTCCCGATCTTCGAAGCGATACCAGATTACCGGGTGATTCGCCTGGTGGGCATACTGGGCGGCGACGGTTGTTTTGCCGTAGCCGGGGGGCGCGCACAGGAGCGTGATCTTGTGCTGGAGCACACTTTCGAGCTTTGCCAGCAACCGGGGTCGGTCTATGACACCAGTCAGGTTCGGAATCTGGTTGCCATGTGGGAGTAGGTTGAAAGGCATACACGAACCCCTTAAAGTAACTTACCAGATGATACCGCGTTAGCGATCATGATCCTGGCAAGTAATGCAACAATTTTAAATCATTTCATAAAATTAACATAGTTCACAATGAATATGAGTCTCATTTATATTTCCAAACATTACGATAAGCTTAGGCGGTTTGCGCTGCTTCCAGCGCGGCAGCCAGGTCACGCTTGAAAAACGGAATTTGCAGGCAAAAGATCGCGCCTCTTTGCAGTGCCTGCTCGCCCCACAACGAAAAATCGCTGGCGCTGATGACCACCACCGGCACTTCAGGATGCCGCTCTCGGATACGTTCGAGAAAGCTGATACCACTCATCCAGGGCAGCAGCACGTCGGTGAACACCAGGTTGATCGACGGGTCGGACTGCAAAATAGCCAGCGCGGTCTTGGGATCGGCAGCTTCAGTAGTGGTACACCCCAACTGTCGCAGCATCGTCGCAAGCACCATTCTCTGACTGTTATCATCATCTACCACAAGCACATGTCTCGAATTCAAAGAGGTGATACCCGTGTGCCGCCCATGAACCAGTGAATAGTGTAACATCTGGGGTAGGATAAAGTCGAATTTCCAGTTATCGCGGCGTCATTTGCTTCGGCTCTGGCGTCGGTGTACAACCATAACAATGGAGACTCTGCGCGCGACCTTCCTCAGAATGACAGCTTGCTTCCTCTTGATTTTGATTCTGCTGACCAGCGGCGCAATCGGCGTGGGGCATCTGCGCCAGCGGGCTGTAATTGCCTTCGTCAGCGAGCGCAGCGGCACCGCCCAGGTGTACCTCGGCGATGTCGATTACCTGATCACGATGCCGGTTTCGCGCAGTGGCGTGCAAAACAGCGATCCGGCATGGTCGCGGCAGGGCGATCTGGCATTTGTCCGCGCAGATGCCGATGGTCGCGATGTGGTGGTGATGAATATGCTGACGCGGCAGCGCTGCGCGATTAGCGGTCGCCGTCTGGACGAGTCATCTCCGGCGTGGTCGGGGCGCGGCGAGCTGGCGTATGTCGTCGGCAGCGCCGGGCGCTATGACCTCTACGTGCAGGACGGCTGCCAGGGTAATACGGCGCGCAACGTCACCCGACAGAGCAGCCACAGCGTCAGCCGTCCAAACTGGTCTGGCGCGGGCTGGCTGGTCTATGACGATGACGTCTCCGGCACGAACCGGATTGCCGTCATTAATCCAGAAACACTTGCGCCGATCCGCATTCGCCAGCCGGAGGGACTCAACTACGACGGCGTCTGGTTTCAAGATCGCTGGCTGGCGTTTGTGTCGATCTCAGACCAGAACCCGGACGTGTATGTGTATGACCTGTCGCGCGACGAACTGCGGAACGTCTCCAGCCATCCGGCGTCAGATACCCAGCCCGCGTGGTCGCCTGATGGTCGGCTGGCGTTTGTCTCCGAGCGTGAAGGCAGAGGCGACATCTTCGTCTACGATTTCGCCACCGGCGGACTCACCAACGTCACCGGCAGCCCGGCGGCGGATATGATGCCCGCGTGGTCGCCCGACGGGCGGCTGATCTATGCTTCGTCGTCAGGGACGGTGTACGATATTTTTCTAATCGATCAGGTGCCGGGCGGCGAACCGCGCCTGATTCTATCGAGTCCGGCGCAGGATTACAGCCCGGTGTGGATGCCGTGACCGGTTGATGGCGGCTTTCGTTTCTGGGCGAGGTTTTTGTTCTTGATGGTCGATAGGTACACTATAGGTGTACTCACGCGGAGGAAATACCATGCCATTTCGCGACGATGCACTTGCCGGACAGCATATCGTCATTTCGGGCGGTGTGGGCGCAATCGGGCTGCATGTGGTTCGGGCGCTGACTTCACACGGCGCATCCATGACCGTCAATGATGTGATCGAGCCGGAAGAAGCACAGCGCCGCCTGTCTGAAGCGGGTATCCAACCGGAGCAGATACACTATCTGCGCGGCGATCTCACCCGAACAGTCGATGTTGAGCAGCTTGTCGAGAGCGCTCGCGCCCGCTTTGGTCCCATTCATACGACGCTGTGCCATGCTGGAATGGTGATTGCCAAGCCGCTGATGGAATACAACGAGGCGGAATGGGATCGGATTATGGCGGTCAATACCAAGTCGGCGTTTCTGCTGGGGCAGGCAAGCGTCCGCGCCATGCTCGCCGATGGGATCAAGGGACATCTCATCTTTACCACCTCGTGGGTCGCCGAGACGCCGTGGCCCGGTATCGCGCCTTACATTGCCAGCAAAGCAGCCATGAACCAACTGATGCGCTCGTTCGCCCGCGAACTGGCAGACAAAGGCATCCGCGCCAACGGCGTCGCGCCCGGCATTGTCGGCGCTGGCATGGCGAAACGCCAGTGGGATACCGAACCCGATTACCGGGCACGCGCGGAGAAAGCCATTCCACTCGGCTATCTGCAAGCGCCAGAGTCGGTTGCCGATGCCTTTCTGTTCCTGTGCAGCTCTGCCGCCAGCTACATGACCGGCTCGGTGCTGCTGGTCGATGGCGGATGCAGCCTTTACCCGATGGATTGAAACTCTAACAAAGGTGTTTGAATGACCATCCAATCTGCTGAACAGATGATCCGCCAGCATGGACTGATCGCCATCATGCGCGGCGATTTCCCGGTGGACGACTTTCTGACCATTGGCGAGGTGCTGGCGGAAAACGGCATCCGCATCATGGAAGTGACCCTCAACAGCACCCACGCGCAGGCAGCGATTCCGGCGCTGCGCCAGCGCTTTGGCGACGATCTGCTGATCGGCGCGGGGACGATCCGCCGGGTCGCTCATGTGGACGAGGCGCTGGCGCTCGGCGCGCAGTTCATCGTCTCGCCGAATTTTGATCCGGCGTCGGTGGCGCGCTCGCAGGCGGCGAACGTGCTGCACCTGCCCGGCGTCGCCACGCCGACTGAAGCGGAAACCGCCTTTGCCGCCGGGTGCGCGATGCTCAAGCTGTTTCCAGCCGACGTGCTGGGTGGACCCACCTATCTGAAAGCAATCCGCGCGCCGCTGGACGACATCGCCTTTGTGCCGACTGGCGGCATTGAGCCGGGCAACGCCGGGTTATACCGGCGCGCGGGCGCGGCTGCCCTCGGGCTTGGCGGCTCGCTCGTCTCCAGGAACTGGACGCCTGAGACGCTCGCCTCGCGGGCGCGGGCGCTGGTCGATTCGTGGACTGGACAGACTGCCACACGCGCGTAACCGCTTCAGGGCGAGGCGTCGTGGGCGAGGCAGCGCCTCGCCCCTACACCAATTCTTCGTGTACTTTGTGTCTCTGTGGTTCAGCCCGCGTTTCATCGATCACCGGCAGCCGCAGCGCCGATGGGTGCGTTTGGTCGCAGTACACCGCCTGCTGGGCGATGCGAAGATTGGTGCCGGTGGTGAACGGCTCGCCGGTGCCGAAGTTGCGATTCCAGCGCGGGTGCGCCCCGCTGGCGACGCACAACCGGATGCGGTGTCCCCGGCGGAAGTGATACGCCGTCGCCCACATATCGATCTCGATCCGCAGCGTGCCGTCCGGCTGGCATTCTCCGGTGCCGGGGCGCAGGCGGAACAGACCATCGCAGATGTTGGTCGATTTGCCGTTGGGGGCAACGTCACACAGCCGCCCGAAGAAATCGGTGTGCGCCAGACTCGACCGGACGTACAGCACCAGCCGCACCTCGCCGATAATTTCCAGATCGTGTGTTAGCGGCGCTGACGTGAAGGCGAGTACGTCGTGGCGGCGTTCCCACCGGCGGTTATCGACCGCGCCCGCGTCCAGCGAGAACTGGCTGCCGCCGATGCTGGGCGTCGGATCAGCCGGATCATAAATATAGCGGTAGGGCGGCGCGGCGCTGGTGGGCACGCGGGTTGAAAGGGTATGTTCGCCGCCGAGGTAGAACGGGCGCGTTTCCGCCGTGGGGGGCCAGTCGGGCAGATCGCGCCACTGGCGGCTGCCGAGGATGAACACGCGCACCGGCATCTGCCGCCGTTTGTTCGCCTGACCTTTGAAATGGATGTCAAACCAGCGCAGCCCTTCGCGCACGTCGGCAAAGCTGAACAGCGCCGCGAAGTGATGCCAGGGTCCGATTGTCAGATAGGGCTGCTGCCCGGCGGCTTTGAGTTTCGCATAGTCCTGCAACATGCCGCGCAGGAAGAAGTCATACCATCCCCCGACCAGGTGCGCCGGAGCAGTCACCTGTTCAAGGCGCAGATGTTCCAGCGCCTTCGACCACAATTCGTCGTCGCCTTCGGGGTGTTCCAGCCACAGTTGAAAGAAATCGACTTCTTCATCCAGCGCGACTTTATCGACGCTGGCGACGGGCAGGTGCGTCACCGCTGGCTTCACCATCTGCTCAACCTCATTGAACAGGAACAGGTTCGCCCAGGGCGCGCGGCTGCGGTTGTGGTCAATCGTCTTGAAGATCGACAGCCAGCGCAGCGCCAGACCGAGATCGAGCGCCCCGTCGGGGTAGAGAATGTCGTGCAGCGCGGCGCTGGTAATCGAGGGCATAAACGCCTTGACCAGCGGGGTTGAAGGGACAACCGCCCACTGGACGATGCCGCTGTAGCTCGCGCCCCACATGCCGATCTGTCCATCGCACCAGGGCTGGGCAGCCAGCCACTCCACGGAGTCGATGCCATCATCACGCTCGAACAGATAGGGGCTGAATGAGCCGCCCGATTCCAGCCGCCCGCGCACATCCTGCACCAGCACCGCGTAACCGCGTTCAGCGAAACGCTGGGCGAAGAATTCCTGTAAGTGTCCGAACGAGCTGTAGCGCCCGCTGCGTCCGTAGGGCGTTCGCATCAGCAGCGCCGGGCATTTATCCAGCCCCGCCGGGCGATACAGGTCACCGACCAGCCTCACGCCGTCGCGCGTGACCACGACCACGCCCCGTTCGACCGACACGCGGCAGCGCGGCGGCGACAGGCGCAGCAGCCGGGCATAGATGTGGCGGCGGAACAGGTAAAGGCTGCTCAGGACGAGTCCGGTAACGAGCAGAAATCTGCGAAGCTGGTTCATGCCAGACTCCGATGACAAGTTGTGGGTAAGGCGCAGTCTGTCGAGGGGCGTAGTCGCTGTGCTGGAGGGTGTCGAAGCCGCCTCGCAAACACACGTTCGGCTCATTATAGGCTTTCGCCGTGTTTCGCACAAGCCGCCGCAGGCAGCAGCAGCTCACCTGTGGGGCTGAGTTGAGGTTCGCATTCAGAACCACCGTTCACAGCAGCGAATCGATTCAATTTGTATTGGGGACTATAGTTAAGCCATGACCGGGTAAGGGGACACTATCATGACCATCGATCTGAAACGCGCGCGCGATTTTGTTTATGGCAACGGTGTGTTGTGGGAGCGCGACTTGTTCGCCTATCAGTTCCAGGGAGGCGCTATTGACCGCTTACAGCGCAGCCTGGGCAGCTACCAGAACGCCGACGGCGGTTACGGCAACGCGATGGAACATGATATCCGCTGCCCGAACTCGCATCCGCTGGCGCTGGAATATCTGCTCACAGTGATGGTTCAGCACGATTTACCAGCTGGTCATCTGCTGGATGGAGTCGCCGCCTGGGTGGAACGCAGCCGTCAAGAGGATGGTTCGCTCGCCAACCCGCCCGAAGTGCTCGACTACCCGCACGCGCCCTGGTGGAACGGCGGCGGGCAGACGATGCCCGATTCGATTGTCGGCAATCTGGCTAAATACGGTCAGGCAAGCGCCGATCTGCTGCAATCGACGACCCGCTGGGCGCAGCAGAATCTGACTCCAGACCACATTCAGGCGAACGAATGGCTGTTCATGGCGTACCATGCCTACGACTGGTCTTTCGGTGCCGACTTTCCCGATGTCGAGTCTTATCGCGCCGTGGCGGTCGCCAATATCGTTGACTGCGCGCTGAAGATACCGGAAGATCAGTATTATTCGCTGCTGCGGTTTGTCCCGACGCCAGAATCGCCCGTCGCCCGCGCCTTGCCGCCAGAGTTTCTGGCGCGGGTGCTCGATTATCTTGAAGGCGCACAGCAGGACGATGGCGGCTGGCGTGACCAGCATGGGCTGCCCGTGTGGTATCCAATCGTGACCATGAACAACCTCTACGGGTTGCGCCAGCATGGGCGGGACATCGGCGCGCTGTGACCAACAGCGGCGGCGTTTGAACATCCAATGCCGCCAGCCTGAGCGTATCTATAGGTAACCGTTTGTAAACCTCAGAGGCTGGGGTAAGCTCTAGAGTATCTGACGCTTTTACTTCTTCAGGAGAATAGGTATGTCTTTGCGGACGATTCTGCTCTGTCTGGTATTTGCCTGCCTGCTGGTCGTGCCTGCCGCTGCCCATGAGGGGCGCGAAGTCGGGGAATACGCGATCACCTTCGGCTGGCGAAGCGAGCCTGCTTACGCGGGGCTGCTCAACGGTCCCGAAGTCCTTATCAGCCATCACGATTCGCATGATGAGCCGCTGCCCGCCGATACCGCTGTCGATTTGCAGGTTGAGGTCAGCTTTGGCGACCAGTCGATCACGCTGGCGCTGAAGCCGCTGCGGAACGAACCCGGACATTACGCCGCTGATCTGATTCCAGCGCTGCCCGGCGACTATTCGTTCCGCGTGTTTGGCACGATAGCCGATCACGAAGTGGACGAAATATTCACCTCAACCGACGGCGAGTTCAGCACCGTCGAACCGCTGACCGACATCCTGTTTCCGGTGATCGAGACTGACGCTCGTATTGCCGCGCTCGAAGCGCGCATCGCCGCGCTTGAAACGCTGCTTGCCACGCTGCAGGAAGGCTAATTGTGTGGGTTCGCTTCGCTGGACTGGTCTTCGCCCTGGTGGGGGCGCTGCTGCTGGCAGCACCTGCCTCTGCCCACGCCAATCTTGCTCGGTCGTCTCCGGGCGCGAATGAGACGCTGACCGAGTCCCCGACTGAAATACGGCTGTGGTTCACCGAACCGCTGGAGCCGGACTACAGCCGCATCACTCTGCTTGACATGAACGCCGACACCATTTCGCCAGCGCCCAGCAGCGTCGATCCCGAGGACGCGCATCAGATGACGCTGGCGGTAGACGATCTGCCGGACGGCGTTTACACCGTCTCGTGGCGTTCGCTGTCTACGACGGACGGGCATCTGGCGCAGGGTAGCTATGCCTTTGGCGTGGGGATGCCCGCGCCAGCGCGCGAAGCCGCGCCGCCGGTGAGCGAGGATGCGCCGCCGGGGTTGATCGCTGGGCGCTGGCTGAATCTGGCGGCAATGTCGCTGTTTGTGGGCAGCCTCGGCTTTCGGCTGTTGGTCTGGCGTCCGGCGCAGGTGACGATCCGCGCGCTGGATGCTGACCGCCGCCTGCACGTGCTTACCTGGGTGGGTTGGTATCTGCTGGGCGCGGCGCAGGTGCTGCTGCTGCTTCTGCAAACGGCGGCGGCTGCCGGTGACGTGACGGTCAATTCAACTTCGCAGATGCTGGCGAACAGCAGCTACGGGGCGCTCTGGCTGGCGCGGGCGGGGCTGTGGCTGGTCAGCGGCGTGCTGCTGGTGTGGAGCAGGGCAAGCGCCCGAATGCTCTGGGCGGCGCTGGTCGTCAGCGTGACACTGGTGTTCCTACACAGCCTGTCAAGCCACGCGGCGGCAGCGCCGGACGCGCTGGTGGCAGCCGCCAGCGACGGACTGCACCTGCTGGCGACCTGTTTGTGGGTTGGCGGGTTGGTCGCTTTCGCGCTGGCGCTCATTCGCACCCGCCTGACGGCGCTTGAAGTGGGCGAGCTGGTCGGCTGGTTTTCAAATTATGCCCGGCTGGCGCTGGCGGCGCTGGTCGTCACCGGAATTTACGCGGCATGGCTGCACGTTGGCTCGGTAGAAGCGCTGGTGGCGACGGTCTACGGGCGGTCGCTGTTAGTCAAGCTGGTGCTGCTGCTGCCGCTGCTGGCAATCGCGGCGGTCAATCTGCTGCTCACCCACCGGGCGCTGATGAAGGGATACCCGGCATGGATCGGGCGACTGCGCGGGTTGATTGGGGCTGAAGTGGCGCTGCTGGTGGGTATTCTGGCAGCCGCTGGCTTGATGACCGCGCTCAACCCGGCGCGCGGCGTAATGGCGGCGAACGCCGCTGTCGCTGCCGCTAACGAGGCGGCGGCGGCGGTGACGCCATACTTCGATATGCGCAGCGCCAACCACCTGATGGCGCATCTGGAAATCGTGCCGGGCGTGGTGGGCGAGAACACCTTCACGGTGTCGCTGATTGACGAGACGACCGGCGCGGTGATTGACGATGCTTCTCTCATCCGGCTGCGGTTTGACCACCTCGATGGGGATGTGGGGCAAAGCGAACTGCGCCCTGAAGCGCAGGGGAACAGCCTTTATCGCGCCAGCGGCTCAAACCTCAGCCTGCCCGGCGACTGGCGGATCCGCATGACGGTGGCGCGTCCGGGCGAATTTGACAGCGTGATCGATTTCGACGCCAGTATTCCTGCCGCGCCGCCGCCGCCGCAGATCGACATCGACCTGCCGATCCCGGCGGTACAGCGCGGAACTGCTGCGCTCCTTGCGGGATTGGCGCTGCTGGCGCTCGGCGGCTATGCGGTTGTCCAGCCGCGCGCGCGCCGGGTTGGCGTGGTGCTGGTGGGCGTGATCGGGCTGGTGGCGATTATCAGCCTGGTGACCGGGGCGTGGCTTCTGATCGCCTCCGGCGGTTCTGTGACCGCGGCTGACGCCTGGGCGCGCCCAGCGGCTGCCGGGGAAACGGGCGCGGTCTATGTGACTATCGACAACCCGACGGCTGATTCGGTGCGTCTGGTCGAAGCGGCGACGAGCGCTGCCGAACGGGTCGAGCTTCATCAGACGGTGGTTGAAGATGGGATAGCGCGGATGGAGCAGATCGCGGCGCTGGACATCCCGCCCGGCGAGACCGTCCGCATCGAGCCACTTGGGCTGCATCTGATGCTGGTGAACCTTCAGGCTGATCTGGTAGCAGGGGCAAGCTTTCCGGTGACGCTGACGTTCAGTTCAGGCGAGACACTGACGCTGGACGCGCGGGTGCGGATGAACGCGGGCGGCTAGCCCTCACCCCCTGCTAATTCTCTCTCAGAGCTGAGGAGAGGACACCTTTGATTGTTGACCGGCAACAATTCATGCGCGTTATTGTAGGGGCGGTTCGGGCGGTTCGCGAACCGCCCCTATACACCAGTTTTCCTGGCGGCAGAGAGTGGCAATCGTAGATTGCTCAGGGTGTGGGCGTTCTCGCCTACCCCTGTGTTTGCCAGGGGAAGTACATATATTGAATATACGGTCCCGAGAGTTCGTCGGTCATCGAATTGAGCAGCACCGGCTGGTGATGGAAGTTGTCCGTCACCCAGATCTGCCCGTTTTCCACGCGCTCGACGTACATCACATGCCCGAACACATCATGCGCGAACGAGTGTTCCGGCTGCATGACGATCACCGATCCCACCAGCGGCTCGCTGCCCACCGTGATGCCGTATTCAGGGTTGGCAATCGCATTGTCGATCCACGTCATCGCGTTGCCGGGAATGCCCGGCGGGATTGGCATCCGCGAACAGACCCAGTTGACGCAGTTGACCGAATTATCCGCCTGGCGGGTGGCGTTGAGGATGGCGTCAATCGTCCGGCTGCCTTCGAGGCTGGCGATCAATTCAAGGTCAGCGCCCGCGCCCGGACGCACGCGCTCCAGCCGCATTTGCAGATCGCCGATGCTGGTCTGCATTTCAGCGATCCGCGCCTCTGAGGCGGCAATGTCGCCATCAAGGAGGGCGATTTCGTCCAGCAGCGCCTGCATACGGGCGTTCGAGGTGTTGCCACCCACCGCTTCCAGCCGCGTTCTCAAATCGTCGTACTGTTCCTGAAGCGACTGGCGGCGCGTGCGCATGAGATTGAGGTTTTGTTCCTCAGTCACGATCTGCTGCTGCGTGTTGGCGATCTGGTCGTAAAGCGGGCGGTTGGCAGCCGAGAGATAGGCTTCCAGCGGCGCGACTTCGGGCGGGGCTTCCGGCTCATCCTGCTCAGTCGAACCGGAACCCGCGTTCTGGCTGCGGCTGCGCGACGAACCGCTGCCAGTGCCGGATGTTCCAGAGGACGTGCCAGAGGAAGTGCCGCTGCCAGTGCTGTTGCCGCCGGTGGTCGTGCCGTGTCCGGTTCCGGTGGGCGTTGGCAGCGGAAAGCCGCCAGGAGAAGTGCCGCCATCGTGCGACGATGAACCATCACCTGATCCCGAATCGGGCGTCGGGTTGGTATCCATCGTGTCACTGATTGCCGCTTCGATTTCGTCAGCCGCTTCGGTAAGGCGCTCGGCGAATTCGCGCACGTGCAGGGGCCATTCATCCATCCAGGTGACCTTGCCGAGGAAACGGGTGTGGAACGCCGTAGCAGCGGGGCTGACGAAGCCGCGCGCCATCAGGCTGTCTACCAGATCATTGGTGGTGGTGACGGCGGCATCGACCTTATCGGCAACGGAATTCAGGTTGTCCGATGCGGTGCGAAGCTCGCTTAACCGGACACGTACTTCATGTTGGCTCATGGTTTCCTCACCAACTCTATAACGCCGGAAGATCGATGAATAGGGGTTGTGGCGTCTCGGAAATGGCGCTGGTGGCTGGCGTGATGATCAGCCGGGCGGGCACGCTGTCTGCCGCGATTTCGAATACCACCCATCCGTTAGTGCTGCGTCCGCGGGCGCGCGGCTGTAACAGGGTTTCGCCGTGTACGCCTACGTCCGGCATGGCGGGAATCTGACTGCCGTTTTCCAACTCCAGAGTCAGGCTGGCTTCAGGCGGGTCCTGGCACAGTTCGGCGCGGCATTCAAACAGCAGCTTGAGGGCGTAGAAGCGCGCGCCAGTGGTCGGGTTGAGGACGACGAGATCGCGGATATTCGCCGCGCGCTCAGACTGATCCTCATAGGCGGTGATTTGCAGCACGCCCTGGGTATACTGCGCCGTGAAATTATCGGGATTAGCCACCGTCACGCTGCGATCCGGCAGATCGAGGGGCGTTGAGGCGGCTGCGCCCAGCGTGGCATCGGCAGCGGTGGCGACGCCAGACGATTGGGTTGCCTGCGGCAGCGGTGTCGCGCCAGTTCCGGGGTTGAGGACGCTGAAGACGATGAACGCCACCGCCGCGCCCGCGGCTGCGAACAGCGCCGCTTTGCCAAACGGCACGCCGGCAATGCCGCCCGAACGGCTGCTTCGCGCGCCGGGCGCTGCTTCATCGCCCAGACTGCGCTCGTCCTCGATAAACGCCCGCGCCTGCTGGGCATAGGGGTCGTTCTCGCCCGTCGTTTCGATCAGCCCGCGCAGGCGCTCGATGCGTTCGTCGTGCGTATCCTGCGCCTGCGCGTCAATCCACAGCACCATCGGCGTGGGTTTGGCGTCGGCGGCTTCGGCGCGATATTCGTCGAGCAGCCGCCGCGCTTCGGAGCGCGCGCCGTTAAAGAGCGCGATGTTGGCTTTGATCAGTTTCGGATGCACACAAACCTCGCTCGCAAAAACAGTGTTGAACCGCAGAAACTGCTAACAAACCTCACTCCCGTCCCCCTCAGCCATAACATAGCGAGTGGGCAGTTGTGTGTGAATGTAGGGACACGACACTGTCGTGTCCGTTTTTATGGATGGCAACGGACACGTTAATGCAGTCAAATGATTAAATACGGGACATGTAGGGACACCATACAGGGTGTCCGAAAGGTCGCCATAACGCGGACACGATACGATATATCGTGTCCCTACGGAAAACCCGTATTATTTTGTGAAACTACATTAGCGTGTCCCTACAATGAATCCGGCACTATTTGTTAAGCCGCATCAGCAGGCTTTTCTTCGGCGGCGCGCGTTAGTTCTTCTTCTTGCCTGTGCCGCCGAGCAGATCCTGAATCAAGCCCGGCGTGTCAATGCTGACGTCGCGATACGATGCCCGCACCGGCGCGTCCGGCATCAGCAGCGGGGCATTGCCCTGCGCCGGGTTCAGCCAGACGGCGCGCTCAGATTTCTTCCACAGCTTGTCGTTGATCTGCGTCACGTAGGTCTGCGGACTGTCGATCAGCACCGTTTGCACGACTTCGACGCGGTTGTGCTGCGGCACGTACGCGCGCCCTTCGGGCATGGCGTCGGCGGGCAAGCCGGTCGTGCGCACGTTCAGCTTTTGCAGGCTGTCGCGGATCATCAAGCCGAAGCCGGAGCGCCGCAGCAGAAGCTGCTTGATCAGCGGGTCGCTCATGCGCTCCAGATAGCCCGCCACCCAGATATACAGCCCCAGTTCGCTGTGCAGCCGTACATGATCGCGAAGCTGGGTCAGCAGTTCGGGGTTGGCGCTCAACGCCTCGCTGGTGGGGTCATAGTCGTCAATGATGACTACGGTTGCCGGAATTTCCAGCGGCGCGCTGCCGTCGCCCATCAGATCGCGCGAGCGTTCGGTAAAGGCGTTCATCTCCGACGCCAGATGGCAAAGCTGCGTCTGAAGCTCTGACACGTCGGTGACGCGGCGAATGACGTGCTTCAGGTTGTTGAGCGAGCGCAGGCTGCGCCCGTTGAAATCGACCAGCAGGAAGCGAAGCTGTTCCGGCGAATGCTGCTGCGCCGCCGAAAGAATCGCCGCCTGGAGCAGATTGGTTTTGCCTGATCCGGGCGGTCCGGTGACGATGAAATGCGGACCCTCTTCCCACCAATCGACGCTGTAGGGACTCAGGGCGTCGTTATCGCGCCGCCCGATGGGCGTAACGATGTGATAGGCGTTCTGGCGGTGAACCTGCGCGTAGATCGTATGCAGCGGAATCTTGGTCGGCAGTTCGGCAATCGGCGCGGGCGCCTGCTGGTTTTCCGCCGTGATAGTCGCGTCCAGCGTGAGGTTCTGAAGCTGAAGATAGCCCAGACGCAGCGATTCGATGATCTGGGTCATGCCGTTCATCATGTCCTGATCGTCTTCGGGCATCCGCAGGCAGGGCATACTGAGCTGGCAGGCAAGCGGCGGGCTGTTGGAGAAGAAGCCGCGCCCGCTGGGTAAATCGCCGTCGCCATGCCCGCCGGTGCGCCCGACCGCCATTACATAGTCAGTCGAGTCGCCCAACTGAAGCGCGATCCGCTGCTGCACCAGCGAACGGATGCGATCTGGAATCACATTCGGGCTGTTGGCGGTCAGCACCAGATAGATGCCAACGGCGCGCCCTTCGTTGACGATGCGTTCGAGGTCGCTCATGTGCTGGTCGCGGTAGGTATCGCGGAACTGCTCGAACTGATCGATGGCGACCAGAATGATCGGGCTGAACGGTTCGGCGCGTCCGGTCTGGCGGTCATCCAGCGCCTGAATCAGCCGCCCGAAAAGACGGCGCACGCGCTCGGTTTCGGTGCCGTAGATGGTGCGCTCCGCGTGCGGCAGGCTGCCCAGTTCGTCCAGCCCGGTGCCGGTAAAGCTGAGGAAGTACATGTGCAGCTTTTCCGGCGGGTGCAGCAGGGCGAGGCTGACCGCCAGCGTGCGGATGAACATCGTTTTGCCGCTGCCGGGGCTGCCCATGACGATGGCGTGACCATCCTTGCGGTTGGTGCGGCTGCCCTCGGTGGTGTTCAGGTTGATCCACAGCGGATGCTGGGTGCGGTTGTAGACATCGTCCAGGATGCCCACCGGCGCGCTGCCGGTCTGAATCGGGCTGCCTTCGTGATCTTCGCCCGCATCCAGCCATTCGACGCCGTTCCAGCCAACGGCGCTGGATTTGGTGAAGGGAGCTGCCAGGCTGATGCGATCTTCCAGCGGCGGCAGCAGCAGCGGCTTCATCCAGGGGACGGATTCGGTCTTGGAGAAATCGACAATCGTTTCTGAAATCGCTTTGGCGACGGTGTACGGCTCGGTTGGCTGAACGCTGCTGCCATTGGTGGACGCCGGGAAGGACGTGCGCGTATCCGGCAGCAGATTGACGACGTCGCCGCTGCCGGTGATGAGTTCGAGGATGACTTTTTCTTCCGGCGCTTCGTCATTGCGCTTGCGCTCGTAATCGGCACCGACATACGCCGTCTGGAACTGCTTGAACATGCCCTGCGCGCCAACCTGGAAATAACCGCGACCGGGCCAGCCGGATGGCAGGAACGCCGCGTCCGGGCGGCGCAGCATGGCGCGGCTGGCTTCGACGTTTTGAACGCGCAGGCAGATACGGAATTGTAAGTTGGCGTTCATCTCGTCGGTGATCACGTCCATCGGGCTTTGCGTGCCCAGCAGCAGGTGCAAGCCGAGGCTGCGCCCGACCTGAACGGTGCGCACCAGCTCGCGCATGAAATCAGGCATTTCCTTCGCCAACTGGGCGAATTCGTCCACGATGATGAACAGATGGGGCAGCGCCTTGAAGGTCGGATCGTTGAAGCGTTCCGGGCTGTTGACGTAGAAGCGGTGATACTGGTTGACGTCGCGCACGTTCATGCTTTCGAGGAACTGCTGCCGGTACTGTGTCTCGGCTTTGAGCGCCTCCAGCGCGCGCGATACCCGAATCGAATCGAGGTTGGTCACCATGCCGACGGTGTGGGGCAGGGCGGAGAACACGTTGAAGGTCGCCCCGCCTTTAAAGTCGATCAGCAGCAGCGTCAGCAGGCGTGGATCGTGTTCGATAACCAGCGAACAGATCAGCGTTTGCAGCAGCTCGCTCTTACCGGAGCCGGTCGTTCCGGCGAGCATACCGTGTGGACCGTGATTTTCTTCATCGAGGGCGATCTCGGTGTTGACCGCCAGACTTTCGCGACCAATCGGCACCGGGAAGGGGATCATGCCCTTACGAATCGGGCGATTCCATTTGTTGCGCATCCGTTCGCGCAGTTCTTCAACATAGCGCACGCCGTAAATATCGAGCAGATCGACCCGACGTGGGATGCGCCCGCCGGTGCCGATTTCGCGGATGACGATTGACGACAGCGCGCGGGCGATGTTTTCCGCGTCCTGCATCGAAATCTCGTCAATGCGGCTGCCTTCGATCTCGAAGCCTTCAGCGCCGACGCGGGCGAAACGGAAGGTTTCATCGGCGCGAATTTCAACCGCCGCACCGCACTGCGACGGGATATTTTCAAAGCTGTTGACCAGACACAGCGCCGACGCGCCTACTGCGCCACCTTCGCGCAGAATAGTCGAGTAGACGGCTTCCGACTCGACAAGCTGCGGATCGTCGATGATCAGCAGCAGGTGAGGGATGGTGTTGCCCTTCTGCTCTTTGCGCTCGTCAATGATCTGGCTGAGGTTGCCCATCAGGTTGCGGATGTTGTTGGTATCCAGCGCGACCAGATCCGCCGCGCCGCCGCGATGGCTTTGGCTGGCGTGGGGCAGCCATTCCATCCAGCGCCAGTCGTCGGCGCTCGACTGCGCGGCGACGACGTGAATGTGCAAATCCTGCGGCGCGTGGGTGAGCGTCAGGTCGCAGACTGCCGCGCGAACGGCTTTCAGGACGGCGGCGCGCTTGCCGCAGAAGCCAATCGAAACGTCGCTGGTCAGCGAGGCGACCACCGGCGCGTGGGCGAGATAGCGATATTCGTCCGCCAGCGCAAAGGCGCGGTCAAGCCCTTCGCTGTCCGAGTCGGGATCAGGGGTGTTGATTTTGACAATTGACGGAATGCGCCCGACGCCGATCCGCATACTGGCGAAATCGTCGTCTTCGGCGCGGCGCTCCCACAACCGCTGGTCGCGCGTCAGGGCAAGGTTGAGCCATGCTTCCGGCTCAGGAAAATCGTGCTGAAGGATGGCGATCTGCGCGTCGTGGGCGGCTTGCAGCCGGACGCGCTTCTTTTCGAGGACGCGAATATAGTTGAGTTCAGCTTCGCTCTGCCGCCGCGCGTGGTCGCTCTTGCGCCAGCGCTGTGCCAGCAGCGTGCCCCCAATGGTGAAGAACGCCATGATCAGCATCGGCAGCGCGAAAAACAGGCTGTCGCCGCCCGACGACGCCGAGCGAAAGACGTAGAATATCGCCATGATGCCAATGCCCGCGACCGGCAGGACGCTGACGAGCAGATTCTGTTCCGGTAAATCCTGGACGGCGGGCGGGGCGGGGATATTGACCTCGCGCGCTTCGAGTTCCGGGAACTGAATCCGCGGCGGGCGGTTGAAATTGGCTGAATGGGCGCGGTCTTCGTTCGCCATTACTTAACTTTCCCAGCTAACAGTTGAGTGATTAATTGATGGTAGCACATTTTTACGGGTGGCGCTCCGGGGCTGCCGCCCTGGCAAACATCGTCATCAAATCGGATCGCGGCGTTGTGATACAGGCAGGGGCGCAGACACATCTACGCCCCTGCCTCGATCTTCTGGTTCATCTTCGACAGCGCCGATCAGAACGCCTCGTCTGCCTGCTGCATACGCCGCGCCTGATTTTCGAGATCAGAGGCGAAGCTTTCGAGAATGGTCACCCAGCTTTCCATTTCGGGGCGGGCTTCGTCCCACATGCCAAAGAAGCGTTCTGCCCGCGTGCCGATCCACTGAATACTGTCCACCGTCTCCTGCAGGGTGCGAATCTCGCCGCGGACGATTTCCGCCTGCTGGCGAATACGGGTCGCGCGCTGGAATAATTCTGTATAGGGTACTTGAATCAGGTCAGCCATTGTTACGCTCTTTCGTCTAGGGTCGGGCGGTTAGCTTGGGCGTGCCGCTGCTTCGATTTCGTCGGCAGATTGGAGCAGCTTGTCTTTGAACTGCACCAGGTTTTCGTGCGCTTCACGCAGCGCCGGTGTAATGCGGTTGTATTCGGCGCGGAAAGCGTCTGCCGCGGTGCTGGCAAATCGATCCGGTCCGAGGGCGCGCACTTCGGCGTCCACCGCGTCTACCGCTTCGTTGATGCGTTCGGCGCTGGTGCCAATCGTCCCGGCTGCATCACGCATTTGCCCTATTCGTGCTACGAGTTCGCCGCCTTGCATGGATTGTTCCTTTCACTCATCACTTAAGGTCTGGGCACATTGTTTGTCGATCATACCACCGGAAAAGGTTCGCTATTCAGATTCCGGCGGCGCGTTCGGGTCTTCGACGAAGTAGCGATCCCCCACGCCTTCCGCCATCCAGCCGGTGATTCCCTGATAGGTGACTTCCCACCAGCGCAGGAACTGGGTGGTATCGCACACGGGACCGCCAACCACCCGGAACAGATCGCCCGGCGGCACCTGGGTGAGCATGGTCGCGCCCGGATCAGGCTCGGCGCGCATACGATTAGGCACGCCGCCGATGCCGACACGCGCCGTCATCTCGATGCTCAGGCGGGTGGGCGAGGGCGAACCGGCGCAGTCATTGGGTCCTGCCGTTGGGATGGGTGTCTCGGTGGGGACTTCCGTTCCCGGCGGTCGCAGTGGGTCGGGATCGACGTTGTCATTCATGCCGTCGCCGTCGGTATCGACGTTGGTCGGGCTGGTTCCGAGATCGTTCGCCTCCTGCCCGTCGGAGAGCGTGTCGCCGTCAGTATCGCGCAGCGTCGGGTTGGTTCCCCACACCATCACTTCTTCGCCGTCGGAAAGTCCATCGCCGTCGGTATCGGGATTGTTGAGATCGGTGCCAAGTTCGAGTTCTCTGGCATTGGTCAGCCCGTCGCCGTCGTCGTCGGCGGCAAGCCAGGCTGCGGTCGCGTCGGCGTTCACCGTCGCCTGAATCTCCAGCGTGGCGGTGGCGTTGACCACCTGCGCCTGCTGCGCCAGCCCCATCAGGTAGGCGACCAAACCGCTGATCAGACCGATGGTGGCAAGCAGCCCGAAGATCATCGCTTTGGTGATATACGGCTGGTTGACCAGCTCGCCCGACAATCTCTGAACGGTTTCGCTGTCCTCGGCGGGCGAAACGCCAACCTCATACATGTAGCTCTCGGTCGCGCCGAAATAGATCGGCTTCTTGGGCGCGATGCGGATGCCGACATACTCGGTCTGTCCAGGTTCAAGCGTGATGGCGGTCGCCGCCAGCTCGTAGTTGATGTTCTGCTCGCGGTCACGGGCATACAGCGTGTAGGATTCGGGCGCGTTGCCGCGATTGGTCAGCGTGACTTCGACCTTGCCGCGCCGCTTGACGCGGATCGGGGCGAGTTCGGTGGTATAAAGCTGGAACGGCGCGATGACCAGCGTCGCCTGTTCGGCAGGTGAGTATAAGTTCTGCGCCCGCGCCACCACGCGCACTTCAAATGGGTGCGCGCCCGCTTTGCTCTTGCTGTTGCGCGGCGGGCGGAAGGTGATCTGGGCGGTGTCGCGGCTGCCGGGCATCAGATACAGTGGTTGGCTGGGCGGCACGACCCATTCTTCGGGCAAGCCGTTGACCTGCACCACGAAGTGATCGACCAGACGGCTGTCGTTCTTCACCTCAAAGGCGAGCGTCGCCATCGAGCCAGCCTCGACGCGCACCATGGTCGCCATCAGCGTCAGCCCGATCTGCTGCGTATCGGGATTATCCAGCATCGGCGAGCCGGGCGGCATACTGCCGCCGGGTGTGCTGGCATAGGCTGGCGGCGTGCTGGAGTACTGCGGCGGCGTGCTGCCGTAAGCGGGCGGCACGCTGGAATACTGCGGCGCGGCGCTCGGATAGGGCGACGATGGCTGCGGCTGGTAGGCGGGCGGCTGTGACGGCGGCGAGTACGGCTGTGGTGAATAGGGCTGCGGCTGCTGTGGCTGCGGCGGTGGTGGTGAATACACCGGCGCGGCAGGCGCTGGCGGGTAGGCAGGCTGTGATGGCGGGTACTGCGGCGGCACGCCCTGCAATCCGGTCAGGTTAGGATCGGCGCCCACCGAAGCTGAACCGGCAGGCTCGACGCGCAGATAGTGTTCGCCGATGCGGACGGTATGCCCCGGATCGAACACCTGAGGCGTATTGGCGACCAGCGGCACGTCATTCAGCCACGAGCCGTTGGTCGAACCGAGATCGGTGATGCGCAGTTTGCCGTCAGCGCCGCGCTCAAGACGCGCGTGCGAGCGTGAAACCTTGCCGCCGGTCAACTGAACATCGCGTTCGGCATCACGCCCGATGATCAGGACAGGCTTATCGAGCAGGATGGTGCGGGTGGGCTGGCTGTTGCTGTAGATGACCAGCCGATCAACGCCCCCCTGACCGGGCTTCGCCGGTTCGGGCTTGTAAGCAGGGGCGGGCGCGGGCGCTTCCGGCATGGCAGCCGTAGGGGCGCGCTCCGAAACCGGCGCTTCGACCGGTTTGCTCGCCGGGGAACCGCCAGAAAGCCGCATCAGATCGCGCGACATTTCACCCGCCGTCTGGTAGCGGTCATTGGGGTTCTTCGCCAGCGATTTGACGATGGCGCGTTCCAATTCTGTCGAGATTCCGGGACGCATCTCCGATGGTTTGGGCAGCGCCTCGCGGGTGTGCATCCGAATCGCTTCGGTGATCGAGCGCGGCTGGTAGGGCAGGCGTCCCACTACCATTTCAAACAGCATGATGCCGAGTGAGTAGATATCGGCGCGGGCGTCAACGCGCTCTGCCGCCGCCTGTTCAGGCGACATATAGGCATAGGTGCCGACCGGCTGCCCGGACATGGAATGGAGGTTGCTTTCCGCCAGCTTCGCCAGACCGAAGTCGGTAATCAGCGGGCGGAAGCCGTCGCCTTCAAGATCGGGTTTCATGAGGATGTTGTCGGGCTTGATATCGCGGTGCGTCATGCCCTGCTGGTGGGCATAGTGCAGCGCGTCCGCTATCTGGCGGATATAGCTGATGGCATCTGCCAGTTCCATCGTGCCGGCTTCTTCAGCCAGCTTATTCAGATGGTCGCGCAGGCTGCCGCCGGTGACAAATTCCATCACCAGAATCAACTGTCCGTCAACCAGATCAAACGACAGCACGCGGACAATACCGGAATGATCGAGGCTGGCAGCCGCGCGCGCCTCCTGCAAAAAGCGCTTCTGGAACGGTTCCTGAACGGACAGATGGGGGTGCATGACTTTCAATGCCACCGGACGTTCAAGATTGATATCGGTCGCCTGGTAGACAGCACCCATTCCGCCCTGACCGAGCACCCGATCAATGCGAAACTGCGCGATTGTCTTGCCTACCAGCCCACTTTCCGCCATGACAACTCCTGGAGAAGTGTACGAGGATTAGATACGATGATAACGATTATAGGTGAATACCTGTAATACGGGTAATAAAGATCGTCCGGCTGTTAAGGGCGCACACAGTGCGCCCCGCCGTGTTAATCTACTACATTGGCTGTGGTACCACATTGGCTGTCGTTTATTGGTCTTCACGCTTCGTCTGCACCGGCTTGCCGCCCGTCTGCTGGACAACGTGCGTCAGTTCGTGCGCCAGCAGTTCGCGCCCCTGAGACGAGTCCGGGCTGTATTCGTTGGAGCGCATGAAGATATCGGAGCCGTTGGTAAAGGCGCGCGCGCCAATTGACCGGTTGAGCGCATCGGCGTTACTATTCGCGTGGACGCGCACATCGCCAAAATCCTGACCGAAGCTTGACTCAAAGAACCCCTGTGCCTGGCTCGGCAGCGCCTGACCGCCGCCCTTGCTCGAATTGATCTGGTTTTCCACGTCGCCATCCACGTCAAACGAGCCGCTGAGATCGCCGCTGCGCTGAATGTCGGCGCGTTTCATCATGATCTCTTCTTCTTCGACATCCTCGCGCTGAATGTCGGCGCGCTTCATCTGGAGTTCTTCTTCTTCAATATCTTCGCGCTGAATGTCGGCGCGCTTCATCTGAAGTTCTTCTTCTTCCAAGCCTTCGCGCTGGACACTTTCGGTGGTGGGCGCTGCGCTCATGACATCATGGGCGACGCGGTCAGCTTCCTGTTCATACTGGTCATCCGCCGCGCCAACCGTCAGCTTCGCCTGAATCTTGCGCTGCGCCAGCAGGCGCTGCAAGCCCTGGTTGCCGAGCAGGCGCTGTAGACCGGCTATTTCAGACGCGGGCGTAGGGTGAATGGCAGCCTCTTTTTCGGAGGTTTCCACCGTTTGGTTCACGGGAGTGGTACGTTTTGGGTCTGCGAATACGTGCTCAGCCATTGATTCCCTCCAATCAGTTGCTTACGTCGATCATAGCATGGTTACGGTCATTGTCGAAAGTACAGCCGAAAAAGGGTCGTTTCCGTCCCCCTGTTATGTCAGTTCGAGCGTGTAGGACGCATGGGCGGGCTTGTGCGCCATGATCAGCCGATCCACGATGTCACGCTCCAGATCGACGCTGCTGTCACTCAGCGCCAGCCTGACGGTGAAGTGCATATCCTCATCTTCGATGATCTCCGGCTTGACACCGTAATACAGCGTCAGCAGTCGTTCCAGCCCGGCGCGCGTTCCCCGCCGGAAAAACAGCCAGCCAAGCTGCTCGACCAGCGCCCGCTGCCGGTCAATTGGCAGTTCCGGCACGATCAGCACGTCAAACCAGCTTGCCATCCAGCGCAGCCATTCGGTTGGCGCGACTTCAGGTGACAGATACATGTCGAAGTTATCCACCATCCAGGTGATCGGACTCAGGATCGACTCGAAAATGAGCAGGTAGCGCCCCATAAAATCGTCGTCCGAGTAAATCGCTGGCAGATACTTCAGCCAGTTGCTGGCGTCCGTCGGCACGCCGATTGGGTAGGTGACGTGTCCGTTCGTTTCCAGCGGCGGCAGCGTGCCGTCGGGCGGAGCCGTATCCAGCCGCGCCAGTGCATCGCCAGCGCCGCGCGGAATAAATGCCCCGACATCAATACGCTCGACCTGTTCAATGGGATCAACCGGGCGGGCTGGCTCTTTAGCCGCTGGCTCGCGTTTGGCGGGCTTTTCCGGCGGCTTTTTGGCTGGCTTGGCAGGCGCTGCCGATTCCACTTCGCCGGTGGTGTCCTCTTTAGGAGCAGGCTCGCGTTTGGCGGGCTTTTCCGGCGGCTTCGCCTCTGGCGGCGGCGCGGTCACGTGTTCAACGGGCGCGGGCGGTTTGACAGGCGGCTCGGCGGCGGGCGGCGGTGCTTCTGGCTCAGCGACAGCGGGCGCTGCGGCAGCCTCGCCAACCTCGATAAGCTGATCGAGCGTGAACAGGTACGGACCCGCCCGCACGACATCGCCGGGCTTCAGCGGGTGAGGTGTCTGCGTGCGGATGCGCACGTCGTTGACCCAGACGCCGTTGCTGCTCTTGAGGTCCTCGACCGCATAGGTGTTTTCATGCGGGTAAATCCGCAGGTGCTGGCGGCTGATCTCGCTGTGCTGAAGCGTGAGATCGTTATCGCCCGAACGCCCGACCTGCAAGCCTTTCGACGTGACGGTGATTTCGTCGCGGTCTAGATTCGGTCCGCTGACTCGAAAGAGGGCGTTGAACTCGGTCATTCGGCGCGCACCTCGTGATGATAGGACACGATCATCCCGTTGGGCGGCACCTGAATGTGCTGCATCTCGTCGCCGCGAATGAACTGCCCCTTGTCGTAGCCAACCGGGAACATCTTCACGACGCGGATGAACTCAACGCCGGGGATGGCAAGCAGCATCGCCATCACATCCGCCACGAACAAATCGCGCCCGAATGCCCAGCCTGTCCCGTCCTGTCCGCCGGTGATCGGGTTCAGGAAGGCGTAGAGCCTGTCCTCGATGGATTTGCGGACATCCTCGGTCGAGTAGTATGGGCTGGCGCGGAAGCGAACTTCCGTATCCACCCACAGATAGGCGGGCGGCAGCACCTCGAGCTTCGTCGCCAGCAGGCGGCGTTCGTCAAGGTAGGCGAATACGGTGCTGCGCAGGTCGCTTGAGACGTTCAGGCTTTCGGGGGCGATGAAGCCGATCAAATTTGGGATGTGTGGGATGACCAGCACCTGAATTTCGCCCTTGGTGGTTTGCGGCGGCTGCAGGCAGTGGACGCGCGCCAGCATTCCCGGCGTGGCTTCCCTCGCCAGATACTCGAAGTCGCTGGCGGTTACGGCGCGGTTCAGAGAGCGCAGGTAGCCGGGAACCCGCGTTTTGCTGTTTTCCAGGCTCTCGGCGTCCTTGCCGCCGGTCGCGGGCTGGCGGTTGCTCACCCGCGCGACGTAGGGAATGGACGAGCGAAGCTGGTTGAGCGTGCCAGTTGCCACGTTGCCGATCTGTCCGCCACCGTAACGGTAGCTGCGCATGACGATGAACGATTCTTTCGGCGGAACCGCGCCATAGCTGTGGATGCTGCCATCGCGCTGCGGCAGCGCGGGACCCATGCGAATTTCGCCGGTGCCGCTGTCGAGCGAATAGTGGCGGTCGTCGGGCTGCGAGGTCGAAAAATCGCTGACTTCAGTCCAGCGTTCCTCGCGGTCGTTGTCGATGCGGACGTAGAGATATTCGCCGCCTTCGCGCGGCACAATGGGCGTGTGGGTGAGATAAAAGCGCTGCCCCGGCGTACCGTCAGAGCGTCCCAGGATTTCGTTGCGCACGCGCTGGACGTTGGTTGAGTCGGTGGTGCCGCCCCAGCTTGTCGTCGTCACCCGGCGAATGTTGGGGCTGACGCCATAGCTGCGGCGGCTGCCGGGGTCAAGGCGCAGGCGCACCCAGTAGGCGGTCTGGTTGTTGCGGCTGCCGCGTTCCATTTTGGGCAGGAAGATGCGGATCAGCCCGCTGACGTTCAAGCCGAGCGTGCCGTCGATGTCCACTTCGGCGCGCTGCCATTCCTGATCGACGCTGAGGACTTCAAACAGGTAAGGCGGGTCGGTCGGGTCGATACCCGCGCCTTCCGCCGTATCCACCTGAAGCTCAATGCCGAGAATGTGATGGCTCAGGTCTTCCTCAAAGCCGAGATACATGGCGTCGCCGGGCTGCGGCGGTCTGGACGCAAACACGTCGAAGCCTTCAAAGCCGCCCAGCACGCGCTTGATCGGGTGTACCTGGAATGCGCGACCGCCGCTTTGCTGCGAGCTGGTCAGCGTGTGCTGTAGTTTCGGAACCATGATCTCGAACGGCGCGTCGGTGCTGAAGACAATCGCCGTTTCGTCCTCGACGCGAATGGTGGACGCTTCGGTGCCGCCAGGAATAGTCACGCTGGTTTCCTGCGGCGCGGACAGCCAGAAGGTGATTGGCGCGCGGGCGGGTTCCGCCTCTTGCAGGCGCATCCCGATCAGTTCCATGAACTTGACGTAATTCTTATCGGGCACGCGGTTGAGCCGATAAAGGATGATGTCCGTCATCCAGGCGAACAGCTCAAGCAGCGTAATTCCCGGATCGCTCAGGTTATGATCGGTCCACTCAGGGGTATACAGCGCAATTCTCCGCCGCGCTTCAGTCACAATGTCCTGAAACGTGCGGTCATCCAGGCGTGGAGTTTCAAGTCCCATGCCGCAATCCTCTCTATGCCGGGATCATATAAAACGGCACGACGAGACTGCGCTTGTCGTGTTTACTCTTAATCTCATATTCGATCTCAATGTCCAGTTGTCCATACTGGTTATTGCTCGGCGTGGCAGTCACGCGCTCGAGGCGGATGCGCGGTTCCCATCGTCCCAGCGCTTCCTGTACATAACGTTCGGCGGTTGCCGCCGTTTCGTCGTTCACCGGGCTGAAGATGAGTTCGTGAATCAGGCAGCCAAAGTCAGGATGCATCACTCGCTCGCCGGGCGCGGTCATCAGGATGATATAAATTGCCTGCCGGATGTCGGCGTCGTCCTGAGCCAGCGCCACGCGATCCCGGTCGTCCAAATGGGGCGGGAATGCCCATCCACGTCCAACAATGCTGTTATGGTTCATCTGCCTGCCTTTAGTTAATATTGACTATCGCGCCCTTAAGCACCAACTGCGCGGTGGCTTCGACGTTGACGTTGGCGCCGCCCTTGATGCTGACATTGGTATCTGACGACATCGTCAGGTTGCCGGTGGATTTGACCTCGGTATTGCCAGTCGTTTCCACTTTGGTATTGCCTTTTGCCTTAATGGTGATATTGCCCTCGCACGTGACCGTAAGTTCCTTTTTCTGGGCGTCCAGCTTGATAGTCGTTCCCTGCTTCGAGTCGACAATCTCGATGTATTCGTCGCCGCTGTCATCGACAAACTGGATGGTGTGTCCCAGCCGCGATTTGAAGATACGCCGGACGACCTTGCCGTTTTTTACCGCGTTCGCCCATGTATCCGGCGTCTCGTCCTTGCCATTCCACAGACCGCCAACGATCACCGGGCGGTTGAAATCGCCCTGCTCGAAAGCCACCAGCACCTCGTCATTCACTTCCGGCATCCACCAGATACCTGTCTTAGCGCCCGCGCCGGGTCCCGCGACCCGCGCCCAGTTGCTCTCAAGGCTGTCATCAAGCCAGGGGAACTTTACCTTCACTCGTCCCGAAGGGGTTGTTTTCTGTTCATCATAGATGTTGGTGACCACTGCCGGAACGACGCCCTGCCACTGGCTGAAAACGCGGTTATCGGGCTGTCCCTGGACAATATCAGCCATCAGTTTTGGCTGGCTGCCCTCAATACGAAACCAGGTGTTGTAACCATCTTTGGTGAAGGTGTGGGTGGCAGAGGTGACCATGTAGGTGCCGCTGAAGCGCGTGCCCAGTTGTTCCAGTTTGACTTTGGAGCCTGCTTTCAGACTTGGGGTGCCAAACGCCATTCCTTCGGCTTCGACAAAACCGGCATTGATGTCGTTCAGCAGCGACTTTGCCAGGGCAAGCGCCTGCCCCTGAGTGACGTTGTAGCGCACCTCGATATACTTGGCGCCGCTTACGCCGAACGCTGTCCGCGCGGCTTGACCGCCGTTTTTTCCAAAACCGATTGTGGGATTGGAGGCTGAACTGCTCGCCTCCCCGACAACTTCTTTCTTTGTCACTGGATCCCAGCCCTTCACCACGACGCTCTGGACCTGATTTGCCGCCGAAAGCCGGGGCGTGAAGGTGCGCAGCTCATTACCGCGCTTCAGCGTGATGCTGGATTGGTTGGTGACGGGCTTCTTGAAGGTCAGTTTGTCACCCTTGAAGCCAACTTCATAGCCATTCAGCCGGGCGCGCTCCTGAATGAACTCATAATCTGTCTGGTCATGCTGGCAGACATAATCGTGCCGATCGCTGGTTGCTTCAATATCAACCGGTATCCCAGCCTCGCCCGCAATCTTGCGCACCATATCGCTGTCTGTCTGTTTGAGAAACACGCGAATCTTGGTGCCCAATGTCAGGCGATGGCGCTTGTCGTAGCCGCGCACCGTCAGGTATGTGAGGTCCTCATCGTACTGCGGCTCCAGCCCTGTGATCTCGCCCTCCATGATGATCACCTCCTGGTCCAGGTTGTCAACAAACCCAACCTCGACTTTTTTGCCCAGGTCGAAGTTCGTGCCGTCTATCAGCTCGAACTCTTCATCCTGAAAGCGCATCACGAACATATCGGGCACGTCGAAGCTGGTATCGACCGTCAATTCGACCAACTGCTGTATGATACCGGTAGTCAGATAGACACCGTCTACCTTGACGATGGGACGAACGACGCTTTGAACGCCTGATTCTGATGGCATAATCTTCTTCTCTAAGTCTCACCCAATTGGCGCGAATTATTGTCTCGGCGGCGTCAACTGCTGTCCGGCGGGAATATTCAGCGGATTATCAATATTGTTCTGCTCCGCCAGCGCCCGCATGTTGTTGGCATTCCCCGTTTGCGCCGCCAGATTGTCAATCCGGTCGCTTTGGGTGGCGGTAATCGCCTGTGCCGCTGGCGTGCTGATTGCACCCGCTTCCTGTTCTGGAAATTCGTGCGCCGGGAACGACTGCTCCAGCGTCACGTTCACGTTGGCGCGCACTGGCGTGCCTTCGGGCGTAAACAGGGTAAATTTCTGGGTCATGTTGGTGACGATGGCTTTGAAATACAGCCGCCCCCATGAAAAGGCGACTTCCGGCGGCGAGCTTTTGCCCGACTTGGCATGTTCGCTCGGCTTGTCCACCATCATCATCTGCCACAGCTTGTTGGTGTGCTGGCGCACATCCGCGCCATCCGCCAGTGTGTCAAAGTACAGCGTCAGCGTCAGCCGCATGGGACCGCCGCGCTTGAAAGTCAGGCTGGGCGCATCCTGCCCGGATTGAGCGTCGCGTTCCCAGGTGTTCTGCTTGACGATGCTGTATTCAAACGGATTGAACATGCACAACACTTCGTCGTTGCTGGCAAGATTGATCATCTTGGCTGGCTGCAAGCCGCCGCGCGTCAGGTTCTGTGTCATCCTATTCCTCCTACGGTCTTCCGCCGCGACGTTCCTGCTCAACCCGCAGGCGCTGGCGCAGAACGTCTAAAACGTCACGGGCGAGCTTGTCCACGCTGACATCCTCCTGAGGCGTCTCTTCGCCTTCAGCAACCGGCGTGGTCGGTTCGGCATCTTCAATCGTATCAGTCGTATCCGCGCGCATGATGCTGCCCCAATCGTCGGTGAAGGTTTCGATGTGAGGCGGCTCGGCTGGCGTGTCTGCCTGCTGGCTGTGGTCGTGCTGCTCGGCGGCGGGACGGCGGGCGCGGGATACCACCGGGCTGGACGGTGACTCGCGGATGACCGGCGTCGTCGGCGGCAGGTCGATCAGCGATAACAGGTCGGCATCGGTTGAATCGCCCTCTGGCGCGGGCGGCTGCATCCCGGTACTTGCCGGGAGCGCGCTGTCGCCCGAAGGCGGCGATGATTGCTGCGGTGAGGGCTGTGATGAAGGCTGCGATGACCGGCGGATGGCGTCGGGAGCGCTGCGCCGGGTGACTGGCGGCGCAGACTGCTGTGGCTGCCGCGACGTTACCATGCCAGCGTCCATCATCGCGGTGAACAGATCGACCGGCTGTTCCGAGAGGGGCGGCTGTTCGGGTTCCGACGGACGGAACGAAGGCGATTCCGGCGGCTGCGCGGCGCGCTGAAGGCTGGGCTGCGCCTGGCTCGGCGGAACTTCAGTGACCGTTGGTCGCGCCATATTTGCATCGTCGGGCGTTTCGGCGGCTGTCGTTGGCGGCTCGATGAAGGCTGACCAGGGCGATGGCGGCGCGGCGGGATGGCGCGGCTCGCGTTCGATATGCTGTGACTGAAATTCCGGCGCTGGCTCACCGCTGGACTGGCGCTGGACAGGCGAAGACGCTGGCGGCACGGACGGCGTCAGGATGGTTGGCGCGTCCGGTCGATAGCTGTCCGGCTCGCGCTCGAAAGCGCCGCCAAATGGCTCGGTTTGGCTGGTGCGGCGCTGGACGCCCGGCGTCTGCGGCGCGGGCGTGAGCAGGGTAGGGACATCTGCCATACCGGACTCAACCGGTCTATCGTAAGGCGGCGGCGCGTTCAGGGTTGGCTGAATCGGCGCTGACGTGTCTGTTTCCGGCGTGCTGGCATCCGGTTCTGCCGGTGGTTCTACTGCCGGTGGCGTATTCGCGCGGCGCTGAATCCGCCGGGCAGGTGGTTTGCTGCCCGACTTGCGCTGGATCACAGACGGTGTCGTCAGGTCGGGCGCGTCGGGCGCTGCCGGGCTGAACACATGACTGTCCTGCGCGGGCTGGTCGGCGCTGGTCGGCGCTGGCGGTTGGCTCGGCGAGAAGGATTGATCCGGCGGCGTGGAACCTGCCGGATTCGACTGACGCTGTACCGCCGGAGCGCCGCGCTGGGTGGACGCCGGACTCGAAGGCTGCGCGGGCGCAGGTGGCACTTGCGACGCTTGCGCGGGCGGGGTTGGCTGTTCGACGTGCGAATCAGGCTGGTCGCTGACCGCCTCAGGGTCAATCTCGCGCTGGACGGCGGTGACGGGCGTTTCGCGCAGCGGCACTATCGGGAAATCGTCATTCCCGGCGCTTTGGCGCTGTACCGCTGGCGTTGAGGCGCTGGTCGGCTGACCGGTGATCGCTGGCGTGGGCGGGTTCTCGCGCGGTGCGCCCGGCGCAGCCGAAACAGGCGGTGCCGGATTCACTGGCGCGTCTGATTGTTCGGCTGGCGGCTCGGCGCGGCGCTGCACCCGGCTTTCACCCGATTGGCTCGGCGTGGGCGCAGGGACGCTGGACGGAGGCGAAGCCGGGGCGTCGTGCGCGGGGACGACTGTTTCTGGCGCGGGCGGCTGAACGGGCGACGATGCTGGCGCGGCATCCGTCTGGCGCTGCGCTGGCGGATTCTCGCGTCCGGCGCGTGGACGGCGCGTGGGCGCAGAAGGCGCGGAAGGTGCAGTAGGTACAGAAGGTACAGATGGAACAGACGTGTCGGCGCGGCGCTGAATCACAGGTGACCTGGGTGGCGCGCCCTCCGATGGCTCGAAAGCGGCTGACGGTGAGATGTCCTGACTCTCGAATCCTTCACTGGAAGGCATGGAAGGATACTCGCCGCCGAGCGGCGCTGCTGGCGTTGAAGCGCTGGTCGGCTGTCGGCTGGCTGCTGGCGTCGTCACGTCGGTCTGGCGCTGTACTGGCGGCGCTGGCGCAGTTGGCTGCGTCGTGCTGCTGGATAGCGGGTCTGACGGCGGAGGGCTGGCTTCCGGCGCGGCGCTCCGCTGTACCGTCCGACCGGATGAACGGCGGCGCGTGGTCGGCGTCGGGCTGGCTGGCAGCGAATCAGGCGCGGAAGGCGCTGGCGGCGCGGCGGGTGAATACGGCGTCTCATCAGGAGTCAGAATGGTTGGCGCGTCTTCGGGAGCGCGCTGGACGGCGGGCGTGCCGCTGGATGCTAACGACGACGATTCAGCCGGGCTAAACGGCTGGTCGCCGGTGATTTCAGAGGAAAGTGGAGTTGAGTCGCTGCTGCTGTCCTCAACCTGCGGCTCTGGTTCGTCGCCGCGCGAGAACAACCGTCGCCAGAAAGGCGCGGCGGGGCTGCTGGGCTTCGATGGTTCCGATGGTGTCTGCGGTGCGGGTGGGTTAGCTGGCGCGCGCTGCACCGCTGGTGAGTCTGGCGCGGCGTCATTCAGAAAAAAAAAGTCGGGTGGCGTGTCTTCTTCACCGGTTGACGGCGTCGTCTGGGACGGGACATCGACCACCGCGCCGCGCCGACGTTTGGTGACGATTCGCGGTAGGGCTTCGGTCTCGCTGGCATCGGCTGCGCTGGCGGGTGCCTCAACCTGGCGCTGTACCGGCGCTGGCTGGGCGGTGGGCTGGCTGATAGGCTGGCTGATGGATGGCGGGGCTGTCTCCTCGCTTGCCATACGTTCTTCGTGGGCTGCCATCAGCCGTTCGAGCATGTTATGGGTGACGACCGGCGGCGTGGGGGCAAAGTCGCGCGATGCTGGCGTATCATCGGTCGCTTCCCAGTCGGACTCGGCAGGGGCAGGCGCGCCCATCGCCGGAGTCGCGGGGGCGTCGTCACGCCAGACCAGCGGCTCGTCGCTGTCCGTCTGCCATGAAGGCGGCAGTTCGCTTCGGGAGACAAGTTCCCCCGAAGGCACATAACTGCGGATGTGCGCGCGCGCGAAATCGCGCACTCGCTGTCCGATGGAACGAAAAGGATGCTTCGCCATGATATTTACACCACCGTAAAGCCACGATGGGCGAGTTCAAGCTCTTCAATCGCCACCGCGCTGTCTCCGGTGCGGAGTGTAGGACCTCCCCAGCGGATCGGATATGCCTGGTTGAACGCCCACTGCGCGATCTGCACTTTGCGGGTGGAGTCAAAGATAATCAGGGTCACGTTGCGGGTCGCGTTCTTGATCTGCCCCTGCAGCACCTGCAGGTACCAGTTGAGAAGCTCATCACTTTTAGTGACGCCGTGTTTTAGCGTGACCGTCCCCGCGTTCACGCGGACGGGCAGGCGGTGAATGTAAGCATTCAAGCCGCCTTCCTTAATATCTTCCGTTTCGACCTGAAGACGCGGCAGCGTGCATTCCGTGAACGCGGCGGTATTGATGTTGTCCACCTGTACCACAAAGCGAAACCCGGCGTGAATTTCGATTGGCTTTCCTACCGGCGGCATTTTGACACCTCACTTCCACGGCGCTCGCGGTCGCGGCGCAGTTCTTCGCGCCACAAGAGCCACACTTTATCTGCAACCTGCTGCACCAGCCTGCGGTAGTCGTCGGCTTCGTTGGGCTGGCGTTCAGTGCCTGTATTTTCGGCGGATGACCTCGTTTGCGGCATGATTTACTTACCCTTGCCGACGGCGGTTCTGCCGTACATTCATCGTGTTGACCTGCCTGACCCAGCGCGCGCGCTCCTGGTGAGTAAACGACATGATCTCGTCGTAACTCCAACCCAGTCCTGCGGCGATGAATGCTACCTCCTCATGCAGGCGTTCAAGGGGGTAGCGGACTATCCCCCCAGCAGGGGGATTTCCTCCTCAAATTCGTGCCCGCAGTTGGGGCACACCACCAGCACCTGCTGCCCTTCGACATCGTTGATCTGGCGGTAGAAATCCTGCAAATAGGCGAGATCGGCGGCATAAAACTGCTCGACCGTTTCGGGCGTGACCCTCGGCAGCGTGCCGAGGCGGGTGATGACCTGCGCGAGCAGGATCACCACCAGATACGCCTCATTGGCACGCACGCGCGGGTCGCGCAGGGGCGCAATCTCGTCCATCGCAGTTGCCAGGCGCATTCTGCCGTCTCGATGCAGGTTTCCCTGTCCATCGACAAATCCTTTTGGCAGAACAAACTCAAATTCCGTTTGCAGCATGGTTCCCCGGCTCCTGCGTTAGACGATTTATTGATCGCGTTCCATGAATTCGTAAGTGATCGACAATTCTTCAACGCCAAAGGCGTTGGAGTCCGACTGGAACTGCGGACCGCTGACCTTGGTGGGCCAGGCGTTGCGGAAATTCCAGCGGGCGACCGGCGTCAGCGACTGGTCGTACATGGTGATGGATGCGTTCTTGCGCGCGCCCACGATGTCGCCATCTTCCACCATCTTGCGCCACAGCCAGATGTCCTTCAGCTTGGTGATGCCGCGCTTCAGCGTCACATCGGTGAACTTGGTGCGACCGGGGATCTTCTGAATGAAGTCCTTACCGGTCGGATCAACGGCTTTGTGCTCGATAATTTCAGTTTCCGAGCCAAGCCCACTGATTTCGGTGAAGAAGCCGGACACGACACCCTGAACGTCCAGCGAAAAACTAAAACTGATAAGAGGATCGGTATCACGTGATGGCATTGCATGCCCTCCCTAAGGTAAGTCTGGAAAAATCGCACTAAGGATGGCGCGGGCGAACCCGCCGCCTTGGTTTAACCTGCAAGATTACTCAGAGCTGGGACCAGCCCACTGGCTGATACGGAAGATCACGAATTCTGCCGGTTTCACGGGCGAAAGTCCCACTTCCACGATCAACTGACCGACGTCGCGCACTTCTGGCGGGTTGTTCTCGGCGTCGCATTTGACGTAGAAGGCGGCTTCTGGCGTCGTGCCAAAGAGCGCGCCGCTGCGCCATACCAGGCTGAGGAACGCCGAAACGTCACGGCGGACACGCGCCCACAGGTTCTGGTCGTTCGGCTCGAACACCACCCACTGAGTGCCGCGCTCGATGCTTTCCTCGACCATGTTGAACAGACGGCGAACGTTGATATAGCGCCATGACGGATCGCTCGACAGCGTGCGCGCGCCCCAGATACGGATGCCGCGACCGGGGAACGAACGGATAACGTTGACGCCAATCGGGTTGAGGATGTCGTGCTCGCCCTTAGTGACCTGGACTTCAAGCCCCAGCGCGCCGCGAATGACTTCATTGCCCGGCGCTTTGTGAACGCCACGGGTGCCATCGACGCGACCGTAAACACCTGCCATGTGACCCGACGGCGGAATCAGGCGGGTGCGCCCATTGCTGCCGGTCATGTCGGCGACTTCGATCCAGGGATAGTAAACGGCGGCGCGGCTGCTGTCATAGTTGACGGTATTGCGCCATTCTTTCATTTCCTGCGGCATCAAGCCGGGAGGGCAGTCGAGGACGGCGAAGCAGTAGCGAACATTCTCGCAGTAGTCAATGACCGCCTGCTGAACCGACTGCACGCCCTTCATGTCGATCTCGCCAGCCGAGTAGCTTGCCATCAGATCCGGCACGCAGATCATGGTGACGTCGTCCAGCGGCTCAAGCCCGCCGATACCGCTGCGCTCCGAGACGCTGCCCTGATAGTCCTTGAGGGTGACGGCTTTGGTCTTGATCTCGCCGCCTTCGAGCTGGTAAGTGCCCTCCGCCGGGATCATATCACCCTTGCCGGTGACCTTGACATCGATCAGCTTGGAACGGGTCTTGACGGCAGTTTCAACACCCTTCTCGCCTTTGCCGCTGGTCAGACCATCGAAGGTTTCCATCGCCTGCCCGTTAAGGCTGACGACGACGGTGTATTCGGACGGTGCCAGTTCCTTGCCGGACGCTTCGGCTGCTTTGTCCTTGGCTGCGGGCGCATGACGAACGTCTACCCGCAGACCATTGCCAGACGTGCCACCCTGTCGGGCGGTGAATTCCAGCAGGTTCTGCGTCTTGCCATCCAGGCTGGGAACGGCAACCGCCGCCGACGACGACAGTTCGGGATCATCCGAAGCGCCGAGCGTCTTGATGCTGACGATATAGCAGTTGCCGCCACCGTTGGCGAAATACCCGTACACCGAATCGGGCAGGAACGCGCCCTCGACGAAACTGCCGTACTTCTGGACATACTGGCTCCAGTTGGTGACGAGCGTCGGCTTTCCGAGCAGCGAAATGACCTCGTCATCGCGCAGATCGGCGGCACGCTCGGTGTAGCCAACGAAAGCGGCGACGGCGGTGCCGACGGCTTCAATTGGCTTAGTGCCTTTGTCTACTTCTTCAACGTAGACACCCGGTGAAAGATAGCTCGGCGACATTGAAACTCTCCTTATTAAGTTCGGACAAGTACGGCGGACACCCTGGGTTGGATGCCCTGGCTGCAAAACTCAGCCGCTGGCTGAGGCGTGCTTACTTCTTTCTGGTGGAGCGTCCGCCTCGCGGAGGCGCTCCGTCTTCACCGGACGCGGGTTCGACCTTGCGGCGAATCTCATCGTCTGGCACCGTCAGGCGGCGCTCTTCGGGGTGTTCAGCCTGACCCACACCGATGACGCGCTCGAACACCAGCGGCGCGTCGAAACCGCGCCCACTGTCGAGCGCCAGGGTTGCCACAAGGGAGAAGCCCAGGCGCATCTGGTTGTCGAGCACGCTCCACAGGTCAGTCATGCTCGGCATTCGGTCGGTGACGTTGGCGACGACCAGTGGAATATCAAACGCCTGGTCGCGCAGCGCGCCCTCACATTCATCGGGATCGAGCTTCGGCACCTGTACCAGCGCCCCCAGCGCGCGCCAGATGAGCTGGTGCTCGTCCTCGATACGGCGTGCCCACGCGGTGACGAGATACATGACATCGTAGCGCAGTGGGCGCAGGGAAATACGAGCGTTGTTGGCATCGCGCTGTGTTACGTTCATATCCATACTGCGCAACTTTACATTTTCGCGCAAGTCGTAGCACCAGCAGCTCAGCGTAGGGCGGTTCAAACGCGCCGACCATTCGCCGGTTGGCTGCTCGAACGAAATATCGATCTCGTTCCGGTTCAGCTTGCCGCGCTCGTAAATAAGCTTCTCAATCGTTTTGTCCAGGTCCTGAATCATTAGTCGTTTCGCTGCCTCAATTTGTGTCGTCCAGTAACCTGCCCATTTTTTGATGCTCGCGCCGGATGGCGTTGCGAACGTGCGCCATCGTGATAACGCCGCCGTCGGCTGCCGCCAGATAAGCGGCGGCGATTGCCGCGTTACGAATGTTGCCACCCGCCAGCGGGTAGCGATCCGCCAGTTCGTTGAGGCTGACATCGCCCCCAAGCGGCGCTTCTGACGGGAAATGAGACGCCCAGATGTGCAGCCGGTATTCTTTCTCTGGAAACGGAAAGTCCACCATGAAGCTCAGGCGGCGCGTGAACGCCTCATCCAGGTTTTGTCGTAAGTTGGTCGCCAAAATTGCCACGCCTTCGTAAGCTTCTAACTGCTGAAGCAGATAGGCGACCTCTAAATTGGCGTAGCGGTCATGGGCGTCCTTCACTTCCGAACGCTTGCCAAACAGCGCGTCCGCCTCGTCAAAAAAGAGGACGGCGTTGCTGGCTTCGGCGGCGTTGAACACTAACGCCAGGTTCTTTTCCGTCTCGCCAATGTACTTGCTGACGACGGTGGACAGATCGATCTTGTACAGCGCCAGCCCCAGATCGTTGGCGATGACTTCGGCGGCGAGCGTTTTGCCGGTGCCGCTTTCACCGGCGAACAGGACGGTCACGCCCGGCGACGCCGCCACGCGGCGGATATAGCCCCAGCGCTCGTTGACGGTGTGGGCGTAGCGAATACGGGCGCAGATTTCCTGAAGCTGCTCCAGACGATCCGGCGGCAGGACGAGATCGCTCCAGGTGTAGCGCGGCATAATCCGGCGGGCAAGACGTCCCAGCTTCATGCCGGTGTGCGCCTGCGCGCCCGCGTACAGGTCAGCGGCGCGGACTTCCTCGCCGCGCGAAATCGCGAGATCGACTGCCGTATGCACCGCGTTGGCGATCTGCTCAGGCGTCAGTTTGAATTTGGTGACCAATTCGTCCAGCGAGCTTTCATCCACCGCCACGCCCTGCACGCCGAGCGCCGATTCCCAGGCGCGGCGGCGTTCATCATAACCGGGCACCGTGAAGGTGATGCGCAGCATACGGCGCATACGGTCGGCGTTTTGCGGTTCCCAGGACTCGGTGCTGCACAGGAACAGCGGTCGCTCGAAGGTCTGCAAGTCCGACCACAGTTCGGCAGGCGGCAGATCGTTTTCATCGAGGCAGCTTTCCCACGAGTCGAGCAGCAGCGCCGCGTTTGCCAGCCGCGCTTCCCGCAGCGCCAGTTTCCAGCCGAGCGACAGCGGGATTTCGAGCTTCGCCAACTGCGCCAGATCGACGCTTAGCAGCGACAGCCCAAATTCGGCGCACAACGCCGCGGCAGCACCGGCGCGACCGATGCCCCTGCGCCCCTGAAGGTAAATCATCGGCGATTCGTCAAATACGCGCCGGATGGAGTCGGGCAGAAACTGGTTTTCGCCCGGTTTCTGATATTGAATCGCCAGCTTTAGCCGCTGATCTGTCTCGGCGTCGCCCAGCAGGTAGGCGAGGATGCGATGATCGACCTTGAGATGGTGCGCGAGGAAGATCGGATGGTGCTGACCGGGATCGGGCAGGCACTCAATCAGGTGATGCAGCCGAAGCGGCATGGTCGGGGTCAGCCGTTCCCACACTGTAAAACGCTCAGGGATCGTGCCGCCGAGCAGGTTCATCATCAGGTTGACAGTGGGGCGGCGCTGCGAAACGTCGTCCTGCAAGTAGCCGTACAGCCGTTCGTAGCGCCGGTCAAGCTCTGGCGCAAGGCAGAGCATCAGGATGTAGCAGTCGAGCGAACTCAGGTCAAACAGGCGAATCAGCCGGGCAAGCGGCAGTTCAGGATCATCCGGTATCGGGAATTCGGGAAGCTGGAACGCCTCGCCATGCTGCGCCCATTGTCCTTCCATGGCGGTGCGCGCGAGGTTTGTGGCGACATCTTCGTCGGAGATAATCAGCCCGCGCAGCGCATCGGTCGGGTCCTGACCAGATGCCTGCGCGCGCGCTGCCGCTGCTCGTATCAGGTCATCGACCCAGACCAGAGCGGATTGAAGGTGGAGTAGATTGGCAACATTCATCGGGTCATACCTCTCCGATGAACGTCTCGGAATTAATCATATGAATGACAAACAACCGCGTTTTCTTCCATAAAATACGCTGGTTCACGACAATGCCCTCTCGCTCCAGGATCAGGATGCGTTCGGGATGCTGGAAATATTGGAGTTGTTGACGGCGAAAATAGTTAGTTGGGCAGCTTGCCCTAGAAAGCATCTTAGCTTATTCTCATTTAAGGAGCAAGCGACATTGTCGCGTGAACCATTAAAGATTCTGTACAGAAGTTGTAAAAATTCGTTCTTACGAATGCCCGGAAATCCGAAGGAGTCACGTAAACATGGGACAGCCAGCCGCCAAACAGGGCGATCAGATTATGGCTACTGATACGCATATCATCATGATTCCGAGTCCGGGTGGGCCCGTGCCTACGCCGCTGCCGCATCCGTTCGTTGGCATTATCAACGGCGACTGCAGCACCAACGTCAAGATTATGAGTATGCCTGCCGCGACTGTAGGCAGTACGGCGATGAATACGCCGCCGCACATTCCCCAGGGGGGTCCCTTCCAGAAACCGCCATCCAACCAGGGGAAGATTATCATGGGCAGCACGACGGTCTTTATCAACAACAAACCGGCGGCGCGCAACGGCGATACCGCAATGACCTGTAACGATCCCGCCGATATGCCGGTGGGGAAGGTGCTCGCCATCAGCACCGTGATGATCGGGTAGAGACAAGCATTGAGTCAAAAAGGGACAGTGGGGGCGCGGCACGCCCGCGTTTTTCCCCACACCCTGCCAATTCGTGACCTGCGCACCTCACTCTGCTTTGGACGTGATTTCGACTTCCAGCCGGGCATAGTAATTATCGACCGTCTGCCCGATGCTGATCACATCGCCTGACGTCATCTGCGTAGGCGTGCTGCTGGTGACGCGGGTGTTGTTGAGGAACACCGGCACCGAACTGCGCTCCTCAGGGCGTATCCACCAGGTATTTTCGGCGGCGCGGTAGTAAATCCGAAGCTGGCGGCGCGAAATGCTCTTGAAGGCGTCGGGGTTATTGCTGCGCCCGACCAGCACCGCAAACAGATCGACATCCAGTTCCGGGTCTTCAGCATTGGAATCGGAGCGCCGCCCCACCAGCTTTTCGTCGTCTTCCAAGCCAGCCGACAGCTCAAACAGGCGTTCGGGGTCGTGAATATCGCGCAGGACAAGCAGGTTATGGGCATATGACTGGCTGCGCGAAGTATAGAGGAACTCGTCCTGCCCAAGCGTGATTTCGCCGACGCGCGTTTCCGGCGCGAGCAGCCGCAGCAGGTACAGCGTTGCGTTCTGGGGAATACCGGCGCGGTGGAAGGCTGCCAGCCCGGTGACGATCTGCGCCAGCAGCACATTCTCCGAAACATTGAGGGCGACGCTCTCGCGCGGCACGCCCACCTGCATGTTGACGAAGTGGCTTCCCTGTTCGATATAGAGGATGTCGTCGCGCGACTCCACGGTTTCGACCATAGCGCGAATTTCGCCCAGCGGGCGAGTCGTGCGCGGGTCGTCGTTGGCGCGGTAGAAGCGCAGCATGACGTGGTCGCCCAGCGGCACTTTATCCGCCCCGATTTCATACTCGTCCAGCAGCACGCGGGTGCGCCCCACTTTGTTAGCGAACCAGGTCTTGTTACGTTCGTCATAGTCCAGGCGCAGACATTCGCGCGAGATGAAGTTCAGCGACTTTGGCGAGATAAAGTTGCGCAGGTCAATGTCCACTGCCGTCTCGCGGGGACCGTCGGGCTTGCCGATGAGCAGGCTTTTCTTGCCGCGTGACGCAACCATGACATCGCCAACGGCAAACTTTACCAGCTTATCGCCCGGACGCAGCGGGGCGGCAAGCTCGGCGTTATCGGCGTCGCCGGTAAAGATGACCAGCCGGTCGCCGGGCTGAACGTCAACGTCCTGAATGCGCTGCGTGGGCAGCACCGGGCGCGCCACTTCGAGCGTGCTCGCGTCCACGTAGGCTTCCTGCTGCGAGAGATAACGCGCCAGCCGCCCCGCCGTCACCGATTCATTCAGTGTGAGGGCGTACTGCTGGCGGGCATGTACCATCTGGGTCGGGAGTCGAATCGTTGCCATCAATCTCGCTCACAGGTTGGTTTTGATTAAGTCAGACATGTCACGCTGGGCGTTCGAATGGAACACCAGTTGGAAATCGCCGATCTGAATTTCCATCATCGGCTTCAGCTTGTGCAGCGTGTACCCGCGATAGACCTTGCCGTCGATCTTGGTCTTGACCTTCGGCTTGCGGTTGGCGAACCACCACGTGCCGCGCCGCCACAGGAGCACGCCATGCTGACGCGAGACGTTGGAATCGTCTTCCAGGCTGATGTCGTTGCCGGAGCCGCGCCCGACGAACATCGTCTTTTTCGTGAGCGTGTAGGTCTGTTTCACGCCCGCGCGGTTGACGGTGACCGACATCAGCTCGGCGTCCAGATCCTGACTGCCGGGCGACTCGATAAAACGGCGAATGCGGGCGCTGCGCACCTGACGCAGCAGGGCGTAGTTGAGTCCTACCAGCAGCAGCGACACCCCGATTGGCAGCAGAATTGGCGGGATGGTCGTCTGCGGAATAGCGGCGACGGCGATAGGCAGGGTATTGCTCAAGCCAAAGGGCTGATCTTCAGTTTCGCCGGGCGCGCGCGCCACGACCTGAAGCTCCCAGGTCTGCTGATTCGGGAACAGGCGGTTGGCGTCTTCCTGAATGTTCGGGATGGTCAGCGAAGCAGTGCCGTCGTCGGCTACTTCGGCGGTGCCAAGCGGCTGAGTCACGATTGGGTTGACGGCGGAAGCGACCAGAAACTCGACGCTCGGCAGCCCTTCAGCCCCCGACACGTTGAACTGGACGGGACCGCTGAGGTTGGTAGCGCTGTCTCCCGCAAGGCTGAGCTGGAACTCGCGCTGCACCACCAGGTTGACCGTTGAAGTCGAGGCGACCACAGTGTCGGTCGCGTCGCGAAGCTGCGCCCGCAGGGTGTGATTGCCCGGCGTCAGACTCGGCGTATCGAGGATGTAAATGCCATCTGGGAACTGATCGTCCATTTCATCGTCCAGCCAGAAGACGAAGCGCAGTTCAAGCGGGATATCTTCGGGTTGGGCGCTGACTTCGACGTTGACCGGCTCATTGACGACCAGATTGTTGACGATGTTGGCAAAGGCGATGGTAAAGGTCGGCAGCGCCGCCGGGTCGTTGGCTTCGGTTTCGGGGGCGGGTCCGGTGATGGGGCAGCTTATGGTATCGGTGAGCGCCGCGCCGCCGCTGGTGGGCAGCAGGCTGATAGTCAGCGGAACCAGTCCGGTTTCATCCGGCGTTTGTCGCTCGATATCGACGGCAATGATCACTTCTGAATTGAGCGTGGCGGAAAATGCCTCAAGGCTGGTGCCAACCGCCGATTCGACGGCTGACCGCGAGCGCTCGCCGCGATAATCCCACCCGCGACCGCGCGTGGCGTCGGCAATCGCGAACAATTCTTCCCGATCAGGATAGTCCTCGTATTCAAAACCGATGGTGAAAATCTGAGCTTTTGATGCCTGAGCGCGGGTGACGATGTCCGACTGTCCCGCCTGTGGCAGCGCGCCGCGCCGCGAATCGGTGATCACCAGGATGACCTGCCGAAGCGGGCTGTTTGGCTGTGTCAGGGTTGCCGCCTGAAGCACGGCGTCGTACAGCCGGTTGTCGCCTTCGCGCAGTTCAATATCGGCGATATGTTCGTTGTAGAGGGCGTTTTTATCGGTATAGAACTGTGTCAGCGGGGCAATGGTGGTATCAAACTGAAGCAGCGCCATTTCGTCCTCGATCAGCAGGCGCGGCAGCAGATGATCGCGGATGGCGTTACGCACCTCGTTGATCGGCATGGTTGACGTGGTATCCAGCACCATGATCACGCGGACAGGCGCGCGCGCGGCAGCCGGCGTGACCGCCGCCGCGTCGGGCGGCAGGGCTTCACCCGCTGCGTTGGTGACGTTGATGGTGTAGGTCTGCGGGTTCAGCGGCACGCCGTCGGGTCCGGCGACGCTGGCATGGACTTCCGCCAGATTTGTTCCGCCGTTATAGGTGCAGGTGTAGGCGAGAAATTCCCCGGTTGAAGTGGTATTGAGACCGGCAGTCTGCGCCGACACCGAAAGACACAGGCTCAGGCTGATCGCGATGAGCGCTGTGGTACCAAGCGCCCGACGGAGAATTCTGTACAAAGTCACAATCAAACTCCAATCTTCAAAATACGACTCAATATTGCAGGACAGAGACAGTTTTCGCCTCAACTGCGCGCCCGTGCGCTCAGGGCGTTCGTTTGCTTAAGCCTGCGCGATCAGCCGCCAGCCTCTCAAACCGTTTGGGACGCAGCGTTTGAGTTGGGACAAGCGTGCTGGTGGGCGGTATCGGTGTATTGGTCGGCGTAAGTGTGGGCATTGGGGTCGGCGTGTCCGACGGCGTCGGCGTAATCGTTGGCGTGTCGGTTGGGGGCGCGGTTGGTTCGTCGGGCGCGGCGGTGGTGGCGGGTGGCTGCGCCATAATCGGGGCGGTGCCGTCGCCGCGTCCCTGGAGCACCAGAAAGCCAATGATGGCGATCACCACGACCAGCGCGACGCCGATCAGCAGATTGCGGGCGCGGGTGGATGTCCCGCCGCCGACCGCCTCGCGGCTGTTCAGCGCGATTCGCCAGCCGGAGTTGAAGCCCAGAAATGCCCGTTCCTGCGCCAGCGGATGCCAGTCCTGCGGGACTGCCTGCGTGCCCGCTTCGACGAAGATAACGCTGACGTTGTCCCGGCTGGCACGCTGATCGCCCAGGTTGGCAAGGAACGCCGGAACGTCGCGCAGATCGCGGTGGGTTACTGCCTCGGCAATTTCGTGCAGTTCCACTTTATCGCTCATGCCGTCCGAACACATGACGATTTTGTCGCCGGGTTGAAGGCGAAACGTCATCAGATCCGGCTCGATGGTGTCGTCCTTGCCGATGCCCTTGACCAGCACGTTGCGCTTCACCGGGGCGGTCTGATCGCCCGCCATGATGCGGGCATAGATGTTGTCCATGAAGGTTGAATGGTCTGCCGTCGTCTGGCGCAGGACGCCGCTGCGCCAGAAATAGAGCCGTGAATCGCCCACGTGAACAAGATTGACGTTCCATTCGTCGATGACGACGCCGACCAGCGTGCTGCCCGCCTGCACCGACTTGCCCAGCTTGCGCGACATCTCTTCGGCGAATTCGCGCACGCCGGCGTTAATCTGCTTGACCCCGTCTTCCATGACCGCCAGCCAGTCGGTTTCCGGCTGGTCTATATGCTGGTGAAACATCGCCAGAAAGCTCTTGACCGCGAATTCGCTGACAAATTCGCCCGCTTCCGCGCCGCCAACGCCATCGCAGAGGACAAAACAGCAGATGCCATCGCCCATGTAGATGCCAATGGCATCTTCGTTGTGGTCGCGCACCGAGCCGGTCATGGTGTGCCAGTTGGCGCGGATGACCGGCGTGGGGGGCAGGTAGCCCCGCGAGACGAAATCGCAGCGATACTGGAGCGCCCCCACGGTGATGCTGCTGCCGCTGCGCACCGGCGTATCGGTTAGCACGACTTTGCCATCCACCAGCAGCAAGCCGCCGCCCGCCAGCCGTTCTAGCCGCAGCATATCGGGCTGCTCGCCGGGGACGAAATGAAAGCTGACGCGGTTGGAATCAGGTTGATCGGGGGATTCGGTCAGTTCAATCGGCGTATGCAGATGAACTACAATGTCCTGCCCGGATTGTGTATGGATGAGGTGAATTTCCCAGTAGGGAACCTTCTCCACAAGTCATCCTTTCTGCCGCGATGCGTACGCAAGACGCACTATGAATGGCGAGTACGATGGGTTTCGGCTCATCTGCTTTTAAGAATATAGCATTAACCGCCACTCTTGGCATATACTGTGACCATGAGATACATCGCAGATCGAGTATACGGGCAATGTATAGCGCAGCGGTACTGCGTTGATTTAGCAGTGTTGTCATCTGGATTATAGTGATATTGATGCTGGTTCAAGCAGTGAGATTTAGTGCTGATGGTCAGTACGGGCTGCGGTGCCAGGCAACTACGTTCTTAATTCAACCCTGTCAGCGGCAAACGCCCGTTATACGCAAAAGAGGTTAACTCATGGATATCACCCTGGCTGTTTGGATTCTTCCGGTTGCGCTGTTTATTCTCACCCTGCTGCTGCTCATTTATCTGGCGGTTCTCAACTGGATGCCGCTGCGTAAAGAGACAGCGCCCGCGTCTGGCAGGCAGCGCCAGCCCAGCAGCACGTCGGTGCAGAATGCGGTCGTCCTGACCCCACCCATGCCGCCTCAGGCACCGCCGCAGTACCAGATGCCGCCTCAGCCGCAGTATCCCAGCGCGCCGCCGCAGTACGCGCCGCCGCAGTATGCCAGCGCCCCGCCACAGTACGCGCCGCCGCCGCCGCAGTACCCAGGCGCGCCCCCGGCGCAGTTTCGCCCGCCGGACGCAACCGAGCTTGATTCGCTGGGCAAGATGGTGATCGTCGCCGGGCTGGAACCGCGCGAGATACCGCTGCCGAGCGCGCAGTTTGCCATCGGGCGCTTTTACAGCCCTGAAAACAACGTGCTGATCTCGATTGACGAAAAGAGCGTTTCGCGCCAGCACGCATCGCTGCGGGTCGCCGGAAACGGGCGCGAGTATTACCTGCAGGACGTGGGCAGCAGCTATGGCACGCACCTGTTTGTGGAAGGGCGGGTCGATAGGCTTACGCCCGGTCAGGAAGCCAGGGTTTATAATAATGATGTGGTTCAATTCGGCAGCGCGGTACAGGTGCGGTTAATCCTGCCCTGTGAAACGCGGTCTGCCGTTACGCAGTTGTAATGCCTGAGGAGAGAAATGGATTTAAAGCCAGGCACACGCATCAAGAGCTATACGCTTGAACGCCAGTTAGGGAAGGGCGCTTCCGGCGAAGTGTGGAAAGCCTACGACGAAACCAAAACCGTCGCCATCAAGTTCATGAACGAGAACCTGATGACGAGTGCTTCCGCGTCAAAACACCGCGAGCGATTGATTCGCGAGGTCGAGTCGCTTCGCCGCCTTCAGCACCCGAATATCCCGACGCTGTACGACTACGATCTGGATTTCAGGCGTCCGTATATCGCCATGCGCTTTGTCGGCGGCGATTCGTATGACCGGTTGATTTCCAGCGGCGACATGATCAAGATTCCGCTGGAACGGCGGCTGGAGATGATCCGCGATATCGCCTTCGCGCTGACCGCCGCCCACGAAGCCGGGATCATTCACCGTGATATCAAGCCCGCCAACATGACGGGCATCGAAAACCCGTATCTGCTGGACTTCAGCATTTCGCTGGAGAGCGAAAACGTCGAACATACGCAGCGCTTTGTCGGCACGACGCTGTATATGTCGGCGGACGGCGTGGCTGACCGCCTGAGCGACAACTACAGCTTCGCCGTCGTCGTCTATGAGATCCTGTTTGGCAGGCATCCGATCTACCAGCTTGGCGATTCGCTCTTCAACCAGTTTATCGCCGAAATGCGGATACAGAACCGGCAGTGGACGTTTCCGAGCACCATTCCCCAGTCCCAGATTCCGGCGGATCTGCGGGCGGCAGATTTTCGCAGGCTGGACGAGATTTTCGAGCGCGCGATGGGCAGCCGCGAGACACGCTACACCGATCTACGCGAATTCGTCCGCGAACTGCGCTGGGCGGTGCTGCCCCAGCAGCGCGCGCTTGAAGAAGCCCGGATCGCCAGCGCGCCTATCTCACCCGCGCCTGCCAGCCCGCCGCCAGCCGCGCCGCCTCCTCCGCCAGCCCCCGAGCCGGTTTCGACTGAGGAGAGCGATTTTCTGAATAAGGCGTTTGTGAATCTTCCGGCGGTGCAGATTGAGCCACCCGCGCCGGATATCGAGCTTGAGCAGACATCGCTTGAGCACAAGACTGTCCCGTATGATTACGAGGCGAAACAGCGCGTGCCGGTGGCTGACCCGCCGTCGGACGCGCCGCAGATCCGGTTTTCGCAGCCGCCCGGTGAAGCCGAAGTTCCGGCGGAACCAGCAGAACCAGCGCCAGCCGCGCCCGCGCCGACGTTCGCCGGTCCCGACGACCGGACGATGATGGAAATACGCATTCCACGGCAGGAAGTCCCAACGCCCGACACCCCGCCAGTGGAAGCCGCGCCGCCTGCTGCTCCGCCACCGGTCGTGGGCATGAACGACCGGACGATGATGGACATCAGGATGCCATCGCGACAGCCGCCGCCCACGCCGCCGTCATCAGACGCGACCATGATGGAAATTCCCGCGGTTCGAGGCGCGCCGCCCGCGCCACAGGAAAACTTCACCCAGTTGGAAGCGCAGCCGCCGCGAGACGCAGCCGCGCCACCGCCTGCTTCTGAAGAAAACTTCACGCTGCTGGAATCGCAGGCAGCAAAACCGCGCCAGCAGCCGCAGCCAGATTACACGATGATGGAAGTGCAGGGCGCGCGCCGCGCCCCAGCCGCTGACAATTTTACCCAGATGGAGATGCAGACACCGGCAGCGTCCAGAGAAGGCATTCCGAATCCGATGCAGGGCGATAACTTCACACTGCTGGAAATGCGCAGCATCGCGCCTGATGGAACGCCAGTGCCTGGCAGGCGCGGCAGCCAGCGCCTGCTGATTGCCGCTGCGGTGATTATCGTGCTGGTCATCGTTGCCGCTGTCGTGATTCTGGCGCTGACCGGGGCGGGGACAGTCTAGCACGCGGCTCAATAATCCAGACGCACCGATGGGACAGCGTTCGTTTGGCTGTCCCGTTTGTTTTGACCGGGGACATTGGACGGGATTCCACGCAACGAGAAATTGACAGACGGGCGCAGAAACGTTACAGTAACGCTGATTTTGGGAGCGCTCTCAACTTAGAAAAATGACGAAGGCAATGGACGACTCAATCAGGCAGAACAACAGCCGCCACGCCAATCTGGAAGACATCGCGCGGAAGGCGGGAGTATCCCGTTCAACCGTATCCCGTGTCATCAACCACGATCCGAATGTAAGAAAATCGACCCGTGAACGGGTGCTGGCGGTCATCAAGGAAGAGGATTTTCGCCCCAATCTCGCCGCGCGGATGCTGGTGACCAACCGCACCAACGTGATCGGGATCGTCATCCTTCATTCGCTGATGGTGACCTTTCAGGACCCGCATTATTTCCCGACCCTGCTGCAAGGCGTTGCCGAGGCGACTCTCAGCCGTGGATACGCTACGCTGTTATGGTGGGGGCAGACACCCGAATATGAGGAGCGCTTCTACCAGCACATTTTGCAGCAAAACCGCCTGATGGATGGCTTGATTATCGCTTCGGCGCGGGCGGATGAGCCGCTGGTGCCCAAGCTGCTGGAACTGGGCACGCCGTTTGTGATGGTGGAACGTCCAACGCGGTTTGCCGACCGTATCAGCTACGTGACGATTGACAACGTTTACTCGGCAAAGACGGCGGTCGAATATCTGGCGAACGATGGACGCAAGCGCATCGGCACGATCACCGGCGCGCTCTACAACGTTGACGCGCAGGATCGGCTGATCGGCTACAACACCGGACTCCAGGCGGCAGGCTTGCAGATCGATCCTGAACTGGTGTATGAGGGGCAGTGGACGCATACCAGCGGCTACATGGGGGCGAAACAACTGCTGCGCAAAGGCGTTGACGCGATCTTCGCCGGGAATGACATCACGGCGATGGGCGTGCTGCAGGCGCTGCGCGAATCAAATGTGCGCGTACCTGAAGACGTGGCGGTGATCGGCTTTGACGATTTGCCGAATTCGCTGCTGGCAACCCCGCAGCTTACGACTGTGAGGCAGCCAGTTCAGCAAAAAGGCATTACGGCGACGAACCTGCTGCTCGATCTGATCGAAGAGAAGGTTGACGCGCCGTGTCAGGTGCTGCTTCCCACGCATCTTGTCGTCCGGCAGTCCACCAGCGCGCGCCGGTAGGCAGCGTATCTGGGGCGGTTCAGGCAGTTCAACAGCCCTGGCGAGCCGCCCCTTTACCCTTAATCGCGAATCAAGCCAGCTCCAGCGCCCATAGAAAAGTTCCGCCCGCGATGCCGCCAACCGTCAGGGTATCGCTTGTCGTGGCGAACTGAAGCTTGAACGTGTGCGTTCCGGCGCTCAACGGGCGGATGAGCACCTGCGTGACCGGCAGATAGGCATTGGCAGCCGCCGCCTGCAAAAAGCATGTGCCATAGCTGGCTTCGCCAATACGGACGCCGTCGATATTCCAGTCCATTCGCATTTCTCCCTGCGCGGCGCTGTGCTTGATATGGCTGCTGAACCCCAGCAGAACCGCGCCGCCGCTGGTGGTCAGGGTGAGCTTCAGCGCGGCGGCGTCAATATCGGCAAACGACGTGCTCCCGGTGGTGTACGCCGCCGCGCTGGAAGCCAACGCGAAGTTCAGCGGCAGGTCGATCTGCGCCTTCACAAATTCCAGATTGTCGCGCAGGTGCGTGTTGAGCAGCCCGGCGGTGACCAGCTCGCCAACCGTCCAGGTGCGTGGGGGTGTCCATAATGCCGTCATAGCAGTGTCCTTTCGTGTGCGATCCCTCTTTACAGAATAGAACAAAAGTTCAATTGCGGGCGGTCATTCTGGGCGGCATTTTGGACACTTTTTAGTTGGGGGCGAAGTTGGCACTTTATCCGCGAGTCGCGGTAAAATAACATTCTGTATATCAATGCCATCCGCGATCACTGGAATGAGTATGCCAAAAAGCCTGACAGTCGTTTGGCGTTACGGGGCAGCTGTACTGGCAGTTGGGGCGGCGCTCCTCATCTGCTTATCCCTGCGTTCGATCCTTGAGCCAAGCTTTCTGTTCGTCTTTCTGGCGGCAGCCATCGCGGCGGTTCACTTTGGCGGGTTGGGCCCAGGCGTCTTCGCCGTCTTTCTGTCTGCCGGCGCGATTCATTACTTCATGCTGGAACCTGCCAACACCTTTTCGCTCGGCGTGAACGGTGTGCTGCTGCTGTTGATTTACGCAGTCGTTGCCCTGCTGGTGATCCTGCTCTATGCCTCGCTTCGCGGGGCGAAAGCGGCGCTGGATCAGGAACGGGCGCATTTGCTGGAAACCACCCGGCAGGTTCAGTTTCTGCAGAAGACCGCCGGGGCGCTGGTCGAAGTGACACTGCCCGAAGAAGTGGCGGATTCGGTTTTGGGGAGCGCTTGCGAGCTGCTGGGCGTAGCCACCGGCGCGGTTTATCGCCTGCTGTCGGATGGCGAAACGCTCGAACTGCTCAATAAGCACCAGTTTTCCGCCCAATCCTCTGAAGCCCGCCGCCGGATCTCGATGAGCAGCAGCGAGCCGGTGACCGACGCCGTCCGCGCGAAACAGCCGGTCTTCATCGCCTCGGTCGAAGAATACGCCCGGCGCTATCCGGGCGCGGTCAGCCAACCGCAAGACTGCCAGGTGGCTGTCGCTCTGCCGCTGGTCGTTCAGGATCGCGTTATCGGCGGCTTGAGCTTCTGCTTTCCCAGTGGCTCGCCGATTACCGGCGATTTCCGGGCGCTGCTGCTGGCAGTGGCGCACCAGTGCGCGCAGGCGCTTCAGCGCTCGCTGCTGTATGCCGACGAACGTAGAGCGCGCGAGCGCCTGCGCGTGACGCTGACCAGCATCGGCGATGCTGTGATCGCCACTGATATTGATGGTTACATTGCTTTTGTCAATCCAATTGCCGAACGGCTGACCGGCTGGAGCGCTGAAGAAGCTGCTGGCAAGCCGCTGAACGAGGTGTTTCACATCGTCAATGCCGATACCCACGAGATCGCCGAAAGTCCTTTCGACAAGGTGATTCAAACCGGCGCTATCGCCGGGCTTGCCAACCATACCATGCTGCTGGCGCGAGACGGAACCGAAGTGCCGATTGATGACAGCGGCGCGCCCATCTTCGGCGAGGACGACGTTATTTCGGGGGTTATTATCGTCTTTCGCGACATTGCCGAGCGCCGCCGCGATGAAAGCCGTATGCAGGCGCTCCAGCGGGTCACCTCGCTGTTCCTGAAAACCCTAACTGTTCAGGAAGTGGCGGATGTGGTGGTCAAACAGGCGCTGCCGCTGATGCACGCCCAGCGCGGGATGCTGGCGCTGCTGAACGAAACCCGCGACGGATTTATCGTGCTGGGGCAGCATAATCTCAGCTTCCGCACGCTTCAGACCTACGAGACGATTTCGCTGGATGCCAGAATTGTCTCGGTTGATGCCTTGCGTACCGGCGAACCCGTCTGGCTGGAAAAGGCAGACGATTATCTGAATCAGTACCCGGACAGCCCGGTACTGACGCCGGATGAGATGCACGTCGCGTCGGCGTTTGCGCTGCCGTTTGAGCTTGAGTCGGGCAAACGCGCCTTATTAAGCGGTGGTTTTATGAAGCCGCAGCAGTTTGACCAGGCGACACAGGCGTTCATTATCGCCATCTCCCACCAGTGCGCTCAGGCGCTCGACCGCGCTTTCCTGTTTGAGGCGGAGCAGGACGCGCGCCTGAAGGCGGAAGAAGTCAACCGGCTCAAGACGCGCTTTCTGGGTATGGTTTCGCACGAACTGCGCACGCCGCTGACGTCCATCAAAGGCTTCGCGACCACGCTGCTGGCGACTGATGTCACTTTTGATGCTGACCAGCAGCGGCGCTTTGTCGAGGTTATTGACGCCGAAGCCGACAAGCTGACCGAACTGATCGACCAACTGCTCGATCTCACCCGCCTGCAGGCGAACGCGCTGACGATCAACCCGATGCGCGTGACGCTGGCGGATATTATCGGGATCGCTGCCGCCCAGCTTGAGATGCTCACCCACGATCATCACCTGCGGCTTGATCTGCCTGATGATCTGCCAGCCGTTCAGGTCGATGCGAATCGGATCGCGCAGGTGCTGGTCAATCTGGTGGGTAACGCCGCCAAGTTTTCACCAACGGACAGCAAAATCACCGTCCAGGCGCGTCCGCTGGGCGGTTCGCTGGAAGTGCGGGTCAGCGATCAGGGTCCGGGGATACCCGCGTCAGCCCATGAGCAGGTATTCGAGGCGTTTCGCCAGATAGATAACACCGGAGTGCCGCGCGATGGCGCCGGGCTTGGGCTTGCCATCAGCCGGGCGCTGATCGAAGGGCATGGAGAGCGCATCTGGATCGATCCCGACGCGCAAACAGGCGCGGTGATCGTCTTTACGCTGCCGCTGTACCAGCAGGCAGAGACAGCACCACCACCGGAATGATTTTATTGTTGGGGCGCGGTCTGGCGGCGTCCAGCCACATTGCGGCTGCCCCGTGAATGGCAGGAGACAAGAACCACTATGGCGAAGATCGTCGTTGTCGGCAGCTTTAATATGGATTTGACTTCCTACATGGAGCGGATGCCGCGTCCGGGTGAAACCGTTCACGGCAGCCGTTTTGTGACCGGACCGGGCGGCAAAGGCTCGAATCAGGCGGTAGCCGCCGCGCGTCTGGGCGCGCAGGTCACCTTTGTGGGCAGGGTGGGACAGGATACATTTGGCGACATGGCGCTGGCGCAGTGGCAGCGCGAAGGAATCAATACCCGCTGCGTGGTGCGCGATCCGGATCGCGCCACCGGCGTCGCGCCGATTTTTGTCGAGGAGAGTACGGCGGAAAATGCTATCGTCGTCGTCCTCGGCGCGAACAACGCGCTTAGCCCGGATGACGTGGACGCGGCGCAGGCGGAGATCGCCTCGGCTGACGTGCTGCTGGCGCAGTTGGAAGTTCCGGTGGCGACGGTTCACCATGCGCTTGAGCTGGCGAAGCGGCACGGCGTGCTGACCATCCTCAACCCCGCGCCCGCCACCAGTCTGTCCGAGTCGCTGCTGAGACTGGTGGATTATCTGACGCCTAACGAGACGGAGCTTGATTTGCTGGTGGGCGACTCTGACACCGCCGCCGCCGACCAGAGCATCGAATTCAAGGGGCGGCGTCTGCTGGCATTTGACGGACAAACGCTGGTGGTAACGCTTGGCGCGCAGGGGGCGCAGCGCGTCACCCGGAACGACAGCACGCTGATTCCGCGCTTCGACGTGGAAGCGGTTGATACCACCGGCGCGGGCGATGCCTTCAACGCCGGGCTGGCGGTCGGGCTGGCAGAAGGAAAGCCCTGGGATCAGGCGGTGCGTCTGGCGCACGCCACCGGCGCGCTGTCGGTGACCAAGCCGGGCACAGCCGCCAGTATGCCGACGCGCGCCGAAGTCGAAGCATTTCTGCGTTCGGCTACGCGCCAGGGTTGATGACCACCATCCTGAGCGTGGTCATGTCCTCAATGGCGAAGCGCGGTCCTTCGCGCCCAACGCCTGACTGCTTGCTGCCGCCGTAGGGCATGTGATCGACCCGGAACGTGGGCGTGTCGTTGATCATGACGCCGCCCACGTCAAGCCGCTGGACTGCCAGCATTGCCCGCGCCAGATCGCGGGTGTAGACGCCCGCCTGCAAGCCGTAGATCGAATCGTTGACGGCGTCGAGTCCGTCCTCAAAGTTCTCAAACGGGATCAGGCTGACGATGGGACCAAAGACTTCCTCGCGCATGACCCGCATATCACGGGTGACATTCTCCAGCACCGTCGGATAAAACAAACGCCCCTTGCGCTCGCCGCCAGCGGCGATCTTCGCGCCTCCGCCGACTGCCTCCGCCAGCCATAAATCAAGCCGTTCGGCAGCCGAATCGTTGATCAGCGGTCCGATCTCGGTCTGTTCGGATGACGGATCGCCCATGATGAGCCGCCGGGTGCGCTCGACGAAAGCATCGCGGAACGACTCATAGCGGCTGCGATGGACGTAAATCCGCTGGATGCTGATGCACACCTGCCCGCTGTAAGCGAAGCTGCCAACCACCAGCTTTTCCAGCGCGGCGTCAATGTCGCCGGTCTCGTCAATGAGGGTGGCGGCGTTGCCGCCCAGCTCAAAGACGGTGCGGCGAATGCCCGCCACCTGGCTGATGGCGCGAGCAACCGGCGGGCTGCCGGTGAAGGAGATCATGGCAATGCGCGGGTCAGACGTCAGCCAGGTGCCGACATCCGCGCCGCCCACCACCACTTCCAGCCCGCCTTCCGGCAGCCCCGCTTCAGTGAGAATTTCCGCCAGCCGCAGGGCGGTCAGCGGCGTTGCCGGGTTCGGTTTCAGCACCAGCGGGCAGCCGGCTGCCACTGCCGGGGCGACCTTATGAGCGACCAGATTGAGGGGAAAGTTGAAGGGCGTGATCGCGCCGATGACGCCGACGGGAACGCGCACATAGTAGCCGAATTTGCCAACGCCGCCCTGCGCCGCGTCGAGGGGGATGGTTTCGCCGTGAAGACGCCGCGCTTCGTCCGCCGCGAAACTGAACGTTTCCACCGCCCGACGGGCTTCTCCGCGGGCATAGCGCAGCGGCTTGGCGCTTTCTTTCGCCATCAGCCGCGCCAGGTCTTCGGTCTGGGCGTCGATAAGCTGGCTGGCTTTGTCCAGCACTGCCCCGCGGCGGTAAGCGGGCATCTCCGCCAGGGCGGCGCGGGCGGCGCTGGCACGTTCGACAGCCGCGCGCACGTCCTGCTCGGACGCCTCGGCGACCACTCCGACTACACTATCGTCGTAGGGATTGAGGACTTCATAGTGATGTGTCATAAGCCGTCTGTGACCCCTTGCTGTAAACCTATTCGACTGAACGGAAGACTTAATCTTTGGATTAAACGTCTTGCTTTATACTTATTACACGCGCACGCTGACAATTTACGCATGATAGTAGAGCATTCCTGACTGTATAGGGTAACAGGCATGTAGAAAAGTCTGGTTTGTACGGCACCGAACAGCGCAACTGACATTCAACGACGCATGTGATAGTATCGGCTATGCGCAATATGCATATCATGACAAAAATGAACAGCTTTCCGCGTACTCTGGAACAGGCTTCCACATTCCTTGAGGTTACGCAGGCGATTGTCAGCGCCCCAACACCCATAGATCTGCTGCGCGCCTTCCTACAACCCATTGGCGATGAACAGTCCAGCGGCTGCCTGCTGGCTGTCGTCGATCCGGCGGCGGGGCAGCACTCGGACGAAGCGATACAGATGATGGCATCGTTTGAGCCTGCCGACTCTGCCATGTCTATCATGGCGGCGGGCACGTGGACTCGCAAGGGCGACGTCGCCCTGATGGATTCCTTTCTGACCAATCCCAGTATCGTACAATACTACGATCTTTCGACTGCTGCCGCGCGAGAACGCCTCGATCCGGCGTCGCTTCAGTGGCTGGACGAGCGCGGCGTGGGCAGCGTCGGCGTGATCGGACTTCGCCATCCCGCTGGCAGAAGCATCGGCTTGGCGGCGATCTGCTGGCAGCAGCCGCGTCCTTTCAGCCAGGACGAATACGCGCTTTACGAGCATTTAGCACCGATGATGGCGCGGCTGACCGAAAATTTCCGGGATGCGGAACAGCGTGTCCGCACGCTGCGCCTCACCGAAATGCTCTATCAGGCAAACCGGCATCTCATTGGCGCCAAGGACTACGATCAGATTGTGGACGCTGTTTTCCGCGGCGTCTCGCAGTCGCAGGCGGCGGCAGTTTCCATGCTGACGGTCAGCTCGGATGACGCCGGCGTGCCTGAATGGGCGACGGTGATTGCGACGGGCGGCGCGTCCGCCAATTTCGGCTTACAGGTGGGAACGCGCTGCGATCTGGCGAACCATCCCTCTGCTCAATCATGGATTAATCAGCCGGACGGCTTGGTGCTGGTCGCCGATACGGCGAATGACGGGCGGCTTGATGAAGCCAGCCGAAAGCTGCTGCTTGAGAATGGGATTCAGTCAGTCGTCTGTGTGGCGCTGCTGCGCCCCAGTGCCTGGAACGGCGCTCTGCTCGTCTGCTGGGATCAGCCACATCTGTTTGCTCCGCTGGACGAGCAGTTTTACCGGGCGCTGTCGGGGCAGATCGCCGCGATACTCGAAAATTACCAGCTTCGACAGGCGGAACAGCAGGTGATTCAGCAGTTGGCAGCCACCAACAGCGAGCTTGAGGCATTTACCTATTCGGTGTCTCATGATCTGCGCGCGCCGCTGCGGGCGATGGACGGCTTCTCCAAAATTCTAATCGATAAGTATCGCGACCAGATCCCGGAAGAAGGCAGGCGCTATCTCGAAAGGGTGCGCGTCAACGCGCAGCACATGGGGTCGCTGATTGACGATTTGCTCACGCTTTCGCGCGTGGGCAAGCGCGTGATGGCAATGGCGCAGGTGGATATGACCAATATCGCTTATGGCGCTTTCTATGAAGCTATCATTGATCAGGAAGCGCCGCCAGCGCGGTTGGTGCTGCATCCGCTGCCGGCGGCTGTTGGCGATCCCGGTCTGCTGTCGCAGGTGTACGTCAATATGTTTTCAAATGCGGTCAAATTTACTCGTGGTCGTCCCGATCCGCTGATTGAAGTTGGCGCTGATGGCGAAGCACAAGGGTTGCCAGTCTACTTTGTGCGCGACAATGGAATAGGATTTGACATGCAGTACGCCGACAAGGTATTTGGCGTGTTTCAACGGCTGCATGATGCCAAGGAGTATGAAGGCACCGGGGTGGGTATGGCTATCGTCAGCCGCATCATCAACCGTCACGGCGGGCGCATCTGGGTCGAGTCGGCTCCGGAACAGGGTACCACCTTCTATTTTACGGTCGGAGGGGGTGATGCTGGATCAGGTGGTTGAAATTCTCCTGGTGGAAGATAACCAGGATGATGAGGAAATGACGCTGCTGGCGCTGGGTGAAAACTGGTTCGCCAGTCGGATCGACGTGGCGCGCGATGGCGAAGAAGCGCTGGAATACTTGTTCTGCGCCGGGCGCTACGCGCACCGGCGGCTGCGCCAGCCGCCGCGCCTGATCCTGCTGGATATAAAGCTGCCCAGGCTTGATGGCTTGCAAGTGCTGGAGCGCATCAAAGCCGATCCGCGCACCTGCGCCATTCCAGTCGTCATCCTCACGTCATCTCGCGAGGAAGCCGATGTAGCGCGCGGCTATGAACTTGGCGTGAATAGTTATATAGTGAAACCAGTTGACTTTGAACAATTTACTGAGTCGATACGACACATCGGTTATTACTGGATGCTTCTGAACGAGACGCCGGAGCCGTAGATGTGTCGCCTGCCCGTTGATTTTTGCTGGTGATCTCCTAATGGAAACAACATCTTTGACTGCCATCAACGCACTCATCCTTGAGGATCAGCCAGATGATATTGATCTGGTACTCTATGAACTTGAACGCCAGGGCATCATACTGAACTGGCGGCATGCGGCGAATGAGCCAGACTTTGTGAAGCTGCTGAATCCTGAGCTGGACGTGATTCTGGCTGATTTTAACCTGCCGCAGTTCAGCGCCCTGCGCGCGCTGGAATTGATGCAGGCGCGCGGTCTGGAGATCCCGTTTATTGTCGTCACCGGCAGCATCAGCGAGGAAATTGCGGTCGAATGTATCAAGCGCGGCGCGGCAGATTACCTGCTCAAAGACCGGCTTTCGCGTCTCGGTACGGCAATCCTTCAGGCGCTGCGCGAGCGCCGTCTCAACCTGGAAAAGCGCCATGCCGAAGCGGCGCTGCGCGATTCCGAGATGAAGTTCAAAACGTTGTTCAGCGAGTCGCTGGACGTAATTCTGATCATCAACAGCGAAAGCGGCGTTGTCCTGGATGTGAACAAATCGCTGCTGCGCTCGCTCGGCTATCCGCCGCACCAACTGGTTGGCAAATACTATACCGCCCTCATTCCTGATTCGACGATCGACTCCGAAGGCGAGCTGCTGACAATGGTTCGCAATCACGGGGCGCTGTATGATTCGCGCGAGTTCCTGCGCGCTGACGGCACCACCTGCCCGATGGATATCACAGCGACGGTCATTCCCTGGGGTACGGGGACGGCAGTCGTGGCGACCCTGCGCGATATCACCGAGCGCAGGCAGGTGGAAGAAGCGCGGCAAACGGCGGAAATCCTACAGGCACAGCTCGAACACGAGAAGGTGCTCAACGAGTTGAAATCACGTTTCGTGTCGATGGTTTCGCATGAATACCGCACGCCGCTGTCTACGATCATGACTTCGTCCGAGCTGCTGCTGAATTACAGCGATCGCATGGATGAGGAGCAGAAGTCGCGCTATTTCACCCAGATTCAGCAGTCGGTCAAAAACATGATCCTGCTGATGGACGAAGTCCTGACGATTGAAAAGCTCAACATCGAACAAGCGCCGTTCGAGCCGCGCGAAATCGATCTGACCACTTTTTGCAACGGCGTTGTGGATGAGATCAACTTCAACCATCAGGACGATTCCAACATTGAGTTCAGCGTGCAGGGCACGCCGACGACGGTGAAGCTGGACGAAAGCCTGCTGCGGCAGATCCTCACCAATCTGCTGTCGAATGCCGTCAAATATTCTCCTGGCGGCAGTAAGGTTTTGTTCAGCCTGAAATGGGACTCGGATCGGGTCGTGATTACCATCACTGATCGTGGCATTGGCATTCCTGCGGATGACCAGAAACGTATGTTTGAACCCTTCCACCGCGCCCGCAATGTCAGCGATATTTCCGGCACCGGTTTAGGCTTGAGCATTGCCAAGCGCGCAGTTGAACTGCATGGCGGCACGATTGGCTTTCAGAGTGCCGAGGGCGTTGGCACGACCTTTGTAGTGATACTGCCGGTTGCCGGCGAGGAAGCCCCCGAAGCGTAGCGCCTGAACCTTGCCAGGACGACGCGCGAACGTCGAACTGCCGTGGATACGTCTGTCCGATGGCAGCCGCCTGATGTCTCACCGCGAAGGCGGGCGACAGGCAGGGCAGGGTAAGTATTTGACACTGTACCCTGACCTGTCTATGATGATCGGGAACGCCGGAACCCTTGCCTCCCGGCATTCTCCTAACTGTGGGAGCAGCAGCTTGATCGAAATCATCAAGGTTATCCTCCTGGGTATTGTCGAGGGCATTACCGAGTTTCTGCCAATTTCGTCAACAGGTCACCTCATCGTCGCGGTCGCGCTGCTCAAGCCGGAAATCAGCATTGAAGGCACCTTCGAGATCTTCATTCAGATCGGCGCGGTCGTGGCGGTCATCGCCTATTACTGGTCGGACATATGGCAGCAGGCGCGCACCGTCCGCACCGATCAGACGGTGCAGCGGCTGTGGTTGGGAATCATCATCGCGGCGATGCCGGCGGGACTGGCGGCGTTTGCGCTGCGATCCCTCATCAAAGAGGCGCTGTTTAACCCGACAGTGGTCGCCATCTCGCTGATTATCGGCGGTATCGTCCTGATTTTGATTGAGCGACGCCCGCTGCGCGAGACGAATACGACTGCCCTGAAAGCTATCAGCCTGCGGCAGGCGCTGCTGGTGGGTATTGCCCAGACCGTCGCGCTGATTCCGGGCGTCTCGCGTTCCGCCGCCTCGATCATTGGCGGGATGATGGGCGGACTTGACCGCCAGACGGCGACTCAGTTCTCGTTCTATCTGGCAATTCCTACGCTGGGGGGCGCTACCATCATCGATCTGCTGCTCAGCCTTGATGAGCTTCAGCCCAACGACCTGGTCTATCTGGTAGTAGGGGCGGTGGTGTCGGGAATCGTGGCGTGGCTGGCAATTCGCTGGCTGCTGCGATACGTTGCTTCCCACAACTTCGTGCAGTTCGGCATATACCGAGTCATCGCAGGAATCGTCATACTGATTCTGGTAGCCGCCACTGTACTTTGATCTTCATGATCAGAGGTCATTTTTTCTCATATAATAAGTGAATGTCATGATATGTCGCCATCGCCTGAAGTGGGTGGAACACCCTGTATATTTATAAGACATATAATATTATATACTGAGACATCTGATAGAAAGCGCGGCGCTGCCGCAAACTGGGTTTTCCTAAGCTGATGATTGTCAACCCACCAGAACAACTCGCGCGCGTCTGGATACGCACCGAGCACGAGCATCCCTGGCTTGCGCCGCTGCTCAGGAATGCCGGGTTTGACGTTTCCCTTGAACCTGATCTGAACAAGGCTGCTGTTTTTAGCCCGGACATCGTCATCGTGGACGATGCCCTGATCGCGGGCGGCGCTGCCGAAGCGTTCGCGGGACCTCCCGCGGTGCTGGGGTTGGTGGAAAACGACAGTGAAGCGGAATCGATGCTGCGGGCGGGTGCCAGCGACTATTTCACACCTGCTACCCACCGAGACGCCGTGATCAACCGCGCCAAAGCGCTGCTGCACGACCGTATTCTGGAAGCCAACAGCGAACTTAAGACTCACATTCTGGCGCGGATGAGCGACGCGCTGATCGTCACCGATTACGATTTTCGCGTCCGCTACTGGAATGACGGCGCGGAATGTCTGTATGCCAGAACGTCCCGCGAGATGCTCGGCAAGCCGCTGGCGGAAGCAGTGACCTTCCAGTGGCACCCGCCGATGAATGAAGCCGCCGTAAAAAACGTGCTTGAGATGGAAGGCGCTATTCACGGTGAAACACAGCATCTGAGGCACGATGGCGCGATGCTGACCGTTGAGAGCTACCTCTATCTGCTCAGAGACAGAAACGGCATCCCTTATGGGATTCTGGGCGTCATCCGCGACCTGACTGAGCGCAAGCGCGTTGAAACTGCCGAGCGCGAACAGCGCCTGCTGGCGGAAGCGCTGCGCGATACCGCGGCGGCACTGACGCGGACGCTCGACCCGCGCAGCGTGATGAACCTGATCCTCGAAAACGTCGGGCGCGTCGTTCCGCACAAGACGGCGAATATCATGACGATTGAGGGCGGCGTTGCCAGAGTTGCCTTCTCGCGCGGCTACAGCCCCGAAGAGACGGCGCAGCTTAATGTTGCCTCATTTCCGCTTGATTATGGCGCGTTTCAGTCCATGATAATGACCGGCGAGTCAGTGCTGATTGCCGATACGGCGGAAGACAGCCGCTGGCAGCAATTTGACAGCCTTTCGTGGGTGCGCTGTTACGTCGCGACGCCCATTCGCGCCTATGATCACGTCATAGGCTTCCTCAATATCGACTCGTCGGAGCCGTATGTGTTCACCGATACCGACGCCGAACGCCTGCGCGCCTTTGCCGATCAGGCGGCGATTGCCATCGAGAATGCGCAGCTCTACGATGCGATTTATCGCGATGCCTCGGAGATGCGTACCCTGCACCGCGCGACCGCGTTTTTGTTCACCTCGAATCTATTCATGTCCGAGAACGCCAAAGAAGTTGCCGAGCAGATCGCCCAGACGGTGGTCAGCGAGTTCGGCAAGGTCGATTGCGGCGTAATTCTGCTCGACGAGACACGCACCAAGTTGGTGCGGCTGGCGCGCGCCGGTGAGTACAAAATGAACGCCCTGGGCGAACTCATGGTCGATGGACCCGGTCTGGTAGCGGCGGCAGTGCGCGCTGATACGACCATCTATGCCCCCAACGTGGATGAGCATCCGTCGTACATGGCGACGGATCGCCGCACCCGTTCCGAGCTGGTGGTGCCGCTGCGGACGGTGAAGGGCATTATCGGCGTGCTTGATCTGCAAAGCAGCGAACTGAACGCCTTCGACGTGCATGATCAGCGCATTATCCAGGCGTTCGCCGAGCGCGCTGCCCCGGCAATCGAGAACATGATGCTGTACAGCGAAATTCAGCAGCGGGTCAACGAACGCACCAGCGAGCTAAACCGTGTCAAGGAACGCGCCGAGGCGATCCTGAACCACAGCAGTGACGCGATTTTGCTGCTGCGCGGCGACGGCAGAATCCAGCAGACGAACACCGCCTTCAATCAAATGTTCGGGTTTCACTCTGATGAAGCGTTTGGGAAGTCGTTTGAAACCCTCGCCGGACCCTATTATGCCGAACTGCTGCACCATGCTCTGAATGAGGTGATTAACGAGCAGCATCCGGTGCGCGTTGAAATCACCGCCAGCTTCCGCGAAAACGCCGCCATTGACGCCGACGTGGTGATGTCGCCGGTTATCACTGCGGGACAGGTGACCAGCGTCGTGTGCAGTCTGCGTGATATCAGCCAGCGCAAGCGGTTGGAGTTTGAACTGCGCGACGCGCTGGCGAAAGAGCGCGAGTTGAACGAATTGAAATCGCGTTTTGTATCCAGAGCCTCGCATGAATTCAGGACGCCGCTGGCGATGATCGCGACGTCCAGCGACCTGCTCAAGAACTACGGTCATCGCATGTCCGATGAACAGCGCGCCGAAAAACTGAACCGAGTGCAAGCCGAGATCAAGAACATGACGCTGCTGCTGGATGACCTGCTGACCATCAGCAAAGCTGAAGAAGTCGGACGGGTCGAATTCCAGCCGGAGCTTATCGATCTGGAAGGCTTGTGCCGCGAACTGATCGACGAGATGCGCACCGGTATAGGGATGACTCATGTCTTTGAGTTCCTGCCCAGCGGCAGATGCGGGCGCGTATGCGTGGATCGCAAGCTGATCCGCCGGGCGGTGGTCAATCTGCTCTCAAACGCGGTCAAATATTCGGAAGCAGGCACCAAGATTCAGCTTAGTCTTGCCTGCGATCCGGTGCAGACGGTCATTGTCGTGCAGGACTCGGGGATTGGCATCCCTGATGACGATCAAAAAGGCATCTTTGAAGCCTTCCATCGTGGAAACAATGTCGAGCATATCGTCGGTACGGGTCTGGGGCTGGCGATAGTGAAACAGTCGGTCGAACTTCACAGCGGTGAAGTGTCGTTCAGCAGCCAGGTTGGAGTAGGCTCTGCATTTACACTGACGATCCCCAATCTGGTGATAGAGGAAGAGATGGCATGAAGAGAATATTAGTTATTGAAGACAACCAGTCGCTGAGGAAAGACATTATTGAGATGCTGGGCTTTGAGGGTTATAAAACCACCGGCGCTGAAAACGGAATCGTCGGTGTTCAGCGCGCCCGCGAGTTCCTGCCCGATCTGATCATCTGCGACATCATGATGCCGGGCATGGATGGCTTTGGCGTGCTGGATGAACTTCGAAAAGACGCCGATCTCGCCACCGTCCCGTTCATCTTCCTCACTGCCCGCACCGAGCGCTCGGACTCTCGCTACGGCATGGAACTGGGCGCGGACGATTACCTGACCAAGCCGTTCATGGCAGCCGAGCTTCTGGCAACCGTCAATACGCGCCTGGAAAAACGCGCCCAATTCGACCGGGTCACCGAGCGACGAATGGAAGACCTGCGCGGCAACATTATTCTGGCGCTGCCGCACGAACTGCGCACGCCGCTGAACGTAATCCTGGGCTTTTCCGATCTGCTGATGACCGATGCTTCGTTGATGGACGGCGTCCGCATCAGCGATATGGCGCGGCACATCAATTCTGCCGGGATGCGCCTTTACCGCCTGATCGAAAACTTCCTCACCTACGCGCAAACAGAACTGCTGGTCAACGATCCTGCCAAACGCGAGGCGCTTCAGCATGGGTTTCTCATTTACCCGACGATGTCGATTGAAAACCACGCGCGCAGCAAGGCGCAGATCATCGAACGGGCTGAAGATCTGAGCTTCGCGCTTGAGGATGTTGAAGCTATCGGTATCAGTGAGGAATACCTCAAAAAGATCGTCGAGGAGCTGGTGGATAACGCCGCCAAGTTCTCTGATGCTGGCACGCCGATCAACGTGACCGGCGAGATTGACAATGGTCACTATCTGATATGTGTCAGCGACCAGGGGCGCGGCATGACGCCCGAACAGATCGCCAATATCGGCGCTTACATGCAGTTTGAGCGCCGCCTGTACGAACAGCAGGGATCGGGTTTGGGGCTGGTGCTGTGCAAGCGGTTGGTGGAATTACACACCGGTGAATTCACGCTGCAAAGCGTTCCCGACCAGGGAACGCGCGCCTGTGTACGCCTGCCCATTCGCCATGGCGTGATGGACAGCCAGTAACTGCGTTGTGGTTTGGATGTTCTCAAGTATAATCAGTATTATTGAGTAAAACGCGCTCGCCTGGGAGGTCCCTGGATGCAATCACACTGGACTCGCCGCTACTGGTTCGCTGGCTGTCTGATCGCGCTTCTGTTCGCGGCAGGCTGCTATCAGCCCGCGGGCGCTAATCTGGAAGCGACGAATGCGGCACAGTCGATGCCAACGTTCACGCCGATTCCAACTGAAACGCCGATCCCAACCGCTACGCCCACCGAAGGCATCCGAACTGGCATCGCGACGCTGGAAGGTATCCTGCCGATTGCCAGCGACACGCCCGATCCGCTGGCGCTGCTTCAGGGTACGTCGGTGGCGATGCTGCCTGATCAGCAGGGTGAAATTGACGACCTGATCGCTACGGCTACCGCGATGGCGCAGCAGGGACAAGCGCCGGTGGAACAGCCTCAGGATTTGCAGCCATTTCAGGCAGAGACAATTGATCCGCTGGCGCTGACGGCGACTCATATCGTTGAGCAGGCGACTCTGGCGGCGGGCGGGCAGCCTACGCAAATGCCGGGCGCGACCATCGCGCCGCTGCCGAGCGCCACAGTGCAGGGCGCGACTCCGGCTCCAAGCGGAAGCTGCGTGCATACGGTCGTCGCCGGACAGAACCTGTTCCGTATTTCGCTCCAATACAACACGACGGTCGATGTGCTGGCGGCGGCAAACAGTATTGTCAATCCGGCAATGATTTTTGTCGGTCAGCAGATCACTATCCCCGGCTGCGGCACGAGCATACCGCCGGTTGACGGCGGCTCGTCTTCGGGCAGCAGCGGCGTAGTACACACCGTTCAGCAGGGCGAGACGCTGTTCGAGATTTCCCTGCAATACGGCGTGACGGTTCATGCGCTGGCGGCGCGCAACGGCATCGCCAACATCAACCTGATCCTGATCGGTCAGCAGATTACCATCCCCTAGTGGGTGGCTGGCAGTACACTAACGCGGGGCGGCGACAACCGCCCCGTTTGTGTTTTTTGAGCATGGCGGAGCAAAGCCTGTGGAAGAAAAAGTAGTCCATTCGGAAGAAATTTACCGGGGGCGCGTGGTTCATCTGTCGCTGCTGGACGTGGAGCTTCCCGACGGCAAGCCGGGCAAGCGCGAGGTGATCCGGCATCCCGGCGCGGTGGCGGTCGTGGCGCTGGACGCCGACCAGCAGGTGCTGCTGGTGCGCCAGTACCGGATCGCCGCCGAACGTATCATGCTCGAAATTCCCGCTGGCACGCTCAAGCCGGACGAGCAGCCGGAACTGTGCGCCGACCGCGAGCTTCAGGAAGAAACCGGCTACCGCGCGGACAGCCTCGAAAAGATCGGCGGTATCTACGCCGCGCCCGGCTATACGACCGAGTTCATTCACCTGTTTCTGGCGACCGACCTGCGCGACTCGCGTCTGGCAATGGACGCCGACGAATTCATCGAGGTGGAGCGCGTGCCGCTGACGCAAGCCCTGAAGATGATTGAGCAGGGTGACATCATTGATGGCAAGAGCACTGCCGGGCTGCTGCTGGTCGCGCGGCGGGTGGGAGTCTAATCACCGCCCTTGAATACGCCTTCTCGCTCATGCTATAATCCGATAACTGCTTTGCTGGAAAAACAAGCGCGCCTGAAGGTGTGCTTTTTTCACGAGGATTGAGCATTATGCATGAATTGATCCAAGCCCTTCAGGCTGCCGATCCCACTTTCCCGGAATTCGGACCTGGTGATACCCTGAAGGTTCACATCAAGGTCGTCGAAGGCGACCGCGAGCGTATTCAGGTTTTCCAGGGCGTAGTCCTGCGGCTGCGCGGCGGCAACAACGAGAAGACCTTCACCGTCCGCCGGATTGCCTCACACGGCGTTGGCGTGGAGCGCACTTTCCTGTTTCGCAGCCCGCGCATCGACAAGATCGAAGTCATGCGTCGCGCGAAGGTACGCCGCGCCCAGCTCTATTACCTGCGCAACGTTCGGGGCAGGGCTGCCCGCCTGAAGGAACGGCGTTAAATCTTGCACCCGCTGATCGGAATCACGTCCGCCGATTCCGTCCAGAATGGCAAGCTGTACAACCGCGTCTATGCGCCGAATGCACAGGCGATAGCGCGGGCAGGCGGCTTGCCCGTTTTCATTCCTACTGGACTCGATGAAGTCACCCTGCGCGCGCTCTACGAGCGTCTTGACGCGGTGCTGCTTCCCGGCGGACCCGATCTCGACCCGATCTATTACGGCGCGGAACGACATCCCCAGACGATTGAAATTGACGACCGGCGCGACCTGCTGGAGCTAACGGTCACGCGCTGGGCGGTGCAGGATGATCTGCCGGTCTTTGGCATCTGCCGGGGAATGCAGGTGCTCAATGTAGCGCTCGGCGGGACGCTGGTGCAGGATATTCCGTCAGAGGTGAAATCGCCGCTGTCGCACGATATCCCGCCCGATCTGCCGCGCTCGACCCGTATCCACGAAATCACCATCGATGGGCACAGCCGCCTTGCCCGGATTCTGGGGACGACCCGGATTGCGGTCAACAGCCTGCATCACCAGTCGGTCGAGCAGCCCGCGCCGGGCGTTCAGGTGACGGCACACGCGCCCGACGGCGTGGTGGAAGCGCTGGAATCGCCCGATCATCATTTTGTGATGAGCGTTCAGTGGCATCCCGAAGACCTGTACGAAGGTGACGAGGCGATGATGCGCCTGTTCACCGCTTTTGTGCAGGCGGCGCGCGAGCGCAGCGCCAACCGTGAGCCAACCGCCTAAGACAACCGGCGCTGTCGGCGTCCTCGATTCGGGCGTCGGTGGTCTGTCCGTCCTGCGCGAAATTCACCGCCTGCTGCCGGATATTCCCACCATCTATTTCGCTGACCAGGGGCATTTGCCCTACGGACCCAGACCCGCCGGCGAAATCCGCCGCTTTGTTGACGCGATTGCGGATTTTTTGATTCGACAGGGCGCGTCAGTCATCGTCATCGCCTGTAATGCCGCCAGCGCCGCCAGCCTGCACGATCTGCGAGCGCGGCACCCGGAGGTGCCATTTGTTGGCATGGAACCCGCCGTCAAGCCCGCCGCCGAAGCCACCCAGACCGGCGTGATCGGCGTGCTGACGACCCAGGCGACGGCGAACGGCGATCTGTACCGCCGGGTGCTGGAGCGCTATGCCAGCCGCGCGCGGGTGATCACCCAGGTCGCGCCGGAACTGGTGACGCTGGTCGAGCAGGGCAGGGGCGATGCCCCCGAAAGCCAGCCAATCATACAGGGCTATCTTCAGCCGATGCTGGACGCGAACGCTGACCAGATCGTGCTGGCATGTACGCACTTCCCGTTTCTGGCGGATGCTATCCGGGCGCTGGCGGGCGTGACGCTGATCGATCCGAGTGTGGCAGTTGCCCGGCAGGCAGCGCGCGTGCTGCCGCCACAGATTTTGCCAGCCGACCACGCCATCGCGCCGCGAAACGTCTACTTCACCAGCGGCGATCCGGCGGCGTTTCGTCTGATGCTGCGCCAGCTTACCGGCGTGCAGGATGCTCATGTGACCGGCGCGCGCTGGACTGCGGGGAGATTGGAATAAGGCGAAAGGACGTTACGCCAACGCGGTTAGGGGCTGTAAAAGCCGCCAATATAATTGTCTTTATTCACCCCATCATCCACCGTTTGCAGAGTCGTGCTGAGGATGATCAGATCCGCCCACTGGTTAAACGCCGGATCGTGGCTGTTGTAGTACAGCCGCAGACCGCGCGGCAGCCACAGCCACATGTAGGCGATTCGCCGCCGTTCCTCGCGGGTGGTGCGGGTGCGTAATTCAGCGTACCAGCGCGGGTGCGACAGCAGGATGGTGGGGAAGTCTTTGGCTAATTTCGGGCGGTCGTAAACCGCATACGACAGCAGGATCAGCAGGATGCCCAGCAGATACACCGGAAACGGCACCCGCGCAATCGTCAGCAGCAGCCCGCCCGAAAACAGGAACACGCCGAACCACAGCAGCAGCCAGGGCAGCGGATAATAGAGGTCGTCGCCGATGGAGTAGCGCTGGGAAACGCGCAGTACAGGATCTTTCAGTACGCCCGTCAGGATGAGGGCAAGACGACCGAGGAAAAAGACGCTGATCAACAGCACCCCGCCGGTAAGGGCAACGAATGTCATACGGAACCTACAAACTGAGTAAGGCGCGGTGTCCTTTGTGCAGCGGGCAGACACAGCGCTCGCACTCCGCGCGCTCACCGCTGCGATAGGCGCGGCGAAGCGCAACCGCGTCATGATTGTTTATTGTATCACGAAGGCTCGCCTGATTGGCAGGATTCACCCTGCCGAACGACGGCAGGAAATAGCAGGGGCGCAGCTTGCCATCGACCTCAATGACGGTGGAAATGTGCGGGGCATTGCAGCGCACCGGCGGATAGTCCGCCTGTCCGAGAATCGCGCCGAAGTAATCGACCATACGCCGCAGCTTTTCGGGCGATTCTGCCATTCTTCCGCTGGCGAAATCGTCGGTGAAGCGGGTTTCGACTTCATCCAGCACGCGCCTGAGTTCGGGCAAATCCTCGCTGGTCAGCGCCGATGCGGGCGGACCATGTTCCGGCGGCGCGGGTGACCCCATGCCCGCCACCAGCGGTAGATCGGTATCTGCCGTAAAGCGTGGTCCAAAGGCAAACGGATTGCTTACATCGACGGTCAGGAAGCTGATATGATTCACGTCGGCGGCTTTGGCGGCGTCGATAATCAGCGGGATTTCGCGGTAGTTCGCCTGCTGAACGGTGGTTCGCGTGGTCACGGGCAGCCCGGCAGCCCGTACCGCCCGGATGCCATCCAGCACCAGATCAAACGCATCCACCCCGCGAATAGCGTCGTAGGTGGCGGCAGTTCCGCCGTCAAGGCTGACGATAAGCTCGTCCACGCTGGTGATCACCGCCTCAGCCTGCTTTTTGACCAGCAGCCCATTGGTGAGCAGCAGCACCCGCGCCCCCGCTTCACGAAAGCGCCGGGCGATATTCGACCACTGCCGGTGCTGCATCGCCTCGCCGCCGCTGAGGACGACCCAGCGTATCCCCAGCGGGCGCACCTGGTCAACCAGCGCGTCAATCAGCTTCGGGCGCATGTTGCGCCGTGGGCTGCGCCAGATATCGCAGGTCGCGCAGCGGCTGTTACAGCCATCGGTCAGGTAAAGCACCAGAATTGGCAGCGTGCGGACTTGATCGCCCAGTAGATTGAGCAGGTGTTTGGCTCCCATAAAGAGAGTATAGTAACAACATATAAACCAACCAAATTCGTGTTAGAATGAACATCAGTCGGCGTACCCCGAAGCATAGGTTATGTTGAATCCTGAATTTCTAAAAAGCGGTCCCGGGCCGCGGTTAGCAATTATTGAAAAAGCCGAAGCTAAAGCGATTGCCGAGACGCTGGTTGCGTTCGCCAACACGGAGGGCGGCACGCTGGTGATCAGCAGCAAGAAAGACGGCGACGGCGAAAACAAGAACGAATCCGAGAGGCTGCTGAAGATCCTCAAAGAGGCTGACGCGCTCACCAGCCCGGTCGTGGTCACCGGAAGCTGGGAACCCGTCGAAACCGACGAGGGTACAGTGTATGCCCTGCGCGTGCCTCGCAGTATCGAGCTTCACGCCGTCAATGATGGTCGGGTGCTGATTCGGAGTGATAAGAGCAACCGTCCGCTGGGCGGTCAGGAAATCCTCAAGCTGGCGAGCGCCAAAAGCACCGGCGATTACGAATCCGAGCCTGTGCCCGGCGCGACAAAAGACGACTTCAGCCAGAAGATCATTGACGAGTATCTGGCAAAACGCGCCGAGCGCACCAAGCGCCCCTACAACGGCAAGATCGACGATCTGCTGCGCGAAATTGGCGCGATAGACACGACTGGCAAGCCGACGGTCAGCGGCATCCTGCTGTTTGCCGAATACCCGCAGCACTGGCTGCCGCAAAGCGGCGTTGTCTTCGCCAAGTTTGTCGGTAAGACGCCGCGCGGCGAAAATGGGCTGGCGGGGTATTCGCGCCGTGAAGAACTGACGGGTCCGCTGCCGCGTCTGGTCGAGGCATCGTGGAACCTGATCTGGAGTGAAATGGCGGTCAGCGCCGTGGTGAAGGGGCTGGAGCGCGAGGAAAAGACCGAATATCCGCAGTTCGCCGTTCGCGAAGCCATCGTTAACGCCATCGGTCACCGCGATTATCGCTTAAGAGGACGCCGCATCGAGATCCGCATGTACTCGGATCGCCTCGAAGTGCTGTCGCCGGGCGGGCTGCCGGGCTTCATCACCGTCGAAAACATCGTTGACGAGCATTTCAGCCGCAACCCGCGCATCGTCAACGGCTTGTTCCAGTGGGGCTATATCGAGGAACTGGGTCTGGGCATTGACCGCATGGTCGAAGAGATGGAACAGGCGGGACATCTGCCGCCGAGCTTCGACGCGCGCCCCTACAGTTTCGCCGTGTCGCTGTATAACGCCCGCGAGCGTCAGGCAGTGCCCGACTGGGTGCGGAACACCAATCACCGCCAGTCGCGCGCGCTGCAATACATCCGCGATCACGGCTCGATCACCAACCGCGAGTATCGCGGGCTGTGCCAGGGCGTCAGCGCCGAGACGCTGCGCCTCGACCTCGCCGACATGGTCGAACGCGGCATCCTGCTGAAGGTCGGTTCCAAGAAGGGCACGTACTACATTCTGAAGTAGGAAACGCCGGTGTCGTTGATTACATTAGGACGGATATTGCTGTAGGGACACGATATTATCGTGTCCATTTCGTAAATTGGGAAAATGTCGGCGGACACGACACCGTCGTGTCCCTACAGTGTTCGGCGCGGATGCGAACGCGCGAGAATGGGACGAGTCACCGACTCGCCCCTACCATTTTTTTGTTGGCGCATTTTCCACATGATTAGAGCAGTATCGTGATGCTAACCCGCCTGAAACGTCTGCTGCGTCGTCCGCTGCGCACGCTCTCGTCGCTGGACGCTTACGAGCGCTGGGCGGCGAGTTATCCCCCCTATGCCCACAACGCGCTGATGGCGCTTGAACAGACGACGATGCTGAGCCTGCTGCCGCCGTCGGACGGATTGACGGTGCTTGATCTCGCCTGTGGAACCGGGCGATATGGCATTCTGGCGCGGGAACGGGGCGCGCAGCACGTGATCGGGCTGGACAACAGTCCGGCAATGCTCGCGGCGGCTGTCGCGCATCTGGACTGCGCGCTGGCGACCACTGAAGCGGTTCCGCTGGCACAGGGCGCGGTCGATGGTGTAATCTGCGGGCTGGCGCTGGGACATCTGCCAAAGCTTCAGCCATCGATCCGCGAGGTGGCGCGCATTATCAAACCGGGCGGCTGGGCATTGATCAGCGATATCCACGCGCGGGTCGTGCTGCGGGGGGCGCAGCGCACTTTTACGGCGGCGGACGGCAGCGTTTATGCCGTCGAGCACCACCCCCACACACGCGACGATTACGCGCGCGAAGCGCATCTGGCAGGCTTCGCCGTCGATGCTGTGGCAGAGCCGCCGATCAGCGGCAGCGACGAGCCGGTGCTGCTGGTGCTGCGGTTGATCCGCCAGCCCGCGTTACTGTGAATTCCCCGGACGCGCGACCAGCACATAGACTCCGATGATCGCCGCGATCACTGCCGGTGGCACGCACATTGCCACGAACAGCCGGATGATGGCTTCGCTTTCCGCCAGCGCGATATAGATGACCAGGAATAAAACCACGCCCAACACTGCCAGTACCGCGCCCATAATCAGCGGCTTGGATAGGTTGGGTCTGCCTGCCGGAGTATTGCCCATGAACGCTCCTGCGACTTCCGTAAAACACATCCACTCATTGTAATGGCTGCCAGCCCAGAAAGGTACAGGACTTCTGGGAAGGCAGCGCCCGATGCTTCTGGAATTATAGATGTGGTTGGCAGGTTAGCGGTATGATTAGGCTCCAGAGGCTGAGGTAAAACAGAGGTGAGTGATGGCGGTTATCGCGCAGGCGACGGTGGCGAATGAAGCATATCTGACAGAGGAGACGATTCGCGCCACCCTGGAAAGCGGGCTTGGCGGGCGGCTGGCGGGCGCGAAGATATTGGTGCTGATTCCCGATCATACGCGGACGGTTCCGCTGCCGATGCTGTTTCGCCTGATGGTGGAGGTGCTGCGCGATACGCGCCAGCTTGATTTTATGGTCGCGCTGGGGACGCATCCCTGGTTGAGTGACGACTCGATCAACCGGCTGGTCGGCATCACCGCCGAAGAACGGGCAGAACGCTACCGGCACATTGGGCTGCTCAACCACGCCTGGGATAACCCGGACGCGCTGGCGACGATTGGCACGCTGACACAGGCGCAGATCCAGCAGATCGCTGGCGACGCCTGGCATCCCTCGCTGGGCGGCGACGTGCCGGTGCGTATCAATAAGACCGCGCTCGACTATGACCAGATCATTATTCTCGGTCCGACATTCCCGCACGAGGTCGTCGGCTTCAGCGGCGGCGCGAAATATCTCTTCCCCGGCATTTCGGGCGCGGACATGATCAATGTGACTCACTGGCTTGGGGCGCTGATCACCATCATGAACACCATCGGCATCAAGGACACGCCAGTGCGCGCGGTGATCAACGCAGCGGCGGACTGTCTACCGGTTCCGGTGACGCTGGTCAGCCTGGTGGTCGTCGGCGAGCAGCTGGCGGGAATGTTCATTGGCGATCAGATCAGCGCCTGGAATGCCGCCGCCGACCTGTCCTCAGAGCGCCACATTACCTGGGTCGAGCAGCCGTACCAGCAAGTGCTGTCGTGCGCGCCGCCAATGTATGACGAGCTGTGGACGGGCGCGAAGGCGATGTACAAGCTGGAGCCTGCCACCGCCGACGGCGGCGAGATCATCGTTTACGCGCCGCACCTGGAAACGGTGAGTCATGTTCACGGCAAGTATATCTACGAGGCGGGCTACCACGTGCGCGACTACTACCTGAAGCAGTGGGAACGCTTTAAGCATCTGCCCCTCGGCGTGCTGGCGCATGGCACGCACCTGCGCGGCAGCGGCAGTTATGAGGATGGGGTGGAATATCCGCGCATTAACGTCACGCTGGCGTCGCGCGTTTCCGAGCAGGACTGTCGATCCCTCGGTCTGGGCTATCTCGATCCGCGTGAAATCACTGTGAGCGAGTGGCTTGGGCGCGAGGATGAGGGCATTCTGTGCGTGCCCAAAGCGGGCGAGATGCTCTACCGCCTGAACGCGCAGCGCCGGGCGTAACCGGCTGTGCTCCGTTGAAGTAGGGACAGCGGGGCGTAAGTGGTTACGCCCCACAGGCAGCCGAAATTACCAGCTATTTAGCCGCGCCCGCTTTCTGCACCTTCGCCCATTCGTCTTTGAGGGTGACGGTGCGGTTGAAAACCAGCTTTTCGGGCGTCGAGTCGGAGTCAACCGTGTAATAGCCCAGCCGTTCAAACTGGTAGCGCGTTTCCGGCGCTGCGCCCTTCACAGTCGGCTCGATATAAGCGCGCTCGATCACTTCCAGCGAATCCGGGTTCAGATAGTCGATAAAATCCTTGTCCTCGTCCATTTCGCTGGGGTAGGCGGTGGTGAGCAGGTTGTCATACAGCCGCACCTCGGCTTCCAGCGCGTGCGCCGCGCTCACCCAGTGCAGGGTCGCTTTCACCTTGCGCCCGTCGGGCGCGTCACCGCCGCGCGTGGTCGGGTCATAGGTGCAGCGAAGCTCGATGATACTGCCGTCGGCGTCCTTGATCACTTCCTCGCATTTGATGAAGTAAGCGGCGCGCAGCCGGACTTCACGCCCCGGCGCGAGGCGGTAGAACTTGTTCGGCGGGTCTTCCATGAAGTCGTCCTGCTCGATATAGAGCACGCGCGAGAATGGGACTTTGCGCATTCCCGCGTCGGGATCTTCAGGGTTGATCATGGCTTCAAATTCTTCGACCTGATCTTCAGGGTAATTGGTCAGCACGACCTTCAATGGGCGCAGCACTGCCATGACGCGCGGCGCGGTTTTGTTGAGTTCCTGCCGGGCGCAGTATTCCAGCATTTGCAGCTCGACAATGCTGTTCGACTTTGAGACGCCCACCATGTCGCACAGATCGCGGATCGCTTTGGCGGGAATGCCGCGCCGCCGCAGCCCTGAGAGCGTCGGCATACGCGGATCGTTCCAGCCGCGCACGAACTGCTCGCGCACCAGCCGGATCAGCTTGCGCTTGCTCAGAATCGTGTAGGTCAGGTTGAGGCGGGCAAACTCTATCTGCTGCGGGTGATGGATGCCAAGCTGATCGATGAACCAGTCGTACAGCGGGCGGTGATCCTCAAATTCGAGCGTGCAGATGGAATGGGTGATCCCCTCAATTGAGTCGCTCTGCCCATGCGCCCAGTCGTACATCGGGTAGATGCGCCATTTGCTGCCGGTGCGCGGGTGTTCCGCATGGAGAATGCGGTACATCACCGGATCGCGCAGGTTCAGGTTGGGCGAACTCATGTCGATTTTCGCCCGCAGGACACACTCGCCGTCCTTGAATTCACCGTTTTTCATGCGCTCGAACAGGGCGAGATTTTCTTCAACTGAACGGCTGCGATAGGGGCTTTCCCTGCCCGGCTCGGTCAGCGTGCCGCGATATTCGCGGATTTCATCCGCCGACAAATGATCGACGTATGCCTTGCCATTGGTAATGAGCTTGACCGCCCACTGGTAAAGCTGGTCGAAATAATCGGACGCGAAGCGCAGTTCTTCCCACTCGAAGCCGAGCCAGCGCACGTCTTCGATGATCGAATCGATGTATTCCTGCTCTTCCTTAATGGGATTGGTGTCGTCAAAGCGCAGGTTGGTTCCACCGCCGTATTCGTCGGCAAGTCCAAAATTCAGGACAATCGACTTGGCATGACCGATGTGCAGATAGCCGTTTGGCTCCGGCGGAAACCGTGTCCAGACGCGCCCGCCAAAGCGCCCGCTTCGGTTGTGCTCCTCGACGATCTGGCGGACAAAGTCCAGCCGGGTGCTTTCATTTTCGTTTTCACTGGCGGCGGTTGTTGCTTCCGGTTCCATCACGTGTAACTTTCCGTTTTTGTCTCAGGCGTGCAGATTTAAGCAGGCTGTATTGTACCATTGAGCCGCCGGAATTGAGACGGTGTATGATCTCGGATTGAGAGCGCTAAAATGGATTATTGTCACGACAGGAACATAGCATCAATCATGGGTGCTGCTGCTGAAGCGTGGTCACAATTGGCGAGTTCACCAGCACAGGAGGGACAGCACCATGTTTGAAGCCATCGTCAACCGCAGTCCACAGTCAGAATCATGGCGGAAAATTCCGTGGGATGATCCCGATTTCAGCCGCCGGATGCTCAGGGAACACCTGTCGCAGGCGCACGATGCCGCCAGCCGCCGGGCGAATATCATTGACCAGCAGGTGGCGTGGATTCATGATCAGGTGTTGCAGGGCAGGGCATCCAGAACCCTCGATCTCGGCTGCGGTCCCGGGTTGTACGTCAAACGGCTGGCAGCGCTTGGGCATATCTGCACCGGTATTGATTTCTCTCCGGCGTCGATTGACTATGCCCGCCAGAACGGCGCAGGCACGTACATTCAGGGCGATGTCCGTGAGGTCGCGTTTGCGAGCGATTACGATCTGGTGATGATGATCTTCGGGGAACTGAACGCCTTTTCGAAGGATGAAGCGCGGCGAATTGTGGACAAAGCGTATGCCGCGCTGAAACCGGGCGGGAAACTGCTGCTGGAGCCGCATCCATATCAAGCCGTCGAGAAAATTGGGAATGAGCCGCCGAATTGGTACAGCGTGCAGTCCGGTCTTTTTTCGGATCAGCCGTACCTGTGTCTGGAGGAGTCAACCTTCGAGTCTGATCGGGCTGTCTGGCGCGGTTATGTCATTGACGCGCAGACCGGACAAACGACCGAATACGTCAATATGCTGCAAGCCTGTACCGACGACGACTACCGCCACCTGCTCCGGCAGTTTGATGCCGTGACATTTTATCCGACGCTGGCGAATGACGCAGACGAAGGCAGTCTATGCGCCATCGTTGCGCTAAAATCTGAGTAATGCTGCGCCTGAGTTCAATTTCTGAGACTGCCGAAGCCTGCGCTGACCGGCGTTTTGTCAGCGCGGAATTTATGTATAAGCTGCCGCCGACTGAGCCGCGCGCGCGGCTGGTCTTTGAGTACGCGCTGCGTTTGCGGTTGGCGGCGCTTGGTTCAGACGACGCGGTGCTGTTCATCTGTGACAGCGCCGCCACTGCCGACGCTGTAGCGCCGATTCTGGCGGCGTTCCCGCGCCCGCTGGCGCTGGCGACGATAACCAACCCTGACGATGATCCCGGCGGCGATCTGTCTGTACCGGCGCGGTTGGGCTGGGAAGGGGAATGGCGGCGCTGCCGGACGACTGATCGCTGGCGACGGATTACCGCCGCGATGGAAGTCGCCCGTCGAATCGAGTCGTCCGGTTACCTGGTCATGCCCGCGCATGACGCCGTTTGGGGCGAAGGCTTGCTGTCGCGGTTGGTAGACTTCAGCCAGCAGCACCAGCGGGGCGGGCTGCCCGCCGCCGTCAGTCCGTACACCTACTACCAACACTCGGCGGTACCCGGCGCAGCGATTCCGCCGCTGGTGATCGACGTGCTCAATACGGCGCTGGGGCGCGACCTGCGCTTTGCCGAACGGCTCGAACGCGATGAAGTGCAGGGATTCTGGGGCAAGATGGGGATGATCCCGTTTGGCATGTGCGGCGCGGTGATCGATGCCGCCAATCAGCGTATGTTCGAGGACGATCTCGAACTCGACCGCGTGATCCGCGTCCTCGGCTATAACGCCCGCGGGCTGTGGATCGACGATCCGGCGGTTTACCGGCAGTCACCGCCCGTTTTCGACCTGGACGGCGCGCGCGTCGTGATCGAGCGCCTGATGCACTATTCGCTGTATGTGCCCGCCAGCGAAGTGGGCGGCAGCAGCCTGAATTTCCCGCTGGACGAATTGGGACAGCAGAAACTTCAAACCGACCCGGATTTCGCGCGGCTTAACCAGATCGCCGAAGGGCTGATCGCCGAATGTGCCCGGCATATCAAAGCGCGGCTGGATCAGTTCGGCGTCTCGTGGGTGGACTGGGGGCGATACCGGCATGTCGCGCGCGTGGGTATTCCCGGCGTGGAGGTATGGCGGCGCGTCTCGAATCAACCGGAAGCGGGCATTCGTCGTCTGTGATAAATTTGCCCCTCAAAGATACCGCATAGTCTGTTACAATAATCTCATCCATTTCGATATAAGCTAAGGTAAGTGAATAGGTTATGATTGCTGCTGGCGACCTCAAAAAAGGTACCACCCTGCGACTTGACGGGACACTCTTTCGCGTTGTCAACACCACCTACAACAAACCGGGACGCGGAAAAGCATCGATGATCACCACCCTGCTCGACATTCGTACCGGACAAACCAGCCAGCGCGCGTTCCCTGCTGAAGACCGGTTGGACAACGTATTTGTAGAAACCGAGCCGGTCGAGATGCTGTACCGCGACGGCGACATTTATCATTTCATGAATACCAACAGCTTCGAGCAGTATGAGGTCAACGCCTCTCTGTTCGGCGATGACGCCTATTATTTGAGCGACGGACTGAATATGGAACTGCGCGTCTTTGACGGCAACCCGATTGACTATGTGCTGCCTACCACGCTGACGTTCGAGGTGGTTGAGGCGGAAGCGGCAGTTGTGGGCGATACCGCTGGCAGCGTGCAGAAGAAGGTCAAGACGGAGACCGGGCTTTTGGTCGATGTGCCGATGTTTGTTAATGTCGGCGACAAGATCAAGATCGATACTCGTGATGGCTCGTACCAGAAGCGCGCCTAGCCGCTTTTTCAGTGAGACGCACCCGAAGCCGCCGCTGTAACGCAGTCGGCGGCTTTTTTTCTGTTTGCGTTACTTCATAATATGAACTAATGAATATCTGGCTTGAATTCAGACCGGCTTATTTGTATACTATAAAGTATGAAAAGTCGAAGCTACAATCAATTTTGCGCCCTGGCGTTTGCGCTCGATATCCTCGGTGAACGCTGGACGCTGCTCATTATCCGTGAACTGCTGGCGGGTCCGCGCCGATTCAAAGACCTGATTGATGGGCTGCCCGATGTCAGCACCAATCTGCTGTCCGAACGTCTCAAAAGCCTGGAGCAGCAGGGGATTATCATCCGGCGGGTGCTGCCGCCGCCGGCTGGCTCAACCGTGTATGAACTGACGCCGGTCGGGCAGGGATTGGAACAGGCAGTGCTGGAGCTGGGGAAATGGGGCAGTCAATTCCTGCCGCAGTCGCTGGATGGACTGGCGATGCCCAGCGTTGGCGCGACGACGCTGGCGATTAAGGCGTTCTTTCATCCCGAACAGGCGCGCGGCGTCGATGAAACCTATGAACTGCACCTGGGACATGAAGTTCTGCAAGTGTGGATTCAGGACGGCGCGCTGCGCGTTCAGCAGGGGCAAACACGGACGGCGGATGCGGTATTGTTCACCGAGATGCCAGTGTTCATGGGGCTGTTCTCCGGGCAGATTCAGCCGGACGAAGCGCTTGCCAGCGGGCTGGCACGAATCGAGGGCGATTCGGATGCCTTAAGCCGCTTCCTGAGGCTATCGAGCGTGGCGGGGACGATTACCAGTAAGGCGGGGTAATCTGCTCGTCGCCAGCACCATGCCAAGCCGCAGAGCCGCGCCGAGAATCAAAAAGCGGCGGAGCCGATGCTGTGCATCTCACGCCCGCCGCTGGTGCTGAGGGACCTGGATTCGAACCAGGATTAATGGATCCAGAGTCCACTGTTCTACCGTTGAACTATCCCTCAATAACGTGCGGCATTGTATCACGCCCGGCGAGCGCGATCAAGGCTAAACAGCGGCTGTCGGGCAAAGTGCTCGCCGAGCGTCACGCTGTCCTACAGTTTGGCGCTGACCAGCGCTGTCGCCTGCTTCAACCGCCGCAGCGTTTCGTCCTTGCCGATGATTTCCATCGACTCAAAGGTTGGCGTAGACACCGTCTGACCGGTCACGGCGACCCGCAGCGCGCCGAACAACTGCCCATTGCTGATGCCGAGTGTTTCGGTCAGCGGCTGGACGGCGTCGTACAGCGTTTGCGTGACGAAGTCGGCTTCATCGATACCCGCCAGCACCGCGACGGCGGCTTGCAGCGTTTGCACCGTCGAGGCGGCGTCCATCTTCTTCTGAATGATCTGTTCGGGCGCTGCTGGCAAAAACGTCTCGCGGAAGAAAAAGCCCGCCATGCTGACCACATCATTCAGCGTTTTGATGCGCGTCTTGACGATGGGCACCACCCGGAGCAGCGTATCGACGTTCACCTCAAAGCCAGCGGCTTCCAGCGGCTGGCGCAGGCGGCGCGCTAGTTCGACATCGTCCATATCGCGGATGTAGACGCCGTTCAGCCAGTCGAGCTTCTCTGGTGGGAAGGCGGAGTTTGCCGCGTTGATGCGGTCGGTGTCGAAGCGCTCAATGGCTTCAGCCATCGAAAAGACCTCGCGTTCGTCGCCAAAATTCCAGCCGATGTTGGTCAGGAAGTTGTCCATCGCTTCGGGCAGATAGCCCGCGTTCATGTAGTCGTGTACCAGCACCGGAATGACGTTGCCGCGCGCGTCTTTGGGTGGGTTGCGCTTGCTCATCTTGCCCTTGCCGTTGGGATTGAGCATGACCGGCAGATGCGCGTATTCCGGCATCTTCCAGCCAAACGCCTGCCACAACTGTACATGCAGCGGCAGCGACGGCAGCCATTCCGCCGCGCGCATGACGTGTGAAATCTCCATCAGGTGGTCGTCTATTACGTGCGCCAGATGATAGGTCGGAAAACCATCCGACTTCAGCAGCACCATATCCTGCTGCACGGCGTTATCGAAGGTCACTTCACCCTGAACCAGATCGCGGACGGTGGTCTGCCCTTCAAGAGGCATGGCGAAGCGAACGACGTAGGCGCGACCTTCGGCTTCGTAGGCGGCGCGCTGTTCCGGCGTCAGCGAACGGTGGGCGCGGTTGTAGCCCGGTTGTTCCTTGCGCTGTTCCTGCCCTTTGCGCATCTGCTCCAATTCTTCCGCCGTTTCGTAGCTGCGATAGGCTTTCCCGTGTTCGACCAGCCAATTCGCCCACTGCTGGTACAGATCGAGCCGTTCCGATTGCACGTAGGGCGCGAAAGGACCGCCAATATCGGGACCCTCATCCCAGTCAACGCCCGCCCAGCGCAGCGCTTCAATCAGCGTCTGGAGCGCGTTCGGGTCATAGCGCTTCTGATCGGTGTCTTCGATGCGCAGGATGAATTGACCGTGATGGTGACGGGCAAACAGCCAGTTGAACAGCGCTGTACGCAAGCCGCCGATATGCAGCGATCCGGTGGGGCTGGGCGCGAAGCGCGTGCGAACAGGGATTGAATCGGGCACGAAAGACTCCTATGGTTTGTGGCTGGAGCAAAACAGGTCTGATTATGATACTTTTCAGGGTCTGACAGGTGTTATTCAAATAGTTTGGAGAGCTGCACCTGAAAGCCCGGAACGACATCGTCGCCGTTCAGTAGATCCCCGCCAGAAAGGTGAATCGGCTGTTCCTGATCAGGTGCATAGACAACCGCTTTGCGCCGCTGAGGATCGATAACCCAGACCATCCGCACGCCGTCAGCGAGATACTGGTCAACTTTGGCGTCCATTTCGCTGATCTTGTCGTTGGGGGAGATGACTTCGGCGACCAAATCCGGGACGAGGGAGCAGGGGCGTTCGCGCCACTCTGGAGTTTCGGCTTTATAGGCTTGCAGCCTTCCTGATGCGTAATACATCACGTCCGGTATGCGCGAGCCTTCCACCCAGTCTGCGTCGTATGTGCCCGGAAGGATAAATGTGGTTTCACTGAACACATCACCGCCGACCTTGGCGGCAATGTACAGATACAGTGCTAAGAACAGGGCGCGGATTGCCTCACTGTGACCAAACACGTTGGGCATTCGTTTTCTTCTTTCGCCGTTGATGAGTTCAAAGGGTCCTTCTTCGTCGAAGAGGCGAATGAATTCGGCAAGAGGCATACCGATGCTGGTTTTTTCGACCATCCGCTTGGCTCCTTCTTATCCCACTCTGCGCCGCCGCATGATGACGCTCTCCACCAGCCCGATTCCCGCCAGCGTGGAGAGCAGCGACGTGCCGCCCGAACTCAGGAAGGGCATGGTCAAGCCGGTGACGGGCATTAACCTCAAATTCATACCGATGGATACGACGGTCTGGAAGAAGATGAACGCTGCTACGCCGTAGCAGATCAGGCTGCCAAACGGGTCAACGGCGCTGCGCGCGCCGCGCAGGATGCGGATAATCACCACGCCAATCAGGGTCATCACCGTCATGCCACCCACGAAGCCAAATTCTTCAGCGACCACGCTGAAGATGAAATCGGTGTGACGCACGCGGAGAAAACGGCTGGTATTTTGCGGACCCTGGGCGTAGCCCTTGCCAAACAAGCCGCCCGAACCGATGCTGATGGTCGCCTGGCGGATGTTGTAGAACGCATCCCGGTCGCATTCTTCGCAGATAAACGAGGTGATGCGCGACCGCTGGTAGTCTTCCATCTGCGACCAGGCAAGTGGGACGGCGATGGGGGCGGCAAGGGTCATAATGAGCGTTCCGGTAGCAATATGTTTCAGCCTCAGACCGGACGCCCAGACCATGATGAACCACATGACGACAAAGACAATCGTCATGCCGAGGTCAGGCTGGACGAAGATCAGCGCCGTTGGGATGCCGACATGAATCAGCGATTTGGAAAGGGTGGTGACGCTGTCCAGCTTGTCGTAGTTTTGCGCCAGGAACATGCCGAGCGTGATGATGATCAGCACTTTGGCGATTTCGGATGGCTGGATGCGGATGCCGATATTCAACCAGCTTTGCGCGCCGCCGTCACCCTCGACGCCGAACTGTTTCACGAGAATGAGCAGCACGAGCATGATGAGGTACAGCCAGTGGTGAATGCCGCCCAGCAGGCGGTAGTCAAAGGCAGCCAGGGCGAACATCAGCCCGAAGCCGAGGATGGCAAAGCGGATTTGGTCGGGAACGCGGTTGATCAGGTCGGGGTCAATTGCGCCAAGCGTGGCGCTGCGGATCATCAGAATGCCGAAGACTGTTAGCACCACCGCGAGCGCGAACAGCACCAGATCGAATTGTCGCCAGATACTTCCGGTATGTCTCATAGCCCCTAACGGATAACTGTACTGCCAGAATTCACAACCGGATTATAGCCGACAGGCGCGACCGCGTGAAGTCCGGTCTCACAACTCTTCTTCTTCGTCGTCTTCGTCCTCGTCCCCATCCTCGTTGAGCAGCGGGCTGTCGTCCTCGGTTGACAAAAACGAGTCGGCGTCATCGTCCGGTCCTTCCGCCGCTTTATGAAACGGAATTTCAGCGACGAGCAGCGGATTACGGTCACGTTTTTGCAGGGCAATATCGACGTTGTGTTCATCAACGGACACGTATTTGGAGATGACAGCCAGAATTTCCCGCTTCATTTCCTCCAGGCGTTCCGGCGGAAGATGTATGCGGTCATGCACCAGTATGAACTGAAGGCGTTCTCTGGCTTTCGACCCGCTCCCCTTCGCCGAGGAGCGACCCATCAAGCGGTCAAAAAATCCAGCCATGATCACTCCTCGCTACTGCCCACTGGCGAATAACCGCGCAATCCGTTTGAAAAAGTTTGGCGAATCATCCAGCGGCATAAAGGGTACGGTTTCACCCATCAGGCGGCGGGCAATGTTCTGAAAGGCGACGCCAGCCCGCGAGTTTTCGGATAACGCCAGCGGCGTACCCGCGTTCGACGACGAGACGACGGTGTCATCTTCCGGCACGATGCCAATGATTTTGATCGCCAGGATATCGGTGACATCTTCGGCGGAAAGCATCTCGCCCTTGCGCACCATGTCCCCTTTGACGCGATTGAGAATCAGCTTTGCTGGTCCTTTGTTTTCCGCTTCCAGCAGCCCAATGATGCGGTCGGCGTCGCGGACAGCCGACACTTCGGGGTTGGTGACGATCAGTACGTCGTCTGCCGGTGCGATGGCGTTGCGAAAGCCGCGCTCGATACCCGCCGGGCAGTCGATGATGATGAAATCCATTTCCTTGCGGAGTTGATTGGTAAGCTGGATCATATCTGCCGGGCTGACAGCGGTCTTGTCGCGTGTTTGCGCGGATGGAATCAGATACAGTTCGGGAAGCTGCTTGTGCTTAATCATGGCTTGCCGCAGCTTGCAGCGCCCTTCGACCACATCGACCAGATCGTAGACGATGCGGTTTTCCAGCCCCATGATGATGTCAAGATTACGCAGTCCAATATCGGCGTCGATGAGCGTGACGCGCTGGTTCAGTTTGGCGAGTGCTACGCCAATGTTGGCGGTCGTGGTCGTTTTGCCCACGCCGCCCTTGCCAGATGTGATGGTTACGACTCGCGCTCGTTTCACTGGTGCTGGCGTTCGACTGCCGGACGTAGTTACGCCCGCGTTCACCCCCATACGTCCGTTCCCTTCCTAAAAGGCATCCCTACTGCCAGGTTTCGACCACAATTTGATCATCGCGAATGAGCGCGATTTCCGGCTTGGGCTTGCGCCGCTTGTCCGGTGGAGAGACGGTGATAAAGCCGGCAATGCGCAGCTGCGTTGGCGTCATGTCGAGCGCGCAGACGATGGCGCTGGTATCGCCGTTTGCCCCGGCGTGGACATTGCCGCGCAGCCGACCCCAGACGATGACGTCGCCGCCAGCGATAATTTCCGAGCCGGGGTTGACATCGCCAAAGACGACGACATGCCCCTGGCTGTGAACGGTGCGCCCCGAACGCAGCGTTCGCCGGATCATGACGCCGAGCGTGCCGTCTTCCTCGGCGCTGAACATCGGCGTGCTGTCATCGCTCAGACTGTTGTTTTGTGGCGCATTGTAGGTGGCACGCAGGTCAAGCGCATTGGCGGAATCAATCGTCGTACTGCTCTCGCTTGCGACCGACCAGAGCGACATCCCGCGCCGTTCCAGCAGGGCTTTGATGGAGCTAAGTTCATCCTTGCGGACGGGGCGCGTGCTGACGTCAATCGTGACGCGCGCGCCCGCGAAAAAGGCGCTTTGCCCATCAAGCCGCGAAGCCAGTTCGGTTGTGATGACCTGCCACTCTTCCGACGGGTCTAAAGCGATCAGTAAGCCTTCTTTTGTACCTTTTATTGCCACCGTCGATTCGGGCATGGCAGCAGCACCTATGATGACACTACAATGAAGCCAAGATTAATAGTATATCGAAAATGCAACAGACGCTATAGGACTCCCGCTATGCGCAGCAGCATCACACAGGGCAGAAGCATAAAGACTGCCGCAGCCAGCCAGCGCAAATTCTGGTTGGCGCGGCTGGCACTCTTTTGCAGCCACTGCCCGAAGGTGTAGACGGCGTAGGTCATCCACAACATCTGAATCATCAGCAGCGGCAGCAGCAGAACTGGCGCGTCGGCGCCAAAATAGACCAGCCCAAACACCCCAAAGGCAGCGTAAGCGATCATGGTCACCACGCCGACCGGCGGATACCAGCGCGCTAGCCGTGATAACCCGACCACGCCCAACGCCAGCCCGGCAGCCGTGAACTGGCTGATGATCAGCTCGCCCAAACGCAGCCATCGTGAGGGTTCGCGCCAGCCGTCCGCCATCATGAACGGCACGCGAAGCCCTGACGCTTCCGCCTGCGCGGCGGGATAAACCCACCAGGTTGAATCGACGTAAAGAAGCGCCATCGCGCGCGCCCCATAGGCGACCACCACGACCAGCACGATCCAGTACCAGACCGGCATTCGCTTGTTGGAAAGAAAAAGCCCCAGGCAGATCGCCGGGGCAAGCAGCACGAACAGGGGATCGTTCAGGATGCCAATCGTCAGCAGCAGCAGCAAGCCAAAGGTATGATGCGGGCGAAGCTCGCCCGTAGGGGGCGAGTCCGGGCGGGGATTGCTGACCAGCAAGCCATCGACCAGCAGATAAATCGTCCAGGCGCTGAGCAGGGTGGTCAGACGCAGGCTGCGCGGCTGCCCGACGACGGCGAGGAACAGACCGGCAAAAACGACCACTGCTAAGGCGCTGGCGATGAACGGGCGCTTGCTGAGGACGAGCGCCAGCCCGCCGCCCACAACCGCCAGTGCCAGCGCGACAAAGACTTCGCCGGGATTGAGGCTTTCCGCGCCGCCGGTCTGCGCCCAGAACGACGGGCTGAACGCCAGCGCCAGCGCCCCGATCACGGCGAGCGCCGCGCCGAATGGTCGCAGCGCCAGCGCCATGCCGACCACTACCAGCGCGAGTCCCGACGCGCGGATAAACGGCGTGTGTCCCAGCAGCATGAACGCTGCCCAGGCACCTGCCCCGGCAGCGCCTGCGGGCAAAAAATAACGGACGCGGTCACGCTGCTGTTTTGTGAGAGAGAAGACCGCCACGCGGTGCTCCTTTATTGACCGGGTAAAGTCGCATCAGGGTTATCCAGCGGCTCGATGCCGTTCGGCAGCGCGGCATCGGTGGGCTGCGCTGGCAGCGTGGCAGGCGATTCGCCGCTGCCTGCTGTTGGCACCTGTTCGACCGTGTCTTCGCCGCGCTCATTTTGCAGCCGGTAATAGGCTTCCATCGTTTGGACCACAATCGGCAGCGCCACCGCCGAGCCTTCACCGCCGTTGTAGACAAAGCCCATGATCAGGATTTCCGGGTTTTCATATGAAGCGTAGGCGGTAAACCAGGCGTGGGCGGGCCAGTTTCCGGGACGGCACAACCCCAGGGGCCAGGCGATCTCGTCGCAGTATTCGGCGGTGCCCGTTTTTCCCGCGACTGTCACGTAAGGTAAATTCGCCGCCCAGGAAGTGCCGCCTTCGCCGATGACGGCAAAACGCATCCCCGATTCTACAGTACTGAAATGATCCGCCTGAACGAAGGGCGGCTGGTAATTGGGATCGAAGCGCAGCGGGGTGCAGATGCGTTCGTCAAAGGCGTAGCCGTTAGGCACAAAGACCGAATATGAACGCATTTCAGGGAACAGCGGATCGCCGCTGATATTGACCGTGTTGGTGTAGTTGTTCGGGTTGCAGCGCACCGGATTATAATAGCTGCTCGACTGCTCGCACCGGCAGACCAGACTATCCGATCCCTTCATGATCATGTCTTCCAGCATCAGCATCCGGATAGGCGCGCCCGCTTCAATTTCGTCCAGATTCAGCGTGCGGATCGTTTCCGGCTGGAACGGCTGGATAATGTTATTCTCGTCGTCGTATATCTCGCGCACGACGGTGGGCTGAACCATCGTGCCGCCGTTGGCGACTGCCGCTGTTGACGCGATGAGCTGAAGCGGAGTCACGTTCAGATACCCCTGACCGAAGGCGGCATTATAGGTATCGCCGGTTGACCAGGTTTCTCCCCAGGTGCGGCGCTTCCATTCGCGGTCAGGCATGAAGCCCGCGTTCTCGAAGGGTAGCTCGATGCCAAGCCGCGAGCCAATGCCAAAGGCGATGCCGTATCGGTACAGGTCTTCAATGCCAAGCCCGCCCGGACGCAGCACCGCCGACGACACTTCGGGGTTGCCGCCGCCAACCTGATAGAAATAGACGTCGCAGCTTGCCGCAAGCGCGCCGATCAGGTTCAGCCGCCCGTGTCCCTGCGGCAGCCAGCAGACGAAGCGCTGCGCCCGGCTTTCATCGTTGGGCGCGTAGCGGTTCGGCAGCAGCAGGTCGCCGGGGTCGCTTAACAGGCTGCTGGCGTCGATGACGTCTTCCTGAAGCACGCCAATCGCGGTGATAATCTTCCAGATTGATCCCGGCGGGTAGAGCGACTGCGTGGCGTGGTTTACCAGCGGCGTGAGTGGGTTGGACGCCACATCCAGATAGTAGTCTACGTCAATCGCGCGGGCGAAACGAGAGTTGTCATAGCTGGGCCAGCTCACCATCGCCAGGATTTCACCGGTCTGCGGATTCATGGCGATCACCGTTCCGGTTTCGCTGACAATGACGCCTCTCTCGGCGTTCAGCGAGGCGATCTGGTTGCGCAGCGCGTCTTCGGCGGCTTGCTGAAGCTCGATGTCAATCGTCGTCGTGACGTTGTAGCCGGAGACGGGGTCTTCACGAACGGCGGTGCGCAGCGGGCGTCCGGCAACGTCAACCTCGGTGACTTCGCGCCCGCGCTGTCCGGCGAGAACGTCTTCCAGCGAATATTCCAGTCCGGCGTATCCGACGCGGTCGTATGCCGGATTATAGCCGAGCGCCAGCAGCTCAAGCTCGCGTTCGGGCGAAATACGCCCCATGTAGCCGACGATCTGCGAGGTGAGCGCGCCGGTGGGATACTCGCGAACCGATTGGGTATCAATGGCGACGCCGGGCAGCGAATAGCCCTCCTCGGCGATGCGCATGGCAGATTCGCGCGGGATGTCCTGAGCGACCGTCACCGGGCGATAGGGGAACAGGCGCAGACCTTCGTCTACAAATTCCTCAATGCTGCGGACATTTTGCCCCGTTGCCGCCGCGGCGGCGCTGGTGGGGGGCACGCCGGTCAGCGCCGACAGCCGGTTGTAGATGGCGAGCACTTCGTTGGCGTTGTCCGGCAGCGCGGCGGGGACGATGGTGACGTTATAGGCGGGGACGTTGCCCGCCAGAAGATTGCCGTAGCGGTCACGAACGGTGCCGCGAATGGCGGCAACCGGAAGTTCACTCAGCCGGTTTTCATTGGCTGCCGATTGAAAGTTTTCAGTCTCCAGTATTTGCCATTGAAACATGCGAAGCGAAAAGATGAGGAAGACGGCGACAATCGTTCCCTGAAAGAACGTCAGACGCCATCCCTGAAATGGCAGTAACCGCTGCATGGGTATTGCTCCAGAACTTTTCCAGCACTAACTTTCTCACTCCCGGTGTGCGCTGCGACTTCAGCTAATCCGGCGCGGCTCGGCTGACGGGCGCAAAAAGCGGCGCGTAAACCAGTAGATGGGCCAGATCACGACCAGATTATACGCCACTGTGGGCAAAATGACGTAGGTTAACATATCCAGCGGGCGCACCTGGTAGCCAGCAAAGGTGATGACCGCCATATAGATCAGCTTTTGCAGGAAGGTGCCGCCGACCACCAGCGCGACCAGCGTGATTAAGCCGACGCCGAAGACCTGCTGCTTGAGGCGATCAATTGCGAAGACGAGGATCACCAGCCCCAGAACGGACGCGCCGGTTGGGGCAGCCGTCAGCAGATCGCGGGCAATGCCGCCCACAAATGCCCAGGCGACTCCTTCTTCCAGGCGGGCGTTCAGCGCCCACGAGATGACCAGCAGGAAGATGAGATCCGGTTCGCCGCCGAGGACGCGAATTTGCGGGACAAATGTCACCTGAAGCGCCGCCGCGATCATCAGCAGGGGAAAGCCGAGATAATTTCCCATTAGCTGCCAGCGCTTGCCTGTTCAAACGCCGACAGATCGACCGGTTGGAAGTTGGTGATGACCAGCACAAACTCCAGCGCGTCGAAATTGATCAGGCTGCGAATCTGGGCGATCTGATACGGATCATCACCCAGGCGGTTGCTGCTGACCTGACCGATCAGGATATCCGGCGGCAGATGACCGCCCAGACCGGACGTGCGCACCAGGTCGCCGTTTTGAATGGGCGAACCCAGTGGAATGAATCGCATCTCCAGCGCGCCGGAAATCTGCCCAGCGACCGAGCCTTCGACGCGGGTGGTTTGCAAACGGGCGCTGACCGAACTTGACGGATCGGTGACCAGCGCCACCAGGGCAGCGTTCGCCTGCACTTCGATCACGCGACCCACCAAGCCAAGCTCGGTGACCACCGGCATCCCGACGGCGATACCGTCGCGGGTGCCGCGGTTGATGGCGATGCTGCGCGGCGGTTCCGGACTGTAGCTGATGACGTCCGCCGTCACAAATTCCTGTCCCTGGGTGGTGTTGACGTAGTTCAGCAGCGCCGCCAGCCGTTCATAGTCTACGGCGATCTCGCGCAGTTCGACGATCTCCGACTGAAAGCTGGAGAGCGCGGCTTCAAGCTCAACGTTGCGCTGCTGAAGCGATTGGTATTCTGCCAGGTCAACCACGCTGCCGCTAAGGTTCAGGGCGATGCGGTTGAACATGCCAGAGAGCGCGTTCAGCGGGACTGAAATGATGCCTTCAATGGGCGCGAGCAGTCCACTCTGGCTGGCGATGATCAAGCCAATGCCAAGCGTGAACATGACCAGAAAGAAGACTGCGCGGTTAGACCGCCAGCCCCGCCTGAATCCCTGGTTCATAATAACCTCCGGGGAGGATTATAACAGACTGCTATTTGGAAATTAAGCGTTGTGGAGGTACGGGGCAAGGGCGGTTAGCTGTGGCGGGTGCTGCCACGTTCCAGCCCGACCAGCAGGCGGCGAAGGTTGGTGTAGTCTTCCAGCACGCGACCAGCGCCGCGCGCGACACAGGTCATGGCGTCGTCGGCAACCCAGGTGCGGATATTCACTTCGTCGGTCAGCCGGTCTGCCAGTCCTTTAAGCTGCCCACCGCCTCCGGCGAGACAAATGCCGCTTTCCATCAGGTCGGCGACCAGCTCAGGCGGCGTATCGTCGAGCGCGTCTTTAACGGTGTCGATGATGATGTCCACCGAGCCGTTGATGGCATCGCGAATCTCAATCGAGCTGGCTTCAACGCGAGTCGGCAGCCCGGTCACCAGGTTGCGACCGCTGACCGATCCCATCCGTTCCTGCGGCAGGGGATAAGCTGAGCCAATGTCGATCTTGATGCGTTCTGCCTGTCCCTCGCTGATGAGCAGGTTGTGCTTGGTGCGCATATACTGGACAACATCCTCGTCCATTTCGTCGCCAGCTACGCGGATCGAACGGCTGATGACGATGCCGCCTAACGAGAAAACGGCGACCTCTGTCGTGCCGCCGCCGATGTCCACGATCATACTGCCGCGCGTCTCCTGAACGGGTAAGCCCGCCCCGATGGCGGCTGCCACCGGCTCCTCAATCAGATAGACTTCACGCGCGCCCGCGCTGACGGCGGCGTCGTAAACGGCACGTTTTTCAACTTCAGTGACGCCGCTGGGGATGCCAACCACGACGCGGGGGCGGGGAATCGGCACCCAGCTTTGTTCGTGCGCCTTATGAATGAGATGATTGAGCAGCGCTTCGCTGACGTCAAACTCGCTGATCACGCCGTCGCGAACCGGACGGACGATCAGAATTTCGCGGGGATTCTTGCCCCACATTTCTTTCGCGCGCGAACCGACTTCCAGCGGACGGCGCGTTTTCTTATCGAGCGCAACGAACGACGGTTCGTTGATGACGATACCCTTGCCGCGTACACTGACGAGGGTATTGGCTGTTCCGAGATCGATTCCGATATCGAGAGAAAACAAGCCAAAAAAGTAATCAAGCGGACTTAACACTGTGCTTCCCTCTGCGGCGTAAACCAGCGATGGATTATAGCATGGGGCATAGTCAATACAAAGACGGGGCGGCTGAGTCTTGTCGAATCGTTGCTAAAAACGTGATGGTTGCGCCCGGCATGATTTTGATGTCCAATGACGGTATGTTCGTCGTAAATATTTTCCTCAACGCCATTCGCCGTCACGATCTCGTTCCCTCGGGCAGTCGGGTGCTGGTGGCGGTTTCGGGCGGCACCGATTCGCTGGCGCTGCTGCATCTGCTGCGCATCCACCAACTGACGCTCAACTGCCGCCTGCACGTGGCGACTCTCGATCACCGCCTGCGCGGGGACGCCGGAGCGGCAGACGCCGATTATGTCGCGGCGCTGGCGCGGGAATGGGATCTTCCGGTGACGGTTGGGGCAGCCGATGTGCCAGCGCTGGCAAAGCAGCGGGGGATCGGCGTTGAAGCCGCGGCGCGGCAGGCGCGCTACGATTTTCTGGCGGACGCCGCCCGTGAGACGGGATCGGATCGGGTGGCTGTCGCCCACCACGCTGACGATCAGGCGGAGACGGTGCTGATGCGCCTGCTGCGCGGAACCGGCGTTGAAGGTCTGGCGGGGATGGTCTACAGCGCCCCGCTGCCGGAGCATCCCGATCTGCTCGTCATTCGCCCGCTGCTGGGTATTACGCGGCAGGCGATTGAGGCGTACTGCGCCGAACATCAGCTTCAGCCCCGCCACGACAGCACTAATGAAGACACCCGCTATACCCGCAATCACCTGCGCCGCGAGGTGCTTCCATATTTAACGCGCTTCTATCCACAGGTGAAACGCTCGCTGACGCAGCTTGGCGAGCTGGCGGCGGTCGAGAACAACTTTGCCGAGCAGCAGCTTGCCGGGCAGCTGCTAGCGCATATCACGGAGTCGGGCGGGCGCGTTTTCCTGCCGCGCCAGCATTTTCGGGATGCTCATCCCGCCTTGCAGCGGCGCTTTGTGCGTTGGGCAGCCGACCAGTTGGGCGCGACCGACGATCTCGCCTACACGCATATCGTCGCGGCGGTTGAGATCATGCTCAACGGCGCATTAGGGGCGGTGGCACTGCTGCCCGGCGGCGCGCGCCTTCGGTTGGATTACGACGCGATTGTGGTGGAACCGTCCTCGCTGCCGCCAGCGCTGCCGCCGGATCAGTTTCTGATGATGGATGACGACGAAATTTCGGCGCAGATTCCGGGCGAAACTATTCTGCTGGGCGGGTGGGTGCTTCACGCCGAGGTCAGGTCACAGCCTGAAGCGCCGCCTGCGCCGGGAAATCTGGAGGCAGAGCGCCGCCCGTTTTCTGGCGCGTGCCTGGCGCTCCAGCCGGACGATTCGGTGATCCTGCGCGCCCGCCGCGCTGGCGACCGGCTGCTGGTTGAAACTGGCGACGGCGAGCGACACACGCGCCGGATTAGCCGCTGGATGATCGACAGCAAAATCCCGCAGGCGGTCAGGCAGTTTGTGCCGCTGCTGGTGGTCAACGATCAGATCGCCGCTGTCGTTTGGGGGCGGCGCTGGAAAGTCTCAAAGGCGGCGCTTTCCAGCGCGGCGACCTCAAGGGAAATATGCTTGTGGTTAGTAAACCGTAATGAATGAGATCTGCGACATAGTTGCAAATTATGATGACTTCGGTATCCTTAAGAAAGCGTAAAATCAACGATAAGAGTTCATCAACAGGATGAGTGCCATGATAGCGAGCGACAACGAACTTGCACATGTTCTGGTGGTAGACGACGAAGCAGCGATTCGGTACTCGGTGAGCAAGACGCTTCAGCGCGTTGGCTACAACGTTCGCGAGGCATCGAGTGGCGAAGATGCGCTGGATGTGATCCGGCAGCAGTTGTTTGATGTCGTGCTGACGGACGTGCGGATGCCCCCCGGTCTGGACGGCGTCGAGCTGGTGCGGCGCATCAAGGACATGGATCCCGACGCAGTCGTCATCCTCATGACGGCGTATCCCAGCCTGCCAACGGCGGTTGAAGCGCTGCGGCTAGGCGCTCACGATTACCTGATCAAGCCAAGCTCCAGCCAGGATATTCGCCAGAGCGTCGCGCGCGGCGTCGAACGTTCGCGCAACCTGAAGCGCCGCCGCGCCCTGCTGGACGCGATTCGCAACAGCGTCCACGAACTGAGCCGGGCGGGCGAAGAGGTGGTCAAATTCGCCGATGACGACGAAGGCTACGAAGAACGCCAGCCGATTGCCGACGTTGTGACCGAATCGACGATGGGCAGCGTCATGAATCTGGGACCGCTGACGATCTATCCGGGACGCTACCAGATCGCGGTGGATGAGCGACCGATTGACCTGACGCCAACGGAATTTGATCTGCTGCTGTATCTGGCGGCGCACCGTGGGCGGGTGGTGTCCTGTCATGAACTGGTGCGTGAAGTGCGCGGCTACGCGGTAGACGAAGCCGAAGCCCGCGAGGTGATTCGCCCGCACGTCAGCAACCTGCGCCGCAAGCTGAAGCAGGCGGGACAGGATGAAGACCTGATCGTCAACGTGCGCGGCATTGGCTATCGCCTGAGCGAACAGAACTAATCGCCGGTTGTACTTAGAGTCATTGATATTGGGCTGCTGATAAGAAAGCTTTCATTGAACTGCTGGGATTAATCACTACAATGAACGCGCCATCGAGCGCGTTTTTTGTTTGGATAGCTGACGAGGAACACCCGTGACGAATACGTTGAAACTGCTTCTGATGACTGCCTGCCTGCTGCTGGTCGTTACGCCTTTGACGGCACAGGACGCCGTGGTCAGCCGCATGTCGCTCGAACACCGCGTCGCCCAGATGTTTATGGTCACGCTTCACGGGCAGGTCATGACCGAAGTGGGATCGCAGTTTCTGCGCCAGTGGCAGCCGGGCGCGATTTCGCTGTTTGGCGCTAACATCACCACGCCGGACGCCGTGACCCGACTGACCAACAACTTTCAGCAGACGATCACCGATGCGGGCGGCGTGCCGCTGCTGATTGCCATCGATCAGGAAGGCGGGCTGGTCGCTCGGCTGACCGAAGCGAACGGCTTCACCGTGTTTCCCGCGCCGGTGCTGATCACGGCAGCCGGCAGTCAGATGGCGTATCGCGTCGGCGCGGCTGTGGCTGAGGAGTTAAGCGGCGTGGGCATCAATATGAACCTGGCACCGGTCGCCGATCTCGAAACCAACCGCCAGAATCCGATCATCTTTCGCCGTTCGTTTGGCAATGACCCGGAGTTCAGCGGCGCGGCAGTTGCCCAGTTTGTGCGCGGCTCGCAGTCGCGGAACGTGCTGGCAACCGCCAAGCATTTTCCCGGTCATGGCGAGACGCGCGAAGATTCGCATGGCGTGCTGCCGCGTCTCGATCTGGATCTCGAGCGCGTGGAGTCAGTGGAGCTTGTCCCGTTCCAGCGAGCGATTGACGCCAGAGTAGCAGTCATCATGGTGGGACACCTGTGGTATCCGGCGCTTGACCCCACGCCCAACATGCCCGCGTCGCTGTCGCCTGTCATCATCACCGATCTGCTGCGCGGCGAGATGGGATACGACGGGCTGATCATGACCGACGCAATGGACATGGACGGTGTGGATACGCTCTACAATCTGTACGACGCCGTGGTGATGGCGGTACAGGCGGGCGTGGACATTGTGACGATGGGACCTGGCAACAACGACGTCACCGCGGCAGCGGCAATGCAGCGCATTGTGGATGAAGTGCGCGCCGGGAATATCTCTGAGGAACGGATCAACGATTCGGTGCGGCGTATTCTGGCGGCGAAGGAGCGATTCGGCATCCTCGACTGGCAGGCACTCGATCCTGCCGGTTCGGTAGAGCGCGTCAACGCCGAGGCGCATCATGCACTGATGGAAGACCTGTTCCGCGCTGGCGTGACGGTGGCTTACGACCGCGGCGACCACGTGCCGATCACGCCGGATCGGCGGGTGGCGAACATCTTTCTGGGCACGCGCTACCAGATTTACCACGAATGCAGCCGTTACGCCAACCCGGACAACACCCGCTATCTCTCCATCAGCGAGTCGCCCGACAGCGGCTTGATCGCCTCGGCGATGGAACTGGCGAACTGGGCGGATACGGCAGTGGTATGGACGCAGGAAGCCATCCGCACGCCGCAGCAGCAGGCGCTGGTGAACGCGCTGCCGCCGGACAAGACGGTGGCGGTGGCGCTGTGGTCGCCGGATGACTGGACGACCTATCCCAACGTGAGCGCTTTTATCGCCACTTACAGCCCGCTGCTTCCGGCAGCGCCCGCCGCCTGTGAAGTACTCTACGGGCAGATTCCGGCGAATGGACGATTGGCAGTGACAATGGGCGATTTACAGGCGGGCAGCAGGGCTAACTAGGTTATCCCTCAAATACTGACCGCGCCGGCAGCGTGAAATCTGGGAGTACGTCGCCGCCGTCGAGGGTATCATCGATTCCAAGAATTCTGGTTTCGGTCGGCGTGTAAACATTGATGGTTTGTGACGACGGATAGGCAAACAGGATCAGTCGCACACCGGCGCGTCGGTAATCGTTGAGCTTATCCTGTATGTCGTCGGCTGAGTCGTTTGGTGAAACGACCTCAACGACCAGATCAGGCACAACGCGAATGAATTTCTTCGGCAGGCGTTCGGGCGCGCGTTCCTTTGCGATATAGCCAACATCCGGCGCGCGCACCGTATCCCTGCCAGCTTCATTTTGGAACAGGACAAACCCTGTTTCGGCTGCTGTGACTTTGCCCAGGTGATTGCGCTTCACATAGCTTCCGATTTCAATGAGGAAATTCGCAGCAATGCCGCCACGCTCGCCGCCTGCGGATGCCATTTCGATGATTGCTCCATGTGTGAGTTCCAGCCGCTTCTGGGAGTTTTCTGGTAATTGGGCAATATTCCAGAATTCGTCGGCGGTATAGAGTTTTTCCTGTACAGCCATCGCACATCCTCATTCGCTATCTCGCTCTATTATAGCCCCAATAGCGACGGGCAGTTGTCGGTTTGTCACCTGTGCCGCCAGTTGATCGTATAAACGGTGATCCTGCTGTCAAATCAGGGTGAATTTAGTGGTATCATCAGGGGGGTGTCTTCTTGAGATGCCCGCTGAAATTGAACGACCACGCTGTTTGCCCATAAACCCCATTTCGGGTTAACTTATGGCTGTATACCAAAACCGATAGGAATGAACTGTACATGGGTACACTCAACCCTGATCTGCTTTCTAAAGATTTAGACGCGGTCATGAACGACGCAGTCGCGTTGAAGGATGAACATAAGAAGCCGACGCTGATGCCGGAGCTGGTTCTGCTGGCGCTGCTGCGGCGGAAGGATACGGCGGCGGCGCGTATCCTGGAAACGTTCAAAAGCACGCGCGGCATCGATCTCGAAAAGCTTGACCGGCAGGTGCTGCTGGCGGTGGAAAGCCGCCGCGAGCAAAACGGCGATCTCGATTATGTCGCCCGTGGCAACCGTCTCGTCCCGCTGTCCCGGCAGGCGATCATCCTGATTGATGACGCGCTGACCGTCGCCAACAGCAAAGACGAAGTGCGCGTCGATACCGACCACGTTCTGACGGTGCTGGCAGAGAGCACCCAGAGCACCAGCGGCTTGCTGCGCCAGCAGGGCATCACGCCCAAAGCAATTTCTGATCTGCTGGCGGATCATTCGGCGTTGATACGCAAGGATACGACCACGCAGGATTTTGTCGCCGGGGCGAAAACCGGCAAGCTGCACGCCGTCTTTTTCCGCGAGAACCTGCTGCGCGACATGATCAACATCCTCACCCAGTCGGTCAACCGCCACATCATCCTGATCGGACCCGATGGGGTGGGCAAACGGACGCTGGCATACAGCCTGGCGCTGCTGATGAGCGAGGGGAAAGGTCCGCGTAACCTCGCCAGCCTGGTGCAGGTGGACGAAACCGCGCTGCTCGACAGCGATCAGAAAGCGATCCGCGCCGGAATGAACCAGTCGCGCGGCGGCATTCTGTTCATCCCGCACCTGCACCGCTTCTTCGGCGGACCCATCAAGGCAGAATTCGCCAAGGCGACGCCGATGATCCAGAAGGCGTTTCTGTCTGACGATCCGGTGATCATCGGCACGACCACTGAGCAGGAATACCAGCAGCGGCTGGCAGGCGTGACCGCCCTCAGCGAGAACAGCCAGATTCTGCGCGTGCCAGAACCAACCGTTGAGGAAACCATCGAAATCCTGCGGGTGATGAAGCCGCATCTCGAAGCCGATTACGGCTTGAAGATTGAAGAGGACGTGCTGGCAGTGGCGGCGCGGCTGTCAAAGCGCTACATGGGGACGATGCCGCTGCCCCGCAGCGCCGAACACCTGCTGCATCGCACCGCCGCCATGGTCAATATGAGCAAGGAAAGCCAGTACACCTTCAAATCAATGCCCAACAACGGCGACTCCGATACGGTCGATACCGAGGACATCACCCTGGCTGCCAGCCAGATGACCGGCGTTCCGGTGAGCAAGCTGGGCGAGGACGAACGCGCCCGCTATGCCAGCATGGTCGAACATCTGAAGGAACGGCTGATCGGACAGGATCAGGCGGTGCTGGCGGTCAGCCGCGCCATCAAGACTGCCCGGGTTGGCTTCAAAGACCCCAAGCGACCGATTGGCGCGTTCCTGTTCCTGGGTCCGACCGGCGTTGGCAAGACCGAACTGGCAAAGGCGCTGGCGGAATTCATGTTCGGCAACGAAGACGCCATGATCCCGCTGGATATGAGCGAGTTCAAGGATGAAGCCAGCCTGAACCGCCTGCTGGGATCGCCCAGCGGTTACGTGGACAGCGAATCGGGCGGTCAGCTTACCGAGCGCGTCAAGCAGCAGCCGTACATTCTGGTGCTGTTCGACGAAGTGGAGAAGGCGCACCCGCGCGTGCTGGACATTCTGCTTCAGGTGATTGAAGAAGGTCGGCTGACCGATGGACGCGGCAACGTCGTCAACTTCAGCGAAACGGTGATCATCCTGACCAGCAACCTCGGCTCGCACACGCTGGCGGTGCCAGTGATCAGCGACGAGATCCGCGAAGAAGCGATGGACGAAGTGCGGACGTTCTTTCGCCCGGAATTCCTCAACCGGCTTGACGAGATCATCATGTTCAACGCGCTGTCGCAGGATGATCTATATGCGATCCTCAAGCTTCAGTTGAAGCGTGAGATAAGAATGGGCGAGGAACGCGGGCTGAAGCTGGAATTCACCGAGCCAGCGGTACAGTGGATGCTGGCGCAGAACGACGAGCCGGAATATGGCGGACGCCCGCTGCGGCGCATCATCCGGCGCTCGGTGCGCGAACCGCTGGCGGATTTCCTGCTGCGCGTGAACCCGCCCGCCGGAACCGAAGTGCGGGTGGATGTCGCGCCGGATGCTACCAGCCTCCAGTTCGCCGCCCTTGTAAATGGCAAGGAGATCACCGTCGGAGCGGGCTGACCCAAAATGATGGACGACAATACCCTTATCATGCCCCCGATGCCCAAACGACCGGAAAATGGGCTGCTGGCGTGGCTGGCGACGATTGGCTATCTGGGAGCGGAATACAGCCCGGATGCCATGCTGACGCTTCGCGCTGCCCCGAACGACGCCGAACAGATCATCTGGTCGGCGGTGGCGTCCTGGGCGCAGGAGAATGTGGTGGTTCAGGACTGTCCCAGCCTCGCCACCGCCCTGCGCTATCTCTGGCGGGCAGTTGAGCAGGAGCACCAGATCTTCAAGACGCTGGAAGCCGCGACCCGCCGCCCCTCGAACTATCCGCAGGATCGATGGATCGATCCGCAGACCCAGTCCACGCTGGATCGCCTGATCGACATCAGCGGCTCGGTCTTCAAACAGCAGTGGCTGCTGATTATCGTCTACCAGCCGGTTGATAACCCCAACCTGCGGGTGCGAGCGCGGCTGCTGGCACAGGACAACGCCATTCATATTGGCGGCAGCGGTCCCTCGATTCGCGACGCCTGCCGCGCCTTATACCGCAACGCCGCGCCGAATTACTTCGCCAGCGCAGAGCGCCATCCGGACGAGCTTTCTGACAGGGATGATCTGTAGGCGCAAACCGACCAGACTTCTTCGCGCCGGGTTCTGTTTGCGGTAAGATTTAGCGTTAGAAATTATCGCGCTGAGGAGAATCTGTATGACGGCGATCAATCAAACTATCTTTCGCAAGTATGATATTCGCGGCACAGCCACCGGCGATGACGCGCAGCTCACCCCAGAAGTCGCCCGGCTGGTGGGCAAGGCGCTGGGGACGTACCTCCCGCAGCACTTCCACACCGAACGGGTGTTTGTCGGCATGGATAACCGTCTGACCTCGCCAGCCCTGCAAACGGCGATGGTCGAAGGGCTGGTTTCGACCGGCATGAACGTGACCAAAATCGGTCAGGTGATCACGCCGACGGTCTATTTCGCCTCCGCCAGCTACAGCAATCTCAATACTGGCGCGGGCGTGATGATCACCGGCAGCCACCTGACGACCATCTACAACGGCATCAAGATGGCATACGGTCCGCTGGCGCTGGCAGACCAGCAGATTGTGGATCTGCTGCGCATCATTCAGGAAGACGCTTTTGCGGTGGGCAGCGGCAGCGTCAGCGAAGATTTCAACATGACCAAAAAGCACATGGACACCATCAAGACCAAAGTGACGATCCAGCGCCCGCTGAACATCGTCATGGACGCAGGCAATGGGCTGATCGGTGAAATCTTCCCGCCGGTGCTGGCGGAGCTTGGCATCAATGTCACCTGTCTGTATTGTGAGAGCGATGGCACCTACCCGAACCATCTCCCTAACCCCGAAGACCCGGAAACGACCAATGATCTGGAAGCCAAAGTTCTGGAAGTGGGCGCTGATCTTGGGCTGGGCTTCGACGGCGACTCGGATCGCTGCGGCTTCATCGACAATCACGGACATCATATCGCGGCGGATCGGCTGCTGGCGCTGCTGGCGCGCGATCTGCTCCAGCGGATGCCGGGCGTGCCAATTGTGTTTGACGTGAAATCATCGCTGGTGCTGCCCGACGAAATCCGTAAGTATGGCGGCGTGCCGGTGATGTGGAAGACCGGACACAGCCTGATGAAACTCCACATGCACGAGATCGGCTCGCCGTTGGGCGGCGAGGTCAGCGGGCACCTGTTTGTCGGCGAGGACTACTACGGCTTTGACGATGCCCCGCTGATCGCGCTCAAGACGCTGGAGATCATCGCCAAGCAGGATCGCACGATTGCCGAGCTGTTCGATGATCTGCCCAAGCTGGTCGCCACGCCCGAAATCATCCTGTCCGCGCCAGACAACGTGAAATTCCAGATTATTGACGAAATCCGCGATGACCTGTCGCAGCGGTATGAAGTGATCACGCTCGACGGCGCGCGGGCGGTCTTTGAAAACGGCTGGGGTCTGGTGCGCGCCAGCAACACGCAGCCCGCCATCACCCTGCGCTTTGAGGCGCACAACAGCCAGCAGTTGGTTGAATACATGATGCGTTTCAAGCGCCTGCTTGACCAGCATCCCGAAGTTGACCAGGGAAAACTTCAGGATCAGATAATGGCTTTTAGCGGCGCATAATCATCAGCCTGAAATAGGATGGCAAGGGCGCGGCGGGCTGCTGCGCCCTTTTTTGTATCTCTGTTCTGAGGATCAGACATGCCCACGTTTGAAGAAATTTATGCCCAACACGCGGAAATCTACGACGCGCTGATCTCGCGCGAAGATTACCAGGGTAATCTGCTGAAGACGCTGCAAGCTATCCGTCCGCTGACTGGAATTGACGTGGTGGAGATGGGCGCGGGAACGGGACGCTTTACGCGCCTGTTAGCGCCGACGGTCAGGTCGATCCGCGCGTTCGACGCTTCGGCTCACATGCTGGAAGTCGCCCGGCGGCGGCTGACCGAAACCGGGCTGACGAACTGGACGCTGGAAGTCGCCGCGAACGACGCGCTGCCGGCTGCCGATGCTTCAGCCGATCTGGCGATTGAAGGCTGGAGCTTTGGTCACCAGACGGTGTGGAATCCCGAACGCTGGCGCGAGGAAATCGACCGGGCGCTTTCGGAGATGAAACGGGTGCTGCGCCCCGGCGGCAGCGCCGTGATCGTCGAGACGATGGGGACGGGCGCGGATCGCCCCGCCCCGCCTTCCGATGGGTTAGCCGCGTTTTACCGCTGGCTTGAAGACGAACAGGACTTTCAGGCGACCACTGTTTCAACCGATTACCGCTTTTTGAACGTGGCGGAAGCCGATACGCTGGCGCGCTTCTTCTTTGGCGACGAACTGGCTGATCGCGTCGTTCGTGAGAACATGATGATTCTGCCAGAATGGACGGGTGTGTGGTGGAAGCAGTTGGTTTAGGGGCGCCAGGCACTTTCTATCGCGTTAAGGTATCAGTCCGTTATACAGCGCCCGCAGCCGTTCCGCCGTCCCCTCGATAGTATAGTCACGCTCCACCGCCGCCCGCGCCGAACGTGCTAGCGCCAGCCGCCGCGCTTCATCCTCCAGCAGAATGCGAATCGCGCTGGCAAGCGCCGCATCATCCCCGACAGGAACAGCGACGCCCAGTTCGGGCGCGTCTGCCAGCAAGCCGACGGCTGTCCCGACGGTGGGCAGCCCGCAGGCTGCCGCTTCCAGCGTGACCAGCGCCTGCCCTTCATGCCGCGAGGTGATTACATGCAGTGCCGCCTGGGTGTACCAGACGGGCAGGTCGGCGTGGGTTATCGCCCCGGCAAAATGTACCCGGCTGGCGATACCCAGCGCCGCCGCCTGCGCCCTGAGCGCTGCTGCTTCCGTACCCACGCCAACGATGTCGAGATGGACGCGCTCATCCAGCCGCGCCACCGCCCGCAGCAGCATCGCCTGGTCTTTGACCGGCACCAGCGAGGCGACGTGAATCAGGCGCTGGCGGGTCGGATCAGGCGGCGGTTCAGCGCTAGGACGAAACAGGCGCGCGTCCACGCCTAAGGGAATCATGCGCAGCCGTTCAGGCGGTACGCGGTATCCAGCCTGAGCGATCAGGCGCTGCGCGTAGGGGCTGGCTGCGATCACGGCGTCAGCTTGCAGCGCCTGCCCGACGATCCAGCGGCTGAAGGCGCTGCGCTGGAGTCCGTAGCCGAGTTCGGGCAGGGCGACCAGCTCGCCGCCGACAATCGAGACCAGAACTGGCACATTTAGCCAGCGCCCCGCCCAGACCGCCAGCAGTCCGGTTTCGTCAGCCCACATGCCATGCAGCAGGTCAAACGGGCGTTGGTGGTGCAGCCGCCGAAGGGTGCTGAGCGTGTCCAGCCACAGCGCCAGCCGCCGCAGCCCGCGCGCCTGTCCCGCGCCCAACGGATAGATCGCCGCATCGTACACGTGGTACGGCGCGCGGTGGTGCGGGTAGCGCAGGGCGATCACGCGCACGTCGTCGCCGACTGATAGCTGGCGAACAAGGTGCTGCTGGACGGGGATTGACCAGTCGCGCTCGTTGCTGCTGAAGCCGGGGATGAGGATGCCGATATTCACAGCCCGCGTATCCTGAATAACGTGTAATTTCCCTGCTGCCCCAGCCGATCCAGCCCTCGATGGGCTTGCAGCCAGGCGACGGCGTCATATGGCTCGCGCTGCCGCCACTGTCCGTTAAGCTGCCACAGGTTGACCAGCAGGTAATCCTCGCGTCCCACTTCCCATTTTGCCGACAGCGACTCCGGTGTCTCAAAAAACAGGTCATACACCATCAGCGGCGTGCGATGGCGCAAGGTGAGGGTGATGTCAAAGGTGTAGACCGCCGCGCCTTCAGGAATCTGTCCAGCCGCCCAGGCGGCGACGGTCTGGTCGCGGGTTTGCCGGGCGACAAACGAAGCGGTGTTGGTCAGACCTGCGCCCAGCATCCATGCCGCGCCGATTCCGACCACCGCCCCGAACAGGATCGGGCGGAGCGCGCCGGTTCGACGCGGCAAGTGATCGAGTCCGGCGGCGCACAGCAGGGCGATGGCGGGCACGACAATCAGCCCAAAGCGAATGTTCTGAAACGGGATGCCCGACAGGAAGGCATAGGGCAGCAGCGCCCAACCCGCCAGCAGCGCCAATGGCGCGGGGCGTTGGCGCAGCGCCCACAGCCCAACGACAGCCAGCGGCGCGAAGATCGGCGCGAGGTAGCCCGGATCATAGACCGGACGCGCGAAAAACAGGGCATTGACCTGCTCATACGAAAACGTGCCGTCCAGGTTGACGAACTGGCGCTGAAGCGCGTTGGTTGGCGACCAGCCCTGAACCCAGGGATGGTTGAACAGTGGGAAGGGATTGTGAAGGCTGTAGGCGAACTGAGGCAGGAACGGCAGCAGCGCGCACAACCCGGCAGTCAGGGCGTGGCGGATGCAGCCGCGCATCAAGAGGAAGCAGGCACTGTATGGCAGCAGCAGGATCAGATAGAGCCAGCGGGTGAGACAGGCAAACGCCAGCGTGACGGCGGCAAGAATCAGCCAGCCGACCAGCCGCTGCTGGTGGTAGGCAAGCAGGGCGCTGGCGCTCAGCGTCGCCCAGAACAGCGCCGGAATATCCGCCATCAGCACAATGCTTGACTGAAGCGCCTGCCCGCAGCAGAGCAAAATAAGGGCGGCGGCAAAGGCAGCCGAGCGCCGGAAAGCCAACTGCCGGGCGATGATGTAAACCAGCGGTGGCAGCAGCGCCGCCAGCACAACGTTGACCGCCAGCCCGATTTCGGGCGCGCCGCCAAAGATCGTGAACGCCCCGGCGAGCAGCGCCGGGTAGCCCAGTGACCAGAAGAAGGCGGGCAGTGCGCTGCCAGTGGTCGCCGCCAGACGCAGCGCCCCGGCGAAATCATAGTAGGCGTAGGCGTCCTGACCGTAAAGACCGTCAAACGGGCGGCTGGCGAGGAGCAGCGCTCGCAGCCCAAGTCCTGCCAGAAACAGCAGCAGCGGCAGAAGCAGCGGCAGATTCAAACTCCGCAGGCGCAAAGATCGCACAGCCATCGTCCCAAGCCCCTCATTTATGCGCGGTGGTTGGTCTGACTTCTGTTTATACGGGGGATATGGATTTCGCGCCACAGCAGCGCCAGCGCCGCCGCTTCGACGACGAGAAAGCCAAGCGCCGCGCCCATCGCCCCATAGCGTGGCACTAGCCAGACGCCGAGCGCCACTTGCAGGACGATGACCGCGCCGTTGACGAAATTGACGTACTGCTCGCGTCCAACTGCATACCAGTAGAGTGTGCGGACGCCGCGCAAAACGCCGAAGACGAGCGACCAGCTCAGCACCACCAGCGTCGGAGCCGCCAGATCGAAATCGGTACCGTAGACGAGGTTCAGCAGCGGCAAAGCAGCCAGCGTCAGCCCGCCGCCAGCGAGGACTCCAAACAGCGCCAGCGCCCGGCTTGCGCGGCGGAACGTCTGCCGCAGCCTGAGGGGATCGGCTGCCAGCATCGACAGCGCCGGAAACAGCGCGCCGAAGAAGGCATTGGGGAACAACCGCGCCGCCTCGACAAATCGGCTCGCCGCCGTGAAATAGCCTGCTTCCGCGCGATTTGCCAGTTGTTCCAGCAGCACCAGGCTGAGGCGCATTTGCAGCGCGGCGAAAACCGCCGCCAGCGCGAATGGCAGGGCGCGGCGAATCAGAGGAAGAACAGTCGATAGCGCGGGTTGCAAGGTTTCCCGGTTTGCAGGCGTGGCAAAATAACGGCGGTAAACCCACCATGCTGCCGCCGCCTGTCCCGCCGAGGTGATCGTGTTCACCACCAGCACTGCTACCACGCCGCCGCCGCGCTGCAATGTCCAGGCGGTCAGGGCGACCTGGACGACCAACATGCCGATATTGAGCGCCGGAATTGGCAGCATGACGCCGCGCGCCCGAAAGACTGCCGTAAAGGTGCTGAACAGCGGCAGGACAAAGACCAGCGGCGCGGACACCTGGATACCGGCGACGATCACCGGATCGGCGCTCAACAGCGGCGCGGTTAGAAACAACGCCAGCGCGGCAGAGATTCCTATCATCAGCCGCGCCAGCATCATCGGTGCGAGGATTGCGCTGGTGTCCTGCGGGCGCTGGGCGAGATCGCGCGTCAGCAGCGTTGCCAGCCCAAATTCCACCAGCAGCGACAGCGGGTAGACCCACGCCAGCGCGACGGCGTAAGCGCCGAGTCCGCTGCTGCCCAGCGCTCGCCCGATGAGCGCCGACAGGACAAACAGCAGCGCCGCGCTGCCAATGTTGCTGACCAGCAGCAGCAGCGTATCGCGAGACAGGCGTGTCGTCACGGTTGCGCGGTCATCGGGTTAGTTAATGCGCGTTGCGGTGCCGGTCACCACCCACTGTACATAAGTGCCCTGCCCGGAGACAGCCGTGATAAGCACGCTGCCGGAATTATTGTCGAAGCCCACTTCTCGATTCACGATGGTTTCGCCGCACTGATAGGTCTGTCCGCCAGTGAAGAAGGTGATATGCTGTGTCCCGGTCCCAAAACAGGATACGCTGATGGTCAGGTTGGCGCGTCCGCCGGGCAGCGCCACGCTCGGATTCAGTCCGGTCACGTTCCATGAGACACGGTCTTCGCGGTCACCATCAGGATACGAGACAAAATCGGTGGTTGAGGCAGTCCCGTCAAGCGGGATATTGATCACATAGTTGGAGTCCGGTGGAGCCGTCTGTACCGGCGGCGTCTCAGTGTAGGTGGGCGTGTAAGTGGCAGTTGGCGCGTCGCCATTCTCCTGAATTTCGGTTGCGGTGTAGGTTGGCGACGGTGTATAGGTCGGCTCACCCGGCGCCTGCGTCGGCGTGTAGGTGTACGTTGGCGTGCCCCCAGTCGCGTCTGCGTCCTCGGTGGCGACTGGCGCGGGAACAGTTTCACCGTATTGTATGGTTGGCAGGCTGGCGCAGTCGCCCGAAAGGCTGACGACTGAGGCGGAAACCCAGCCAACCGGGATCGACGGACTCTGGATGACGTACCAACCAGCGCCGTTTGACCCCATGACGGCGATGGATTGTCCGGCATTGAGCGTACCAATGATGTTGAAAATGGTGTCGGGACCGCTGCGGATATTCACAGCGCCGCCGCCGCTGGCTGTGCAGGCTCCGGTTGACGATACGGGCGAGGCTGCCCCCGGAGTTGACCCGGATGATGAGGGCGGAACCAGTGTTGCCGTGGCTGACGTGGTGCTGCCAGAGATGCTGCCTGCGCCGCCACAGGCTTCCGTTTGCCACTGCGCCGTGACGTCAAACGGCGTGGTGGGCTGCGATTCGACAACAACGAAATAGGAATCCGCTGCTGCGGGAACGTTCAGACATATGTTTCCCGAACCAAACTCGGCGGCGGCAAGGCTGCCTGCCTCATCAAAGAGGCTGGCGAGGAAATAGACATCACTGGCGCTCGGTTGCAGCAGCAGCGATGAGCCGCCAGCCCCGCTGGCGGCAAAGCCGAGTGTCCGCGCGGGTACTTCGGAGGAAATATTGACTGCCGCGGGCGTGTTGGCGTCAAGCTGCTGCACTGTTTGACCCGGCAGCAGATCGAGCATGATCAGGTAATCGCCCGGCGTGCCGCCCACCAGCACGTTGTGCGCGCCGCTGTCTTGCAGCCGCGCGGATAAGCGCACTGCCATTGTTTGCCCCAGAAACGGATCGCTTTCACTTAAGCCAAGCGGCTGCTGGTTCGGAGACAGCAGGGTGGCATTGACCGCCATATTCTGCGAAACTGCAATTACCCTCACGATGATCAGGTCGCCTTCGCTGCCGTTGACGGTGTACAGCGAAATCGGCGACTGATCGGACAGCGTGCCGAACTGCGGGCTGCCAGGGGTGAGCACGCCCGCGCTCTGTGCTGTCGCTGGGACAGCTATTGCCAGAAGCATTAACAAAAAGATTGTAATTTTCCTCGACATAATTACTCCTTCATGTATCATTCGGAATTTTTACCATAACACAATCAGGAGATAAGGCAACCTGAGCAAGCGCGCGCCCAGGCGGAAACGGCGCTCACAGCAGCAGATTTTTAACAGGATTTTATTGAGCTTTTACGCTGGCGCTGCTGAATTCGATCCAGTAATGATCGGCAAAGGGCGCGAGGATGGGCAATGTCGCGGTCTTATTGTCCAGCGCGGTCAGCACGCTTAACAGACGGGCGCGCTTCTCGATCACGCCGTAACCATCGCTGGGCGGCAGCAACAGACCCAGCGGCTCGACATGTGTTTGTCTGAAGTGCGGCGCGAAATGGCGCGACAGGCGGCGGGGAGACGGGTAACGGATGGGCACTGCCTCGGAGCCGAGGTCGGGTTGAAATGGGGTGGTTTTGCGCAGGCGGCGGCTCGCCGTCCTGAAATCGCCATGCAGCCCATGCCATGCGATCTCCCACAGGCACAGCGGACTCATCACCCCAAAAGCGGCAATTCCGCCCGGCTTCACCCGTTCTGCCAGCCATGCCGCCAGCGGACGCCAGTCGTCGAGGCAGTTGAGCACGCCAAAATTGGCGAATACGCCGTCGTAGCGTTGCGGCTGGTCTGGCAACTGCCGAAGATTTAGCTGTACGAACTCGATTAGCGGCTGGTTGGCAGACTTGACCCGCGCCACTGCCAGCATCTGCTCGCTGGCGTCGGTGGCGGTGACGTGGATGCCTCGGTTCGCCAGAAAGAGCGCGTCCTCGCCGGTACCGCAGCCCAACTCAAGCACGCTTGCGCCCGCGTGGAAATGACGAATCAGCCGCGCATGGACGCGCCCGCGCAGGCAGCGGGCAATCGGCGATTCGGTGAAGTCCTGATCGTAGGTTGGCGCGAGGGAATCAAAGACCATCTGGCTATACAGCGGCGGCGTTGGGCGACTGCGCGGGACGCTCGCTTTCACCGCTGGTCAGCATCATGCCGAGACGCCCGATTTTGGCGTTGGCATACATCTTAAGCTGGCGCTTCAGCGGCGCTGTGCCTTTGGTGCGGGCGCGGTGCAGCGCCACCTCGTTGACCATCCAGCGGGTGGCGAAGCTGTAGAACCGGCGCGACCGCCGCCCGGCAACCGTCAGATCGCGGTCGGTGCGTTCCGCCCACGCTTTATTTGCCAGCACGCGGCTCTCAACCTCGGCATAGTAAGGCGTGCCTTTGATGGGGTAGGCAACCGTCGTCAGGAAGATGTCCGGGTTGGCGATCTTCAGATGCTCGACCGTTGCGTCCAGATCGGACATGTCCTCGCCTTCATAACCGAGCATGATGAACATGCCGGTTTCAATGCCGTGTCGCTGGAGCAGGTGCGTCTTTGCCCGCACGTCTTCGGCGTCCACCTTGCGCTGCATCGAGTCAAGAATGCGCTGCGACCCACTTTCCGAGCCGTTCCACAGGCGGAAGCAGCCCATTTCCGCCAGCGCCGCGACCACCGGTTCATTCAGCCGGTCGGCGCGTGAAATACACTCGAACGGAATGCGGACGCCGCGCTGTTTGAGCGCTTCGTGATACTGGAAGAACCAGCGGCGGTTGATGGCGAACACGTCGTCGGCATACCAGATCCGATCCGGGTTATAACGTTCCTTGATCCACAGCAGTTCGTCGGCGGCGTCGTCGGGCGCGCGCCGCCGGTGGGTATTGCCATAGACCGAATGGCTGCACCAGGTGCAGGTGTAAGGGCAGCCGCGCGCGTGAATGACCGACACGGAACTGGCACCGTGATTGTCCTTCCAGGCGCGCATATACTGCGGGATGTCGATGCCTTCGCGGTCGGGCCAGGGATGGGCGCTCAAATCGGGGATGAATTCGCGCGGCGGGGTTTCGATCACCTGTCCATCGTCGCGCCGGAAGGCGATACCGGCGATGGCGTCCAACTCGCGCAGACCCTGCCGCGCCAGATGCGGCAGCAGTTCCTCAAGCGTCAGTTCGCCTTCGCCCCTGACGATCACGTCCGCGCCGTGTTCGAGATAATCCTTCGCGTAGTAAGGTGGTTCGGGTCCGCCGAGCACCACGACTGCCCCATGTGCCTTGCACATCTGCACCATCTTCAGCACATTGAATTTGGTCATCAGATTGGTGTAGATGCCCACCACCGATGGGCGCTGGCTGGCTAAGACCTCGGCGAAGTTTTCCAGCCGCCGAAAGGTCGAATCGAAGATACTGACACTGAACCCCTTCGCCTTCAGGTAAGACGAGATGTAGAGGATACCCAGCGGCGGGTATGGCTTCATGACCTTCAGTTCGTGCGGATCTTCGTACAGGAAGTAGCCATGCGCGAGCAGGATGTCCATAGGCGAAACCTGATTAAAAGTTGAAAGTTGAAAGCGGAAAGTCGAAAGAAAAACTTTGAACTTTCCACTTGTTGCTTGTCATTTCTGGACGTTGTGTTCGGTAACGCTCCTGATGTATTCCAGCGCTGCCTGGTAGGCGGTGGCGTCGATGCTGTACATGACGCGGAACTTTTCGCCCTGAATTTCAAACTCGATCACCGATTCATCGCCCGCCGAAACGTGGCGGAAATAGTGCGCCTGATCGAGATTATAGACTTCAGTCGTGTTTTCGCCCGTCGTATATCGAATCCAGTTAATGGTCATGCAGACTCCTTGTTATAGCGTGCCGATAAGGCATGTTCTATTCATCATACACATCGCTGCGGTGTCCAATGCCTTCAACGATGATCATCTGCTGATCGTGGTTGAGCGCATATCGAGCGCGGTAGTCACCAATTCGGATGCGATAAAGCCCCTTAAATTGTCCCTTTAAGGCAAAGTGGCTGACGGTCTCAGCGTTTTCAGCAAGCCGGAACAGCTTTTTCATAATGCGCTGGGCGGTTGTCCTATCAATTCGTCTTAAGTCGTCTCTGGCTTCAATGGTGAGTTCAAGGCGATACGACATAGGTTACTCATCCAGTCCCAATTCCTTCATCACCTGTTCCGCCGGAATACCGCGCGGCTTCTCTTGAATGAATTTTTGTAGCCGTTCCGCAATTTCCGGCTTGAACTCCAATCCTTCGTCTGGATCAGGCAACTGCTGTTCAAGCTGAAAGACTGCGTCCTGTATCACCTCTTCGACAATTTCGCGTATCAAAGTCTTCAACTCACCAACGGTCAGGTCGTTCAGCTTCGTGTTGTCTGTGACCCGTGTGTGCTCACTGGCAACCATCTTAAATCTCCTACTGCTCGGCATCTTAGTTTACTGCAAAATGACATTCGGGTAACGGGTTGGCTCGTGCGGCAGGGCGGCGAGCGCGTCCAGCTTTGCCTGGGCACTGGCGAGTGTCAGCCGGTGGTAAATCATGGCTGCCGTCTGCCGCAGGTGAGCCGGGCGCAGATGGCGCGGATTTCGGACGAGCGATTGCAGTTCGTGCCAGCTTTTGCGCGAGCGATAATCCTTGTGAACGACGGTATGAAGCTGGCGGTAAAACTCGGTGCGGAACGGTCCCTGATAGAGCATCGCCAGATCCTGGCTGTCGATCCAGTTGGCGCGCTCGCCCAGTTCGTGCCGGACGTTGTTGTAGAATTTCGTGCCCGGCAGTGGATAGCTCACCGAGATGCCGATATCATCCGGCATGAGGTCGCGCACCATTTTGAGCGTCAGTTCAATGTCCTCGCGGGTTTCGCCGGGATAACCAAACTGGAGGAAGAAGGCGACCTTGACGCCGTGAGCGTGCAGCATCCGCGCTGCCTCGTAAATCTGCTCGACCCGCGTCCCTTTGTCCATCGCGTCGAGGATCTTCTGCGAGCCGCTTTCCGCGCCCACCCAGACGATCTTCGCGCCCGCCCGCGCCAGCGCCGGAATCGTCTTGCCGCGCAGCAGCAGATCGACCCGGTTCAGGCTCTTGAACGGAATTTGCAGCTTCTCCTGCTCCAGCAGATCGGCAAATTCCTCGATCCAGCGATCCTGAATGCCCATGATGTCATCCATGAACCAGATGTGATCGGGGTTAAAGTTGTCCTTCAGCCAGCGCATCTCGGCGACGACGTTCTGCGGGCTGCGGACGTTGTAACGCTGCCCCCATATCGGCTTGGCGCACCAGTTGCAGTGGAACGGGCAGCCGCGCGTGGTGACCAGATTCATCGAGTAATAGCCGTGGCGTTCTTCCCAGACGGCGCGGTATTTGTCCCGATCCACCAGATCCCACGCCGGAAAGGGCAGCGAATCGAGATCATGGATCACCGGGCGGGGCAGCGTTTTGATCACCTGCCCGCTGCCGTCGAGATAGGCGACGCCGTGAATGGATGACAAGTCTGTGTTTTGTAGGGGCGCAGCGCGCTGCGCCCCTACCGCACCATTCAGATACGCGATTAACTCCACCAGCGTTTGATCGCCTTCGCCAACGAGGACGACATCCGCGCCTTTGCGCAGATACTGCTCGGCGTGGTCGGTCATGTCCGAGCCGCAGGCAATGACGGTGCAGCCCTGTGCCTGCGCCGCCTCGATCATGGCGAAGGCTGCCTGGCGCATATTGAGCAGGCTCATCTTGCTGAGATAGTTGAAGTTGTCTTCAAACAGGACGGCGTATTTCGGCTGGTGCTGGCGCAGGGCGGCTGTCCATTCGTCGGTGCTTTCGGCAAGCATGGCGTCGAACAGCGCGACGGAACAGCCGCTTTGCCGCATCAGGCTGGCGGCATAGAGCGTGCCCAGCGGCGGGTAGGGCTGCATGGCTTGGTGGAGCTTGGGATCAAAGCGCAGGTAATACGACTGTCCGAACAGGATGTCCGCCATACGACTCCTAATAGGCGTTTTACCGCAGAGGGCGCAAAGAACGCCGAGAAGAACAGAAGCGCGCGAAGGACAAGACTTCTTCGTGTCCTTTGTGTCTTCGTGGTTCAGTAATGGTTCTTTCTCTGCGGTTTAGTTGCATCGTTATATCTATCTAAACGTAAACATACGCGCTTTTGGTTTTTCGAGCAACACCAATCCCGGCTCTTTGAGCGAGCAGCGCTTGATCTGCCGCGCCAGCTGCACGTTAACGAGTTTTGGAAAGCCGTCAAGTGTGGCTTCGATGGTTTCGATGTGCGGGAACTTTGCCATGATGTCGGGATCGCCGATTTGTGGGATGCCGCCGCGCACGATGAGTTCTATAAGAGAAGGGTAAAATGCTGTCTCACTTGTGCAGATGAAGAGATCCGCTTTCGAGCCAACCTTTAGATTGCCCACATCCGGCATCCCCATGATGGTTGAAGCCCACTCGGTAACTGCGTTGATCTGGCGCGTTTGCCAGTAAGCCTCGTTCTGTGTTCGGTCATATCTGTGGTACGCGCTCGCAAGTTCAAGCGACAGGTCACCCGCTGCCGTGAGGCGCGAGTCGCTGCCAAGCGCAAGCCGTCCGCCACTCTCTACCCATTTGCGCGCTCTGGCAGTTTTCCCTAACAGGTATTCATTAGTCGTTGGGCACCACACCAGACCGCGTACCTTTGGCGCGGCGTCGGCAATATCCTCATCGGTCAGCCCGACGCCATGCACGATCACCGTGTTTTTGCCCACACAGCCGAGCGCCTTGAGCCGCCGGTATTCGCCCGCCGCTACGTCATCCGTCCCTTCTGCCAGATGAATGAACCAGGGCGCATCCGGCGGGGTGCTGCGGTAGGAACGGACGATGTCCTCGTCGCTGCTGAAGTGGAGCGAGTGCGACCAGCCGTACTTTTGCAGCACGCGCACCGGAAAGTCCCTGCGGAACAGCGGCTTGTGCGGCGGGTTGTGGTGGGCAACCGTCAGCGCGCCGCAGAGCAGGTTTTTCAGTCCGCCGATAAAGAGCCGATCTTCCAGCGGATAGGCGCGAAGCTCGCGGTAGGGCGAGTCGTCCAGCCGGGCGTTCATGTCTTCGCCCCACTGGTGGGCGTTGTCGTAGCGCTGGCGGAATTTGCTGCGCGGATAGTGGTTGAGTTCCAGATGATCGTGGGCGTTGATGAGCGCGGGAAAAATCGTGCAGCCGCGCAGGTCAATGGTGATGGCGTTCGGATGCGGCTTGTCCAGCACAATATCAGACACGTAGAGATCGCGTGGGACGGCTTCGGTGCCATCCCACACCAGCACGTTTTTGAGTGTAAGCGGCTGAACTTTCATAAAGGAGCGTTGTAACCACAAAACACTAAGGACACAAAGGAAAATTCACAGTGAACTTTGTGTCTTTGCGGTTCAATCATATTTTGTATTCAGCGACGGCGCGTATTTGTTGACCGTGTCCTCGCCCAGCTTGCTGACCAGCTTTTCGCGCAGTTTGGGCGTTTCTTCCGCCCATTTGTCACGGAGTTGATCTTTGCTTGCCGCGCCGCTGCTGCCCGCGCCCGCCGCCATGCCCTGATGCGCTGCTGGCGCGGTGGTGATGATGCGCTGGACGTTCGCTTCTCCGCACTCCGGGCAGGCGGGCGCGGGATCGTTGAAGCCGTGACGGGCTTCAAACTGGTGTCCGTTCTGGCAGCGGTAATCATAGAGGGGCATTTCAGGTACTCCGATATTCAGGACTGATCACCATTATAAACCGCCTGGACTCAAAGCACGCCGGGAAAATGCGCGAACCGCCAAGCCGCTAACAACGCCACGGGAAAATCTACCGTTATAGGAGTTACTTCCGGGCGTGCCTGATGGCTCGTCTGTTTATTCTAATCGAATGCGCGGGTTGAGCAGCCCGTAAAGAATATCCGCCGCCAGATTAGCCAGCGCGTAAAAGAAGATCGTGACCATGACCACCGCCTGCATCAGCGGGATATCCTTGCGCTCGACGGCGGTGAACATCAGCCGCCCCAGCCCCGGATAGCTAAAGACATTCTCGATGACGATCAAGCCGCCGATCAGCCAGCCGAACGAGATGGCGATAACGGTGATGGTTGGCAGCAGGGCGTTGCGCAGCACGTGCTTGAAGATGATTTTCCGCTGGGGCAGCCCCTTGAGCACTGCCGTCCGCACATAAGGCTGTTTGAGTTCGTCGATCACGCCAGCGCGGGTCATGCGGACGACGTATGCCATCATGACGAAGGCGGCGGAGATCGACGGCAGCAGCAGGCTGCGCAGGGTCTCGCCAAAAGTCCCTCCCGGCGACGACGAGGCGGGAAGCCAGCCGAACCCCAGCGCGAAAACATTGATCAGCACCAGCCCGGTCACAAACTCCGGCAGCCCGACCACGCTCAGTGTGAGCACCGAAATGAGGCTGTCGATCCAGGTGTTCTCGCGCAGCCCGGCGACGACGCCCAGCAGGATGGACAGCGGAATGGTCAGCACCAGCGTCAGCCCCGCCAACCAGAGTGAATTGCCGAGCCGTTCCATCACCAGCGGTTGAATCGGCGCTCTGCCGCCGGTGAACGACGTACCCCAATCGCCGCTGACGAAGCCGGTCAGCCAGTTGATATATTGCAGCGGAACCGGATCGTTCAGTCCGAGATCCTGACGCAGATTTTCGAGCGCCGATTCCTGCGCTTCGCGTCCGAGCATCAGCCGGGCGACATCGCCGGGCAGAAGCTGAGTCAGCGCGAAGACGACCATCGACGCGATCAACAGAGTCAGGAGCAGCAGCAGACCGCGCCGCACAAGAAAGCTGATCATGAGTTTTCGCGTCCTTCATCGGCTTGCGTCTCAAGGGCGCGTTGTGGCGGCGCAGTTTGCTGCAAGACCGCCAGTTCTTCGACCGGAATGTGGCAGTGGATGAGATGTCCGTCACCCGCGTCGCGCCACGGTGGGGCTTCAATCTCGCAGATTTGACCGAGCTTGCGCGGGCAGCGGGTATGAAAGCGGCAGCCGCTGGGAATATGCCGGGCGCTGGGCACGTCGCCTTCAAGCCGGATATGCTTCTGCTGCACCGTCGGGTCGGGGACGGCGATTGCCGAGATCAGCGCTTCGGTGTAGGGATGCGAGGGACTGTTGTAGACGTCGTCGGATGTGCCCGACTCGACGATTTCACCCAGATACATGACCACGATCCAGTCCGCCAGATAGCTGACGGCGCGCAGGTCGTGCGAGATAAACAGGTAGGATGCGCCCCGCTGCGCCCGCAGGTCTTTGAGCAGGTTGAGGATGACCGACTGCACCGACACGTCCAGCGATGAGGTCGGTTCGTCGGTCAGCACCAGAGCAGGGTTGGCAGCAAAGGCGCGGGCAATGGCGACGCGCTGCTTTTCGCCACCGCTGAGTTCCGAGGGATAGCGCTGGGTGTAATCGGCGGCGAGACGGACGGCGCTCAGCAGTTCGGCGACACGCTCGGCGCGCTGCTGGCGTGAAAGCCCGCCGTCCAGCAGCTGAATGGTGCGATCCAGCGCCGCGCCGACGGTGACATAGGGATTGAAGGTGTCATTCGGATTCTGAAACACCATCTGTAGATCGCGCAGCGCCTTTTGCGGGCGTTGGGACAGATCCAGACTCAACGGCAGATCGAGCAGTTCAATTGCGCCCCGGTCGGCTGTTTCGAGCGCCACAATGCAGCGGGCGAGCGTGGTCTTGCCGCTGCCGCTTTCGCCCACCACGCCGAGGGTCGAACGCTCGCGAACGTTGATCGACACATCATCGACCGCATGGACGCTCTCGGCGCTTCGTCCGGTCAGCCGCTGCATCAGCGTTGGCTTGCCAAAACGCTTATCGAGGTGGTCAACCGTGAGGACGTTGTTGGGGCGCGGCGCGATGGGGATGTTCTCGGCGCTGGGCGCGGTGTCGATGACCAGCGAGCCGTCGGCAATCTCGCGCCAGCGGTGACACTTCACCATTCGTCCTTGACCGATCTGTTCCAGCGGCGGCTTTTCCCGACGGCACAAATCGATCCGCGCCGGGCAGCGGTCGTAAAAGACGCATCCCTGCGGGCGCTCTGCCAGCGATGGGGCGACGCCTTCGATGGTTGGCAGGCGCGTCTCTGCGCCTTCGGTCGGGCGGGGCAGGCTGGCAAGCAGGCTGATAGTATACGGATGCAGCGGCGCTTTGAAGATGTCCACCACCGGCGCGCTCGCCATGACTTCGCCACCGTAGAGCACCGTCACGGTATCGCACAACTGCGCCACCAGTCCCAGATCGTGCGAGACGTAGAGCGCCGCCGCCTGATTATCGCGGATGAGTTCGCGGAACAGATCGATGATGACCGCCTGCGTGGTCACGTCGAGGCTGGTCGTCGGCTCGTCCAGAATCAGCAGGCGCGGCTGGGTGCTCAACGCCATCGCAATCGTCACCCGCTGCTGCATACCGCCGCTTAACTGGTGCGGGTAGCGCCGCGCCACAATTTCGGGGTCGGCAATTTTGACGCGGCGCAGCATTTCCACTGCCTGCGCCCACGCCGCTTTTCGAGACAGCCCTTTGTGTAACTGCGTGATCTCGGCGATCTGGTCGCCGATGGGGTAGGACGGATTGAGCGACGCCAGCGCGTCCTGAGGCACCAGGCTGATCTGGCTTCCCCAGATGCGGCGCATGTCGGCGGTCGATTTCGGCACCAGATCGTCACCGTCCAGCAGCACCCGACCGGAGGTGAACCGGGCATTCGAGGCGAGGTAGCGCATCAGCGCCAGCGCCAGCGTGCTTTTACCGCTGCCGCTTTCGCCAACTAACCCGTGTATCTCGAAGGGACGGATGGCGATGTGAACGTCGTAGAGCGCGTTCGTCCAGCCACCTTCCAGCTTGTAGTCGATGAACAGGTTGGTCGCTTTACTGATCGGCGTATCGGTGACGTTCATCCTAGCTGTCCTTCGTAGCGGAAGACGCGGCGCAGCCCGTCCGACAGCAGATTGACGCCGATGACCAGCAGCGCGATTGCGCCCGCTGGGAACCACAGCGCCCAGGGCGTCTGCGAGTACGAGTCGCGGGCTTCGTTGACCATGCGCCCCCAATCGGGCGAGGGCGGCTGCACGCCCAGCCCCAGAAAGCCGAGTGAGGCGGTCAGGAAGATGGCGTAAGAGAAGCGCAGCGCCGCTTCGACCACCAGCGCGGGCAGCACGCCCGGCAGGATTTCGCGGAACAGGATGAACGCCGTGTGTTCGCCGCGCAGCTTCGCCGCCTCGATATAGCCGTTGGCGCGAATGCCGAGCGTGACGCTGCGGACAACCCGCGCCACAATCGGTGTATACAGCAGTGTAATGACGATGACGATGCCAATCGGCGACGAGCCGATGGTGCCAAGCATGACCATCGCCAGCACCAGCGCCGGAATCGCCAGCAGCCCATCCATGATGCGCGAGACGACATCGTCCACCCAACCGCCGTAATAGCCGATGAACAAGCCGATGCAGGTGCCGAAAAGCACTGACAGCGCCGTCGTAATCGTCGGCAAGCCGATGATGTCGCGCGCGCCCCACAGCACGCGGCTGAACACGTCGCGCGAAAGCCGGTCGGTGCCGAAGGGGTATTCGACTGAAGGCGGCTGTCTCGCCGCCCCGCGTATCAGCGCGTCGTAGCGGTACGGAGCGATCAGCGGACCGAAGACGGCGATGAAGATGAAGATGGAGACGATGATCAAGCCGAGCAGCGACGTTGGGCGGCGAAGTAGCTGCCCCAAGCCGCGCGCGGCTGCTCGGCGCAGCGTGCTGGCTTTTGGCGGCGGCGAGGTCGGGGCGATGGGTTCGTGTGTAATCATTGGCGGGATATCACAGGATACAGAGGGTTCGGTGGTGTAGGGGCACAGTGCATCATGCCCCTACGAAAAACGCCGTTATTGACAGCCGGTTACATCCCGCCGATGGACACCTGGCGGAAATCGGTTGAGCCGGGGAAGGGTGCCAGCTCCAGCCCCTGCACGCTGCTGCTGGATGCGCCCAGCATCGGCGCGAACCAGGGGATGATGATCGGACCCTCGTCGCGGAAGATCTGCGCGATCTGCGAGTAGATCTGCGCCCGCGCGGCTTCGTCGGTCGTCAGCGCCGCCTGATCGATCAGTGCGTCCAGTTCCTCATTCGACCAGTGGCTTTCGTTGTACAGCCCGTTGCTGTCGTAAGCCTCGACCAGGAACTGCTGCGGGATCGGACGCGCGCCGTAGCCGGTGATGCCCAGTTCGACTTCAGCCCACTCGTTAGAGCTGTAGTAGACAGTTTCGGGGCGCACTTCGATTTCGACCGTGATGCAGCCGGTTTCCGCCCACATCTGCTGGAGGACGGTGGCGAGGTCGGGATAGCCGAGCGAATCGGGCGTGTACAGCGTCAGGCTCAAGCCGTCGGTCAAGCCCGCCTCGGAGAGCAGCGCGCACGCCTGTGCCGGATCATAGGGCTGGTCTTCGATTGTCGCATCGTAGAACGCGCCGTACACGGGACCGATGGGGTCGTTGTGACCGACCGTACCGCGCCCTTCGAGCAGCAGGTCGTTCAGCGCTGCCCGGTCGGTGGCATACTTCAACGCCTGGCGCACCGCCGGGTTTTCCCCGGCAAAGCCTGCATCCGCCCGCACGCGGATAACCGGGTGCTGGCTGGTTGGGCGCTGAAGGGTGGTGATTCCGTCAGCGCCTTCAAGGCTGCTGAACAGATCGCTGGAGATCTTGAAGATGAAATCGACGGTGCCGCTGCGGAGCGCGTCCACCTGGGCAATGGGGTCTTCCATGTAGACAAATTCCAGCCCATCAAGCAGCGGCAGACCTTCCTGCCAGTAGGCTTCGTTGCGGCTCAACACCGCCCGATCATCCGGGCTGAATGTGGTCAGCACGAACGGACCGGTGCCGTTGAAATTCACGTAAGGGCTGTCGCCTGCCGCCAGTTCGTTGGGCGTGGTCGTGCCGTCCTTAACGATCAGCGTCCAGCGCGAGCCGACGCCGTAGAGAAAATCGGCGTTGATGGCAGGCAGGGTGAACACGACGGTCTGCGCATCCGGGGCGCTCACCTCATAGTCAGTGCCGAGCAGATTGAGGGCAGGCGAGCCAACTTCCCGCAGCCGGTTAAAGGTGTAGACGACATCCGCCGAACTGAACGGCGAGCCGTCGTGGAAGGTGACGCCCTCGACCAGGGTGAAGGTATACGTAAGCCCGTCATCGCTGATCGTCCACTCGCTGGCGAGATTAGGGGCGATGCTTGAATCGGGCAGAATTTCGATCAGGTAGTCGTAAATGGCGCGGTTGAGGGCGGTTTCGGAGTCGTTGGGATGCAGCGCCGGGTCGAGCGTGATCGGTGCGTTCATGCCGACGCGCAGCGTGCCGCCCTGCTGCGCGCTCACCGATAGGCTGACCAGCAGTAGAATCGTTACAACTATTGCAACAAAACGAACGGTTCTGAGGAACTTCATTGCGTAGCCTCCAAATATAGGAACCAATGTGGGAAGCAGTGGTCTGCCAGCGCTTGGTGTTTACTCAGACGCCTGAAGATCGAGCAGTATTACGCCCGCTTCAACAGTTTGCCCGACCCGATAATGAACGGCGGTGACGGTGCCAGCGTAAGGCGCGGTGATACGATGTTCCATTTTCATCGCCTCGATTACAAGAAGTATATCACCCATCGCCACCGGCTGACCATTTTCCACCGCTACCGCGATTACCTGTCCGGGCATGGGCGCGCGCAGCGAACCAGCGTTTTCGCTCGACCGCTGTCCTTCAGGAAGCGGCGAAATCCAGATGAGCCGGTGCGTGCCAGCGGCAGAATGCAGCCACCAGTCGTCTGAGCCGCCGCAGGTAGCCGCCACGGTTTGGCGGTGTCCATCGATTTCGAGCGTAAATGCCCTCATCCCCGCCCCCTCTCCCTCAGGGAGAGGGGTGAAAACCACCCGCCGTACAGCGTCGTTGATCTGGATTATGAACTGATTACGCGGGGCGTTTGATTCAGGTGTGATCAACACGTCATAGGTCGTCTCCCCGTGTCTGAATGTCTGCCGGATCGGGCGGTACGGGTTGTTCCGCCAGTGGGTGGTGTCAGATGGCGGCGCGTCGCTGATGGTTTTCGCCAGCGCCGCCGCGATCAGAGCGACTTCCGGCGGAGCATCATCGACCAGCAGTTGTTCCGCGTGGCGCTCGATGAAGCCGGTATCGGTGTTTCCGGCGGCGAATTCGGGATGCTGAAGGATGCGCCGCAGAAAACCGACGTTGCTGCGAATGCCGAGCAGGTACACCTGCGACAGGGCGTAATCGAGGCGGCGGATGGCGTCGTCACGGGTATCGCCATGCGCAATCACTTTAGCGATCATCGGGTCATAGTGTGCCATCACTTCATCGCCTGACCGGACGCCCGAATCGACGATGATCTTCGACCACGACCAGACGCGCTTGCTGTTCATCAGATGATCGGCGGCTGGCTCGTGCCAGCGGCTGACGCGACCGGTGGCTGGCAGAAACTCGTTCGCCGGGTCTTCGGCATACACCCGCGCTTCGATGGCGTGTCCATAGAAATTGAAGCGTGCCGGAATGGAGCCGCCCTGCGCGACCTCGATTTGCAGCCGAACCAGATCAATCCCTGTCACCATTTCCGTCACCGGATGCTCCACCTGCAAGCGCGTGTTCATCTCTAAGAAGTAGAAATTTCTGTGCTGATCGAGCAGAAATTCCACCGTTCCCGCGTTGACGTAGCCGATCTGCCTGCCAATGCTGACCGCCGTTTCGCACATGCGCTGGCGCAGGCTTTCGTCGAGCGCCGTTGACGGCGTTTCCTCGATCACCTTCTGGTGACGGCGCTGAAGGCTGCATTCGCGCTCGCCCAGCGCGACTACATTCCCATGCGCATCACCAAAAATCTGCACTTCAACGTGACGCGGGTTTTGTATCGCCCTTTCCAGAATTAATGTGCTATTGCCAAAGGAGTGTGACGCTTCGCGGCGGGCAGATGCCAGCGCTTCGGCTAAATTGGCGGAATTTTGCACCAGCCGCATCCCTTTGCCGCCGCCACCAGCCGCCGCCTTCACCATCACCGGATAGCCGATTTCAGCGGCGGCGTGGATGAGTGCGTCGTCGCTCTGATCGTCACCCACGTAGCCGGGGACAAAAGGCACCTCCTTCAGCGCCAGCTTCGCCTGCCGCTTGTCGCCCATCAGCCCGATCACATCTGGCGGCGGACCGATCCAGATCAGCCCGGCGTCGATGACGTTCCGGGCAAAGGTCGCGTTTTCGGCGAGAAAGCCGTAACCGGGATGCACCGCGCCGGCGGCGGTTCGTTTTGCCGCCTCGATGATGGCGGCGCGGTTGAGGTAGCTCTGTGGGGCAGGGGCAGCGCCGATGCGCGCCGCTTCGTCCGCCATTTCGACGTACAGGGCGTTGGCATCGGCGTCGCTGAAGACGGCGACGGTGGCGATGCCCATATCGCGGCAGGTGCGGATGATGCGGCAGGCGATTTCGCCCCGATTGGCGATCAGCAGTTTGCGAATCAAAGTATTTTTCCTATCGAAATAAATGAGATTTGAACCACCAGGACACCAAGAACACAGAGAGGAATTTACTCTTGGTGTCCTCTGTGTCTTTGTGGTTCACCTATTCGCTTATTCTTTCGCCCATGCTGGCGGGCGCTTCTGCAAAAATGCGTTCAGCCCTTCCTGACCGTCGGCGCTGCGGCGCAGGCGGTTCAGCAGGTCGGCGCGGTAGGTCACGGTGTCCGCCAGCGGCTTGCCCGCCGTCTCGAACAGAAGCTGCTTGCAGGCTGCCAGCGCCGAGGGGCTGGCGTGCCGCAGTTCGTTGAGGATGGCGTGGGCGCAGTCATCGAGGATTTCCGACGGGCAGACTTCCTGGACGATGCCGTATTCGTGGGCGCTGACGCCGTCGAAGCGCGCGCCGGTGAGCATCAGGATGCGCGCCCGCGTGAAGCCGATGCGCTGGACGACATACGGCGCGATGACCGCCGGAACCAACCCCAGACGCACTTCCGGCATTCCCATCGAAGCGGTGGTGCTGGCGATGGCGATATCGGACACGCAGACCAGCCCAAAGCCGCCGCCAAGCGCCGCGCCGTCCACTTTGGCGACGACCACCTGCGGCGACTGGTTGACCGCCCGCAGCATGGCGTCAAGCCGGGCGGTCTGGGCGTTCTGCTCGTCGTCGCTAAGGGTGCCAGCCGCTTGCAGATCGGCAATATCGCCGCCCGCGCAGAAATTGCCATCTGCCCCACTGAGGACGGCGGCGCGAATGTCGCTGCGTTCGCGCAGGGCGGCAAAGGCAGCGATCAGGTCTTCGACCATCTGGAAATTCATGGCGTTGCGCTGTGTCGGACGGTTGAGCGTAATTTGCGCGAACGGCGGCGTCAGGTCGAGAAGAAGGGTGGAATAGGGTTGGGTCATACGATCTCTCGGTTACTGATAGGCGTTATAGCTGGCTTTCGCCCACTCGTTGAGTTGGCGCAGGATGGCGATGGTCTGCTCGACGCTGGGACCGATCAGCGAGGCGATTTCCTTATCCTCGGGATTCTTCAACGTTTCCGCCAGCGTGTAGCCGGTGTTGAGAACCAGATTCAGCGGCTGCAAGCCTTCGGTTTTCGCCCAGGTGATACCGTCGATCAGACTCTGCACCGCGAACACCAACGCCGCCAGCACGTCTTCAACATCCAGTTCGCGATATTCGGCTAACAGCGTGTTCAGTGACTTGCCCGCTGTGAGCTGGCTGACGATTTCAGCGACCGTGATGCCGGTATCGCGGATACAGGGCATTCCATCGGCAAGGGCGGGATCCTGAGTGATGCGATTCAACAATTTCGCTTATTCCTCGATACGGCGCGTTCGCTTGAAGCTGTACGTCTCGGTATACCATTCGGCGGTTGGGTTGGCGCACTGGCTTTCAAGCTGCCAGCCAGCGCCTTTCAGCGTCTGAAGGGCGGTTTCCAGTTCGGCGCGCGGCAAGCCGGTCAGCCGCTGGTTGATTTCGTCCGGCGCGTTGCGGTATTCAATCGTCAGGTCGAGCAAATTGGTCGCGCGGCTGACTGCGCCGCTGACGTCGCAGTATTCCCACGTCATGCTGTCGTTCTCCTCATGCCGGAATAACCGGCAGCCATTGGCTGTCCGCACATACGATCATCTGGCTTGGCGTCGATTATGGCGCTAATCCCAGTCCATGTACAGTAGCGCCCCCGCCAGACTTTTGCCCAGTCCGTCGATCCGCAGCGAGCGAGTCGCGCCGCCGTCGAGCGCATCGTGCAGCACGAAATTCAGCGCCTCGATGTTATCCAATTCATAACGCACAACCTCGCCTTTGACCAGATCGCCGAAATGCCGCTTGACGCGCTCGGCGGTCAATCGGGCTTTCAGTTGTTGATAAGCTTCCGGGCTGCGGGCGATGACGCTGATATTGGCGATACTGCCTTTGTCACCCGCGCGCCCGTAGGCGAGGTCGTAAAGTTTCATGGGATTAGCTCGTTAGCGGTTCGCGTAAAGCAAGAACTTAACGCAAAGGCGCGAAGGTCGCAAAGGGAAAAACTTTCTTGGCGTCCTTGGCGACTTGGCGGTTCAATCATTCTCTACACTTCGATGTAATGGATCTCCGGCGTCACCACTTCGCGGCTGACGAGCGCCGGGAACAAGCCAAGCACCGGGCGCGGTTCCGCGCCAACGGTTGTGCCGCTGACGCTCATGCCCGGCGGGCAGCTTAAGCCGTTCGCCATCACCCGCCGAACCGCCGTTTTGAGCGTGTCCGTATCATCAGCCGTAAACAGCACCCGCGCGACGACTTCCAGCGGGTCATCCGGCAGCGGCGCGAGCGAACCAAACAGGCTGTTCATTCCCAGATAGCTGTACTCGACGCGGCGAATAGGCAAATCGCGCCACGATTCGGCAATCATCGCCTTGAGCATGTCCACCTTGCGCCAGACTTCGGGATAGCCGAACGTGAAGATCAGTTCGCGCATGTAGCCTTCCAATCGCCCGATATTGACCTTGAGCGTATCCGGGCGCAGCTTGCCGGTGACGCGGCTGACGCTTATGCGGTTTTCGCCATCTGGTGACAGGCGCAGCGTGGTGAAATCTGCCGCCACGTCGGGCGTGAGGTAGCTGCGCGGGTCGTGGACTTCGTAGAGAAGCTGCTCTTTGACGGTTTCCATCGTCACGCAGCCCGGTGTCCCCGGCATTTTGGTGAGAACGAACGATCCGTCAGCTTCAACGTTGGCAATCGGGTAGCCGAGGTGGGGCAGATGGCGCGGGTTGATATTGTTCATCGCGGCGAGGCTGTTGCCGCCAACCACCTGCCCAGTGCATTCGAGCAGATGCCCGCAGACGATGCCCGATGCCAGCTTGTTCCAGTCGTCCCATGCCCAGCCGTAGTGGGCGATCAGCGGCGCGAGATACAGGCACGGGTCAGCCACGCGCCCGGTGATGACCATATCCGCGCCATTTTGCAGCGCTTCCACAATCGGCGCTGCGCCGAGATAGACGTTGGCGGTGACGAAATTCTGGTTGGGCGTATCCGCCAGCCGTTCGCCGGTTTCGATGTTCGCCAGTTCTTCGCCTGCCGCCTGTAATGCATCCAATCGCGCCAGCACGTCGTCGCCGGTGACGCAGGCGATCTTCAGCCCGTGCAGCCCCATTTTGGCGGCGGTGTCGCGCGCCATCTCGGCGGCTGCCTGCGGGTTCAGCCCGCCGCCGTTGGTGACGAGGGGGATTTTGCGTTCGTAGGCTTTCGGCAAAATTTGCCTGGCGATGATGGCGAGGTCGAAGGTGTAGCCGCGCTGCGGGTTCGCCAGCCTGTCCTTCTGCAAAATCGCCAGCGTCAGTTCCGAGAGCGCCTCGAAGCAGACGATATCGACGTGTCCTCCCTCGATCATGGGCAGGGCGCGGGTGACGTCATCGCCGTAAAAGCCTTGCGCGGAGCCAACCCTGTAAGTCATCAAAGTGCCTCAAAAATAGTGAACCGCCAAGGCGTAAAGGACGCCAAGTTAATGAGTGAAAATCCTTTTGACGATCTTGGCGTCTTGGCGGTTCAGATCGATCTTTTCTCCATATTCTCCAGCTTGGCGATGATGCCCAGCATCACCTCGTCCGCGCCGCCGCCGATGGACGTGAGGCGCGAATCGCGGAAGTAACGCGAGATGGGCGTTTCTTCCATGTAACCCATGCCGCCGTAGAACTGGATACAGGTATCCGCCACTTCGCGCATCAGCCGCCCGACCTTGAGCTTGCACATCGAGGCGATTTTGGTGACTTCAGTGGACGTTTCATCCTCGCTCATGAGCGCGGCGCAGGAGTAGCTCAACTGGCGCAGCGCTTCGATTTCGGTCAGCAGTTCGGCAAGCCTGAACTGAATCCACTGATTGCTGATCAGCGGTTTGCCAAAGGTGCTGCGTTCCTGGCAGTAGCGGATCGTCTGGCGCACCGCCATGTCCATGCCGCTGGTGCCGAGGATTGCTGCCACCAGCCGTTCGCGCTGGAACTGCTCCATTTGCAGGTAGAAGCCCATGCCTTCCGCGCCGATGCGGTACGACTGCGGCACGCGCGCGTCCTCGAACGTCAGGACGGCGGTATCGCTGCTGTGGTTGCCCATTTTCTTCAGCTTCTGGCTGACAATGAAGCCGGGCGTATTCGTCGGCACCATGATCAGCGACATGCCCTTGTAGCCGCGCCCGTCGTCGCGGTCGGGCGGCGACGTGCGGGCGAGCAGGCAGACCCAATCTGCCTGGACTCCGTTGGTGATGAACATCTTGCTGCCGTTAATGACGTAGTCGTCGCCGTCGGCTTCAGCGCGGGTGATGATGCCCGCCACGTCCGACCCTGCGCCCGGCTCGGTGACGGCAATCGCGCCGACCATGTCGCCGCTGATCGCCGGTGCTAAAAACTGCTGGCGCAGCTCGTGCGAGCCGTATTTCGCCAGCGCGGGCGTGCACATGTCACTGTGAACGCTGATGCCCATCGGCACGCCGCCGCAGGGGATGCGCCCCAGCTCTTCCATCAGCACGATGGTGAACCAGATGTCGGCATCCGCGCCGCCGTATTCCGCCGGGTAGTTCAAACCGAGAAAGCCGAGGTCGCCCATCTTTTTGAGCACGTCATGGGCGGGCCACATTTCGGCGGCTTCCCATGCTTCGACGTGCGGGTTGATCTCGTTTTCGATGAAGGCGCGCGCCGACCTGCGGAACATCTCGTGTTCGTCGGTGAAGGGCGTAAAGCGATTAGTTTGGGTGGACTGGGAAAGAACCATAAAACCTCTATTTTCTCTTACTCAAATTTACTGCAAACGGCGCTTTTCTGGTGGATTATACTGCGTCTCATGAACGGACGCGGGTAAGCTCAAATGCATTGACCTTGCGCTAACCTGAGCCGTTCTACATCTCTGTCGTCGGTGAGGTGTTTGCGTCACTCACTATCGCGCCCCGCATCTCCGCGCCTACATACTCCCTCAACAACCCCATCAAATCCCGCATCGCCGCTTCTACGTCCTGCCGGGCGGTGGCGTGCTGGGCTTCGACGGTGATGATGATGTTCTGCGTATCCTCGCGAGCGGCGCTCTGGTCGCTCTGCCGCCAGCACCAGCGCCGCGCAAATACCAGCTTGTCCTCGTCGGAAAAGATCACTTCGCCTGCGTCCGGGTGTATCACGTCCGTTGTGCTGAGGTTGGTGAAGCGCTCGCTGCCATCGGCGAAATGAACGGTGATCGCGCCCTTCGCCGCCCGCATATCGACCACCGCAATCGGGATGGCGTAGCGGATGCTGACCAGATTGCCGATGTCCACCAGCGTGTTGATGCTGGGGATATCACCCTGCTTGGTCAGGCGGCGCAGCAGGGCTTCACAGGCGCTACGAATCTGCGTCGGGTCTACGCCAAAGCTGCGGAACACACCCCGCCACGCCGCCAGCGACTCGATCTGGCTCAGGGGCATATCGCCGATGCGTTCCAGCACCCGCCGCTGTTCGTCCTGATACAGCGCCAGCAGGTCGGGCGGCGTCGCGCCGTTTTTGACGCTGCCGCCCACGATTACGCCGCCGACGAGCGCGGGATAGCGTTCGATGATTTCAGGATGATATTGAAAGGGGATAGGCTGCATCAGCGGCGGCTCATTCCCCGTTCCGAGACGATGCCGACGAGCGCGATCACAATCGCGCCGCCGCAGCAGCAGAGCAGGGCGTTCTGCCCGAAGCGCGAGGTGAAAAAGGCGTACACCACGACGGCGACAAAGGCGGCAAGGATCAGCCAGAACACCGCCCGTGACGTACGGGAAAGGCTGCGAAAACGGTCAATCTGTTGATTCATTCAGAGTCGCTTTCTTCAGATTGTTCGGGTGTTATATCCTCAAGCGACAAAACAGTAATCAAGCTGCCGAACCGTATGAAATCTCCCCTATTCAGTGTCAACAAGTGGCTAACGCCGTAAGCCTGCATTGTGGCGACAATATTCGCGTCGTGAACCTGCTTGCCGCCCATTGGTACAGTCTCGACTAACGATAGAAGGTTGCGTGTGACCGCGAGCGTTTCGTCTGCAACGTGAAAGTGCGATTGGAAATAACTGACACGCTCAACGACTGTGCTTATCGGACGCGGGTTCATAAAATCCTGTGGACGAGTCGGAACAGAAAGATATTCGCGCAGAATCTGACGGCTAATCCATAACTTGGTGCCTTTTGCACTTAAATTCGTAATTGCCGCCAGACATTCATGATGAGACGGCGCTTCTTCAACGTTTGCCCTTAGCAGAATATTGGTGTCGATAAAAACTGCTTTAGCGTCCTTCATCGCCGTACATATCCTCTCGTCGAAGGGAGAGATGTTCTGGCCACGAACCCCATTGGTCTACCGGGAAGTCCGACAAATCGCCATCGATATACTGTAGTTCGTGTTCCTCTCTTGACGTTCGCTGAATTTCTTCGCGGATCAAGAGCCGCAGTTGTTCCAGTGTCATATCGCTGAGCCGTTTTGCTTCCATTTCAGACCTCTCTCACATCCTGAAAGTGCCGTAACGCGGCGCGTCTTCGTTCATCCAATTGCGGTTGTAGCACATCGACAGCCCGACGGTGAGCGCCATCCGGGTATCGCGCGGGTCGAGCAGTCCGTCATCCCACAGACGGGCGGTGGCGTAATACGGGTCGCTTTCCTGTTCAAACTTTTGCGCCGTCATCGCCTTCATCACATTAATCGTATCATAATCCGGCGTCTGCCCGCGCCTGCGCGCCGATTCTTCGGTGATGATTCCCAGCACACCCGCCGCCTGCTCCGCGCCCATGACGGCGATGCGGCTGGTGGGCCAGGCGAACAGCAGGCGCGGATCATAGGCGCGACCGCACATGGCATAGTTGCCCGCGCCGTAGCTGCCGCCGATCAGCACCGTGAACTGCGGCACGCTGCTGTTGGCAACGGCGTTGATCATCTTCGAGCCGTGTTTGATGATGCCTTCGTGTTCGGCTTTGCTGCCGACCATGAAGCCGGTGATGTTTTGCAGATAGAGCAGCGGCGTGTGTGAATGGTTGCACAACTGGATGAACTGGGCGGCTTTGTTCGCCGCTTCGGAAAACAGCACGCCCTGACTGGCGAGGATGCCCAGCGGATAGCCGTTGATGTGTCCGTGTCCACACAGCAGGGTTGATCCGTACTCCTGCTTGAACTCCAGGAATCGCGAGCCGTCCAGCAGCCGGGCGAGGACTTCGCGCATATCCAGCGGCTGGCGGATGGTGTCGATGGGCACGACTCCGAGCAGTTCGTCGGGATCGTAACGCGGCGGTTCGGGCGTTCGCAGTTCGGCGGGCGGGTGCTTGCGCCAGTTGAGCCGGGCGACGATGTCGCGCCCGATGCGGATCGCGTCGGCGTCGCTCTCCGCCAGATAATCCGCCAGACCGGATACGCGGGCGTGCATTTCCGCGCCGCCGAGCGTCTCCTCATCAACTTCTTCGCCAGTTGCCATTTTGACCAGCGGCGGACCGCCGAGGAACGCCAGCGCCTGACGACGCACCAGCACCGCGTAATCGCTCAATCCCGGCACATAAGCGCCGCCAGCGGTGCTGCTGCCAAAGACCAGCGAAATCTGGGGGATGCCCGCCGCGCTCATGCGCGCCTGGTTGGCGAAAGTGCGCCCGCCCTCGACGAACAATTCCGCCTGATGCGGCAGGTTCGCCCCGCCGGATTCGACCAGATAAATGCAGGGCAGGCGGTTCTCGCGGGCGATCTCCTGCGCGCGCAGCATCTTCTGCACCGTGATCGGATAGCTGGTGCCGCCTTTAACCGTCGCTTCGTTCGCGCCGATCATACATTCGACGCCGCTGATCACGCCGATGCCGTTGACCGTCCCCGCGCCCGGACTTTCGTCGCTGTACATGCCCCAGGCTGCCAGCGGGCTAAGTTCCAGAAACGGGCTGCCGGGATCAAGCAGCAGTTCGATTCGTTCGCGCGGCAGCAGCTTGCCCGCTTCCAGATGTCGGGTCACTGCGCGCTCGCTGCCGCCTCGGCTGACCTGTGCCTGTCGCTCGGCAAGCTGCCGCGCAAGCCGCGCGTTATGGTCATAGGCGAGGCGATACTCGTCGCTTTGGGTATCGAGCTTCGATTCAAGAATGGCTGCCATAAAGAATACTCTGGCTGAGGATAAGTATTTTCAGGCTGAAGTCTAGCCACGTCTCGGCGGCGCGTCAATTGATGGCGCGCCCCGTTCCCGGCAGATAAGCCTTATCTGTACACGCCAATTTGCCGAATGTATAATAAACAGTACCGTCGATTAATAAGAGTCAATCATGCGTTCTGTACCGTTGTGCAGCAGCGTGTTAGGATGTCGGCAAGCAAATCAGCAGCCTGGCTGCGAAATCATCTCTCTGTATTCAAGGGCAGCATCCTCGAATAATATCCATCCACCTCCCACATTTCAGACCTGAATGCAGGTCATCGCACTCCATACTTTGAATCTATGTCCATAGCTCCCTCTCGTTAAGCGTGAGGAGATTGGGTTTTAATGGCTGTAAATATCAAGCAAGCTCTCCTGGGACGGCGTTTGGATACCGAGGCGCTTGCCGATCAGGCGATCAGTAAGCCGGTTGGGCTGGCTGTCTTTGCCAGTGACGCGCTTTCCAGCACCGCCTACGCGACTGAAGAGATTTTGGTCATTCTCGCGGCTGCCGTTGGCGGCGGCGCGGCGACCATGTGGACAACTGGCGGCACCATTCTTGGCTTGTCCGCGCCAATCGCGCTGGCAATTGCCGTCCTGCTGGTCATCGTAACCATCAGCTACCGGCAGACGATCTACGCCTACCCGAACGGCGGCGGCGCGTATATCGTCGCGCGCGATAATCTCGGCGAAATTCCCGCATTGATCGCGGGCGCGGCGCTGCTGACCGACTATATCCTGACGGTAGCGGTCAGCATCTCATCCGGCGTCGCCCAGATTATATCTGCCTTTCCAGCGCTGCTGCCGTACAAGGTTGAAATTGCCGTTGGCGTGATCCTGCTCATCACTGTGGTGAATTTGCGCGGAGTCAAAGAAGCTGGACGGCTGTTCGCCATCCCGACCTACTTCTTCCTCGGCATGATGTTCCTGACGCTTGGAGTCGGGTTGATCCGCGCGCTCACGGGCAATCTGCCAACGGTGACGGAAGTCGAAGCGATTCACCATGCCGTCGTTGAACCGCTGACCATCTTCCTGGTGCTGAGGGCGTTTTCCAGCGGCTGTACGGCGCTGACCGGCGTGGAAGCCATCAGCAACGGCATCACCGCTTTCAAAGAGCCGCGCAGCCGTAATGCCGCCACCACGCTGGTGGTGATGACGAGCATTCTGATTCCGCTGTTTCTCGGCATCACCTTCATGGCGAACCAGATTCACGCCGTTCCAAGCCACGTCGAGACGGTAATTTCGCAGATCGGGCGCACCGTTTACGGCGGTGGCAATCCACTCTACTATCTGGTGCTGGCAGCCACCGCGCTGATTCTGCTCATGGCGGCAAACACGAGCTATGCCGGCTTTCCGCGCCTGGCGGCGCTGCAGGCGGCGGATGGCTACCTGCCGCGCCAACTGACGCACCGCGGCGGGCGGCTGGTGTTCTCGTGGGGCATTGTCGCGCTCGCCAGTCTGGCGTCGCTGCTGGTCATCCTCATGAACGCCAGCGTGACCGCCCTGATTCCGCTGTATGCCATCGGCGTTTTCCTCAGCTTTACGATCTCGCAGACGGGCATGGCTGTTCATCTGCGCAAGGTGGGCAAGCTCAAGCCGGGTGAGGTGCATCAGGGACTGGAAGCGTCGATCAATCATGATAAGCGCTGGCGTCTCAAGTTGGTGATCAGTATTGTCGGCGCGATCAGTACCTTTGTCGTCATGATCGTCTTTGCCGTGACCAAGTTCACCAGCGGCGCCTGGTTCGTCGTGCTGCTTATCCCGGCGATGGTGGCGATCTTCCTGCGCATCAACCGGCATTATCAGGAAGTCGCGCACGCGCTCAGCCTGCAGGGCGTTCCGGTGGATACCGAGATACGTCCGGTGCAGACGCTGATTCTGGTGGACGACGTTCACGCGGAAACGGTGCGGCTGGTCAACTTCGCCAAATCGCTCAACCATCCCTGGCGAGCCGTTCATATCGCCGCTAACCCGGACAAAGTGGAAACCGTCAAAGCGAAGTGGAAATCGCGGATCGGTGAAGGCGAGCTGGTCATCATTCCGTCACCTTTCCGGCAGCTTGCGGAACCGCTGCATAACTACATCGAACAGGTGCGGACAGAACAGCCGGACGGCTTCATCCACGTCATCATGGGGCATCTGGTGATGGATACCTACTGGGAGCAGGGGCTGCACCATAACAGCGCCTATCTCCTGAATCTGGCGCTCACCGGCATGGATCGAGTCGTGGTCACGATGGTGCCATACCAGATTCATCACGAACAGGACGATGACGGCAAGAAAATTCTCGTCACGCAGGATGAAAAGCGGGCGCAGGAAGCCGCTAAAGCCGCAGCGGAAGCCGAGGCGCAGGACAGCTAAGCCCACTGGTCTGTTGCGAAGGCTATGATCGCCTCCTTTTTGGGACTCCCAGGAAGGAGGCGGTTTGTTTATAATGGGGTTCGTGAAAGCTCATAAAGGGCTACGAAATGCCAGAATATAACCTCAGTGAATCACAGATTTCCCGTCTCAGACAGTGGGCTTAAGCCCACTGTCGAGCGAAGCATAGTTCCAATTCGTGATTCACTGAAACTGTCTTTTACGGGGCACACTGCATGAATTCAAGAACCAGGAAATTCCTGTCGTACTACAAACCCTATAAAGGGCTGCTGCTGGCAGACATGGCATCCGCCTTCGTGGTGTCGGCGGTGTCGCTGTTATTCCCTCTGGTCATCAACTACATCACCAAAAATATACTGGAAAGCGGCAGCCTCACCGTGATCAACGACATCTACACGATGGGCGCGGTCTTGTTGGGGCTGGTTGCCCTGCATACCGTGTGCAACATGTTTGTGGACTATCGCGGACACATGATGGGGGCGAAGATGGAAAGCGACATGCGCACCGAATTATTCGATCATTATCAGAAGCTGTCATTTGGTTTTTACGACGAGAATAAGACCGGTCAGCTTATGACGCGGCTGACCAACGACATCTTCTGGCTTTCAGAGCTTTACCATCATGGACCTGAAGACCTGCTCATTTCACTGCTGAAGTTTGTGGGCGCGTTCCTGATCCTGATCACGATCAACGTTCCGCTGACGCTGATCGTCTTTCTGTTCATGCCGGCGATGGGGCTGTACGCCTATTACTTCAACAAGCGCATGAATATCGCTCTCAGGACGAGCAAGGACAGGATTGGCGATATCAACGCCCAGGTTGAAGACTCGCTGGCGGGCATCCGGGTCGTCAAATCGTTCACCAATGAAGCCATCGAAAGACGGAAGTTTGCTTACGAGAACAACCGGTTCGTCAGCAGCCGCAGCGACGGCTACCGCAGCGAAGCCTACTTTGACAATGGGCTGATCGCCTTCACCCAGATCATCACCATTATCGTGGTGGTTTTCGGCGGCGTCGCCATCGTCAATGCGTCGCTGGACTTAGCCGATCTGCTGACCTATCTGCTGGTGGTTGGCATCCTCGTCGAGCCGATCCGGCGGATGGCAAATTTCGCCCGGCTTTACCAGGAAGGCGTTACCGGTTTCAGCCGCTTTATGGATGTGCTGGAGATCGAACCGGACATTCAGGACGCGCCCGACGCGGTTGAACTGACGCAGGTTCAGGGAAACATCGAATTCAGAAACGTAAGCTTCAAATACAAGCAGGATCACGACTACATTCTGCGGCATATCTCGCTGGATATCGGCGTGGGCGAATACGTGGCGCTGGTTGGCTCGTCGGGCGTTGGCAAGACGACCGTGTGCTCGCTTATCCCGCGCTTCTACGACGTGAGCGACGGGCAAATTCTGCTCGATGGCAGGGATATTCGCGACATTCGCCTGAAATCGCTGCGGCGCAGCATCGGCATTGTCCAGCAGGATGTCTATCTGTTCGCCGGGACGGTTGCCGACAATATCCGCTACGGCAGGCTCGACGCGGGACGCGACGAAATCATTGAAGCCGCCAGGAAGGCAAACGCCCACGATTTCATCATGCGGCTGCCGGACGGCTACGACACCGATATCGGTCAGCGCGGCGTGAAGCTGTCAGGGGGACAGAAGCAGCGGTTGAGCATTGCCCGCCTGTTCCTGAAAGACCCGCCGATCATCATTCTGGACGAGGCGACCAGCGCGCTGGACTACGAAAGCGAGAAGGCGGTGCAGGATTCGCTGGCGCGGCTGATCCACGACCGCACCACGCTCGTCATCGCGCACCGCCTGTCAACGGTCAGGAAAGCACAGCGAATCGTGGTGCTGACCGACAGCGGGATTGACGAGCAGGGGACGCATGAGCATTTGCTGGCGCTGGATGGCACTTACGCGAATCTGTACAACATGCAGCTAACGCTGTAAAAACGCCCTCATCCCCGCGACATGGCGTAGGGACACGACTATGTCGTGTCCGCCGTTTGCAAGGGAATAGAGATGAGGGGTAGGACGTGCCTCACACGCTTGAATTCTCCGGCTGCGGCTCGTTTTCGCTGTTGTCGTAGGTGGGCAGGGTCACGTAGAAGGTCGAGCCTTCGCCAAGCCGGCTTTCCAGCCCGATTTGCCCGCGGTGGTTTTCCACCAGCCGCTTGACGATGGCAAGTCCCAACCCCGTCCCTTCGATGCTCTCGGTTTCGGCGCTGCGCACGCGGTAGAAGCGGTCAAAGATGCGCGTCTGGTCTTCAGGGCTGATGCCTAACCCGGAATCCTGCACGCCGATCATCAACGAGGCTTCGTGGGCTTCTGCCCAGACGCGCACCTTGCCTTCCGGCGCGGTGTACTTGACCGCGTTGCCGATCAGATTGGCGAACACCTGCGAGAGCCGCTTGGGGTCGCCCTTAATCGGCGGGAGTTCCACCGAGACATTATTGGTGAGGATCATCGCTTTGCTATCGGCAATCGACTGCACCTGCTCGATACACTCCTCGACCAGCCTGTGTGCCGAGACAGGGTGAATTTCCAGTTGGACGCCCGCTTCGATTTTCGCCATCATCATCAGGTCGTCAATCAACGACCACATGGTCTGAACCGCCCGTCCGATCATCCTGACGTAAGTTTCGCCGCGCTGTTCCAGCTTCTGGTGCATCTGGAGCATTTCGAGATAGCCGTTCATGACGGTCAGCGGCTGCTTCAGGTCGTGGGTGACGGTGGCGACCAGCTCATTCTTAAGCTGCTCGGTTTCTTTCAGCGGGGTGATATCGTGCATGACGATCATCCAGCCGATATCGGTGTGGGTAGAAAAATGAGCGTAATAGGTTCGGTCGTTGGGCAGCTTCACTTCTTCAAGGACGTTCTGCATCTGTGTGCGGGCATGGCGGAACACTTCCAGCAGGTAGCTGTGTTCCAGGACTTCCGAAATCGGCATTCCGATGTAGTCTACGTCAGGATACAGCCGCAGCGCGGCAAGGGCAGAGTGGTTGATCAGCACCAGCCGGTCCTCGTGACCGACAACGATCACCACGTCGGCGATATTCGCCAGAATGTAGGACAGCTTCTCGCGCTCGCGCACCGCGTCCGCAAACAGGCGGGCGTTATCAATGGCGACGCCGCCGCGCGCTGCCAGCTTCTCGACAAACTCCTGATGCTCCTCGTTCATCCCATTCAGGCGTTTGCTCTCCACCGAAATAACCGCGATCACCCGGTCTTCACGCATGACCGGAACCGACATGTGTGACTGGATGAGGTTGGACAGCAGCACATAATCGGTATCTGCCGAGACATCGGGGATCACTTCGGCATAGCTTGAACGCGCCACCCGCAGCGCGATACCCCCGCCGTGAGTGCGGCGCAGCATCTCGCGCTGTTCAACCGGCGTGTCATAGCCGAGGTCGGCAACCACGCGCAGATCGTCGCGTTCTTCGTCGTACAGCGCCAGCGACCCCGCCTGCGCGTTGGTAAAGCGCAGCGCCCAGTCAAGCGTCATGTCGTAAACGTTGTCCTGCTTGATGGTGTCGTTCAGTTCGCGGTCGATCTGGTGCAGAATATGCAGTTGGTGCATCTTCGACGCCAGCTCGCGGACGGTCTTGCTGTGCAGGTTGGCGTTCTGAAGCGCAACGGCTGCCGGAGCAGCGAGGGCGGCGAGAATATCGCCTTTTTCGGGTGACAGCGGCGTCTGCGTGTCAGGATTATCGACCAGCAGCACCCCAACCAGCGTATCATCCACATTCAGCGGGGCGGAAAGAAATTCCGTCAGCTTGAGCGTTTCAACGACGATTTCGAGGGGCGAGCCTTCGGACATCGCCGCTGCCGAGGCGCGGTAAACCTGTCCATCGAGCCATGCCTTGACGGAAGGGAAATCGTCGCGCTCATAGATTGAGAAGAACACCCGATTCCGCAGCCCCTGAACGTCGTCCGGCACCTGCGCGCCCTCGACGGCATACAGGCGCAGCGTCGCCTGATCATCATCGGCAAGCAGCAGGGATACACGCTCGACCCCTAAGATTTCCCGGATGGCGAGAGGAAGCTGCTTAAGAAGCTGCTCCAGTTCCAGCAGCGAGCCAAGCCGCAGCATCAAATCGTAGGCTACCTTGTAGTGCGTGTCGCTCACCGACCGATTCGTATCAAGTGTCATCGCTGCCTGCACTATTGGCATGTTATAAACCTAACCGTATTATAGGGCATTCACAGCGCCATGAACACAAACATGCGACCTCAATTGTCGATTTAGGTAAAATTTTGTATGATGTGGACACACTGCACAGCAGGCAGCCCCGTGTGGAGGCGTAAACAATGACCTTTGGAGATGTTTCCGCCCGGCTCAAGCACAATCGTGAAGCAGCCGAGGCGCAAACTCAACCCGCGAACCCACTCGACCCAGCCGAGTCTTATCGTATTCGTGGCAAGATGGTTGGCGTGCTGCTGCGCGACGCGCGTCTCAAAGTGGGGCGCTCGCTGGAGGACTGCGCCCGCAAGCTGAATGTGCAGCCAGAGCAGATCGAACAATGGGAACTGGGCGAGGACGTGCCTTCGCTGCCGCAGCTTGAGCTGCTGGCGTATTTCCTCGACGTGCCGGTGAGCCACTTCTGGAGCACAACGACGCTGCAAGCCTCGGAGCAGGATTACAGCCGGGTGCAGGATGAGTACATGCGGCTGCGCGACCGGATGATCGGCGCGCTACTGCGGCAGGCGCGCGAAGCCCTGGAACTCAGCCAGGAAGACCTGAGCGCCGCCAGCGGTCTGAGCGTCGAACTGATCGACCACTACGAATTTGGCGAAGTGTCGATTCCGATGCACGAACTGACCGTCCTGGCGAACGGCGTCAAAAAGAATATCGACTACTTTCTCGAAAGCAGCAGCCACATTGGCGAACTGCTGTCCATGCGCGAGGACTGGAAGCATTTCGCGCATCTGCCGGACGACATTCGCCAGTTTGCCGCCAACCCGCTGAATATTGGTTTCATCGAAATCGCCATCATGCTTAGCCAGATGCCGACGGATCGCCTGCGCCGGGTCGGCGAAAGCGTCCTCAATATCACCATGTAGGAGTGCAGACCAGTGAATACAGCCGACCAACTTCAGGAACAGGGCGTCAAGCTGTTTCGTCAGAAAGAATACGAGGAAGCTGCCCGCACCTTCCAGCAGGCGCAGGAAGCCTACGAAGCGGAAAGCAAGCCCGATATGGCGGCTGAAATGCTGACCAATCTTGGTCTGGTGCATCGGGCGCTGGGCGAAAACCAGCAGGCGCTGGACGTGATGCAGCAGGCGCTGCATACCTTCCAGCAGACCGAAGATGCGCTGCGGGCGGCAAAGGTGCTCGGCAACATGGGCGGCGTCTACGTCGCGCTGGGGGATCGCGAGCAGGCATACACCTGCTACCGTCAGGCAGCCGATGTGTTCCAGGAACTGGGCGAAAAGAAGCTGCATGGCGAGACGCTGCTGGCGATGGCGGATCTTCAGGTGCGCGAGGGCAAAATCGGCACTGGCGCGGCGACCTACGAGGTTGGCTTAAGCGAACTCGATAAGCTTTCGCCCAGCCAGAAAATCCTGAAGGGGCTGATCGGCTTCCGCAACAAGCTGACCGGCGGAAACAGCGACTAACTTCTCGACAGCGACTACGGGGTGTTCAAGCGGACACCCTGTTTTTTTGCCTGTCTGTCCCGATAACCCCGGTCAGAAAGTTGATTCAGGCACGACCTTCGCGTATCATCTCAGCCTCATGACTGCCCTACCATCACTCCTCAACCGGCAGCGCCTGCGTCTGCTTATTGCTCTCTGGCTGCTGCTCGCCAGCGTCTATTCGATCACTTACAGCGGCGCGATAGAAACCGGAGACAGCCACCGCCTGTTCGACGCCGTGAGCAGCTTTGTCGATTATGGCGATCAGTATCTCGATCTCGCCGCGTGGCAGTTTCCGCCGTCGCCGCTGCTGACGGTGGCAACCCCCGAACAACTGCCGCTGGAAACGGCAAATATCGAGCCAATGCAGGTGCTGGCGTCGGCACCGCTGTACTGGCTGGCGAAGCACATACCGCAGATTGGCTTGGTTCATACCACCTATCTGTTCAATATCTGGGTGGGCGCGGCGGTGGGCTGCGTCCTGTTTGTTTACGCGCTGGCGCTCGGTTACGGCGAGGCTACCGCCGCGCTGGCGGCGGCTGCCTTTGGCATTGGCAGCGCCCTGTTTCCATACACCAAAACTTTCTTTCGCGAACCGCTGCTGATGCTGTGCCTGCTGCTGACCGGACTGGCGATTGAGCGCGTGCGCGCCAGCGGCTATCGCTCGTGGGCGTGGTATGGGGTGGGCGTGCTGGCGCTGCTGGCGCTGGCGCTGACCAAAGCATCGGGGCTGCTGGCGCTTCCGGCGCTGCTGGTGCTGGCGGTGCCGTCGCTGCGGAATATCAACCGCCGTCTGGTGTTGGCGCTGGGGATCGTTCTGGTGCTGCTGATGGTCCTGTTTGTCGCGCTGGGCGTGCTGGAAGTTATCCCCGGCTTGAGCGCTCGCTACGATGTTGCGCGCCGCCTCGCCGAAGCGTCCTCGACTTATCTGGGCGTGGCGCTGCACAGCTATCTGTTCAGCATTGGCGGCAGCTTGTGGGGGACTTCGCCCGTCATTCTGCTGGCGCTGCCCGGCTTGTGGCTGCTTATGCGGCGGGGGCAGTTTCGCTACCCGCTGGCGATCCTGCTGCTGGTGCTGGCGTTCGCCTTTGGCTACGCGCTGCTGAATGGCGTTCACTGGTTTGGCGGGCTGTCGTGGCCCCCGCGCTTCCTCATTCCGGTGCTGCCGTTTGTGCTGCTTGGGGCGCTGCCAGCGTTTGACTGGCTGACGCGCCGCCCGCGCTCGTGGTGGCGGCTGCTGGCGCTGCTGCTTGTTGCCTACAGCCTGTGGGTGCAGATCAGCGGCGTGACGCTGGCATGGGGCGACTATGCCGACGCGCTGCCGCCCGAAGCCGGGTCGCTGCTGGAGTGGGGCGGCGGACTCAACCAGCCAGAGTATTTGCGCTGGGTGGTGATTCCGGGCTTGTGGCAGCATCGCCCGCTGGATAACGCCTGGGCGCTGGTCAGCACGCCGGTGATTCCGCTGCTGTTTGGCGCGCTGGCGCTTGCCTGTGGGCTGTGGCTGTGGCGAGTGGTTCGTGCTGCCGGGCAGCGCTGGCGGGCGGCGGCGGGATACCTGCCGGTGGCGCTGGCTGCCCTGTATCTGCTGCTGACGTGGGCGGGGCTGCGGGTGCTTTACGAGCGCGACGGACGGTATTTCGCAACCGATGCGTCGCTGCATGAAATGGCGAGTCGGATCGACGCCAGCACCACCGGCAGCGATATCGTCCTGCTCAATTCACCGCGTTATGAGGTCTTTTTTCTGAACTACTACAAGCCGTTTGACAGCGCCCGCGCCATCGCGCTGCCGCTGCAGCCGGGCGAACAGCCCAGCCCCGAACAGCCGCCGCTGATCCGGTCAGATAATCCGCTGGCACTGCTGACGCAGGAAACCGCGCCGCTGATTCACCGGCTGGCGGGCAGCCGAAACCGGCTGTGGCTGGTGGTGCAGTTCGGACCCGATCACCCGTGGAGCACGCGCCCGGTGGAACAGTTTATGAGCGCTCATTACTACCCGGTCAGCTACCAGCAGACCGCGCCGGAAACACGGCTGGTCGAATACAGCACCGTCAGCGCGCCGGATGTGTTCGCCTTTCGAGGGGCGGAACGGGCAGCCGATCTGGTCTTTGGCGAGTCGATCCATCTCAATGGTTACACGCTGCCCGCGGGAACAGAATTTACGCCCGGCGACATCCTGCCGGTATCGCTCTACTGGGGGACGGACGCGCCGCTGGCAGCCCCATACACGGTGGCGGTCTATCTGAGCCAGCCGGACAGCGTGCCGGTGACCCAGAGCGATTGGTATCCGGCGGGGGGCTTCAGACCGACCCACACCTGGCAGGTGGGCGCGCCGGTGTGGGATCATCGGGGGCTGGCGCTGCCGCCTGACCTGACGCCTGGCGTCTACCAGTTGTGGGTGAAGGTCTACGATAATCCCGGCGGCAGCCCGCCGCAGGATTTACCCGTTGCTGGCAGCAGCACCCGCGACGAGGTGATCGGCGTGCTTCCAGTCGAAATAAACGTGAATACTGAATGAGACTCATGCTTCGTGGAACCGGCAAGGTGATATGATGGGGCTGAAAGGGCGGTCTGACCGCGCCTGCCGGATCGATCTAGTTGTGAGGCAACCATCGTTATGACGACACTTCGCTACAGCGACACGCAGTTACGCGATATTCTGCAAAACGCCCGCACGATTGCGGTAGTCGGACATTCGGCTGACCCAAGCCGCACCAGCTACCAGATCGCCCAGTATCTGCGCGGCGCGGGCTATAAGGTGATTCCGGTAAACCCGACTGTCGAAACTATCGACGGTGAGATTTCCTACCCCTCGCTGGCGGCTGTCCCCGAACCAATAGACATCGTGGACGTGTTCCGTCGTTCGGAATTTCTGCCGGATGTGGTCGAGGATGCCATAGCCGCCGGGGCGACGGTGGTCTGGGCGCAGCTTGGCGTCAGCAGTGAAGCGGCAGCGCGCCGCGCCGCCGAAGCGGGAATCACCCTGATTGAGAGCAACTGCATCAAGGTGACTCACCGGCATCTGATGGGCTGAAGCAGGTCATTCCCGCCCGACAATGGCGCGTTTGTCGGCGTCGCCCATCAACGGGCTGCCCAGCATCTCGTCCTTATATTCGACGCTGAACCAGACCGCCTGCGCCGTCAGCAGAATGGCGACCACCGCCACCACGACTTGCAGACGCGGCTGCCACGCCGCTGGAATCCGTGACCCGATTTCTGCCAGCAGCACGCCGCCGAGGGCGCACAGCGGCGGCAGAAACAGCAGCAGGAAACGGGGGTCATACGAGACGAACAGCCACCAGGCGGCGAAGAAGGGCAGCGTCCACAGCAGGTGCAGCAGGTATTCGGGCGCGTTTCCACGCCGCCGAACGATGATCACGACTGCGTAGCCAATGCCAGCCATCGCCAGCCAGCCCGTGATGCCGAAATTCTCAAACCGCAGGAAAAAGACCAGCAGGCTGTCGAACGTTCGCTGTGCCTGATCCGTCCAGGCGGTTCCCGGAACGATGAAACCCGCGCCCGCCAGATTGCGCAGATACCAGGGCGCGGCGACGACAGCGACGGCGATCAGCGCCAGCCCGACGTATGTCAGGCGGATGCGGCGGTTGAGCCACGCCCAGAGCAGCCAGAGCGCCAACAGCGGCACGCCGATCAGCGCGGCGTTTTTCGTCCAGGCAGCCAGCCCCATCAAAACGCCTGCCAGCAGCACATCCTGCCAGCGCCCACCGCGCCAGAGGCGAATGGCGAAGACTCCCGCCAGCCCGTAGAAGAACGCCATCGGCAGATCGACGTATCCCGCCGACGCCCAGCGCCCGAAGGCGGGCATCGTCGCCAGCAGCAGCGCGCTCAGCCAGCCCGCGCGTTCGTCCTTGAGCAGCGTCCCCAGCCAGTAGACCACCGGCAGGCAGCCCACGCTTAACAGCGCCCCGATGAGGTTGGCGAGATATTCGTTTTCCCAGCCTGACGCCAGATAGGCGTAAGTGTAGGCGGTGGGAATCAGCATCGGATAGGTCAGGTAGAGGCTGTCCGCGCCTCGCAGCGGGATCAGACCACCAAGCTGGTACATTGCCTGCGCGTGCGGCTGGTATATGCCGAGCGCGTCGTCGCGGTGAAAGGGCCAGTAGGCGGCGTTGAACAGGACAGCGGCGCTCACCGCCAGCAGCAGCAGCAGCGGCAGGCGATTTGCGCTTATCCACGAAGCGAACGAAGCGCGTACTTCGCCCTCAGGACGCGGGCGATCTAGAGCCGTCATGCGATTCCGCCGCCACAGCACCGCGCCGGGCAGCATCAGCAGCAGGTAGGGCAGGGTGATGCCGAGGGTCGAGAAGGGGATGTTCAACAGCCCTTCCCACAGCATCACCAGCGTGAGCGTTCCAATGCTCAATGCCAGCGTGACCACGGCGGTGAATACTGCTGGCGCATCTTTGAGCAGCCACGCCGCCCACGGAAACGCCGAGACGATCACCAGGGCGACCAGCAGGTAAGCAGCGAAGGTTTGAATCATCGGCAGGTCACAGCGCCCGGAGGTGGCGACTCGACCGATAATATTGGCGTGGCGCGCGTGTGATTCATCTGGCAGCTTAAGCCTCGCGCCTACCTGCGACGACGGCATTGGGCAGCGGCTTGCCGGTCACTCCGGCGATCAGATTATCGACCGCCATTTCCGCCATGCGCCCGCGCGTGCCAATCGTCGCGCTGCCGACGTGCGGCACGATGGTGACGTTGAGCAGCTTCAGCAGTGGATGATCGGCGGGCAGCGGTTCGGGGGTGGTTACGTCCAGTCCCGCGCCGCCGATCACGCCGTTCACCAGCGCCTCGTAGAGCGTGTCCTGATCGACCACGCCGCCCCGCGCCGTATTGACGAGGATGGCGGTCGGTTTCATCAGCGCCAGCCGGTCACGGTTGATCAGGTGGCGCGTCTGGTTGTTCAGCGGCGTGTGCAGCGAGACAAAATCCGATTGACGCAGCAGCGTGTCCAGGTCAGCGCGTTCGACATTGGCGGCGCGGGCGGCTTCTTCGGTCAGGCTGGGGCTGTAGGCGAGGATACGCAGGTTAAAGCCCAACGCGCGCCGGGCGACGGCGCTGCCGATGCGCCCGAAGCCGACAATGCCCAGCGTCGCCCCGGCGAGATCGCGTCCCAGCAAAACAGTGGGATGCCACGTCTGCCAGTCGCCGTTTTCGATGTAGCGCGCGCCTTCGACGATGCGGCGGGCGGCTGCCAGCAGCAGCGCGAACGCCAGATCCGCCGTCGCGTCGGTCAATACGCCCGGCGTGTTGCCGACGGCGATACCGCGTTCGGCGGCAGCCGCGGTGTCGATGTTGTCGTAGCCTACCGCCATCTGGCTGATCACCTTCAGCGATGATCCGGCGGCGTCCATAAAGGCGGCGTCAATCCGGTCGGTGAGCATTGTCAGGACGCCGTCTTTGCCGCGCGAACGTTCCAGCAGCGCTTCATAGGACGGCGGCGTTTCGGCTTCCCACAGGTCAACGTCGCAGGCTGCCTGTGCCTTCGTCAAAGCTGGTTCGGGGATATGGCGGGTGACAAATATATTCGGTTTCACGGCTGACTCACAATTGAGAAACAAATCCTGCTGACTATAATTGCCCACGTTGAGCGAAATGACAAGGCTGCTGCGCGTGTCTCGCTGGATCTTTGCTATCGTCGCTATCTTCGTTGTTTTCGCCTTTCAAGTGAACAGCATCCCAAACGTCCACTATGCAGCCCGACCGAATTTATATAGACTCCCGAAGTCTCGATCTGCCGCCCGCTTTGCCGCCAGGAACCTACACGCTCACCTTGACGGTCTATCGTCCATGGGACAACGTCCGTCTTACGCTGTCTGGCAGCGCTGATCGGCTGCTGCTGGAAAGACTCACGCGCCCCTAATGTCAGGCTGTAGGCAGCATAACCAATCTGGACTTAACCGGAATGACGCCAGTGACTTACCATGATAGCTGTCTATCCTGGATGAAGGATCATAATGTCGGCTGAATTTATCGCCCATGCAGCGTTTCGGACGGATCGCTCCAGTCCGTTTCGCTTCATCGTCTCGCACATTCTGCGCCACCCGCTGTTTGGCATCCTGATGATCATCGGCGCGTTCAGCAACGCGGCGCTGGCATCGGCGGTGCCGTATTACATCGGCGAGGCGTTTAATGCGCTGACCGAGGGGCAGCCGCTGGAGGTTATCGGCGCGCTGGCGCTGACAATTATCCTGTCACAGGTCATTCGCGCGTCGCTGCAGATGATGCGCAACTTCTCGGCGGAGATCTTTGCCCAGCGAATTGAGCGTGACGTGCGCGACGAGCTGTATGGCAGCCTGCTTGGAAAGAGCATGTCCTTTCACGACATGCAGCCGGTCGGCGACATCATGGCGCGCGTGACCAACGACGTGCGCGAGCTGAACCTGATGATGAACCCCGGCATGAATATGCTGGTTGGCTCCGGCATGTTCGTGCTGGTGCCGCTAATCAGCGCGCCCCGGCTGTATCCGCCGTTTATCATCACGCCGCTTGTATTTCTGATCGCCTACTCGCTGCTTCAGTATCGCTACGTGCGTGAGCTTAGCCCGGTCGCGCAGGATGTTCGCGCCAGTTTTGGGCAGATGAACGCCAGCGTGGCGGAAACGCTCGAAGGGCTTGAGGTGGTGAAGGGCGCGGCGCAGGAAGCCCGCGAGCAGCAGCGCTTCGATCATCAGGTGGATACAGTGCGCGGTCATGTCGTGCGGCAGGCGGATATCGAGGCGCGGTATCTGCCGCAGCTTCTGCTTGGACTCGCCGTCTTTGGCGCGTTTCTGCATGGAATGCTTGCGTACCGCGCCGGAGAGATCGATGGTGGGACGCTGATCGCCTACACAGGACAGATTCTCCTGTTCGGCTTTCCCGTGTTCAGCTCGCTGTCCTCGTTCTCACAGGTATCGCTGGGATATGCCAGCGCCAAGCGTATTCTAAGCATCATCAACGAAGAAACTGAACTTGACCAGAATACTGCCGGGCATACTGTGCCGATCAGCGGCGACATTCAGTTTGAGCAGGTCGATTTTGGCTACACGACCGACGGCGCGCGGGTGCTGCACGACGTGACGTTCCGCATTCATCCCGGACAGACGGTTGCCCTCGTCGGGCAGACTGGCTCCGGCAAGAGCACGCTGACGAAGCTGATCAACCGCATCTACGACGTAGATAGCGGATCGGTGCTGGTGGACGGCGTGAACGTGCGCGACTGGAATCTCGCCAGCCTGCGCTCGCAGATCAGCATCATCGAGCAGGACATCTACCTGTTCAGCCGTTCGATTGCCGACAATATCCGCTTTGGCAAGCCGGACGCGCCGCTGGATGAGGTGATTGACGCCGCCAAAAAGGCGCAGGCGCACGACTTCATCATGACGTTCCCGGACGGCTATGACACTATCGTCGGGCAGCGCGGCACGACGCTTTCGGGCGGACAGAAACAGCGGATCGCGATCGCGCGGGCGTTTGTCACCCGACCGCCCATTCTGATTCTGGACGACAGCACCAGCGCCATTGACAGCGCGACCGAAGACAACATCCAGAAGGCGATCTGGGCGGCGTCGAAAGGGCGCACGACGCTGCTGATCACGCACCGCCTGTCACAGATACGCTGGGCAGATCACATCATTGTACTCAAGGGCGGCACCGTCGTGGCGCAGGGAAAGCACGAAGACCTGCTTCAGAACTCCGCCGCCTACCGCCGCATATTTGCCCGCTATGAAGGCGAACCACGCCAGCGGACGGATGAAGCCCTGAAGGCGCGTTCGTAGAACATTGTAAGGTTTAGAAGGAAATGACCGCATGGGGATGATGCGCAGTATCGGCGCTGAAAAGTACGACCGGCAGTACAACGATATGTACCTGTTGAAGCGCATCATCGCGTATTTCAGCCCCTTCCGCAGGCAGGTATCGATCATCGTGGTGCTGGTGATCGCTTTTGCCATTATCGGCGCTCTGTTCCCAATCATTATCTCCTGGGGCGTAGGAGCGCTGGAGAACCACGAGCCGGACTCGACTCTTATCCTGATTTTGGCGGCGCTGCTGGTCAACGCGGTGCTGGATTTTTTCGTCTTCTGGGCGCGCCGTCGGCTCACCGGGCGGCTGGTGGCGGCGGTCATCAGCCAGCTTCGCAAGGATGCCTTTGAAGCGGCAGTGAACCGCGACCTGGCGTTTTATGACGAGAACAAGTCAGGCAAGATCGTCAGCCGGATCACCAACGACACGCAGGAACTGAACCAGATCATCGTCATTTCACTCGACATCATCAGCCAGGTATTTGAGTTCGTGCTCCTGTTCTTCATCCTGCTCAACATCGAATGGCGGCTGACGCTGATCCTGCTGTGCGTAATGCCGGTGGTCTTTTTCGTGACCGGGATATTTCGCCGTTTTGCCCGCATTGCCACGCGCCAGGGTTCGCGAGCAATGGCGGCGGTCAACGACAACATTCAGGAGAGCGTATCCGGCATCAGCGTCGCCAAGAACTTCCGCCAGGAGCAGATGATTTACCGCGAGTTCGACAGCATTAACCGCGACTCCTACCGCATTAACCTGCGGCGCGGCTTTGTTCTGGCAATGGTCTTCCCGGCGCTGAACGCGCTGTCGGGCATCGCGATTGCGATGATTGTCTATGTCGGCGCGCAGTTCGTCCTGGTGGGTACGATTACTATCAGCGCCTGGTATCTGTTCGTTCAGAGTATTGACCGCTTCTGGTTCCCGTTTATCAACCTGTCGGCGTTCTGGAGCCAGCTTCAACAGGGCTTCAGCGCGGTTGAGCGCATCTTCGCGCTGGTGGATGCCGAGAACACGGTACAGCAGGTCGATAATCAGCCTGCGCCGCGCCTGACCGGAAAAATCGAGTTTCGGGATGTGGTCTTCGAGTATAAGACTGGCGAGCGTGTGCTCGATAAGTTCGCGCTGACGATTAAGCCGGGCGAAAGTATCGCCTTTGTCGGGCATACTGGCGCGGGCAAGAGCACCATCGCCAAGCTGATCGAGCGCTTCTATGAATTTCAGGGCGGCGACCTGCTGATTGATGGGCTGGATATTCGTTCATTCGACATTCACCAGTATCGCAGCCAGCTTGGCGTGGTGCCGCAGCAGCCATTTCTGTTCAGCGGGACGGTGATGGAGAATATGCGTTATGCCCGACCGGACGCCAGCGACGCCGAAATTGACGAGGTCGCCCGCAGCATTGGCGGCGGCGAATGGCTGGAAACGATGCCCGACGGCTTGAACACCGAAGTGGGCGAACGCGGCGCGCGCCTGAGCATGGGACAGCGCCAGTTGGTCAGCCTGCTGCGGGTGCTGGTGCAGCGCCCGGCGATTTTCATCCTCGACGAAGCGACGGCGAGCATCGATCCGTTCACCGAAATGCAGATTCAGCAGGCGCTCGACATGATCCTGTCGCGCTCCACGTCCATCCTGATCGCGCACCGCCTGAGCACCGTCCGCAGCGCCGACCGGATCGTCGTCCTGCAGAAGGGGAAGATCATCGAACAGGGCAGTCACGAGCAGTTGATCGAGCAGGGCGGGCATTACGCCGAACTCTACAATACCTACTTCCGCCACCAGTCGTTAAGCTACGTCGAAAACGCCCACGAATTGTTCGCCGAGGAAAGCAGCGGGGATTAGAAATAAGCTGGAGATGCTACTCAGTTTTCGTCTGGAGGGAGGTCTTCGCCAGATGGACGCCCGACGTTAAATTTCGTTTCCAGCCACCGCAGTATCTCCATCTGATCATCGATAGTTGCGCGCCTTACCTGCGAAAGCAGCCAAATTCGATCAGGTTTAGGTGATGCTGAATTTTGGAGTCCCTCGTTGCAATTGGTACAGACTGCCTTTAGGTTATTGGATGTGTCTTCTCCGCCTTTTGATTTGTCGATGATGTGTCCCATTGTTAGCCGAATAGTCTGTCCTGGATGAAATGGATCTGGATCGCCAGCCGCCGCGCCACACATTTGACAGGTATACCCGTTACGTTCCAAGACGAATGCGCGCGTTTCTCTTGAAATTGAGCGCGGTAGTATGGGGCGGCGCTTATCCGTTTCCAGTATGTATTGCCCCGGCTTCAGGTTTGCACGATCCTTATGAGAAAGTATCTGATAGCCTTCTTCATCGCGTAGCTCACGAACTCTTCGCGCCCATTCAGCAACATATCCAGCGGCTTCCTGAATTTCTCGCGCTTCGATAACTCGCCCCATATTTGCGAGGAAAAATCGCCTGATCTTTTCTTTGGAGCCAACACGTTTATATTTTTTCGATTCGGACATTTTCGATAGTCTTCTGATCTTGTTGTGAAAAGCTGCGATGTGATTTAGTCAATTTTCGCCCATTAAGCGCTTTCTGAATCGATTCTCCAACAGCCTGGGCGACAAGTGAGGGGAAGGCGTTACCTACTTGACGATATGATGCAGTTTTCTTTCCTGCGAAAATCCAATGATCTGGAAACGTCTGTAAACGAGCAGTCATAGCAACTGTTAAACGTGGATTTTGACTTATCGGGAAGTCTTCGTCAGGCGCACTGTTTGCTAAACCATGTCCATCAACACCTAAGGCTAGCCACTGTTGTTTGGCGCGAGTGGGACCTAAATCAGGTCCTCCATGCTTCTTTGATCCGCCTACCAATGTTGGAGCGATCCTGTTTGCTTTGTGAAGCCAATTCGAAATGCCTCTCCAGCCTCGATCAGCCATTAAGTCCCCAATGCTCTGGCTGACTGTGATTGCGTGCCCTAAGGGCTTAGGCCACTCAAATGGACTCTTGAATTTATGCTGTAGACCAATAAGCACAAAACGTGGGCGTAGCTGCGGAACACCATATTCGTGTGAATTAACTATCTGCCATTGAACTACATATCCCATGGATTGCAGCCGTTCAATGACCGCTTGTCTGTAAACCATGAACTTAGGGGCAGCAAAGCCAGGAACATTTTCCAGCAATATCGCCGCAGGTTTTACTTGCGCAATTATTTGAAGGGTTTGTGGAAACAGATCCCGATCATCCGAAGATCCTAGCTGTTTGCCTGCAACGGAAAACGGGGGGCAAGGTATTCCAGCAGCGAGTAGATCAATGCCCTTAAAATCTGAATAATCCACGTCTGCAATATCATCTTCGATAATACGCCAATCAGGACGATTCAGACGTAACGTTTCACACGCTGTATGATCAATCTCAACAGCAGCAGCGTGTTTGAAACCCGCAGCTTCAAGCCCAATCGCCTGCCCGCCGCCGCCTGCACAAAGCTCTAAAACTGAATATTGCATCATATGGATTTACTCTCAGGTAACTGCCTATTATAGTATTTTGAGGGTAGTGTGTCCAATATTGATAGTCGCGAAGTGGAGATTGGTCATGTCAGGAGGGTCACAGCGCGGCTTTTGCCTCAGCAGCACGCTGTTTTACCACCACGGCAAAAGTGTGGCACAATAGCACAAAGCACAGTGTAAGGCGTGTGGCGATGACAGTTAAAACCCGTGTGACGGCTGACGAATTCTTCCAGCTTCCAGAATCAAACCAGTTCATCGAACTCATCGACGGCGAGATCATTATGAGTCCATCCCCTGTACCCGACCATCAGGATATTATTGGAAACGGATTTGTGCTGCTGAGGCAAGTGGCAAAGGAACGTGGCGGGCGCGTATTCGTCTCACCGATGGATGTATATCTTGATGACACGAATGTGCCTCAGCCGGATGTGATCTATCTTGCGCCGGACAGCCGCTGCGCCGTGACCGATAAGCGGCTTGTCGGCGCGCCTGATCTGGTAGTTGAGGTGCTGTCACCCGGCAGCATCAAGCGGGATCGCGGCGAGAAATTCCTGCTGTACGAGCGTCATGGCGTCCGCGAATACTGGATTGTTGATCCGCGCGATCAGTTGGTGGACGTGTGGCAGCTTCGTGATGGGCGGTACTCACTGCTGGGCGCGTTTGCGGCTGGCGAATCGTTTGAGTCAGGGCTGGCTGGCAGCGTTGATGCAGCGGCGCTGTTTAGCAGTTAAGACGGCGAGGATGTTGAAACGAACAGGGGCGAGTCCCGGACTTGCCCCTGCAATGCACTGTACCTGATTGGCGCTACTCGATTTCCACCGCCAGGGCGACGGCTTCCGCGCCGCCGAGGCACAGCGCCGCCAGCCCGCGCTTCAAGCCGCGATCTCTGAGGGCGTGAACCAGCGTGATCAGCACGCGCGCGCCGCTTGCGCCCAGAGGATGACCGAGGGCAATCGCGCCGCCGTTGACATTCAGCTTCTCCATCGGCAGATCATAGCCGTCGCGCTTCAGTCCCTTGATATCCGCCAGCACCTGCGCCGCGAACGCTTCATTGACTTCAAACAGGTCTACGTCGTCCATCGTCCAGCCCGCGCGTTCCAGCGCTTTGGGGATGGCTTTGACCGGCGCGTAGAAGATCCAGGCGGGTTCGACTGCCGCCTGCCCGTAGCCGACGATGCGGGCGATGGGCGCGTGCCCATGCGCTTCGGCATACTCGCGGCTGGCGACCAGCAACGCCGCCGCGCCGTCGTTCATGCCGGGCGCGTTGCCCGCCGTCACTTTGCCGTCCTTCTCGAAAGCGGCGGGCAGCTTCGCCAGCGCTTCGAGCGAGGTGTCGGGGCGAATCGGCTCGTCGTGGTCAATGACGGTATCGCCTTTCTTGCCACGAACGGTTACCGGCGTGATTTCGGCTGCAAATTTGCCGCTTTCGGTGGCGGCGTGGGCGTTCTGGTGGCTGCGGAAGGCGAGCGCGTCCATGTCCTCGCGCCGCACGTCCAACTGCTGCCCGATAAACTCCGCCGCGCTGCCCATGCTCCAATCGCACAGGGCGCACCACAGCCCGTCGCTTTGCACTGAATCGCGAAGCTGGACATGACCGTATTTGTGTCCCATGCGGTGGGTATCGTCCAGAAACGGAGCGCGGCTCATGCTTTCGACGCCGCCAGCGATGAACAGATCGCCGTCCTCCGCGCGGATGGCGCTGGACGCCAGCATGACGGCTTTTAAGCCGCTGCCGCAGACCTTGTTGATCGACACCCCGCCGACGTGTTCGGGAATTCCCGCGCCGATGCTCACCTGGCGGGGCAGCGCCTGACCGACGCCAGCGCTGACGACGTTGCCGAGGATTAGCTCGTTGATGTCGTCCGGGTTGACGCCGCTGCGCTCGACGGCGGCGCGTACCGCCACCTGACCGAGTTCCGCCGCGCTGAGCGACGACAGCCCGCCCAGGAATTTGCCAATCGGGGTGCGCGTGCCGCTGAGGATGACTGCTTCACGAGCGTGCTTGCTGTTATTTGTCGCCATTCCAAATCTCTTTCAATTCACGAAACGTATTTTCAAGGGTATCAGGGATTACTCGCGTGTGGGCGACTACGCCCATAAAGTTGGCGTCGCCGTTCCAGCGCGGGACGATGTGAAAATGGAAGTGTTCGGCGATGCCCGCGCCCGCCGCCCGACCGAGATTCGCGCCCAGGTTGAAGGCTGACGGGTTGTAGAGCCTGCGCAGCGCGGCAAGCGCCCGGTTGGTCGTCTGCATCAGGTCGAGTAGGGCGTCATCGGACAGGCTTTCCTGTGAGGCGACGTGTTCGTAAGGCACGACCATGAGATGACCGTTGTTATATGGGTAGCGGTTGAGGATGACGTAGACGTGGCTCGAACGGTCAACGATCAGCGCGTCGTCGTTGGGCTGCTGCTGGGCGTTGCAGAAGACGCAGCCTTGTTCCGGCGCGGTTTCGCCGCGAATGTATGTCATGCGCCAGGGCGTGTAGAGGTGATCCATCGACCCGTCAAAACCGCTGTCTGATTACGAGCAGTTCGCATTATAGAGCAGCGATAAACGAAAACAAAGGCGACGAAAACCGCAGAGGCGCAAAGTGCGCCAAGAACAAACGAAACGTTTGAGGGCGCGAACCTCGATTTTGGCGCACCGCAGCAAATACGGAAAAGATGATTGAACCACCAAGACACAAAGGACACGGCGATAGCGCATTTGAACCGCCAGGACGCCAGGGGCGCCAGGAAAGGACCCCTCACCCCAACCCCTCTCCCACGCAAGCGGGGAGAGGGGAATTGGTTGCGACGTATGGACACTGTAGGGACACGACATTGTCGTGTCCGCCGTTGGTTTGAAACGGTACGACGGTGTCCTGTCCCTACGAAGTGATGGGCTACCCCTTCACCGCCCCTGCGATCATGCCGCGAATGAAGCTGCGCTGGAAGATGAAGTAGAGAATCAGCACCGGCAGCGAGACGATGAGCGAAGCCGCCGCCATCACCGGAATGTCGCTGGCGTAGCGCCCGCGCAGCAGCGCCAAGCCAACCGGCAGCGTGCGCAGATCGCCCGTGACCATAACCAGCACCAGGAAGAACTCATTCCAAGTCCACATGAACAGCAGCACCACCAGCGACAGCAGCGCCGGGCGCGACAGCGGGAACAGAATGCGCCACAGCACGTCCCAGGTATTGCAGCCGTCCACAACCGCCGCGTCCACCAGCTCGCGCGGGAAGCTGGAGAAGAACGAGCGCATCCAGAAGGTGCCAAAGGCAAAACTGAGCGCCACCTGCGGCAGAATCAGCGCCCAGTAGCTGTTGCGCAGCCCAAGCAATCCCATCAACTGCCACAGCGGAATGATGACCGCCTCGAACGGCACCATCAGACCGAGCAGGATGAGCAGCAGCAGCACGTTCTGACCGGGAAAGCGGAACATACCAAAGGCGAAGCCACTCATGGTCGAGAGGATGACGCTGAGAACCACGACTGGCACGACCACGATCACGCTGCTTTTGAAGTAGGTGGAGAAGCGCGCGCCCGTCCAGGCATCCTCGAAGTTGTCGAACTGCCACTGTTCGGGCAGGGCGAAGATGCCATTGCTGAGTTCGCGCGTGTCTTTGAAGGCGGTCAGGAAGGTGCCGACAAAGGGCGCGACAGCGGCGATCAGAAAGATGGTGAGCAGGGCATAGGTAAGCCAGGTGCGGTTGCGGGTGCTGAGGGCGCTCATATGTCCACTTCCTGTGAGCCATCGCGCGACTGGACATAATTGACTGTCAGGGAGACGACGATAATGATGATGGTGACGACTACCGCGATTGCCGAGGCGTAACCCGCGCGGTTGCGCTGAAACGCTTCCTCGTAAATCAGCAGGCTGGTGACGTAGGTTTGTTTGCCGGGACCGCCGCCCGTCAGTACGAACACCATGTCAAAGACGCGCATGGCGGCGATGAACGTCAGCACGAAGGCGACCAGAATCTGCGGGCGCAGGCTGGGCAGCGTCACGTAGCGGAATTCCTGCCAGGCGTTGGCGCCAAAAATCCTGGCGGCATCGTAGAGTTCCTGATCAATGCTCTGCGCGCCAGCGATGAAGAGCACCATGCACAACCCGTACTCGTACCAGGTGCCGACGAGACCGACGGCAATCGGCGCATAGGTGAAGCTTCCCAGCCAGGGCTGCACCAGTCCGCCCAAGCCGATCAGGCGTAAAAACTCGTTAATGGGACCGGTGGGTCCCAGCAGCCAGCGCCAGATGATGCCGACGACGACGCTGCTCATCACCTGTGGGATGAACAGCCCGGTGCGGTAGATCGACATACCGCGCAGCTTGCTTCGCGTCAGCAGCGCCGTCAGGAACAGCGCCAGCAGAATTGGCAGAATGGTGTAGAAGGTGACGAAGAAGAAGTTATTGCCGATGGATTTCCAGAAATCATTGTCGGCGAACAATTCGGTGTAGTTTTCCAGCCCGATATACACCGGCTCGCTGAAGCCCGTCCAATCAAACAGACTGTAGCGGGCAGTATTGATGATGGGGTAGAACACAAAGACGAGATACAGCAGCAGCCCCGGCGCGAGAAACAGGTATGCCTGATACGGGCGGGCGAAGGGTCTGCCGGAGCCGCGCTTCGATTTCGGGGTAGACAAATGTGATGCAGAGGAAGGCAGGGTCATAGTAGGGGTACGTTTGTTGGTGCAGGGGCAGAGAATTCCCTGCCCCTACGGAAATCAAAGGTTACTGCGTTATTCGGCGGTGTAATCCGCTTCGACGGTGGCGATGAAGTCTTCCGGCGTGATCACCCCGGCGATCAGTTCCTGAATGTAGGGTGCCATATCGGGGATCGTCCAGTCCCAGTAGTGACCCACCGCGTTGCCCTGGCTGATCGTGTTCCAGGCGGCGACCACGTCAGCGGTCAGCGTGCCTTCGGCGACGACGTCGGTGTCTACTTCAGCGGCGGGCAGAAAGCCGTTTTCGAGCAGCACAGCCGCGGCGTCAGAGCCGGTGATGAAGTCGATGTAGGCGGCTGCCACGTCCGGGTTGGCGCTGGTGGCGCGCACGCCGTAAGCCAAGCCCACGCCGCCAATATTCAGTGGTGGCGCATCGGCTGTCGCAGGTGGGAACAGGAAGAAGCCAATCGGCTCTTCGCCCAGTTCCGGGATGATGTTCCCGGCTGCCCAACTGCCGGTGATCCACAGGCTGGTTTCGTGATTGATGAAGCCGCTGAGGCTGGCGTTGTCGTAGTCCAGACCCTCGAAGCCATCGGGGAAGTAACCGGCGGCAATCCATTCGAGGAATTTCTGAGCGCCAAGCAGGTTGGCTTCGGTATCAAATGTGCCACCCTCGGTGCCAAAGGTGAAGGCATCCACTTCTTCAACCGTCGCGAAACTGTGCTGGATCGCGCCCAGCGTGTGAATGGCGGGCCAGCCGTCGAGGCTGCCGAACATAATCGGCGTCCTGCCGGAGTCCTTGAGCGCAGCCAGAACCGCGTCGAGTTCTTCCAGAGTGGCGGGCACTTCCAGACCCAGTTCTTCGAAGTCCTCGCGCCAGTAGAACACACCGACGACTTCGGCGGTGTTCGAGACGCCGTACACGTTGCCGACGCCAAATTCGGCGCCGTCTTCGCTGAAGCTGTTGCGAGCGTGCAAGCCCGCGCCGTAGCGGTTCCACCAGTCATACTGATCGGCGTAGTCGTTCAGCGGCAGCAGCAAGCCAGCCTGTACCAGCGCGCCCATGTTCGACGCGCCCTGATTGATCATGGCAACATCCGGTCCGCTGGTTTCGGTCAGCGCGGTGGGCAGGACAGTGGTCAGGTCTTCGGTCAGATAGGTTTCACGCTGGACGGTGACGCCAGGATTGGCTTCCTCGAATTGAGCGTTGAGCGCCTCAATCATGGTTGTTTCCGCTTCGCGGGTGAAGTTATCCCACACGACCAGCGTCACTTCATCCTGAGCGCTGACTGGCACAACTGCCAAGACCAGCAGCAGGAGCACTAAAAAGCCTGAAGTACGTTTTAGCATTGCGACAACTCCTTTTGAGAAGTAAAGCCCAACTATACTGCAATTGGGACAAAAGCCCCATGCCCAACTGGACACAGTTCTAACCCGCTTTGATGTGAAAATCGTTAGAACTTCACGATGCTTCGCAGCTTCCGCCGCAGTCCTGACCGCAGGTGCAGGCGTCCTCGTATGGCTCGCAGACCAGATTGCCGCAGACCGGTTCTGGACAGTCGGCGGTGCAGTTGAGCATACTCTCGCCCGGTTCGCAAATCTGGTTGCCACAGACCGGCTGTGGCGCGCTGGTGGGTCCGTCAACCTGAATAGTCAGGCTGTAGGACTGCTGTGCCCCGTCGCGGAAGACCACCAGCAGGGTATAGGTCTGGGTGCGGGGCGGGCAGACCTGCAGGCTGCTTTCGCCCACCGTAGGCGCGCCGTCAATATAGACCGAATCGATGTTCTGCGTGAACCAGCGCAGCGTCGTACACTGCTCGATGGCGATGGTCAGCGAATCGGCGGTAAAGCTGACCACCGGCGCGGGCGTTAAAGTCGGCGGGATCGGGGTGGCGGTTGGGCGCGGCGGTATGTAGACGCGGGTTGGCGTGACCGGCGGCGTCGGGGTCGCTTCGCCTTCTTCGAGCAGGTTGAGGGGGTAATTGACCAGCGTTTCCGGCATCTGTTCCAGCGGCAGCAGCGCGGCAATTTCAAACACGGTCAGCGGGCGGGGCGCTGTCCATTGTCCGGTCGTCTGGTGGTTCTCGCCTAACTGGATGGTCGATGTCGTGCCGGTGGTCACCGTCGTGCCGTCGGCAAACTGCGCCTGTCCGTCAAGTATCGCCATCTGCATGACCTGATCTTCGGGCTGCCACAGGACGGCGGTTGAGCCGAGATCCATTTGCGCGCCGTTGACGGTCAGACTCACGCGCACCTGTTCGGGACCCTGCACCACGAGCACTGACGGCGGTGATTCGGCGCAGCGCGGTCCGCCAACGGCGGCGCGGAACGTGAACGCCTGCATCGGCAGCGGCGTTTGCGCATCCACAATGGGCAGCCTCCCGTTCTGCGGGGGCGCGGCGGCGAAACTGCTTAGCATCCAACCGAACTCGCCATGATGAACCACCCGCAGCCAGACGCCGTCGGCAGTCACGCCGGCGGCAGACAGCGCTGTGTTGGCTTCGAGGGTGGTGAGGATGGCGGAGTCGGCGGCTGGTTGGGTAAACAGCGACGTGGCGGCGTTGGTACTCACCGGCTGGAGCGCGTCCGGCGACAGCGGCGAATCGTTGCGCACTTCGGCGTCGCCGATGAGCAGAAACGTGACCACCTGACCGGGCAGCGCCTGCGGCACGTTCGCCTGCAAGCTCATCACGGCGATACCCCATTCCTGCCGTTCGAGATCCAGCGGCGAGGTGGACAGGCTCTGTAAATCGGCAAGCTGAAGCTGATCGGACGGCTGGTTGAAGAATTCCACCGAGAGTGGGCGGGTGAGCACCGCGCCCAGCCGGTGGTTGCCATAGCAGACGCTGTTGCGACCCATCTCGGCGCAGCCGCTGCCAACCGTCTCGACTGCTTCCAGCACCAGATCGGGGCAGGTGGCTTGTGCCTGAAGCCGCTGCGGGGCTACAATTCCGAGACAGATCAGGAAAAACCAGAACGCAACCGTTCGCATTTATTGTTCCTCGTCGTGGTTAGGCGGGTAGATCGACTGCGGCAGCGGCGGAGTTTATTCAGTTCATTCTACTGGAAATTAAAAATAGCGCAGGCTGGACGGGGATTCCATGAGCGAAAACTTTACCGAAGCGGGGGTAACAGCGGCTTTAGCGCCGCGATATGTCCGTTTTTTTGAGCAGGTGGGCAGCACCAACGATGTCGGGCTGAAATGGCTGGCGGAAGGCGCGCCGGGCGGGGCGGTCGTGGTCGCTGATGAGCAGACCAGCGGGCGTGGGCGGCTGGGGCGAAGCTGGACTGCTCCAGCCGGAACAGCGCTGACGTTCTCCTATCTGCTGCGCCCTGAGGCGAGCGCTCTATCGCGTATAGCGATGCTTGGCGGGCTGGCGGTGAGCGAAGCGCTGGAACAGCTTGGCATCGCTGAAGTCGGGATCAAGTGGCCCAACGATGTGCAGATCGGGCGGCTGAAGGTGTGCGGCGTGCTGCCCGAAGCATCGTGGGACGACGGCTCGCTGACCGGGGTGGTGCTCGGCATCGGCTTGAACGCGCGGGTGGACTTTACCGGCAGCCCGTTCGCTGACAGCGCCGCTTCGCTGGAAGACGCGCTGGGCGAGCGCGTCAGCCGGGTTGATCTGCTGGCGCTGCTGCTGAAGCGCCTTGACTATTGGGCGGGCGATTTGAACGGCGCGGCGCTGTTCGAGGCATGGCGCGGGCGGCTGAATATGCTTAACCTGCCAGTATCGGTCATTAACGCCGGCAGCCCGGTCGAGGGCATCGCCGAGGGCGTGGACGCCGATGGCGCGCTGCTGGTGCGCGGGAACGATGGACAGGTGCGGCGAGCGCTGGCGGGCGATATCGCGCTGGGGAACGCATAGCTTCCGGTCGTCAAACGTATCTTCAAACGTGGGCGCTGCGGCTGTAGAATGGTTCGACGTGTCAGCACGTATTGGGACAGGCATGGGCATTCGTCTGGATTGGGAAATCGAAGCCGAGCGAGAAAAACTGCGCACGTCGGGCGAAGACCCCGAATCGCTGCGGGCGCGACGGCGCGGGCAGGCGCGCTTTCTGCTGTTTGTTGGCGCGGTGCTGCTGATTTTCGCGGCGATTGTTGGCGGCGTGGTGCTGCGGCTGCGGCAGGTCGATTGGGAAAACGAGCAGCTTCTGCGCGATACCGTCGATGCCGAAGTGGCGTCTCTGCGCCTGGGCGACCGGACGGCTTATCTGGCGTTTCAGCGCAGCGCGACCGACGAATGGACGCGCCGCCAGGAGACGCTTTTTCAACACTACCAACTGCTTAAACAGACCGTCAACGTCAACCTGACCGGTCAAATTCTCGACGTGACTATTGATGGCTCGCGGGCGCGGGTTCGCCTGGAAGAGATCATCGACGGCGTGCCTTACGCGCGCGTCTGGTTCTATTGGCGCTACCAGCCGACTGCCGACGACAGTTCCGGCGCTCGCGGCGGCTGGCGGCACGTTCCGCCCGATTACACCTTCTGGGGTCAGCCGGACAGCATCGAAAGCGAACGGCTGGTGGTGGTGTATCGCTCATTTGACGAGGAAGTCGCGCAGGCAGTTTCGGCGCGGGTGAACGAATGGCTGGCGGCAGCCTGCGCCGCGCTGCCCTGTGACAGCCTGCCCCGGCTGACCGTCGAGATCGTGCCTGATGAAGCCCTTCAGACCGGCTGGCTTGAAGGCGATCCCTGGCGGCTGCTGATTCCGTCGCCGTACACTGGCGATGCCCGGATAGACATGCTGTTTGACGCGGCTGCCCAGCGAACCGTCGCCGGTCTGCTGGCGGCACGATTGGTTGCCCACGTGACCAGCAGCCTACAGCCGCTGCCCGGCAGCGACGCGGCGTTCCTGCGCGGGGCAGTAGTGACATGGCTGAACGACCGCTTTGCCGGTATCGAAACCAGCGCCTTCCTGGTCGATAGTCTGGCGCGGAACGCTGGCGAGGGCGCGGTTGGTCGGCTGGCGCAGGCGCTCCAGCCGGACTCGACGGCGGCGGTGCTCAACGTGGTGGCTGGCACGTCGTCGCTGGATCAAACCAATCTTGACTGGCGCGACTACCTGACCTGGCGGCTGCGGCTGGAAAACGAGCGCATTGCGGCACGTGACGAAGCCGGTCTGCTGGCGCTGTACGACAGCGCCGACGAGACGGCGCGTAATTTCGCCTTACAGCGCTATAATTCGCTGCCGGGCGAGCGCTCGGTGGTGTCGTTCCTGCTTCAGCCGGGGACGCCGCCAATGCTGCGGGCGCTGGCGCAGATCACCGAGACGGGCGAAACTGAGGAGATCCTGTTCCGGCTGGTCGATGGCGAGTGGAAGCGGGCAAGCTAGGCAGGAATGGGGTATCCATAGAGGGATTTTCATGTTTCGCCATAAAGCCTGTGCTACAATCAAATCAGCTCGATAACATGAGTGGGGGGTGAATGATGCTCGACGATCTGCGGCGCAGCGCCTTTGAAAATGAAACCGACGATATCGAAATTGAAGACGATACCTTTTTCATTGATGAACTGCCGAGGCAGGAACGCCATTTCCTCGGCATGACGGCGGTTGAGCGTATGTTCCTGTCGATATTTTTCTTCATGAACGTGCTGGTCATCGGCGTAGCGCTGCTGCTGGCGACCGGAAGACTGGTGTTTTAGGAACAGAAGTAGAAAAGTTAAAAGTCATAAGTTGAAAGTTGAAAGTGACAGGTAAAAAGTGGAAAGTAATCGTGACCGATACTTTCCACTTTTCGCTTTCGACTTGCGACAGTGGTGTTCGCTTTACGGGCTGAGGACGAGGCGGTTTTTCGCTGCCGCTTCGACCGCCTCGCGGCTGAACGGCATCGGGTGATATTCAATGCTGCGCCACAGCTCGATCATGTCGTCGTAATGCTCGCTGAAGGCGTGTCCACTTTGCCCGGTGGTGTGGATGCTCTGACTGTTGTCAAAGTTGCTGACATCGACGATCATGCGCATGGATGGCAGGCTGCGGACGGTGTAGTCATCGACCCGCCCACTCCAACCGGTGGCATTGACGATCTCAAAGCCGCCGCCCGTCTCGACGGGACCCCGATTAACCATATTCTCGATCAGATCGATACCGCTTAAGCCAAGCGGGTTGGTGACGAAGGTCGCCGTGTGCAGGCTGCCCCAGCGCCATTGATCGCGGTTTTCACCCAGCGCCGCGACTGCCTGCTGGTAGGCTTCGCTGAACGAGCGTAGCAGGATATCGTCGCGAGTTTCGACGCTGCCGCCGGTGCCGGCGTCATCCCACCAGGGGTTCTCCGGCGTATCCAGCATCTCGTAAATCGACCATACCTGATGCCCGCCCGCTTCGATATCTTCGGGAAGCTGGTCGCTGAACACGTTTTCGATCAGCCGGGCAGTAAAGATCGCGAACAGCGCCGCCTGCGGGCTGTCCATGTCATTGCGGAAATTCCAGGTCAGCAGCCAGTCCCGCGCGTCGGTCTGCGCGTCGTCGGTAAAGGTGAGCGCCTCGATAAACGGCATCATCTCCAGCGCGGCGACATTCAGGTTGTCGCCGTGAATCTGTTGGTAGTCGTCGGCGTTCAGAGGCGCTAATTCGCGCATCAGGTCGTTAATGCGCTGCCCACGATAGCCATACGACCAGTCGTAGCTGAGGCGCGAATTGACATCGCCGCCGAGCGCTTCGTTCAGATCGTCATAAAATTCCGGCGGGACGACAGCTTGATTGGCGGTGACGATGAACTCGCGTTCCGGGTTATAGATGCGCGGCAGGCTGTCAAACGGCACGTAGCCGCGCCACTCGTAGTCGCTGATCGAGCCATCTACCGGCACGATGCCTTCGTGATCGGCGGCGCGGTAGGGGATGCGTCCGGGAGTCTGGTAGCCGATATTGCCGTCCACGTCGGCGTAGACGAAGTTCTGCGACGGAATATCCCAGTACGACAGCGCCTCGCGGAACTGCGTCCAGTCCTGTGCTTTGTTCAGCAGCACCAGCGAACGGCTGAGCGTGCTCGGCTCCAGACCCGTCCAGCGCAGCGCCAGCGGATCGTCATTGTTGAAGCCGAGGAGTTCGCCCGTTTCCTCGTCGATCTGATTGTCGTTGATGATCGGTCCGAGGTGGGTTTCGCGTACTTCAAAGGTGACCGGCGGCTCGCCATCGCCAAAAGAAATGGTCTGCTCGCGCACCGTCATATCGCGCCACTCGCCGTCCCACTGGTACTGAAGCGGGTTATCCGGGTTGACGGCGATCTGGTACAAGTCCTGTACGTCTGCGCCAACGTTGGTGACGCCCCAGGCAACGCGGTCGTTATGACCGATGACGACGCCGGGCGACGAGGGCAGGGAAAACCCGACGACGTTGAACGGGCAGTCTTCACCCTGCGGCTGGCAGTGCAGCCCGATTTCGTACCAGATAGATGGCATCTGGATGCCGAGATGGGGATCGTTTGCCAGCAGCGGCAGCCCGCTTTCGGTCATGCCGCCGGTTGCGACCCAGTTGTTGCTGCCGATGCCGGTGTCCTCGCTGGGGGCGCTGAAGAAGCGGCTGCTGCCCTGGGTGAAATTGCCCGCCATCAGCCGCGACGGCGCTGCCGAGACGGATTCGGCGCCGAGGCTGTCCCCGGTCAGCGGCAGATCGTCGGGCTGCACGATGGTCGGGCGGCGGTCGAACGGGAACGGCGGCGCGTAATCGACGGTCATGTCCGCGCCGACGGTTTCGAACAGCGCCGCGCGGGTCAGATCGTTGTCATAGCTGCCGGTCAGGTTCCACGCCATAACTTTGCTCCAGACCAGCGTATCGACCGGCGTCCACGGCTCGATCTCGATATTGACGCCGGTCAGACCGAGCAGGCGGTATTCCAGCGCCAGATCGTCGGCGGGACGCTGGTCGAGATAGGCGTTGATGCCATCGGTAAACGCCTGAAGCACCGCCTGCGTTTCGTCGTCCAGCGCGTCCCAGTCGCGCTCGGCAGCTTCTCGCCAGCCGACGGTGCGGATGAACATATCCGTCCCCATCACGTCGTCCTGTTTGCCGGTCAGTTCCTGAATCGTGCCGCTGCCGATGTGACGGTTGAATTCCATCTGCCACCAGCGATCCTGCGCGTGGGTGTAGCCCTGGGCGTAGAACAGGTCATGAACGCTGCTGGCGTAGATGTGGGCGATGCCCCACTCGTCGCGCAGGATTTCGACCTCGTTCTGCAAGCCGCTGCTGGTGAGCGCGCCCGCCTGGGCGGGCAGCGGTCCGCGGGTCATGTCGTTAAAAAGCATGAATCCGCCAGCGGCGACCAGCACCACCACGAGCAGCAGCACCAGCAGGATAATCCGTAAAATCTTCATGATGTCTCCAAAAGGGTTGGCAATAAGCATAATAGTTGCCGGTGGTTGTAACGCAGGCGGGCGAAAAGAGCAAGCGAGGGCTGAGCAAAAAGGAAGTTGAAAGTAAAAAGTGGAAATACTTTAAACTTTCGACTTTGAACTTTTGACTATCTGTCGATGGCTTCCAACTGCGCTTCGATTTGTTCCAGATAGCGGGCGGCGTCCTCGGCGTGTGTGCCGAATGGCGCGAGTTCGAGGTAGCGGCGGAAATCGGCGGCAGCTTCGGCGCGCGCGTCCACACCTTCGGGGGCGCTGGCGTAGAGGACGCCGCGATAGTAGTAGGCGTCGGCGTAATTCGGATTAAGTTCGAGGGCGCGGTTGTAATCGGCGAGGACGCGATCCCATTCGTAGAGCAGCAGAATGCGCTGTCCGCGTTCGACGTAGAGGGCGGGGTTGTCGGGGTCGAGTTCGATTGCCGCGTCCATATCGGTAATCGCCTCCTCAAAGCGGAAGGCAAGGGCGTAAAGCTGGGAGCGTTTTCGCAGAACCCGTACAAGAGAGTATTTGTCGTCTTGGGCGGCGACCAAATCTTGCATAAGCTGAAAAGCAGTTTCTTGATTCTGATTTCGAATGTATAACCACGCAAGATTCGTAGTTGGTTCTACAAGATCGATGTTGTAGTCTGGCGGAACAATTTGCAGATTGTCCTCGAAATATGATTGCGCTTCCTGATAATGTCCAGCCATGAGTTCGCAGTTTCCGAGATAGAAAGATGCTTGTGAAAATACTCTAACAGGTATGGTTGCTTGACTCCGGCTGATGTCTCTTGCTCTAAGTAAATGGTGTTCAGCAAGATCACAGTGGTCAATAGAATAAAGCATCAATCCAACTGTAAGCACTACATCTTCATCTCTCAACTGGTCACCGTCAGTATAACGACTGTAGAAATACCCATAAGTTGGATAAAGAACTTCAGAAATTTCGCGCATTGTCTCGTTCATTGAAAAGCCTAATACGCCGACCTCAAGTCCATCCGCGATACCATATTCACTTATTACGTGAATATCGAGCGTTGCATTCTCATTGATCTCATGTGCAGGCACTTCAACAAGTCGATACCCATCTTTGTTCAATAGTTCGTTGACGCGGGAATAGAATTCTCCGTAATAATCGAAATATTGGATGTCTATATCTATTAGGTAGTAAGCATAGATTGGGGTTAATTCCTGCCCCCGCACGCCGCCCGCGCAGAGAAGAATCACAACGAATGCTAATTGTAGGGACACGATATATCGTGTCCGTTTTGAGGCAGTCAGCGGACACGACAGTGTCGTGCCCCTACGGAACGTGATGACGGAATGGAGTCGGTTTGATAAGCCGCGAATCATGGTGGTGGGTTAGATATTGGCGGACCGTAGACCGTCGGCGCATCGGTTGGAATTACGAGGGTTTGCATGGTGGCTACTCCTGGAAAATATCTTTTACTGCCAGGGTAAAGCCGGGAAGCACGTCATCACCGCTGAGACTGCCGCGTTCATCCAGAACTTCGACCGGCTTTCCCGGGCGGTACACTTCGACGATGCGCTCTTGTGGATAGACAACCCAGAGCAGCGTTCCCGCGGCAAGGTAGTTGGCAATCTTGACTTGCAGCTTGCGCGGGTGGTCGGTTGGGGAGATGACTTCAACCGCGAGTTCAGGCGGATTTGGATTGTAGCCTTTCTGGACAAGCTCTGGCTGGACGGCTTTGGAAAGATACGCGACGTCGGGCGCGTAGCGTTCGCCAGATACCCGATAACCCCCGGCTTCACCTGTGACATGCCCCTGAATCTGACTCTGGCGAATGAACAGCTTAATGAAGAAGCTGATCGTGGATGCAACAGCAGAGGAAAATGGATTGGATGACACTTCAACGATCTCCCCGCCGATAAACTCAAACAGGCGATCTGCGTTTTCCGGCATTTCAGCAAACTGCTCAAATTCTTCAACTGTATACAGTCTGACTGCCATACTTGTACCTCTCGCAATTTGCTCTTTAGTATAACACGTACAGACTGTGTTAATTGAACAATGCGCGTAAAAAAGGGGCGGTAAATCGTCAGTTTGGATACATGGGCAAGAGATGAGAAAGAGGCTTAATAATTATCTTACAGCGGGGCGTTGGCGCTGGATTTTTGATGATTATTAAGGTATAATCTTCATATGTCAACTATTCCTTGTTCATGGATGAGCACGCAGCCGTCTGAGTATGGCACACACCCCCGCGCATGTGCGCTCACTCCATCCCATGCGACCCCCTAAAGCAGACGTTATGAAAGGAGCAAAGGCGCTTTTTTGTGCTTGATCGGTGAAACATTTGTTCTTTCGAGGACGGTCAGCACGCTGAACTAAAAAGCGCACAACGCCTATGGAACCAATCGGACAGATTCGCCCGATCAACATCAACGAAGAGATGCGTGGTAGCTATCTTGATTACGCGATGAGCGTGATCGTGGCACGCGCGCTGCCAGATGCGCGTGATGGCTTGAAGCCTGTACACCGCCGCATTCTGTTCGCGATGTACGACATGGGTATTCGCTCCAACGCATCTTACAAGAAGAGCGCCCGTATTGTCGGCGAGGTGCTGGGCAAGTATCACCCTCACGGCGACTCGTCGGTCTATGACGCGATGGCGCGTATGGCACAGGACTTCTCACTGCGCTACATGCTGGTCGATGGTCAGGGCAACTTCGGCAGCGTCGATGGCGACAGCCCGGCGGCGATGCGGTATACCGAAGCGCGTATGGCGCGGATTTCCGAGGAGATGCTCGCCGATATCGACATGAACACGGTCGATTTTGGCGATAACTACGACGGACAGAATCAGGAGCCGCTGGTGCTTCCGGCGCGGCTGCCCAATATGCTCCTCAACGGAGCCAGCGGTATCGCCGTCGGTATGGCGACCAACATCCCGCCGCACAACCTGCGCGAGCTGGCGGGGGCGATCACTTACATGATTGATCACTATGACACGCTCGAAGATGTGACGGTGGATGACCTGATGCAGTTCGTCCACGGTCCAGACTTCCCAACCGGCGCGATTGTGGTTGCTGGCGACGAGATGAAAGAGGCGTATGCCACTGGACGCGGGCGGGTTGTCCTGCGGGCAAAGGCGGATATCGAAGAGACGAACACGGGACGTCACCGCATCGTCTTCTCGGAAATTCCGTATCAGGTGGGCAAAACGTCGATCATTGAACGTATCGTCCAGCTTGTTCGCGATGACCGGCTGACGGCGCTCTCCGATCTGCGCGACGAGAGCGACCGCAACGGAATGCGCCTGACGGTGGAACTGAAACAGGGCGCGCAGCCGCTGAAGATTTTGAACCAACTATACAAATATACCCAGCTTCAGAGCACCTTCAGCATCCAGATGCTGGCGCTTGTGAACGGCGAGCCGCGCACGCTGAGCCTGAAGCGAATGCTGCAAATCCACATCGATCACCGCTATGAAGTGATCACGCGGCGGTCAGAGTTTGAGCTGGAGAAGCGGCGCGCTCGCGCTCATATTCTCGAAGGCTTGCTCAAGGCGCTTTCCAGCCTGGATGCAATCATTCACGCTATTCGTTCTTCGGACGACGTGGATGCCGCGCGTGAAGCCCTGATGGGGCGATTTGGGCTGTCAGAAGCGCAGTCAAACGCCATTCTTGAAATGCAGCTTCGCCGCCTTGCCGCGCTGGAACAGCAGAAGCTTCAGGACGAATACAACGAAGTCATGACGCGGATCGGTTATCTCGAAGACCTGCTGGCGTCGCCGCACAAGATTCTGGCGGTAATTCGTGAGGACATTGCCGAGGTGGCGGAGAAGTTTGGCGATGATCGCCGGACTCAGGTGGTCTATGGCGTCAGCACCGAATTCAACGAAGCCGACCTGGTGCGCGATGAAGAAGTGATCATGCTGTTCTCGCAGCAGGGCTACATCAAGCGCGTGCCGTCGAACGCTTATCGCCCGCAGCGACGTGGTGGTAAGGGCGTCATTGGCATGGTCACCAAAGAGGAAGACGGCGTGCGCGAGATTGTCGCCGCCAACAGCCTCGATACCGTCCTGTTCTTCTCGGATAAAGGTAGGGTTTACAGCGAGCGTGCTTTTGCCATTCCAGAGGCGGGACGCGCCAGCAAGGGCACGCTGGTACACATGGTGCTGGCGCTCCAGCCGGACGAACACATCACGGCAGTGCTGCCCGTGTCCTCGTTTGAGGCGCAGGGCTACTTCGTGCTGGCGACTCGCGGCGGGCGCATCAAGCGCGTGCGGCTGGAAGAATTTGCCGACGTTCGTCCCAGCGGCTTGATCGCTATGACGCTGGAGGATGGCGATATCCTCAACTGGGTGCAGTACACCGATGGCGATCAGGACATCATCGTCGCCACCGAGGGCGGGCAGAGCATCCGTTTTCATGAAAGTACGGTTCGCGCGATGGGGCGGCAGGCAGCCGGCGTGAACGCGATTCGCCTGAGCGATGATGACTGGGTGGCGGGCATGGACGTGGTCAAGGCGGAAGACACCCACGTACTGGTGGTTACCCGCAATGGCTACGGCAAGCAGACGCCGCTTGACAGCTACAGTACGCGCGGACGTTATGGCAAGGGCGTGCGTACCATCTCGCGCGACGAGCGCACCGGCGCGGTGATCGCCATGCGCTGCATCAACCCCAGAGACGACATCCTGATCATCACCGGTAACAACATCGTCCTGCGGACGAAGCTGGAGCAGATTCGCAAGACGGAAAGCCGTATTGCCATTGGCGTGCGCCTGATGGATCTGGCGGACGACGACTACATTGTCGGCGTGGCGATTATGGATGGCACGTCTGAATCTGAGGTGGTGGGCGAAAATGGCGAGAACAACGGCGACGTTGCTACCGCCAATGGCGCGCACGACGACATCGCATCGGGGTAGCCTTCAGTCGGCATTTCCACTATTCAGATAGCAAAAAAAGTCCCGCCACGCTGGCGGGACTTTTTTTTGCTGGCAGACTGTCTGGAAGGCTAGACTTCGTCTTCCTCTTCTTCCTTCTTGCCTCTGGTGATGACTTCCGGTTCGGTGGACACTTCTTCTTCCTCAGTCGCTTCGTCCACTTCTTCCTGCGTCGTCAGGGCGGCGATACGGACGATCATTTCATCCGGCTCGCTCACGACTTCGATTCGATCACCCAGCGCCAGATCGCGCACGTGGATGGAGTCGTTGACGTTCACCAGCGCTGACATGTCGATTGCGATGTGGTCGGGCAGGTCACCAGGCAGCGATTCAATTTCAACGTTGGATGCGCCTGTCACCTGCGTGCCGAGCCGCGCGATCACCGCCGGGCTTTCGTTGACGAAACGCAGCGGCACCGTGGTGCGGATCTTGGCTGCCATGTCCACCGCCAGGAAATCGATGTGCAGGACATTGCCGCGAATGACATGACGCTGCACTTCACGCGCCAGCACCGAGTGAGTCTTGCCGTCAACACTCAGGTTGATCAGGTTGGTGCCGCCAGCCTTCAGCAGCGTGACCTGAAGCGGGCGTTCGGGGATCTGGATGTGAATAGGGGTAATCTTGGGTCCGTAGACGACGCCGGGAACAAGCCCCTGCCGCCGCAGCGCGCCGCACTTCTTGCCGAAGACGGTACGAACCTGCGCTTCAATCGAATAGGTTTCAGCCACGTTTGGGTTCTCCTGAAGGCTACTTGCTGTTCGCAGACGTGGACTCCCTGCGCGAACAGCCCATTGCACTGAAAGGGCATTGTAGCGGCGGGCAGAAACGGCGTCAATGCCGAATGGCGCTGCCTCGCTGCTTGACCTCATCCTGCGTATGTTCAATACTATGCGCCGCGCTTTCTGGCGACCAACAGCAGCGACAATGGAGGATATGATGACGCAAGACCTGTGGACTTCGGTTGATCAGTATTTTGATGGGCTGTTCGCGCCATCCGACGCGGCGCTGGATGCCGCGCTGAAGGCAACTGCTGACGCCAATATGCCGCAGATCAGCGTTTCGCCCAGCCAGGGGAAGCTGCTGTATCTGCTGGCGCGGGCGCATGGCGTTCGCTCAATCCTCGAAATCGGCACGCTCGGCGGTTACAGCACGATCTGGCTGGCGCGGGCACTGCCGCCGGAGGGGCATCTGATTACGCTTGAACTGGCACCCTCGCACGCGGCTGTCGCCAGCGCCAACATCGCGCGGGCAGGGCTGGCGGAACGGGTCGAGGTGCGGGTGGGTCGCGCCAGCACCAGCCTGTCGCAGTTGGTTGAGACTAGCGCTGGACCGTTTGATCTGGTGTTCATCGACGCTGATAAGGTTAGCACGCCTGAATACCTGATATGGGCGAAGCGGCTCACCAAGCCGGGCAGCCTGATCATCATCGACAACGTCGTGCGCGGCGGGGCAGTGAGCGATCCAACCAGCAGTGACCCGAACGTGCAGGGCATTCAACGCGCCCTGGCGCTGCTGGCGGAAGATCCGCTTCTGGAAGCGGTGGCGCTGCAAACCGTTGGCAGCAAAGGCTACGATGGACTCACCATTGCGCTGGTCACCGGCTAGGTTATGCCGTATCCGGGCTGCGATCCACAAAGCCGCGGGCAAATTCGATGAAGCGATAGCCATCGGCGAAGGTGGACACGATCCCGACCGAGATTCGCACCGCGCCCAGAACACGATCCATCTCCATCATCAGATCTTCCAGCGACATGGTCTGATGATCTTCGAGCGCGCTGCACAACTCCTCTTCGGTGACTCCGAGTGCCAGCTCACCTGCGCCGGGGTTGCAGAAGCAGCCCGTTCGCAGCGAGATATTGTGTTCGGCGGCGAGCTTCTCCACGCGGTTATAGTCAATGATGCTGCCGCTGGGGTCGCAGAAATTGAAGGCGATGGTGCCGCCGCGCATGTCGGTGGTCGTCGGACCGTAGATCTGCGCCACCGCTGCTCCGTTGGCATGGCGCAGCCCGGCGAGCTGATCGAGCAGCCAGCCGGTCAGGCAGGTGACGCGCGTGTGGATCAGGTCGATGCCAATGCTCTCGATATGCTTCAGACCAATTTCGACAGCGGGCAGGTTCAGGTAATCGATAGTGCCATCTTCAAAGGCTGCCACCCCCGCGTGCAGGAAATGCTTCTTACCGGCAACTGTCGCGAAGGTGATCGTCCCACCGGCGAACCAGGGACGCTTGAGTTTTGCCAGCTTGTCTTTTCGGGCGATCAGCGCGCCGATGCCGGTGGGATAGCCAAAAATCTTGTAAAACGACAGCGCGATAAAATCCGGCTGCGCCAGCGTCAAATCAAGCCGGTTGGTAGGGGCGAACGCCGCCGCATCCAGCAGCACATCCCAGCCCTGCGCCTGCGCCCGCGCGATCCACGCCAGGTCGTGCTGCACGCCGGAGAAATTGGACTGCGCCGGAAAGGCGAACAGGCTGTCAGTGCCGGGCGCGATCTGATCGAGCGATTCCTGCACCTGTGCCGCATCCATGCGCAGTTCAGGCGGCACAACCGGCACATAGGTCACGGCTGCCCCCCGGCGCAGGGCGAATTCGCGGATGCCGTTGACCGAGTTGTGATTGTCGAACATGAGTAGAAACTGGCTGTTTGGCGCAAACGGATACGACTCGCCCAGCAGTTTCAACGCGCCGCTGGCGTTGGGCGTGAAGATAACCACATAATCATCCGGGTTGGCGTTGAAATAGCGCAGCACGTAGGCGCGGGCAGATTCGTCAAGTTCGGTTGATGCCAGGGATGACGGGTTGATGGAGTGGGGATTGCCATAAACGCCCTGATTGAGGAGGCGCATGTGGCTTTGAAGCTGACTGACTGAATAGAGGCTGCCGCCGGTGTAATCGAGATAAACGTGTTGGTGTTCGTCAAGACGGGCGTAATCGCGGGCGCGGAGGTCATCAACGGCAGAGGTCGTCTTGTAGGCAGGGTACTGGTCGATAAAACAGTCGTACTCCTCATCCAACTCGGCGGTGAGGTCGTTGGGCAAGTGGCGTGTCACCATCAAATTTCCTCCGCGATTATTCTGACAATTGTATTGTACAGCCATTCCGTTTCTGCAGAAACCGGGCGCAAGTGCCTGGGAAACAGAAGACGTATAGGATGCAGCACGCTGCGCCCTCTTATGGATTTTCGTTAGGCTGAGGACAGACCATAGGTCTGCCCCCTGCAAGACCATACCGCTATGGTGCTGCCTGTGCTTACGCGACCGGCGGCGGATTGCGCTCGGTAAAGCCGCGCTGATGCCAGTAGGGATACATGAATTCGGTTTCGCTGGCAGCGTCCAGCCGGGCGACCTGTTCCGGCGTCAGGTTCCAGCCAGCAGCGCCAAGATTCTGCTTCAACTGGTCTTCATTGCGCGCCCCAAAGATGACCGACGAGACGGTCGGGCGCTGGAGCAGCCAGTTGAGCGCCACCTGCGGAACCGTCCTGCCGGTTTCTTCGGCGAGGGCGTCCAGCGTGTCCACCACTCCGTAGAGCAGTTCGTCAGGGATCAGGCGACCTTCGCCGCCGCCTTTGGTGATCCGGCTGTCCTGCGGAATGGGTTGGTTGCGGCGGAATTTTCCACTCAGGCGACCCGCGGCAAGCGGACTCCAGACAATCGTTCCGACGTTCTGATCGAGCGCCAGCGGCATCAGTTCCCACTCGTATTCGCGCCCCACCAGCGAGTAATATGCCTGATGGGCGACGTAGCGCGACCAACCATATTTCTCGGAGATCGCCAGCGATTTCATCAGATGCCACCCGGAGAAGTTGGAGCAGGCGATATAGCGTACCTTGCCGCTTTGCACTAACTGGTCGAGCGCCCGCAGCGTTTCCTCGACCGGCGTCTGGGCATCGAACCCGTGCATGGTATAGATGTCGATATAGTCGGTGTTCAGGCGGCGCAGGCTGGCTTCACAGGAACGGAGCAGATGAAAGCGCGAGGAACCGATGTCGTTCGGGTCGTCGCTCATTTTGAAGGTCGCTTTGGTGGAAATGAGAACTTTATCGCGCCGCGAGCCGATGGCTTTGCCGAGAATTTCTTCAGATAACCCTTTTGAGTACACGTCGGCGGTGTCGAACAGGGTGACGCCCGCTTCCAGGCACAGATCGACCAGCCGGGCTGCCTCGGCTGCGCCGGTGTTCCCCCATGCGCCAAAGAAATCACCCTGCCCGCCGAAAGTGCCTGTGCCGAAGCTGAGGACGGGGACTTTTAAGCCGGAGCCGCCCAGTAATCTGTATTCCATGATCGACCTCTGTTTCCAGGAAAAGACAAAAGTGACAAGCAGACATTTGAAAGTAAAGACCGCGAATGGTCTTGTTGGCGTTCGCCTGGCGCACGCCATTTGCGCCACAGTGGAGTGTACCGAAAATCGAACGCGGCATAAAAAAACGACCTAAAGAGGTCGTTTTGAGGGAAGCGGGTTATGAGACTCGAACTCACGACATTTTGCCTGGGAATAAATCGGTGATCGCCGTCAGCAGCAGGTATCCACCTGATGCGCAATCACAACACAACAGGATACCTGCTCAATCATCATATTGTCCCTATTGCGATACCCAACTGCATCCACTGGCATAGACCCGAAGGCATATACCAGTGGATGTGCAGCCGTCGCTTGTTTTATGTCGCGCTCTGCGCCTGCGTCGTAGTGCGATTGATTCCCCCATAGCGCAGGTACAGCGTGGGCACCACAAACAGGTTGAGCAGTGTTGAGGTGATCAATCCTCCGAGGATGACGATTGCCATCGGGTGCTCGATCTCATGACCGGGGATATTTCCAGCGAGCACCAGCGGCACGAGCGCCAGACCTGCGGTGAGCGCTGTCATCATGATCGGCGCGACACGCTCGCGCGCTCCGCGCAGCACCAGAGCAGGTCCAAAAGTTTCGCCTTCAAACTCCTCAAGGTGCTGGAAATGATTGATCATCATGATGCCGTTGCGCGCGGCAATGCCGAGGATAGTGAGGAAACCCACCAGCGAACCGAGCGAAATGACGCCGCCTCCAACAAGAAATGCCGCCAGCACACCGCCCATCAGTGCCATTGGCAGGCTCAGGAAAGACAGGATTGCCAGACGCCAGCTTTTGAGCGACACCCGTAAAAGTGCAAAAATAATGAGGGTCGCGGCAATCGCGGCGACAAAGATGCTGTCCTGGGCAGCCTGGCGCTCCGCATACTCGCCTAGAAGCTCGGCGCGGTACTCAAGCGGGAAATTGATTTCGCTGAGGATCCGTTCAACTTCGTTCGTGACCGCACCGACGTCGCGTCCACGAACATTCGCACTCACGTCAATGCGGCGTGAGGCAGCTTCCCGCCTGATCGTGTTCGGACTCGGTTCCACGCGCACATCCGCGACATCTCCGAGGCGTACATGAGCGCCGGACGGTGTGTCCAGCAGAAGATTGTGAATGCTCTCAATATTGTTGCGCGTTTCTGGCGTGCCCCACACGCGCACGTCATAGACGGCGCTGGGCGTCCAGACGTCGGCGACTTCAACGCTCGCCATGATGGTTGCGACGGCGCGGCGAATATCGCCGGGCTTGAGACCATAGAGTTCAGCAGCGGCGAGGTCGACTTCGATTTGCACCTGCGGCTCGTCAACCAGAAGCTCGACGTGCAGCTCGACAATCCCCTCGATCTCGGACAGGCGTTGCCTGATCTCCTCCGTCTTGGCGCGCAGGACATCCAGTTCGGGACCGTAGACACGAATCACAATCGCGTCGCTTGATCCTGTCAGCACCTCGCGGATTCGCTCTTTCAGATAGGTCAGGACATCGCGAAACAGCCCCGGGTAGGAGTTCACCGTCTGTTGAATGGAGGCAACGGTTGAGTCGTAGTCAACCGACGGATCAACACTGATCCAGTTCTCGCCGAAATAGACGCCGTAGACTTCGTCTGCGTTCTGAGCCTGCCCGATGTGAGCGCCAAAGTTGCGCACGCCGGGGATCGACATCAGATCATAACTTGCCTGTGTCGAAATCCGGACCATCTCGGGGAGACTTGTGCCAGGCTTTCCGAGCCAGTGCATGAGAAAGTCGCGTTCCTTAAACGAGGGCAGCAGCTCCTGTCCAAGCATGGGCCACGTGATCACACCCGCAAGCATGATAGCTCCAATCGTCCCGTAAGCGGCGGCTGGTCGCTGGAGACCCGGCAGCAGCAGTCGTTCGTAGAGGCGATGCAGCCAGGGGATAACGGGCGACTCGTGGTCATGGACAGGCGCGCCGGACAGGAGAATGTAAACCAAAGCGGGCGTGACGGTCAGCGCGACCATCGGCGAAACCAGCGTCGCCACGACGTATGCCTGGGCAAGCGGCTGGAAGAACGAGCCGGATAAGCCCTGCATGAAGAAGACCGGCAGCAATGCCGACATCTCGATCAGCGATGCGTAGACGATGGAATTCCGAACTTCGACCGAGGCATCCAGCACGATTATTCCGGTTGGCACGTCAATGCCTTCACGGCGAGCCTGGCGCAGCCGGCGGACGATGTTTTCGACATCGACGATGGCGTCGTCCACCACCGCGCCGATGGCGATGGCGAGTCCTGCCAGAACCATGACGTTGATTGTCGTGCCAAAGAACGAGAGCACGAGTAAGGTGATAACCATTGTCAGCGGGACAATCGTCGCGCTGATCAGGGCGATCCGCCAGTCCCACAGAAAGAGCAGGAGCACCAACACTACCAGACCTGCGCCAATCAGCAGCGCCCCGCCGAGATTTTCAATGGCAGTTTCAATGAAGGTTGCCGGGCGGAAGATGGTTGTGTCGATATTCAAGCCGGGCAGTCCGGGGCGCATCTCGTCCAGTGCTGCTTCCACGCCCTGCGTGACTTCGAGCGTATTGCCCCAGGGGAACTTTTCCACGATCAGCAGGATGCCCGGTCCACTGTTGATGACGGCATCGCCGATCAGCGCTTGATGCGTATCCACCAGCTCGGTCACATCACCCAAGCGCAGCAGTTCGCCATTGTTCGACCTGTGGTTTTCGATGGGCACTGCCGCCATGTCTTCGGCATTGAGGAAGGGGGTGATGTGTTCGATTGCGAGACGCTGATTCGGGGTCTCCAGCCAGCCGCCCGTGCCGACGACCGCGCCTTCTGAATAGCGCAGCAGTCCCGCGTCCAGCGCGTCATTCGCCACTTCCATAATCTCGTCCAGTGTCACGTCGTAGGCTTGCAGCCGCTCGGGATCGACCTGAACCTGCAACTGATCCTGACGGTAGCCCCAGATGGCAACGTTGGCAACTCCGGGCACTCGCAGCAGGCGCTGCCGGATATGGAAGCGGGAAAGCAGTGAAATATCGATCAGCGAGAGTTCATCTGACCAAAGCCCGATCTTCATCACGCGGCTGGTCGCCGACAAAGGTGGCATAATATGCGGCGGCACTGCCCAGCTTGGCAGCGAAGGCGTGATGATCGCCAGCCGCTCCTGCACCAACTGCCGCGCTTCCATCACATCGGTTCCGGGCTGGAAGATCAGCTCAATCGAGGAGAGATCGGGCACCGACTTCGAGCGCATCACGTCGAGTCCCGCGACACCCGCAAGGGTGTTTTCCAGGGGGACGGTGATGAGCGATTCCACTTCCGCCGGGGTCAACCCGAGCGCGCCGGTCTGGATCTCGACGCGCGGCGGGGCAAACTCAGGAAATACGTCCACAGGCATGGTTCGAATCTGGGCAATGCCAAAGACCATGACAGTCGCAGCCAGAAAAACCACCAGGTATCTGAACCTTAGGCTGGTCGAAACGATCCAGTGCATCATAGTGAGTGATCTCCGCGCTGCACTATTTGCCAACGCCGAATTCAGTGCCGTACAGTTCAGCCGCACCCGCCGTCACCACCACAGTGCCTGCTGGTGGTCCCTCTGCCAGCACCGCCAGCTCGCCGTCGATATAGTCAATCGTGACCGGCTCTCGGACGTAGGTCATGGGTTCTGGATTGGTGTACAGCCAGGTATCTCCTTGCAAACCGTAAATGACTGCCGCATAAGGAGCGACCGATCGCTGCGTACCGCTGCCTTTCAGCGTGAGAGCGACACGCACGCGCTGTTCGGGAACCAAGCCATGATCCTCAGCATCGACCAGAAAATGCAGCGTCGGTGCTGCGTCTTCCGTCTCGTCGAGCATTTCCAGCACAACTGGATGCGCCATGATGCCTGCTGCGCCGTCGTTGTCCAGCAATTGCAGAATCAGCGCAGGCACCTGGTGATCAATCTCGTCGAGGTCGGTGGCATTCACGCTCACATGTACCACCACCTGGCTGAGGTCGTCTGGCTGTGCTTCGGGCAGCGCCTTGACGTGACCACCAACAATCCTTGTCCGCGCAATCTGCTGTTCCTGAATCGTATCCGTCTGCAGCCCGAGCCGTGTGACCGCATCCTCGGTCAGGATCAGGCGGTTGAAGCCTGTCCCCTCAATCGCTTCGATCTGTGCGGGGCTGCTGGAGCTGCTGGCGATCACTGCTGTTCTGCAAGCCGAAACTACGAGACCTGCGAGGATCATTATCATAATCAACCATCGATTACTGCGGTTAGCGCGTCGTTTAGCCGTTTGCATGGCTTTCCCTCTCTTTGACAGAGATTAAATATCCGAATGGTTGATGAATTACCCCGCTGTTGGCTGCAGAGCTGCCTTATCGAGATCGGGCTGCGTGTCCGGCGCTGCGAGTGCCGGTTTTGGACCAAAGCGGAGGTACAGAGTTGGGATGACAAACAGGTTCACCAGGGTCGATGTGATCAGACCTCCCAGGATGACGACTGCCATTGGATACACAAGCTCCTGTCCCGGGATGTTGCCGGTAATCACCAGCGGCACGAATACCAGCCCGGTAGTGAGCGCCGTCATGACGATTGCGACCACACGCTCACCGGATCTGCGCACGACCCATGCTGGATTAAATGCCTCTTCTGCCTGCTCGACGGTCTGATAATGGCGTACCATCATGATCCCGTTGCGGGCAGTGATGCCGAGAACGGTGAGGAATCCCACCAGTGAGCCAATCGAGATAATGCCTCCGGCGAGCGATGCTGTTAGCAGCCCGCCCACCAGCGCGACAGGTAAGCTGAAGAATGAGAGCGCCGCCAGCCGCCAGCTCTGGTAGCAGGCTTGCATCAGCAGGTAGATCGTGACTGCCACGACGGCGGTGATCCCGACGATTTGCTGCACAACCGTCTGCTGTTCCATGTAGCCAGTCAGCACCTGGGCATGATACTCAAGCGGGAACTGCAGCTCGCCAAGCGCATTCTGGATATCCACCACGACTGCGCTGAATTCGCGCCCGACCACAGTGAAATTCACGTCGATATACCGTGAGACGGCATCGTGCCGGATGATGTTGGGAACGGACGATAGGCGCACGTCAGCCAATTCCTGTAGCTGAACAAGCTCGCCGCTGGGCGTGTCGAGCAGAAGCTCGCGGATGCTCGTCAGGTTCTGCCGCGTCTCTGGCACGCCCCAGACAACCAGGTCAAACACCTTCTGTTCTTCGAAGAGGCTGCCGACCTGGATGCCGGATATTAGAGTCGCGGCGGCACGTCGCACGTCGCCCGGTTTCAGTCCGTACTGCTCGGCAGCAGCCACATCAACTTCAATTTCGACCTGCGGCTCGTCGGGTTGGATCTGCGCTTGCGTGTTCACCACGCCGCCGATTTCGGAGACGCGCTGCCTGACTATCTCTGTCTGCTCGCGGAGCGTATCCAGATCGCTGCCAAAGACGCGCACGATGCCGTCGTCGCTGGCTCCTGTCAGTGCCTCGCCAGCTCGGTCGTTGAGATAGGTGGTGATATTGTAGGAGAGTCCGGCGTGACTGCCGATAACCTGCGCAATCGCTGCAACCGTGGTTTCGCGGTCGATGGATGGATCGAGGCTGACCCAGAACTGACCGGAGTTGATGGCGACGATCTGGTCGGAAAGGGTAGCGCGCCCGAAGTGCGCAACGGCATTGCGAACCCCCGGAATCGGCTGTAAATCGGCAATGGCTTGCGTTGCGATCCGCGTCATCGCCGGGGCAGACGTACCGGGCGCAGCTTCCCACTGGATGACCAGATCTGTCTCCTTGAACTGAGGAAGCAGATCGCGCCCGAGTGTAACCACCAAGGCGGCGCCGACGACCAAAGTTATCAGGACGAAGCCGTTTGCTAGCCAGGGAACGCGGACGAGCGCGCTGAGCAGGCTGTTGTAGCCGCTGCGCAGTCCTCGCGCAATCGGAGACTCGCGGCGTTCGATGCCAGAATTGGGCAAGAGAAAGTAAATCAGCGCGGGGGTGACGATCAGGGCGACGATCACGGAGACCAATACCGCCAGAATGTATGAGACGATCAGTGGTTGGAAAAACGCGCCCGACATGCCTGGCAGCAGCAGCGCTGGCACAACCGCCAGGACGACGATCAGCGCGGCATAGATTACAGCACTGCGCATTTCCAAGAGCGCTGTCAGCACCACGGTGGCACTCGGTACGTCACGGTTCTCGTTGCGCTGCTGGCGCAAACGCTGCACAACGTTTTCGATATCCACGATTGCATCGTCAACGATCACGCCGATGGCGATCACAAGCCCGGTCAGAACCATGACGTTGAAGGTCGCGCCCCGGAAGTAGAGCACAAGCCCGGCTGCCAGCAGCGACAGCATAATTGCTACCAGACTGATCAGCGCGGCTCGCCAGCTCCACAGGAACAGCAGCAGCACCACGATCACCAGCGCCACGCCGATCAACAGTGCCTTACTTAGATTCTGGACAGCCAGATCGATGAAGGTTTGCTGACGGTAAATGCTGGTATCGACCTGCATCCCCGAGAGACCGGGCTGCAATGCTTCGAGCGCTTCGAGGACGCCGCCCGTGACTTCCTCGCTGTTTGCTCCCCGGAACTTCTCGATGATCAGCAGGAGACCGGGACCGTTGCTGAGGACGGCATCGCCAATCAGCGGCTGATGGGACTCGATCACTGAAGCCACGTCGCTCAGACGCAGCCCGTCACTGTCAGCGACGGGGACTTGCGCCATTTCTTCGGCGGATGTGACCGGCAGGATATGCATGATTCCCAAACGCTGGTTGGGAGTGTCGATAAAGCCTCCAGTGCCGGGTGTGGAGGCATTCAGGAAGCTTAAGGGGGACACCCATAAGGCGTTTCCAGCAGTTTCGATAACCTGCTGAAGGGAAACGCCATTGGCATTCAAGCGCTCAGGATCGACCTGTACCTGGATCTGCCAATCGCGCTGACCCCAGATAACGACGTTCGCCACACCAGGGACACCCATAAGTCGGGGACGGATATTCCAGCGGGCAAGTACGGACATATCGATCAAGGACAGTTCTTCAGAGGAAAGCCCGACCATCATCACGCGGCTGGTCGCCGACAGAGGCTGAAGCATGGTCGGAGGTTTCGACACCCTCGGCAGCGCCTGCGCCTGGACAAGGCGCTCCTGCACCATCTGGCGGGCGCGGATGAAATCCGTCCCCGGCTCAAACGTCAGGACAATGGAAGAAAGCCCGGGTGTTGATTCGGAATGGATCGACTGAAGCCACGCAACCCCGTTGAGAAAGTCTGCTTCGAGTGGGTGTGTGATAAAGGATTCAACCTCTTCGGCAGATAACCCAATGGCTTCAGTCTGAATTTCCACAAATGGCGGTTCAAATTCCGGCAGAACATCCACTGGCAGATCGCGCAGTTGGATGATGCCGGCAACCATGATGACTGCGGCGATAGCGAGCACGATATAGCGAGCCTGGATACTGGTTTTCACAATCCAACGCATCATCGCGGGAAACCTCCATTGTGTGGTGAATTTCCAAACGTGAACCAGCTAGAGTCGAGATGGAGGGGTGACCACTCGACCAGTTCAATTGTGGTGTCTATTAGCAGGTGAGTGAGAGTGTGTGGAGTGGAGGGATGTATGCGCGAAGTCAGCAGTCTCACTCAGGCATAAACGCAGTGCTTTGCGCTCAGTGACCGTGTTTTACGTATTTTGTTGTGGTCACACTGTTGGGGTTTGAAGAAAGTTGGTTACCGCATCTGTGGACGCCGCAGTAACCCCGGAGAAAATAAGAGTTGTTGTCCTCAGCTTGTTGGGGAATAGCTGAGGCTATCGTAGAGGAAATCAGCGATATTTTTGGGTCGATAAGCATATAAAAACTTTCACCTTCACTTACTGAAGGCGATACAAATTCCTAATATACGAACTTTTTATATAACAGGACTTACAGCATAATTTAGGTTGCCCTAATACGTCAATATTGAGAAATATGGAACAATTACGGGGCACACCTGGGGTCGCTGTAGCGCTGCGGCAGAATGGATCAGTAACGTAACAGGCGAATGCTATTCAAATTATGAATTACTGGAAAACTTTGTCGGTAACTCTCCACCTAACCCTGCTTGTCGTGCACGAATAGCCGCCTGTGCCCGGTCAGCAACCTGCAATTTGTTGAATATATTGGACACATGGTTACGCACCGTCTTCATACTGATAACCAGCTTTTCAGCGATCTCAGCATTCGTCTGCCCATCTGCAATGAAAGACAAAATTTCCCTCTCTCGCTCTGTCAGCTCGGGAAAAAACTCTGGTCGTGATGTTGGCTGCAGATTGGAAAAGAAATGTATCAAACGTGTGGCGATTTCGGGACTGAACAACGATTCGCCATTGGCGACCGCCCGCACTGCTCGCAGCAGCACCGCCTGGTCAGCGCCTTTCAATACGTAGCCTCGCGCGCCAGCCTTCATTACCGAGAAAACAGAGTCATCATCCTGGAACATCGTCAGGACGATAATGCCGATGTGAGGGCTGGTACGCAGAATCTGGCGCGTCGCCTCAATCCCATTGAGATCAGGCATTTGAATGTCCATCAGGATCACTTCTGGTTGAAGTTCGCGAGCCAACCGCAGGGCATCCGCGCCGCTTGCTGCCTCGCCCACCACATCAATGTCCGGGATTGAAGCCAACAGCGCGCGCAAACCATCTCGAAACAAGGTGTGATCATCGACGATTAAGACTCGAATTGAGTCCATTCGGAACCCTCAGCAGCTATCCTGTGATTTCGTGATAAAGGCAGATGAGCCGTTACCCCTGTCCCCCCCTGCGGCAGCGCTTCAGTGCGGCACATCCCACCCAATTCCTCGGCTCGCTCGCGCATCGAGGTCAGTCCCACGCCTGCCCGAATAATGTTAGGCAGTCCACATCCATCGTCAGTGACTTCCAGATATAAGTCATCTGGGAGGGAAAGCCGAACACAACAATGTCGTGCCCTTGCATGACGGCTTACGTTGGTCATTGCTTCAAGCGCAATCCGGTAAGCGGCAACTTCGATCGCGGCTGGCAGCGGCGGCGGACTTTCGGGTGCTTCCAGCGTGATTTGTAGTTCCTGCCCCTGATTGTGTGAAGCGATATGCTCTTTCAATGCACCGACTAATCCGAGTTCATCCAGGGCTGGTGGGCGCAGATTATAGGCAATGCGCCGAATATCCGTCAGCGCGTCCTGCATTTGCGTTTTGAGTTCCGCTGCCATCTTTTTTACAGCCGCCGGATCGCGATCTGCCAGATTATGGACAGCATCCAACTTGAACGACATGGAAGCCAGAACTGGTCCCAATCCATCATGGAGATCACGTCGAAGGCGGCGGCGCTCTTCTTCGCGGGTGGTCACCAGCCGTTCGCGGGAACGCTGCAAATCCTGAGTTAGCCGCACATTATAGGCAGCGATGCCCGCATGCTGGGCGATGGTTCCCAGCAGTCGCCTGTCACTGTGCGAAAACTGTTCGCCGGGCGCGCGTGGTGCCAGAATCATCTGACCTATTGTCTCCAACTGATAGACCAGCGGCAGGATTTCGATATCGCCATCGTTTTGTAACATAAATATTGGGGAATGAGCGTATTCGGCAGCGATGATGTACTGGTCGCCTTCCTTCAGCGCAATCGCTGCATAAGGGAGTTTCAAAGCACTGGCGACAGTCTCGACAATCGTCGGGAGAACAGACTGAGAGGTGACGACCACTTCAAGCCGCTCTGACAGGCGACCTAACACGGCGTATGGGTCGTCGCGCTCTCCATACATCAGGCGATTTACGCTGCGTTGCAGTCGCTCTTGCAGCGGTTGAAAGGAGATGGCGACGATGCCTGTCCCAAGGAGCGAAACCGGCAGACTGCCGCCTGTTTGAAGCAATGTCCCCAGCGCGCCGACGACGACGACATAGAGGGCGACCACCAGGACGGTGAGTATCCCGTAGACCAGCGTGCGGTTTATAAGGATGTGAATGTCCCACAGTTGGTAGCGCAGGATGGCGATTCCGGTGGCGATGACAATGCTGACCAGCGTGAGATCGGTGGCAACAATGCTCAACTCGCGGGATACCGAATCGTCGGGCGAGATCACCCAGGGGATACTGCCCAGTACATTGCCCAAAATCACGATGACGCCCGCGACTGCCAGCCACTTTAACTGCGAGCGTTCTCGCCCGGCAGCGTTCCGAAACCGGACGACTACCGAGGTGATTGAGCCAAATATACCGAGCAGAAGCAGCGGAGCAGCGGCTATCATCAGCGCATTCAAAATTTCTGCACTATCTGAGATGCCATAGGGATTCGAACCCGTCATTCCTATCTGTTCCAGTGGACCGGGATAGAATGCCGTTCCGACTGTGTATACTGCGATGCCCAGCCCTGCTGCCCATGCGACAGGGCGCCAGCGAGTGGACGGGAGTTTTCCGTCCGGGAACAGGAGCAGCGTAAACGTGAAGGGGAGCAGCGCGTTTGGAATCCAGATCCAGTGACTCAACCAGCGCGCAAATTCCCCGCCCGGAAGTGAATCCGTTGTATTCGCAAGCTCGCTGTACAGGGCGTACCCCGCCGACAGCATATTGAACGCGCTGAGAAAGCCGATAGCGCAGAACGTCCAGCCTATCGGATTACGCGGGTGGCGCGATGCGACAAGCGCGCCCACCAGGCAGTAGGTGAGGGTAAGAAGGGGTGTGAAGAACTGGTGACTAAAGGTCACGCCCTTCCCACTGACGTTCAGCGCATAGACACTGATGACCAGCCCGGTCATAACCAATAGGACCGAGACCACCGCAATTGACCAGGACAGGCGTCGGGCAGTTTGCGTGCTCATCATTATTATCATTCTGAACTTTTTCGTGTTCACGCTTATGCTCTATCGTATCATGATCCGGCACTTGATGGCGCGCCGCTGTTGATTACGTCTGTGTGAGCAGCGCAATCCCGATGATAAGCGGCGCAACGTGGTGAAGCACAGGGTAATAGACTTCCTGCGGGCGCACGATGAGCATAACCAGCAGCCATCCCAGGTTCCAGATAACTGTCGCCCATCCCACCCAGCCAGCCAGAAGACCGGTTTGCAGCAGGGCTGCTCCAAAAGCCGCCTGAGCCAGAAAAGCCACGAGGACATACAGTACAATCTGCGGATAGAGCCAATCGCGCTTACCGAGGTATGCGGTTTCGGCAACCACCACGACCACCGCGCCAAACAGATAAGCCACCATGCCTGATCGCGCCAGAAACGAATCTCCGACGGCGCGCAGCATGTCCTCCAGCAGCGCTAACCCCAGAACCGCTGCCAGAACGGCAGTGATGATGCAGCCCCGTTCCCAGATCAGATGAGCAGAAGTCTCCTCGATGCGCCAGTTGAGAAAGGCTCTTCCTGAATAGAGGACGCCGCCAACCCCAAACACTATGAAACTCAGAACGAGCAGGCTGGCTGAAGCGGTGCGTGTGGATAAGCCCTGCGCGATTATCGCGCTTAGAAGTGCCAGAGCAGCGCCAATGGTAATGGCGACGGTGAGTGAGATTGTTCCAGTCCGAGACATAATCCAGGTTCTCATGCTGCCGTTCCTCTCATACAAGGCTTCGCTGCGCAAATGTGAGCGTGCCAATCACAGCAATCACCAGAGAATCAATACCGCCTGCTCTCTACCGTCAAAGCATAATCATCGCCGTCCAAATCGTCCCCAGGTTGACGGGAAGCTGCCGCCAGTGATCACCATGATCCGTCGTGTGCCAGACATCGCCGCTGCTCAAACCAGCATACAGATGTCCGGGCGCGTCGGGGTCAGTAAGAAGCGCGTAGGGCATATGGTTCAACGGCTGTGGCAACCCACCACTCAGTTTTTCCCATATGCTGCCGCCTATCGAGCGGAAGATATACGCCTGTGCATTGTCGGTACTATGCGCTTTCATGGGACCGGGTGACAAGGAAACATACATCACCTCCGGGCGCACGGGGTCTGCTGCGGCTGCCCAACCATAATGGCGATCAAGACCCTGTCTGGACTGTGTCCAGGTATTTCCAGCATCGCGGCTGAAGGCAGCGCCAGCACCCGTTCCACCACCTTCGTAGACCCAATCGCCATTGACAGCATGAAATTTGACCGAGTGGCAGTCCCGTAACGCGCCTTTGCGGTGATCCTGCCACGTTTTGCCGCCATCCGTGCTGCGAACGACTGAGCCTAACTCGACCCCGACCACCATCATATTGGGATTGGCAGGCGAGAGCGCAATGCCCTGCACATAGGCGGTAAACGGTTTTTCCGCAGGAGAGAACCAGAACAAGCGCCGCTTCTTCCTAAAGGACATGGATTCCATCCAACTTTGTCCGCCATCACGCGAAATGAAAACCCTCGCTGGTCTGATGCCGACGACAATCAGTCCGGGTTCAGCAGGGCTTATCGCAATTGCTTTGACAACATGACCCTCCATCCCAAGAGGCTGCCAGGTTTTGCCCCGGTCATTAGACCGCAGCACCCCTTTGTCCTGTGTTCCGGCATACACGATATTTTGGTTATGTGGGTCAACAGCCAGGCAGCGCACATTCGCGCCTTCGAGTAGAAACTCGACTGACCATTGATCGCTGTGGCATTCTGCCCGTGCCAGCCTGCTGCCATTTGTTGAGATAAAAACCCTGTTCATCTCTGTTCTCGCTACGCTAATTCAGAATTTGGCGGATGTCTTCTGTGATGACCTCTGGCGGTGTGCCGTAGAAGTAAACCATCCGCAGGTAGCCGTCACGATCGACAAGAAACGACGGTGATGTGTGCTGCACGAAGTAGTTTTCCTGGTCGAGCGCCGCCTCATGCTGGTGCTCATGTCCCGCTTCATGTTCGTGTCCGACGCTGATCGTTTCCTGTTGAAAAAGCAGTCCGTACTCCGCGCCGATCCTCCGCAGCGTCGCCTCAGTGCCTGTCATACCGATGAAATCAGCGTCAAATTGTCCCAGATATTCAGCCAGCACCTCGGGTGTATCGCGTGCGGCGTCCACGCTGATAAACACAAATTCGACCTCATTCGCAGCCTCGCCCAGAGTCTGTTTCACCCGCCGATAATCGGCGAGCGTTGTCGGGCATATATCCGGGCAGTGTGTGTAGCCGAACAACAGCAGTACGACTCGTCCGCGCAGGTCGCTCAGGCTGATCGGGTCACCCGTAGAGGCGGTGAGGGTGAAGTTTTGTAGCCGGTGCGGTGGATCAACAACAGCACCGCTGGCAGGTCGGGATGTGTCGGCTGAAACGGACTGGGATGGAGACTGAAAGCCTGCGTTCAGCAGATTGCCTCCCAGAAAGCCAGCCGCAAACAAGCCGATGATGAATATGATAGGGATGGCATAGCGGAAACCTGTGTTCAGTTGTGTCCTTAACACACGGTTCACCATGTGAACTGCTCCTCGCACTTGCTGACCGATGAGGGAGAGATGGGGCTGTCATCAGTGGATACAGCCCCATAGAGGATTTCGAAAACCATAGTGGTGCATTCATGCTCAGGAAGCGGGCATCACGACCACGGTGCCTTGCATTCCTGGATGCAGGAAACAGGCGTAGTTGTAGACGCCAGGCTCGCTGAACTTCAGGGTAAAGCTCTGACCAGGCATCAGGATTCCGCTGTTAAACGGATCGCCCGTTCCGATCTCGGTGCCACTTTCCGGTGACGGGAAGGCAGCGTCTGCGAATGCGAGGACTGGCGTTCCACCATCCTGGGGGATAACCGTAACTTCCGAGCCTGGAGGCAGCATGGGCCAGGTGATGGTGTGCGGCTCCATGCCTAAAGGAACTGTCCATGTCACACTTTGCCCTGCGTCGATCAGCGAACTAGAGGGGAAGAAATCGAGTACCGCTGCCCCGCCTGCCTGGAGACCTGCCTGAATCTGTAAGACATCATCTTCTGTCTCTGTTGCAGTCTGCATGGCGGTCTGCATCGCCGCTTGCACTCCCTGTCCCCCCTGTACAGCCAGTTCTGTCGCGCCGTTTGCCAGCGCTTCTGTAGGACTGGGAATAGAGGTTGCACTATCCACGACCTCAATCACCGCCGCCATCCCCGGATGGATATCGCAGTAGTAAGCATAGATGCCGGGTACAACATCCATCACCAACGAAAACGCAACCATTGGGTTTGCCGGATCAAGGGGAATCCCACTATTGGCGTCGCCGCCTTGAAACACTGCTCCGCTTTCCAGGCTCGGAAATGCCACTGCTGGATTCATCTGAGGCAGCGGCTGACCGTTGACTTCAGGCGCGATAACCAACTCGGTGGGTCCTGGCGCGAAGTGGATGTTGTGGAAACCATCGATGATCCATGTCACCGTATCTCCCCGATGAACCTGAATCCTCTGGGGACCAAAAGCCAGAACGGCGGTGTTGTACAAGTTGCCCGCTCCGGCAAAAACAGTGTAAGTCTGAGCCTCCGTCTCCTGTGCCTGAGCTGTGATGCGCGGAATCAACACACCGGCACACAACCCTACAAGAAGCGCCCCCGCGAGTGCCCAACGAAATAATCGCACGTTTCGAACATCAACCAGAGAAGCAGGCATTGCTAATCCCCTTTTTCTCATTTGCACTCAACGTACCATATATCCGCCGGTGTCCTGTTGTCATGAGCCAGTGTCACGTTCGGGCTGGGAAAAATGCCCGGATGAGTCGGGAATATGTCCTGGTTGCTCAAGATAACCTGTTGTCATGGGAATGCATTCCGGCGAGCGCCTACGCAGGAAATGGAGTTGCTTTCCTGATAAGTCACGGTGGATGCTATCATCTCTGAAATCAGCGAATAAAGGCACATGCCAAAAACGGCATCTTCGGCTGCTTCGCGCCCTTGTTTCTCTATTTGCGAGCTTAGAAGTAAAATCCTGATGGGCGCTGCCCTGAGACTTGCTACTGCCTGACCTACACATGGATCGAGATATACAATGCTGGATGAGATGCGCGTCAACGATGTGAATTTGACCCATAAGGATATTCGTGCGCTTGAAAACCCTCACGAAATTGCTGGTCTGTTTGCCAAACTCGGATACAACATCGATGACCGGACTGTGATCCCGGATATTGGCATGCTCGGTTTGGATAGCGAAGACCTGCGCCAGCAGATTTTGCGGCTTGAACTGCTGGCAGTTGATCCTGTAGACGAAGACATCAGGGTCTATTTCTTCGAAGTGCGTTCGGTGACGGCGAAGCTGCGCAACGACATCGCCCGCCGCTTCAAAGATCGTACCGAAAACGCGCTGCTTGTGCTGACCTCGAATTACGAAACTATCGACTTCGTGCTGCTGGAGCGCGTGGTCACAAAAAGCAAAAGTCGCGGCAAACCCCTTTCGCAGGTGATTCGTCCGATTCCGCTGCACATTAATCGCCTCAATCCCGATTCAGTCAGGCTGCGGGTGCTGAAGCGTTTCAGCTTCACGGAAGAAGACAGTGCTTACCAGTGGGAAAAAATGCGCTCTGCCTACCGGCTGGCGGAGTGGAGCGAGGAGTACTTCAACAACCGGGCGCTGTTCTCGGATTACTACCTCAAGCAGCGATTGACCGATTCACGCCTCACGCCGGAATGGGATGATGATGTTCTTCCAGCGGCGCGTGAGGCTTACCGGCACATCGTCACCGCGCGTCAGACCTTCACCCGTCAGCCAGAGCAGACGATTCGGCAGGGGCTGTATGAACCGATGTTCGGGCTGCTTGGGTTTGATTACGAAGTCAGCAAACCCGGTGATTCCGCTGCCGATGAGCCGGACTATAACCTGTACAGCCAGGGCGACCGCAGCAAGCCCGTCGCTGTTGCGCTGACCTACGTCTGGAATCGCAACCTCGATGACGTGGACACCACCCGCGAACCCGAAGATGGCACGCCCGATGAAATCCCCGGCGCGCTGGTGGTCAGTGTGCTGGAAAAGACGAAAGTCCCGTGGGTGATCGTCACCAACGGCAAGCTGTGGCGCTTGTACTCGTCTACCGCCAGCAACAAAGCGACCAACTACTACGAGATTGACCTCGAAGAAGCGATTGCCGCGACTGACCAGATCACCGCGCTGAAATACTGGTGGCTGATGTTCCGCCAGCAGGCGTTCACCGGCTTCCTCGATACGCTGCTGACCGAATCCGGCAAATATGCCAGGGAACTGGGCGACCGCCTGAAAGATCGCGTGTTCGTGGAGATCTTCCCGCAGTTTGCCAAAGGCTTCATCGCGCACATGCGGACGCAGGGCGTTAAGGAAGCGGACATTGATCTCGATGTGGTGTTCACCGGCACGATGACTTTTCTCTATCGCATGATGTTCATCCTCTACGCCGAAAGCCTGGAACTGCTGCCGGTGAGCGAAGTGCCGGGCTACGGCGATTACAGCCTGTACCGGCTCAAGCGCGAGCTGGCGGAGCAGGGCGGTGAGAACGAAGCCAACGCGCCCAACCTGCTGCGGAAGCATTACGCGAACAAATCGACCAGCATGTACGAGCGCCTGAAAGTGCTGTTTGGGGCGATTGATCAGGGTTCGGCGGACTACAACATGCCGACCTACAACGGCGGCTTGTTCAGCAGCGAGAACGACAGCGGGCGCTTCCTCGTAGACTATGCCATCCCCGACCAGTATCTGGCGCTGGGACTGGATCGGCTGACGCGCGACGAGGATGACAAGACCAAGAAGCTGGTCTTTATCGACTTCAAATCGCTGGGCGTGCGCCAGTTGGGCAGCATCTACGAAGGGCTGCTTGAATTTAAGCTGAAGATCGCCGCTGAAGCGCTGGCGGTGACGAAAGAGAAGGGTAAAGAGGTTTATCAGCCCGCGAAGAACGTGAGGAAGCCGCTGGCGTCGCTGGCGAAAGGCGACGTTTATCTTGAAAACGACAAGCAGGAGCGCAAAGCCACCGGCAGCTACTACACGCCGGATTACATCGTCAAGTATATCGTCCAGCACACCGTTGGACCGGTGCTGGAGCGCAAGCTGTCCGAGTGTGAACCGCAGCTGCGGCAGGCACAGCGCGAATATCGGGAATATGCGCGTTTGGTCGAGGCGCGGCGCAAAGCCCTCACCCCCAGCCCTTCTCCCTTAGGGCGAGGGGCGGATGATCCCTCAACCTTCTGGAACAAGCCGGAGATGCAGCAGCTGGTGGACGACTGCCTGAATGTGCGCGTGCTTGACCCGGCGATGGGCAGCGGGCATTTTCTGGTCGAAGTGGTCGATTTCGTCAGCAACCGGCTGATCGACTTCCTCAACGGCTGGAGCGAGAACCCGGTATGGGCGGCGCTGGAGAGCATCCGCGAGGACATTCTGGCGGATATGGAGCGCCAGCACGTTGCCATCAACGCGGACAAGCTGACGCGGGTGGCGCTGCTCAAGCGCGCCGTGTTGAAACGCTGCGTCTACGGCGTTGACCTGAACCCGATGGCGGTGGAACTGGCGAAGGTATCGCTGTGGCTGGATGCTTTCACGCTGGGCGCGCCGCTGAGCTTCCTCGACCACCATCTCAAATGCGGCAACTCGCTGATCGGGGCGCGGGTGAGTGAAGTACAGGCGGCGCTGGAAGGACAGTTGACGCTGTTCAGCCAGAGCAAGTTCGCCGGCGTGATGCTGGCAGCCGACCTGATGCAGAAGGTGAGCTACCTGAGCGACAACACGGTGGCGCAGGTGCAGGCGAGCCAGAACGCCTACCGCGACGCCAGCGACCACCTTGCGCCCTACAAGCGGGTGCTGGACGTATACACCAGCCGCTGGTTTGGCAACACGCCGACCAAAGGCAAAAAGAGCGGGGCGCTGTTTGACCCGACGGTGGAGTTTTTGCGCCGCGACGATACCCAGGCATGGCTGGAAGACCCGCGCAGCCCGAAAAACCGCCTGCCCGCCGACGATTACATGCAAGCCGGGCTGGTGGCGAAAACGGCGTTAGACGCTGCCGAGAGCAAACGCTTCTTCCACTGGGAATTGGAGTTCCCCGAAGTGTTCTTTGCGCCGTCTACCCCCGGTGGGCAGGATGTGAAGCTGCGCGAGGACGGCGGCTTTGATGCGGTCGTGGGGAATCCGCCGTATGTGCGCCAGGAAGCTCTAGATAATGTAACAAAATCAAGTTTCCAAAGTCAGTTTGCTGAAATCTACAGTGGAGTAGCTGATATTTACGTTTACTTTCTTGGAAAAGCAGTTTCGATTTTACGACCTTCTGGATACGTCTCATACATTACATCTGGTATGTTTAGAAAACTGAAGTATGGAAAGGGGCTTCGGCAGTTTCTTGCAACACAAACAACCCTCATATCATTAGTGGATTTTGAGTTTGAACAACCGTTTCAAGATGCTATCACCTATCCAGTAGTTGTAGTTATTCAGAAACGCCCACCGCAATCAAATGATATGGTAAATGTAGTTCTAGCGAGTTCAGATAGCAAAATCATTAATAATCAAAATCAAAATAGATTTCCCTTACCTATATCTGATAATGATTGGATATTTACGAATACAAATCTTACAAGAATCCTGCACGGGTGGGATGAATCAAGTCCCTTAATTGAATGGCTTAATGGGCAAATTAACCGAGGTGTTTCCACAGGATACAACGACGCTTTTGTAGTGGAACAAGCAGTTAGAGATAGCATAATTCGCAAAGAACCTTCAGCAGCAAAAATCATTAAGCCATATATGCGAGGAAATGATTTACATGCCTGGTATCAGGATGAGAATAATTTGTGGCTAATTTTTACGAGGCGCGGGCTTAACATCAAATTGTATCCCGAAGTAGAAAATCATCTTTCAAAATACAGGAGTAATTTAGAGCCAAGACCCGCCACATTATCTAAATCCGCAAATTGGACTGGTCGAAAGGCTGGATCATATCAATGGTACGAAATTCAAGATTCTGTTGAATATTATGAGGTTTTCGAAAATCCGAGAATTCATTCTACTAAAGTATCACAATCGCCAGCTTTTTCACTTTTAACGACACCTATGTATGCAGCGAACACATCATATGTATTGCCAATCAAGGATATTCAATCGGGCTTATTCCTAACGGCGGTATTGAATTCTGGTATCTCAGGATATTACTGTAGACAGGTTTTCGCGCCGAAAGCTAACGGGTATTATGAGGTGCAACCAGAACGACTTGAAAATTTGCCTTTTCCCCGCATTGACTTCACCACCCCCGCCGATGAGCGCGAAGGGTTGGCGAACATTATTATTGCCAATTACCGTCGGGGCGATCACGCAGACGTTTTGCACCGGGTGCAGGCGGCACTCGGCGCAAATCAGACTGACGTTGTCCACGATGTGCTGACATTTCTCGCGCAGCAAATGATCGACCTCAATAAGCAGAAACAGGCGGAGGTCAAACGCTTCCTCGGCTGGCTGGAAGGCAAACTCAAAATCGCGCCCAAGAAAGACGGCAGCGCGGGGATCGACAGCCTGACCGGAAAGACGATCCTGCAAGGCTATCTCGGCGATTACCAGAAGGGACAGCGCGAGGTCAGTTGGCAGGATTTCTATTATCGTCTGCACCAGAACCGCAGCCGCTTCGGCGCGGCGCTGTCCAGCATCGAAACGGAAATCGAGCGCGAATACGCCGCCTCGCTGCAAGCGCTGCTGCCGATCAAGGATCGGCTGGCGAAAACCGACGCGCTGATCGACAGGATCGTCTACCGGCTCTATGGGCTGACGGACGCCGAAATTGAACTGATCGAGCGCCCGCAGTACGAGCAGGCGCTGGCGGACGCCAAAGCCGCCGTCATCGCCGACCAGACGATCACCGACGATGAAGTAAAATTAGACAAAATCGCGGAAGGCATCCTGCCCGCCGCGCAGCGCTTCTTCGAGCGCGTCGAGCCGCGTGATGTTGAAGCGGCGCTCGATGGCGAGCTTCCCAGCTGGCGCAGCCTGCCGCCGGAAGCACCGACGTTCCTGCTCACCGGCGATTACAACCTGCGCGCGCTGCCCGATCAGATGGACTTCTCCAGCAGCGTCATCCCGTATACCAAAGCGGTGGAAGTGGCGCTGCACCGCCTGATCTTCGAGCCGTTCCGCGCCAGCCATCGCGACCTTGACGCGCGCAATGACTTCCTGAAGAAGTTCATGCGCGGCGAACGCGAACTGACGCTGGGCAGCTACATGATCATCCTGAGCAGCCGCCGCGAGACGGCGCTGCGGGCATTCGTCCAGCCGATCATCGGTGACCTGGACGGGCTGGCGGCTATGCTTAACGACGACGCCATGCGCGAGGTGCGCAACAAAGCCGCCCACGAAGACGTGATCAGCCGCGACGAAGCCGCCCAGGCGCGGGCGTGGGCAATCGGCATCTTGGGCAAATTGTAGGGACGGCATTGTTGCCGTCCGCGAACGCGGCGGAGGCGAAACCGGACGTCCAGAAGGGCGTCCCTACGGGGAAATTGTAGGGCATTGTTGCCGTCCGCGAATGCGCCAAAACAGATAAATCGTGGGGGCATTGAACATGAAAAAACCATATCCGCAGCGCAAATCGCCGCGATTGCAGGGATATGATTACCGACAGGATGGCGCTTACTTTGTCACCATCTGCACCGCGCATCGGGAACACCGATTCGGTGAGATTTGCGGCGGCTTAATACATCTGAACGCCGTAGGCGAGATTGCCGATCAGGAATTGGCGCGCATCCCCGAATACTGGCAAACAGTGGCGCTGGATTTGTTCGTCGTCATGCCCAATCACATTCACGCAATCATCGTGATCGACACGCCATTCTTGTCGTGTGCCATGCCGTCCACGAACGCGCCGAAACCGGACGCGCGAGATGCGAAATCGGACGCGCAGAAGCGCGTCCCTATGTTGGGTCAAATTGTGGGGAATTACAAGGCAGGTGTAACACGCCTGTCCCGGCAGCGTCTTCTGGTGGAGGATTCTGCTCCACTCTGGCAGGAACGTTATCACGATCACATTATCCGAGATGAACGTGGGTTGGAATATATTCGGCATTACATTATTGAGAATCCAACGCGCTGGCAAGCCGATTCGCTGTATGTGCCGTAATGGAAGGTAGGGATACTGGGGATAGTATGGAGTATAATGGAATGAGTAGGAATGAGGGAGATTATGGCTAATGACAATCGGAGAGATTCTTGAACAGGTGAAAGCGCTCAGCCAGGCGGAACGGAAAGAAGTGGCAAAAGCGGTGATCGATTTGCTTGATCAGCCTGTACAGCCATCCAGGGCGAAAACAGGGGCAGAAATTGTCGCCATGCTCGAAGCATTGGATGGACCGATTGAATTGGTTGATCCCGATATTGAAGACCCCGTGGAGTGGGTCAAGGCGCAGCGCAAAAAAGAAGCGGATCGCCTTAAACCGTATTGGGATGGTGAGGCTTGATGGATGCAATCCTCGATACCACCGTCATTATCCATTTATGGCGGCGCTACAAACCCGCATTAGCATGGTTCAATAATCCACAGGTTTACGGTGTGACCACCGCGACCTGGTTGGAAGTCATGGAAGGCTCGACCAGCAAAATCCATCAAACTGGAGTAACCCCCTCGTCATGCGGATTCCTTATGTCATCGACAATGTAGAAACGCGCCTCGCCGATGTGCTGAACTATCTGCTTCAGCGCCAGACCGGGCAGAAGGTCGATATTGCCACCGCCTACTTCAGCGTGCGCGGCTATGACCTGATACGCGAGCCGCTGTCGTCTGTGCGACATTTCCGCCTGCTGCTGGGCGATAACCTACAGGAGCCGGGTGACGTGGGTTTGCAGCCCAATTCACGCGCCTATCTGCGCCACGAACTCAACGCGGAACCGCTTAACGAGGCGACTCAGCGGCTGGTCGAGGAACTGGTGCGCTTCCTGCGCCGCGACGATGTTGAGGTGCGGCTGTACCTCGGACATGACCCGGCGGAAAAGGGACGGCGCAGTTTTCTTCACGCCAAATGCTACCTGTTCTATGGCGGGGCAGACCACTCGCAGTTGCTTTTCGATTCGCTCAACCCGCTGGTTGGCATTGTGGGCAGCAGCAATTTCACCGCGCCCGGTTTGCTGACCAATCGCGAGCTGAACCTCGTTCACAAAACCCTGCTGGACGAAGAGGAAATAATTGACTTCGAAGCGCGTCATCACGTCCTTCACTACGCAGATGAACGGATTGATGGCAGCATTACGCTGGAGAACCAACTGCTGCTCAAAAGCGAGGTTGGCGCGCGGGCAATCATGGATTTGGCGCGCTGGTACGATGACCAGTGGCGGCTGGCGGTGGATTTCAAAGCGGATTTCATCGATCTGCTGGAAAGCTCCAAGTTCGGCGGGCGTATATTCACGCCCTACGAAATCTACATGAAGGCGCTGTATGAGTACTTCAAGGATGATCTCGACAGTGATTTCAGTTCGTCTGCCACGCGCTCTGCCGTTGAACTGGCGGAGTTTCAGGAGGATGCGGTCAAGAAGGCGCGGCGCATTCTGGCACGCTATGACGGCGTCATCGTCGCCGACTCAGTAGGGCTGGGCAAGACGTGGATCGGCAAAAAGCTGCTGGAAGATTACGCCTACCATCGGCGGCAAAAAGCGCTCGTCGTCTGTCCGGCGTCGCTCAAACGCCTGTGGGAAGAAGAACTGCGCTCGGCTTCGATCTCGGCGTATATCGTCACCCAGGAACGGCTCGGACAGGACGATCTCGACATCCGCGATTATGCCGACGTCGATGTAATTCTGGTGGACGAGGCGCATAACTTCCGCAACAAACGGGCGAAACGCTACTTTCAGCTTGAGAACATCCTCGCGGCGAACGGTCGGCGCGGGCGCGACGGCGGGCGCAAAAAGCTGATTCTGTTGACCGCCACGCCGATCAATAACAACATTTTTGACTTGTATAACCAGATCAATCTGTTCACTGGCAATGACCGCACGTACTTCGCCTCGGCAGGGATTGGTGACCTGTACAAGTACTTCCTTGCTGCGCGGCGCGAGTCGATTGAACAGGGCAGTATCCGAATATTTAATCTGCTTGAAGAAGTTGTCATCCGGCGTACTCGTCAGTTCATCCAACGCGCCTACCCCGAAGCGACGATTCGTGGCAGGAAAGTCACATGGCCCAAACGCCAGCTCCGCACGATTGAATACAATCTGGAAGCGGCTTACGAGGGCTTTTATCAGCAGATTGTCCGTCGAATCGAGGGGCTTAACCTCGCGCACTATAATCTGGAGTCCTACAAGCTGGGCGATAAGCCCGACGACTTTGAGTTGGGGCGGCAGGTCGCGCTGGTCGGCATCTTCAAGAGCCGTTTTCTCAAACGGCTAGAGTCGAGCATTGATGCGTTTCGCATCTCCATTCGCCGGGGATTGGAATTCGTTAAAACCTTTGATGAATACTTACAGGACAACATCATCCTCGATGCCGCTTCGTTCCAAAACGCGATGAGGCTGCTTGAGGAAGATGATGCCGATAGTGAGGACGCGACACCCACCTCTCGTGCCTCAGAGATGGATGCGGCTGACGATGCCCGGATATTGATCGAAGGGCTGCCCCGACTCGACCCGTCGAAGTACGACCGGCGTGCGCTTCACCGCGCTTTGCAGGAGGACATTGATGCACTCACGGCAATCTGGCATGACATCAGGAACATCACTTATCTGCATGATGCCAAACTGGAACGGCTGAAGCAGTTTTTGGAGACAGAACTAAACGGGCAAAAGGTGTTGATCTTCACATATTACAAGGACACAGCGCGTTATCTCTATCGTGGCTTGACCGAAGATCACAATGCTGCGTGGCTGCAAGCGATGGGGCAGCCAAACATCCGCCGTATTGATAGTCATGTCAAACCAGCGGATCGTATCCGCAGCGTCGAAAACTTCGCCCCCATTGCTAGTGGACAACCGCAGATACAGGGAACGGCACAGGAAATCGACATCCTGATTTCCACTGACGTTCTGTCTGAGGGACAAAACCTGCAGGACTGCGGATACTTAATCAATTACGACCTGCACTGGAATCCGACGCGCATGGTGCAGCGTGCTGGACGTATTGACCGGCTGGGATCGTCCTTTGATGTACTGACGATTTACAATATGTTCCCGGACCGTGCGCTCGAAATGCTGCTCGGACTGGTCAAAAGTCTGACCTCCAAAATAGATGTGATCAATCAAACGGGTTTTCTGGATGCCAGCGTGCTGGGCGAAGTGGTTACACCGCGTGACTTCAATACCTTGCGGCGCATTGCCGATGAAGACAACAGCGTGATTGAGGAGCAGGAGTCCTTCCTGGAGCTTGCCAGCAGCGAAGTCTTGTTATCCGAGCTTCAGAAAGTGCTTGCGACCGAGGCTCGGCGCTGGCTCACCGATCTGGACGATGGAATACATTCCGGCATAGAGCGTCGGGACGCACGCGGAATGTTTTTCTACTTTACTGCGCCGCATCCCGTGCAGGGGCGGAGCCATTTCTGGCGCTACTACGACATTGCACAGAATCGCATCCTTGATAACCGCTACCAGATCATGCAAATCATTGCCTGCGGTCCCGAAACGCCACGTTTTCCGCCACCTTACCGCGAAGTCAATGTCTATGATGTGCAGGAACGGATTATCGAGAGCATCCTGGCAGATGTGGAGCAGCAGGAAGTCGCCACGCTGGTTGCCAAACCTGTTGCCGAAGAACAAAACATCGTCTCTCAAATCCTGCAGGAACAGTTGAACAATCCTGAATACGACCGGCGCGAGTTGCGTGATCTGCGCAGGTTTCTGAAGCAGCCTCTCGTAGGCGCGTCTGTCCAGGCGCTCCGACAGGCGATGCGCGAATACACGACATCCGGCAACTTACACGAAGTGGTGGATGTCGTCAGGACGCTTTTTCAGCAGCAAGGAACTGTTCAGCAGGATTTTAGCTCGATGCGTGAACCGTCCAACAAACGCTTAACACGCGATGATCTATATCTCGTGTGCTATGAATACATCTGGACTTGATAGTTTGTACCGCACCCCTTATGGATAAACCAATTAGAAAACGCCTAATCCGAGCGGGGTGAAGGCATCCATAAAGTTGGTCGCAACCACGGTCTCATTGCAAATAGGTCTCGAAAGCGTCAATCAACGGTTGAAAGTGTCGATAAGTATGATTATGACTAATCGCATCGCGGGCGCGCTCCCAAACATGTTCCTGGGGGTTCAAATCGGGACTGGCAGGTGGGAAGTAGACGACCTGCAAGCGATCTGTCTGTTCAATCAAGGTCGTTACCGCGCCAAAATGCCAGGGGGCGCGATCCAGCAGGAGTAAAATCGGCTGTAGATACAGCATCAACAGGATCATCTGGAAATTGGTGGTCATTTCAGCGTTGGCTTCGGCTGCCGGGAGTGCCACCTGGCGTCCATCGCGCAGGATGTCACCCGAACAGAAGCCTTTATCCAGATACAGCACCGCCGCGTGCAGTCCCAGATGACCCAGGCGCTGGAGTAAGCGCTCGACCACACCGGGCAGGTCATCTTCGGGCAGCACATACGTCAGAGCGAGCGTCAAACGCACCTCACGCCAGATGACATAGGCGCTGGCGATCCGAAAGAAATGCGTCGTCCCTGCTTTCGCCCGCGTCTTGCAGGTGTAGGTCAGCAGTTCTGGAGTTTTGCCGTAGAACGGCTCATCGTGTGTATCGATGGCGACTTCCAACCCGCCGCGCGGCATTCCCCTCGGTATCGCGAAGGCACACCGGTCGCACAGCAGCCCGCTCAGAATCAAAATGTCCTCAAATGGAGGACATTCAGATGATAATTGAGGGAAGCGGGTTATGAGACTCGAACTCACGACATTTTGCTTGGGAAGCAAACGCTCTACCAACTGAGCTAAACCCGCGAATGTGAGGTCATTATAGTCTGATTGCCGCTGCCCGTCAAGGCGGGCAGCTTGGGCGCACAGCCTCTTTTGCATAGACGCGACGACATATAAAGCGCGGGGATTCGTGGCGGCGTGCCCGGCTCCGGCAACGAACACATAGGGTTCGTTTGTCAGCTTCTATGCTAAAATATCCGACGTGAGCACAGAGGAACTGTCTTGAAACACTGGCGAATCGGGCTGCTAGGCGCTCTGGTGAGCGTCGCGGCGGTCTATTTTGTTGCGCGACAAATGGATGTACGCCTGCTGGGCGATGCCCTTCGGCACGCGCGCTATGTTTATCTGGTGCCCGCCACGGCGCTGATTGTGGTCGGGCTGGCGGCGCGGGCGGTGCGCTGGCGCGTGCTGCTCAGCGGCGGGCTGCCGTTGAGCCGGGCGTTCAGCATCCTGAACGTGGCGTATCTGGTCAACGGCATTCTGCCGCTGCGCATCGGCGAGGTGGCGCGGGCATTTCTGGCAGCGCGAGCGACTCCGCCAGTGCCGTTCTTCAAATCGACCAGCACCATTATTGTCGAACGAATGCTTGACCTGCTGGCAGTGCTGATTATCACCGCCGCTGCCCTGACCGCCGGACCGCTGCCCGATGAACTGAGGGCGGCGGCGGCGTTGTTCGCGCCATTGGCGCTGGGCGGCTTCCTGGCGCTGGTGCTCATGGCAAGCCAGCGAGCGCGGGCGCTGAAGCTGGTCGAGGTGGTGGCGGCGCGTATTCCGCTGCTAGGACGCTTCGATGTGACCGCCTTTGTCGGGCATTTCCTCGATGGCTTGCGACCACTGACCCAACCGGCTGCTCTCGCCAATACGCTGCTGTGGACGGTGATTAGCTGGGCGTTTTCGCTGGCGTCTGGTTGGGTGCTCATGTTCGCCTTCTATGATCAGGCAGACTGGGTGGTGACCTGTTTGTTCACGGCGGCGGCGTCGTTCGTGGTGGCAGTGCCCGCCGTTCCCGGTAACCTGGGAACGTATGAACTGTCGATTCTGCTGGTGCTTCAGGCGATGGGTTACGGCGAGCCAGTCGAAGCCGCGACCGCCTTCGCGCTGCTGGTACACGGGCTGAATCTGATGGTGGTGGCGGTTCTGGGCGTCATTGGCTTTATGCGCGAGGGTATCTCGTGGGAGCAGCTGTCGCAGGGGATGCGGCGAATGGAGATAGCGCCACCGCCACCCGGTCATTCAGTGTGACGGACTCCAGCTTTTAGCGTCCTGTGAGTAGAGGCGCAGCACGTGTCCCATCGCAGATGGGAGCGCCCCTACAAGACAAATTCTGAATGTTCAGATAGGCTCCAGAGGCATTTATTCTTCTCAGGTTCAACAGCATGACGGTCAATCCATTGATTGAAGGAACACCTGAGCGCAAGCTCAAAATACTCATCTGCCTGCTGTATTACTTTCCCCACCGCACCGGGCTGACGATTCACGTCCAGCGGGTGGCGGAAGAACTGGTGCGGCGCGGTCACGAAGTCACAGTGCTGACGGCGCGCTACCGCCACGACCTGCCGCGTGACGACGTGACGATGCACGAAGGCGTGCGCATCGTTCGCCTGTGGGCACCGATCCGCATGAGCCGGGGGATGATTATGCCCGCCTATCCCTGGGCGGCGTATCGCCTGATGCGGGAACATGACGTGGTCAGCATTCACACGCCGATGCTGGAAACGGCGCTGATCGCCTTCCTGTCAAAGATTACCGGTAGGAAGCTGGTCATCACCCATCATGGCGACCTGATCCTGCCGGGCGGGCTGCTCAACCGGTTTATCCGCAGCGTCATGTTCTGGATGTATGAGATCGCGGCGCGGCAGGCGGCGGCGGTGATTGCGTATAGTCAGGACTACGCCGACAACTCGTATTACCTTCAGCCGTTCCTTGACAAGGTGAACGTCAACTATCCGCCAGTTTACATGCCGCTGCCCAACCCGCAGCGGGTGGAGGTGCTGCGATCCGAATGGTCAAAGGACGGCGGACCGGTGATCGGCTTCGCTCACCGCTTTGTCGAGGAGAAGCGCCCTGATCTGGCAATTCAGGCGCTCGAAATTGTCAACCAGAAGTACCCGAACGCGCGGCTGGTGTTTGCCGGGGAACACCAGATCGCCTACGAAAACACCTGGGAACGCCAGCAGTCGCTGGTGAACCAGTACCGCGACCAGTTGGTGTTCCTGGGGCTGCTGGAAGACCCACAGGCGGTGGCTGACTTCTACGCGGCGTGCGATGTGCTGCTGCTGACCAGCGACAGCGAATGCTTCGCGCTGGCGCAGGTCGAAGCGATGCTTGGCGGCACGCCGGTCGTGGCGACCAATATTCCCGGCGGGCGCGTGCCCGTTCAGGTGACGGGCATGGGCAAGCTCGCTAAGATGGGCGACTGGCGCTCGATTGGCGAGGCGCTGCTGGAGGTGCTGGATCAGCCCGATCAGTACCGCAAGCCGCGCGCACTCATCGAGCAGATTTTTTCCTTCAAAGAGACGGTTGATCGCTATGAACAGTTCTTCTACGCACACGCCGCCAAACCATAACGGCGCTTCCGTGAGGCAGGCAGATAAACCCGCCATCACTCCTGAGATGATCGCCTACATGACGCGCAACGAAGCCGATATGGCGTTCAAGAAGCGCGTACAGACGATCTTTGACTGGATTGAGCCGACTGATGACAAGCTGATCCTCGATATACCCTGCGGGCGGGGCTTCTACCTGAACATGATCCGTCATGTCAGCCGCTGCCGGTTGGTCGGCGCGGAATTGGACTGGGACGTGATCCTCAAAGCGAAGGCGAACGTCGGGCATCTGCCGGATGTGGCGCTGAACAACGCCAACATCTACGCGCTGCCCTACAAAGACAACAGTTTTGACGCCGCCATCCTTTCAGAAATTCTCGAACATGTGGATGACGACGTTTCGGCGCTGAAGGAGGTCTATCGCGTCCTCAAGCCGGGTGGGGTGGTCGCCATCACCGTCCCCAATGCCGATTATCCGTTCCTGTGGGATCCCATTAACCGGACGCTGGAAAGCCTGTTCCGAACCCATATCAGCCACGGCATGTTTGCCGGAATCTGGGCGAACCACGTGCGCCTGTACTGGCGCGACGACCTGCGGGCGGCGGTGCTGAATGTCGGATTTGAGGTCGAGGAAGAACGGTCGTTCACACATTATTCGTTCCCGTTCATCCACAATCTGGTCTACGGCATTGGAAAGCCGCTGCTGGAAAGCGGGATGCTGCCCGAAACGATGGCGAACGCGGCTGACCGCACCACCTTCGACAAAAACGACGGCAGCCTGCTCAATCCCATCAATCTGGGGCTGAAGGTGCTGAACTTTTTCGACCGCAAGAATGTCATCAACGAAACGCCCGACCGCGCGACTGTGAATCTGGCGATCAAAGGGCGGAAACCGGAGCAGCCGCATGACTGATCCTGAACACAACCATCAGGAACCGCTGGACGCCGATGCCGAAGCGCCGGAAACAACCGACCGGGATGAGTCGCCACTCGTTGAGATTGAGTCAAGCGAGGTTGATTCGTTCGCGGTGGTGACGCTGGATGCCCCCGAACCGGTTGAAACATCGGCGCAGCCCACTATGCAGCCCAATTATGAAACGCCGATCCTGCTGGAGACGGTCATTCCACCAGCGGAAGACGGCGATCAGCCGCCTGAAGTTGCCTTTGAAGACCTGACGCTGGCGGAAGCGCTCAGCCAGTTTCGCCGTCAACCGCTAACGACGCTGCGGGCGCTGGTGACAGTCGCGCGCACGCCGATGATGTCCGCGCAGGCGAAGCCAGCCCTGCGCCCGGCTTACGCCGGGGCGGGCGGGCGCGATCAGGCGCAGGTGGTGCTGCCCGGACTGCGGCGCGAGCGTTCAGCACAGCCGCGCCCGGACGTTCCCGAAATTCCCCAGATTGAAGACGTGGTGAGCGCGCGGGTCGAACTGCTACAGCTTGTGCTGCGCGCGGCTGCGTTTCTGCTGGCGTGGTGGGGAACGCTGACGATGGTATCCGCCGAAACGCGCTCGGAATTTGATGGGCTAAACGTGGGGATGCCGTTCCTGCTGGTTGGCTTTGCCGTGTGGCTGGTGTCGGAATTTTTCAGCGGGCGCGGTTCGGTGTCGCTGGTTGCGCACGAGTCAGGGGACGATACGGCAGTCAGCGCGCGCCGCCTGATAGTGCTTGCCGCTGCTATCGCGCTGGGCGGCGCGGCGGTGTGGCTGACGCTGGACAACCGCATTACGCTGCCGGGCGGGCTGGCGTGGGCGGGCAGTATCGCGCTGGGGATCGCCGCGCTGGCACCAGCAGGCGGGTCACCCGCAAAACTGGTCGAACGTCTCGCCAGTATCCGTTTTCGCCCCTCGTGGACGGCGCTGGCGCTGATCGCTATCATGCTGGTGGGCGCTTATTTTCGTCTGACCGATCTCGATCTGCTGCCGCGCGAGATGACCAGCGATCATGTTGAAATGCTGCTGGACAGCGAACGGCTGTTTCACGGCGCGTCAGACGTGTTTTTTGCCAACAACGGCGGGCGTGAGTCGATGCAGTTTTACGCGCTGGCGCTGGTATCGATGCTGCCCGGTCTGGGCGTGGACTTTCACACCCTCAAGCTGCTGAACGCCATTGAGGGTGTTCTGACCATTCCGGTGCTGTTCTGGATGGGGCGTGCCATCATCGGCGAGCGCGAGCGACACTTAGGCACGCTGGTCGGGCTGCTGGCGGCGGCGTTCGTGGCGATCAGCTACTGGCACGTCATCATCAGCCGGTTGGGTGAACGTATCGTGCTGATGCCGCTGGCAACGGCGCTGCTGGTGTTGTTTCTGGCGCGGGCGCTGCGCGGCAACCGCCGGGGTGATTTTGTGCTGGCGGGGCTGGCGCTGGGGTTTGGGTTATACACCTATCAGGCGTTCCGCATGATGCCGTTGGTGGTGCTGGTCTGCATGGTGGTGGCGCTGTTCTTCTATCTGCGGCGCGATGGGCGGCGTTTTCTGCTGAACTGTCTCGCGCTGGGGCTGGTAGCGCTGATCGTCTATCTGCCGCTGTTCAGCTATTCGGTTCAGTATCCCGAAGATTACTGGCGGCGTACATCCGGGCGGCTGTTTGGCGATGAGATCACCCAGACGACCGACGAGGATGGCAACCTCATCTTCCGGCAGCCGACGTTTGAGGAACGGGTTGAAGCCTTCCAGCAGAATTTCCCGACGCTGGTCACCAATATCCGTAACGCGCTGCTGATGTACAACTGGAAGGGCGACGTCGCCTGGTTCCAGAATTACCCCAACGAACCGGCATTTGACCCCATTACCGGCGGCTTGATCGTCGTCGGTGCCGCCGCGTGGATCGGGCGCATATTCCGGCGGCGCGATCCGTTCACCTGGGCGTTGCCAGTCGTCTTTATGATCCTGCTGCTGCCGTCTGCCTTCGCCATTGCCCAACCGCTGGAGAATCCCAGCTTTACCCGTATGTCCGGCACGCTGCCGCTTGCCTTTCTGCTGGTGGCGCTGCCGCTGGCGGTGATGCTGCGTTCGACGCTGCGGCTGATTGGCGGCATCGGCGGGGTGCTGGTGGTGCTGCTGATTGCGGTGGGTCTGGTGGCGGGCAGCTTCGCCTCCAACCGGACGACCTACTTCGAGGACTATCAGGAAACCTATCTCATCAGCGCCTACCCCTACAGCGAAGCCGGGCTGTATCTGCGAAGTTTTGGCGAGAACACGGGCTTCGGCAATACCTTCATCATCAATCGTCCGGCGTGGTGGGATCACCGCGCGGTTGGTATTGCCGCCGGACAGATGGACTACCCGAACGGGATTCCCGACCTCGCCAGCGTGCCGCAGTACCTTCAGGATGCGCGCGGTCACGCCGAGCCGTACATGCTGGATATAAACCGGGACATTCTGCTGTTTATGGCGGCTGATGACGTGGCAACGCAGGAGTGGCTGCGCGCTAAATTCCCCGATGGCGCTGTTCAGTTGATCCAGACCTACCAGCCAGAGGATTCGTTTGTGCTGTTCCGCATCCCGCCGTTGGGCGAAGACGGTTTTGCCGCCTTCATTGAGGATGCGGCGGACGATGATCTTTCGCAGCAGGTGGGGTGAGGGAAAAGGGAAGTAGAGAAAGTAAAAGAAGTAAGAGAAGTAAGGGATGTGGGAGGTATCATGCCGTCGTGTCCGCCATATGTGCCAGGTTAAGAAGGCAGGCTATGTGTGTCCGCGCCGCCAGACAATAAATTGTCCGGCTCCGAAAAGACAAGCACACTAAAGGTGCTGTTTTGAGTCTCTTTAGGACTTATCACGCCCCCACAGCATCAGTCCCCCTACACGGCGTCACCGGGTTCTGAACGGGTGACGCCGGTGCTCGCATCCTGAACGTGCCGCAGCTTGTCCGGGTTGACGACGTTGCAGATCTGAGTGATGGAGTCGCCTTCGATTTCGAGCAGGATGATCGAAAACACGCCGCCATCGACCCACAGGATGATCGCTGGAACGCCGTTGATCGGGGCAACCTCGGCGGTGAGGTTTGCCGGGGCGCGGTGGACAAGACCGGAATACAGACGGGCGACTTTTTCGCGTCCAATGACCGGGTACAGACCCGCGCCGCTGATTTTGCCGCCGCCGTCGGCAATCGCAACCACGTCTTCCGCCAGCAGGCTCATGAACGCCTCGACCGAGCCATCATAACTGGCTTCGAGGAAGCGCTGGGTGATACGCTGGCGGGCTTCCGCCGATGCCCGAAAGCGCGAGCGCTGCTGGCTGACGCGCTGCCGCGCCCGGTGAAATGCCTGGCGGCAGGCGGCTTCCTCCTTGCCGACGAAATCAGCGATCTCGCTGTACTCGAAATCAAAGACCTCGCGCAGCAGGAATACCGCCCGCTCCACCGGGGACAGCTTTTCCAGCAGGATGAGAAATGCCATTGAGACGGATTCGTGAGTGACCGCCGCATTTTCCACGCTCATCGGCTTGATCCATTCGCTATCGTCGTCGGTTCGCACCGGTTCTGGCAGCCAGTAACCGACGTAGGTTTCGCGCTGCGCCCGCGCCGATTTCAACTGGTCGAGGCACAGGCGCGTCACGATGGTGGTCAGGAACGGCTTGAGGGCGCGGATTTCCTCAGGCGGAGTCGCCTGAAAGCGCAGATAGGCTTCCTGGACGGCGTCCTCAGCTTCCATGGCGCTGCCGAGCATCCGGTAGGCGATGGCGAACAGCAGCGGTCGGTAAGTCTCGAAATTCTCGATCATCGTACCTCGTTACGAATTACGGGCGGCGGCGCTGCCGGTAGCTCCCTTCACGTTGGCGTGTGCCGGGGCAGCGCCGAACTTCGCCAGCACCGGACCCGAAGGATAGACGCCCGGAAACCGGCGCTCATACTTCAGCATTATGGTTGTGTACTTGCAGATCATCTCTTTGAACCACGCGCCAAACCTGCCGGTGAAAACGCGCTCGCGCGGCGAGTCGTCGGCGTAGACCAACTGAATCAATCCTCGCTGCCGCCCCAGGCTGATGCACTGGAAAAAGTAGGCGAAGTCGTAAGGCTTCAGCCCGCGTCCCTTCAACTGCGCGGCGATGTTATCCACCGCGTGAGCAGCCATCGGCATCGCCGTCGCGCACGCCATGCGCAGGTTCATGCCGCTGTTATCCGCCGGGATGCCAGCATCGCCAACCGCGTACACCTGCGGGTGCGACAGCGAGCGCAGATACGGATCGACCAGAATCTGTCCGCGTGAATTGATCGCAAAACCGGCTTCTTGCGCCAGCGGCGAAGCGACAAACGCGCCCGTCCACAGGCAGAGGTCGAATGGAATTGGCTGACCCGCGCCGGTGTGCAGCCGCCCGGCTTCGACCTGCGTCACAGCCGTATATTCCTGAACTTCAATTCCCAGTTTACCAAATGTCTGGCGCAGATAGCGCCCCGCTTTGTCCGAAAGACCGCTGCCGAGCTTCCCGCGTGTCACCAGCGTGACCTTTACATTGGGATAGATTTCGGCGGTTTCGGCGGCGGCTTCAATGCCGGTCAGACCGCCGCCCACCACCAGCAGCCGCCCGCCCGACGCGGCAACCTGCGCCATCCGTTCGCGGAACTGGGGCGATTCGGTGGCAGTGGCGTACTGGCGCGCGCCGGGCACGCTGTCGAGATCGGTGCGGCTGCCGAGGGCGAATACCAGCGTATCGTAAGCCAGCGGTTCCGCCAGCGTATCGACACGGATCGCCCGCGCCTGCAAATCCAGATCGGTGACGCGCCCCTGGACAAACCGGACGCCGGTACCGCGCAGCAGCGCCTGAATCGGGCGCTGTCTGAGCTGCTGCCCGGTCGCCCGCTGGTGCAGACGGATGCGCTCGACAAACTGATCGGATGCGTTCACCAGCGTAATATCCGCGCCCCGCGCCTTGCCAGCCAGCCGCAGCGCCGCCAGCATCCCCGCGTAACCCGCGCCAAGAACGACAATTCTCTGCTTCATGGATCATCCTCACTCTAGCCTTCAGTATCGGAAAGAAGACGAGTGAGGATCGGATTTTGTGACAGCGCCCGCGAAAAATTCGGTGACGGCGGGTTAGTTTTCGGCTTCTGCATCGGTATAGCGGTCTGTGCGCATGGCTTCGCTCATCAGGCGCAGCAGCCTTTCGTTGTCCTCAAAGCTGCTGGTGGGGCTGGAGAATTCCACGCGAAACGTCCCATGCAGTCTATCTGCGCCATAGCGCATAAAGCCGCGCCGCGTTTCGGTTTCAAATGGTTCCGGCGCTGCCTGAGGATCGAAGCGCTCGCCGCCGGATTCAAGCGGCGTAATACGGACATAGGGCGCGGCGGCGGGGTTCTCGGCGTCTGTGGGAAGCAGCAGCCGCCCCAGTTCGGGATGATTGATCGTGCGCCAGCCTTCCGGGTAGCCGACTTCGATGTGACCGCCAAGATCGCCCAGAAACAGCGTGTGTCGCAGGTCGGGATGGGTATAAAACTGGTAGCGGGTGAAGTAGCGCAGGATCGCGTCGTACAGCTCCACGCTGGCAGCGTAGTCTTCCAGCGGCGCGATCATGCCGATTCTGACGCCGTTGACATAGCTGACAGCGTTCTCTCTCTCAATGTCAGAGTTTATACCTGCGGGGTAGCTGTCGCTGCTCGCCCAGTACCAGACGACGCCGTTGACGCCAAGCGCGCGCGCCGCAAAGCTGCGATCATCCCAGTTGAGGGGGCTGGCGGAAATATCAGGCGCGGGTTCGAAATCGCCGCTATAGGGAACGCGGAACGGTACCAGCGACAAGACCGGGCTGGTGACTTCACGATAGCCGAGCGTGAGCCAGTAGGCTTCCTGTCCGGTCAGCGCGGCTGGCGTGGCGATATAGCCGCGTTCGCCGGGGGCTTGTGAATTCGGGTATTCCAGCAGCGTCCAGCCTTCGGGCAGCGGAAGGTATACACGCAGCGCTTCGACGTAAACGCGGTTCGCGGGCAGGCGGCTTTCCAGCGCCGGATCGTAGAGCGTTTCGGTGGCGCAGCCATGATACAGTACCATATCCACCCGCTGGCTGACATCGGTGGTCGTGGGTGGGTAGTCCGGGGCAGGCGCAAGGCGCATCTGCCCGTCAATTGGACCGCGCGTGTACAGGCGCGTGAGCACCCGGCGCTGCTCCAGCAGGGGCGCGAGCCAGTCATTGGCTGCCGCCAGATCATCGGTGGCAGGCAGGCGCGGCAGGGTGGTTTCCGTTGTGCTGGCGTGATGAACGATGAACGCGCTCGCTTCGGCATGTTCAAGTGTGCTTTCGATGGCGCGTTGGTATATCTCTCGCGGAAGCGTGGTATCGCCCCAGCCGATTCGCTCGCCAACCATGCTGGCAATCTGATTAAGCGACGAGCGCGTTTCCGAAGTATCTACGCTCACGAGGGGCGAGTCTTCAGGCAGCCAGGGCGTGTCGGCAAGCAGGTAGATATTTGTTGGCAGGTAGCGGGGCAGCGCGGCGGCACTTTCCGGCAGCGACAGCGCAAACGGAGACGCGGAAGATGGACGGTACGTGATTGCCACAACAGGGAGTCGGTGCAGTACCGTGTCGAAAATGTTGGCGTCAATGTCATCCAGCGCGGCTTGCTCCAGTTGGGCAGTAACGGTAAGCTGCTGTGAGAGCGCGCCCGCGATCTCGTGGCTGCCGATGAGCGACGGCGAGATTTTGTACTGGCTCCAGCCAGGTCCATGACCGATGGCAACTACGGGAGCCAGATCGCAGGGGAATTCAACGCTGTTCGGGGCGACAATGGTGGCGGCGTCGAGCGCCTCAAAGATCGGCGCGTCGTGAACCTGAACGTTGGTGATTTCGCCCGGTACCGAAAAGGTTACCGGCATGTCCACCGCTTCGGGAGTTTCACCCGCGAAGCCTACCTCAAACAGCGCTGTGACGGTGCTGTCGGTATTGCTTGCGTAAAGCGCGTTAAACTGAGACAGCACGAGCGCGGGCGATTCGGGCTGAGCATAACCCTGAAATCCATACAGTATGATGACACTGAGCAATATCCATATCCGGCGCACACGAACCCTCCACTTTTGAATAAAACCCGTTCTTGTAGTAAACCCGAAAACTCGCGCTCTGAAACAACGATTTTCGTGCGGACGGCTATCGACTGCCCTATGCAAACCCAATTGCCCCTTGTTGATACGACTAACCATTGCAATCATTAAGATCGGCAGCAGTTATCAGAATTCCTGAGGAATTTCACCCTTCGGCGTGTATCCTCTTACGGCATGGACTTTGCACAGGTTGAATATGCAGAACGTCGGATATTACGCGGAAACGCCTGTTGAACCCCGGCAGCGCGCGCTGATAAACAGTAATTTTCTGGTAGGCTTTTTGCTCATCCTGACGATGCTGGTGGGGGGCGCGTTTCGGTTTGTTGGCGTCAACTGGGACGATTATGTGGGCTTTCATCCCGACGAACGCTTCCTGACCAGCTTTGTCGCCGCGCAGTTTGGGCGCGGCTGGCTGAGCTTCTCTGACGGCAATGAGGTCGAACAGGCGGCGTACTGCGACGAACAGTATCCCGATACCGACGGCGTCGGCGGCTTTTTCGACGCTCGCTGCTCGGATATGAATCCGCATAACCTCGGCGCGGGGCATTTTGTCTATGGCACGCTGCCCGCCTTCGCCGCCTATGGAATGGGGACGCTGCTCGATCAGATCAACGACACTGCTATCTGGACGAACGCTGACCGGCTGACGCTTCTGTGGCGCATGATGTCCGCCTGTTACGACACGCTGGTGATTCTGGTGGTGTTTCTCGCCGGAACGAAGCTGCGCAACAAGTGGGTCGGGCTGACCGCCGCCGCGCTGTACGCCGGGGCAGTGCTGCCGATTCAGGTTGCCCATTTTGGCACCGCCGACGGCATGACAACGCTGTGGGTCGCGCTGACGCTGCTGTTCAGCATTCGGGCGCAGGCGGACGGGCGCTGGTGGGATTTTGCCGCCGCGGGCGCTGCCTTTGGCGCGGCGCTCGCCAGCCGCTTCAACGTTTTTCCGCTGGTGATCGTCATCATGTTCGCGGCATTGATGCGCATGATGCCCGCCTTCGACGGCAGCGTGCCGTCGTTCGCCCGCCGCCGCGCCTTTATCGACAGCTTTTCCAAGCTGGCGCTGGCGGGGATCGTGACGCTGCTGGTGTTCCGCGTTTGTAACCCGTATGCCTTCGTTGGACCCGGCTTTTTGGGCGTGCTGCCCAACCAGCGCTGGCTGGATGATCTCTCGCAGGCGCGGTTTGAAACCAGTTCTGCCAACGATAACGTGCCGAACTGGCAGTGGGCGGGGCGCACACCGTATGTATTTGCCTTCACCAATATGGTGCTGTGGGGCATGGGCGCGGCGTTTGGCATTACCGGCTGGCTGGCGTGGGTCTGGGCTGGTTGGCGCATCGCGCATGGGAAAGTCGGCGCGCTGAAATATGCCCCGCTGGTGCTGTGGATTCTGGTGTATTTCGGCTGGGTAGGCGGCAACTTCGTCATGTCGATGCGCTACTACCTGCCGCTGTATCCGGCGTTTGCGCTGCTGGCGGGCTGGGCGCTGGTCGAACTGGTGTCGCGCGGCTGGAAGGCGCGTGGACGCTGGCGAACGGCGCGGCGGGCGGCAGGCGCGGTGGCGCTGGTTGGGGTGGTTGGGTTTACGCTGCTGTGGGCGGCGATGTTCACCAACATCTACCGGCACATGGCGACCTTCACCCAGCTAGGACAGTGGACGTGGCAGTATCTGCCCGGCGATTTCGCCATGACCATCGAAGGCGCGCCGGAAACCATCAACCTGATCAATATTCCGCTGGTCAACAGCAACGGCATTACCAACAACAACCTGAGCAATTCAACCCACCTGTTCCCGAATCTGCCGGTGAGCTACACCTTCACCGTTCCCGCCAGTGGGGTGGTCAGCAGCATTTTTGCGCCGCGCATCGGCGCGGTTGATCCGAGCAATACTACTGCTACGCTGCGTTTTCGGATTACGTCCGAAGATGGGGCGGAAATCCTTGCCGAAGCTGAACTTGCCGATACTTTTCGCCATGATGAAAATCAGGTGGGCGATCCATACACGATCCCGCTGGATCAGCCGCTGGCGGTAGAGCAGGGCGAACGCTATACCTTCACCGTCGAAGTGGCGTCGAGCGCGGCGCTGGCGACCAGCGGCACGATTGTGACCTGGGAAGGCGCGTGGGACGAACCCGTTCCGCCGCAGGTCTGCACGCTGCCAGTGGGCATGGCGCTGGAAGATGACCCGCCGCCCGGTCTGCTCGGCATTGAAGAGTGCAACCGCCGCAATGCTTCCGCCACGCTGGTGACGACCAACCAGCTTGACCTGACGCGCGAGGACGAGGAATATAAGCGCGTGGACATGCTGCGCGTGCTCGACAGCAGCGACTACATCATGATCGGCACCAACCGGCGCTACGATTCACAGTCGCGCAACCCGGCGCGCTGGCCCCTGACCAACCACTACTATGAGGCGCTGTTCAGCGGCGAATTGGGATTCGAGCTGATCGAGACGTTCCACGAGTCGTTTGAACTGGGACCGCTGCGCGTCTCGGATCAGTATTTGCCGACCTATGACGCGCCCGAATGGCTGAACGAGTATGAAGCAGAAGAGGCTTTCACAGTCTACGATCATCCGACGGCGTTTGTGTTCAGGAAATCGGACGACTACGACCCGCAGGTGGCAGCCGACATTCTGTATGACGTGCCGCTGACGCGGGTCTACGACGCGCCAGTGTTCCGAAGCTGCCCGGAAGACCCCGACCTGCATTACTGCGACACGACGATTGTCAACGTGGCGACGCTCAGCACCGAACAGGCGTCAGACGCGCCAACTATGCTGATGTTTACCGACGACATGCGGGCGATTCAGTATGACAACGGCACCTGGTCAGACCGGTTTGACAGCGACAGCCCGGTCAACACCAACGCGGTAGTGAGCGTCGTCGCGTGGTGGATCGTCGTCACCCTGTGCGGGCTGGCAGTCTTTCCGCTGCTGTTTGTGCTGCTGCCCGCGCTGGCAGATCGCGGCTACGCCTTCGCCCGGTTCATGGGCATGTTCCTGGCGGGCTGGATCACCTGGGTGCTCGCCAGCATACGCATTCCGGTCTGGTCGCAGGTCGGCATCGCCGGGGCGCTGCTGGCGCTGTTTGCTCTGGGGATGGGGCTGCTGTGGCGCGAGCGTGACACCTTCGTGACCTATATCCGCCAGCACTGGCGGCGGCTGCTGGTGATCGAAATCGTGACGCTGGCGGCGTTCCTGGCTTTCCTGGCGGTGCGCCTGACCAACCCTGACCTGTGGCACGACTCGTTTGGCGGCGAAAAGCCAATGGACTTCGCCTACTTCAACGGCGTGCTGCGCAGCACTGTCTTTCCGCCGATTGACCCCTGGTATTCCGGCGGCTTCATCAATTATTACTACTTCGGCTATGTAATCGTCGGCGTGCCGACGCTGCTGCTGAAGATGGTTTCGTCTATCGCCTATAACCTGATCCTGCCAACGCTGTTCGCGACGGCGGGGATCGGCGCGTTTTCGGTGGCGTTTTCGGTGGTGAACGCGCTGCGCGCGCGCATTTCCGGCGGCGGCTGGCGGCGGCTGGGCAATCCGTATCTCGCCGGTATTGCCGCGCTGGTGCTGGCAATGGTGCTGGGCAATCTCGATACCCCGCGAGTGGCGTTGAGCGCGGTGGCGAATCTCGGCGGCTATACGCGCATGAACAGCCTGCAGGACTTCTTGGTTGAGGAGTACACCCGCGAGAACGGCGAAATGCCAACCGACGCCGATACGCTGCGGCTGATGGCGCGGGCGCAGGAGAACGAGCTTGGTGACCGCCTGCGCTACGAGATCAGGACGGCGGGCGATATCCTCAGCGCATTGGGGCGGGGCATAGTCGGGCTGTTCAACGGCAACCAGCTCTATGTATCGTCCGAACGATGGTTCTGGGGTCCGACGCGCATTTTAGACGAACCGCCGGTGAGTTCGGGTCCGGCGATTACTGAGATGCCGATCTTCACCTTCATCTATGGCGACCTTCACGCGCACATGATCTCGATGCCGATGCAGTTCTTTGTGTTCGCCTTCGTGCTCAACGAAGTGCTGCTGGCGGGGGACGACAAACGACGCGGCGCGGCGCGCTGGCTGGCGCTGGCGGTCGGCGCGATCACCGTTGGGATGCTGCGAGCGACCAACACCTGGGACTGGATCACCTACATGATCCTCGGCGTGGCGGGGCTGTCGTTTGCCTGGTGGCTGCGCTGGAACGCCGGGCGCTGGCTGCCGCTGGGGCGTAAATCGCTGATGGACTTCGCCGGGTGCGTGGGCGGCTTCGTGGTGATATCGATCCTGGCGGTGATGCCGTTTACGACCTGGTACACCAGCACCTATAACAGCGTGCTGCCCTGGGAAGGCAACCGGACGCCGCTGTGGGCGTATTTTGATATTCAGGGCTTGTTCCTGTTCCTGATCGTCTCGCTGCTGGTCTGGGATACCGGGCGCTGGCTGCGAAGCGTCAAGGTGGCTTCGCTGCGCGGCAGGTTTGAAGTGTTGCTGGTGCTGGCGCTGATCGTCTTTGGGCTGCTGATCGTGGCGGTGATGCTGAGCGCCATGAGCTATCAGGTGTCGCTGGTGGTCGTGCCGCTGCTGCTGTGGACGGCGCTGCTGTTCTTCCGCTACGGGCAGAGCCGCGCCATGCAGTTTGTGCTGGCGCTGGTCGGGCTGGGACTCGGCTTGACGCTGGGCGTCGAATATATCGTGCTGGCAGGCGATATCGGGCGGCAGAACACGGTCTTTAAGTTCTACATTCAAGCCTGGCTGATGTTCAGCGTCGCTGGCGGCGCTGCCTTCGCCTGGCTGGTTGAATCGATGGGGCGCTGGCGTCCTGTCACGCGGACGGTCTGGTCGTTTGTGCTGGTGCTGCTGGTCGCCGTTGCCTCGCTGTTCCCGCTGATGGCGACGCGCGGCAAAGCCGTCTACCGGATGCCCGTCGTTCAGGAAGATGGCACCACAACCGACGATGTGCCGACCACGCTTGACGGCGCGGAATTTATGACCTGGGCACAGCGCTGGGAAGGCGACAGCGAAATTCTGATCCCCAATCCGACTTATGCGCCGTTCAGGCTGGACGAAGATTACGCCATGATCCGCTGGCTTCAGGAAAATATCGAGGGCACGCCCACCATCATCGAAGGCTTGGGCGACGACACCCAGTATCGCTGGAACGGGCGAATCTCGATCTATACTGGGCTGCCTGCCGTGTTAGGATGGAATTTTCACCAGCGCCAGCAGCGGACGCTTGAGCCGATGGGGCGGCTGGTGGAAATGCGCAACGCCAACGTCAACGCCTTCTACGAGACGCACAGCACCGGCATTGCCTGGCAGATGCTCACGTTCTATAAGGTGAATTACGTGATTGTGGGACGGCTGGAGAGGGCATATTACAACGCCGAAGGGTTGGACAAGTTCGCCGACATGGTGGACGAGGGACTGCTGGAAGTCGTCTGGCACGAGGGCGAATCGACCATTTACCGCGTGAACCAGAACGCACAGCTCACGGAACGAGGGTGAACCGTTGATCCTGGAATGGCTGCTCCGCGAAGGCGGAATTATTTTAAGCTGGTGGCTGCTGGCGGCGGTCGCGGGGCTGGCGGCGCTGCCGCTGTGCCTGCGTCTGCTCGGCGGGCTGCCGGACAGAGGCTACACACTGGCGCGGGCGGCGGGCGTGCTGCTGATCGCGTTCGTTTACTGGCTGCTGGCGTCGCTTGGGTTTTTGTATAACACCACCGGCGGGATGCTGCTGGCGTGGCTGATCGTGCTGATCGCTGGCGTGGTGATGTTTTTCAGCGGCGAGCGCATTGACCTGCGCGGCTGGTGGCGCGAGAACCGGAGCGTCGTCGTCACGGCGGAACTGGTGTTCATCGTGCTGCTGCTGGGCTGGGCAATCGTGCGGGCGCACCAGAACGGCATCAGCGCCACCGAAAAGCCGATGGAACTGGCGTTCACCAGCGCGGTCATGCGCAGCGAAACCTTCCCGCCCAACGATCCCTGGATGGCGGGCTATGCTATCAGCTACTACTATTTCGGCTACGTGATGGCAGCTATGCTGTCGATGCTCAGCGGCGTGCCGAGCACCATCGGCTTCAACATGATGATCGCGCTGCTGTTTGCCCTCACCGGCGTGACGGCGTTTGGCGTGGTTTACAACCTGGCGCGCAGCCGGACGTTTGGGTTGGTGGGGCGCGGCGTAGGGACACGGCATGCCGTGTCCGACGACGGCAGCGAGCGCCTGCCGTCTAACAGAGCCGCGCTGCTGACCGGGCTGCTGGGCATGGTGTTCGTCGTGCTGATGAGCAATTACCAGCCCCCGCTGGTCGAAATCCCGTACCAGACCGGCACCGCTTCAGCGGAATACCTCTCCTTCTGGGATACCAAAGAGCGCGGCAGACCGCGCTTTGGCAGCAGCGCCGATCCCAATGACTGGGATTACTGGTGGTTCTTCAACGCCGCGCGGGTGATCTATGACCGCGATCTGGACGGTCAGGTGACGACCGAGGTGATCGACGAATTCCCGCAGTTCAGCTTTGTGCTGGCAGATTTACACCCGCACGTGCTGTCGCTGCCATTCGCGCTGTTGGGCGTTGGGCTGGCGCTGCATGTGCTGCTGCGCGGGCGCGCGCCCACACCCGCCGAAATTGTCCTATACAGCATCTGTCTGGGTGGATTAATCTTTCTCAATACCTGGGACGGTCCGATTTACATGGCGCTGCTGGTCGGGGCGGATGGGGTGCGGCGGCTGATACGCAACGGCAGCGGTCGGCTTGAGACGCGCGACCTGCGGGCGCTGCTCCAGCTAGGGGTGACGATTGTCGGGCTGTCGGTGCTGCTGTATCTGCCGTTTCTGATCGGCTTCCGGTCACAGTTGGGCGGGGTGCTGCCCAATATCGTCTACCCGACGCGCTTGCAGCAGTACTTTCTGGTATTCGGTCCGTTTTTCTTCATCCTGACGCCGTTCCTGATCATTGAGGCGCGGCGGGCGGGCAGGCGTATGAATTGGCGGTTGGGATTGCAGACCGCCGGGCTGCTGCTGGCGCTGCTGGTGGCTGCCATGCTGCTGCTGACGCTGCTCGGCGCGCTGATTCCAGCGCTACAGGTCGAAGTTCTGAACTGGATCGAGGCGAACGGCGGCTGGAGCAGCGTGCTGCCGGGGCTGCTGAGCCGCCGCATCAGCTACGGCTTGACGGCGCTGGTGCTGCTGGCGGCTGTCGTGCTGGTCGTCGGGCGGCTGTTCCCCCGCGACAATCAGGACAGGATCAGGCGAAGCGGCGATTCGGATGATGCGGGCGGCGATCCGCAGACGCGAATCGTGACCTATTCTCCGGCGGCTGGGTTCGCGCTGCTGCTGATCGGCTTCGGTCTGGTGCTGACGCTGGGACCTGAGTTCCTGTATCTGCGCGACAATTTCGGTCACCGGATGAACACGGTGTTCAAGCTGTACTATCAGGCGTGGGCGCTGTTCAGCGTCGCCGGGGCGTATGCGGTCTACAGCATACTGATGGCTAACCGGCTGGGCATTCCCGGCAGAACGGTAAAAGTCGTCTATGGCGTGGTGACGGCGGCAGCAGTAGCGCTCGGTCTGGTGTATCCGGTGCTGGCGGTACGGCATCGCATGTTCGTCGAAACGGGGCGCGTTGCTGGCGAGGGGCAGCAGCTTACGCTTGACGGCGGCGACTCGACGGCGTTCGCCGATGACTACGCGGCGGTGATGTGCTTTAATGAACTGGCGCAGGGTGACGATTATGTGGTTGCCGAGGCAGTCGGCGGCTCGTATGACAGCCACAACCCGCCGTCCGGTCTGACTGGCAAGCTGCTGGGGATACCCAATCTCTACAACTGGCCCGGACACCAAAGCCAATGGCGCGGTACGTCGCTCGGCGAGGTTGCCGGGACGCGCCAGCAGGATATTGACCGCCTCTACAGCGATCCCACCTGGTCGAGCACGCAGGAGATCATCGACCGCTACGGCATCGACTTCATCTACTTCGGCAGCAACGAGCGCCAGCAGTATGAAGCGGCTGCCGAGGTCAAATTCCGCGACCGGCTGGAAGTGGTGTGCGAGCGCGGCGGCAGTCGTTATTATCGGGTTGGCGAGGCGGATATTGTGGGCGTGGCAGGATAAGTAATGTACTGAGTACCGAGTGCTGAGAAATACGAGAAGTGACAAGACTTCTGCCTTTGTACTCTTTGCTTAGTACTCAGTACTTCGTACTCGGTACTCACCAGTGAGAGAGCCTATGCAAGACGTGATCCATACTCCGAACATGACCGTAGAGCAACGGCGGGGCGCGCGCCAGATGACCATTTCACTGGAAGCGCTGGTCTACCTGGCGCTGGCGGCGTTGGCGCTGGCGCTGCGGGTGGCGGAACTTGATACCGTTCCGATGATGCCGTCGGAAATCCCGCAGGCACTGGCGGCTTGGCGCGGCGTGTCTCCGCTTGCGTCCGGCGATCCACTGATCCCGCCGAGCGCGCTGCTTTTCACGCTGCAATCGCTGTCGTTCACGGTGTTGGGAGGCACCGAAGTTGCCGCGCGGCTGCTGACGGCGCTGGCGGGCGCGGCGCTGGTGATAACCCCGGCGCTGTTTCGAGGCGTGCTGGGCAGCGGGCAGGCGCTGGTACTGAGCGTATTCCTGCTGTGTTCGCCGGTGCTGCTGTTCGCGTCCCGCTTCGGCAGTCCGGTGGTCTGGTCGCTGCTGGCGTTGATATTCGGCTTGTGGGGGCTGTGGAAGTGGTCGCAGACTCGCCAGACCAGCCACGGTATTCTGGTATCGGTCATGGCGATGACGCTGATTTTTCTGACCGAACCGGGCGGTTCGGTGCTGGCGGCGGTGGTGGCGCTGTCGCTGCTGATGGCGCGCATGACCAGCCGATCCAGCCGCTTTAATTTTGACGATGGAGCTGATACACCCTCTCCGAGCAGCAGCTTTCCCTGGCGCACCGGTTTAGCCGTTGGCGCGCTGGTGGTCGTGGTGGTCGCCACCGAGTTCATGCTTCACCCGGCGCGGCTGAGCGCTGTGGGCGAAACGCTGGCGGGAACGCTGCGCGGCTTCACGCAGCCTGCCGAGACGCCGCTGCTGCCGCTGGCGTCCTCGCTCTTTTACGAGCCATTTCTCTGGGCGCTTGGCGTTGTCGCGCTGGTCGTTCTCGTCCGCCGGGGCGATTTCTCAGTCACCGACCGCTTTCTGCTGATCTGGCTGCTTCTCGGCGCGGTCGCGTCGCTGCTGTTCGCGGGCGGGACGGCGGCGCATGGCTTGTGGACGATTATCCCGCTGGCGGTGCTGGTTTCGCGGCTGGCCACCGACATGCTGAGCGTCGATCATCGTCCGTCGGACTGGTCGGTGCCGTACTGGGCGCGGGGCGTGATCGCGCTGGTGACGGTTGGGCTGCTGGCAATCTTCACGCTGGCGTTTCAATCCATGGCGCGGGCGGTGGTCGAAAGCCTCGACGGGACATTTGCCGGGGTGAATGTGCAGCTTACCAGCGTCATCCTGATTATCATTCCGATCCTGTTCCTGGGCGTGATTTACTTCACGGCGGTCAGCCTGTGGAACGCGCGGACGGCGCTGCGCGGATTCGGGCTGGGCGTGGTGGTGTTCGCGCTGGCTTCGTCGCTCGGCAGCGGCTGGGTGGCGTCGGTGGTGGACGCGACCGACCCGCTGGAGCCGTTCCACCTGCGGGCGACCAGCGGCGACGTGTTCCTGATGCGCAGCACGCTGATGGATGTCGCTGACCGCCAGACCAATGGATTTACGACCGTCTCAATTACGGCAGAAGCGCCGCAGGACGGCATTGTCGCCTGGGTGCTGCGCGATTTCACCAACACCAGGTTCATCAGCGATATCAACCAGGCGCGGGGCGATTCAATCGTCATCAGCACGTCACCCGTCTTTCCCGATCTCGGCGGCAGTTATGTGGGGCAGGACTTCATGCTGGAACAAAGCTGGAGCCTGCAAGCGCTGACGCCGATTGACCTGCTGGCGTGGTGGACGCAGGGGTGGGTCAGCGCGGCGGCGCAGGAAGCCATTCAGGTGCGGACGGCGTTTTTGTGGCTGCGGCAGGATGTGTACAATGGCGTGCCGCTGGAGACGCCATCATTTCCGAGGTGAGGATTTATGACGGGGGCAGTGTAAAAGCAGTTGGATACACCAGCCGTTCATAGAGGCGACATGGACAACGTCGAGAACATCATCGCGCGCTGCCTTCAGGGTGACCAGGCGGGCTTTGCCGCCCTCTATGACCAGTTCGCGCCGGGACTGTACCGGCTGTGCTACAGTCTGGTGCTCAACCGTGAGGACGCCGAAGACGTGACCCAGGAGTCGTTTGTCTACGCTTTCAAGAATTTGCACCGCTATAACGCGCGGCTGTCCGCCTTCAAAACGTGGCTGTACACGATTGCTATCTGCCGCTGCCGCAACATCTACCGCCGCCAGAAGCCGGTGCTGAACCTGTCGCACTTCCTGCCAGCACCCAAATCAGACACGCCAGAGGCGTCGCTGGCGCGGGTGAGCGCGAAAGAGGCGGTTGAGACGGCGCTGGCGGCGCTTAACCCGCGTCTGCGCGAGGCGATTGTGCTGCGCTATGGACATGGGCTGACGTTTCGTGAGATCGCCGAAGTAATGGACTGCCCGCCCAAGACCGCCGAAAGCCGGGTGCGGCTGGGACATGACGCGCTGCGCGGCATGTTGGGTCCGGCGGGGCAGGGGCTGCTGGATGAGTTGGTGAGTTTTGCCGGATGAACCTACACCTGAATTGTAATGACTGTCGGGGCTTTCTGCCCGCCTATATCAGCCGGACGCTGCCGCCGCTGCCGCGCCAGAAAGTCGCGGCGCATCTTGATAGCTGCGAGACATGTTATGCTGCTTATGTCCAACAGCGGGATATCGAGCGCGAGCTTACCCAGCAGGTGCCGCTGATCGGTCGGGCGGACAGCCCGCGGCTGAACCGAATCTGGACGGCGGTGCAGGGGGAAATGGCGTGCCCACGACGCGCGGCGCTGCGCCGTATCCCGGCGCGTTATCACCTGGTTACTATCGTGGCGATTGTCGGGCTGCTGCTGCCGTCGCTTGGGTTCCAGGCGCTGCGCCAGCGGCAGATGGCGCTGGCGCTGCCTGTGCAGCCCACCCCCACCGAAACGATTGAAGTTACGAGCCAGGCTGTTGCTATGGCGACGGCTGAATGTGCCTGCTGGCTGGAAGCCGCGTCTGCCGAAGCGCCGGAATTTACGGTTCCCGCGCAGCCGAATTACGCGCCGAATATCAGCGGGACACAGGTGCCCTAGAACCGCACGATTTTGTAATGGCATTCAAGGATCGAAACAGCTTTATGGCGACCACATACAAGCAGAAGAACTACCCCTCTGATCAGACCGACGCGGTCAGCGGCTGGCTGTCGCGCAGCCATGCGATCAACTGGTTAATGGTCGCGTATGCCGTCATCTTTATCATTGCCATCCTCACGCGGTTTGTCGGGCTTGGCGACCGCGTCATGAGCCATGACGAGAGCCTGCACACCTACTATTCCTATCTGCTGTTCAGGGATGGGAATTTCACGCATACGCCGCTGATGCACGGACCGATTCTGTTCCACGCGACGGCATTCTCCTATTTCCTGTTTGGCGATAACGACTTCACGGCTCGCATCTACCCGGCAGTGCTGGGCGTGCTGATGGTGATGTTTCCGCTGCTGTTCCAGCGCTGGCTGGGCAGGAAGGGGGCGCTGCTGGCGTCGATCATGATACTGATCTCGCCAATGCTGCTGTATCACCACCGCTATATCCGTGAGGATACGCCGTCGATCTTCGCCACGCTGGTGATGGTCTACTGTATCTTCATGTATGTGGATGGTCCCCTGCGCCTGAGGCGGCGGGCGCGCTGGCTGTACATCTTCGCGGGCGCGATGCTGTGGAGTCTGGCGTCGAAGGAAGTCGCGTTTATGTATATCGCGATCTTCGGCGCGTTTATGACCCTCTACTGGGTGCTGCGTCTGTACCAGCATTACCGCAAAGTGCCGGTGAAAACGGCTTTTTACGTGCTGACCATTTCGGCGCTGATCGGCGGCGTGGTGGCGCTGATCATGTACGCCATCCTGAGTATTTCGCTCGGTTCGTATCCCACCCTGGAAGGGCGGGTTGATTTTCTGACGCAGCAGCTTGGCGCGATTGGCAGTGGGCAGGTGCCGATTGAGTTCTCGCTGTTCACCAATTGGACGCTGCTGCTGGCGCTCGCCACCGTGTTGATCGTGATTGGAACCGGGTTGTGGGCGTTTCGGCGCAGCCGGGCGGGGCTGCCTATCCGCGAAGTGGTGCTGGTGCTGGCGCTGGCGCTGGTCGTCTGCACCGGCTTGATCGTCTTTGAGGAAATTTCCAAACTGCCGTCGCGGAACGAAACGCTGGTCGAAGACCCGGACAACGAAGTGCTGGATCTGGAAGCCGAAACGAGCCTGCCGATTGCGGCAACCTGGGTGGTCAGCGGCGCGATCATCGCGCTGGCGCTGTATTCCTACCGGGCAGGCTGGTGGCGCACGCTCTACCGCTTCCCCGAACTGGACATCCTCATCCTGATGGGGACGCTTGTCCTGCCGTGGCTGACGGCGCTGCCGGTTTCGATGACTGGCGCCAGTCCGATTGATTACTCGCCGGCGGGCGTGGCGCGCTCAGCAATGATTTTCGTTCCGCTGGCGCTGGTGTCGATCACCGTCGGGATGGTCTGGAACTGGAAGCGCTGGCTGATCAGCGCGGCGATCTTCCACATGCTGTTTGTTTTCTTCTTCACGACGATGTTCACTAACCCGCAGGGCTTGCTCACGGGCATGGTGGGCAGCCTGGGCTACTGGCTGGAACAGCAGGGCGTGCGCCGTGGCAGCCAGCCGCAGTATTACTATCAACTCGTCATCATGCCGACCTATGAGTATCTGCCGATTATTGGCAGCTTCCTGGCGATGCTGGCGGGGCTGACCAACTTCTGGACACACCGCCGCCACCGGCTGGAAGCCAGGATCGTTCAGCCCGCCGACGGTGAGTTGGGCGAAGAACTGCCATCCAGTGAACTGCTGATCGAATCTGCCTCTGCAATCGGTGATGCCGGTGAGAGGCAGATCGCGCCGCGCAAACGGCTGGCGTTCAACTCGGAACGGCTGTCACGGCTGCCTTTCACGCTGTTTGTCTCGTTCTGGGCGGTCTACATCTTCCAGGCGTTCACGCTGGCGGGCGAGAAGATGCCCTGGCTGGCAACGCACCTGACCACACCGATGATCCTGCTGGCAGCGTGGTACTTCGGGCGGGTGCTGGATAACGTCAATTGGGCGGTTTTCCGGCAGCGCGGCTGGGTTTATCTGCTGCTGCTGCCGCTGCTCGGCGTGGCATTGTTCCAGGCGGCGTCGCCGTTCCTGACCGGACAGAACCCGATTGCCGGGCTGTCACAGCCGGAACAGGAATCGCGCAACCAGTGGCTCGGCGTGATCTTCGTCGCCATCGTCGTCTGTGTCATCATTTACCAGCTTGCGCGCAGCACCGGCTGGATGCACCTGCGGCGCATGGTCGGCGTGGCGGCATTTCTCGGTCTGTCGCTGCTGACGTTCCGCCATGCCTGGATGGCAGCCTACATCAACTACGATTACGCGACTGAATACCTGGTCTATGCTCATGGCGCGCCGGGCATCAAGCTGATGATCAGCCAGATGGAAGAATTGAGCCGCCGCGTTTCCGGCGGCATGAACATGCGGATCGCCTGGGCGGGGAATAACTGGCCCGTAACCTGGTATTTCCGCGATTTCACCAATATCAACTACTTCGGCACCGACCCAACCATCGACGCGGCGCGTGACGCCATGCGCGATGCGGTGGCGGTGTATATCAGCGAAGACCTCGAAGCGCGCATCGGTCCGCTGCTGGAAGACCGCTACTATCGGTTTGAATACATGCGCATGTGGTGGCCAAGCTGGAACTACTACAACCTGAACGCCACGCGGGCGGCAAATGCGCTCGATTTCTCGCCGGAAAATACGCAGGCAGCACAGGTTCGTCACGGCATCTGGGATATCTGGTGGGCGCGCGATTACACTCGTTATGGCGAAGCTACCGGCGAAGACTACAGCCCTGAGAACTGGAATCCCGGCGAGCACCTGCTGTTTTACGTCCGCAAGGATATCGCCTCGCAGGTCTGGAATCTGGGGCTTGGCGATGGAACGGCGCTCAATTCACTGGATACGATTTCTGCCAATATCTGTACCGACAACTGGCAGCAGCGTTACGCCGACGTGGTCTTTGGCGGCGCTGACACCGGAACGACGCTCAACCATCCGGTTGACCTCGACGTGAGCGCCGACGGCGATGTGATCGTCGCCGAGGAATTCTCCAATCGGCTGGTCTGGTTCAACGCGGCAGGCGAGCTGACCGGCGCGACGACCGGCGGCGATGATGGCACGCTCAACCGTCCTCATGGCGTGGCGATTGGTGACAACGGCGAAATCTACGTCACCGAGTTCGAGTTTGGGCTTGAGCATGTCAGCCGCTTCAATTTTGAGTCCGGGGCAGTGGTGGGTGGCTGGGGACAGCCGGGACAATATGGCTCTGCCGCCGAAGCCGTACCGGGCGATGCTTTCTGGGGACCGCGCGACGTGGCGCTGGACGCCGATGGCAACGTCTATATCTCGGACACGGGCAACAAGCGCGTGCGCGTCTACAATGCGGCGGGCGAATACCTGCGCGACATTGGCAGCGCAGGCAGCGAGCTGGGTCAGCTTGACGAGCCGGGCGGGTTAGCGATCAGCCCCGACGGGCGGCTGTTCGTGGCGGATACGTGGAATCGCCGCGTCTCGGTCTTTACGCTTGACGGCATACCGCTGTATACCTTCGAGGTGCGCGGCTGGTATGAAGATCAGGGCAACCGTCCGTATCTGGCGGTCGATGGCGAGCGAAACCTGCTCTATGTTGGCGATCCGCAAGCCGGGCGGGTGCTGGTTTACGACACGCAGGGCAACTGTGTCGGCTCGTTTGGGCAGCCCAGCACAACCGCGACTGATAACAGCATGTTCCAGGTGGTGGCGGGCATTGCGCTCGACGATGCCGGGAACGTCTACGTGGTCGATTCTGGTGCCGGGCGGGTGCTGCGCTTCACGCCGTTCATCGAAGGCGTGGCAGGCGAGGTGATAGAGCCGCTGCCGCCTGTAGAAGTGATCATCGAAGTGACCGATGAAGCGTCTGGCGACCTGAGCCAACCTGATGTCCCGTCGGCGGAAGTCACCGACGAGGCAAGCCTTGCCGCCGAGACGGATGAGGTTCCCCTTGAGGAGACGATGGAAGCGGTCGGATAGGGACAAGTAAGGAAAGTAAGAGAAGTAAGGGCAAGGGCAGAATCGAAGCGGTTCTGCCCTTTCTGATTTCTGGCTGTGCGGATACATATAGCCTGTCCTGCTGCTTTCCTGTGACTTTTGCCTTCCTACTTCTTCTACTTTTCTTACTTTCTTTCCCTCACTTGGCTGATTGACTCTGTCTTGTCACTCACTTGAAGTTATGCTAGAATAGTGATTGTACGTGGCGGAAAAAGTGGGCAACCCCCACTTTTTTGCTAAAGAATCGGTGAAGCTGCTCGTAGTGCCATCCCCAGGTTTTCGGAGTTGAAAAACACGTCATTATGAAAAGTGAGTTCGAAGTCGTCTTTAATGAGATTGCGGAACTTCGCGCCCTGCCGCGCGATACCGTATTGGAAGCCCTGTGTATGGCGCTGGTTTCTGCCTACCGGCGCGATGCAGGGATCGGTAATTCCCAGCGGATCGAGGCGACTATAGATGCGAATACTGGGCGGGCGCGAATCTTCGTCGAAAAAGAGGTCGCGGAAGATATTCAGGACGAGCGCACCGAAGTTGACCTCGAAACGGCTCGTTATTACGAACCCGAAGCGCAGCTTGGCGACATGGTGATGGTGCAGGCTGAAGGCACGATCAAGAAGTTCGGGCGCATCGCCGCGCAAACCGCCAAGCAGGTGATTTTGCAGAAAATCCGCGAGGCGGAACGCAACGCTCTCTACGATGAATTCATCGAGCGCGAAGGTGATATCATCACTGGCACTGTCCAGAGCGTTAATTCTGGCGCGGTGACACTGAGCCTCGGACGCACTGAAGCGACGCTGCCGCGTTCGCAGCAGATTCCCGGCGAGCGTTACAAGCCGCACGATAAAGTGCGCGCGTATATCATGGAAGTTAAGCGCAGCAGCCGCGGTCCGCAGATTATCGTCAGCCGCAGCCACCGCAACATGCTTCGCCGCCTGCTCGAATTTGAAGTGCCTGAAATCTACAACGGGCAGGTTGAAATCAAGAGCATTGCCCGCGAGGCGGGTTACCGTTCAAAGGTTGCCGTAGCCGCGCTGCAAGAGGGCATTGACCCGGTTGGCGCGTGCGTGGGGATGCGCGGCGTGCGTATCCAGAACATCGTCAAAGAGCTTCACGAAGAGAAGATCGACGTTATCGAGTGGAATCCTAACTCGGAGATCTTCATCGCCAAAGCACTCAGCCCGGCGCGTGTCAGCGGCGTCTATCTGGAAGAAGACCCGGACACCGGACGCACCGCTGTGGTGATTGTGCCGGACGACCAGCTTTCGCTGGCAATCGGGCGCGAAGGTCAGAACGCGCGGCTTGCCGCCAAGCTGACCGGGTGGCGCATTGATATCAAGAGCGTGTCTGAGGCGGTGCAGGAAGCCCTCGATAACCTCGATACGCCGCCTTTGAGGGAAATGCAGCGTCAGAACGCCGACACGATTGCCGAAGTGCAGCGCATTATCGAGAAACGGGCTGCCAACCGCGCGGTCATGCCGGAAGAATTTACCACCCTCAGCCGGTTTGCCGATATGGCACAGCGCCGCCAGATGGCAGTGCGCGATCAGGCGCGTCAGGAACGGCTGGCAGAAATTAACGCCGTCAAGAAGACGCTGCCGCCGCGTGTGTTCCAGATGCCCATCGAATCGCTCGAGATTCCCGAAAACATCCTCGAAGTGCTGCAACCGCTGGGCAATATCGGTGAGATTATGTGGCGCTTCCTGATGGACGAAGGGCGCTTGCGCCAGATGCTCAACGGCTTGCCGCCCGATTCGATGTCGATTTTACAGTCGGCGCTGGAAGAGTTGGTCATCCCCGAAGAAGAAGTGGCTGCCGAACCTGAAGTATCCGAGGAAACCGCCGCGGAAGCGGTGGCGGAGCCGGAAGGCGAAGCAGTCGTGTCTGAGACAGGCGAAGCGGTTGTTGCGTCCGAAGTGCCGCAGCCACAGGGAGAATTCGAGCCGGTAGCGGCGGAAGCCGCGTCCTTTGATGAAGAGGACGACGAGATCGATCTCGCTACTGGGAAGAAGAAGAAGGGCAAGAAGAAGGGTCGCCAGCTTATCTTTGACGAGAAGCGCGGCGGCATGGTAGTCAAGCGCCAGCGTAAGGGCAATCGCGGGCGTGACCGTGGCTGGGATGACTGGGAAGAATAGCCCGGCACAGCCCGCCAGGCATGTGCCTGTTCGCACCTGCGTGGTGTGTCGCCAGAAAGCGGGAAAGCGTCAGCTTACCCGCGTGGTGTCCACTTCGCAGGGCGTTCAGATTGACCTGACCGGCAAGATGAATGGTCGGGGCGCTTATCTGTGTGATCAGGAGAGCTGCTGGGATCGTGCGGTGAACACGGACATACTGGCGAAAGCTTTGAAAGCTTCGTTGACAAACGAAGATCGTGAACGACTGCGACAGGCTCGTTTTTAGCCATGGTCGCAAATCAGACTTGTACAACTCTTAGCTGCGGTGGGTAAGGCTGTAAAGGTATTCTCCTTTTCCTGATCCATCGCCCCCTTGCTGGAGGAATGAATGGCACAGGAAAAGCAAATCATTTTAGTCCCCGACTATCTCACAGTACGCGAACTCGCTGACCTCATTGGGGCAAGCCCGATTGATGTCATGAAGCGTTTGATTGCCAACGGTATCATGGCATCCATCAACCAACAGGTGGACTTCGATACCGCGGCAATCGTCATCGAAGAAATGGGTTTTGAAGCCCAATCTGCCAGCGCTGCCGTCGCGCAGCAGGAGCGCGAGCGTCGCGCGGAAACATCGCAGACATGGCGCAAGGTCTACACCCGCGAGAAGCCGGCAAATCTCCAGAAGCGCCCGCCGATTGTGACCATTCTGGGTCACGTTGACCACGGCAAGACGACGCTGCTGGACACCATCCGCAAGACAAAGGTTGCCGAAGGCGAAGCTGGCGGTATCACCCAGCATATCGGTGCTTACCGCGTGATGCACAACAACCGCCAGATCACGTTCCTGGATACGCCCGGTCACGAAGCCTTCACGGCGATGCGTGCCCGCGGCGCGCAGGGCGCGGATGTCGTGGTGCTGGTGGTTGCCGCCGATGACGGCGTCATGCCGACCACGCGCGAGGCGCTGAACCATGCCCGCGCGGCGAACGTGCCGATTGTGGTGGCGATTACCAAAGTGGATAAACGCAATGCCAACGTCGAGCGCGTGAAGCAGGAGCTTGCCGAGCTGGGCTTGACGCCGATGGACTGGGACGGCGAGACGTTTGTCGTGCCAGTATCGGCGACACAGGGCGAAGGCATTGAAGACGTGCTGGAAGCAGTGCTGCTGACCGTCGATGAAACCGAGATCGTCGCGAACCCCGAGGGTGATCCGAGTGGAACGGTGCTTGAGGCGCGCGTTGACCGTAACCGCGGCGTCATTGCGACTCTGCTGGTGTTCAACGGCACGCTGAAGCTCGGCGACGAAGTAGTCGCTGGAACTGCTTACGGGCGGCTGAAGGCGATGTACGACGAAACCGGCAAGCAGGTGAAGAGCGCCGGTCCATCGACGCCGGTTGCGGTGCTTGGGCTGCACGACATGCCGCAGCCGGGCGAAACCTTTGAGGTGGTCAAGAACGAAAAGACCGCCCGCGCCCTGTCCGAAGAGCGCAAGCAGACGGCTGCCGACCTGCGCCTCCAGCCTGCCCGCGGCGCGGTCACGCTGGAAGATTTCTTCACGGCGTTCCACGCGGGCGAAACCAAAGAGATGAATGTCATCCTCAAGGTCGATGTTCAGGGTTCGCTCCAGCCGATTGTGGACAATCTCGAACGTATCTCCGAAGAGAACAAAGAGGGCATTCGCCTGCGCGTCCTTGCCGCTGACGTGGGCAACATCAGCGAGAGCGACGTCATGCTCGGCAGCGCGTCAAATGCTATCGTCATCGGCTTCAAGGTCGATATTGATACCGCCGCGCGCCGGTCTGCCGACTCTCACGCGGTGGATATTCGCCAGTACGAAGTCATCTACAAGCTGTTTGAGGATATCGAACTGGCGCTGAAGGGTATGCTGGAACCCGTCTACAACGAGCGCACCATTGGCGTTGCCGAAGTTCGGCAGGTCTTCAAGATTTCGAAGGTCGGCACGATTGCGGGCTGCATGGTGCGTGAAGGCGAAGCGCGGCGTAACGCGCGGGCGCGGGTGAAGCGCGGCGGTCAGGTGATCGTCGAAAACTCCGCGGTTAGCTCGCTCAAGCGCCTGCAGGAAGACGTGCGCGAAGTGCGCACCGGATTTGAGTGCGGCATTGGTCTGGCGACGTTCAGCGATTTCCGCGAAGGCGACACTATCGAGTTCTTCGTTTCTGAACGCGCCACCTAACACGACCGCCTGAGGCTGTACTGGCATGGCTGACCGGGCAGGGGCGCAAAACATCCTTTGTGTCCTTCTGCCCGGCGGCTGCGCCGCCACTGCTGGCTATCGTGTACAAGAAAGGGGACAGCGATGAGCATCAAACAGGATCGCGTGTCTGGTCGTATTCGGACAATCCTAAGCGAACTCCTGCTGCGTGAGGTATCAGACCCCCGCCTGCATGGCATCACCATTACCGAAGTTGAACTAGACCCCGAATTGCAATACGCGCAGGTTTATGTCAACGCCCTGGGCGACGAAGACCGCGAGGCGGATGTGATGAAGGGGCTGGAACACGCCACGGGCTTTCTGCGGCGAGAGGTTGGCAAGCGCGTGCGCCTGCGCAAGACGCCGGAGTTAATTTTTCACTGGGATATAACGCTGGAGCGCAGCGAGCGCATCAATAAGCTGATCGCTTCGCTGGACATTCCGCCAGCGCCGGTTGAGGAGCTGGTTAACCAAACGGAAGATGCTGACGACGATGACGATTGAGTGGGACAAGGCAGCGGCGGCAGTCGATGCCGCCGAACGGATTTTACTGGTCACGCACCTTCATCCCGATGGCGATGCGATAGGCTCGCTGTTGGGGCTGCGAAACGCTCTGGTAGAACGAGGCAAGACACCGGACGCGGTGGTTGACGGCGGCGTGCCGCCTTATCTCCGCTTCGTGCCGGGATCTGATCAGGTGCGCTCGACGCTGGTTGAGGGCGAATGGGATCTGATGATCTCGCTCGACTCAAGCGACGAGGAGCGCACCGGCGCTGCCGGTGTCTACGGGCGGGCGCACAGTAAAGTCGTGATGAACATCGATCACCATCCTACCAACACCATGTTCGGCAGCATTTATCTGGTGCAGCCGGAGGCGGTTTCGACCACCGAAGTGCTGTACGGCTGGTTTGAACACATCGGACTCGCCATTTCGAAGGATGTGGCGCTGCCGCTGCTGGTCGGTCTGGTCACCGATACCAACGCCTTCCGCACCAGCAACGTTAATGCGCGGACGCTGCATCTGGCGCAGGTGTTCATGGAAAGCGGCGCTTCTTTGACTGAGGTCACCGCCCGGACGGTGAGCAGCACACCCTACAACACGGTCGAGCTTTGGCGCAGCGCCCTGCAAACGGTGGCGCTTGAGGATGGGGTCATCTCGGCGACCATTACCCAGGACAGCCTGAAGCAGCTTAAGCTGGTTGAGCCAACCGACGCCGGACTGATCGGCTTCATGATTTCTACCGACGAGTCGCGCGTGGCGGTGGTGTTCAAAGAGCTGGCTGACGGGCGCGTGGAGCTGAGTTTTCGATCCAAGCCCGGCTTTGACGTGTCGCAGGTGGCGCTGTCTTTGGGCGGCGGCGGTCACAAACAGGCATCCGGCGCGACCATTGCCGGTCCCATTGAGGCGGCGCGGGCGCGGGTACTGCCGCTGCTGCGCGAGGTCGTCAGGCAGGGGGCACTGGTCATCCGCTGATCAATGGTGGCAGCGCCGACAGCGCTGAAACTGATAATCATTATCGAGGCTGCCGACAATTCTTGTCAGCAGCCTCTTTTCTTTACGCCCGCTTCGCGCTACTATTTATGAAATATGTATATCACGACAGATTTTGTGGGCGCGGCTGAAGATCGCAGCGCCATTTGAACAACGACACTGGCATCCTGTAAAGGCGTAGATCATGACGGACAATCTGGCAATTCCCTGGGTTATCGAATTACACAACCAGCAAATGCCAGAGACACTGAAGGTGCAGGTTGAAAATCAGATCATCATCGGGCGCTATGATAAGACTTCACAGTCGCAGCCCGATATTGATCTGGGCGGCTATGGCGCCGAAGAACGGGGCGTCTCGCGCCGTCACCTTGCCATCCGCGCCGACGAGGAACAGCTTGTCGTCATTGACCTCGAAAGCGGCAATGGCACGCTGCTGAACAACAACCGCCTTGAGCCAAACGTACCCTATCCGGTCAAAAACGAGGATAAGCTCCAGCTTGGCTTGCTTCAGCTTGACCTGCATGTGATCATCTCGCCAAAGGGCAGCGGCTTTCAGATGCCCGGCAAGCAGGGAATTACACCCCGCCCACCGGCTGATGGGGGGCACCCCATTCTCATTGTTGAAGACGATCCTGAAGTGGCAAAGGTGCTGGCGCTGGTGCTGGAGCGCAACGGCTATGCGACGGTTACCTGTCGCGAAGTCGTCAGCGCTATCCGGCTGTTCAACCAAAAGCATCCCAGCGCCGTTATCCTCGATCTGATGCTGCCGGACATGCCCGGACTTGAATTCTGCCGCTACGTCCGGCGTGACGTTCAGCGGAACACCACGCCAGTGGTCATTATCAGCGCGGCGAAAACGCCCGCGAACGTGACCCAGGCGCTGGATGCTGGCGCGGATATTTTCCTCGGCAAGCCGGTCAGCGCGCAGGAGCTTAATCACGTGGTCGATTCGCTCATCGGGCAGAACCAGACCGGCGAGCGAGCGCTGCACACCAAGCAGCTTGTCGGCACCGCGCCGCTGCGTGGGGTTGCGCCTGAATCGCGCCAGGATTCGATTGTGCTGTTCATCGCCGGGCACGAGCAGCCGCTGACTCTCACCCTCAACCAGCCGATCACCTTTGGGCGCTCCGCCAGCCTGCCGCCGAAGTCGCACATCGATCTCAGCCGTTACAACGCGGTTGAACACGGAGTTTCGCGGATACACATGACGCTTCGCAACCAGGACGGCAAGTTCTTCATTGAGGATATGGACAGCATCAACGGCACCTACATAAATGGCGAGCCGCTGAAGCCGCGCGATCCCATCCAGCTTAAGAACTCGGATGAAGTCAGATTAGGTCGGCTGCGGCTGTACGCCTATTTCCTGGAAGATGGCAAGAATCTGTAGCCTGCCTGTGAAGGCGCAGCCGCTGTTCCGATTATGGCAGTCTCACAGCGATTGAGAGTCATTCCAGCCGTATGGAGGTGGCTAAAAAGGCTCATGCTGCCTCATGGGTCGCACATCAATTTCTCATCACAACTCCCCGATGACTGCTTAAAATACTCAGCAAGTGATCTGTAACATTGGCGGGTGGGCTGCGTTATTACTAAAGTGCGGTGTGACTTATGCAAGACGATATTCGCGCGCCAGCGTTTCGTAAACAGATGAATTGGATTGACACTAACATATGGCACTTTTTGGATTTCTGAACATCAATAAGCCTCAGGGCATCACCAGTCATGACGTTGTCGTCCGCGTGCGCCGGGCGCTGGGAGTCAAAAAGGTGGGACATGCTGGCACGCTCGATCCGATGGCAACCGGCGTGCTGATCATGTGCCTCGGCAACGCTACCCGCCTGAGTGAGTACGTGATGGATTCGACCAAAGGCTACAGCGCCACCGTCCATCTGGGGGTAGAAACCGATACCTATGACGCCGAAGGGCAGGTGTTATACGAGCACGATACCAGCGGCATCACCCGCGCCGACGTTGAAAGGCTGCTACCGCTGTTCACGGGCGATATTCAGCAGGTTCCACCCATGTACAGCGCCATCAAGCAGGGGGGGCGTAAGCTGTATGAACTGGCGCGTGACGGCAAGGTCGTTGAGCGCCATCCGCGCGATGTCACCATCCATTCACTGACGATCAGCCGCTGGTCGCCGCCTCACTTTTCGCTGGATGTGTCGTGCAGCGCCGGAACCTATATCCGCAGTCTGGCGCACGACATTGGCGCGTCGCTGGGCGTTGGCGCGTCGCTCTCGGCGCTGGAGCGAACCTCAAGCGGGAACTTCAGGATTCAGGATGCGCTGTCTCTGGACGATCTGCTGGCAGACCCCAACTGGCAGCGCCATCTGATCGCGCCGGAGCAGGCGCTGGAAGGATTCTTCGCCACCACGCTGGCAGGAAGTGCCGTCAACGATATCTTCAACGGGCGCTCGATTCCCAGGTCGGAAGCCGTCACCGACGGAACGGTGGCGATGGGCTACGATCTCGGCGGGCATCTGCTGGCGGTGCTGCGCGCCGACGGCGACTCGTGGAAGCCTCAGAAGGTGTTTTATCCCTGATATTTGCCATACGTTCGTCTGAAAGAGACAAGTGAAAAACGAAGCATTGACCGCTACAATAAGCGGGCAGTTCAATGCGTAAAAAATCGGCACTATATCGGGAAAGAGCGCGCGCGCATGATCCATGCCAGGAGCCTGACGGAAATACATTTGCAGCAGCCTTCACTGGTGACCATCGGGGTGTTTGACGGCGTGCATCGCGGGCACCAGCATCTGATTCGGCGGCTGGTCAGCGAAGCGCACGCGCGACAGCGGGCAGCAGTGGCGATCACCTTCTTTCCGCACCCCGACGTGGTGCTGCGCGGATTAAACAGCCGCTACTACCTGACGACGCCCGAACAGCGGGCGGCGCTGCTGGGCGATCTGGACGTTGATTACGTGATCACGCTGGCGTTTGACGACCAGTTTCGCCAGACGCGGGCGGCTGAATTTGTGGACCGGATGATGGCACATTTGCGCCTGGAAGCCCTGTGGGTGGGGTCGGACTTTGCGCTTGGCTACCAGCGCGAGGGCAACGTTCCGTACCTGAAGGACCAAGGCGCGAAAAAGGGATTTACCGTCGAAGTCATCGACCTGATCATGGCGGAGAACGCCGCCATCAGCAGCAGCGGCATTCGCGCGACGCTGGAGGCAGGCGACGTGGAACAGGCGCGTGAGATGTTGGGTCGCGCCTACAGCGTCAGCGGGGAGGTGGTTCACGGAGAGAAGCGCGGGCGTTCGATTGGTTTTCCGACCGCCAACATGGACGTGTGGAGCGAGCAGGTGATCCCCGCCAACGGCGTCTATGCCGGTTGGGCGCTGCTGGGCGACGAGCGCTTTATGGCGGTGACCAACGTTGGGCAGCGCCCGACCTTCAACGGCGAAGCCATCACCGTCGAAGCCTTCCTGCTCGATTTTGACCGCGACATCTACGGACAGACGCTGACGTTTGACTTCGAGAAACGGCTGCGACCGGAGATGCGCTTTTCGGGCATCGACCAGTTGATTGCCCAGATTGGCGCGGATGCGCAGGCAGGGCGCGAGTATCTGATAGGGCAGCAAACGTCATAGAATGGGCTTAGGGAATTGGCTGCATCAACCGAGGACTAACTGAAAGAACCTGGTCGTAGGGACACGATAGTATCGTGTCCGCCTCTTGCATTCTCGGACACGACGGTGTCGTGTCCCTACCTCATCAATTTTAGACCACCTTCACCCACGCCAGCAGCACACACGGCAGCCCTTTTCGATTGACCGCCTCGTCCAGCCGCAGCTTCAGCGGCAGATGCGTCTGGTTGCGCAGGGCGTCCGCCTGCGCGGGCGCGCAGAGCATGGTTAACCTGCCGCCGGGCTGGATCACCCGCGCCATCTCGCCCAGTGACTTGACGACCATTGAGAGCGTGTCCTCGTCATACGGCGGTTCGGTGGCGATGGCGGCGATGCTTGCGTCACGGTAGGGCAGACAGCGGGCGTCGCCGACGGCGTGCCGCGCGCCGAACTGCGCCAGCCCAAAGCGCAGCGCCGGATCGATATCCAGACTCAGGACGCGGCGGTGGGTCGCGCGTGCTGCCAGCACAATCCCGCCAATTCCGGCGAATGGATCGAGGATCGTATCACCTTCCGACGCCCCGGTCAGGTTCACCAGCAGGCGGGCGTCACAGACGGGCAGCCCACGGCGGCTGAGCGCCTGTCCATCACCGCGATAGCCCGGCACCGGGCGCACCTCGCCAGTCGGCAGTTCGAGCAGGAACACGCGGCGGTCAGGCGCTTGCTCGCGGGCGGTATCGGCGTCTTCGGCGTAGAGGTTGGTGACAAGGTAGTGTTTGCCGCGCCACTGCACGTCATAGCTGGCGCGCCCGGCGACAGGTTCCAGCACGTCCACCGAGTCGCTGTAGCCGAGGCGGGGCAGGCGAGGGATGGCGGCTTCCAGCGCCTGATCGGGCAGATCGATCCAGAATATGCCGGGCTGCTCGCCCAGCGGACCGCCGGGCGCGGGACTCGCGCCGAGGTCAGACAGCAGCGCAACGGCTTCGGCGCTGGCGAGCGCGCGCGCTTTGATCCGCGCCTTGCGAATGTGGAAGATTAGCAGATCGGTTTAGTCCCGGTCTTTGACGCGGTAGCCCAGCCGCTGCATCAGTTTTTCGTCGCTGCGCCAGTTCTTGAGCACCTTGACGTGTAGTTCCAGATATACGTCGGTGCCGAGCATTTCGCGCAGTTCGACGCGGGCTTCAGAACCGATGGTTTTGACCATTTCGCCGCCCTTGCCGATGATGATACCCTTCTGCGACTCGCGCTCGACGTAAATGGTGGCGCTGATATAGGTCAGCTCGTCGCTGCGCTCGCGGTAGCTATCAACCAGAACGGCGACCGAATGGGGGACTTCCTGCTCGGTGTGCATCATCACTTTTTCGCGGACAATTTCGGCGGCGATGAAACGCATGTTGACTTCGCTGAGCTGGTCAACCGGGAAATAGCGCGGTCCGCGCGGCAGCCGCGAAACGAGATCGTTCATCATATCGTCTACGCCCAAGCCATCCAGCGCGCTGATGAGGAACGCCTTTCCGTGCGGAATGAGCGCCGCGTGGGCGTTGATATTCGCTTCGCGGTACTTATCGGTGAGCTGATCGACCTTGTTGAGCGCCAGCAGCACCGGCGTTTCGCCGCGCAGCCGCATGACGGTTTCCGCCAGATGCCGGTCGCCAGCTTCGGGGGGATGCGCGACATCCAGCAGCAGCAGGATCAGATCGGCGTCGCGGAAGGCAGCTTCGGCGTTATTGACCATGTATTCACCGAGCCGGTGCTGCGGCGCGTGCAAGCCGGGGGTATCGATGAAGATCACCTGCGCGTCATCGGTGGTGTAGATACCCAACTGACGCCGGCGGGTGGTCTGCGGCTTGGGGCTGACAGCGGCGATCTTCTGACCGAGGATGCGGTTGAGCAGCGTCGATTTACCGACGTTGGGACGACCGACAATCGCGATCACGCCTGAACGGTGGTCTTCGGGTAGATTGTCTTCAAAAACGGTGTCAAGATTGGACATAATGTTGTCTCGTGTCTGATTAGGCGTTGGCACCAAAGGTAAGCTGGTGTCCGCTGTTGTCTTCAATTCCGAATTCGCGCATCCCCCAGGGCTGCCATGTCGGCGGCAAGGTAATCGTCACCCCGGCTGCCCGGTATTCATCGTGGAGACGGTCAATGTAGGGTCCCAGCATGATATAAACATGGACGGCTGCCGGTACCTCGCTGCGCCGCAGGTGAATGATAACCCGTTCGGTTGACCATTCCCCGCGCGACATGATGGCAAAATCCGGCGGTTCGCCGCCCACGTAGTCGATGCTGAAACCCAGCCGGTCACGATAGAATGCAATTGATTCTGGCACGTTTTGTACGGGTAAGATAGGGCGAACGTTGAAAAACGGGATCGCGCGCGGCGGCTTGGCGGCATCCGGCTGCTGTCTGGCGCTCCACTCATCGGCGCGCAAGCCAAACACCAGCGTTTCGTGAGGTGCCTGCGCGTGTGGATAGCGCTGATAGAACTGCCCGCGCTGCGAAAATCCAAGCGTATATGCCAGGCGCTGAGAGGCAGTATTGGCTTCGTGTATCCACAGTTCGACGCGGTTGTATCCCAGACTTCCGAAGCCGTGTTCGAGCGCGGCGGCGGCGGCTTCTGTACCGTAACCCTGCCGCCAGTAATCCGAATGGAGAATATAGCCCATGCCTGGTACAGCCGCGTCGAGATACCCCACGCAGCCAACTGCCCGGTTGGTTTGGCGGAGGACAACTGCCCACCACCGCGCCATTGGCGAGGCGGTCAGGCTCCAGATCATAGCGGCTGTTTCTTCCGGCGCGCGGTGTTTGGGATGATGCCAATACCGCATCGTCGCGTCGTCCTGAAAAACGCGGAAGAGATCGTCGGTGTGCGGTGACGCTAACGGCGTGAGAATAAGACGCGGCGTGCGCAGTTCAACCGTCATTGGGCGGCATCTGCTCCTGCCACTTTGCCGCCGAGGAAAAGCGCGGCAGGCTTTCGAGTAAACGCGGCGCGAGCAGTTCTGCTTCAGAGTCCAAGGCGATGAGCGCGGTAGGCTTGGCAATGGGTGTGGTCGCTTCGGCGCTGGCATACACCAGCACTTCTACCGGCTGCGCCAGATCAAGGGTTTTGACCGTCATCATGTCGTCACGTCCGTCGCTGCGATAGCCGAACACCTCGGCGCGTGGGTACAGGTTGCTGTGCCTGAACAGAAATTCCCACGCCTCTTCGCCAGTCAGCATCGTGCCATAGTCGATGGCGATCAGCCCCGGAACAATGGAGAACTGTGCCTTACCAAGATAGCGCACGCCGTAGCGGGCAATCATCGCGCCCTGATGCACCACTGTCGCCATCTCCGGGACGGTATGCGCCAGCGCCTGCGCCGCGCCGATTTCGATCACCGCGCCGGTGAAGGCGTCGCCGATGGGTTGGCGTTCCGGTATCGGCGGGCGGGGCATGATCTAGTGCTGCCGGACAGGCTCGACGGCGTGTTCGGTATCCTCGTCATGAGCTACGATTGCCGTCTCAGTTGATTCGTGCGCGTGTCCGTGTCCGGTATCCTTCGGGACGTTGATGTCATCGAAGTGGGCAAAGGGGCGCGCAACGATGATCCAGCCGATGATTCCGACCAGCAGCAGCGTGAAGCCGGTCAGTACCGTAAAGCCAACCAGTCTGCTGTCGGCGGTTTCGCCCTGCACAACGCCAACTGCCAGAGCGGTGATCATGACGACCAGCCCGATGCCAGCGGTCATCGCCAGCCCGAAGGTGAGAGGATTGCCCGTTTGCCTGTTATTGTATCGCACGTCGCCTGCCTCTGTGATAATGAGTCCGGTAAAACAGTGTCCCTAATTGTGCCGCCTGTCGGGGGACACGTCAAGCCACAGACGCGCTGCTGGCGCAGTCGCGAATCCGGCTCAAAGCGCGAGATTTTTGTTTCGGGCAGCTTTTAGTCTACAATTACATATCAGGTTACCATTAGCGGGTGGCGGGGCAATCAGAACCGCGCTGCTGCCGCTGCTTTGTCCGTTATTCTGCACCGATGGAGCGATGAATTGACTCGAATTTACCTCGTCCGACATGGAGAAACCGCATGGAACGCCGAAGGACGCTGGCAGGGAACGCTTGATATTCCACTGGGAGAGGTGGGTCACCAACAGGCGCAGGCGCTGGCGAAGCACCTGAAGGATCGCCCGATTGCGGCGATCTACAGCAGCGACCTGTCGCGCGCACGCGATACCGCAGAACCGCTGTCGCGGGCGAAGGGTCTGGAAATTCAGACGGACGCTCGCCTGCGCGAGCTGGACTTCGGCGTTTTCCAGGGGCTGACCCACGACGAAATCCGCGCGAAATACCCGGAAGAAGAGCGCGAGCTGTTCGTTGATTACCTGGACTTTGTCCTGCCAGAAGGTGAATCCAGGCGGGCGGTGCAAGCCCGCGTTTACGAGATGTGGCAGGAAGTCGTGCGGCGGCATCCCAACAGCGAAGTGGTCGTGATGTCACATGGTGGTCCGGTGCGGCTGCTGCTGCTGAAGCTGTTTGACGACCAGGTGGAGCGTATGCTAAAAGTGCCGCTGCCCAACGTGTCGGTGACGACCATTACTGCCGAAGGGGATAAGCTGGAACTGGAAGGGCTGGGCGAGACGACGCATCTGAAGCAGGTGATTGAGTCTGGATCACCATAGTTGCTTGCCGCGAATCGGTGCCGGTTTCGGCGGATGGCAGGCGCAGGCGAGTATGTGACGATTATCACAAACGACGGTGATATTCGGTAGCTCGAAGAATCCTGACCTTTGTGAGACACTGTCTGAATTAACCGACCGAAAACAACTCAGGAGGCGCACGTATGGTTGCACAATTTGTCGAGCCAACAATGAGGAGCCGCTACGGATTGGAGAATCACGGCTTTACCCGTCCGGGCAACATCTTCTGGAATCTTGCCACGCCGATGCTGTATGAGCTTGCCATTCGCAATCGCGAAGGCACCGTCGCGCATCTGGGTCCGCTGGCAGTCCGCACCGGCTCTCATACCGGGCGTTCGCCCAACGACAAGTTCGTGGTGCAGGACGAGGCAGTGAAGAACGAAATCTGGTGGGGACAGGTCAACAATCCGTTTGAAGAAAGCGCCTTCGAAAATCTGCATCGCCGGATGATGGCTTACTTCCAGCAGAAAGATGTCTATGTGCAGGACTGCTTCGCCGGGGCTGATCCCAGGTATCGCCTGCCAATCCGTGTTATCACCGAATTTGCCTGGCACAGCCTGTTTGCGCGGACGATGTTCATTCACGCTACGCAGCAGGAACTTAGCGAGCACATGCCGGAATTTACGGTGATTGACGCGCCGTTCTTCCAGGCGACGCCGGAAGTGGATAACACCCTGTCGCCGACGTTCATCCTCGTCAGCTTCAAGCATAGGATGGTGCTGATCGGCGGGACCGAATACGCGGGCGAGATCAAGAAGTCGATCTTCTCGATCCTGAACTACCTGCTGCCGAAGAAGGGCGTGCTGTCAATGCACTGCTCTGCTAACTACGGCGAAAACAAGGACGACGCGGCGCTGTTTTTCGGGCTTTCCGGCACAGGCAAGACGACCCTGAGTTCTGACCCGAACCGTATCCTCATCGGCGACGACGAACATGGCTGGAGCGACGATGGCATCTTCAATTTTGAGGGCGGCTGCTACGCCAAAGTCATTCGTCTGAGTCCCGAAGGCGAGCCGGAAATCTACGAAAAGACGCGCCGCTTTGGAACGGTACTGGAAAACGTAGTCGTTGATCAGGCGACGCGGCGGCTTGACCTGGACGACGATACGTTCACCGAGAACACGCGGGCGGCATATTCCATCCAGACGGTTTCCAATGCCGACGAAAGCGGCATGGCAGGGCATCCTAAGAACGTCATCTTCCTGACAGCGGACGCTTTCGGCGTGCTGCCGCCGGTTGCCCGGCTGACGCCTGAACAGGCGATGTATCATTTCATCAGCGGCTACACGGCGAAGGTTGCCGGAACCGAAAAGGGACTGACCGAGCCGACGGCGACGTTCAGCGCCTGCTTTGGCGCGCCGTTCCTGCCGCTGCACCCGACGGTCTACGCTAACCTGCTGCGCGAGAAGCTTCAGAAGCATGGCTCTGACGTGTGGCTGGTCAACACGGGCTGGTCGGGCGGACCTTACGGCGTTGGCAAGCGCATGTCGCTCGATATCACCCGCGCGATTGTGACGGCGGTGCTTCAGGGCGACCTGAAAGACGTAGAGACGGTCGAAGACCCCATCTTTGGGCTGCAGGTGCCGGTGGCAGTGCCGGGCGTGCCGTCCGAGGTGCTCAACCCGCGCAGCACCTGGAGCGATCAGGCGGCTTATGACGCTAAAGCGCTGGATCTGGCGACGAAATTCAAGGAGAACTTCAGGAAGTATGCCGATCAGGCAGCGCCGGAAGTGCTGGCAGCCGGACCGAAAGTGTAGCGAACTGGATGGCGCAGAGGCATAACATTGTCGTGTCCCCGCGGCTATTCTTTTGGTATTCTCGAAGGGCACACACAGGTGTGCCCTTTTCAGATTGACGCTGGTGCGGAATCGAGGGGACTTATGAGCGACGTTTACGACTTTTCCTACTTTCCAGTGCTGGAAACGGAGCGACTCCGGCTGCGCAGGCTGACTTATGACGACGCCGAGCAGCTGATTGCCATTTTCAACGATCCCGATGCAACAAAATACTTGATAATGGATCCGCCCTGTTCAACGCGCGAGGAAGCCATCGGCATGCTCGACTGGATGCAGTCGTGGTTTGATAATAAGGCTGCTTTGCGCTGGGGCATTACCCTGCGCGACGCGGATACCGTCATCGGCACCTGCGGCTTTCATAATTTGGATCGGACGCACCGCCGCTGCGACATCGGCTATGACCTGATCCCGGCGTACTGGAATCGCGGCTATATCACCGAAGCGACCCACGCGCTGGTGCGCTGGTGCTTCGACAACCTCGATCTGCACCGCATTCAGGCAGACTGCACCGCCGGGAATATCGGCTCGGAACGGGTGCTGGAGAAGGTCGGTTTTACCTTTGAAGGACTGTGGCGCGAGAACACCTTTGAACATGGTCAGTTCGTCAGCCTGAAGCAGTACGGTCTGCTGCGCCGCGAGTACATGCCCGGCTAGCGACCATTTGTGCAAAACAAATGAGTGTGGGTTTTCGCGCGCTGGTGCCGGTGTTATCCTATAGCAACCTGTTTTCATGGATTACATCAACGGAGAACGATTATGGCTCGTAATAAAGTGACAGTTGTTGGCGCCGGGAACGTCGGCGCAACCTGCGCGCAGTGGATCGCCAGCCGCGAACTGGCGGACGTGGTGCTGATCGATATCCTCGAAGGCGCGGCAAAAGGCAAGGCGCTCGACCTGACGCAGGCAGCGCCGGTGTATAAATATGATGTCCGGATCGTCGGCGGCAGCGATTACGCGGCAACGACAGATTCAGACGTGGTGGTGATTACCGCTGGCGTGCCGCGCAAGAAAGACCCGGTCACCGGGCAGTTCCCCAGCCGTGATGATCTGGTCAAGACCAATCAGAAGATCGTCGGTGACGTGGCGCGGCAGGTGGCGCAGTATTCGCCCAACGCGGTGCTGATCATCGTCTCGAACCCGCTGGACGCCATGTGCCACGTCGCGCTGGAAGAAAGCGGCTTTCCGCCTGAGCGCGTCATCGGGCAGGCGGGCGCGCTCGATACTGCCCGTTACAAGGCGTTCATCGCCGAAGAACTGGGCGTGAGCATAAAGGACGTTCACGGCATTGTGCTGGGCGGACACGGCGACGAAATGGTGCCGCTGCCGCGCCACACATCCATTGCCGGTATCCCCGTCCGCGAACTGATGAGCGAAGACAAGCTCCAGGCGATCATTGCCCGCACGCGCAAGGGCGGCGGCGAAATCGTCGGCTTGATCGGCGTGAGCGCCTGGTACGCTCCGGCGGCGGGCGCGGCGGAAATGGTCGAGGCGGTGCTGCACGACCAGAAGCGCGTCATTCCGTCGGCGGTGCTGCTGAACGGCGAGTATGGCTACAACGGCTTGTTCGTGGGCGTTCCGGCGGTGCTTGGCGCGAAGGGCGTTGAGAAGATCATCGTCATGGAGCTGGACGACGACGAGAAGGCGATGCTGGAGAAGAGCGCCAGCGCCGTTCGCAGCGTGGTGGACGTGCTGGGTTACCAAAAAGCGTAGGGGCAGTAGGGAAAGTAAAAGAAGTAGAAGAAGTAAGGACAGTAAATGAGGTAGGGGCGCGGCATCGCTGCGCCCCTAGAATAGCACCACCGTCAGTTCTATTCCTCGCGTTTCGGCTAGACCTCAATCACGCGACCTTCGGCGGCGCGAACGAGCCGATCCCAGATGGCAGCGCCCAAGCCTTCGCGCCCGATGCCGCGCGCCAGAATCACATCCACGCTGCGGTGGTCAAGCTCGCGTAAGGCGGCGAACAGGCTGGCGCTGATCTGCTCCGGCTGCTCCTGCGAGCCGAGCGAGACGACTTCCAGCGGCTGATCTTCAAACGCCTCGCGGTCCTGTTCCACCAGCAGCATCCCAACGCGGCGTCCGCTGGCGATCTCATCGCGGGCGATCTGCTTCATGACCTCAATGACGGCTGAACGCTCGCCGTTAAACAGGCGCACCGGCGCGCGTGGAGAGTAGTGCTTGATCATCTGTCCCGGCGAGGCTGCATCCTCATCTGTCTGTAGATAGCGCGGCTGCCAGCGAATGCCGGGGATGATCTGCGCCAGTTGTTCCAGCGAGACGCCGCCGGGACGCAAAACGACGGGCGTGCTGCCTGTCAAATCCAGCACCGTTGATTCAACGCCGATAGGGGTAGAGCCGCCGTCGAGAATAATGTCCACGTGTCCGTTCAAATCTTCGAGGACGTGCTGGGCGCTGGTGGCGCTGGGTCGGCTGAAGGTGTTGGCGCTGGGCGCGGCAACCGGCAGATCCGCTGCCTGAATCAGCGCGCGGGCAATCGGGTGGCTGGGCATACGGACGGCAACGGTTGCCCTACCCGCCGAAACGTTCGGCGGAATCGCCGCGCCGCGTTCCAGCACCAGCGTCAGCGCGCCGGGCCAGAAACGCGCTGCCAGCGCGTGGGCAAGGTCGGGAATGCGCGCCGCGACCCGCGCCAGTTGTTCAGGATCGGCAATATGGACGATGACCGGATCGGATGCCGGGCGCTGCTTGGCGCTGAAGATGCGGCTGACCGCTTCGGCGTCGGTGGCATTCGCGCCCAGTCCATAGACCGTCTCGGTCGGGAAGGCGACCAAACCGCCCGCGCGCAGCACATCCGCCGCCTGCCATATTATTGCAGCGTCGGGCAGCGCCGGATCGACGGCGACGAGGCGGGTGTTGGCAAAATAGGGCATGGCTCACCCACAAAATGGCAGGGCAATAAAAGAGTAGAAGGGGCGCAGAAATCGCGCCCCTTCTATGGTACAGAGGGAACAGAAAAAGGGGTAGGTTTAAACAGACTCGAAGGCAGTCCGTTTAGGAGGAAGTCCGCCCATAGGTACGTACTTCGTTACGATACATCGGCACCGCAAAATCCATGAACTTCGCCCAGCCTTCGCCAGCGAGTTCAAGCCGCTGCTGCTCATCCAGCTTCACAATAATGTGATGGTTGCCGGTTTGCAGCTCAATCGTCAGTAAATCGCTGCCATCTTCCTGAATATCTTCAAAGCAGCGTCGCTCATAGCCATAGGGATACTTAAGGAATTTCCCCAGGCACCGTTCACAGAAGGCAAGTTGAGCCGGACAGACGTTCCGGTTGATTTTTACACGCATATCCCACCTCCATCTGCATGATACTTACCATTTTGACGCCAGTGGGCTGGATGCCGATAGTGCCGAATGTCATCTTGCGGGGCGCGTACTAACACCAGCGCGAACCGAAGCACCGCGATAGGTGAGATGAGAGCAGTCTAGCCTAATGGAGAAACTGAAAAGAATACGCCTCATTTCCAAACGAACGCCGTAGGGACACGACATGTCGTGTCCGTTCCCTTCAATCAGGCGGCGGACACGATATTATCGTGTCCCTACAATATGCGGCGGCTTCTAATCAGCTTGTCCATAAGGTCGCGCCGACAAAATCACCGTAGCCGCGCGCGAAATCGTCGATGCTGACCTGGCTTTTGCCCTCAAGCTGGAGGCGGGTGGGGAAGAACAAGCCGCTGGCGGTGCCGATGGCAACGCGCCCGTTAGCGCGAACGACGTGTCCGGGTTCGGCGCTGCCGCTGCCGGTTTCGCCCGCGTGGATTTTAAGCTGTTTGCCATTCCAGAGCGTGAACGTGCCGGGCCAGGGCGTGAAGGCGCGTATCGCGCGCTCTATGACCGTGGCAGGCTGCGTCCAGTCGATGCGTCCGGCTTCCTTTTCGATGCGCGGCGCGAAGGTCGCCAGCGCGTCGTCCTGCGGCTGCGGCGGTAGTTCACCGCTGAGATAGCCGGGCAGCGTTTCGATCAGCAGCGTGCCGCCCAGTTCTGCCAGTTTGTCGTGCAGCGACTGTCCGGTTTCGTCGGCGGCGATGGGGATGGCGCGCTGGCGCAGCATGGGACCCGTATCCAGCCCGGCGTCCATCTTCATGATGGTAATGCCCGTTTCGGCGTCTCCGGCGCGGATTGCTGCCTGAATTGGAGCCGCGCCGCGCCAGCGGGGCAGCAGCGAAGCGTGAATGTTGATCGAGCCATGCGGCGGAATGTCCAGCACCGTCTGCGGCAGGATCTGTCCGAAGGCGGCGACGACGTAGGCGTCGGGCTGCCACTGCCGTAGTTCCTCGACCGCTTCCGGGCGGCGGATCTTTTCGGGCTGGAACACCGAAATGCCCGCCTCCAGCGCCGCCTGCTTGACCGGGGACATCTGCACTTGCCGGCTGCGTCCGGCGGGGCGGTCGGGCTGTGTCACTACGCCGAGCACGTCATGATGCTGAATCAGCAGGCGCAGCGCCGGGACGGCAAAATCGGGTGTTCCCATGAAGACGATACGAGCCATTCACTATCCAGACACTTGTATGGTGGATTCGAATCGCAGATAATAGCCCTAAACGTAAGACGATGCGAACGATGACACAGAAATTTTGGGACATCGCCCGGCGCGCGAGCCAGGCACATCTGCGCACTTATGAAGGTATCTCCCCGCTGCTGGCGCAGGCACTCTACAATCGAGGCTTTCGCGACGCCGACCGGGCGCGCGAGTTTCTTTTCTCGGCAGACCCGGCACGCGGAGGGTTTCTGAGCTTCAAGGGTAAGAAAGAGCCGATCAACAATGCCCTGAGCCGAATCCGCCGCGCCATTAAAGATCGCCAGCCAATCGTCGTCTACGGCGACTTTGACGCCGACGGCGTCACCTCGACGGTGCTGCTGGTACAGACGCTGCGGGCGTTGGGCGCAAACGTCAAGGCGTACATTCCGCACCGTGTAGACGAGGGATATGGGCTGAACCGTGAGGCGCTGGAGGGGCTTGCCCGCGCCGGAAATAAGCTGGTGATCACGGTAGACTGCGGCATTCGTTCGGTCGAAGAAGTCGAAGATGGCAAAGCCTGCGGGCTGGATATCATCGTCACCGATCACCATTCACTGGGACCCGAACTGCCCGACGCGCTGAGCGTCATTAACCCCAAATGCGACGATTGCGAATACACCGAGGACATGCTCGCTGGCGTTGGCGTCGCCTACCGCCTTGCCGAAGCGCTGCTGACGACTGTGTCACAGGTCAGCCTGAACCGGCAAAACGGTAAGCCACAGCTTGAGCCGGACGATCTGCTCGATCTGGTCGCTATCGGCACCGTTGCCGATCTTGCGCCGCTGGATCGCCCTGAAAACCGGGCGCTGGTGCGGCGCGGGCTGGAAATCATCAATCAAGCTAAACGCCCCGGCATCCGGGCGCTGCTGGAAGTGTCGTCTCTGCGCGCTGGCGCGGTCAGCGCGATGAACATCGGTTATGCGCTGGGTCCGCGCATCAACGCGGCGGGCAGGCTGGAAAGCGCCATGACGGCATATCAGCTTCTGGTCACCGACGACGAACGCGAGGCGATACAACTGGCGCAGAAGCTGCAAGCGCTGAACGTGCAGCGCCAGGAACTGACGCGAAACGCGCAGGGTCTGGTTCGGACGCGGCTGGAAGCCGACGGTTTGCTGGATGTGCCGCTGATTTTCGCCGCTGATCGCAACTTCCAGCCGGGAGTCGTCGGCTTGGTGGCGGGGCGGCTGACCGAGGAATTTTACCGCCCGTCGGTGGTCATGGAAGAAGGCGACGAGGAAAGCCGCGCGTCCTGCCGCAGTATTCCTGAGTTCGACATTACCGCTGCGCTCGACAAACGCGCCGATCTGCTGGTGCGTCACGGCGGGCACGCCCAGGCGGCGGGCTTCACCGTCCAAAACGAGAATATCCCGGCGTTGAAAGACCATCTGATGGATATGGCGCGCCAGGCGAAGGAAGCGCAGGACTGGACGCCCCGGCTGGAAGTTGACGCCGAGGTCAGCCCCGAAACCCTCAGCATTGAGCTGGCGGACGAACTGCGCCTGCTGGAGCCGACCGGACACCATAACAGCCTGCCCGTTTTTGTCACGCGCGGCTTGCGGGTGGTGGAGACGCGCACCGTCGGCAAGGAATCGCAGCACCTCAAGCTGAAATTTGCGCGTATCGGGCAGCCGCCGCTGGATGCGATTGGCTTCAATATGGCGGACTACCAGCCGCAGCCCGATGACTGCGTCGATGTTGCCTATCAATTGGAGATCAACGAGTGGAACGGGCATCGCGGCGTGCAGATGCGTATGGAAGACATTCGCCCGGCGAAGTACGATACCATATCGGGCGAGACAGTTCAGCCGGAATACGACGATTGAAGGCGATTTGAACCGCCACAACGCCAGGGACGCAAACAAGAATTGTTTGAACTATCAGGACACCGACAGGTAGGGACACGACATCGTCGTGTCCGCCGTTTTTTGGACACGATTTATCGTGTCCCTACAATTACGTTTATCGCGATCCTCATCCTTTTGACCGCGCCCGCTGGCGCGCAGGAAACCGCCGCGTCTTTTGCCGACGCGAACGTCTTTGGCGTGGTCGAGGGCTTCTGGCTGCCCGATCAGGTCTGCGAGCTTGGGGCTGGCTGGGAGCGCATCATCTTCGATTGGGCGCAGCACCAGCCGGACAGCGCCGACGACTGGAACTTCCTCAACGTGGACGAGCGCTGGCTGACGGCGGCGCGGGACTGCCAGCGCGAGGTGGTGGCGGTGGTCAAACACACGCCCGCCTGGGCAACGGACGGGCTGCCGGGTCCCGGCGTGCCGCGCGGGCTGTATCTGCCGGTGGACGATCCCGGCAATCTGTGGGCAGGTTTCATGCGCCGGTTGGCGGCGTGGTACGGCGATTTAGGCGTGCGCCGCTTCATCATCTGGAATGAACCCGATATTTCGCCCGATGTCTACGGCTTTGAGTACGAAGGCAGTCTGCAAGACTACGCCCAACTGCTGCGGGTGGCGGCGATGGCTGCCAGGCAGGGCAACCCGGACGCGATCATCCATCTGGCGGGCACGACTTACTGGCATGACGTGAACGCCGGTCAGCGGCTGTATGTGGATCGGCTGCTGGAAGTGCTGGCAGCCGATCCTGAAGCCGAAGCCAATGGCTACTACTTCGACGTGCTGACGCTTCACATCTACTTCCGCGCCGATACGGTTTACACCATCGTGTCGGAGATGCGCGACGTGCTTGCGCGTTACGGCTTGGGCGACAAGCACATCTGGATAACCGAAACCAACGCCTCGCCCAATCTCGATCCACTGTGGCGGGTCGAACGACCGCAGTACCAGATCACCCTCGATCAGCAGGCGGCGTATCTGGTACAGGCGGCGGCGCTCGGTCTGGCGGCGGGGGCGGATCACATCGGCGTTTACAAGTTCTACGATTGGTCACTGGCGCCGGGCGCGGAGTCGTTTGCGCTGATTCGCGCCGACGGCTCGCGGCGACCAGCCTATTACGCCTGGCAGACCGTCATCGAACAGATGAACGGCGTGGAAGCGGCGGCGCTGGCGCAAACCGAGACGGCGGACGTGGTGCGTCTGTCGCGCGACGACGGCAGCGAGGTGGTCGCGGCGTGGGCGCGAACCGCCAGCGGCGCGGTTGTTCAGATAGAGGCAAGCGCTGATCAGGCGCTTTTGCTCGATCAATATGGTAATATTGTGTGGGTACGCCCTGTAAACGGATTGTACATTCTGGCGCTGCCTCCGGCGGCGTGCAGCCGGCGCGATGGCTGCCCGGTGGGCGGCATGGTGTCGCTGCTGGTACAGCCGCGCGGCGAGGCGCAGATTTTTGAATGGGATAGCGCGGCGGGCGCGGTGTCGCTCGCCTTTAGCGAGGTGTAACGAATGTCAGCAAATTCAGCGCCCAAACAGTTTTCATACGGCGGTCAGGCGGTCATCGAAGGCGTGATGATGCGCGGCGCGCACAAGGCGGCGATTGCCGCCCGCGATCCGCAGGGCAATATCATCGTCCACGAGCAGCCGCTGAACGCGGCGCTGTACCGCGGACGCATCAGCAAGACGCCGTTTGTGCGCGGGTTGGTCGGGCTGTGGGACGCGCTCGGACTCGGCACGCGGGCGCTGCTGTGGTCGGCGAATATCTCGCTTGGCGAAGAGGAAGAAGTGAACTTCAACGGTCCTCTGGGCTGGGGAACACTGGCGGTTTCGCTCGTGCTGGGCATCGGCTTGTTCTTCCTGCTGCCGACGACGGCAGCCAGCGGCGTCGAGCAGCTTCTAAGCCTTCAGCAGTCGCCGTTTCTCGTCAATCTGATCGAAGGCATCATTCAACTGGCGCTGCTGATCGGCTATATGTGGCTGATCGGGCGGCTGCCGGATGTCAAGCGCCTGTTTGGCTATCATGGCGCGGAACACAAGACGATTAATGCTTATGAAGCGGGGGCGGAACTCATCCCCGAAGTCGTGGCGAAGTACCCGATTGAGCACCCGCGCTGCGGGACGGCATTTTTGCTCATGGTGGCGTTTGTGAGCGTGCTGATCTTCTCGCTGCTGGGACGCCCGCCGTTTCTGCTGCTCATCCTGTCGCGCATCATCCTCATTCCGGTGATCGCGGGCGTGGCTTATGAGATCATTCGCTTCACGGCGAAAAACATCAACAATCCGCTGGTGCGCATCATCATTATCCCAAACCTTGCCCTTCAGCACCTGACCACCCGCGAGCCTGACCTGACCATGATCGAAGTGGCGATCACGGCGTTCAAGCGGGTGCTGGTTTCGGAAAGCCTGATCAGCGAAGCGGAAGCGCCGCTGCCAGCGACGCCGACGATGCCGGAAGCGGTGGTCGCGTCGGCGAAGTAGCGGACGCAGCAAGCAAAGAGACACGGCGGGCAATATACGTCCGCGCCGCCAGACAATAATGCAGTTTAGTGATTAAATACGGGACATGTAGGGACACGACACTGTCGTGTCCGTGGGGTCGCCACAAGGCGGACACGACACTGTCGTGTCCCTACGGAAAACCCGCATTATTTTGTGAATCTACATTAGCGTCTGGCGATGCAGACAAATATTCTGCTGAATTCCTTAACTTGGTACGCAGGGGCATAGCATTGCACGCTCCTGCGTTCTTGGTTGAGGATGACTTGCCCTCATCCCATGCCCTTATCGCGCGGGTGTTATGTCGGCAGCGCTTCCAGCCGCTTTTGCAGATGGTGGTCAATCGCCTGCGTCAGCAGTTCAAGCGCTTCCCGATAATAGGCGTCATTGGCAAAATCAATGTCCGCCCCTTTGGCAAGCCCATAGAGGCGCTCATCCAGCGAGATCGGGCGGTAGAGCACCGGCACAATCGGACGGTCGTAAATCTCCGCCCAGCGAATTTCTTCCTCGACATGTTTGGACTGCATCGAATCGGGCGACAGCACGATCAGAAACACTTTGGTGTGGTAGATGGCGCTGCGAATTTCATTACCAAACGGCAGCCCCGGCGCATCCTTGGCGTACCACCACACCAGATACCCCATCGTCTCCAGGTCTTCGATCAACCGTTCCACCCATTGGCGATCCTTTTCCGAGCTTGACGTGAACACCTGAAAATCTGCCAGCAGCGGCGCGGGCAGCAGTGCCTGCGCCTGGTCTGGTTGCCCGCTGTGATGCGGGGCATGGGCGCGTCGTGGCAGCGCGTGCCGCTGGTTCGTTCGCAGCACGATGACCAGCGCCGCGCCAGCAGTTCCAAGCGAGAGCGCGGAAACCAGCCCGGTCAGCAGCAGCGGCGTGCTGTCCATCTGAGTCAGCGGCGCGACCAGCGCCAGTTCGGCGGCGGACAGGCTGCGTTCTTCGGTGGCGCGAACCGCCGCCACCGTCGCCGCGACAGCGACCTGCACAGCTTCTTCTTCTTCGGACGAGTCTATCGCCACCACTTCGCCAAAGGTCGCGGTGAGTCCGGGCAGTATCAGGGGCGATGATGGTTGTGGCAGCGGTTCGCTGGTGGAGGGCGGTGGTGTGGCGTGGGGCGTGGTGTTTTGCATCAGGCTGTTGGTCGTGGAAAGGGCGATGACCACCACGATCCCGATGAGGAGAATTCCCAGCGCTCCGGCAGCGATCAGCCACACCGGAGCGCCGCCGCGTTTGGGCGCGTACAAAGGCGCAGGCGGTGCGGGAGGCGGGGCGAATGGCGCGGCAGCGGTGCGGGCGCGCTCGAACGTGCCGGTAGCCTTCGTCAGCGGCAGGCTGGTGACGGCATCGACCGCCAGCGTAATCTTTTGCAGAACGGCGCTGACGCCCGCTGTGGCGTCGATAAACTGGTAATTGAGCAGCGGCTGCGGGAAACTTGCCGGAGCGAGAATGACCGGCACAATCGGCTTCTTCTGGTTGATGGCAAACAGCAGTTCGTTTTGCAGCCAGGGCGAGGCGGTGGCGTCAGGGCTGTGCAGGTAGATGTAAGCGTCGGCGGCTCGAATCGCACTCTCGGTCGCCTCGCGCCAGTTCGATCCACTGGCAATTTCGCCGCCGGTCTGTGCCGTGTACCCCTGATTGCGCAGCGCGGCACCAATCTCCACTGCCGCGGCGCTGTTCTGGCGCGCGTGACCAATGAATATCGTCGCCATAGGGTGAGTTCCTCATTCGCGTATGGACTTTATCGTAGTCCAATTTCGATTATGAGCAACTACCGGCGCTGTACCCAATCTGAGGACAGTTTAGCCATCCGCCGCCGCGATTCGCGCCTCACAGTTTCCGCGCGTTGAATGCGCGTACAGCGTGAGCTGCATATCCGGCAGATCGAGCAGCGTCCCGCAGCGCAGGTAGGCTTCGGTCAGCAGGGTTTCCAGCGCCGCTGTGCTGGCGTTCGCCGGATGCCCGGTGACGTCGGCTGTCCAGAGGTAAGGCGCGTCGTCCACAAAGTCCCGCAGGCGTTGGTCAAAGGGCGCGGTGTGATTATCGGCGCTGACCATCGACAGCAGCGAAACCCGCAGTTGGCTGTCGTGGAAGTAGTATTCCAGCGGCAGCGACATCAGAAATTCACCCTGACTATCGGAGAATTGGAACAGCACCACGTCGCCGGGGGCGGCATGGTCGTTGAGATAGCGATGGGTGGTGTCGAACCCGGGATTGGGCAGGGTCGGCGCGGCGTTGGGCAGGTCGGCGAGATAGCCGTCGCTAAAGGACAGGTACGCGCCCAGCGCCAGCCAGCCGCCCAGCGCCAGCACCAGTATCCACCGGGGGAGCCGAAGCTGCGCCAGCCCGGCTGCCGCCAGCAGCATCACCACGGGAAGCGCCGCGATGAGGTGGCGGATGTGGAACAGAAACGACACAAACCGATCCATCAGCAGCACCAGGGCGATCAGTCCGACCAGCGTCACCCACAGGAACTGAATCGGCTTGCGATTCAGGCGTGGCAGCGTCAGCAGGCACAGCAGCCCCACAACCAGCGGAATTTGATTGGTGAAGGCAGTGCTGGCGGTCTGAAGGATCAGCAGCGGATTGGTCCCGCGCGGCATCTCAATTTGCAGCCCCATTCGCACCAGCATCACGCCGACCCAGGGGACGTATGCCGTTCCTGCCAGCAAAAACAGGAAAATGATTCGATTCCAGTGGGGGGTGTGCCGGGCAAACAGGATGTGGTAGCCCGCCAGCGCCGCCAGCCATAACTGCCCGACCGGATGGCTGTAGAGCAGCAGGGTCGCCGCGCAGGTGAAGCCGATCTGCTTCAGGCGGGGGCGGGTGGTGGCGTGGAGCAGCGACCAGTAGAGCGACATTGTGGCGCAGCCAGCGAGGACGTGCAGGGTGTAGGCGCGCAGTTCGTGCAGGTAATAGATGTAAAACGCCGAGCCTGCCAGAAAAACGGCTGCGCCAACCGCCACCAGCGGGAGATTGGGGAATAACTGCCGCCCCAGCCGATAGGTGACGGCAACCGCCAGCAAGCCCAGCAGCCAGAACAGCACTCGCCCGACGACCGGCTGCCAGCCCGCGAACGCGCCCCAGAGCGCCAGAATGATGTTGTAAGCGGGTGACCAGACGCTGTTGGTCACGATGCGCGCCAACATTTCTGACGGGGACAGGGGACCGTAAATGCCGCCGCCGCTTTCATAAATGGAGTAGTATTCGTCAAGCCAGATGGCGTCGGCGTTTAAGCTGCGCGCGCCGAGCCAGGCTGCATACAGCAGAACCAGCAGGACAGGAAGCCACTGATACGTTCGTCGAAGAGTCATTCATCGCCGCTTGCATCACCGCACATCCCTATTGTACGGGCATCCGGTGAGCGCAAGCCTTGAAAAACTGCCCGGCGCGCGGGCGCTACTTGTCGTCGTCCGCCATGCGCTTGAGTTCGTAGAGTTTGGTCAGCGCTTCTATCGGGCTGAGGTTATCCACTTCCATCGAACGCAGCGTCTGCAAGACCAGATGCGGCTCGCCGCTGGTCGCCTCACTGAACAGGCTCATCTGCCCGGATGGGTTGAGCCTGCGGCGGCGCTTGACCGTCGGCAGCTCAAAATCGCTGCTCTCTTCTTCAAGCTGCTTGAGCAGCTCGCGGGCGCGTTCGACTACCGGGCGCGGCATCCCTGCCAGCTGCGCCACATGCACGCCGTAGCTGCGGTCAGCGCCGCCAGCCAGCACCTTATGCAGGAAGACGACGTCATCGCCTTCTTCGGCGACGGCGACGTTGAAGTTGCGGGCGCGCGGCAGGATATTCGGCAGTTCGGTTAATTCGTGGTAGTGGGTGGCAAACAGCGTCCGGCAGTTGAGGCGCGGGTTATTGTGCAGATATTCGACCACCGCGCGGGCAATCGCCAGCCCGTCATAGGTCGATGTGCCGCGCCCCACTTCGTCCAGAATCAGCAGGCTGCGGCGGGTGCTGCCCGAAAGCAGCCGCGCCGTTTCGACCATTTCGACCATGAAGGTGCTGTAACCGGCGTGAATTTCGTCCTGCGCGCCGATGCGGGCGAAGATGCGATCCACGCAGCCAATCGTCGCTTCATCGGCGGGAACGAAGCTGCCGATCTGCGCCATCAGGGTGATGATCGCCACCTGACGGATGTAGGTCGATTTACCCGACATGTTGGGTCCGGTGATGATGTGGATACGCGACATGCTGTCGAAATGGGTGTCGTTGGGGATATAGCGCCCGCCGTCATCGAGCAGCTTTTCGACCACCGGATGCCGACCATCCTTGATGATCAGCATATCGTCGTCAGTCAGCGTCGGGCGGCTGTAGCCTTCGCGCGCTGCCACCTCTGCCAGCGAACGGAACACATCGAGATGCGCCAGCGACCGGGCGGTATGCAGCAGTCGTTTGGTGTGCTCGCACAACTCAGCGCACAGGCTTTCGAACAACTGGCGCTCAACGTCCAGAATCTGTTCCTCGGCGTTCAGGACGAGCGTTTCGTATTCCTTGAGTTCCGGCGTGATGTAACGCTCGGCGTTGACCAGCGTCTGTTTGCGAATGTAATCGTCAGGGATTTTGCCAGTGTTGGCGTGGCTGACTTCGATGTAGTAGCCGAATACCTTGTTGAAGCCAATCTTGAGCGAAGTGATGCCGGTACGCTGGCGCTCCTGCGGTTCCAGATTGGCGATCCATTCGCGGGCGTGGCGGGTCGCTTCGAGGATGCCGTCCAGTTCTTCGGAATAGCCGGGGCGAATGATGCCAGTGATGTTCAGCGTCGCTGGCGGCTGATCGCCGATGGCGCGGCTGATCAGGTCGCTGACATCCTCGCAGGGATCGAGCCGATCCACTAAGGCGGTCAGCGTGGACATTGGCTCGATAATCTGCCGGATGACCGGCACCGTTTCCAGACTCTGGCGCAGGGCGATCAGATCGCGCGGTCCGGCTTTGCCGATCAGCAGGCGGTTGGTCAGTCGTTCGAGATCGGAGACGCCGCGCAGACATTCGCCCAGTTCGGCGCGCAGCACCGCGTCCTGCGCCATCGCGCCAACCGCGTCCAGCCGGGCGTTCAGACGCTTTAAATCCAGCAGCGGCTGGTTGATCCACGTTCGCAGCAGCCGCGCGCCCATCGCCGTAACGGTGCGATCCAGCACGCCGAGCAGGCTGCCCCGGCTCTGGCGGTTGCGGATCGTCTCGGTCAGTTCCAGGTTGCGCCGGGTGAACTGATCCAGCACCATGAAGCTGGCGGTGGAGTAGGGGCGGATAGTCGTTAGCTGCGAAAGCTGCCCGCGCTGGGTTTCGCCCAGATAGCGCAGGGTAGCACCGGCGGCGCAGATGGCGGCGGGCATGTCGCCGATGCCGAAGCCATCGACGGTGTGAACGCGGAAATGCTGCGTCAGCGTGCTTTCGGCGTGGGCGCGCTCGAACTTCCAATCGGCGACCGGCGTCAGATGGATGCCGGGCGGGAAGGATACGCCGCGCTCTGTCCAGCTTTGCGGCATGATGACCTCGCGCGGGGTCAGGCGGGCAAGCTCCTCGACGACCAGGATGGCGGCGTTCTCACCCGTCAGTTCGGTGACGGCGAACTCGCCGGTGGTGATATCGGTGTAGGCAATACCCGCGCGTTCCCAGCCGCCGGTGCTGGTGTCCCCGACTGGCAGAATCGCCATCAGGTAGTTGGGCTTGTCTTCCGCCAGCAGTTCCGGTTCGACCACCGTACCCGGCGTGATGACGCGGGTGACTTCGCGCTCGACCAAACCTCTGCCGTTGGGTTCGGTCACCTGCTCGCAGACGGCGACGTGATAGCCTTTTTCGATCAGCCGGGCGATATACGATTCAACGGCGTGATGGGGCACGCCCGCCATTGGGATGCGCTGCGCTTTGCTTATCGGGCGGCTGGTCAGCACCAGATCCAGCTCGCGCGCAGCGACTTCGGCGTCTTCGTCAAACGTTTCATAGAAATCGCCGAGACGAAACAGTAAAATGCAGTCTGGATACTCGCGTTTGATGTCCAGGTACTGCTGGCGCAGCGGGGTGACTTCGGTCATTTTTGCGTTACTCGCCGTTAAAAGGCACAATGAGTGTATCTGTGATTAGAACCTTTATTCTACCAAGTAGGTAGAGCGCCTGTAAAGAAAGAGACAGACATGACAGAGTATATCATCGGCGTGGATTTAGGGGGAACGCGCTTGCGCGCGGCGCGGTTTGATGATGACTTGAAGATGCTCGCCCGAAACGAGGTGTTTACGCTGTCAGAGCAGGGCGTCGAGGCGACGATTGGCAGAATCAAGGCGCTCATTCACGAAATGAAGGCGGAATATCCCATCGCCGGAATCGGCGTGTCAGTACCCGGTCCGATGAACCCGTATACCGGCGTCGTGGTCGCGCCGCCGAATCTTCATGGCTGGCATGACGTGGCACTGCGCCAGATTCTGCTTGACGAGTTTGGCGTGCCGGTCTATCTCGGCAACGATGCCAATGTAGCGGCGCTGGCGGAAGTGGTGCTGGGCGCGGCGCAGGGCTATCGTCACGCTATTTTCATCACCGTCAGCACCGGCATCGGCAGCGGAATCATTATCGACCGGCAGATGCTGCTGGGCAGAGAGGGACTGGGCGCGGAAGTCGGGCATATCGTCATGATAGTAGACGACCGCGTTTCATCGCTGGAGAACGAGGCGGCGGGTCCGGCGCTGGCGAAACAGGCGCAGGTGCGTATCGGCGCGGGCGAGCCGTCCCAGATTCTGGACATGGTAGACGGCGACTTGTCGCGGATTACCGGAGCGGCAGTCGGCAACGCGGCGCAGGCGGGCGATCCGCTGGCGCGGTCAATCATCCAGCGCGCCGGACGCATCATCGGTTATGGCGTCGTGAGCCTGCTGCACCTGTTTAATCCCGAAATCATCGTCTTTGGCGGCGGCGTGGCGCAGGTTGGCGCTCTGCTGTTCGACCCGATGCTCGAAGCCATCAAAGAGGCGAGTATTGACGACTCCTACTGGCGCGATCTCAAAATCGTCATGGCAGGGCTGGGCGAAAACGTCAGCCTGTACGGCGCTGGGGCGCTGGCGCTCACCAAAGGCGGCATTGAGAACGTCAGCCGCGTGAAGGCGGAACTGGACGAGTAGGACGGCAAGAGAAGTAAGAGAAGTAGGGAAAGTAACAGAAGTAAAAAAAGGACTTAGCGCGAAGGGCTGAGGAGCAGTGAATGAAGGATATGACCCCCGAGGAAGCGCGGCAGTTTCTGCTGGGCGCTCCCCGTACCGGCAAGATGGCGGTCGTGCGTCAGGATGGTCGCCCGCACGTCTCGCCTGTCTGGTTTGATTTTGACGGCGAGACGCTGGTGTTTACCACCTGGCACACGTCGGTGAAGGGCAGGAGCATCGTCCAGAACCCGACTATCTGCATGTGCGTGGATGACGAGCAGCCGCCCTATGCTTACGTGATCGTCGAAGGCACCGCCGAAATGAGCGACCCATCGGACGAGGAACGAGTCTACTGGGCAACGCGGATCGCCAAACGCTACATGGGCGAGGAACAGGGCGTCGTCTTTGGCAAGCGCAACGGCATCCCCGGCGAGCATGTCGTGCGGGTGACGGTGACGGGGATTGTCGCTCATACAGGCATCACCGATTAAGATGCCAATCCTCAAGGTCGAAAACCTAAGCTATCAATACGGCGCTTATCAGGTGCTTGCCGATCTGTCGTTCGAGCTGGACGAGGGGGTGATTGCCGCGCTGATTGGGCGAAACGGCGCTGGAAAAAGCACCCTGCTGCGCTGCCTCGCTGGCTGGACGGTGGCTGAAGATGGCGAGATCACAGTAGCCGGGTTCAATCTGCGCCGCAGCGAGCGCGACGTGCGCCGCCAGATCATCTTTGTGCCCGATACCCCTGACTTCTACGACGAGTTAACGGCGTGGGAGCATCTTCAGTTTGTCGCCCAGCTTCACCGGGTGGAGTCGTGGCAGGAGCGCAGCCTCGAACTGCTGGAAGAATTCCAGCTTGACGACCACCGGACGGCATTTCCGTTCACGTTTTCGCGCGGGATGCGCTACAAGCTGGCGCTGTGTATGGCGCTGCTCATTCGCCCGTCGCTGCTGCTGCTGGACGAGCCGTTTGGTCCGCTGGATGCGCTTTCGGCGCAGCACCTGTGGCAGCATCTGCTTGATTATCGCTCTGAGCAGCGATCAGTCCTGTTCAGCAGCCACGTCATGCCCGACGATGGCAGCCCCGATCTGTTCCTGTTGCTGCGCGATCACCAGATTACCCCGGTTGATCCGGCACAGGTGACCGGCATACTCCAACTGCTGAACGATGCTTAGAGATATTCTGTCGCTGCTGTGGTTTCAGTGGAAACACCTGAACCGCGAACTTGCCTACTGGCTGAAATTTCTGGGTTTCGACCCCGAAACGTCGTGGATGTATCGCGTGTACGTGGTGCTGTTCTGGATCTTCTGGCTGCTGACGGTCTGGGGATACGGCGTCGATCAGGCGTACCGGATCAGCCGCAGCCTGAACGCGGCAGCCGTCGAGTCGCTGCTGGGGGTGATTCCTAACGCGCTGCTCGTCCTACAGCTTCTGTATCTGGCGCTGGTGCTGCGCGATCCGCCGTTGAAACTGTCCGCGCCCGATCTGTCGCATGTCGCCGCCGCGCCGGTTCAGCGGGGCGCGATTGCGCTGGTGCAGTTTTTGCGCGGGATGGCGCTGCCAGCGGTGTTTCTGGGTCTGGCAAGCGCGCTGCTGAGCATGATGCTGTCGTGGACGTCTGCCCCGGATCGGGTGGGCGTAGTGGGCTTGCAGGCGCTGTTCCTGATGGTGCTGCTGGTCTATATCAGCGCGGCGGCGGCATGGGGACTATCGCTGCTTAAGCTGCGCCCGCAGCCGCGCCTTCAGCGCTGGCTGTTATGGCTGGCGTTGCCGCTGGTGCTGCTTGCGGCGCGGCTGGTGCCGGAAGTGGGCTTGTGGGCGGGGCGCTTGTGGGTGAGCGCGGTTGAATCGCCGCTGACGCCGCTGTCCTGGCTGTGGCTGCTGCTGGCGCTGACTGTCCTGTGCGCGGTCATCGTCGTGGTGGGGCAGCGGGTCTACATGCCGCTGGTGGCGGACAACAGCCGGGTGTATGCGCGCATCCAGCGGTTGGGGTGGTATGGGCGTATCTATGCGGGAGATGTGATTGCCCGTATTCACCGCCAGACCAGCCTTGCCCGTAAAAAGCATCTGCGGCTGGTCATGCCTGAAGATGCCGTCGGCACGCGGGCGCTGTGGAGCCGCAGTATCATCACCACGCTGCGTTTCTTTCCCGGCAGCGTGATACGCCCATTCGCGCGCGGCGTGATACTGGCGGTGGTGATCGGCAGCATGGTCGGCGTTGGTGGCTGGCAGACGGTGCAGGTGTGGCTGCTGGTGCTGCTGGGGCTGCTCTACAGCCGACCGGTTGAGCTGGGCGCGATGTTCCGGGATGTGATGAGCGCGGCGTTTGTGCAGCAGTTTCTGCCGCATGATCGGCTGGTGGTGTTTGTCAGCGGCGCGGCTCATGCGCTGCTGTTTTCCGCCGTCGGCAGCCTGATGATCATGCTGCTGCTGGGCTGGAGCAGCCCGCTGCTGATCGCGCTGATGCTGCTGACTCTGGTGGCGTTCGCGCTCGCCCAGGCGCTGGAAGTGGTCGAGGTGCCGCTGGGTTTCACGCGCCGCCTTCCTTACGTCTACTCGGTGATCGTCTACGCGCTGCTGGTGTTTCTGGCGGGCGTGGCGCTGCAAAGCCTGCTGCTGACGGTGGTGGTGGCGGCGCTGCTGGATACCCTGATGGCGCTGATGCTGCGGAACAGCCTGTGATTCTGCCGCCGACAAAGTCACTAATATCGTGGCGCATAAGGGCATTACGGATTAACGAATGCCTGTAATTGATTACGGGATTGTCCGTTCCCGAAGCGCCCGCGCGACCTCCTCCTCAGATGCGTCTGACGGCAGGTTCAGTGCCCCGCCTGAGCCATAATTCGCCGCTTCTGCGAATGTATCAAAGCACTGGATGGTTGGCTGCCCGGCGGGTTGGATGATTTCACCTGTTGCTTCGTTCATGACTGCGAAAGCACTACTCACGACACAGTGCTGCTCTGGTTGCGATCTTATCCCAAGGATAACACTAGTGGCTGCTGCAAATATAGCAACCAAAAACCTGATTCGGGAAACTATTTTTCTCCGCTTGGAGTATGGCGATTTTAGAATTGCACCGCTGACAGCCGATTGTAATACCTGCTGGGTGTCATCGAACACATAACCTTCACCCGATACTGTAAGAATGTAACGGGGTTGACTGGGATCAGGCTCGATTTTGCGGCGCAGGCGGTAAATGACATATTTCAGTAAGTTTGCGTCCGCGTCATCCGTGTATCCCTATACGCGGCTCACCAGCAGGTCTTTTGAAAGCGTCTGCCCGGCGTGATTCATCAGCATGTATAGAACCTCGAATTCCAGAGGAGTCAGCTTGATCGGCTTATTATTGATGAGAACAACTTGCTTAACAGGATTGAGTTGAAGATCGCTGATCTTGAGGGTGAGGGTTGACTCAGGAGATGTTAGCCCAGGTATCGGGTAGATGTTCACGCTTCTTTCCCTTGATTGCTGGCAAAACGATTTTCATAAGAATTGCTAATCAATAATAGTCACCTCTCTGTTAACAGAGTAACGCAATCGTATTTGCCTGTCAATGTATATTGCGCGGCGGCTTGCCCACGATCTTCCAACACGCTGTTCCGATGTGATTCTAATAACCCTCATGCTAGACTTTATGAATGCTTGCCTTACTCGACTTCCGCGTGCGCCAGCGAGATTTCCTGCTCGAAATCTCGCGCGCCATCACCGCCCAGCTTGACCTGAGCGAGGTGCTGAAGCGCGTCATCAACGCTTCGGTGGTCATGCTCTCCGGGCAGGTGGGCTTGATCGCCCTGCGCGATGCCAGCGGCGCTTACCGCATCCGGGCGACTCTGGGTGTCGAATCGTCGCGCGTGCCTTTCCTCAACGAACAGCTTAAGGAAATGCTGGAGATGGCGAGCGAAACGCACGAATACGCCGCCTTCGATTCCAAGCTGCGTGAAACGGCGGAAGCGCTCGATCCGCGTCTGGTACAGACTTTCGCGCTGCCGCTGGTGATCGCTGGCGAGGCGCGCGGCTTGCTGATCGTCTTTCGAGCGAATCGCGGCACCGCCACGCCCGATGACATTCAGGTGCTGCAAAGCTTTGCCGATCAGGCGGCGATTGCTGTTTCCAACGCGCAGCTGTACGAGCGCATCGATCAGGATCGCAAGCGGTTGGCGGCAATCGTGCAGCACAGCGCCGACGGCGTGCTGATGCTGAACGCTAATCTCGAAATTGTCAGCTTCAACCGGGCGCTCGAACGGATGACCGCCTGGAAAGCCGCCGACGTGGTTGGTCTGCCTCTCGATGAGGTGATCACCTGGAAACGGGTCGATAAAGGCGATCTGCGCGAGTCGCTTGACGCGGGCTGGCCCTTCCGTTCGCGCGATAACACGGGCGGCGACGTCTCCGAGGAAATGGTTTACGTCGAAGGCGACCTGCTGCGCCGCGACGGGCTGACCCTGAGCGTCGGAATTCGCTACGCGCCGCTGCTGAACGCCGACGGCGAACTGACCAACGTTATCGCCAACGTGCGCGATATCACCAATTTCAAGCAGGCGCAGGAGATGCAGAACATCTTCATCTCGACGGTATCGCATGAGCTAAAGACGCCGGTTGCCCTGATCAAAGGTCATGCCGCCACGCTGCGGCGCGAGGATGTCACCTGGGACGCCGACATCGTGCGCGAGTACTCGGCGGTGATTGAAGAAGAATCGGATCGGCTGACCGCGCTGATCGAAAACCTCTTAACCGCCAGCAAGATCCAGGCGCACCAGACGATGCAGTTGAATCAGGACGAGGACGTGCGGCTGGATCATCTCGCCGAGCAGGCGGTTGAGCGCTTCAAATCGCAGTCCGGACGGCACAGCTTCAAGCTGAACTTCGACGACGATTTCCCGCCTGTGCCGGGCGATTCGGTGCGTCTGCGACAGGTCATTGATAACCTGCTGAATAACGCCATCAAGTATTCGCCCGACGGCGGCTTGATTGAAGTGGGCGGCTGTGCTGACGATGTTTCGGTGTCGGTCTACGTGCGCGATGAGGGCGTGGGCATCAGCGAAGCCGATTCGGAGCACATTTTTGAACGCTTCTATCGCGTCGATGGCACACTGACCCGCAAGACCCAGGGGACCGGGTTGGGACTGTATCTCTCCAAAGCCATCATCGAGGCACACGGCGGTACAATGCGCGTCGAGAGCGAACCGGGGCAGGGCGCGACGTTCATTTTCACGCTGCGCCAATCGTAATCATTCCAATTTTAGTCATTGTGCAGCATCATAGAGGGCATGTGACCGAGTTGTGTGCCTGCTGCCCTGATGGCGGCGGGCAGCGTTACACCCGCCCGCGAATATTTGACACCAGCCAGGAGGAAGCGGAGAAACGATGGCGAGACAAACCAGTATTCAATGTCCCAACTGCGGACGACAATTCAGCGCGATTGTGGAGACGGTGATTGACGCCGCCGCCGATCCAAACGCCAAGGTACGACTGCTTTCGGGGCAGGTGAATATGGCGCAGTGTCCGAACTGCGGCTTTGCGGTGGGCATGTCCTCGCCGCTGCTGTATCACGACGCCAGCAAGGAACTGCTGCTGACGTTTGTGCCGATGGAACTGAACCTGTCGAAAGACCAGCAGGAGAAGGCAATCGGCGACATGATGCGCGAGCTGACCAGCCGCCTGCCCCAGGAAGCCATGCGCGGCTACCTGTTTCAACCGCGCCAGATGCTGACATTGCAGGGGATGATCGACACCATTCTGCAAGGTGACGGCGTGACGCCGGAGATGATGGAACAGCAGCGCCAGCGCGTGCGCCTGCTTGAAACGCTGCTGCAATCGCCCGAGGAAGACCTGACGGCGCAGATTCAGCAGCACGACGAGCAGATTGACGCCCAGTTGTTCCAGACGCTGGGGGTGATGGCACAGCGCATGGCGCAGGAAGGGCGCGCCGACATTGCCGAGCAGATGGTGGTACTGCAGGAATACCTGCTGGCAGATTCGACCTTTGGGCAAAGCCTGATCGCGCAGAGCCGCCAGCAGGAAGAAACGGTGCGCCAGGTGACGGCTGATCTTGAGGCGATGCCCGAAAATGCCACCCGCGCCGAATTCTTCGAGCTGGCGCTGCGCTACGCAGGCGACGATGAGAAGCTTCAGGCGCTGGTGGGCGTGGCGCGCCCGGCATTCGACTATCAGTTCTTCCAGGATTTGACGATGCGTATCGGGCAGGCACCGGCTTCAGACCGCGAAGGACTGGAATCCCTGCGGGATCGGCTGGTCGAGCTGACCACCGCCGTCGATCAGCAGGCGCAGATGGCGCTGGCGAATGCGGCTCAGCTTCTCGGCGCGATTGTCAACGCGCCCGATCCCGATCCGTTGATAGCCGAAAGCCTGCCGATGCTGGATGATACCTTTCTGGCGGTGCTGCAAGCCAACCTTCAGGAAGCCGAGCGCCAGAAAGACCTGCAAATGTCCGGCAAGCTGCGCGATATCTATAACCGCGTGCTGACGGCGCTGCGCCAGAACATGCGCCCGGAACTGAAATTCATCAACGATCTGCTTGGCGCGCCGTCCGAAGCGGAAGCGCGGCAGATGATCGCCGAGCAGGCGGGCGCGTATGGCGAGGCGCTGCTTGAGATGATGGACGCGGTTGAAGAAGTGCTGGCGGCGCGCGGCGACGAAGCGGTGCGCGGTCGGCTGGCGATGCTGCGCGAAGCAGCGGCGCAGGTGTTGAGCTAGGAAAGCAGGCTTAATCTGATGGGGTGGTTTGTGGGAACACAAATCACCCCTTTTTGATTGCCCGCCGCGCTGATTCGCCAGCCTGCAACCATGTTTGAGGGGAACGTTCCCAACGGTTTCCCTACGCTATCTGGAAAAATCCGGCGTTATCGGGTACCCTACCGCGTTGGTCTGCTATGACCACATAATTTTCGCAGTTCAGATGAGGTTTAGGCATATGCAAAGCATTCTTCGTCACGCTCGGCATCAGGGGATGTACGCGCTGATCGTCGCGCTGCTGCTCACCCTGGTCGTCAGCGGTGTCAGCGCGCAGGCAGCAACACCGGCAGACCCGCTGATGCGGGCATTTGGCGCGGTGCGTTCGGCGCTCACCGAAAAGTTCGGTGTCGATATGTCGCTGGTGCAGCGTTATACCTGGGAACAGGTTGAGTTCCTGAACGGGATTAACAGCTGCGAAACTAGCCCGGCGGAAACGAGCCGCCTGTACTTTGGCTGGCGTTTTCTGATCACCGCCCTGAACGGCAACCAGTATGAAGGACGCTCCAGCTTTGACTCCACTATTGCCGTGGCGTGCGATGAAATCACGAACGACACCAGCGGCAGCACCGCCCCCGGCGCGCCGCCAGCAGCTGATGCCAATTTGCCTGCGCCGGTCGCCGGTTCGGCGATTGCGGGCGGCTTTGAGCTTGGTGGACACGTGCTTGAGCTAAACGGCAACACGCGCGGCTTGATGCAGCGTGCCGGTATGACCTGGGTCAAGCATCAGGTGGAATACACCCTGGGCGCTGATCCCGGCATCGCGGCGGGTCTGATCACCAATGCCCATGCCAACGGCTTGAAGGTGCTGCTCGGCATCGTCGGCGAGCCAACCCAGATGGGCGATTTCCAGGGCTACATCAGCCAGTACGCCAGCTTTGTTAGCGGCGTGGCGGCGCTGGGCGCGGACGCGATTGAGGTCTGGAATGAACCGAATATCGACCGTGAATGGCCCGCTGGCTCGATCAACGGCGGCAATTACACCCAGCTTCTGGCGGCGGCGTATAATGCTATCAAGTCGAGCAGCCCAAATACAATTGTGATCAGCGGCGCGCCCGCGCCGACCGGCTTCTTTGGTTCGGCGGGCTGCGCTGAAGGCGGCTGTAATGACGATGCCTTTATGCAGCAGATGGCACAGGCAGGCGCGGCGCAGTATCTGGACTGCGTTGGCTTGCACTATAACGAAGGCATCATCGCGCCGACGCAGGGCAGTGGCGACCCGCGCGGCGGCTACCCAACCTACTACTTTGGCTCGATGCTGGCACGCGGCTACAACCTGTTTGGTGGCAAGCCGGTGTGCTTCACCGAACTGGGCTACCTGTCGCCTGAAGGCTTCGACACGGCGCTTCCAGCCGCTTTTGGCTGGGCTGCCAACACCACCGTGAGCCAACATGCAACCTGGCTGGCGCAGGCGGCGACGGCTGCGGCACAGAGTGGCAACGTCCGCATTATGATCGTCTGGAACGTGGACTTCCCGTTCTGGGGATCGGACCCGGCAGGCGGCTACGCGATGTTCCGTCCCGGCGGCGGCTGCCCGGCATGTGACCAGCTTGGCGCTGTGATGGGCGCGCAGTAACCACGCCCTTATGTTCAAATGAAAAGCCAGCCCGACAGCGGGGCTGGCTTTTTTGCTGCGCAGATTAAACACTCCGCTGGCGGGGGATAGCGGCTGTCAGCCTACCCGGATGATGACATTGCCTGTCTTTTGCCCGGCTTCGATATAGCGGTGGGCATCGGCTGTCTGTTCCAGTGGAAAACAGCGGTCAATGACCGTCGTGATCTTGCCCGCTTCGACAAGCTCTCGAAGGAAATTGAGGTCTTCCGTTTTTTCGGATGACAGCGCGCAGACGACTTTCTTGCTGCCGAACTTTGAAGTCCAGAACATCTGGAAAAGCTGGCTCAGTTTGAAGCTGGCGAGCAGGTAGCGCCCGTTTTCTTTGAGGACGCGCTTGCTGCGGGCAAATGAACTCTTGCCTAAGATGTCAAAGACGAGGTCATAGGTGTCGTCGTTTTGTGCAAAGTCCTCTCTGGTGTAATCGATGACCTTATCCGCCCCCAGCGCTTTCACCATGTCTACTCGTGGCGTGCCGCAAACTCCGGTCACTTCCGCCCCAAAGTAACGGGCAAGCTGGAGCGCGTGCGAGCCAATCGAGCCTGAAGCGCCGTTAATCAGGACTCTTTGACCGGGCTGAACGCTGACTTTGCGAAGCAGACTCAGCGCGGTTAAACCGCCGCCGGGAATGGTGGCGGCTTCCTCATAGGTCATGTTGGCGGGCTTGATCGCCAGCAGCCCATCTTCAGGCATAGACAGGAACTCAGCATTCGCGCCAAAGTTCATGCTGCGAAACCCAAAAACCTGATCGCCTTTCCTGAAGCGCGTCACGTCTTTGCCGACGGCTTCAATGTCTCCGGCGAACTCGCTTCCCAGAATCGTCCTTTTCGGTCTTCTGATTCCAAGCGTGATTCTCGCAGGCAGCCAGAAGATGAACGGCATCGAGAACTTGCGAGGCGAAATTTCGCTGAACTTTCGAGCGATAATATCGCCGAAACCGATTGAAGTCGCGCGTACTCGTATCAGGACTTCGTTGTCCTTCGGCGTCGGCATGGCGACTTCTTTAAGCTGAAGGACATCCGGCGATCCGTATTCGGTGTAGACAACTGCTTTCATGATTTCCCCTCCCGGGTATGGTATATGCTGGACAGCGACAATTGGCTGTCAGATTGAGTTGTGGTGTGCAACACTGATGACGACATTTCCCTTTTTGTGCCCTTTTTCGACATATGCGTGAGCCTCGGGAATCTGGTCAAATGAATACTGCCTGTCAATGACCGGTTTTATCTTGCCGTCATCAAGGAGTTCCTTGAGGAAGATGAGATCTTCGACCCGTTCGGGTGAATTTTCACCGTTGACGGAAAAGAAGGATCCTGTCTTGTTGAGGGATTTCCTGCTGCGTGAAGGCGAAGCCTTGCCGACCGCGTCAACTATGACATCATAGGTCTCGCCGCTGCGGGTAAAATCCGTTGTGGTGTAATCAATGACCTTCGCTGCCCCCAGCGCTTTCACCATTTCCAGATTGGCGGTACTGCACACGCCAGTCACTTCTGCTCCGAAATGCCTGGCAAGCTGCACCGCATAGGTGCCTACGCTTCCAGAGGCACCATAGATCAGGACTTTTTGTCCAGGCTGGATATTTGCTTTTCTAAGCAGACGCATCGCTGTTCCGCCCCCGATAGGAACGGCGGCGGCTTCCTCGCAGGTCATCCCGGCAGGTTTTATTGCCAGTACCCCGGTTTCAGGCAGACACTTGTATTCGGCATACGCGCCAAAACTAAGCCCGCAGGATGCAAAAACCTGGTCACCGGGTCTAAACCGCGTGACCGCTTTGCCAACGACTTCGATTTCCCCGGCAAGCTCAAACCCCAGTATGTTGATTTTGCGGGGTCTGATGAGACCGTTGAAGAGCCTTGCCATAAACGGATCTGCTTTTCTCATGCGCCAGTCACCTGCCGTTACCGTTGTGGCATGTATTCTGATCAGGACTTCATTGTCCTTTGGCGTCGGCTTTTCGACTTCTTTGAGTTGAAGGACATTGGATGGACCGTATCTCTTGTATACCATTGCTTTCATGAGTTCCTCCCTACACTGCCGTCTTCTACAAAGAAGACTTCTGCCAGTGGCATGTCGAAGGTGAAGGCGATGCGAAACGCCAGTTCCAGAGACGGTGAGTACTTCGCGTTTTCGATGGCGATGATGGTTTGCCGCGTTACGCCCACTTGATCAGCCAGCGCCTGCTGGGTCATTTCGTCATGGTTAAACCGCAGCTTGCGAATGTTGTTGCGAATAACGAGAGGTTTGCTCATCCTAGAACCCTCTACGGTAGAAATAGAACTTTGAAATGTTGCTCACCATCTCGGACACAAGTCCCGCGCAGAGGAATATGATGAACATGACAGAGGGCGGCATATTCAGAACCAGCGATACCATCCCCACCAGAACGCCAATCACAAATACATACATGGAGTTCATCTGGGCTTTCTGCTCGATCAGCTTGTCCCGTTCGTCAGTGATTGAAGATTCTTCTTCCCTGGTGGCGACGGTATTGAGCAGGTAGAAGATGATGTAAATGACGATCTTTGCGACTATCGCCACCGGAATGAGGATCAGGAAGAACGCCCCCCAGAAATGAAAAACGTCTGGCGAATACGGATCTCCTGCCGGGAATCTTTGAACCATATAGGCGGAATAGAACGCAGTAATCAGTATTGAACTGACTAGATCGACAATGCTGCGTCTTTCCTGAAAGGACATATCTGCCTCCGTATGTCTGCTGAACCGTACAATATGTAAAACAAACTATACATAAGGTAATGTAAAACATCTACGATGTCAAGTATATTTTACATATTGGCTGTATTTTGCCCGGTTGCGATGTTCAGCGCATGGCAAACTTTCGCCCCTCCTGCTACAGTTGGGGAGCGAAAACTTCTCCTGAGATTGACTCCAGACTTTAAACTGAGGCTGCTTCATGAAACGTGTGCTCTGCCTGATCATCTTCCTTATGCTGGTGGGTTCGGCGTCTTACGCGCAGGAGGAAAGTCCTGATCGCACCTTTGGCGTGGTTGAGGCGTATTACCGCCCTGACGAAGCGGCAGAGTTGGGCGCGTCGTGGGAACGGATCATCTTCGCCTGGGACTGCTTCCAGCCGCGCAGCCCGCGCGATTTTGTGACCACCTGCATTCCTGAGTCGTATCTGGAGAACGCGGCAGCGGCGAACCGCGAGATTGTTGGGCTGATCAAGTCGGTGCCGGAATGGGCGTCGGAAAGTGGCACGCCGGGCGGCGTGCCGGACGGGATCGGGCTGTCGTATGACGATTCCGACAATGTCTTTGGGGCGTTTGTCACGCGGTTGGTTGAATACTACCGCCCGCGCGGGATTCACCGGTGGATCATCCTCAACGAGCCGGACATTCGCCCCGGCGAAGGCATTGTCGAATTTGAGGGCGATGTGCGCGACTACGCCAGTCTGCTCAAGACCGCCTATCAGGCGATCAAGGCGGCTGATCCGGCGGGACACGTCCAGATCGCGGGTATGACCTGGTGGTATGACCGCAACGCGCACCGCGTGCCATATCTGCGCCGCCTGCTGAGCACGCTGTATGCCGATCCGCAGGCGGAAGCGAACGACTACTATTTCGACGGCATTACGCTGCACATCTATTTCACCACCTGGACGGTGATGCCAATTCTGCTGGCGAACGTCGAAATCCTGCGCGAGTTTGGCTTGCAGGACAAGGATATCTGGCTGGCGGAGTACAACGCCAGCCCGCGCCGTGACCCGGAAGCCCGTATCGAGGCGATGTTCGATATCTCGCTCGAACAGCAGGCGGATTTTATCGTCCAGACGAGCGCGATAGCCCTCGCCGCTGGCGTGGATCGGATGGCGATCTACCGGCTGTATGACAACAGCTTTGTGCCCGGAGAGCATGAACCCTGGGGACTCGTGCGGGGCGATGGCTCGCTGCGTCCGGCATTCCATGCCTATCAGCAGGTGATCGAAACGTTCACAGGCTCCCGGCAGGTGCAGCGCTACACCACGCCCGACGCCGAAATGATTACGCTGCTGTTCCCTGACCGTACCGTCTACATCATGTGGAGCAGCGGCTTTACCGGCGGCGAATTCCTGATCAACATGGGCAGCGCGGAAGCTGACGTGATGGTATCGGACGCGGTCGGGGAAACCAGCGCTGCGCTGCTGGAAGCGAACGGCGGCGTAAATCTTGCCGTCATCGAAGCGCCCGCCGCTGAACAGATTGATTTGCCGTGGGTGGTGGTTGCCGGGGCGGTTCGCATCGTCGAGATAGACGGCGTCCCGCGCACCGTCTGGTATCGTGGCGAGGGTGGGGCAGTGACCCAGATTCGGTAGCTGGTGCCGGGGCTGTCTAATCGCCCGCCAGCGGCAGCTCGTTCAGGTTGTGCTGGCGCAGGCGCTCGGCGTACTGGCGCAGCACCGGATGACCGTGATCGTCAAAATGCCCCTTAACGCGCTTGTCGTCTATCTGGGCGGCATGATAGGCTTTTTGCGCCATTTCGGCGGCAAAACGGCGCTGTTTGCGCTGGTATTCCCACTGCTCCAGGCGGCTGCCAAGCGCCCCGCCAAGCAGCCATTCCAGCGCCGCTTTCAGCACGCGCCAGACGCCGCCGACGGTCTGTTCCGGTTCGACGTAAAAAGCGCCGCTGGCGTTGGGCAGGTAGTCTGCCGACCAGGCGTTGGCGGCGCGCATGGTATGGTACAGTTCCAGCCCATGCAATGGCACCATCTGGGCGACTTCGTGGGCAATGAACAGGTCGCGCTTATTCTGCGCCAGGACGCTCATCGAGAGGACGTAATTAGGGCACAGCGTGACGCCGCGCCGCCGCGCCAGCCGCACCAGCAGGATAGCGAACGCGCGCGCGATCCACACCCGCTGATCGCGCGTCACCAGCATATAATCTACGTCGTCGCGCTCGTGGGCGGCGTTGCGCACCGCCAGCGCGCCGGTCAGCCCGACCATGCGCACGAATGGAATCCGCGCCAGCCACCTGCCATGAGTCAGCGCTTCGCGCCATAACCCGGCGGAAACGTCGTCGCGCGTCTGGCGCTGGGCAAACAGGGCTTCCCGCCCGGCACAGGCGAAACAGACGCCGTCCGTTATCAGCGCATGAGCCAGCAGTGTCGATGCCGCCAGTGTGCGTTCAACCGACTCGAACGAAACCGGAGCGTCGGCAATCAGGAAGTGGTGGATTTCCCTGCGCGTCATCGGGAAGGAGAACACATCGGCGTAGAGCACGGTGCGCAGAATGGCTTCCTCGATGTCGTTCAAGGCTCATCCTTTCTAATCCCACTCCCACAGCCACAGGTTGCTGTAACGGCAGGTGGTGGTAATGCCCTCGAAATTGACGACGGCAGCCCCAACCTGTCCTTCCTGCGCCGGGTTTTCCAGCGTGCCTACGTAGGAACCGTCCACATAGAAGTACACTGTATTCTCATCTGAGATTACCAGCAAGTGACGCGAGCCACCGCCAGCAAAGGCGCTGCTTTCACCGAATAGTCCCGGCAGGAAATTCTCGCCCTGGCGCTGCGAAACACCGTAACCGCCGGTCGCGTCGAGGAAGGCGAGGGTGTAATCGGTTTCGCTGGCGAAGCGGAAGACCAGACCGCAGCCGCCTTGACCGCGAATCGCGGGAACGATGTCAACGGTGCCGCCCAGCGCGAAATTCGTGTAGGCGATGCCGCCGCCAAGCATCAGCCGCTGCACGCCCGGACGGGCATATTCAACCGTTGCTTCGGGGACTGTCAGCGACATAGCGCCCGAAGGGGATACGACGTGCCGCCGCTGAAGTGCCAGCGCCATTGCCTGACCGACGGCTATCGATACTTCCTGCGGGATGATACGCTCGCCATCTACGCGCAGCGGCGTTGTCAGGGCGAGATCGCTAAAGACAGCCGCTGTCTGGCTCGAATCACCCGAAACGGCTGCCACTGTCAAGCCAACTTCGCCCGCTTCGGTCAGCGTGGCATCGCTCACCATCCCGATGTAGCCGTCGTCATACAGAAACTCAAAGCCGGTGTCGCGAGCGATTACGCTCAGGCTGAAGGCTGTCTTGCCCGGCACGATGTTGGGATGGTTAATCCAGTCGCGCAGCGTCGTCGCTTCGCCATCCTGAACGACTGAAAAGCGCCACAAGCCGTCGTCGCTGATTTCCAGCAGGTAATAATCGTCGCCATTTCGTCGCGTCGCCAGACCGACGATCCAGCCGTTTACGCCGCTGACATCCCGCACCAGCACCCGCGCGCCGACATCCGCCAGCGGCTCCAAGCCGCCGAAGGCAGCGCCGCGCTGGCTGTTACCGGCAATGCTCAGGCTGAGCTGCCCTTCGGTGAGGCTGGCGTCCAGTTCGTCGTCAATCGGCGTCCAGTCGGTGCCCTCGCCCAAACCGTCGCGCGCCGCCAACCGGGCAAAACCGGGCAGCATCGTCAGCGTGTATTCACCGGCGCTGCCGTTGAAGCCTGAGACAATCGCCGTGTAGGTTTCGGTGCGCGGCATGGTAATCGCTTCCAGCAGCGAGTCGCGCGTTTCCGGGTAGGCGTAATCGTCATTGTCGATCAGCCGGTTGCCCGCGCGGTCGATAATAGTCAGGCGCGGATCGAGGCTGGCGGACGCCGCCTCCACCTGAAAGGACAGCACCTCGCCGCTGTGGGCTGAAAATGTCCACGAGTGGGTGCTGCCGGCGTCAACGCTGCCGTTCACCTGGCTGTACAGCGTAAGCTGCTGCTGCGCCTGTGCCGGTGGCACAAGCCGTAACGCGCCTATCACCAGCGCCACCATCAGGATCAGAACTCGGTTCATGCTGCGCATCTGTTCATTCATTCGTCTACAAGTCGGGTTTTGGATGTCTGCCGCCGACAAACGGGCAGACCCTTCGCTTGATTGCCTATTGTATTGGCGACCATTCGGGGAACTGCGCCTGAAGCTGCTCGACGTAGCGCTTGAAGTCATCGGCAGTCATCTCCGCGCCGTTGAGCCAGCGATAGTTCTCGGCGTCGCGCAGGCGGCGCTGCTCTCCGGCGAGGCGGAGATCCGTCCTGCCGTCCTTATCCTTTTTGCCCACCAGCGCCGTGAATAAACTGGCGCGGTTGTAGTCCTCGACTGAGGATGGCGGCATGAAGGTGTATACCGTGAGATGCTGCTCCTCATGTTCAAGGGCGCAGGCATACATCAGCCAGCCCTTTGGGATGCGGGAGCGCTTCTTTACGGTAAAGCGCCAGTAGATGCGGTTCACGCCCTGGTCGGCGCGCATCTCCTGCTCGGTCTGACCGCTGCGCGCCAGTTTGACGCTGTCGTTATCCAGGATAATGGTTCGTCCGCTGGGCCAGCGCGACTTCAACTGTCTTTCGATCAGATTGGTCAGCACGTAGGCAGTGGCAAAGGCGAGCAGGACAGCCGCCAGGTTCAGCCCACTGCCGCCGACCAGCCGGGAGAAGATGAAATAACTGACGATCCAGACGACAAGAAAGACCGCCAGCACTGCCAGGCGCAGCCTGCCATGCTCGGCATCAACGTGATAGGTGGTGGATTGATCTGCCTGGTTATCCATAAAGTGTTAGCCCGGCTCCATTTCGTCACCCTGCTTCTGGGCGAAGAAAAATACCCGGCGGCTGTGTGAAGCTGCCGGATCAAATGGCTCAAAGTTTGTGTTTAGCAGCGCCAGCAGATTAAAGCCGCAGCGCTGAAGCAGGGCGGCGACTGCCTGAAGCGGAAAGCCGCGCAGCGTTAAGGCAGCCTCAACCCGTGACCACAGCGCATCGGTACGCTGAAAGATGATGAAGGTCGTCGTGTTCGCCTGTCGTTCGTAGTCAAAATCGCTGCGGGCAAATACCGAAAGCTCATCGCCGTCATAGATGAGGCTGCCGCCGACGCGCCCACGTTCCGCCAATCCCTCGATGGTGTGCAGGTCGAAGATCAGCAGTTTGCCGGGATCAAGCACCCGCGCGGCGGTCTTGAACACCGCTTCCAGATCGCGCAGGTTGAGCAAATCGTTCATCACGTCCACCGCGATGACCATATCCATGCCGCTGTACGTGTCATCCAGCGAACGGATGTCGGCGCGCTTCCAGGTCAGCCCCAAGCCGCGCGAATCGATGCTGGCGCGCGCCTGTGCCAGCATCTCCGCCGATATATCGACGGCGGTAGTGTTAATGCCGCGCTCTGCCAGCCAGCGGGCAGAAGCGCCGGTGCCACAGCCCAGTTCAAGCACGCGCCGCCCGATCCAGTCAAAATTAGACTGCGCGTAGACGAACAACTGCGGCGTGACCGCCTCGGCAAAATCATCCATGCCGATGGTGTTGTAAATGGGTGCCAGTACGGCGTAGTCACCAGACAATCGAACGTCTCCTTCCCGCTTACGAACGCAGCGGTGCGATGCTGAAGATCATTTCCAGCGTCGGGCTGTAGATCACCACGCTGTCAAACTGCCCGATATCGATTTCGGGCGCGATTTCGTAATTCTGGCTGCCGGATGTGCCGATCAGTGGTCCCAGGTCAAGCCCATCGGCGAGAATATGGTCGATGGGTCCCGGTGGTTCTTCGCCTTCTTCCAGCGCTTCTTCGACCGGCGTTAGCGCCAGCGCCACCCGCAGGGCAGGCGCGTTGACGGCGCTAAAATTCTCGAAGCGCAGTATCTTGCTGTTATCCACCTGCTGGTAAATCGTCACGTCGCCCTGCGCCCATCGGATGGCATCTATGCGTGTGAAGGTGCCGGTGCGAATGGTCTCCGCCCCCGTCATTGCGGGCATCTCCTGCTGATCTTCCGGGGCAGGGACGGCAGGCAGCAGCGCCCCTTCGATCATCGCCACTGCCTTGACCCGATCCTGTTCGGCAACCGCGCGGTAGGCAGACTGCTGTTCCGGCGGCAGCGACAGAAAGAGGTCTTGCTGGTTGGCAGATAGACCGGGGAAGACCTGCTGGGGTTCGTCGGCTTGATCGCGCTCGATCAGTTCAAGCCAGAAAGGGAAGCTGAACGTTAGCGCAACCAGAACTGCCCCAAGTGTGATCAGAAGGAGACGAAAACGCATTGTACCTCGCTACAGCAGGGCACAAGGGTAACACACAACCCATTGTGGGGCTAGCGTTTACCCCCGCCGCGTAGGCATGGTATATCCCTGCCCGGGTACGGTGACGATGTAAGTGGGATGGCGCGGGTTCTCCTCCAGTTTTTGGCGCAGGCGCGAGATGTTGACCCGCAGGACGGAATAGTCGCCTTCATACTGTTCGCCCCAAACGGTGCGCAGCAGCGCGTCGTGGGTAATCGTCTGTCCGGCGCTGCGCATGAGCGTGATCAGGATGCCATACTCAATGGGGGTGAGATGCAGCTTATGTCCCCGGATGGATGCCTGCCGCCGCGCCATATCGAGTTCAAGCTGGCGAACCGTCAGCTTTGGCTCAACCGGCGGCGTCCATTCGACCCGGCGCAGCAGCGCGTTGATGCGCGCGACCAATTCTTCTGGTGAAAATGGTTTTGCCATATAATCATCCGCGCCCGCTTCCAGCGCGACCACCTTATCGCGTTCCTGCGTGTAGCCGCTGAGCACGATCATCGGCAGAAATGAGCTGGCGCGCACCTTCCTCAGCACATCCAGCCCGTTCATATCCGGCAGGTGCATGTCCAGCAGCACCAGATCCGGCGAGGCAGTGTCGATCTCGCTCAGCGCCGTTGAGCCGGTTTCGGCGGTGACGGCGGTGTAGCCTGCGCTTTCGAGCAGCGCGCTGACCACTTCCGCCGTATCATTGTCGTCTTCTACAATCAGAATTTGTCTGGACTGGTCGCGCAGTGTCAGCATAGCTCTCACACAAACCCGTTCGAATTTTCAAACGTATATGTAACCTGCTGTAATTAAAGCACACATTGCCCTGATTGCGCAAACGTTAGTTGGAAGCAAACACAAACCCGAAGGATGAACCTGAAAGAAGAACGGGGAAGTTCCAGCAGTGAGCCTGGTAAACCTAGGGGAATTATACCGATTGCCGTCTTTCAAAGCAGTTTATTCCATGCCAAGCATTCCTAATGTCAGGTAGAGTATTCCGGCGACGAGCGCTGTTGACGGAATCGTTACCACCCATGTGAGCAGGACGCGCTGTACAAAGCCCCAGCGAACGATAGACAGACGTTCGGCAGCGCCCGCGCCGATAATTGACATGCTGGTGACGTGAGTGGTGCTGACGTCGCCACCCATAAGCGAGCTGGCGATGATGATGGCTGTGGAAGAGAACTCGGCGCTGAAGCCGTGCAGGGGACGAATTCGGAAGAACTGCATCCCCACCGTCTTCATAACTCGCATTCCGCCGATCAGGTTGCCGAGCGCCAAACATACCGCGCTGGCGGCAACGACCCAAATTGGCACCTCGAACTGTGACAGAAATCCGGTTGCCAGGAGGCACAGGATGGTAATCCCCATCGCGTTCTGGGCATTGCTGCTTCCCACCGCAAAGCCAAGAAATATAGCGACAATCAACTGCCCTTGATTGAAGCGCTGATTAATGTGCGGAGTGGCATTTTTTGCCAGCCAGTAACAGCCGCGCGCGATGAGGTAACCGCCGAAAATACCGAGCGGGGCGGTCAGTGTCAGACTGACCAGTATTTTCAGCAGACCGCTGCCGTGAATGGCGGCAGGTCCATAGCCAGCAACGACAGCGCCGACCAGACCGCCAATCAGCGCGTGGGTGGAACTGGAGGGAATACGGACGTACCAGGAGAAAAGCATCCAGAAAACGGTTGATCCGAGGGCGGCATAGAGCATCATTGGCGTGATGATATTCGCCTCTACGATTTCCGCGCCAACCGCCGTCGCAACCGCCACGCCAAAGAGAAACGGTCCAATCAACTGTGCCAGCGTAGACAGTAGGATGGCGCTTCGGGGTCCCATCGCCCGCGAGGCGATCATGGTCGCAACGATGCTGGGCGCGCCGAAGACGCCGGTCAGAATGTCCTGGACGGCGACAAGACCCAACAGGGGAATAAGCATGGCTACACGGCTCATGGGACACTGCGCTCCATTCGTATGCGATTGCTGGAAGTCGGTTAATCAAACGCAGTATATATTAAGAGAATGTTAAATACAATAAGGAAATGTTAAGGAAAAGGGGAGTCAGCCGATACGGAATTTCGGGCGGCGGTGAGCAGCAAACAAAAAAGCCAGCATCTGCGCTGGCTTTGTGGTTGTGGGCGCACTAGGACTTGAACCTAGAACATCAGTCTTGTAAGGACTGCGCTCTGCCAATTGAGCTATGCACCCATGACACAGCGATCTTACAATAGCCACTCGGGTTTATCAATGCCCGTGTATTCTTGAATTGCACCGAGAACATGATGAAGGGCACAGACTTTATGCACTACTACACGACACACACCGTACTTCAATTTTCGTCCTTTTTGCTTACTGCTTCTAGGATGCAAGTTAGTGATTGCTTTTCTGAGGCAAGCGCGCGGTAGATGAAGTATATCCAGCCAGAAGTCTTCAATATATGTTCGTCGCAACTCACGGTATTTCTCTGCGACCGCACGACTTCCGTTTCTCCGATTTGCATGATTATTGTGGCGATAATCCAGCGCGGCTAATTGTTCGTCTGTTAATTGGATATCGCGCACCCACAAGCTAACTGAGCTTTTTGCAACACGAAGCGCTTGAGCGATTTCTTTGATGGATAAACCTTGCTCATGGCGCAGTCTTCTTGCTTCATCGCGCTCAAAAGGTTTCATGACAGCTGATCCGTAGTTTACAGCTTCGGCAGGGTGACGCCGGTTTGCCCCTGATACTTGCCTTTGCGGTCGGCGTATGAGACTTCACACTCCTCGTCGGCTTCCAGAAATAGCACCTGCGCCACGCCTTCGTTGGAGTAGACTTTCGCCGGCAGCGGCGTGGTGTTGCTGATTTCGATGGTGACGTAGCCTTCCCACGCTGGCTCGAACGGCGTGACGTTGACGATCAGCCCGGTGCGGGCGTAGGTCGATTTGCCGAGACAGACGCATAACACATTGCGGGGAATACGAAAGTACTCAATCGAGCGACACAGCACAAACGAGTTCGGCGGGATGATGCAGACGTCAGCCTTAATCTCGACAAACGACTGCGGCGAAAAATTCTTGGGATCGACGACTTCCGAGTAGACGTTGGTGAACACTTTGTATTCATCGGCTACCCGCATGTCGTAGCCATACGACGAGATGCCATAGCTGATGACGCCATTGCGCACCTGACCTTCGACAAACGGCTCGATCATGCCGTGTTCAAGCGCCATTTTGCGAATCCAGTGATCCGGCTTGAGTCCCATGTGACCTCCACCAAGAAAGTAATGAGTGCTGAGTACCGAGTACAGAGTATAGTGCGGAATTACACTCAGTACGCAGTACTTGGCACTTGGTACTCACGACTTACATCACTTCCGGCGCGGACATGCCCATCAGGTGCAGGGCGCGCTTGAGGACGACCTGGGCGGCGCGGAAGAAGCGCAGCCGCGCTTTGGCGGTTTCCGGCGGCACTTCGCTGTGCAGCACGCGCACGCTGTCAAACACCGGGTGGAACAGGTTTGCCAGTTCCAGCGCGTAAAAGGCGATGCGGTGCGGCTCCATGTGATGCACCGAAAGCTCGATCACTTCGCCCAGCTCGAACACGCGGCGCAGGAAGCGCATTTCGGCTTCACCGAGATGGCTCAGGTCGGCTCCGTCGTCGGTGACGCCGCGCGCCGCCGCCTCGCGGAAAATGCCCGCGCAGCGCACGTGGGCGTATTGAATGTAGTAGACCGGGTTCTCGTTGGTCTGGGATACCGCCAGATCGAGATCGAAGACCATGTTGGTATCGGTGCTGCGGTTCAGCAGCAGATAGCGCACCGCGTCCGGGCTGGTCTGGTCGATGAGATCGTCGAGCGTCTCGAAGTTGCCCGCCCGCGAACTCATGCGGATGATCTCGCCGCCGCGCATCAGCGCGACCAACTGCACCAGGATGACGTGGACTTTCGAGGCATCCAGACCGAGCGACTGGACGCCGAACCTGACCACCTGATGCTGCACGTAGTGATCCGCGCCCAGCACGTTGACGCACAGGTCGAAACCGCGCGCCAGCTTGTTCTGGTGATAGGCGATATCGGGCAGGGTATAGGTTGGCTCGCCGCTGCTCTTGACCAGCACCCGGTCTTTGGCATCGCCAAACTGAGTGCTGCGAAACCAGACCGCCTCGCCCTTACCGGCGTTGGCGTCGTCCATATCTTCCGGTTCGGCGTTTTCCGGCAGCGCCGCTTTGTAGACGTAGCCGCGTTTGTCCAGCGCGTCGAGCGTTTCCCAGATCGCGCCGCTGTCATAGAGGCTGTTCTCGTTGAAGAAGACGTCGTGGTGGATGTCGATTCGCGCCAGCGTCTGGCGAATCATCTCGAACATCTTCACTTCGGCATACTTCTTGAACGGCTGCCAGTCGTGTTCGCGCCACGCTTCGCCAACGTCTTCCACCAACTGCTCGGCGAACGTGATCAGATACTCACCCTGATAGAAGGTCTTTTTCTCGTCGTCGCTGAGGCGCAGCGGCTGACCGAGGACTTCCAGATAACGCAGGCGCAGGCTGTTGCCGAGATTGCGCATCTGTGCCCCAGCGTTGTTGAAGTAATATTCGCGCTCAACGTCGAAACCGGCAGCTTGCAGCAGGCGCGCCATGGTATCGCCGACGACCGCGCCCCGGCTGCGACCGATGTGCAGCGGCGCGGTTGGGTTGGCGCTGACAAATTCGACCTGCGCCCGCTTGCCCTTGCCGAGTTCCAGCGCGAACAGGTCGTCGCCCTCAGCGATAATCGTCTCGACCTGCTGGCGCAGCCAGGCTTCGTCAAGGCGGAAGTTGATGTAGCCTGGCGGGGCGACTTCGACCACCGCCAGGAAATCGGGCTTGATGAAGTGCAGGGTGATCTGCTTGGCGATTTCAAACGGGTTCATTTTGGCGGGCTTGGCAAGCGGCATGACCGCCACGTTGTAATCGCCCTGCTCGGCGCGCTTTGAGGCGCGAATTTCAAGGTCGGGGATGTCGAACCGGGTCAGGTCACCGGCTGCCTGGGCGGCGGCGATAGCATCCTGAATGTGCCGGGCGAGTTCGTGATGCAGCAGTTTCAAGAGGGACTCCTACAGCGAGATAGCTGTTAGCAACGCGCCAAAAGATTCAAACGCCCGGACGCAAGGGCGCTAAGAAGCAAAAGAAGGACATGCCGCATTCTATTCAGGTTTAGGGCGGTTCGCAAGATGGGGGTTGAACAGCGGGGCGAGTTCCAGCACGCCGTCGTCGCCAGTTGAGACGCGGCAGCCGCAGTTGTCGCAGCGCCAGCCGCCGACAGTCTCCACGAGACAGACCTCGTCGCAGCAGGGGCAGCGCAGAATTTCGGCAAGCGGACGCGCCAGTGCTGGTGGAGAGTCGCCGCGCTTGCGCGCCCAGATCAGGTCATAGTCCACCTGCCAGCGGGCTAACTCGACTTCGCTCATGCCAGCCTGCTTGAATACGTCGCTGAGGTCGGCGTCCTGCCACGCCTTGCCGGGCATGAGGCGGGCGGTTCGGCGGTTGGTCACAACCAGCCGCCCGCCGGGACGCAGAACGCGCGCCATCTCGTCCAGCACTGCGTCCGGACGCTCCATAAATTCCAGCGATTCGAGACAGGTGACCACGTCAAACGTGTCGTCAGGGAAGGGCAGCCGTTCCGCCGGACACCAGATCAGCGGCGCGCGAACCAAATCGAGCTTGGGCGCGGCGTGCGCCAGCATCCGGCGGCTGAGGTCAAGCCCGATCACCCGCCCCTGAAAGTGGGCATGGTTCAGCAGCGCCAGCGGCAGCCGCCCGGTGCCGGTCGCCACATCCAGCACCAGCGGCGATTTGACCGGCGCGACATCATCCATGATCGGCTGCGCCAGGAACAGATGATCGTAGTCACTGCGAAAGTGTTTGATGTCGTCGTAGCGCCCGGCGTAAAGGTCGTACAGCCAGACGACGACGCGCCGCCCCAGATAGACGCCTTCGGTTTCGATCAACAGCCACCATCCAAGCCCGACCAGCGCAAACGCCAGCAGCACCAGCAGCAGGATCGAGCCAAGGTCGCTCAACGGAGCAGCCCCTTTTCGCGCAGCCAGGGTTCGCAGCGGTGGATGCCTTCTTCCAGATCGATCTTTGGCGACCAGCCGAGCCGTTCCTGTGCTTTGGTCGTCTTAAAAGTGGTGCGGCTTTGCAGCAGATCGAGCAGGTCGGGCAGATCGCGCAGCATGGTATCGCGCGGGGCAAGCAGTATGGAAAGACCGGCGACGACGTGGAACAGGGACACCGGCAGCGCCAGCCAGTTCTGGTGTCCGGCGAGGCGGGAATACCCCTGCAAAAACTCTCGCCATGTAGGCGTTGGATCGGCGGAGCAGTTAAAGGTTTCGTTTTCCGCCGCCGGGTGAGTCGCCAGCGTCACCATCATTTCGACCACGTCGTCTACAAAGATCGCGTGAATGCTGCCACTTCCATCGCCGGGAAAGGGCGTGGGATTGAGTCGGGCGAGCCTAAACAACTGCCCCGTCCATAAGCCGGAACGCGGACCGTAGATCTGTCCCGGACGGATGATGCTGTAGGCGATACCATGCTTTTTCGCGGTATCGCGCACCACTTCCTCGGCTTCTCGTTTGGTGTTGACGTAGGGATCGGCGCTGTGAGCCAGATGCCGATCCTCAGTTACGTCGCCCCGATACAGATAGCCATAAGCGGAAATCGTGCTGACGTGAACAAAGCGTTTCACGCCAGCATCGGCGGCTGCCTCGAACACTGCCCGCGTACCATCGACAGTGGTCGCGCGCTGCTCTGCCAGACTGCCCGATGTGGCGGCGGCGGCGTGAAAAACGATGGCACAGCCATCCGCTGCGCGTTTTGCCGCCTCAGAATTGGCAAGGTCACCCTCGATGATGTCGGCGCCGCGCCCGGCAAGCCGCCCCGCTTTCTGGGGCGAACGCGCCAGCAGCCGCACCTGCGCGCCGTCGTCCAGCAGCCGGTTCGCCAGCGCGCCGCCGAGAAAACCGGTCGCGCCTGTAATCATCACCCGTTCGCCAGTCAGGGACATAAAAAAGACCTTTTGAACCGCAAAGGCGCAAAGAACGCCAGGAATTAGAACAATAGTAACGCGATCTGGTGATTAAATGATAAGAATCACCCTTCGCGCCTGACGTAGAACCGGATATAGAACCGCCAGACTTCCTGGCGTCCTCTGCGACCTGGCGGTTCATTTATTCCTTTACGGTGTCGGCGCTTCTTCGAGCACGTCCTCGCGGAACTGCATTGAATACAGCTTGGCATACATGCCATCGCGTGCCATCAGTTCGTCGTGCGTGCCAAGCTCGATGATGCTGCCGTGATCCAGTACCGCGATGCGGTGCGCCACCCGGACGGTGCTCAAGCGGTGGGCGATAATGATGGTGGTGCGGTTCAGCATCAGCCGCGCCAGCGCTTCCTGTACCTCACGTTCGCTTTCGCTGTCGAGGCTGCTGGTGGCTTCGTCGAGCAGCAGGATGCGCGGATCTTTGAGGATGGCGCGGGCAATGGCGACGCGCTGGCGCTGTCCACCGCTGAGACGAATGCCGCGCTCGCCCACCAGCGTTTGGTAACCGTCCGGCAGTTCGGTGATGAAGTCGTGGGCGTTCGCCGCCTTCGCTGCTGCGACGATTTCGTCTTGGGTCGCGTCCAGCCGTCCGTAGCGGATATTCTCGCGGATCGATCCGCCAAACAGCAGCGTTTCCTGCGGCACGATGGCGATCTGCTGGCGAAGGCTCGCCTGCGTGACCGAAGTCAAGTCGCTGCCGTCAATTTGCACCTTGCCGCTGGTCGGATCGTAAAAGCGCGGAATCAGGTTAAAGATAGTGCTTTTGCCCGCGCCGCTGGGACCCACCAGCGCGACGATTTCGCCGGGGGCGATATTGAGGTTGATGTCGTGCAGCACTTCCTGGCGCTCGTCGTAGCTGAAAGAAACACCCTGGAAGGTCACGCGCCCTTCGACATGCGCCAGCGGCTTGGCGTCCGGCGCGTCGGTCACGTCGGGCTTGGTATCGAGGATTTCAAACACCCGCTTGGTCGCGCCCATTGCTTCCTGAAACGACGAGTAGACGCCGACCAGCGAGCCGAGGCTGCCTGCGACGGTCAGCCCGTAGACCAGAAACGAGATCAGTTCACCGCTGGTCAGGCGTCCCTCCAGCACCTCGTGTCCGCCAAACCACAGGATGAGCGACAGGCTGCCGAAGCCGAGGAAGGCGATCAGCGGACCAAAAACCGCCCGCAGCCGTAACTGGCGCAGGATAGCGGCGAAGGCTCGTCCCATGGCGCTGCCGTAGCGCTCGATTTCGTAGGGTTCGCGGACGAAGCTTTTAACTTCGCGGATATTTTGCAGCACTTCTTCAGCGACCACGGTTGAGCCTGCCAGTTCGTCCTGAATCTGGGTACTCAGGCGGCGCATGTAGAAGCCAAACGCCGCAGCCAAACCGATGATCAGCGGCGTCAGGATCAGGATGAAGAGCGTCAGCCGCGCGTTGATTGACACCATGACGACCACCGCGCCGATCATGATCAGCACCTGCTGGAGCAGGGTGGTGACGTTGTTGGTGAGGACGCCGCGCACGACAGTCACGTCACGGCTCATACGGCTGACCAGTTCGCCCACCCGCCGGCTGGCGAAGAAGCCGAGCGACAGCGTTTGCAGGTGGTTGTACAACTGCAAGCCGAGATCGACCACGATGCGCTCACCAACGTAGTTCAGGTTGTAGGTTTCCACCACCGAGGTGAGCGAGCGCAGCGCGAATACCAGCAGCAGCGCCAGCGTGATCTGGTTCAGAAGCCCTTCGTCCCCGCCGTTGGAGAACACCGAATCGACTACATTGCCGATGACCGCCGGAAAGACGAGGCTGAGGGCGGCGCTGAAAACCAGGGCGATAAAGGCGACTGCCATGCGCCCGCGATACGGCTTCAGATAGCCGAACAGCCGCCGCCAGTTCACCGGACCGGGCGGGACAGCCGCCGCGTCGTCAGGGGCGCTGCCGCGCCGCCGTCGTCCCATCATCATAATTGGGAGCACCTTCTACTTGGTAGGTTATGCAACTGGTCGCATTATACTGCTGGCAGTGTCAGAGGGACGTTAGTATTGGGGATGATTCAGCCTGAGGGAGATGCCTTTGCCGCGGGCAGCAGAAAGGTGAATGTGCTGCCTTTGCCGAGATTGCTGGACGCCCAGATATCGCCGCCATGCCGCAGCAGGATGCGCCGCGCCAGAGTCAGTCCCAAGCCGCCGCCGGGAAGATCGCGCACGCGCTCGTCTTTGGAACGGTAGAGACGGTCAAAGATGAGTTCGACTTCGTCGTCGGCAATGCCAAAGCCCTGGTCGGCGATAGAGCAGTAGACTTCGCGCTCGTCGCCCCAGGCATGGATGCCGACCACGCGCTCCGGTTCGCTGTAGAGCAGGGCATTGTGGAGCAGGTGGTAGACGACGGTGTGGATGCGCTCGTGATCGCCTACCAGGCGGGGCAGCGGATCCTGCACCGATAGGGCGATAGTGATGTGCTTCTCTTTGGCGATGGCGTTAAGCCTCTGCGTGGCGCTGTCGATGACCTGACTCAGATCAAATGGCAGGTGCTGAAGCGGCATCCCCGCTTCCAGCCATGCCAGATCGGTCAGCGTGCCGATGACTTCATACAGCTTGCTGGTGGTCTGGCGGACGCGGTGCAGAAAGTGATCCTGCTGCTCGTTCAGATCGCCCATCTTGCCGATCAAATCGGCAAAGCCGCTGATGGCGGAAATCGGGTTGCGCAGGTCATGCTTCATGGTGGTGATGAGCGCTTCGCGCCGCGAATCGAGATCGCGCTGTTCGGTCACGTCCTGCAGCAGTACCATGCGCCCGCCGTCGCTGAACGACGACGCGACGCCGACCGCCAGACGGCGGCGCGGCAGCCGCACATCGAGCGTTTGCTCGCCGGGGCGTATGAACAGGTTGAGCAGGGCGGGATTGTTGTGAAAGACGCTGGCGGGCTGCTGCCCGAAAAGCTGCTCCACCGGCATCCCCAGCAGCATTGCCACCGCCGGGTTGGCGTGTTCGATGACCCCCTCAGAATTCGCGATCAGAATTCCATCCGCCGTTTGGTGAAACAGGAAGTCGAACTGCTCTTGGAGCATAAGCCTACTGGGTATCGGTGATCTCTTGGAATGGCGCGTCAGGTGGTAAATCTACCGTGTTCCCGCTGGGAAAGCGAATTAACGTCCCATCGGCGGAACGGGTGATTTTCACGCCGCGATGGCTGATGCTAACGGCTGATCCCCAGTGGAAGGTTCCCCCCGCCCACACTTTGCCCGGCGAGATGATTCGCACGCCGAGGACGCGCAGCAGCAGGTGCAGCGGCACGATTCCGGCGGCGCTGCCGCGTTCGCCCAGCCCGCGCGGCTCGTCGGCGTGGTAGAACTCGTGGAAGGCGCGCGCCTGCCGGAGCGTGACGACCTGCGCCGCGATCAGATTTTTGACGAGTTCGGCGGCTTCGGCGAGGTAGCCGTATTCGAGCAAGCCTTCGCCGATCAGCGTCAGCCAGAACGCCCAGACGCCGCCCGCGCCTTCGGCATTGGATGGATCGAACTGCGGATCGCTGCTGGCGCACATGGTGACGCCGGTTTCGCGCCAGAATTCGGCTTTCAGCAGTGCCACCAGTTCCGCCGCCCGTTCTGGCGTCAACCCCACCGACCACAGCGGCAGGATGGCGCTCAGGTCAAGGCGTGTGGTATCGACCGTGTGGGCGCTGACGCGATAGACGCGCACCAAGCCTTCCAGAGCGAGACGATCCACGTTCGAGAACAGGCTGCGGGTGGTATAGACGCCGCGCCCGTGTGTCCACAGGAAATCTGCCGCCTCTGCGCGCTCCTGAATCGGCTTGCCGTCGGCGTCGTGACCATCAATCGAGAGCTGCATATTCGGGATATGCTCCATGCCGCCGGTCACGCGCACCGTGACGCGGTTGGGCGGAGACAGCGGTTGGGCGATAAAGTGTTCTTCGTTACCATAGCCGTCGTCGAGCAGCGTCACGCTGGCGGTAGAGGCGTGGGTATCGCGATCCTGATAGTGGTAGCGCCCGTCCGACCACAGGCGTTCCAGCCGTTCGCGCAGCGCTTCGATGACGGCTTCCAGGCTGGCGTGGGTTTCGGAGTCGCGCAGATACCAGGCGATCTCGCGCAGCGTGATCAGTTCGGAGAGCAGATAGGCGGCTAAGTCGGGCGCTTCGACCAGCCGAATATCGGCGTTTTGTCCCCACGCCAGCCCCAGCGCGAAGGTGGGCATAAATGGATAGCCGGTCTGAACTTCGCTCTGCCATTCAGGCAGCCCGTCACCGTCGGCGTCCATTTTGAGCCAGCATTCAGCGAATTTCAGCAAGCCGGGGTATACGTCGCGCAGAAACTGATCGTTTTCGGTGTAGTGGAAGATGCCCCACGCCAGCCGCGCCAGCACCGGCAGGCAGAGCAAGCCCTGGCGCTGCCCGGCAAGCCCCGGCTTCCAGTCGATCCAGCCGTCGTCGCGCTGGACGGCGAGATAATTGCGTACAATACCTTCGGCAAGCGCCGCATCGACCGGAGCGACGCCCAGCGCCAGCAGATAGGCGAGGGTGGGGTTCTGACCACTCCAGGCGCGGATGTGGTCGGTGCCGCTGCCATTTGGGCTAAAGCCGCGTCCCGGCTGGCGCGCCCCGACGAAGGATGCGTGGGGCAGGCTGGCGGTTGGGCGCAGGAACGACTGCATCAGGTGCAGACCGGAGAAGGCGATGGTGGCGTCGGTATCGAGATCGCCGGTTTCGATAACCGGTAGGTCTTCGGCTGCCGCGCGAATTTCGTCGAGCAGGGCGGACGGCTTGAACGTCCGCAAATGCTCCTGCGCCTGCGCGACCGACGCGCGCAGATCGGGCAAGCCGACATGCACCCACTGGACAGACGCGCTCTTGTTTGCTCCGACCATCAGCGTGACGCCGATTTTGGAGGCGCTCAAGCCGTCGGCGCTGCCGTCCTGCATCACCACCGCCGGATACAGGTTGCCCGCTTGTCCCAGCGGCAGCGCGTGCCCGCCGGTCGTCAGTGGCAGCACGCCGAGGCGGTGTTCCTTGCCCTCGGTTGCCAGAAAGCCGATGATTTCAAGACGGAATTCCAGCGGGCGCTTGCCAGTATTTTTTAAGCTGAAGGTGCCGCTGACGGAATGCGAATCGAGGACGAAAAAATCAGCTTGCAGCGCCAGCTCAGGCGTGAGTTTCGCCTGCGTCCGCAGGTAGCCGGGCGCGAACGCGGTTACGGTGGGCGGCTGGACATACGCCTGCTGCTGATAAATCGGGCGGCGTTCCAGCGTCACCATCGGCACGAGGCTTGCCAGCCCCACCCGCCCGCCGTAGCGTGTTTGCAGCGCCAGCGCCGGAGATTCCCCCTCGCCAAGCTGAAGCTGCCACACCTGATCGTCGGTGTAGTCGGTCGGGCGCAGGCGGGCATCGGCGGCAATCTGGAGCGATAACGGCTGTTTTGATGTAAGCCGCCAGGAGCGCAGGCTGGTCATTCGCTTCTCCCCACATTCACAGCAGGATAAAATTCGGACGGGTGATGTCACCCTTACTCTATTGTACGATCAAGCGAGTACATTCGTCCCAACTCCGGCAGACAGCAGGTAGACAAAGAGGCGTTCGGATGAACGCCCCCTGCATGAGATGGTCGAGCCTGATCGAACTTATGGACAAACTGATTAGAAACCGCCGCATTTTGTAGGGACACGATATTATCGTGTCCGCCGCCTGATTGAAGGGAACGGACACGACATGTCGTGTCCCTACGGCGTCCGTTTGGAAATGAGGCACATTCTTTTCAGTTTCTCCATTAGATGCCAAGCTGCCAGGTGCTGTCGGCTTCGTTAAACCGGAACTGCTCGCCGTAAAGGCTGAACAGAACGTGATAGCCTGTGCCAGGAATCTGGGTAAAGACGCCCTGGTTATTGACCGTACCGCCCGCGTGGAACTCGTAACGGCTGACGTAGCCAAACTCCGGCGTCACCGCCCAGCCAAGCTCGTCACGCACCTGCTGGACTTCGCGCCACAGCTTGCCAAAACCGCGTTCCGGCTGGAGCAAGCCTTCCGGCGCGACGATGCTGGGATCGTTATCGGGATCGGCTTCGGTGTAAGTGTCATCATACACTGTCCAGGTGCCGCGCCCCTCGCTGGTGACGACCAGAACCCAGATTTGCCCGATAGGCTGAAGCCAGAACATCCGCCCGTGTTCGAACAACTGCTCTGCCACCAGAATCTCCTGGAAGACTGGCGTCGGGTAGTTGGTGGGTTCGGGTGTCGCCGATGGGGTTTCGGGCGCGGGGGTTTCGGTAGGCGGAACCTGCGCGTCAATCGTCACCTCAAGGGGCGTGGGCGGCGCGTTGGTTGCCGCCTGGACGACTGCCGTCACTTCGGGCGTGACCTCGGCGGTGGCGGCAGCCGGTGTCTCGGTTGAAAGGGACACCGCTTCAGTTACTTCCGGGGATGGTGTGGGCGAAAAGACCACGTAGATGATCTGTGGCTGGCAAGCTGCCACAAGCAATGTTGTCAGCAGGAGAACGCTTAATCGCAAACGCATAGATAAATGCTCCGTAGACGGAATATGGGACTGATTGTAGCAAGAAGAACCGTTATGTCTCAAGCCTAAGTTCGGTTTGGTGTATGATACAGTAATCACAAATAAGGAGTCATGTATGAGCAGGCTCGTGGCTTTTTTACTGACAGTGCTAGTCGGTTGGCTGTTGACTCAGCTTGACTCACCCGAAACAGCGCCCAGACCCGCCCAGCAGAAAATGTCGGCTCCCGCTTCAGCAGCCGTATCCACCGTGAAGCCACAACCGCGCCGGAAAACAGCCGCCGCCGATGACCTGACTCAGATCGACGGTATCGGTCCTGCCGCGGAGAAGGCGCTTAAAGCACTCGGAATTCAGACTTTCAAACAGCTTGCCGCGCAGGACGCGGATCAACTGGCGGCGCGGCTGCCTAAACTGCTGGGATCGCGCGTCAAACGCGATGGCTGGATCAAACAGGCAGAGCAACTCGCGAAGCAGTAACAACGTAAAAAGAGGTAACGTCGCACATCAACAGGCTGTCAGGTCGATTGACAGCGCTCCTGACGGATGCCGTTCGCCAAAGACGGCGACAGGACAAGGAACCGGAACAAAGCGAGAGAGATGCAGAAAAACGACAGCGCCAGACCGAAAGCAATTACGCTCAACAAAAACGAGTCTTATCTTGAGATCATCTGGAACGATGGGCAGGTCTGCCAGTATCCACTGGGACCGCTGCGCGAAGCCTGCCCATGCGCCGAGTGCCGGGGCGGACACCAGTTCATGGGGCGCGAGCACGATCCGCAGAATCTGCTTGAGCTAAAGCCAAAACGGGCTTACGGCATCCTGTCCATCGAGATGGTCGGGAACTACGCCCTGCTTCCCAAATGGGACGATGGACATCATACAGGAATATACACCTGGGATTATCTGAAGCGTCTATGTCCGGCTGGAGATACCGCACGATGATCGATTATATGGGTCCGGAGCACTTTGCCTATAGTGAATTGAATACTCTGCGCCTGGAAGCATTGAGCCTGTTTGAGCGCTGCTTCAAGGATGGCACTCCTTCGGCAATGCTGGCGTTCATCGAGCAGCAGCTTGCCAAAGAACCGCCGCCGGTACAGCTTCTGATGGAGATTGCCGAAGAATTACACCGCCGCCTGCAAACCCTGCGACGGCTGCAATTTGAGCTGCGCGCCCATACGCTGCACACCCTGCGCAATGAGTATGGAGTCGATCTGTCACCGCTGTTTCCGCTGAACGGCTTTGACCACCAGATGAGCGTGGATGAGATCTTTGAACGGCTGATGCCCAACGGCGCGCCCGACGAACTGGCGCTGCGTCATACGCTGGAAGCCGCCTTTGAATCGTCGGTGAACGTGATGGACGACATTCTGATGGTGGAAAGCCTGTACAACTTCCTCACCGAGTGGACGGTGGCGCTAAGCGTGCGCTCGGCGCGGGAAGCCAGCGCCGATGGGGTCTTTTTCGCCTCGCAGACAAGGCTGCAATAGAGTCAATCGTCCTCTTAATAACAAAAGGGCGAGCCATCGGCTCGCCCCTACAGATTTCCGTGATATTCAGGATGTCGCTAGGCGGCGGTGTGCAGGTTGCCGTTCTCCGACCACTCGACCTGGGTTTCGTCGCTGCTGTACAGGTGAGGTCGGGCTGAACCCTCGATCACGTCGGCGTCAACCACCACTCGCGCGAGATCCTTGCGTCCGGGCGCTTCAAACATCACGTCCAGCAGGCGGCTTTCGATGATCGAGCGCAAGCCGCGCGCGCCGGTGCCGCGTTTCATGGCGATATCCGCCGCCGCGCCGAGCGCCGATTCCTCAAAGACCAGATCGAGGTTGTCCAGCGCCAGAAGCTGCTGGTACTGCTTAACCAGCGCATTCTTCGGCTCCACCAGAATGCGCATCAGCGCTTCACGATCCAGCGGATCGACGCTGACCAGCACCGGCAGGCGACCGACGAATTCAGGAATAAGACCGAAGTGCATCAGGTCTTCAGGACTTAACTGGCGCAGGAGCGCCGCTTTATCTAGGTCGGTGCGGTTTGCCTGCGCCTGGAAGCCGATGCTGCCTTTGCTGCCAATGCGCTTGGCAACGTGTTCCTCGACGCCGGCGAAAGTGCCGCCGCAGATGAACAGGATGTTGGTGGTATCGACCTGCAGGAATTCCTGGTGCGGGTGCTTGCGCCCACCCTGCGGCGGGACGTTCGCTACCGTTCCCTCGATGATCTTGAGCAGCGCCTGCTGCACGCCTTCACCGGACACATCGCGCGTAATCGATGGGTTGTCGTTCGACTTGCGGGTGATCTTGTCGATCTCGTCAATGTAGACGATGCCCTTTTCGGCGCGGGCAATATCGCCGTCCGCTGCCTGAACGAGACGCAGCAGGATGTTTTCCACGTCCTCACCCACGTAGCCCGCTTCGGTCAGCGAAGTAGCATCGGCAATGCAGAAGGGCACGTCGAGAATCCGCGCCAGCGTCTGCGCCAGCAGGGTCTTGCCGCTGCCGGTGGGACCGACGACGAGGATGTTGCTCTTTTCGAGTTCAACGCCGTTGGCAACGCTGCCGCTGCGGATTCGCTTGTAGTGGTTATACACCGCGACACTCAGCACCCGCTTGGCGTATTCCTGCCCGACGACGTACTCATCCAGATGCGACATGATTTCACGCGGAGACGGCAGGCGCTCAAGCTGAAATTCGGTTTCATCGTGATGGTAGGTGGTGCTTTCTTCAAACAGGATACGCTGGCAAAGCTCAACGCAGTTATCGCAGATGAAGACTCCATCAGGTCCAGAGATAAGGCGATCCACCTCATCATGGCTGCGGCGGCAAAAAGAGCACCGCTGGGTCCCTGGCGTATAATTCACTTTGTGTCCTCCACTCTATCAGCAGCGCTTGAATGGGCGCTTAACACAGGCAGTTCTTGTCGGGTTATATGCGGGGCAGGGTCACTGCCTGCCCCTTGATTATAGCCCTAGCCTGACGCGAGTTCCTTAGCCTTATCAGACGCGGTCTGCTTGGCGCTTTCCAGAACCGCATCAATCAGACCATACTCCACCGCCTGATGCGCGCTAAGGTAAATGTCACGGTCGGTATCGCGCTCGATGACCTCACGGTCGCGCCCCGTGTGCTTGACGAAGATCTCCAGCAGCCGGTCTTTCAGGCGCATGATCTCATTCGCCTGAATTACTATGTCAGAAGCCTGCCCTTGTGCGCCGCCCAACGGCTGGTGCATGTGAATAGTGGCGTTGGGCAGGGCATAACGCATCCCATGCTCACCGGCGGTCAGCAGCACAGTGCCGAAGCTGGCGGTTAAGCCAACGGCGGTGGTGCTGACCGGCGCGCTAATCTGCTGCATGGTGTCATAAATCGCCATACCGGCGTACACGACGCCGCCCGGCGAATTGATAAACATCTGAATCTGACGATCCGGATCTTCGCGCTGCAGGAACAAAAGCTGGGCGACGATCAGGTTGGCGATCTGGTCATTCACGGGCGTTCCCATGATGACGATTCGCTCTTTCAACAACAGGGAGTAGATATCGTAGGCGCGTTCGCCCCGGCTGCCCTGCTCAATGACCATCGGAATAAGATTGGTCGGGTACATCAGGCAGATTCTCCTTCTTCGTTCGTCTCTTCATCGACTTCGTTGGATTCAATTACCGCTTCGGCTGCGGGCAGTTCGGGCGCTTCGCCCCTGGCAATCGCAACCATGCGCTCCTGCACGCGGGTGCGGAGCAGGTCGTTGAGGATGTTTTCGCGCATGGCGGCGTCGCTGAACATCTTGCGGATGTTTTCGCGGCGGTCTTCGTCGAAGCGCTCGACAATCCGGTCAATTTCGGCGTTCATATCGTCTTCGGTGACGGTGATCTGCTCGTCCAGCACAAGCTGCTGCATGACCAGCGAACGCCGCACCCGCTGCTCGGCGTTGGAGCGATATTCGCCGAACAGGTCTTCAATCGACTTGCCATAAATCTTCATGTAGTCCTGGAGCGTCAGCCCCTGCTGGCGCAGGCTCTGATCCATCTGCTGGAGGAACTGCTCCAGTTCATCGACCACCATCGCTTCGGGGTAGGAAATCTGCGCGCTTTCGACAATCTTTTCGAGGACGCGGCTGGCGAAGTCGCTGTCATAGCGTTCGCCGCCTACATTCTCAAGATTCTCGCGCACTCTCATGCGCAGTTCCAGCAGGGACAGCGGCGTCTCTTCGTCCTTCGTCAGTCGGGCGGCGAATTCGTCGTTCAGCGCTGGCAGGGTGATGCTTTCAATCTTCTTCACCACCACGTCAAACCGGACATTCTTACCGGCAATGTCGGTGTATTCCTCGCCGTCGGGAGCGACCAGCGTGAAGGTGCGGCGCTCGCCAATGGCTGCGCCCGCCAGTGCCTCAGAAAAGCCGGGCAGCGGCTCGTGGTCGTCGTCCAGAATCAGCGATGTGTCGTGCTCGTGGAGGAACACGTTGTCGTCATGGTTGTGATCGTGCTCGTGCGCGTGGGTGTCCTCCTGCCAGGTTTCGGCAGCCGTTTCAGCATCAGCCGCGTCTGTTTCGGCTTCAGGCTTGCTTGCTTCAACGGCTTCTGCCTCGTGCTCGGCGGCTTCCTCGGCTTCAGCCTCGACGATGCTGTGGATGTCCATCGTGGCGCGGTTGCCCAGCGCCAGCGGCTGGTGGCTCTCTTCGACGACGGCGTTCTGTTCCTGGAGCGATTTCATCGCGCGGTTGACGGCTTCATCGTCAATTTCCGGCTTTTCATACTCCTCGCGGATAGACCGATAGTCGCCGAGGCTTACTTCCGGCTGAAGCGGGACGATGAAGGTCAGCGCGGGTGCTGGCTCGGTGTCGAAGTTTTCCAGCGAGCCGGGACCATACGGATCAAGCTGGGCTTCGACCAGCACATCCTTATAGATATCGTTGCTCAGCAGCTCCATCGCGTCATCGAGAATCGCCTGTTCGCCAACAAAATTGACGAGCACGCGGTACGGCGCTTTTCCTCTTCGGAAGCCGGGCACATTGACCTGCTTGGAAATCCGCTGCGCCGCCTTTTGCTTTGCCTGGTTAAGACGCTCAACGTCCACCTCGACGGTCACGCGCGCGGTATGGTTTTCAAGACGTTCAGTTTGTATGTTCAAGACGTTATCCTTGCCGAAGTGAACTCTGCATATTAAAGTGCATTATACATGGTGCCAGTGTAGATTGACCAGAAGCGATACGTTAGAGGGGTATTGGAATTTACACAGGTGATCAATAGGGAAGGAGGGACTCGAACCCAGAGTGGAATATAAGTTTTCTCCTCGTCCCAAGCCAACGATATCAGGCGAGTTGCTGTGCACACCCTGAAGCAAAATAGTAGCGCAGCATCGATCCCGGCGCAAAAGGTCAAGTCACATTTTCTGGCTTTAGCAATTGGCTAAGCTGCTGTTTCAATGCCTCAAGCGGCGGGTGGAGCATTTAAGCGTTCAATACGCCGTTCGTCGCGGCGCATCAGCCACCAGTTTCAATGCCTCAAGCGGCGGGTGGAGCATTTAAGCACAAAGGGAACAAACTTTAGCACCCAGGTCACTAACGTTTCAATGCCTCAAGCGGCGGGTGGAGCATTTAAGCGAGCGCTGCATTCCAGTGTCCGAGATTATCGCGGTGTTTCAATGCCTCAAGCGGCGGGTGGAGCATTTAAGCTCGATGGCTTTAAGCTGCTCGTCAAGCCGCGTCTGGATGTTTCAATGCCTCAAGCGGCGGGTGGAGCATTTAAGCCCGCATTCGCGAAGCGCGTATTGCCCACTGGACTCGTTTCAATGCCTCAAGCGGCGGGTGGAGCATTTAAGCTGGATACGCTTCACGTGTTGCGGATGAAACGGTTGTTTCAATGCCTCAAGCGGCGGGTGGAGCATTTAAGCTACATGAGCGTCTGACCGTCGCCCGCGATAGCCAGAGTTTCAATGCCTCAAGCGGCGGGTGGAGCATTTAAGCTTAACCATCGTCCAGGACGATACTAAATAAAAAGTGTTTCAATGCCTCAAGCGGCGGGTGGAGCATTTAAGCCCTGCCGAGCAGACCAAACATCACAATCGTCCACATCAGTTTCAATGCCTCAAGCGGCGGGTGGAGCATTTAAGCATTCATCCGATCAAGCTTCATCTACGTTTTGTTCGGGTTTCAATGCCTCAAGCGGCGGGTGGAGCATTTAAGCTTTTCGCCAGCGACACCAGCGGATTGCATTGGCGGAGTTTCAATGCCTCAAGCGGCGGGTGGAGAATTTAAGCCCTAGAAACGGGTTTCTGCCCGTGCCATATAAAAGGTTTCAATGCCTCAAGCGGCGGGTGGAGCATTTAAGCAGCTTAAGTGCTACTTCCACAGGGGGAATTGTTCGTTTCAATGCCTCAAGCGGCGGGTGGAGCATTTAAGCTTATTGGACTCCCAAACTTGGATGGGACTCCAATGCAGTTTCAATGCCTCAAGCGGCGGGTGGAGCATTTAAGCCCGGCAATGTTGATTCCAGCATTCTCAATTGCCAGTTTCAATGCCTCAAGCGGCGGGTGGAGCATTTAAGCCTTTTTGCAGGCAACGAGCGCGGAAAAGCCAGCCGAGTTTCAATGCCTCAAGCGGCGGGTGGAGCATTTAAGCTTCAGCCATGCCGCCCTGCCCTACTCAATAATGCCAGTTTCAATGCCTCAAGCGGCGGGTGGAGCATTTAAGCGATACCCTGTATCTATGCGAAGGTTACGATCAAAGCCGTTTCAATGCCTCAAGCGGCGGGTGGAGCATTTAAGCTCAGCAAATTGAAAGCCAGCAGCAGCAGATGAACGATGTTTCAATGCCTCAAGCGGCGGGTGGAGCATTTAAGCCAATGATCTGTGGCTGGAAGGAGTGATCTGGGTGGGGTTTCAATGCCTCAAGCGGCGGGTGGAGCATTTAAGCTTGTGCCATTCCACTGCCTCGCGGTGGAATCGTGCCGGGTTTCAATGCCTCAAGCGGCGGGTGGAGCATTTAAGCTTCAAGATCTTTTGCCTTAGCAACGTTGTAGAAGGTTTCAATGCCTCAAGCGGCGGGTGGAGCATTTAAGCTCGAGAATGAGATCATGCGCCTGCGCGAGGCGGATGAGGTTTCAATGCCTCAAGCGGCGGGTGGAGCATTTAAGCTTCATGGTCGGTAATGCCCGCGCTGCGGTAAGACTTGTTTCAATGCCTCAAGCGGCGGGTGGAGCATTTAAGCTCGGATGGTGTGCGCGAAGTCCAGCGCGTCTCCCGAGTTTCAATGCCTCAAGCGGCGGGTGGAGCATTTAAGCTATGGGGGCGGGCAAGTGACGGTAGACATGGTGAACCGGTTTCAATGCCTCAAGCGGCGGGTGGAGCATTTAAGCTGCTTGGCGTAGGCGTTAACGCCATGCGTGTCCTGGTTTCAATGCCTCAAGCGGCGGGTGGAGCATTTAAGCTCTTCATTCCGGAAACCAACGCCGCGATTCGATTGGGTTTCAATGCCTCAAGCGGCGGGTGGAGCATTTAAGCCTGAAATTCCCGTATTGCCCAATTTAAGGAGTGTGTTTCAATGCCTCAAGCGGCGGGTGGAGCATTTAAGCTTTCTTCATTATAGGCAGCCAGCAGCGGAACGT
>JAUQWZ010000059.1 GCA_030834905.1 Aggregatilineales bacterium | reverse complement strand
CATCTGTTCCGGGTCGGCGACGTTACCGATGACGACCTGCCCGCCGTCATGGTAGTTGCCTGCGCCGATCAGGATGCCCTGGGACTTGTGCAATTCGCGCCGCGCGAGATGATTATCTACGCAGCCGATCACCAGCTGCGACCCATAGCGGCTGCCGTGCTTTTCGGTGTCGAACGGCTCAACGCACCACGCGATGTCCAAGCCGAGCGCCATGTTCAGGCGTCTGCCGACGACTTCGGCTTTGGGCAACTTGAGCGCGGCATCTGCCGGCGTAAACAACTGCCGCCCGACGTTCTTCTCTTCCACGATGTCGGGATCCACCAGCAGGATATTCGGCGTATGCAGCCGGGCGCGGCGCATGTCGTAGACGATGCGCGCCACGACGCGGGCGACCTGCGCGCCTGTTCCACCGCACCCGACGATCACGATGGTCTGAATGTGGGTGTTCGGATCGAAAACGTTCACGACTCATCTCCGAGAACTTGTGCCAGCGTCTTTTTGACCGGGATCAGATCGTCCGTTGGATACCGCCGCGCTTGCTGCGCTTCGAGGTCGATCAGCAGCTTGCGGATGTCCTGCGACTGGCGCTTGCTCTTGCCGCCGACAGCATGATCGCCAAATGACGAACCGAGCAGCATCGTCCAGTCCTCCGCGAGTCCCGCGCTCTGCAAGGCGGTGTCGGTCACGCGCTGCACCGTCCCCCAGCAGATTGCGCCGGAACCAAACACATTCGGCAGCGGTGCGTGAAACAGCGGCGTATTGAGCATCTCTGGTCGCCGCTTGACCGCGTACACGCCGTAGATTGGGGCTTTGTCCTCCGCCGTGACGCGGATCATGACCAGTCCGGGCAGCGGCAGACGCAGCGCCACTTCCGAGCCGTCGAGAAACAGCCCGGTCTTACCCGGCGGGCGGTATTCGACGATGGTCTTTTTCACGCCTTCCTGCCGCACCAGCAGCGTATTCCCGCCGAGCAGTCCGGTATCGAAGGTGACTTTCGCCGCCAGCGCCAGCGCGATCTGCGCTGGGTCGGGTAGCAGGAGTGCATTGCTGCCCTCCCACCCCCTAAGAACCGTACGTGAGCCTTTCGACTCATACGGCTCAAGCCTCTTTAAACGCCCCGTGAGGGACGCGGTTTCTCCACCGTTAGTTTCTGAGTGTGAACA
>JAUQWZ010000058.1 GCA_030834905.1 Aggregatilineales bacterium | reverse complement strand
CTGCACCATGCCGAGCGCGATGTTGGTGGCAGATGTCGATTTTCCGACACCGCCTTTGTGATTGGTGAATACGAAAGAACGAGTCATTGCCATTTCCTCTCAGAACCCAACGAACCGTCAAATTCGCTGTGGCTGGCAATGCTCATCAGAGATTGGTGTAAACTCTCTAAGAGGCCATTTGAAAATTAGACAGTGAGACGCTTGAGCAAGCAATGAATCGAAGCAAGATAGATCATCCCTTCACTGGCGGGGATGCCCTCTTCGTAATCCTTACTCAGGCGACGGTAATTGCCCAGCCAGGCAAAGCTGCGCTCGACCACCCAGCGTTTGGGCAGAATGGCAAAACCTTTCTGGGTGGCAGGCGGCGAAACAATCTCCAAAGCGGTCTTCATCTGCTGCCAACACCACTCCACCAGCTGTGATACGTCATACCCTGCAAGACATTTTTGCATTTATTGTAAGAGAGATCGCATCACTTCATAAGGCGTTTTTCCGTGAAGGGAGAGGTGTGGTCGATCATAATTATAGAAGTTCTCCCAGGCTGCCAGCTTTGTGTTGAGATCCATATCGTCCGTGTAGGTCAGCAGCTGATAAAACTCGGTTTCGTCGATTCGGTGGGAGCGTTCAACTTTTCCGTTGAGCCGAGGCGTTCGTGGCTTGATGTAGACATGCTGGATGCCCTGGTCTTCGACATGCCAGTGGAACCGGGCTTGAAACTCATGTCCTCGGTCGGTTCTGACCATGTTGATCCGGAACGGAAATTTCGCAATCACGTAATCGATGAACTGGATGGCACATTCCTGGTTATGTTTCGAGAAGATCCGTAATGCCCGAATGCGGGTCGCATCGTCGATGGCAGTATATTGGTATCGTCGCAGCGACTTGCCATCTTTGTCTTTCAGCTGCAGGAACTTGACATCGACCTGAATGTGGTGTCCAGGAACCGTTTTGGCATAGCGTTTGCTATGAATTGCCCGTTTGGGAGCGTACTTGGGCAGTCGGTTCATCCCATGGGCTTTCAACACGCGCGTTACCGTGGATTCTGAAATCTTGATCCCGTGATAGCGCTCGAGGTAAAACGCGATCCGTAAGGCGCCGATTTGGTACGTGCTACGCAGCTCAAGGATTTTTTCAACCACCTCGGGCGCTGTTTTACGCGGATGGCGGTAGGCGATGGGCTTCTTTCGAGACAAGCCCACGTGTCCTTCCTGCTCGTAGGATTGTTTCCAACGATAAAAGCTTGAACGCGGGACATTGAATTCCCGACACGCCTTCGTCGCCCCAACGTATTTTGCATATTCCAGTACCGTCAGCTTGAGCCTTATGCGCAATTCTTCTCTGGCTTCTGGGTGCATATCGTCCTCCTGTCATGTCCCTAGATCCTACTTCGAAGTGTCCAGGAGGGTATGACGTATCACACACAACGAGTTGCTGCCGAGCCTAGCGTTCTTCCAACATATCTACGAACAGCGCCGCTTGATGCGCGCTTTTCTCTGGGGACGCGGCGCTGAAGCGTTGATCCGCGATTTTCAAAAGCGGGTGAGCCAGATTGTCGCCGACAATTTACGCTCGGTGACGGGCGAGGCGGCGAGGTTCTCCGTACCGCTGCCCGTTGTGACAAACTTCGTCGCAAGCACGTTGCTCATGTTAATTCAGTGGTGGTTTGAGGAAGACATGCGTCATTCGCCGGAAGACATCGACGTAATGTTTCAGAGACTGGTAATGCCGAGTATCCATGCACTTATGGCACAGGAAGGCTGAACCGCCTAGCTTCTGGCATCCTCAGGACCTCTCATCTCAACAGACGGCAGCATCGTTCGCGTTCAGTCATCGTTTTTTGATGGAGCACCCCAGCAGCGTGGTGATAGGTTGCTCCATCCTGAAGTCAGGCTTCATTCAATCCAATTGGACAGAATTGTCAGCGGAATAACGGCTTGGGTCGGGTCGTTTGTCAGCACGTGGACACGAAACTCGTGCGCTCCTCCCATCATGTTATGCATCGTGAAGCGCAGTGAAATCGTCGTCTCTTCACCCGGTTGGAGAGTCATGCGGCTGACGAGGGCGCGCGGCGGGCAGCAGCCCTGCACCAATTCGACGCGCGGCTCTTCCAGAATCAGCAGCGGCTGATCGCCCGTGTTGCGAATGTGAAAAGTGCTCTCAGCGAATTCCTCCATCTGCATGTCACCATGATCGATGAGTGTCGTCGAGACTACCGCGTGCGGCGCGTCGGTCACTTCAGGCACATAGGGCGTACTGTTCCGATTGCTGACGACAGCCAGTCCAGTGACGAGCACAACCAGCGCTATCACCGCGACGATGATCAGGAACGGGCGACTCAGTACGGTGCGTCTGGCAGATGAGGCGGGTTTCGTCTTCATCGTTCGTGAACTCATTTTTCGGTTCCTCTCAAGCTCTCTAGGGTTGGGTTTGGGCAACCCGCGCTTCTTCATCAAGGGTCATGCGCTGCTGGTAGATTCGCTGCTCCTCTGTCCACATCGTTTTGATGTAGGCAATAATCAGGGCAGCATCGTCGCGGTCATAGAGGCTGTCAAACCGCGGCATGGTGTAAAAGTTGTTTGCATCGGCAAAGCCGCCCTCAACCACATAACGCAGCAGCAGTTCATCGCTGTGATGCCATGTGTGCCCGGTTTCATTGTGGGGCGGCGCACCGAGTCGCCCGATTGCGTCTGGTTCTAAAGGCGCTTCAGGGAATTGTCCTTCCCCATCCACGCCATGACATGCGGCACACGTTTGCTCGTAACCGAGACGTCCCTGAGCAATCTGCTCCGAGTTGTAGCTGACCCCTTTGACGGTACTGCCGGGATCGCCGGGAGTGCAAGCGGCAATCAGCATGGGGATGAGGGCAGCACAGCACAGGAGTATCTGTTGCCTGTTCACTTCCGACCTCGTAGGGAGAGTTTGTCTTTTAACAAAGCGAATACGGAATATAATACGCAAATCCTGAAGTTTGTATCGTGATAGGTGGTGCAGGTTACGAATAATATCTGTCACCTTTGGGGTACATGCTCATAGTGATTCATGAATTGAGTGATCAGGCGCTCGGCCTGGCAGCAGCGGACGATAGCGCTCAGGCTCTTTCTGAAAAGCGCCTTGACACACGGGACAGCAGAAGTAGTAGGTTTCACTGGCATATACGATGCTGCCATATGCCTGCCGGGGTTCAAGGAGCGCACTGCATACCGGGTCCCGTACGAGATGTTCAGGCTGAGTAGTCATTGTGGGCAGCGTAACTTGAATGACTGTGCCTTTCTGGAGCACGCTGTCGATTTTGAGCGAACCGCCGAGACTTGAGACGCGCTCCTGCATCCCTATCAGTCCGTAATGGCGCTTAAACGCGAGATCGCCAAGCTGATCCGGGAACTGAAAGCCCCGCCCATCATCGCGGACAGTCAGCAGGACTGCCAACTCCTGGTAAGCGAGCGTGAGTTCAGCATGTGCAGCACCACTGTGACGGATCACGTTCGACAGCGCTTCCTGAGCCGCGCGAAACAACGTCAATTCGCGTGACTCATCGAGACGGCGCGGCGTTCCTTCGATGTGCAAATGAACGACTTGCGACGTCAGCTTATCAACATGCATTTTGAGCGCCGCCACCAGCCCCAAATCTTCAAGCGCGGGCGGACGCAACCCGCCGATCAATTCTCTCAGGCTGTTCACTACCTCGACCGCCTGCTCGCGTGCGGCTTGCAGCAGCTTTACCGCCCGTTCCGGGTCGGTTTGCACCCAGTTTCGTGCCAGATCGATTCCCTGCGTCACGGCAACGATGGATTGCACGGCATCGTCGTGCAGTTCGCGGGCGATCCGCCGTCGCTCGTGTTCGAGGCTGTCCGCGAGGCGCTCGGTGTAGGCGCGGTTTTGATCCTGGGCGCGCCGCACATGCCCGACCATGCCTGCCATCGCGCGGCGCAGTTCACGAATTTCGGCAATGCCAGTACCCGCCTGCTCAAAGGAGTCGAGCTTGCCGCCGGTAAGCTGTGCTGCCTGTCGGGAAAGTTGACGGATGGGACGAAGGACACGCAGATAAAACCACACATTGCTGGCAATCAGCAGCGAAGCTGTGATGCAGCAGATATGAACCCAATCGACTTGATGCACCATCAGCCGCCGCTCCCATTTTCCAATTGGATGAAGCCATGCTGCAAGGCGACAGTGACCGCTTCAGTTCGGGTGGCAACCCCCAGTTTCTCATAGATATTCTTGAGATGCCCCTGCACCGTCCGGTCGGAAATAAAGAGCATAGTGCCGATTTCCTTGTTGGTTTTCCCCGAGGCGGCATGAGTCAGCACTTCAAGTTCGCGCTCGGTCAGCCGTTCGATCTGCGCTGTCATGTCATGCAGGTGCTGTTCAACTCGTGTCAGCGTTGCGGCGTCAAAGGCGCGGCGCCCCCCGGCGACTTCCTGCAACACAGCGAATAACTCGGAGAGTTCAGCCGTTTTGAGAATGAAGCCATCTGCGCCTGCATCAAGCAGGGCATGGACATAGGCAGGCTCATCATACGCGGTCAGCACCAGCACGCGGACATCGGGATAGTCATGGCGAATGCGTCGTGTCGCTTCAACACCGGTCAATTCCGGCAGATGAATATCCATGACGACGACATCCGGCAGCAGTTCGCGCGTCATTTCGACCGCTTCCCGTCCGTTGGTCGCTTCGCCCACCACGTCTACGCCTTGACTCTCCAGATACAGCCGCGTCCCCTGACGGACGATTTTGTGATCTTCAGCAAGCAGTACTCGCACCATCGCTGCGCATCCTTTAACTCCGCTCCATAATAACAAACCCTTTGGCGTGCAAAACGCGCCATTTGGCGTATATGCTGCGGCGCGTCAATCGCTAGACTCGACTCAATCAACCATGAGGAGATGAACAGATGGAGACGAAAACGGTTAAGGTTCCGAATGTTGGCTGCGATGGCTGTGTGAACACCATCGAAAGCGAAGTTGGCGCGCTACCCGGAGTCATCTCGGTCGATGGAAACTCGGAAACCAAACTGATCACGATCCAATGGGAGCGTCCTGCCGACTGGTCGAGCATTCAACACAAAATGGTTGCGATTGATTACGCGCCGGATGAGGCGTAAACCACCCCAATGGATCAATCACCCGGAGAAGTCTGGTTATGAAAATCCGCCTTGGCATTTTGGCATCACTGCTCCTACTGGCGCTTGCCTCCGGCATGGTCACTGCGCAAGATCATCAGCCTACGCTGTCAGCAGGCGCAGCAGCCCCTGAGCACGCCGAGATGGGGCACATGGACTCCATGTCATCCGGCGACGCCGAGTGCGATATTGAGGGGTTTGTGTTGCAGCAGCAAACCTACGCGGCGGCACTGGCGGCGTTCCCCGAAGCCTATCGGGAAGACCCGGAAGCCGCGCTGCGTACCGTCTACAGCGTCGGTCTCACCTATCAAACGTTCGCCATAAGCTGTGGCTTTACGCCGCCCGAAGCAGCGGATCAGGAACATGCGGGCGATCATGCAGCCTCGGCAGATGAGCACAGCGATGAAGCGCACATAGAGCTAGCCCTGTCGCTGGGCGATCCTGAGAATGGTCGTCTGTTGTTCACAACGATGCAGCCGGAGACGGGGTTCGCCTGCGCAACCTGTCATCGCGTGGACAGCACCGAAACGCTGATCGGTCCCGGTCTCTTGAATGTCGCGGATCCGTCGCATGATCCATCACAACATCAGCACGGCGGTGATATCGAAATGATGATGACGGGAGAAGCGCTGCCGGAACGGACGATGGACGAGGTGATCACGTATATTCGCTCCTCCATCCTACATCCGAGTGAGTATGTGGTTCCTGGCTTCCCTGATCTGCTGATGCCGCAGATTTACGGGCAAATCTTCAGCGAACAGGAGATCGACGACATCACAGCGTATCTGCTGACGCTGCCTGAATAGACCGGCGCGAGAACGTGAAAATGAACGGACGGCTTGTAAACCGTCCGTTCATTGATTTCATAGACGGGATGCGTGCAGTTAGCCGTTCCAGCCCGTCATCCCACGACCCATCATGCCACGACCATGTTGCATCATGCCGCCCACAGCGTGCATGTTCATCATTTGACAGCCTTCACCGGAGAACATGGGCATTTCTGCAATGTGATCGCGCATATAGACGAGATGTTCATCCGCCTGTTCCTGGGTCAGGTAGCCCGCCTCAACCATCTGCGCCATGTGTGCTTCCGCTGTGGCGATCATCGCAGCATAGACCGTCTGAAGTTCAACGCCCTGTGCTTCGGCGATGTCCGCCAGCGTCTGCCCGGATTGCAGCGCCTCAACCAACGCGGCGGGTTCGAGTCCAAGCGCTTCGGCGACGACGGCGAACCCTGCATGATCGTCGTTTCCCATCATCCCGCCGAAACCGTGACCCATCATGCCACGACCGCCCATCATGCCGCGACCGAACCCAGAGTCATCACCACGATGCATCCAGCCGGGGACAAACGGGGTCGGCTCTGGATCGCCGGTCTGAGCTGCTGCCACAAAGACGCCTGCGCTGACGAGCACAACCAGCGCGAGTACAAGCACGAAAGATTTCCGCAACATCGTAAACTCCTGTTATGGGATGCAACCTTCAATTGCATCCAGAATGCCACAGGCGTTTGGCGCTCTGATGTCGCTCATATAAAGTTTCTGTAAAGCTCATGCCAGCGGCAGTGTGAAACTGAAACGGCTGCCTTTTCCAAGCCCAGCACTTTCGGCGTGGATTTCTCCGTTTTGCGCTTCGACTAGGTGTTTCGCCACTGTCAAGCCGATTCCGCTGCCGCCGCGCGTCCGCGACTTGTCCACCCGGTAGAAGCGATGGAAGATGTGTGGCAGTTCTTCGCTGGACAGGCCGATCCCGTTATCCATCACTGAGAAACCGATACAATCATGGTGACGAGCCGCAGTGACCACGACTTCACCGCCCGCGGTCGTATATTGCAGGGCATTGCCGAGCAAATTGGTCAATATTTGAGCGGTGCGATCGCTGTCCGCACACACGGCGGGCAGACCGCGCGGCACCTCCACGCGCAGCAGGATGTTTTTGTCGGCAAATTGGGGACGCATTCGTTCCACGACGGGAAAGACAATCTCACCCGGTCGATGTGGCTGGAGATTCAGGGCGATCCGTCCGCTTTCCGTGCGGGAAAGTTCCTGTAAATCCTGCACCAATCGTCCTAAGCGGTCGGCTTCGCGGTGAATAAGCTGAAACGTCTCTGGCGTTGGGGGAAGAACACCATCTTGCAGCCCCTCCATATACCCCTTGATCCCAGCGAGCGGCGTTTTGAGTTCGTGGGTGACATCGCCAAGGAGCTGCACGCGCATCGCTTCGGTACGCTCCAGCGACTCCGCCATATGGTTAAAGTTCTCGACCAGTTCGGCGAACTCATCATGTGTATCCAGGTGCAGTCGCTGCGCGTAGCTGCCGCCGGCAATGCGCTTGCTGAGCGTGACTAGGGAGCGGATTGGGCGGATGATTTGCTGGCTGACGAACCAACTCGCGCCGAGCGCTGCCACCAGCGCGGCGGCACCGGCAATCACCAGCGCCGTATTCACCGCCTCGCGAAAGTCGTTTTCTAGTTCGGCATCCAGAGCATCCATATGCTGCCCCATCATCCCGGAATTGCGACCGCCCCTGTACCTCATGTGCTCGGAGAAACTTGCCGGGGCGACAAACGCGGTCGCTATCGACAGAACCGTCAAGCCGATCAGCACCACCACGAGGTAGGAGATGAACAACTTCTGCGAGAGTTTCATATGGGGTCATCCGCGAACTTATAGCCGACACCGCGCACCGTCACGACGAACTGTGGATCGGTAGGATTAGCTTCTAACTTCTGGCGAATGTGTCCGATGTGAACATCGACCACACGCTCCTCACCGTAGAAATCATAGCCCCACACCTGCTCAAGGAGATGTTCGCGGCTGAGTACCATCCCGGCATACGCCGCCAGCGTCGCTAGCAGTTTGAATTCGAGCGCCGTCAGTTCGATGGGGTCGCCGTTTCGCCAAACCTCGTAACGCTGCGTATCGATCTTCAGATGCTTGAAGGCGAACACCTGCCGCTCATCCTGAGTCGTGCCGCGTCCACGTCGGAGGATGGCTTTGACGCGCGCCGCCAGCTCACGCGGGCTGAATGGCTTGGTGAGATAGTCATCCGCGCCGACGGTCAAGCCCATCACCCGGTCGAATTCCTCCGATTTCGCGGTCAGCATCATGACATACACATCCGATTCGCGCCGGATATGCTGGAGGACTTCCATGCCATCCATCTGCGGAAGCATGATGTCGAGGATTACCAGGTCTGGGGTGTAGCGGCGGAAGGCAGCTAGACCCTGCACGCCGTCGCGCGCCACGTACACGGTATTTCCGTCTGCTTTCAAATACGCTTCGACGACATTGAGAATGCTGTCCTCATCGTCAACTACAAGAATAGTCGCCATTTCCGCACTGCCGTTCTACATCAGTCTGTCCCCATTATCGCACGAACTGCGCGCTGCTGAGATCAAGCCGGCGCAGCAGCTGGGCATTGAGCGCGACGACAATGGTACTGAGCGCCATAAATGCCGCTCCGACGGCTGGCGACAGGATGAACCCGATTGGTGCGAGGATGCCTGCCGCTAAGGGCAGCGCGATGACGTTGTATCCTGTGGCCCAGATCAGATTCTGAATCATCTTGCGGTAGGTCGCGCGGCTGAGTTCAAACACCTTGACTACATCCAGCGGATTGCTCTGCACGAGGATAATCCCGGCGGATTGAATAGCCACATCGGTACCGCTGCCGATGGCGATGCCGATGTCGGCGCGGGTGAGCGCGGGTGCATCGTTCACACCGTCGCCCACCATCGCCACTTTCTTCCCTTGGCTCTGGATTTCAGCAACCTTCTGGTCTTTGTGTTCAGGGAGCACTTCCGCGAACACGGTATCAATGCCAAGCTGACGCGCGACTGCTTCCGCGACGGAGCGGCTATCTCCTGTGAGCATCGCAACCTGAACGCCCAGCGTGTGCAGCCGTTCGACTGCTTCACGACTTTCCCCGCGCACAACATCCGCCAATGCGAATGCGGCTGTGAGCGCGCCGTCAACGATCATGTAGACAACCGTTTGCGCGTTGGCGTCTGCCTGCTCACGAAACCGCACCATTTCTCCTGACAGTTCCAGCTTGAGCATGTCGAGCAACCGCGGGCCCCCGACGTAAACAGGCTTGCCGTCCGAAACCGCCTTGATCCCGCGTCCTTTGATCGCTTCGAAGTCGCTGATAGCTACGGGCTTCACGCCGCGTTCCTCAGCTTTTGCGCGAATGCCGCGTGCAATCGGATGCTCCGAATCCCCTTCAACCGCCAGCGCCAGCGCTAAGGCGCGTTCCTCTGTCCAACCTGCCGCGACGGTCATTCCGACCACACCAAAGCGTCCCTCAGTGAGCGTCCCGGTCTTGTCGAAGATGACGACATCAATTGTCCGCGCTGCTTCCAACGCGCGGCGATCACGCACGAGAATGCCGTTGCGCGCGCCCATTGCCGTGCTGATCGCCACGACCAGTGGGATCGCCAGTCCGAGCGCGTGCGGGCAGGCGATCACCAACACCGTCGCCACACGCTCGATGACTTCGATATTGAAGCCCGTCGCCAACGTCCACGCAATGCTTGTGAGGATGGCGACCGCCAGCGCGATATAGAACAGCCACCCCGCCGCGCGGTCGGCTAGGATTTGCGTGTTGGATTTGCTGCTCTGCGCTTGATCGACGAGCCGCATGATTCCCGCCAGTGCCGTTTCGTCCCCTGTCGCTGTGACGCGCACACGGAGACTCCCGTCGCCGTTGACGGTGCCGCCGATCACGCGGTCGCCGGGCTGCTTATCGACCGGTTGAGATTCGCCAGTGATCATGGCTTCGTTCAGCGCCGACTGCCCTTCGACGATTTCACCGTCGGCGGGAATGCTCGCGCCGGGGCGTACCAATACCAGATCGCCATTTTTGAGTTCGGACACGGCGACCTGTTCAACTGTCCCATTTGAACTCAATCGCTCGGCTGTATCGGGCATGAGTTTCGCCAGTTCGTTGAGCGCACCAGAAGCTTGACGCACGCTGCGCATCTCTAGCCAGTGACCGAGCAGCATCACGTCAATCAGCAGCGCCATTTCCCAGAAAAAGCTCACCCCTGAATTTGTCACCAACGCGAATAGGCTGTAACCGAGTGCAACTGTGATCGCCAACGAAATGAGCGTCATCATCCCCGGTTTGCGAGTTTGCAGCTCTGGTAGTGCCATCTGTAGGAAGGGGACACCGCCGTAGGCGAAGATGATGAGTGAGAAGAGCGGCGCGACCCAGTCGCTGCCCGTGAATAGTGGCATGGAAAATCCGAACCATTCCTGGATCATGGGACTGTACAACAGCACGGGAACGGTCAGTCCGAGGCTGACCCAGAAGCGGTTGCGGAACATGATTTCGTGACCTGCATGCATCCCGCCATGCCCCGCATGAGCGCTGTGATCCGGTTCGTGTTGATGCGCCGCGCCGCCGTCTCCGTCATGGTGGTGATGCGTTGCATCAACCGTTGAAGGCGCATGAGAATGCTCATGCACGTCATTGCTGGTCTTGTCGTGCTCCATCACTGATTCCTCTTGAATTTCGTTTTTCGCTTGCTGGTCATCCTAGCAGAGGAATGAATTCGAGCGCACACGTCATATGGCGCGTATTCAGGTGGTCAGTGTTGACAAAGGTTCAGGTGTTCGCGCACAAAGTCGACAGAATATAGCTGTTTACGCCGATTTATTTAATGAACGGAAACACCGTCTATAATAAGCACAAGTACAAGCGTGTTATGCAGGCGGGGGTTTTCGATGACAAATCCAGTTGGCCCTCTATCTGAATCCTCGGCGAGCCTTTTTGAGCGTATCCGCCAAGTTGATGAAGACGGCTTGGAATTCTGGTCAGCACGCGATTTGGCAGGAGTTCTTGAGTACACGAATTGGCGTAACTTCAAGAGCGTTTTGCTGAAGGCGCAAATTGCCTGTGAGAACAGCGGGCATGATCCCACCGACCATTTCGTCGGAGCCATCAAAATGGTCGCAATCGGCTCGGATGCGCGTCGCGAAGTCGAGGATATGCATCTCTCACGATATGCCTGCTACCTTGTGGTCCAGAACGCTGATCCCGCCAAAGAAGTTGTCGCGCTCGGTCAGACTTATTTCGCCGTACAGACCCGCCGCCAAGAAGTCTCCGACGAGACAGCAATGGCGGAACTGAGCGAAGATCAGCGGCGGTTGCTCCTGCGCCAGCGCATCAAGGTGCAGAATAGCGACCTCGCTTCAGCGGCAAAGACCGCAGGCGTGATCACGGGACAAGACTTCGCGGTATTCCAGAATCACGGTTATCGTGGACTGTACAATGGATTAACCGCTGAAATGATCCATAAGCGGAAGAAACTCAAGAAAAGTCAGCACATTCTTGACCATATGGGGACAACCGAACTGGCTGCGAACCTGTTCCGCAGCACCCAGGCGGAAGAGAAGCTGCGTCGTGACCAAGTGCAGGGAAAGGACGCAGCGAACACAGTGCATTACGAGGCGGGTGTCGTCGTGCGCCGCGCCATCGCCGAACTCGGTGGCACAATGCCCGAAGATTTGCCGACTGCTGACAGCATCAAGAAGCTGGAACGCGCCGAGAAAAAGCGCCTTACCGCCCCGAAATCAAAAGGCAAGAAGGCTCATGAAGATTGATTGAACCCTACATACCATGCATGACGTTTCCCTTACGCATGAACGGTATGTAGGGTTTGAGCGGTTTTTCAGCGGTTTTCGAAGTGATGTTCATCACCAATCACTGCCACCTCGTAGCGGCGCATCATGTCGATTACATCGAGCGGCTTAACAGCATAGGTGACGCCATCCATCCCACGCTTGCGTCCCGCTTCGTCAAGCAAGTGCAGCCGCTTGATGATGTGACCAATCCACTGCGAGTCGCCCATCTTCTCGACCGGCTGACCGAGCAACCGCGCCACTTTCTCACGCAGCGCCGCCGCCTTGATCCAGACGACAGTGGTCTGCCCGCGTGTGAGCAGTTCGAGTGCTTGCAAGACCGTTTCTTCGCGCTCACTCAATGCTTTGCCCTGGCTGATCTGCTCGTCGTTCTCCGCTGCTGCTGCGATGGCTTGCAGCAGTCCAGTGATCTGCCCCTGTTCCTCGAAGAACGCCGCCAGCGCGACCAACGGCGACCACAGCTCGCTGGATCGGTTGTGCAGCGTGTGCAGCGCCGGACGCTCGAAATAGTTGGTATAGATATGTGGGAATGTCGTCAGCGCCAGCATGTACATCTGATGACGTACCGCCGCGCCATCGAAGTCCGGTGGGAAACAGGGCAACTTCTTGTCGGTACGGCGCATGGCAATAGCAATGCAGCGCGACGCGAGAATGTCTTCCAACCCAGCAATCGC
>JAUQWZ010000057.1 GCA_030834905.1 Aggregatilineales bacterium | reverse complement strand
CTGCTCTGTTGCTTTCCATCTTCACTGTTCTATTGTTAAGGTGCTGCCTGCCCCCGCTGATTCCTCCCAGAGACAGACACGCGCACTTTTCCAGTGCGCGTTACTGCTGGTATCTTACCAGCCCGCATCCCCAGTGTCAATCCCAAACACGCCTAAATCTTAAACTTCGCTTGCGTTATTTGGGATATGTTAACGGCGCGTTGTGAAAGGCAGTTTATCGTATTGAAACAGCGCTGTGAAGGGTCAACTTCAGGTTCTTTCGGGTATCAGCATTTCTTCCGAAACCGGCTGTGGAACCGGCGGTTCGGCTGCCGAGACGTCTCCCAGAATATCCTTAATATAGACCTCCTGCACCAGCACCGACAGGATCGCCGTAATCGGCACTGCCAGCATGATGCCCAGGAAGCCAAGAAACGCGCCAGCGATGATCTGACCGAGCAGCACCAGCACCGGCGGCAGTTTGATACTGCCTGCGACCAGCAAAGGCGTAACGATCTGCGACTGAACGAACGAGACGCCGTAGATGATGACGAGAATCCAGCCGATACGGTCGGGTGTCTGCAAGATACCCACCGCAATTGACGGAATCAGGGCGATGATCGGTCCGAAGTTGGGAATAAACGACAGCAGTCCTGCCAGCACTCCCAATGCTGCCGCCTGCTGAATCCCGAGCAGCGATAAGCCCAACCAGGTCGCCACGCCCACAAACGCCATCGAGATGATCGTCGCCCGCAGCCAGCCGCGCAGCGTGTAATCAAGCCGGGCAAAAATCTCGCGCACGCGATAACGATACATCATCGGGAAAAGGCGGATCACCCCTTCCTGATGCATCTGCGGATCAGCCAGCAGATAAATGCTCAGGAAGATGACGATCAGGATGCTCAACAGCGTATCAGCGACGCCGCCCAGAACAGGCAGCACCGTTACACTCACCTGTCCAATTGCCGTCGCGATCTGCCCGCTGAGCGTGTTCAGAAGATTTTCCAGATCCACCTCCGCCAGGAAAGGAAACTGCTGGACAAGCTCGCCGTCGGTGACGTAGCGATCAACCAGCCTCTGAATACCTTGCGGGATAAAATCGGTCGCCAGAACCGTAAACTGACGGAATAATTCCGGCAGTGCCGTCGCCGCCAGCCCACCAACGAGAAAAGCGATGAACAATAGGGACAGGATGATGGCTGGCGCGCGACTCATACCCCGCCGCGTCAGAAAGCGAATCGGCATCGTGAACAACACAACCAGAATGACCGACGACAGCGCCAGCAGCAAAATGCCGCGGATCACCCAGACAGCGACCAGCAGCACCACTACCAGGATGGCGACCAGCACCCACCGAGTCGTCGCGCCGTAGGTAGAATTCATTGATAATTGCGGCATACTGGTAATGTTCCTATGTTGGTTCGTTGGTTTAGCAGGGTTTGCTGACATTCTGCCTGCGGTTGAGGGTCATCGAGCAAAAATGCCAGCGTTACCTAATCGTTTAATAATAAACACACAAACAGCCCGAAAAGATACGAAACTTAATCCCGCATCAGTTTGTTATAATCGCCCCAAATTATCCCTTTCAAAAAAGGTTTTGTCATGAAGTTCGACGTGAACATCTTCCCTACAGACCTTAATGGCGCGGGCGACCTTGCCCGTGAAGTTGAGGAACACGGCTTTGACGGTTTATGGACATCCGAAACGGGTCATAACCCATTCTTCCCCCTTACCCACGCCGCCGCCGTCACGCGGCGAATCAGCCTCGGCACCGCCGTCGCCATCGCCTTTCCGCGCAGCCCGATGGTGATGGCGCAGACTGCCTGGGATCTGGCGGGACAGTCGGACGGACGCTTCATCCTCGGACTTGGGACACAGGTCAAAGCGCACATCACCAAGCGTTTTAGCACCGGATGGACGCCGCCGGTGCCGCGACTGCGCGAATACATCGAGTCGCTGCGGGCGATCTGGGCGACCTTCCAGACCAACGCGCCGCTGCGCTATGTAGGCGAACAGTACCGGTTCACGCTGATGACGCCGTTTTTCACACCCGGACCCATCAAGACCCCCGACATTCCGATCTACATTGCCGGGGTGAATGACGGACTGTGCCGTCTAGCCGGAGAACTGTGTCAGGGCTTCCACGTACATCCATTTCATTCGGTGCGCTATCTGAAAGAACTGATCATCCCCAACATCGAACGCGGCGCGGCAAAAGCCGGACGCACCCGCGCCGATTGCGCGCTCACCTGCGCAATCTTCGTCGTCACCGGCAAGAACGCCGAGGAGATTCAGAACAATTCGACCTTCGTGCGCTCGCAGATCGCTTTCTACGCCAGCACGCCCAGCTACAGCCCGGTGATGGAAAAACACGGCTGGCTCGATCTGCACCAGCAGTTGAATGCGATGTCGCGCGAAGGGCGCTGGTTTGAAATGGGCGCGCTGATAAGCGATGACATGCTGCGCGAATTCGCCGTAATCGCCCCGGTAGACGAGCTGGCTCATGCCGTCCGCGAGCGATACACAGGATTATTGGACAGAGTGGGGTATTATTTTCCGTTTGTACCGGGCGAAGCCGACAAGGCGGCTGTCTGGCGCAGCGCCGCGGAAGTTTTCTGCAATCACGGCTAAGTGGTCGTTTAGAAATCCGCCCAACGACCTATCGAATTATTGCCTCTACTGAAAGGAACATGGTATGGCAGTGGCAGATCAGGCGAGAGAATACGCCCGGCAGCACGCAGCCGAATTTCAGGAGCAGCTTTACACCCTGCTCCGTATCCCCAGCGTGAGTACTGATCCGCAGCACAAACAGGACATGCTGCGCGCGGCAGAGTGGCTCGCCGCCGAAATGCGCCGCGTAGGTCTTGATAAGGCAGAGGTTCTGCCGACCGGCGGACATCCGGTTGTTTACGGTGAATGGCTTGGCGCGGGCGAAAACGCCACAACCGTCCTCATCTACGGGCATTACGACGTGCAGCCTGCCGAAATGGCGGACGGCTGGAGCAGCGATCCGTTCGAGCCGGAAGAGCGTGACGGTTTTATCTATGCGCGCGGGTCCTCGGACGATAAAGGTCAGGCATTCATTCACATTAAGGCGCTGGAGTCCTACCTGCAAACGACGGGCAAAGCGCCGGTCAACGTCAAGCTGTTGATCGAAGGCGAAGAGGAAATTGGTTCTGAGAATCTGACCAATTTCATTCAGGCAAATACCGAACGCCTGAAGGCGGACGTGTGCGTAATCTCAGACTCGGGGATGCCAGCTATCGACCAGCCCTCGATTGTCTACGCGCTGCGCGGGCTGTCCTACATGGAAATCCACGTCCGGGGATCAAAACAGGATTTGCATAGCGGCGGTTACGGCGGCATCGTGCATAACCCTGCCCTCGCCCTGGCACAGATCATCTCGAAGTTCCACAATCCTGATAACAGCATCGCCGTACCCGGCTTTTATGACGACGTGCTGCCCCTCAGCGACGAGGAACGCGCCGAACTACTGAAGAATGACATCCGCGAAACGACCCTGCGCGAAATCACCGGGGTAACGCAGTCCTGGGGCGAGGAAGGCTACACCCTGCGCGAACGCCAGAGCGCCCGCCCGACGCTGGAAGTCAACGGTCTGTACAGCGGTTTTACCGGCGAAGGCGCCAAGACGGTGCTGCCCGCCAAAGCCATGGCGAAGATTAGCTGCCGTCTGGTCGCTAACCAGAAGCCGGAACGCATTTATGAGTTGGTGCGCGATTATGTGGCACAGATTACGCCACCTACCGTCACCAGCGAAGTCCGGCTGCTGAATCAGGGTGATCCGGCAATCGTAGACATTCACGCGCCCGAGATGCAGGCGGCAGTTGCGGCTTACGAACGCGGTTGGGGCATTAAGCCGATCTTCATGCGTGAGGGTGGCAGCATTCCGGTGGTCGCCGATTTCCGGCGCGAACTGGGCGTTCCGGTGCTGCTGATGGGTTTCGGACTGAGCGCCGACGGCGCGCACGGACCGGACGAGCACTTCAGCGTTGAAATGTTCCGGCGGGGCATTCAGACGGCGATCTGCTTCCTCGAAGAAGCGGGGCGCTAAGCGCCATCAGAATCTCGGCTGCGGGGGCGGTTCGGCATCTCGCCCCCGCGCTTAGCCCGTTACCCAGGCGCGCTTGAAATCTGCCCACTCAATATCGTCGGTTTCCCATCCGGCGTAGATCGCCAGACCGCGCACCAACGCGGCGGCATCGCCTGCCTGCTCCAAGCCGATTTTCACGCCCTCCACTGCCGCCGCGACCGTCTCCACATTTGGATCATGTCCCGGCAGTTCCGCGCCGTAGGTCGGAATACCAATGACGATCTCGGTACCGCCGCCCAGCGCATCGACAGCTTCGGCAAACGTCTTAACCTGATACGCCATCCAGACGCTGTAATCGGCAGGATCGCTCAAGCCGCTGTTGTACGCCATCACTGCCAGTTCGTTCACCAGCAGCGCCACGCTCTGCTTATATTCCCGATCCCAGATGGTGCCCGGAACGATCAGCGGCGGCACCGGAATGTTTGCTCCTAGCGGACTCCAGTCAGGCGGGATAGCGGCGCTGATCTGCACGTTATCGCCCACCGCCGCGCGAACCTTTCGCAGCAGCACCAGGAAATTCTCGTCATTATTCCAGACCGTCTCGATGTTCAGGAACACGCCGTCAAAGCCGAATTCGTCCATCACCCGGCTGCTGAAATCCGCCACAATCTGCTGAATACCGACGTTATCCAGCCGGTAGGGGATGCCGCCGGTGTCGTTGGGCAGGCTGACCCACCCGTAAAGCTGCGCCTCAGGGTAGAAGCGCTTGAACTGTTCGACAAAGGTCTTGACGGTGTCGAAATTGGCTTCGCCGCGCCAGCTTTGGTCTTCCTGCAACCAGCTCACCCACGCATAGACCGTCCCCACCTGATGATCGCGCAGATGCTGGACGTATTCGCGCATCGTCGCTTCATCGTGGGTGACATACGTCCATTCCGTCCCGATCCAGAGGGAATTTGGCGGCGTGACCTCAGGATCATTTCGCAGCCGTCCCAGCACCACGACCACCAGCACAATAAATATCACTGAGCCGATGGCATAGAGCAGATAGCGGTTCGCCTTGAACTTGAAATCAGGCAGCTTGAACCGGTCGGAAGGCGCGATCTGCCGCGTCGTCCGCCGCGCGCCCGATGGCTGCACCATCGGCGTCCGCTGCTGCTGCCGCCGCATCTGCCGTTCGCGCGCCCGCCCGAGGCGCTCGCCGCGCTGAGAGTCGTCCTCCGGCAGTTCGGGTGGAACCGGTGTACCGGAAGGAGGCGTTGGAATTCCAGATGGCGGTGTTTCGTTGTCCATTAGCTGCCCAAAAGCCTATCGATGAGTCGCGGAAGCAAAATCAGCGCGACGACGAGAAGAAACATGATACTTGCGACCAGCGCCGCCGCCGAGGCAACATCCTTGCCGATCTTTGCCATCGGGTGCGGGTCAGTCGAACCGAGGTTGATAGAGGCTTCAATCGCCGTGTTCAGACATTCTGTTACCCAGACGCTGCCCAGCGCCAGCACCAACAGCGCCCAACTGAACGTCCCAATATCCAGCCACAAGCCGACGACCAGCGTAATGGCGGAAACCACCATTGCCAGCTTGATGCTCTGTTCGCGCGCCAGCACGTACAGCAGCCCGGCTATGGCATATTTGAGGCTGGAAATCCGGCTTGGGTTGCTGACCGGGCTGTGTTCGCCGGGGTCAATTTTCATGGTGCCAACAATCGACAGATCAAGCTCCTCGCCTTCCGGCGTGATCAGGACATCCTTTTCAGATTCATCATCCGTCGGTTTAGCAGGTTCAGAACGGTCGTCACTCGCCATCGTGTCTCTACTGACCTCCAATACCTAATTTCTCCAGCAGAGGCGGACCCAGTACCAGTAATCCTATCAATACCGCTGACACCACGCCCAGCAGTACGGCGGCAGCCGCGACATCCTTACCAACCTTCGCCATCGGATGAAACTCGGTGGTGGCAAGGTTCACTGCGGCTTCAACTGCCGCGTTGACGAACTCCGCCATCCAGACGATAGTGACGGCGAAGATGATCATTGCCCAGCGCAGCGGATCAATCTGGAGCCACAGGCAAAAGACGGCAATCGCCAGACTGGCGACTGCCTGAATACGGGTGTTCTTCTGACGGCGCAGCATGTACAGCCACCCGGCAACTGCGTAGCTCAGGCTGGCGCGGCGGCTCGGGCTGGTGGTTGGGCTGTATTCGTCGGGATCGATTTTCATCGTATCCGTCAGCGAGTCAATCCAGCTCGGTTTCGCCATGAGTCCCACTTTCTAGTGCAGGCACTATCTCGACTGGGATATTCAGCGTTTTGAGCGCGCGCTCCTGCGCCGCCCACATTTTGCCACGGCGCTCCAGAGTGTCATGATCATACCCAAGCAGGTGCAGCGTGCCATGCACCACCAGCAGCGCCAGGCTGTCGTTCAGGGCGTGCCCTTCGCGGCTCGCCTGCGCCGATGCGTAAGGATAGCCAATCACCAGATCGCCCAGATAACGCGGCTCATCGTCGAATTCGACTGGCGGCGTCCCCGCCGGAAACGAGAGGACATCGGTTGGCGCGTCCACCTGGCGATACTGGCGGTTCAGCGCCGCTACCGCGTTATCGTCGGTCACGACGACGGTGAGCGCGAAATCACCATCCGTAAAGGCGTCAGCGAGCACCGTTCGCGCCGCTGTAATCAACAGCGCTTCATCCAGTGGATACGCAGCCTCATTCTGTATTTCGATCTGAAACGTCACGGTTTTCCTCTGGCAGGTGATCCTGCCCGTTGGTCTTGGTTCGCCTCAGCGGCGGCACTTCGGCAAGCGGCGAATCGTCATCATCGCCGTTGGGCGCAACCGGAGGCATCTCGACGGTCTGCGTCCTGCTAACCACCGGCGGCGGCGCTTCAACTGCCTCTGGGATTTCAGCTTCCTGAACAGCGGGCGCGGGCGGATGTACTGCTTCCGCCCTGACCTGGGTGGCGACTTCGGCTGGTATTTCCTGCGTGCGCAGACGCGGCGGGGGCGGCGACGGGTAGTTGATGCGCGGATGGAACACTGCCTGAAGCATCTCAATGAAGATGCTGCGGGCAGTCTCAATATCCTTCAGCGTCAGATCCGATTCGTCAAGCTGTCCATCGCGCATCCGGGTTTCAATAATCTGTCCGACGATTTCGGAGATTTCCTGCTTATTGGCGGGTTTGCGCGCCCTCACGGTGCTCTCGCAGCTATCCGCCAGCATCATGATGGCGGTTTCGCGGCTCTGCGGCTTGGGACCGGCATACATAAACTGGTCAGCATCAACAGACTCTTCATCGTCAGCTTGCGCCAGCGCCTGATTGTAGAAGTACGCGACCAGCGTCGTCCCGTGATGCTCAAGGATGAAATCGCGTATTCGCGCTGGCAGACGATACTGCCGCGCCAGTCGGTCGCCGTCCGGCACGTGACTGATGATGATATTGGCGCTGCGGTACGGATCGTTCAGTCCCTCATGCGGGTTCACGCCGTCCGCCTGATTTTCAATGAAAAACGCCGGATTGAGCATTTTGCCCACGTCGTGGTACAGCGAAGCCACCCGAATCAACTCGGCGTTCGCGCCGATGGCGTTGGCTGCCTGTTCGGACAGATTGGCGACCTGAAGCGAGTGCTGGTAGGTGCCGGGCGCTTCGCGCAGCAGGCGCTGCAGCAGCGGCTGGCTCGGCTGGATAAGCTCCGCCAGCTTCAGGCTGGTCGGCAAATTGAGCAGTACGGTGATCAGGTACAAGCCCGCCAGTGCCGTCGCCGCCGTCAGCACGCCGCTGATCAAGCCATAGACGATGCGCGTCCCCAGATCGGAGTCATCAGCCGAAATATTGGTGGCGAAGATGAGGATTACGATGATATTGACCACCGCGACCATGACGCCAGCCACAAAATAGCTGTTCAGGCGTTCCGAACGCCGCAGCGTGAGCGCCCCGATGACGCCGCCCACGCCTACCAACGCCGCCGCTTCCAGTGAATTGTTGAGCATGACGCCAGTCAGAAACCCCAGGCTGACGACGCTCACCACAGCAACATCGGTTGTCGTCAGCACCACGTATAACAGCGCCAGTGACGCCGCCGGGAACAGATAAATCTGTCCGCCGCTGCTGAACAGCCGCGTGCCCATCAGATGGAGCAGAAACAGGGCGGCGAGCACCCCCAGCATCGGCGGGTCATCGAACAGTTCAGGGCGGCAGCGGGCGGCATATAGCCCGATGCTCACCACCGCGATCAGACTGCTGAGGAATGCGCGCAGCAGCAGCTGCGACTGACGATCCGGCAGATCGACCAGACCGAAATTCAGCAGCGCTTCGTAATCGGCTTCGTCAATCCGCGTTCCCGCGCGGACGATCACCTGCCCGCGTTCGAAGCTGCGGCTTTCAGTCGGCGTCCGTTCGGCGGCTTCGCGCCTGGCGTTTTCAGTCGCCTCAGGATCAGGGAAGCGGTTTGGGCGAAGCAGGTCTGCGACCACTGCCGTCACCAGACTCACCGACTGGGTATTGAAGCGCACCGAGACCTGCGTCGGCAGCATGTCGATGATCAGCGGCAGATCCGACTCTCGGATCGACTCGCGCATGACGCGCTCCAGCACGTTGACCATCTCGCCTTCGATTGAACGCCAGGTTTCCTCGTCCAACTGGAGGATCGTCTCAGCCACCGTTTCGTCCAGCGTTAACGCTGTGATGGCGCCCAGATCGCCGATCTTCTGATCTACCGTCCCATACGGATCGAGGCGAATATTGGAGATGAAATCAAGCACCTGCTGTAGAAGCTGAATCTGCTGCCGCGCCACATTGGGATCGGGCGGAGCGTAGATCGGGTTAACGCCAGCGGCGGCTGCCTGCTGCCGCTGTTCGGTCAGCACGTCGCTGATATAGGTCAGGCTCGTTGGCGCGCGAATATCCTCAGGCGCGATCTGCCCCGCTGCCAGCGTAGCAACTGCGTTGCGTCCGGGCAAAATGGTATCGAGCGCGACAATCAGCGTCATCAGCAGCACAAACACGAACGCCGCCAGAATATAGCCGATGGCGCGTACCGTCTGGCGGCTTTGCAGTGCTGGAAAACGCTGAAGGAACCAGGAAGGACCGTTCATCAGGAATTCAGCAGCTCGCGCACAACCTCATTGACGATCCTGCCGTCCGCCTGCCCTTTGACTTTTGGCATAAGAATGCTCATCACCTTGCCCATATCCTTCGCCGAGGTCGCTCCACTCTGGCGGACGGCGTCCTGCGCCAGCGCCTTCACTTCGTCGCGTGAAAGCTGCCGGGGAAGAAACGCCTCCAGAATTTCCAGACGCGAGGCTTCCACGCCAGCCGTCTCATCCCGCCCGGCTTTGCGGGCTTCCTCGATAGCTTCACGGCGCGTCTTGACCTCGCGCTGAAGGACGGCAGCCACTTCATCCGGCGTCAGCGTTCGGCGCTCGTCCACTTCTACCTGCGTGACCGCGCTGAGCGCCATCCGCAGCACGTCACGGCGCACCGCGTCCTTTTCAACCATCGCCTGTTTGAGCGACTGCTGCATTTTGACTCTTGGATCGTCCATAGTGAATCCTCAGTTCAGCAGCGGCGTCACCTGCATCTGCCGCTTGTCCACGTCAAAGGTTTCCAGCCGCGCCGGTGTGATGAGGTTGGTCAGCGCGCGCGGATGAGTACAGCCAACGCGGATATAATTCGGAGTATATCCTACGTTGAAAAAGCCGGTATCGCACGCCCCTGCGACCTGTTCCCAGAGTACCGGCAGATATTTGCCAGCGTTCCGTTCGCAGTAACGGCGTTCCATCTGTTCCGAAAGTGCCAGCAGCCGGGCGCTGCGAGCCTTCTTGTCGCCCTCGCTCACCTGTCCCTTCATCCGCGCGGCACCCGTTCCGGGGCGTCTGCTGTAACGAAAGACGTGCATCCCGGCAAATTCCATCGCTTCGATGAAGTCGGCGCTGATGGCGAACTCGTCATCGGTTTCGCCCGGAAAGCCAACGATCACATCGGTGGTGATACACGGATCGTCAATGTATGCCCGCGCCTGATTGACCAGCGCGCTGAACTGCTGCTGGTTGGTGCGCCGCGCCATCCGCCGCAGCGTCGCGTCGCAGCCGCTTTGCAGCGGCAGGTGCAGATGCGGGCACAGGCGCGGATTCGCCCACAGGCTGAAGAAGTCCGGCGTCAGATCCCACGGTTCCAGCGACGACAGGCGCAGGCGCGGAATGTCGGTGTCGGATAGAATCGCCCGCGCAAGCTGGGGCAGCCCGCTGTGGTCGCCAAAATCATGCCCGTAGCTGCCGAGATGAACCCCCGTCAGCACCGCTTCCTGATAGCCCATACTGTGCAGCACGCGAATCTCGTGAACCACGTCCGCGATACTGCGGCTGCGCCCTGCCCCACGCGCCACCGTCGTGACGCAGAATGTGCAGGCATTGTCACAGCCGTCCTGTACTTTGACAAACGCCCGCGTCCGCCCGATCCACGCTGGGACGTGACGCGCCAGCGGCTCTATATCAAACGGTTCGAGCGGCTGTCCGGTGATGGTCGTCACCAGTTCGTCTTTACCCAGATTATCGACCACGCTGGTGACACCCGGCAGCACCGTGATATCGTCCGGCGCAATCTGCGCGTAGCAGCCGGTGACGCTGATCGCGGCGGCGCTGTTGGCGCGGTTGAGATGGCGTACGAGGTGGCGGCTGCTGCGCACCGCGTCCTGCGTCACGGCGCAGGTGTTGACGATGATCTGATCCGCCTGTTCGGGCGTTTCGACGATCTCATGCCCCTGCTGCTGAAACTGCCGCGCCATCGTCTCGATCTCGCTCTGGTTCAGGCGGCAGCCGAGCGTGCGTAAATGAACCTTCATCCCGCCTCCGGTCCATAAACCAGCACGTCGTCAAAAGCCACCACCACGCCGGTTTCGCTCCCCTGAATCGTCATGGCAGCCACTCCCAGCCGACCAGCGGCGATGCTGTCGTCCACCAGCGTGTCGCGCATCGCGCCGTCCACACACACATCGTCCAGCCAGTTGTAGGTACTCAGCGCCTCAGGATTGTCCGGGATGCACAGCAGCAGCGGCTGATCGTTGACGTAAAACTGGAAGCTGTCGCCGCGCCCAACCACCCGCAGTGTGTTCACCGCGCCGATCCCTTGATTGACGTGCGGCGTTTCGATCCAGGTGCTTAATTCGCGCGAATCGCCGTCCAGCACCCGGCTGACCTGATACCAACCGTCGCTGCTGATCAGGAAATAGTAGAGATTGTCGGGATCGATCTGGCGAAAGACGACGCCGAAGCCATTGTTCTCCGGTCCTTCGACCGCCCGCGCCTGCACGCGCACGTCAAAATCGGCAAAATGGGGCGACGCGGTCGAATACGGCACCGCCACCGGCTCGCCAACAGTGAGCCGTAACGCGCTGTCGCTCACTTCAGCCGACAGCCGCCCTTCATACAGAGACCAGTCCTCGTTGAAGGCGTCAAAGGTCGAAACGTACAGCAGTTCACCCGGCGCGGCAGGCACGACGTAGTGCCAGTTCGCCAGCGCCCGGTTCAAAAAGAAGCATGCTGCCAGCACCACCGCCAGCAGCAGAACAACCAGAATTCGTCGCACTGTTTTTTCCTCACACGTACAACGCCGATTGTAACACAGGGATAGGTGAGCGTAAATTGAGTGCAATCAAAAAACGTAACGCAGGGACGCAAGGACGCAAAGAGTTTGTGTACATTTCCTCTTTGCGGCTTTCTTTTCCCCTTTGCGTCTTTGCGGTAAGTCCTTTTTGTCTTGCCTTTTCTTTCAGCGGATATACGAGGCGACTCGCCGCGCCACCTGTCGCAGACTCCATGTTTTGAGGGTCGAATAGAAGCCGTAGAGCGCGGTGATTGGCACCAGCACCATCACCAGCGGCGCGCACAACGCCCCCACGCCAAACACCGACAGCGACAACATCAGCACCGACAGGATAGGAAAGACGGCAGTTGCCATCACCACCTGTGCCAGCCAGAACGCCATCAACGCGCCCAGAGCAGACAGCGCCGACGCGGCGGCATCGGTTGAGCGCGCCGAGATGACCAGTCCGAGCGCCGTCACCGCCCGCATTCGCCACAGCGGTTCGAGAGTGAAAACGCCGTAGAGCAGCGCAAACGGCAGCAGGTTAAACGCCAGAAATGCCAGCGGCGCGTCTATCTCAAGCCCAAAGCGACCGGTTGAATGCAGAAACTCAAAGGCAAACAGGACGGCGACGATTAGCCCAACGGCGGCGCGAAGCCCAATGACTATTGCCATGCCGCGCCATGCCCGAAGCTGCGCGCCCGCGTGTTTCGCCAGCACCAGTTCGCCTTCGCGGACGGCGGTCAGCCGCAGCAGATCCCACGTCCCGGAGACGATTTCGCTGTTGATGCTGTTGACCGCCGCCATGATGCTGGTGTAATCCAGCGGCAGCGCAGCCAGCAGACTCACCCCTCCGGCAATAAAGATGAAGTTCAGAGTCGAATTTGAAAACATCCCCAGGAATGACTGAAGGTAGGGATAGGGATAACCGGAATCGAGCCACCACCACACCAGCCACGCGGCATAAAGCAGCATCATCACGGCGGTCAGGATCAACACCCGCCGCGCCAGATAGCGCAGCGGAGAACCGGCGCGGCGCAGCCAGTCCATCCGCCGCACTTCGCGTACCAGCACCGGATGATCGGCGCGAATGTCAGGGGTTGGGTTCAGCAGTTGCATCGTCAGTCACTTTCAGAGTCACGCCGAATGCTTGCAGAAGCTGGACCTCGGATTCGGCTAAAGCAGTCAGCATCGGCTGAAAGCGGCTGTCGCCGCCGGACAGCGCGACCGCCTGCTCCAGCCAGCGCCGCGCCTGATCGATCTGACCCAGAAGCTGGTAGGCAGTCCCAAGCTCGGCGTACATCACCGGGTTCTCAGGGTCGAGCGCCGCCGCCAGCGCCAGCGCCTGCTGGCTGCCAGCAAAATCACCCGTCTGACGCAGATGCAGCCCTTGCAGCAGCCGCACCGCGGCGCTGTCAGGAGCCAGCCGCACCGCCTGCTCGATCCAGCCGCTGCCGTCTTTGCCCTGCATGTCGCGCGCCAGTCCCGCATACGCCAGCGCCTCAGGCAGCGGCTCGAAATCAGCCGCGCGCGTAAACGCCAGTTCGGCATATGCCCACAGTTCGTATTCCGCCAGCGCCTGCCCCAGACTCACCAACACCGTCGCTTCGCCGCCGCTTTCGCTCAGAACGTTCGTCAGATTGGCGGCGATTTCGGCATAAGCCGGATCGTCCATCACCGCCGCGAGTCCATCGCGCCCGTCTTCAGGGTCGATAATCGCCTGAAGGATGCCGAGTTGAAACAGCGCCCAGCCATCATCGGGCGACAGCGCGGTCAAGTGGTGAAGCGTTTCCCGCGCCAGCGACCATTCCTGTACCTCAAGCGCTCCCAGCGCCAGATCGCGCAGCAGTCCCGCGTCCGCGTTCCCTTCAGCCGCAGCCTGCCAATATGACAGCGCGCGGGTGATATCACCCGCTTCGCGCCACAGATCGCCCGCCAGGCGCAGCAGTTCGGGCGTCCAGTCTGACTTTACCGCCATCGCCTCAACCCGGTACAGCGCCTGTAGTGGGCGACCACTCAGCCGTTCCGGTAAAACAAAATCGTCCACCGGCGCGGGTGGACGTTGTGTAGTTGGTGTCAGATAGAGAAACAGGAACGCTAAAATCAGCCCAACCTTAAGCAGCGGCAGCCAGCGGCTGAACCCGGCGCGAGCCATCATCCAGGCATACTGCTCAGGGCGCTCCTGACGAGGTCTTCTACTTCATCCGCCGTGAACGGCTTCACCAGATAGCTGTGAACGCCCTGGAGCTTCCCAACCAGTCGATTTGCCGGATCGCCATAAGCGGTGATGACGATGACAATTGGCATCCTGATGCCCGTCTCGCGCTGGTGCTCTTTGATCGTATCCAGCACCTTCCAGCCGGTCACGTCCGGCAGGCTGATATCCAGCAGCACCACGTCCGGGCAGTATTCCACATAGCGGTGGCTGGCGCGGTTGCCGTGGCTCTCGTGCATGGTGGTAATGTTCATGCGCTGGAGAGTCGCCGCGAGAACCTCTGCCAGCTCAAGCGTGTCTTCCACGATCAGCGCCAGTGGAGCAGTTCGGGTACCGTGTGCGTGTGCGGGGTAAGGTGTCATCTGTGTCTCCGCCGACGTTCGCGAGGCATCCTGTCGATCATTGAGATCGTCGCCCTCAGCCGGCACCACGACCGGCATCAGCAGCCCGGTTTCGGCGATTGGCGAGCGATGCACTGAACCAGCGGGCGTGTGAGGGACTGCCATCGTCCGGTTCGGATCAGCCGACTCTCGCGCTTCCTCAGAATTCGGCGCGCCTTCTGCCAATTCATCGTTTATAATAGCGCTGGGGGCAAGCCGCTTCATTATCGACCTAGCCTCAATATGATTATGAATCCTAAAAAGTATAACACAGCCAAGCGATATCGTTACTCAAACTGGAAACGAATTTTTCAGTAATTTTACGTATCTCATATTCAGACGACGACGCCGATGGAATAGTTCCATGCCCATGCCAACGCTCGAACCGGTTACGACGCTGCCGCTTGCCCACAACGGTGATTGCAGCCTGTTAGGCGTAGCGCCCGATCTCACCGTCTATGTCGAAGAGGTTTACAGTGACGACGGCTGGCTGGCGCAGCACGCCCTGAAACTGGACGGCACAGTGGTGGCGTCGGTCGATGAAGCCTCAGGCGCGGTCACCGATATCGCCCCGCTGAGCCTGCCCGATGACCTGACGATGCCACAGCGCGGCTGGCATACGATGGGTCTGAACTTCGCCGGACCCCGGCATCGCGGGCTGCGCGGTCCCGAACGACTGGACGATCTGGTGCATTCATTCTCGGTTTCCGAGAAATTCGCGCTGGTGAACCACCTGCGCCTTGATGTGCCGCCGCCCTTGCTGCTCGGACTGGCTGAAAGCTACGTCCTGGCGGAAGCCAGCGTGCGCCCGCCGCATCTGTTCGTCGTCTGCCGCCGCCTGCGGCTGGCTTTGGCGCTGCCGGAAGAACGCCAGGACGACGGCGGCGAGCCGTTCGATTACGATACCCAGGTGCTCTATGTCGCTCACTACTTCGACACCAGCGCCGAGCAGGAGCCGGTTCTTTCGTCGATGCTGACCGATTTGCAGCCCGCCGCGCTCCACCGCCCAATGGACTGCCTGATTTATAAAGACCACCTGTTTATCGCCGACGGCGGCAGCGCGGACCACCAGAGCGCGGTTCGGGTCTGGCGTATTGCCAGTGGCGAGTCTACACTGGCGGACGAAAACGACTCGCGTAATGAGCAATCCGATTAACCATGCTGCGATTCCTGCTGTTTCTGGCACTCAACCTGCTTCTGTCCGTCTCTGCCCTCGCGCAGGATAGACTACCCCAGCTTTGCCCGGCAACCGGCATTCAGACGGCGGCAGGCGGCTATCCATCGGGCGGCATCATCCTCACCTCGTTCGACCGCAGCGCGCTGTGGGTGTATGACATCGGCAGCGGGCGGCGCTATCCCCTGCCCGATACCACCCCCTGCGGCAGCAACTGCCGCCTGTCCCCGGATGGACGCTGGATCACCTACTTCTACAACGCCATCAACACCTATAACCGGATGCGTCTCAACGGCACTGAGCGAGTGCTGATCTCGGACTATGCTTCTGATGTCGATTGGTGGGCTGACGGCGTCTTCCTGATATGGACGCCAGGACACGACGCCTACTTGCAGACAGAAGGCAGCACCGAGCGCGAATACCTGAACGTCAGCGGCGTGATCTCGATGCAGCCGGGCGGGCGCTTCGGACTGCTGGTTGAACAGAATGGCGAGGGCTTTAAGCGCGCGCTGATCAACACCGAACGGCGCGATCTGGTCGGCATCAGCGACCAGCGGGTGGAGCTTGGCGAAGATCGCGCCTACTTTAACGCCCAGTCGTGGTCGCCTGACGGGCGCTGGCTGGCATACGTCGCCCCGACCATTGACGCTGACGGCGGCGTGACCGCCAGCGAAATCTACGCTATCAGACCCGGCGACACCGCGCCAGCGCAGTGGACACACCTCGCCGATTCGTATGGGTTGGCGCGTATCAACGGCATCGCCGTTGGCGAGCTAAGCTGGTCGCCCGACAGCCGCCATATCGCCTTCTGGGTGATGGAGATGACCGGCGCTGATCCCGAAGGCACTGTTGGCAACGCCGTCATCCACATCCTGGACACCAACACCGGCGAAACGACAGTCTACTGCGGCTATGCCACCACCGAGCACACGCCCAACCCGCCGCGCCTTGTCTGGTCGCCGGACAGCGTCCATCTGGCGTTTGGCGGTAACGTTCCCGGCGACGAGCGCGGCTACCTGCTGCTGGCGCTGGACACGTCAACCGGCATATTCACCGAACTGAGCGAAGGCATCTACCCGGCGCTGGGTGCGCCCGACGTAGTGGTGTGGGGTCTGCCACCCGGATGATCACCTGGCGCTTGTGGCGCGCCCTGAATCGACCTACCGGGCTGACGGCGGTTTATTACCATCTGTTCCTGCGGCGGGGTTTTGTCGAATCGACTCCCTATGAAATCCCGGCGCTGAATCTATTGGCGGCGCTGCTGTTCGCGCTGCTGCCAGCGGCATTCATCTTCTTTGGCGTCCCGTTTGTGTTCACCGCCTTCACTTCGCTGCTGCCGCATACCGCTGCCGCCATACCGCTGGTCGTGACCGCCTACGGGCTGGCGCTCTGCATCATCGTCAGCGGGCAAATCGCCCACGAACACGACGTCGGCATCTACGAAACGCTGGGCGCGACCTCGCCAGGCGCTCTGGGGCTGCATTGGGCGTACACTGTCCGCTGGATCGCCAGACAGCGCCTGCTGCGCTGGCTGCTGCTGGGTGTGGTCGCGGTGGGTACGTTTTCAGCGCTGCTCGGTCTGGTCAGCAGCCAAATTACGCCTGTTCCGCCCGTCCTTGCCAATGACTCCAGCCTGACCATCGCTCGTCTGGTGACCACAGCGGCGGTCATTGGGCAGCTCTGGCTGGATTACATCCAGACCATCGTCCTGAGCAGCCTGATCGCCATGCTGGTACCGGCTTACGCGCGCCAGGAATCGAACGCGCGGCTGGGCGCTGCCGCCGCCCTGGTGAGTCTTCAGCTTGGGCTGTTCCTGATCAGCAGTCTTGCCGCGCTGTCGCTGGCGCTGGCGGCGTCCGCGCTGCCAGATCGGCAGATGGTGTACGCGCTGGCGGCGCTGGTCATGCGGTTCGCATTCCGTGAGGGCGCGATCCACCTCATCTGGCGGCAGCTTGTAAGAACCCTCAACGCCAAACCGTCGGAACTGGACACTTTAGTCAACGCCGGGCTATAATCTCGCCCCGTAGGGCAACAGAACGGGAGCTTATTGTGACCAACGTTATCGATCCGAATGCCATTCCAACCACAGATTCATCGGCGGGATGGCAGCCTGATCCCAATCACCCACGCCGCCGCCCACCCTGGATCAAGGTGCGCGCGCCACACGGCGAAAATTACCAGCGCGTCTATGGCTTGATGCGCGAGCAGCAGCTTCATACCGTCTGCGAAGAGGCGCAGTGTCCCAACCTCGGTGAATGTTGGGGACGCGGCACCGCTACCTTCCTGATGATGGGCGATACCTGCACGCGCTCGTGCGGCTTCTGCGATATCAAGACCGGACGCCCCAGCCCGTTGGACTGGGCTGAGCCGAATCGCGTCGCCGAATCGGTGCGGGCGCTGGGACTGCGCCACGTCGTCATTACCAGCGTCAACCGCGACGAGCGCAAAGATGGCGGCGCGCCAATCTTCGCGATGGTGATTCGCCGCATCCGCCAGCTTCAGCCCGGATGCAGCATCGAAGTGCTGATCCCCGATTTCAAGGGCAGCGAAGCCGCGCTCAAAATTGTCATGGACGCGCAGCCGGAGATCCTCAACCACAACGTCGAGACGGTGCCGCGCCTGTTCCGCAAGGTGCAGCCGCAGGATCACTATGAATGGGCGATGGCGACACTCGAAAACGCCAAGAAAATGGACCCGCTGGTACTGACCAAAAGTGGCATCATGGTTGGCTTAGGTGAAACGTTCGACGAAGTGGTCGAAGTCATGCGCGATCTGGCGGATCGCGGCGTCGATATTCTGACCATCGGGCAGTATCTCCAGCCAAGCAAGCAGCATCTGGCGGTCGAGCGTTACTACACGCCCGACGAATTCGACCGGTTCATCGTAATCGGGAAGGACATGGGTTTTAAATGGGTGGAAAGTGGACCGCTGGTGCGCAGCAGCTACCGCGCCGACCAGCAGGTGCGCGAGCTTTCAAAGCTCAACTTCATTCACACGCGCCCGGCAGTTGAGCAAACCGACTAGATCCCGCGCTGTGATGGTCAGAAAGTGGATGCGCTGGTGGCTGCCGGTCTTAATCATCGTGGGCGGCTGCGCCGCGCTGCCGTCACCGACGGATACGCCGCCATCCGCTAACCCGACGATCACGCTGCACCCGACACGCTATCAGCCACACGATGACGGGGGGCAGTTTTGCCCCCCGCCCCGCGCCTGGTATGAGTATGTCATCCGTCCGGGCGATACCATCCAGTCGCTGGCGGAGCGCACCTCAAGCACCGTCGCCCGACTTAGCGCCGCCAACTGCCTGCAAAATCCCCGCCTGTTAACCACCGGGCAGCTTTTCTACGTGCCAAGGCGCATCCGCGACTGAACGACTGTCGCTGGCAGAGAAAACGCAAACCGCGCGCTCTACGTCTCGATCACCTTCTCGTCGATAAGCTGCTGCTGCACCTTCTGACCGCGTGGGTCAAAAGCGAAGTGCTGCCCGTAAAGCTGGAACTCCATATCCTGCATGGCGCGTCCGGCGCGGTTCTTCTCAATCGTCCACACCACCCAGTCGCGGAACTGCTTGGCAGTATACGGGTTGAACGAGACGTGATCCTTAGACAGAATCTGATACTTGTTATTCATGATGATGGCGATGTCGGACTCGTAATCGAGCGCGCTGCTGCCCCGCAGATGGAACAGATGGATGCGCTTGCTCTTTAGCCCTTCGCGGTCTGCCGCCACGATTGCCCATACCGGCACGTCGAGCGTCATAGCGATATCCTTCAAGCCTTCGACGATGATGGTCACCTTGTCGTTTTCGTCGCGCGGTCGCTCAGGATGAACGGCAATTTTCTGAAGGTAGTCGATAAACACCGCGACGTTGCCGCCGGTCGCATCACACAGACGCGCCGCCATTTCCTTGATCGCCCGCAGCGTCGTCACCGCCGGGCTGGCTTTGACGAGGATCACGCGGTCAGAGTAGCGGGCGAGACGGGCGAGGCTGGGGGCAGTTTTGGGATTATCGCGCAGAATTGCCTGAAGCGACCCTGCCCCACCATCTCGCCCCATAAACTCTTTGGCGCGTTGAGCGACGATGATCTGGTACAGGTCGCGCAGCTTGACGCCGCGGCTCAGGTCAATCTCAGGCGGACTGATGCTCTCCAGACACAGCAGGCGGTGCATCAGGTGTGTTTCGGTGTGTTCATACGACAGGTAAAACACGTACTGATCCGGTCGCATGGCGATGTTCCGCGCAATCTGAAGCGTGGCAATGGTTTTGCCAATCCCCTGAGAGCCGCCCAGCAGCACCAGTTCGGTCTTGCGCAAGCCGCCGCCGATAAAGCCATCCAGCGGATCAAACCCGGTAGGCAGCGGCACGTAGTCCGCCAGGTCGCCGCGCACCACGCGATCATTCGCCTCACTCAAGACCTGGGTTAGTGTACGAGGAAGATGCGCCCCACCCCGCGATGAGGAAGCTGGCGGTGCGGCTGGCGGCGTGGGCTGTGGATCTTCGAGGTTATCTGTGAACCGACGTGTAGACATAATGACGCACCTATGATGCCCTTTCAATCCATCATATCCTGATTATCCAAATTCGCAAACGCAAACCTGTCAACGGATGTGAAGGTTCACATTCTGAACGAAGCCTTTACGATTGTAGGCAAACGCTAATCTATATTGCTCTGACGAACACATGCAACGTAATTCACAAAGACATGATAATCGTGATAAAATATGTCAGTTTAAGACTCAGTTAGCGGGTTTGTACCTGGCACTGGTACAAACGTGGCAGAGGTTTTGCCAATCCTATTTTATGGAGGAGGCAGAGAACAGGCGTGTTACAGGAACTTATGAACCGGGCCGACCAGCGCGGCTACGTAACTTTCGAGGATGTACTAGAAGTGCTGGATGAAGATGGCGATGATATGAATGCCATCGAAACCATTCTGTACGAGCTGGACGAGCTAGGGATCGAATTACGCCAGGACAGCGAGCCGGTGGACGGCTTACTGCTCGCCGAAGAAGGTGACCTCGAATTCGAACCCGAAGAAATCCTCCAGGACCCCAGTGTAGGTGATATCAACGCCGTTTCCGCAGATGACCCCGTAGGGCTGTATTTTCGACAGATGGCGCAGGAACCCCTCCTGACCGCGCAAGAGGAAATTGAGCTTGCCAAGCGGATTGAGATGGGCAAGATGGCGCGCGATACCTTTGCCAGCATCGGCAGCGGGCGCGAAGGCTACAGTGAAACCTGGGTCGTGCATCTGGAGCGCCTTGTCTTTGACGGACAGGCAGCGCGCGAACATCTCGGTCGCGCCAACACGCGCCTCGTCGTCAGTATCGCCAAGCGATACATGGGTCAGGGGCTGCCCTTCCCGGATCTGATTCAGGAAGGCAATGTTGGTCTGATGCGCGCCGTTGATAAATACGATTACAAGCGCGGCAACCGCTTCAGCACCTACGCCACCTGGTGGATTCGCCAGGCAATCACCCGCGCCCTCGCCCAGAAGACACGCACGATCCGTATTCCTCTCCACATGACTGAACGTATTCGCCAGATGTACCGCACCGCCCAATCGCTCGAACAATCGATGGGACGCCGACCTTCTCCAGAGGAAATTGCCCTTGAGATGGATCTGCCCGCCGATGCCGTTCGCGCAATGATGGACGCCAGCCAGCACGCTATCGCGCTGGAACGCCCGGTGGGCGATGACGGCGACAGTGAATTTGGCGATTTCATCGAAGACCAGGATTCTCCCAGCCCGGTCGAATCTGCGACTCAGCATTTGCTGCAAGAAACAATAGAAGAAGTTTTGAGCGAGCTTACCCCCCGCCAAAGCCATATTCTCCGCCTGCGCTTCGGGTTGGGCGGCGGCGAGCCGCACACACTGGAAGAAATTGCCAACAAGTTTGGTCTTAGTCGAGAGCGTATTCGCCAGCTTGAAAAGGAAGCGCTGCGTCGTCTGCGCCATCCGCGTCTGGCACACAACCTGCGCGATTATCTCGGCTAGATGCTTTTCCAGACCACAACCTCATATAATAAAACTGAGCCGGGCAAAAAAGCCCGGTTTTGTTTTCCTTAACGGTCATTTCTTCCAGGCTCACGTTACGCTGAAACCATGAATGTTTCAACCAGCGCCCCCGCCAATGCCCGCCGACAAGCGTTTATAGTCGGCGTCTTCACTCTGGTCTTTATCTCGATCCTGTGCGCCATTGCTCTGCTGAATGCCGAAGACGGCGCGCTCACCTTCATTCGCATTGGCACCCGTTTCGCCGAACACGATCCCAACGGCACTACCGGCTATGACGGACAGTTCGCCTACTATATCGCCCGCGACGGCGCGGAAGCCGTCCCATACATTGACGGACCAACCCTGCGCTACCAGCGCATTCTGTATCCACTGGCGGCGCGGGTGCTGGCATTCGGCAGCGCCGATCTCATCCCCTGGACGCTGATCATTGTCAACGTGGCTGCGCACAGCATTGGCGCGGCGCTGCTCACCTATCTGCTGGTCACATACCGCGTCTCACCGCTGACGGGGCTGATTTACACGTTCTGGGTGGGGGCAATCTTCGCGGTGCGTCTGGATTTAAATGAGCCGCTGTGTTTCGCGCTGGCGCTGGGGGCATTGGTGTCCTATCACCACCGGCGCTACCGCTGGACGATTCTGCTGCTGATGCTGTCCACGATAACCAAGGAACTCGGCATGATCTTCGCCGCCGGAATCGCGCTGCACGCCTTTAGCCAGGGGCAGCGGCGGTGGGCGGTGCTGTTTGTCGCCGCCCCGCTGCTGCTGTTCCTGACCTGGTGGGGCATCATGCGCCTGTGGTTCGGCACTTTCCCGACAATTTACCCTGCCGCCAAAATCCACCTGATCCCGCTGCAAGGGCTGTTTCGGGAAGAGTCGCGGGTCGAATTTATCCTGCTGGCGATCTGGCTCGGCATCCCGGCGGTGATCCTGTTCATCGCCGCGCTGCGCGCGATCTGGCGTGCCAGTTCGATTCCGCTGGGCGCGGCGCTGGTGCTGATGGGTGCTGGCTTCGTGCTGGTCATGCCCGACGTCAGCTGGGATGACCCGATTGCTGCTTACCGTGTGGCGATGCCGCTGATCATCACCGGCGTGCTGTTCGTGGCGCAGTGCTGCCCGCGCCGCTGGCTGTGGCTGGCGGCGCTGTGGATACCCGCCATTCTGGTCGCCCTGATGGCACCGACGCTGTGGTTTGGCGGCTAAGCCCGTCCGCTTCCTTTGTCTCACAAGTCCTCGCAGAAACCTGCAAAACTCCGTGTGCTATCCATGAGTTTCGTCACTGTGCGCCAGCGGCAGATTCGGTGAAAATAGTATAAAGGGATAGGAGAAAAACGAATGTCCAGGCATATTCTCGTCCCGCTAGACGGGTCACAGCTTGCCGAACGATCACTTGAAGAAGCCGAGCGGCTGGTCAACCCCGGCGACAAAATGACGCTGCTGACGGTTGTGCCAGTTCCAGAAATCCCAATCTACGATTTTTACCCCATTCCAATGACGGTGGTGCAGGACTATGAAGCGGGCGTAAACGACGCCCTGCCCTATGCTCAGGAGTATCTGGAGCGCATCGCCACCCAACTGCGCGAAAAAATCGACATAACGGTTAATGTGGTAGTCGAGCTTGGCGAACCCCACGCGGTGATTATCGAAACGGCGAAGAAGCTGCCAGTCGATCTCATCGTGATGTCCACTCATGGGCGTTCCGGGCTGAACCGCTGGCTGTTTGGCAGCGTGACCACTAAGGTGCTGTCCAGCGCCTGCTGCCCGGTGGTCGTCATCCCCAACCGCGGCAGGGCAGAAGAGCAGGCGGCAGCCGATGCCGAGGCAAATGTGTCTCAATAAAAGACAAGGCGCGGAATTCCGCGCCTTTTTTGTGCCGACCAGTTTTTGTTGTGCTTAGTCGCGCTCAGACTTTGAATTTGACGGCGGAATGAGTTCGCCGATATTATGCTTGACGGCGTATGCCGCCGCCTCCGCCCGGTTGGAGACGCCAATCTTCGCCAGCACGCTGCTGACGTAGTTGCGGACGGTACCTTCGCCCAGATACAGCTTGACCGCGATCTGGCGGTTGGTCAAGCCTTCGGCAACCAGCGCCAGCACCGCCAGTTCCTGAGGCGTTAATTCGCCAAAGGCGGCAGCATTCTGCGCCTGGGTCGCCTTGCGCATTTCGCTGAAGATAGTCGCCGTCATCGCCGGGTCAAGCATCCCCTCACCACGGCTAACGCGCTCAATTGCCTGCACCAGCTCGTTGTCTCCGATGCGTTTCAGCACATAGCCCGACGCCCCCGCCTGAATTGCCGCGAACAGCAGTTCATCCTCGGCATACGACGTCAGCATAATCACTTTGCAGCCTTCCACACTTTGCACAATTCGGCGGCAGGCTTCGATCCCCGAAAGTCCGGGCATCCGAATATCCAGCACCGCCACGTCCGGCTGATGTTCCTGGGCTTTGGCGATAGCTTCCTCGCCGGTGCTGGCTTCGGCGATTACCCGAAAATGTCCATGATGCTCAAGCAGCGCGCGCAAGCCCGCGCGCACAACAGAATGATCATCAGCGATCAAAATCCGTACAAGTTTTGACATTCGCGTCCGACTCGCTGGAACTATTAGGCTGGGTACATTAGAATAGAGTGTAAAGCTTAGCATAGTATATCGCATTCTGATGGAAACAAGTGACAAATATCGTCAGGTAGACGTGCCATCCCTCTTGAGTTCGCTCAATGTCATCACGTCATCCGTCATGCGCGCCGCCGAAGCGGATACGGTGGGCGAAGTTCTGGAACGCATTGCCGAAGCGGCGCGCGATCTGGTCAAAGCGCGCTATGCGGCATTGGGTATTCCCGATGGCAAAGGCGGGCTGGAGTATTTCATGTTCTCCGGGCTTGAACCCGCCGTTGCCGCTGCTATCCCCCATTTGCCGCAGGGACGCGGGCTTCTCGGCGCGATTATGAGCGAGCGAGCGCCGATTCGCCTCGACCAGATCGAAGGCGATCCGCGTTCAAGCGGCTTTCCCGTCAATCACCCGGAGATGAATCGCTTTCTTGGCGTGCCCATCATCGTCGGCGACAGCCTGTTCGGGATGTTGTATCTGACCGATCCGGTTGACGGGCAGCCGTTCAGCGAGCAGGATCAGTGGCTGGTGGAGACAATCGCGGGCTATGCGGCGCTGGCTATCGCGGGCGCGCGCCTGCGCGAACAGCGCCATCAGCTGACGCTGCTCGAAGAACGCGAGCGCATTGGCATGGAACTGCACGACGGCGTCATTCAGTCGCTCTATGCGATTGGAATGCGCCTGCAGCTCATGCGTGCCTCGCGCAAGACCAATCCCGACGACCTGCTGCCGGTGATGCAAAGCCTGAACCTGATCATCGAGGACATTCGCCACTACATCAACAACCTCAAGACAAAGAGCTTCGAGAAAAAGACGATCACCGAATGTCTTGAGCAGATGGTGGCGCGGCTGCATATTCCGCGAGAAATCCGGATCGATATCGACGCGCCCGATGGCGATATCCCGTTTGTACCCAGCACCTACGAAGCGCTTTGCCAGATGGCGAACGAAGCCCTGAGCAACATCGTCCGCCACGCCGACGCCACCGAGGTGCAGCTCTACGCGCGCCAGTTCAACAGCTTGTTTGAACTGGAGATCCGGGACAACGGGCGCGGCTTTAACCTTCAGAAAACAGCATCACAGCCGGGTCTGGGGCTGCGCAATATCCAGCAGCGGGCGCGGCTGCATGGGGGAACGGTACGGATTGAGTCAGAACCAGGGAAAGGAACGCTGATAGTCCTGTCACTGCCGATAAACCGCTAACATTAATCACGCGAACACGGTGACCTTCATCCGACGGTTTTTGGATACCTTATGTAGAGGGGGGACACATGTCAGACGTGTCCTGATAACCCGACACTTCCAGAGCACAGCCCATATCTGCTCTCTAAGGAGGTCCAAATGTTGGAAAACGTCGTGGTCTCCGAATGGATGTCCAAACCCGTTATCACCGTTGAACCGGGTACCCGGCTTAAGACTGCCCACGAAATCATGAGGGACTGCCGAATTCGTCGGCTGCCGGTGGTCAAGTCGGGGCGGCTGGTTGGCATCATCACCAGTGGCGATATTCGCGAAGCCAGTCCGTCGGACGCGACCAGTCTGAGCGTGTGGGAACTCAACTATCTATGGGATCAACTCATCGTGGAACGCAGCATGACCCACGATCCCATCACCGTCAGCCCGGATACAACGATTCTGGACGCGGCGCGGTTGATGCTTGATAAGAAGATCAGTGGTATGCCGGTCATCAATGATGAAGGTCATCTGGTCGGTATTGTCACCGAGTCGGATATTTTCAAAATGTTGGTTGAATCGCGAGTCAGGGATATAACCTAGTTCAGAATATACGTAACGGCTGAGTGGCGCGGTGGTGTTTCGCGCCCTTGCTGGTCAGGTGAAAAACAATGTATGTCGCAGATATGATGACGAGTAAACCGATCACCATTCACCAGGGAAAGCCGCTGCGAATGGCACTCGAGATCCTCGAGAAGAACAACTTCCATCACCTGCCGGTAATGAATTCCGAAGGGCAGCTTGTTGGCATCCTCACGCGACGCGATATTCGCGCCGCGCTAAAATCGCCGTTCATCCTGCGCGAAACGTGGCAAAACGAAGCCGCGGTGACCCAGCTTCCGGTGCGCGCAATCATGACTCCGGCACCGATTGTCGTTGAACCCGAAGCGGACGCGGATGAGGCGGCTCGCCTGATGCTGGTCAATCACATTAGCTGTCTGCCAGTCGTCCGCAGTGAAACGGTGGTCGGCATCATCACCACCTCAGATATCCTCAGTGCCTTCCGCAGGCTGTATCTTCGGATACGCGCCTTTGAGGAATCGCCGCTTCAGCACGATTAGTGAGTGTTCCTGTTTTCCAACTCTGATACAATAACGTTCGCTCCCGTAAAGCCGCCGGGTGGTTGCAACCCCGGCTGCTTTCGTGCGTATATCAGAACGTAACGGATTGTTGAGAAAGCAGCAGTTATGGCACAAAACGGGAACATCGTCATCAGCACGCGCAATCTCGCCAAAGACCTCCCTCTGGGAAAAACGGTTGTCCATGCCCTGCGCGGCGTCGATATGGACATCTACGCCGGTGAAATCGTCGGCATCGTGGGTCCGTCGGGCAGCGGCAAGAGCACCCTGCTCGGCTTGATCGGCGGGCTGGATCAACCCACCAGCGGCACGATCATGATCGACGGCGTCGATATCAGCCGGATGAACGAGGATCAGCTCACCGAGATTCGCAACGAGAAGATCGGCTTCATCTTTCAGTTTTTCAACCTCATCCCCACCCTGACGGCGCTGGAAAACGTTGCCCTTCCGATCCAGTTTGCCCGCAAGCCGCGCTTCAACCCGGAGAAACGGGCAAAGGAGCTGCTTGAAGGGTTGGGACTTGGCGACCGGATGCGCCACCGCCCTTCCGAGCTTTCCGGCGGTCAGCAGCAGCGCGTCGCCATTGCCCGCGCGCTGGCAAACGATCCGCCGCTGCTGCTGGCAGATGAGCCAACCGGCAATCTCGACCAGGAGTCGGGCGTGATGGTGCTGCAAGCGCTGGAAGATGTCCGCCAGCGCTCCGGCACGACTGTCGTGATTGTGACCCACGATCACGATCTGGCGCAGCGCTCGGATCGAGTGCTGACGCTGGTCGATGGGCAGCTTGCGCACAGTACGGTGAATGCCTGAGGGGTGTGCTAAAATATGGGCGCTTTTGCATATGGAGAGTTGATGGATGAGCGCCCCCTACGAAACCTACTCAATTGAAGTTGCTGGCATCAAGCGTGAACTGCGCCTCTTCGCGATCAAACCCGGCGTTCGTATTGCGATCCTGAACATTCTGGGCGATACCGAACTCGTGCAGGCGGTTGGCAAGGCGCTGGCGGAGAAGCTGCGTCCGCAAAACGTCGAGGTGCTGGTCACGCCGGAAGCCAAGAGCATTCCGCTGGCGCACGCCCTGTCGGTCGAGATGGGCGTCGCTTACGTAGTGCTGCGGAAATCATACAAACCCTACATGGGAGACGCGCTGCGTTCGGAAACCCTCAGTATCACGACCGGCGAACCCCAGACGCTGTATCTGGATGAGAAAGACCGCGATCTGATCGCTGGCAAGCGGGTAGTGCTGCTCGACGATGTCATCTCCACCGGCAGCACGCTTCAGGGGATGCGACTGATCATGGACAAGGCTCAGGCACACGTCATCGGCGAAGCAGCTATTTTCACCGAAGGCGACCGCGCCAAATGGTCAGATATTGTCGCGCTCGGTCACCTGCCCGTTTTCATTGACGAACAGTAACCCGATATTGAGACTTTCTGTGTGGGCGCGGCACGATCTGTGACTACCCCTCGCCGGTCTTTTCCAGCACCAGCAGGTGCGAATAGCCGATCACGTCCAGCGGCGTGCCTTCAATCGCCTGCAGCGTACCGCGCAGCACCCGCCCCGCCGCGCCAAACCGGGCGATGATGTTGTCGTAAGCGGCAAAAATGCGCTGGTGAGTGATGATCCGAACCGGGCAGCCGTCAAACAGGCGGAGCAGCCCGCGCCTGGTATAGGCGCGCACGTGCGGCGCAAGCCGGTTCCGCAGCCCGTCCGGCAGGTAGTTGATCAGCGGCGTGTTGCCGAAATGATACTGTCCGCGCCAGTAATGCCCGTGAGTTTCAAACGGATACCAGCGGTTGGGAACAAACACGATCAGCCTGCCGCCCGGCTTGAGCGCCCGCACCATCTCACGCGCCGCCGCGCGGTCATCGCTGACGTGTTCCAGAACGTCGCTGGAGAGGATGGTGTCAAAATAGCCGCTGCGGTAGGGCAGGTACTCGGCTGCCGCGACCAGCGCGCGCGGCGTGCCCTCCCGGGCTTCCTGCACCCGCGCCAGTTCAATGTCAAAACATTCGACCTGCTTTGAGTACCGCTGGTAGATTTGCGCGGCATACATGCCCACGCCGCCGCCTGCCTCAAGGACGCGCGCATTTTCAAGCGCCGTCCAGTGGGCGATCATTTGCAGACGGCGCTCCTGCCCGGCGCGCCAGACGTAGCTTGGCTCACCGCGAAGCGCCGCAAGAGAAGAGTGTGTCATAGTCGAGGTGGATTCCCATTCGCTTCCAGCCGTTCCATGCGGTCCGCCGCCGCCAGTGCCAGCTTGGTCATTGACTTCGACGAACGCTTGCCGTCGCGAAGGGTACCATAAGATGGGTGAAGTGGCACGACGACAGTGATGACTGTACCGCGTCCCTCCACGCTGTCAATGCTCAGCGTGCCTTCAAGAATTTCGGCGCGCTCGCGCATGTTGACCATGCCGAGACTGCCGCGCTGATCATAGTTGGCGGTCACCGCGCCGGTATTGAAGCCGATGCCGTTATCGGCAATCTGCACGATGATGACATCATCCTGGACGTTGATGGTCACGCTGATGAGATCGGCGCGGGCGTGCTTACGGGCGTTATTCACCGCTTCCTCGATGATGTAGAACATCACCCCCTGCTGGTTGTGGTCGAGGTATTGTTCGACATCCCGCGCCACCCGTACCGCCACCGCCTGCTCGTGAGTCTCGCGCATCTTCTCGGAAAGCTGGTTCAGCGCCGCTACCAGTCCCTGCGATTCCAGCACCAGCGGGCGCAGCGTAAACAGCATGTGCCGAATCTCTTTGGTGGTCTTTCGCGCCAGGTCTTCAACCTTACGCAGTTCGTCTGGAAGCTGTTCGGGAGATTTGTGCTGAAGCCGGGCAATGTAGCTCATGCGCATGGCAATCGCCGCGATGCTCTGGGTGGGACCGTCGTGCAGATCGCGTGCCAGCTTCTTGCGCGCGTCTTCCTCGACATCGACGATCTTCTCTTTTTCGTCGCGCAGGCTCTGGTACAGCAGCGCGTTTTGGAGCGCAATCGTCGCCTGCGTGCCAATCGCGCTCAGCAGCTCGCTCTGGTCTTCGGTGAAGGCGTTCGGGCGGTCGCTGCCATAGACCAGCACCCCGTAGTTGTCAAACCCGGAGCGCAGCGGAATGCACAGGATCGACCGGCAGTATTGAAAGGCGACGAAATATTGCAGTTCCGGGTCTTGAGAAGCGTTGGTGCCAAACACCGGGACAGCTTCCTGCAGCGCTTCCGCCACCATGCCGACTTTGCCGGGAATGATGCGCGATTCGTCAGCGCGAGTCAGCCGCCGCGACGACACGACGTGGAGCGCGTTATCGTCCGAGTGGAACAGCATCACGACGGCGTTGAGGCTGGAGCCTTCGCGTTCGGGCAGGCGCAAGCCCAGCCGACCGGCTTCCAGCGCCGCTTCCAGAATCTTCTCGTAATTGAGGGTTGAGCTAAGGATGAACGACAGGTTGTAAATCGCCCGCGTGCGTTCGCGGGTTGCCTGCATTTCTTCGTTTTGCAGGCGCAGCGCCTGCTGAAGCTGATCGCGCAGCCTGCCGACATGATGCTCCAGCCCGTAGCCTGCCGCCATCACGATAACGCCAACGACGACCAGAATCATCAGCGGGACGGACAGCGTCGATAGAACGCCCGTCCCCAGCGCGGCGGCAGTCACTGCCACTGTAGTGACCATGACGCCGATCACCTGAGCGACGCTGTAGGCAAATGATGCCCGAACCAACCCCACCAGCATCACGCCGCTGATCAGGCTGACGAGACTCCAGATGTCGTTCCGGCAGATATAGGCGAACACCCCCGCGATGACGATGTCACCCGCGAAGGCAGCCATGCTCAAGCCCTGCCCCATCGAGCGCACCAGCAGGAAGGGCAGAAGCAGCAGGTTGGCAATGCCGCCGATCAGCCCGATGGTGATGATATCCTGACTGCTGGCAGGCGGCGCAGCCTGATTACGCGCGATCAGTATCGCCAGCGCTCCAAGTACGAGCAGCACCCAGCGCACGACGAAAAGCATCCAATCTCGCTGGCTGGATACAGACTCCTGACTTTTCATTCATGCACCAAGACCATCAGCGAACGAATCACACTTCTTAAGCTACCATGCCCGCCCGGTTTAATCAACTTAAGGTATTGAGGAAGCATAAAGAATTGAGGCAGCAAAAAAGCGAAGTGACCATCGTCAAGCCAACCTGCACCAAAACAAACGGGTCAACCTCTACTGAGACTGACCCGCTTTTGTTGTGGGCGCCAAGGGACTTGAACCCCTGACCTCACGGATGTGAACCGTGCGCTCTAACCAGCTGAGCTAGGCGCCCATATTTGGATTTGACAACGTAAGGTAAAGTATAGCATCAGGGCATCTGTCAGACAAGGGCAACTTAGCGCGTGAATCCCGAACAATCGATACTTTTTGCCAGGCTGCGCCGCCGCCGTATGCTCCGGCGTCTGCGGCTGTCCTCGCTCTTCACCGCCGCCTCGCTCATCGGCGGCTGCACGCTCTCACAGCCGTTCATTTTGCCCACTGAAGCGCCCACCGATACACCCGCCCCAACCACCGGCGCTGTCCCGGTCGAAAACGCCTGGGAAATGCTCGCGCCCGGCTTGGAGCGCCGCCTCTATCTCCCCGGCGACGATTACGCGCTGACGCAGTTTGTCGCGCTGCGGGTCGATCCGACGTACTACCGCTTTCGCGCTCACTACCGCCCCGCCGCCCCGCTGACTCTGCAAGGCTGGCGCGAGCAGCTTCCCGACGCCGTCGCCTTCATCAATGCCAACTTCTTTGATCCGCAGGGCAACGCGCTCGGCTTGGTCGTGGCGGATGGCGTCGTTTACGGTCAGGCGTTCCCCGGCTACGGTGGCATGTTGCAGGTGCAAAACGGGCAGGCGCGCGTGCGCTCCAACAACGTCGAGCCGTACACGGGCGAAGTGCTGGAACAGGCGGTGCAGGCGTTCCCGGTGCTGGTCAGCGATGGGCAGGCGTCATACGCTAATCCGCAGGGCGACCGCATCTCGCGGCGCACCGTCGTCGGGCAGGACAGCGCCGGACGCATCATTCTTATCACCACGCCGTCCTTCATCGGCATGACGCTGGTGGATTTAAGCGGCTATCTCGCCGCCAGCGACCTGGATCTGGTGACAGCGGTCAACCTGGACGGCGGCGGTTCGAGTATGATGGCAGTGACGATACCGGCGCTCTTTCAGGTGCTGTCGTTCGATCCGGTTCCGGCGGTGCTGGCGGTCTACGCCCGGTAGGACGCGCAATGGTGAAATGGCGGCGCGCGCTCGTTCCATCTGTGCTTCTATCCGCCCTCTTCGCCCTGCTCATTGGCGCGGCGGTCATCATTGGCAAACAGTTTCCCCCGCGTAATACCGCCATCCTGGCGCGGCATCCGGCGTGTTCGCTACCCTGCCTGCTGGGCGTCACGCCCGGTTCGACCAGCCGCGCGGCGGCGATCAGCACCATCGGCGTCATCGCTGAGTTCCCGCCCGATCAGGCAGGTACGTCGTTCGGCTTCTCTATTCCTGACGACAGCGGCAGCTTCATCACCGGGCTGTTCATCTTCGACGACCAGGACATTGTCCAGTATGTACGCCTTTACACCCGCCGCTGGAACGGCTTGGGCATAACGCTGGGCGACCTGATGCCCGATGTGCCGCCGTCGGATGTTTACCAGTCGTGCCGAAGCGTCTACCCCGTTCGCCTGCTGCTGGCGTATGACGGCAGCCCGCAGGTAAGCCTTGCCGCCGTCGTGGATCGGGTCGTCTCTCCGCGCTCGCCCGTATCGATGATTGCCGTCTCCAGCCAGCCGGATATGTTCGCCCAAACGCTCGCCACTGTCGCCAGCGGCGGCTGTCATATCCCGTCTGAATGGCAGGGATTCGGCAGCCTGTGGCTGTATAACCGTCCGATGATCGCGCCCGCCTAAACCGCCACCGCTTTCAGCGCCAGATCGTGCAGCGCGATCACCGCCTTTTGCAGGTTATCCTCGTCCACCACGAACGAGATGCTGCATTCCGACGCGCCCTGCGCGATTGCCACCACGTTCACGTTGTTGTCGCCCATCACCGTGAAGATGCGCCCCGCAACGCCGGGCGTGCCCTGCATTCCCGCGCCAACCGTCGTCACGATGGCAACGTCACCCAGCACCTCGACGCCGTCCACATCCTGACGGGCGATCTCGGCGGCAAGTTCGGCTTCAATCGCCGCTTTCGCTTCGCCGGCGCGGTCATCCAGCACCACAAAGCAGAAGTTCTGCTCCGACGACGCCTGAGATATCATCAGAATGTTGCCACCCATTTTTGCCGTCGCCAGAAACGTTCGCCCGGCGATGCCCGGCACGCCGATCATGCCCTTGCCGCTGACGGTCAGCAGCGACACGTTGCGCACGCTCGTGACCGCCTTAATGACGGTTTCGCTGCGCTGCCCATTGGGACCGATGAGCGTGCCCTGATGCTGAGGATTGAAAGTATTGCGCACCCTCAACGGAATCTTCCGGTTGAGGATCGGCTGCACCGTCTTCGGGTGCAGCACTTTCGCGCCGTAAAACGCCAGTTCGCCGACTTCCTGATACGAGACGTAGGGCAGCACGCGCGCGCGGCGGTCAATGCGGGGATCGGTGGTCATGACGCCGTCCACGTCGGTCCAGATGATCAGCTCGTCGCTGTCGCTGCACGCCGCGAAAATAGCGCCGCTGTAATCGCTGCCGCCGCGCCCTAACGCCGTCGCATGTCCGTCGCGCGTCGCGCCAATGAAGCCGGTAATCACCGGCACAATGCCGCTGTCCAATACCGGCAGCAGCTTTTCACGGATACGCTGCTCGGTGTCTGCCCACTGGACACTGGCGTTGCCATAACGGTCGTCGGTAACGATGAACTGGGTAGCGTCGCAGGCGACCGCATTGACTCCGTGGCTGCGGAGCGCGGCAGCCACCACCCGGCAGCTCAAACGCTCGCCAAACGAGACAACCGCGTCGAGAATGCGCGGCGTCGCTTCGCCCAGAATATTGACCGCCTGACACAATTCGGTATGCTGCTTCATCAGAACACCGATCTCATTAATGACCGTGTCGCGGTCTTTGCCCGGCGATGTCAGCAGATTGACGGCTTCCTCGTGACGGTCGCGGAGCTTCTGGGCGCAGGAGAGGTACGACCATTTGTTGCCGCTGGCTGCCTCGCGCACTGAAGTAAGCAGCGCGTCGGTGACGCCGGACATGGCGGAGACGACCACGATCACGCGGTTATCCGGCACCAGCGCGTCACCCACTATCGCCGCCACGTTAGAAATCGCTTCCGGGCTGCCTACAGACGTTCCCCCAAATTTCATCGTCAGCGTTTGCATGACTTCAGACTCCCTGTGATTCGGCACAAGACAACAAAAAAGCGTGTGGGGGTTTCCACACGCTTGAGTTTCCTTTACTACTTTCCGGCTCTCAGGTAAGCGCTAGTGCCCCCGCACAGTGTATCTATGTGGAGTAGTGGTACCCATACCGGTAGTCATGAAGTGACAAAACATGGATCGAATCTCTTTAGTTCGTAACCAGCATTCATGGTAGCCCGATTGTCATTTCATGTCAAGCAGGCAAACGGCGAATTTTCGCCCCCTCGACAATACTGCCCCACTGCCGCTATAGTTGCGCCCGTTATGTTCTCACCCTGCCGAAAGCGGATCAGCCCTATGCCCTGCTTCATTCGCCTGCTCACCCCTGATGGTCTTCAGCCGGTCAATTACACGGCAGAGTCGCTGGCGGATGCCGCCCGGCACGAGCCGCGCGACGGCGTTTACACGATCACCAACACGTTTCAGACCACCAGAGTGCTGAAGTTCGACGCCCATCTGACCCGGCTCGAAAATTCGGCGCTGCGCGCCAGCATCCCCTTTCAGGCTGATCGCGTCCGACTGCGGGCTGCCCTGCGCCAGATGATCGCCAAGGCGGATTATGGCGATGTGCGTTTTCGCATCACCCTACCCGCCGCCAACCCCGACCACCTGATTCTGTCACTGGAGCCGTTCAAGCCGCTGCCAGCCGAAGTATTTGCCAATGGGGTGCGCTGTGTCACCATCGAAGGCGCGGCGCGACGACAGCCCGGTGCCAAGACGACCGACTGGATGCACGACCGGACGAAAATCGAAGCCGCGCTGCCGCCCGAAATCTTCACCGCGCTGCTGCTGGACGACGCGGGCGATATTCTCGAAGGTTTGAGTAGCAATTTCTACGCCATCCTCAACGGGATGCTGCGCACTGCTGGTCATGGGGTGCTGCCGGGAATCGCGCAGCAGGTGGTCTTTGAGGTCGCGCCAGCAGTTCTGCCGATTCGACAGGACGCGGTGCATGTTTCCGAGATCCCGATGCTCGACGAGGCGTTCATCACCAGCGCCAGCCGGGGCATTGTGCCGGTGGTCGCAATTGACGGCGTTTCAATTGGGGATGGTCTGCCGGGCGGGCAGACCAAAGCGCTGCGTGAAGCTTATCTCGCCTGGGTCACCGGGCATTTAGAGGAACTGTAGCGGCATACGTCAGCGCTCATCCACCGACGCTTTGAAATCGTAGATGCCGTCGCGCACCGCCCAGCGCCGTCCATCGCGCTCGCACACCATCGTGTCGTCGATGCGGTTGAGGCTGCCACCACACTCTGGGCAGGCAAACAGCGTGGTCGAATCGAGATGGTTCGGAGAGGTGCCAGCAGCGATGCTCTTTACAAACACGCTGGGCGATACCAGCATCTGCGTCGGCTGGAGCATAGCGTCCAGGCTCACCAGCAGGTCGGTTGGCACGCGGTCTTTCAGCGATTGCAAACGGAAGAACGACACCGGCGTGCGCTGCTGAATAGCAAAACCAGCTCGCTTAAGCTCATGTTTGATATAGCTGGGGTGGAAGTCAAAATTCAATTCGACAAATTCCACCGGAGAAAGATCGTATGGACTCCAGTCCTGCTTGCCCAGCGCATAACGCAGCATCGCTTTGAGATTGCGCTTGTTGGCGTGTTCGAGGATAAAAGTGCCTTTCTCCACTAACACGCGCCGAACCTGCGCCAGCACCTCATCCACTTTTGCCATGTGATGAATGACGCGGATCATGGTAACGCCATCAAAAACGCCCGGCTGGAAAGGAAGCTTGTAGGCATCGGCTGCCACGTAGACGAAACGCGGTGAGCGCCCGTACTGCTCCTGCGCGTACTGAAGCTGTGACAGCGAATAATCCAGCAGCACTACCTGCGCGAACATATCGTATTCGCCTGTCAGCCGTCCGAAGCCCGCCCCAACTTCAAGCAGCCGCCTGCCGCTTAGCGGCAGCATCCGCCGCAGCACCAGCCGCTCGACGCGATCTTCATAGTCGCGCCCTCTGCCTTCCCAGAACTCCGTCCGGTAATTCGAGCCTTCATAATCGCAAATGCGGGGCTGTGGTTCGTGCTTGGTCATCGCTCGCTCGTGCAAACTGGGTATCAAATGCTGGCGTTCTCTTAGCCTGCCTATTGTAAAGGATCGCCGCCAGCAAAGACAGTGACCAGCCGCGCCAGCTTATCCGCCAGCGGCAGTTTCGGGGGGCAGCAGCGTTTCACCTGCCGTGGAAGCGTCCGGCGCGGTGACGCTGGACGTTCCTCTGCTGGCATACTGCGACTGCCGCACCTGGGCATAGGACCCGTCGTAGAAATAGGCGGGTATGGACAGCGCTTCCATGTTATCGCCCGCCTGCTGATTGACGATCTGCGGACCGCCGCGCACGTAGATTTCCGGGCGAAGCGGCTCATCCAGCGCCGGAATGCCGCCTTCCGCTACAATGCCGGTTTGCAGAGGCTGGCTGCTGATCGGTACCGGCTCGTTGCCGAGCGAATAGCCAACGCCAGCAGTCTGCGAGAAACCCGCCCAGGGATCACGGCTGTAGTCGGTTTCCGCCAGCAGATCGGGCGCGCTGCCGTTAACCGAATCCAGCACCATCTGCCATGCCCCGCCAAAGTCGTTGGGCAGGTTACCGAGGGCGCGCACCAGCGGCTCGAAATTCAGCCGTAAATTGTTGATGGGATCGTGAAGCTGCGTCTGGCTGATTGGGATGACCGCCCGCACGTCAAGCTCGATATCCAGATCCTCATTCACCGGCACGTTCAGATCCAGACGAACCGGCAGCGGCAGCCCTTCCGGCAGCGTCAGGTTAACGGTGGCATTGTTGAGCACGCCAACGCCGGGCAGCGTGATATTCGCCGTGACCGCCAGCGGCACCGGATCGGTCAGCGTGACGACGGTATCAGTTTGCAGGGGGATATTGAGTACCACCGGTATCGTATCGCGCACCGGAATCGTCCAGTCAATCGTGGCTTCGTCCAGCCCGACAAAGCTGCTGTGCAGCCCGTTGAGCAGCGGGGCAGCGATGTTGTTCTTGATGTCGAAGATCGTCAGCGCCAGCACAACCACGACGATGATCAGCACGAGATTGACGATAAACGAGAACAGGATCATAAACCCCTTGATCGCATTGCCCGTAGTCTTCAATATGCGCATATCTCGTTCCTCGCTCACCGTTGGCTAAACGCTTTTCACACTATACACCAGCGTTTCTTACACCTGCAAAAAGGAACGGAAGCCGTACCGGGTACCGGGCACTGAGTAAAAAGATGAAAGCCGAGTGTAAAGTGGTGCTTGTGACGCAAAAAAGGGCGCAGCGTGCCGCGCCCTTACCATATCCCTGCCGAACTTCAACTCAGCACTTCTTTTGCTTTCGTTACTGTCTCTACTCAGCACTCAGTACTCCGTACTGCTTTTCATCAGTCCTGCGCTCTACAGCCCGGCTTGCTGGCGCAGCAGCGCCGCCTTGTCGGTCTTTTCCCACGGCACGTCGATATCCTCGCGCCCAAAGTGACCGTAAGCCGCAACCTGACGATACAGGGGACGGCGCAGATCGAGGTCGCGGATGATCGCCGCCGGGCGCATATCGAAGTTCTGGTGAATCAGCGCCTCGATCTGCTCGTCGGGGATCAGACCGGTGCCAAACGTTTCGACGGCAAGCGACGTAGGACGCGCCACGCCAATCGCATACGACACCTGAAGCTCAAACCGGGTCGCCAGACCCGCCGCCACGATATTCTTGGCGATATAACGCGCCATGTACGCCGCGCTGCGGTCAACCTTGGTCGGGTCTTTGCCGCTGAAAGCGCCGCCGCCGTGACGTGCCACGCCGCCGTAGGTATCGACGATGATCTTGCGTCCGGTCAAGCCCGCGTCTCCAAGAGGACCGCCGGTGACGAAACGCCCGGTTGGGTTGACGAAGATGTGGGTGTTGTCGTCAATCAGTTCCGCCGGAACCGTCGGCAGAATGATCGACTCGATAACTTCCTTGCGGATGCGCTCCTGAGACACCTCAGGCGCGTGCTGGGTCGAGATGACGACCGTATCCACCCGCTTCGGCTTGCCAAAGGCATATTCAACCGTCACCTGGCTTTTGGCGTCCGGGCGCAGCCAGTCAATCTCGCCGCTTTTGCGCGCTTCCGCTAGTCGGCGGGTCAGCTTATGCGCCAGCGAAATCGTCAGCGGCATCAGTTCGGATGTTTCATCGCAGGCAAAGCCGATCATCATACCCTGGTCGCCAGCGCCGGTTGCCTCGATCTCGCTCTCCGACATCGCGCCTTCGCGGGCTTCGAGCGCTTTGTCCACGCCCTGGGCAATATCTGACGACTGCTCCTTGATCGACACGATCACGCCCGCCGTATCGCAGTCAAAGCCGTACTTGCCGCGCGTGTAGCCGATATCGCGCACCGTCTCACGGACAATCTTCTCGACATCGACGTAAGTGCTGGTGGTGATCTCACCGAACACCAGCACCAAGCCCGTGGTGACTGAGGTTTCACAAGCGACGCGGGCGTTGGCGTCACGGCTCAGAATGGCGTCCAGAACGGCGTCGGAAATCTGGTCGCACATCTTGTCAGGATGCCCTTCCGAAACCGACTCTGACGTGAAGTAATAGCGGGGCGACGACATAAATGTCGAGCTGGATGTCTGCTGGCGTTCCTGCACCATGCGTGTCCTCCTGGGGAACAAATAAAAAACGCCTCTCCGGCATGGAGAGGCGTCACAAATGACCTGAACGCTCATCTGCCAGAGGTTGAACTCTGACGGAGTTGGCACCGTCCCAGCGCTCCGGGGGTTGCCGCGGTTTCAAAGGGCCGTATCCCTCCACCGCTCTTGATGAGTGCAATATGCACTTAAGCTGAAGACACTATACCACTGTGCCAACCCTGTGGCAAGAGGCTCACTACTGGGGGAATAGAGAAAATCGCGGAGACAGTGGGTTTACGAAGCAGGTAGGGACACGACACCGTCGTGTCTGTTTCATGAATAGTGAGGATGTATTGCGTATGGGGCGCAGCACACTGCGCCCACCTTCGCGTATTATGAATTGACTTTCAGACAGCCTCTACAGGTGGCTGCTTGGGCGAGCCAGATGCTCCATAAATTCAGCCCGCGTCGTGCTGTTGCGCTGGAACGCGCCCAGCATCGCGCTCGTCGTCATGGTCGAATCGCTCTTCTTCACGCCGCGCATCATGGCGCACAAGTGCATCCCTTCGGCAACAACGGCGACGCCCATCGGATCGAGCACTTCCTGCACGAAGTCAGCGATCTGCCGGGTCATGCGTTCCTGAACTTGCAGCCGCCGTGCGAACATATCGACGATGCGCGGAATCTTGGACAGCCCGATCACCTTGCCGTTGGGAATGTAGGCGACATGGACATGCCCCATGAACGGCAGCATGTGATGCTCGCACAGGCTGTAGAATTCGATATTCTTGACGATCACCATATCGCTGTAGTCCACGTCAAACAGCGCGTCGTTGAGCAGTTTTCTGGGGTCGGTGCGGTAGCCGACGAGAAGCTCGTCATAGGATCGCGCGACGCGATTCGGCGTCTGCGCCAGCCCTTCGCGGCTTGGGTCTTCGCCCACTGCCCGCAGGATGCTCGTGACAGCGGTTTCTATCGCGTCGTGATCGACCGGCGGCAGATCCAGCTCAAAGGCGCGCAAAAAATCTTCCGACTGTAGTCTCAGATTGATCTGAGAATCATCGTAACGGCTGTCCTCCGGTGAGATCGAACCGTTGCCAGGATGATGCAGATTATTCACAGGTTCACTTCCATTCATTATCTGCCAACACTCACAAACACAGCCTAACGCCACGGTGAGTACCGTAACGTCGTACAATGCTTTTGAGCTGCTGCGGCTGCCAGTTAAACGATAGTACATTGACAGGTTATCGGCTGGATTTCTTACATCTGCCGTTCCGCCCTACGCGGATTGGCATAATTCGGTACAATAGCTGCCGCCTTTGCAGACTTCAGGAGGCAGAATGAATTTAATCGACTACGGGCGTATGTTGGTGCGGCGCGGGTGGATTATCGTCCTAGTGGCGATTATTGGTGCCGCCAGCGCCTTCGTCTTCAGCAGGATGCAAACGCCCCTCGTCCGCGCGAGTCAGGTCATGCTCATCCAGCCGTCGCGCAACGACTTCGGCTTGGCGCAAGCCACGACCCAGTTGATCGAACCGCTGCGGGCATATCTGAACAGCACGCTTCGCGCGGCAGAGGTCATTAACAACCTTCAGCTCGATATGACGCCGGGCGATCTGCTCAGCAAGGTCGATATCGGGACTGACCGCAACACGCTGACCATGCAGATTGACGTGGAGATGGAAGACTGCGCGATTGCCAGCCGGATTGCCGAAGAATGGGGCACGCTGCTGATCCGCTATCGCAACCAGCAGAACCAGACCGCCCGCCAGGAAGACCGTGTCTCTGCCGAGCGACAGGACATTGCCCGCTGCCCCACCGCCCAGACGCCAAACGTCGCCATCAACACCGTCGCTGGCGGTCTGTTCGGGGCAATCCTCGGGACGGTCATCGTCTTTGTGCTGGAATACCTTGAGAGCAGCATCATCCGGCGGCGTGAAGACATCGAGCGCACGCTGGATCTCCCTGTGCTGGCAAGCATCTCCCACCTGGAGTAACGTCCCATGCCAAAATTAATCACCCTGACAGAACCCCGTTCGGCGGCTGCCGAAGCGCTGCGCGCGCTGCGGACGAATCTCATGTTCAGCAGCGTTGAGAAGCCGATTACGACCCTGCTGGTCACGTCCTGCGCCCAGAGCGAAGACAAAAGCACCCTGCTGGCGAACCTCGCCGTGACCTTTGCCCAGTCGGGCAACAAGACAATTCTGGTCGATAGCGACCTGCGCCGCCCGATGCAGCACGACATCTGGGGCGTGCCCAACGAGCGCGGGCTGACCACAATGCTGCTGGAAGACGCGGCGATGTCGTCGCCGCCGCTGGCGCAGACCGAGATCCCGAATCTCGCGCTTCTGCCCAGCGGTCCCCTGCCGCCGATACCGGCAGACGTGTTCAGCAGCCAGCGCATGAACGACGTAATCGGCGTTTTGAGGGCGCGCGCCCACTATATTCTGTTTGACAGCCCGCCAGTGCTGGCAGCAAGTGACGCCGCGCTGCTCGGCTCGAAAGTTGACGGCGTCCTGCTCGTCATCCGCGCGGGACAGACCAGGCGCGATCAGGCGGCGCGCGCACGTGAGGAACTGGAGCGCGTCCACGTGCGGGTGCTGGGCGCGGTATTGACCAACAGCCAGCGCGAAAGCAGCACCGCCTATTAACGTTTTGCGCCGCCCGGAAGGAATCTCTTGGCACAGCATGTTCGTTCCTACACGCACGACAAAACGCAGCAGTTCAACTACCTGCTGTTCCTTCCGAAAGACTACAGCGAACAGCGGAAGTACCCGCTGATCCTGTTTCTCCACGGCGCTGGCGAGCGCGGCAGCGATCCGGAAATGCTCAAGCTTCACGGCATCCCCAGGATCGTAGAGGAGAAGCCGGATTTCGACTTCATCGCCGTGTCACCGCAGTGTCCGTTTGGGCTGTGGTGGCCGCAGATCAATCCGGCGGTCTTCAAAGGGCTGCTGGATACGGTGATCGCCGGGCATTCAGTCGATACCAACCGCCTCTATCTGACCGGAATGAGCATGGGCGGCTATGCGGTCTGGCACATCGCCACCGCCTATCCCGATCTGTTCGCGGCGGTGGTGCCCATTTGCGGCGGCGGCGATCCTGACAAAGCCTGCCTGTTGAAGGATGTGCCGGTCTGGGTGTTTCACGGCGCGCGCGATAACGTGGTGCTGCCGCGCGAGTCGATTAAGATGGTGGATGCGCTCAAGGAATGCGGCGGCAGCGTCAAGTTCACCCTGTATACCCAAGCCGATCATGATTCGTGGACGCGCACCTATAACAGCCCGAGACTGTACGAATGGATGTTGGAACACAAGCGAGGTGAATGATGACCGAACCTCTGCCGCCAGATCCGGAGTCGGTTGAAAAATGGCGCAATCTACCGCAGAATAACCCATCGCCGAAGGCGCTGCCGCCAGTCATGGGCGGCAGCCGGCAGTTGATGCTGTTTTTTCTTTTCGCACTCATCGTTCTCGTACTCGGCTATCTTCTCAGCCGTGGTTGAATGATTGTGATGGAGACTCCATGAAAGGTCTTATTCTCAGCGGCGGCAAGGGCACCCGTCTGTACCCGCTGACCTACACGCGCGCCAAGCAGTTGATCCCAGTCGCCAATAAGCCGATTCTGGTGCGCGTGATCGAATCGATCCGGGACGCTGGAATCAATGAAATTGGCGTTGTCGTCGGGCAGACCGCGCCCGAAATCATGGAGGCGCTCGGCAGCGGCAGCAAGTGGGGTGTCCAAATCGAATATATCCCCCAGGAAAGCCCCGACGGGCTGGCACACGCCGTCAAGATATCAGAAGATTTTCTGCAAGGCGATTCGTTTGTCATGTTTCTGGGCGATAACGTCATTCAGGGTGGCATCAGCAGCCTGATTCGCGACTTCGCCAACCACGACTGGAACAGCCAGATTGTCCTGAAGCACGTCTCGAATCCGAGCGCCTTTGGCGTCGCCCAGCTACGCGCTGACGGCACCATTGAACGGCTGATCGAGAAGCCGAAGGAGCCGCCGAGCAATCTGGCGCTGGTCGGCATTTACATGTTCGATCACCACATCTTCGAGGCAGTCCACGCCATCAAACCGTCATGGCGCAATGAGCTTGAAATCACTGACGCCATTCAGTGGCTGATCGATCATGGCTATACGGTGTCTCCGCACGTCCATGACGGCTGGTGGATTGACACCGGCAAGCCCAACGACATGCTGGAAGCGAACTGCCACGTACTCGACGAGATCGAGCCGCGAATCGCACCGGACGCGGTCATCGAAGGATCAGAGGTAGACCGCCGCGTAACCGTCGAAGCGGGCGCGAAGATCGTCAACAGCATCGTTCACGGACCGACCATCATCGGCGAAAATACCGTCATCGAAAACAGCTACATTGGTCCCTATACCAGCCTTTACCACGATGTAACCGTCCAGAACTGCGAGATTGAGCGCAGCATCGTGCTTGAGCACAGCGGCATCTGCGACCTTGACGCCCGCCTTCACGGCAGTCTGATCGGTCGCAACGTATCGATACAGCATAAAGTCGAACGACCAAGAACCCTGACGATGAATCTGGGCGATTACAGCAACGTCTGGATGATCTAGCCAATAGGAAGATGAATGAGCCAATCTGAACCGATCAAACTAATCGCCGTCGATGTCGATGGCACGCTGCTGGACAGCAACCACGAACTCAGCCCGCGCGGCGAAGCCGTCCTGCGTAAAGCCATCGCCCAGGGCGTCGAAGTCGTCCTGGCGACCGGCAAAACCCGCAACTCAACGGTGCAGCTTATCGAAAAGCTCGGTTTGAACGCCCACGGCATTTACCTGCAAGGGGTGACGATTTACGACGCTGATGGCAAGATCCAGTGGCAGCAGACGCTTGATCCCGCCGTCGCGCGACAGATCATCACCTTTGCCGAAGATCGCGGCTTTTCGATGATCGCCTACAACGGAACCCGAATGCTCATGCGTTCGAGCAACGAGAAGATCTATGATGGCATGGTGAAGTATCACGAGCCGCTGCCAGAAACGGTTGGTTCGCTGCAAAACATCATCAACGACCTGCCCATTCACAAGCTGATTGCGCTTGGCGAGCCTGCCGCCATCAAAGCCCTGCGCTGGCAGCTCAATCAGCAGGTCGGCGGTCGGGCGCGGCTGGTGCAGGCGGGCGTGCCTGAAATGGTCGAAATCCTGCCGCCAAACGCCTCGAAGGGGACAGCCCTCAGGCAGCTTCTGAAGATCTTACAGCTTTCGGCGGACAGCGTGCTGGCGATTGGCGATGCCGAAAACGACATCGAGATGATCCAGCTTGCGCGCATTGGCGTGGCGATGGGCAATGCGCCCCAGTTTGTCAAGGACGCCGCCGACGACGTCACCGCCAGTAACGACGAAGACGGCTTCGCGCAGGCGCTGGAGAAGTATGTGCTGCCGCCAGAAGCGCCAGCCGCCAGCAAACCGGCTGCGCCCGCAAAAAGCGAGCCTTCGACGGGCGTGAAGTCTGCGCGGGCAGATGAAGGTAAAACTAAGGCTGAGACGCCGGAGACAACCCCATGAAGAACATTCTTGTGACCGGCGGCGCTGGCTTCATCGGCAGCGCCTTCGCGCGTTCCATGACCCGGCGCTACCCGGACTACAATATCATCGTCTACGACAAGCTGACCTACGCGGGCAACCTCGATAACCTGCTGCCCATCTCCGACGACGAGAACTACCGCTTTGAGCAGGGCGATATTGCCGACCGGGCAGCCCTGCGCCGCGCGCTCGAAGCGCACCACATCGATACCATCGTCAATTTCGCCGCCGAAAGCCACGTTGACCGCAGCATCCTGTCAGCCGACGCCTTCATTCACACCGATGTCGTCGGCGTTTACATCCTGCTCGATGAAGGTCGCCAGCATGGGCTGGAACGCTTTCTGCACGTTTCGACGGACGAAGTGTATGGCGATGTTGACGAAGGCTACTCGGTCGAAACCGATGTTTTCGCGCCCAACAGCCCCTATGCCGCCAGCAAAGCCGGTGGCGAACTGATGGTGCGTTCGTATCACGTCACACACGGCATGAACACAGTGATTTCGCGCGGCAGCAACACCTTTGGACCTTACCAGTATCCCGAAAAGCTGCTGCCCTTCTTCATCACCGAAGCGCTGGAAGATCACCCGCTGCCGGTCTACGGTGACGGGATGCAGATTCGTGACTGGCTGTACGTCGAAGATCATGTCAGCGGCATTGACGCGGTGCTGCACAAAGGTGTTTCGGGCGAAGCGTACAACATCGCCGGAGAAGACCTGCACCATAATATCGACGTCACCCACCGCCTGCTTGCTTTGTTGGGCAAGGACGACTCGCTTATCCGGCACGTACCAGACCGCGAAGGACACGACCGCCGCTACGCCATGAACTGCGACAAGCTGCGGGCGCTCGGCTGGCAGCGCCAGTACAGCTTTGACAGCGCCCTTGAGGCGACGGTGGACTGGTATCGAGACAATGAATGGTGGTGGCGCAAAATCAAGACGGGCGAATATCTCGAATTCTACAAGCGCCAGTACGGCGCGCGCCTCGCCGCCGCTGAGTAAATGTTACGCCGGAGGTTGATGCAGTTTAATGATTAAATACGGGACATGTAGGGACACCATAAGGCGGACACGATGCTATCGTGTCCCTACGGAAAAACCTGTATTATTTTGTAAAACAGTAGGGACACGACACCGTCGTGTCCGTTTCGTGAATGGTGAGGGGACACGATGCTATCGTGTCCCACGTCTTCCCCTGCGCTGGTGGGCAGATGTAGTTCATTCCCCGATTACGTGCCGAATGTAACTTAACACCTGCGCGCTCTCAGCCTAGGATATAAGAAAATCTGGCAGGAGAGTTATTATGGCGTGTCATAAACCAGCGTTCTATCACGGTGCAGAGGAACATGATATCTGCGAAGCACTGGCGCGTGAGGGCTACCGCCCGCAGCGTATTGAAGAGCCGCCGTTCGCGGTCTACGATGCCCACCGCCACCTCACCGATCTCATCCTCGCCTTTACCAGAGGCAGCGCTCAGGTGCGCATTGGTGAAAGGACGTATGACTGCCGGGCGGGGGATCGTCTGATGATCCCGGGAAGCATCGAACACTCTGGCAAAATCGGACCCGAAGGCGTGGTTTACCTGATGACGGAAGTCGAGATCCTCGGCGACTGAGTTTTTCCACACATTTTACAACAAGCTGCTTTGAGATTTGCCCCGCGCCGGCGCGTGCGGGGTTTTTGCTGTCCCGTCCCCTGCGCGCCCCCCTCGGAGCCGCGCCCGTTCGACGACCCCTTGATCACATCGGCTATACTTCTGGCGGCGAAAGGAAGGTTGAATGCACAACTCGCACATACGCCGCCAGCCGGTGCGGCGGCGCTCGACATTTTCGGTTCTCACCTGCGGCTGCCTGTCGGGGCTGGTTGGGCTGCTGGTTATCGCGGCTGTCGCGTTCGTCCTGCTGATGCCAAGCCTGCCCAATATCGCGGCGCAGTTGGTCGGTTTCACGGCGCGAGGCAGCACCGATACCCTGTTTCAGGCAACGCCGATCCCGACAATTGCGCTTCAGAACGCCGTCCAGCCGCAGCAGTTCACGGTTGACCTGGGACAGTACGGCGAGCAGACACTAAGCGGAGACAGCGGCTTATATGACCTCCAGGTGGGCAGCGATCCGGCGGGCAACCCGGCGGCGGTCGTCAGCTTCAGCGAGGCGGGCTTGCAGGAATTGTGCCGCCAGCGCAGCGCTATCTGCGGACCCAACAACCCGCGCTATCGCAACGCGCAAATCGATCTGCGCCCCGGCGGGGCGGTCATTTACGCCGATGTCGTCATCCCTGAACTGGGCAGCATCGAACAACGGGCGGGCGTAGTCCTGCGACTGGATGCCAGCGGGCAGCGCTTCGAGTTCGCCGGAGTGGACATCAACGGCACCATCTACGACGTTCCGCCCGAACAGCTTGGGGCGACCGCTGCCGACATCGAGCGCGCGGGCAACGACATCCTCAGCCAGCTTCGGCTTGATGCTGGCGGCGGTCAGTATGCGCTGGCACAGGTCAGCATCAACGACGACACGCTGACGGTGCTTCTGCGGTAAAATCTTCTCAGACTGGACTTCGAGGAAATAAGCGTGGACACAAAAGCCGAAAGCCGCGCCGCCGCCAGAGAGGAACTGCGCAAAATCCTCATCGATCTGGCGCGTAACCGGCAGACCATCGCTTACAGCGAGCTGGCTCGGATGATCGAGTCGGTTCACCTGCATCATCGATCACCGCTGTTTTACCGCCTGCTCTATGAAGTCTGTGATGAGGAAGAAACCCGTGGACACGGGATGCTGTGCGCGCTGGTCGTCCGCAAAGATAGCGGAGTCCCCGGCGGCGGCTACTATACGGGTATGGCGGCGTCGGGGCACGATCAATCGGACATCGAAGCAAGCTGGCGCGCCGAACGCGATCAGGTCTTTGAGTATTGGAGTCAGCATTGATCGTGTGCCTGCCGGTCAGGAGTTATAGTTGCGTTTGTCTCCATTCTCTGGCAACCTATACGCTAATGGCTCAAACTGTCTGATTGTGAACTTCCGAAAGCGATGAACAGCTTCGACATCGACTCACTGCTGCGCTTCACGCCGCCCGAATTCCTGTGCGAGCGTTGTTTCGCGCTGCTGACCGATGGCACGCCGCGCTGTCCGGTTTGCGGCGTGCAGTATGTAGCCACCGGGGCGTTCACCGATTACGGCAGTTATTTTGTCGCTCGCGGCTTGGATGCGCGCTTCGACAACCTGATCGAGCACAGCCGCCGTCTAGCCCAGATCGCGCAGCGCACGCGGCACTCGCTGGCAGCGCGTGACGCCAGCTACCCGCCCATGCGCGGGCTGCTCGAATCCTTATTACAGGCGGAACACTTCATCCACTTCACCACCTACGGAATCAGCGCTCTGCTGCTGGGCGCCATCAAAATGGCGGCGCTGCGTGTGGATGTGCGCGGGGTGATTTCCGGCATCAAACACGACACGCTTTATCGCGAGCTAACCGAACACGAAAACGAATCGCCGCGCCTCAACGTGCGCCTGTTTCAGAACGAAGCGCAGTATTTCCCGCACCAGAAAATCGTCGTCATTGACGGGCTGATGGCATTCAAAGGCTCTGCCAACCTGACCGATTTCGGCTGGCGCAAGGCGGCGCAGGGGCGCGAAGTGATCGAACTGGTCACCGACGTAGGCGAAGTCACCGAGCTGCACAACCGCTTCTTCAGCCCGGTATGGGCATCCTTCCAGCCAGCGGCAAATGACGATAGAATCCTGATGACAGTCTGACTTCAACTGAGAGTGCCTGATATGCGAATTGTTGTTACCGGAGCGCGTGGTCGGCTCGGCAGCGTGCTGGTCGAAAAACTGAAGGCGCGCGCGCTGGACGTATCCGATTTTGACATTGATACCCTCGATGTGACCGATTTTGCCGCCACCCAACGACAAATCGCCGCCCTCAAGCCCGATTTAGTCATTCACCCCGCCGGATGGACCGACGTAGACGGCTGCGCCCGCGATCCCGAACAGGCGGTGCTGGTCAACGGCTTCGGCTCGCAGAACGTGGCGCTGGCTGCCGCCGCCGCCGGAGCCGCCATCGTCTACGTCAGCACTAATGAAGTCTTTGCTGGCAGCGCCAGCCGCCCCTACCGTGAATACGACCCGGCGCATCCGGTGAACGCCTACGGCTACAGCAAATGGGTGGGCGAGCAGGCGGTCATGCGGCTCAACCCGCGCCATTACGTCGTGCGGACGGCGTGGCTGTTCGCGCATGGCGGCAAAAACTTCATCCAGTCGATCCTCAACGCCGCCACAGCGGGCAAACCGCTGCGCGTCGTCGTCAACGAAATCGCCAACCCGACCTACAATGACGATCTCGCCGACGCCATCTCAGCGCTGATCGATACCCAGCGGTTTGGCATCTACCATCTTGTGAATGAGGGCGTCTGCTCGCGCTACCAGTTGGCGCGTTATGTCCTCGACCAGACCGGCTTTGCCGAAACACCCATCGAACCCATCTCGGCGGCGGAGTGGTCGCGTCCGTCGATGCCGCCGGTCTATTCGCCGCTGGATAATCTGGCAGGAAAATCAATTGGCATCCGCCTTCGCCCCTGGCAGCAGGCGGTGGACACTTTCCTTCAGCGCGAGCAGCTTCTCACCCATGAACCCTGAAACCACTGAAACCAATAGTGCTGAGTACCAGGTACTGAGTACTGAGTCAACCGCATCTCGTCCTCAGCACTCAGTACTCTCTATCATCATCCCCAACTGGAACGGCGGGCGCTTTCTGCCAACCTGCCTCGATTCGCTGGCGCGGCAGACGGTTCAGGACATCGAAGTTATCGTCGTCGATAACGCTTCATCCGACGGCTCGCCGGAGATGCTGAAAGCCGACTTTCCCTGGGTCAGGCTGATCCCCCTGCCGGAGAATCGCGGCTTCACTGGGGCGTGTAACGCCGGTTTGGAGGTAGCGAAGGGTCAGTTTCTGGCGCTGCTCAACAACGACACCGAGGTCGATTCGCGCTGGGTCGAGACGGTCATCAGCGCCTTCCAGCGCCACGACGACGTGGGCAGTGTCGCCAGCAAAATGCTGCTGTTTGACCGGCGCGATCATTTTCACACCGCGGGCGATTTCTTCACCACCGACGGGCGACCGGGCAATCGCGGCGTCTGGCAGCGCGACGAGGGGCAGTATGACAGGGAAGAATATGTCTTCAGCGCCTGCGGCGGCTCGTCGGTGTATCGCCGCGCCATGCTCGATCAGATTGGGCTGCTGGACGACGACTTCTTCTTCTCCGGCGAAGATGTCGATTTAGGCTGGCGGGCGCAGTTGGCAGACTGGCGCTGTCTTTACACTCCGCAAGCAATCGTGTACCATCATCTATCGGCAACTGGCGGCGGTGTGACCGCCAGCTACTATGATGGGCGCAATCTGCTCTTTATCCTGGTGAAGAATGTGCCCTCAAGCCTGTGGCGGAAACATGGTTTCGCCATCGCGCGGGCACAGGCGCGGCTGGCGTGGCAGGCACTGCGCGCCTGGCGCGGGGCAGCGGCGCGGGCGCGGCTGCGCGGCATGGCGGCGGGTATACTTGGAATTCCGCGCATGTACCGCAAGCGGCGGCACATTCAGCAGCAGCGGCGCGTCTCGCTTGAGTACCTGGAATCGATCCTGTCGCCGCCGCAACTCTAGGACATGCCCGATTCTGCCGTATCGGAGAAGTATAGTTTGAGTCTCGAAAATCCTCTGCTGTCGATCATCATCCCCGCGCTAAATGAGGAGTATCGACTCCCCCCAAGCCTGGAGAAAATTGATACCTTTCTCAGCACCCAGCCTTTCACCTCTGAAATTATCGTCGTCGATAATGGCAGCACCGACCGCACCGCCGAAATCGTCCTCGACTATGCGGCGTCACATCCTCACGTCCGGCTGATCCGGCTGAAGGAGCGCGGCAAAGGACGGGCAGTTAAGGCGGGGATGCTGGATGCCAGAGGCGAGTACCGCTTCATCTGCGATACCGATCTGTCAATGCCCATTGAGGAAATCGTCAAATTTCTGCCGCCCAACTCCGACGGGTATGACATCAGCATCGCCACCCGTGAAGGCGAAGGCGCGCGCCGGATCGACGAGCCGGAATATCGCCACCTCATGGGGCGCATCAACAACTGGATCATCAAGCTGACCGCCGTCCCCGATTTTGAGGACACCCAATGCGGTTTCAAGATGTTCAATCGCCAGTCTGCCGAAGACCTGTTCAGCGTCCAGCGCATGAACGGCATCGGCTTTGACGTGGAGATCCTGTTCATCGCCAAGCGGCGCGGCTACACCGTCCGCGAAGTGCCGATTACGTGGTACTTTGACCCGGACAGCCGCATGAGACTGATACAGGATTCGCTCAATATTCTGCGAGAGATCTGGCACATTCGTCGGAACTGGCGCAAAGGGCTGTATGACAAAGCGAACACTCAAAACAGCCGGTCTTAGCTACGAATACGATTTGCGCGCCGCCGGTTATCGCGTCATCGCTGGCGTGGACGAAGCCGGACGCGGCGCGTGGGCAGGTCCTGTGGTCGCGGGCGCGGTCTGCCTGCCGCTGGATCGAGATGATTTAACAGCGCTGCTGGAAGGCGTGCGCGACAGCAAGCAGCTTACCCCACACGCCCGCGCCGGGCTGATCGAGCGCATCCAGACCACCGCCATCAGTTGGGGCATTGGACAGGCGGAACACAGCGAAATTGACCGGCTGGGCATCGTCCCCGCCACCTGCCTCGCCATGCAGCGCGCCGTTGACGACGCCCACCGCCGCGCGCCGGATGTTCAGCCCGACTTTCTGCTGCTCGATTCGATTCGCTGGCGCAGTTTGCAGCAAAAACATCTGGCGCTGGTCAAAGGTGACCAGCTTTCGCTGAGTATCGCCGCCGCCAGCGTGCTGGCAAAAGTCCATCGTGACACGCTCATGACCGAACTGGACGCGCTGTATCCCGGCTATGGCTTTGCGGCGCACAAGGGCTACGGAACGGCGCTGCATCAGGCGGCGCTCAGGACGCTGGGCGCTTCGCCCATTCACCGCATGAGCTTCGCGCCGCTGCGCCCGCAGATGGAACATCTCCTGTGAGGCGGGCTGTAGTGAAGTCTGCGACGACAGCCCGCTGTCATCACCGCCGGTCTGACCGTAAGCAACGGGAGATGCTGCGCCTATGAAACTCGCCCTCGTCCACGATTGGCTGAACCAGCGCGGCGGCGCTGAAGACGTGCTGGAAACGCTGGTGGCGCTGTATCCTGAAAGCCCGGTGTATACCAGCATCTACGCGCCGGACGTGATGCCGCCCGCCTATAGCGAGTGGGACATTCACACCCTCTGGTTGGACACGCTGCCGGGCGTTCACAGCCATCACCAGCCCTATCTGCCGCTGTATCCCCTCGGCTGGAACAGCCTGGATCTGTCCGAATATGACGTCATCCTGAGCAACAAAAGCGGCTTCTGTCACGGCGTCCGGTCTGGCGACAGGACGCTGCATATCTGCTACTGCCTCGCTCCGACGCGCTACGTCTGGTCGCTGGAATCGTACATCGCCCGCGAAGGCTTGGGCAAGCCGGTTGAATGGGCGCTGCGCCCGCTGGTCAGCGCCATGCGCCGCTGGGACTATGCCGCCGCCCAGCGGGTCGATCACTTTATCGCCATTTCCACCGAAATTCAGCAGCGCATCCAGACCTACTACAACCGCGACTCGGTCATCATCTACCCGCCGGTCGATATCGGGCGCTTCAAGCCGTCGGCAGCCATCGACGATTATTTTCTGGTCGTTTCGCGGCTGATCCCCTACAAGCGTATCGACCTGGCGGTGCAGGCGGCGACCAAACTCGGCGTGCCGCTGAAAGTGGGTGGCAAAGGGCGCGATCTCGACCGCCTGCGCGAGATGGCGGGTCCAACGGTTGAATTCCTGGGCTATGTGCCGGACGAGCAACTGCCCGAACTCATGGCGCGCTGCAAAGCGTTCCTGTTCCCCGGCTTAGAGGACTTCGGCATCGTGCCGGTGCAGGCGCAGGCGGCGGGGCGTCCGGTCATCGCCTACGGCGGCGGCGGCGCGCTCGATACGGTCATTCCGGGCGAAACAGGCGTGTTGTTCCACGAGGCAACCGTCGAAAGCCTGATGAATGCCATGCAGCACTTCGACGCCAGCGAGTATGACCCGGTCGCCTTACGCGCCCACGCCGAAAAGTTTGACACCCAGGTGTTCCGACGCAAGATCGGCGCTTTTGTCGAGCAGGCGTGGGAAAGCTTCAGCCAGAAACCGGCATCGTCTGGCTAACGGCTGTCGGTGTCACCACGCTGCGCCCTCGGTTGGCGCGGTGGCACAATGGGTTATAATACGCGCGTTTTTAGCCAATCGACGAGGTCAATTTGGAACTCGTGACCCTCTTTCGCATTTTGCTGCGCCGCTGGTGGCTGGTGCTCATTCCGGTGGCTATCACCGCCGCGCTTGCCCTGCCCGATATTCTCAACCGGCGCGTCGTCTCAGGCGGCTTTTCCGCCGGAGTGCAGTACACCGCCTTCCAGTCGATGGAAGCCATTCCCCGCGCCGACGGCGATTATCAGGATATCTGGCTGTCATCGGAACTGACCGTCAACGCCTTCGCCGATTGGGTGCGCAGCGGCAGCTTCAAGCAGGAAATAGCCGCCAGCCTTAATGGTGACTTCGACACCGCGCCGCTGACCATTGCCGCCGACAACGAGCGCAGTCTGGGGACGATCAGTTTCTACTATCCGAGTGAGTTGGGTCTGAATGTCATTGTGGCGGCAGCTATCGAAGTCCTGCAAACGCGCAGTGACGCCTACTTCGCCCAGTTAGGCGGCGAACCGGCAGCGGTGACCATTCTCGATCAGTCGCCTGCTGTAGCCGCGCCGCCGCCGCTGGTGGATCGCTATGGACCCTTGCTTCGCGTTGGGCTTGGGCTGCTGGCGGGCATCGGGCTGGCGCTGCTGGCGCATTATGTCGATCCGGTCGTGCGGCGGCGTGAAGACGTGGAAGCGCTTGGTTTGCCGGTGATTGCCACCATCCCGAAACGTTGATTTAGCCTTCCTCAACACAACGGCAGTTCCTGATGATATTCCGTAAGTTCATCCTCACGATCATTTCGCTGTTAGCCCTGTTGACGCTGCCGGTCTACGCGCAGTCAAGCGGCTATGTGCCGTTCGCCTGGGATGCCGCCGATCTGGCGCTGCTGGTACCGGCTGGCTGGTCAGTCTCGACGGTGCTTCGGGACGACCAACCAGCGCTCGAAATCAGCGGTGAGGATGCCCTGCTGACGGTGCAGGCGCTGCCCGCTGTCACCAACGACGCCGACCTGCGCCCGGCGCTCGAATCGGCGCTTCAGTCGCTCGATATCACGCCAGCCGCGCTCACCGAAACAGACTGGTTCGGGCGAGCGGCGGCGCAGGCGCAGGGCTACGGACGCGCCGGACGCCTGCCCGATCAGCGCGGGCTGGTCATCGCCGGTCGCGGCGTGTCGCAATCGCTGCTGAACACGGTCGCCAACAGCGTCGTTTTCAGCGCCGACAGCACCCCCACCGCCCCAACCTATGCCCTGCTCTGGCGAACCGAGATTCCGGCGGCGCTGAACATTGAAGGTACGCCGATGCCACCGCGAATCGTCGGTCTGGCGCACAGCCCGTTCGATCTGCTGTACGTGGTCGATGCCAACCAGGGACTGATCGCCCTCGACCCGACCACCGGCGCGCACATCATCACCTTCCCCTTCGCCAATCCGTCGCAGCCAAACAGCATCGCCGTCACACCTTCTGGCGCGGTCTACGTTGCCGACACGGCGTGCCGCTGCCTGCTGACATTCGCCAACCGCAGTTGGATCAACCCGCTGGGCAGCTTTGGCGGCGGCGCGCCGCTGGATGTGAGCGCCGCGGCTGACGGGACGCTGTACACCATTGACCGCCAAGCCGATGGCTACGCGATCCGCACCCTGACGGACACCAGCAGCCGATCCATTCCGCTGAATTTCAACGGTGCCGCCGCGCCGCTGCTGGCGGTGGATGCTGATGGCAGCGTCACGGTAGTGGAGTGGCTCAGTTCGCTGATTGACGGCGACATCAACGGCGCGGTATCGCATCTGGATGGCGATACGACCGCGCTTCAATATTGGCTCGACGCGCCCGCCGACGCGGTCAACGATCTCGCCATCAGCCCCGATGGGCAGCTTGTCGCCGCCCTGGCGGATGGTCGAATCGCCGGAGTCAATCACGGCGCGCTGGTCGAACTGGCGCGAGAGGACTCGACGCCCCGCGCCCTGGCTGTTGCGCCGGACGGCACGCTGTATGTCGGGCTTGAGGACGCTTCGGTGGTTGCCCGCAGTGCCAGTGTGACCCCGGAGCGCAGCGGCGACGGCTCGATCCGCCATGATGTACCCGTACAGGGAAGATTGAGCGAGGATGTCGTCCGGCAGGACTGGCATTACCAGGGTACGGCGGGCGAGCAGATCACCATCAACGCCGTCGATCTCACCCGCGCCGACGCGCTCGACATGGCGGTGCGCCTGACCGGTCCTGACGGCGGCGAACGCGCCTACAATGACGATCAGCCCGGGCTGGACTTATACGGCAGGTTTGACGCTCAGATCGCCGGTTTTGTGCTGCGAGAGACTGGCACTTACACCATCAGCGTGGAATGGCTGCGCGGCGCGGGAACCTATACCCTCGGCGTCAGCGCCAACCACCGCTTTGAACTCGTCACCGGCAGCGCGGCTCGTCTGCAAGGGGCGCTCCAGGACGTGTTTCCGGTGCAGCGCTGGATATTCGAGGGACGGGTTGGGCAGGTTGTCACCTTTACCATGCTGGTTGAAAGCGGTGACCTTGACCCCGCCCTGGAACTGATCCAGCCCGGCGGCTCGCGGATGGCGTACAACGACGATGCCGCCGACCCCGAATTAGGCGTCAACGCCCAGCTTTTCCGCGTCACTTTGCCCGACAGCGGCATCTACGTCCTCGAAGCCTCGCGCTACGAGGGCAGCGGGCACTATACAATTGTGGCGCTGGTGAATTAGGTTGTAGAGACATTCCGGCGAATCAATCGCCGGATACAACCGAACAGCGGCTTATTCCTCGCCGGTTTCGGACTGTAAATCGCTCAGGTCGGGCAGGTCTGCGCCGCGACGCTCCTTGCTGGTGAAATACCATGCCATCACCAGAATGCCGCCGCTGCACAGCCCGCCGACGATCAAGCCAACGAAGATCGCCTGATAAATGCTATTGCCCTGCGCCAGCGCCATCAACAGCATCAGCACAAAGCTCGCCACCACCGCTACCGCCGCCACCGCCGCCGGTCGCGCCCAGCGGCGGCGAATACCCAGATACGCGCCAACCTGCACCAGCGCGAACACCGCAAACAGGATCAATCCGCCAGTATCTCGCATCGTTTTCGCTCCTTCACAGCGTTCGCAGGATCGCCCGCACCGGCGATCCGCAGGTCAGATCAAGCTTCAGCGGCAGCGCGATCAGTTCGTAATCACCGTCCGGCACGCCGCGCAGAATCAGACATTCGAGGTTGACCAGATGGTAGCGCCACAGCCCGTGATGACACGGCAGGTCATGGCTGTCAAACGCATCCACTGATGGCGAATCCAGCCCGATCAGCACCGCACCCTGTTCCGCCAGCGCCGCGATCAACTCCATACTCAGATAAGGATACTGCGCCGCCCAGCCATCATCGTCGATATCGCTGACGGCGCTGTGGATCAACAGCCGTTCCACGCCCTTCAGGCTGTCTGGCGCGAAATCGTCCGGCGTCAGCGCGCCGTCAGTCTTAGCCACCGTGATCACGCGCGCCCTGCCGATATAGGGGTGCAGCGGCATCTGTGCCGGGTAAATCGTCTCATCTTCATAGTGATAATAAGCGTCGGCGTGCGTGCCGGTGTGCGGGCTGAGGCTGATGGTGGTCAGGTTGACCGCCATACCCGCATCCCGCCGCAGCACCGGCTCCACCGCATACGAACGGTCACCGGGCCAGACCGCTGTCCGAGGGCTGACGGTGCGGCTGATGTCGTAAATCATGTTGTGCCCTATTTCCCCTTGAATACTCCTGCAAAAACAGTCTCAATCCAGTGTAGCAGAATTCGCCTCAACGGATGGTAACGAAGTATAATCAAGCGTCTGTTGCCCCTCGATCTGGAGTGCCTGATGAGCAGTTTGTTTGACATTCGCGGCAAGGTCATCATCGTCACCGGCGCATCCCGTGGCATCGGTCAGGCGGCTGCCGAGGCGTTTGCCGAAGCGGGCGCGAAGGTGGTCATCAGCAGCCGCAAGCAGGAAAGCCTGGACGAAGCCGCCAGCGCGATTCGCGCCAAAGGCGGCGAGGTGCTGGCGGTGGCGGCGCACAACGGCGACAAAGCCGCGCTTCAGGCGCTCGCCCAGGCGGCGGTTGACGCCTACGGCACCGTCGATGTGCTGGTCAACAACGCGGCGACCAATCCGCACTTTGGACCGATCCTCGATGCCGAAGACAGCCTGTGGCAAAAGACGCTCGAAGTCAACCTGCTGGGCAACGTCTGGCTGACGCAGGCGGTCGTGAACGTCATGCGCCAGCGCGGCGGCGGCAAAATCATCAACATCGCCTCGATCAACGGGCTGCGTCCGGGGCGCTGGCAGGGCATCTACAGCATCACCAAATCTGCCGTCATCAGCCTGACCCAGACGCTGGCGATGGAGCTGGCGGCGGATCACATCACCGTCAACGCTATCGCGCCGGGGCTGGTCAAAACCAAATTCGCCCGTGCCATCTGGGATAACGAAACGGTGCTGAGTTCCATCCTCGAACGCACCCCTCTCGGTCGCATGGGCGAACCGGAGGACATGGTTGGCTTGGCGCTGTATCTTGCCTCGCCCGCATCCAATTTTGCCACCGGGCAAGTATTCGTTGTCGATGGGGGTTTCACCATTCCGACCCTCTAATTGAGTAACATCACCGGAGTACCACCCTTGCAATTTGTACTGTATACCGACAAGACCGTCTCACAATGTATGACCGCCATCAACGAAAGACTGCACCTCAAAGGCACCAGCAGCCGCCCCAGCATGGACGGCTGGGTGGATAAAGGCGGCGCTTTCTCGATGGGCGTATCCACCCCCGTTATCGGCAAGCTGAACCGAACCACCTACCTGCGCGCCAAAGTGTCGCGCGAAAACGGCGTCACCACCATTAAGGGCGACGTGCCCGGCGGCGCGTCCCGTCAGGGGCAGATGCTCGTCTTTATCGCGCTGGCGCTGGTGGCGGTTGTCCTGATGGGCGGCGGTAACGCCCTGCTTGGGCTGGTCATCATCCCGTTCGCCGCCGTACTCTACATCCCGATGAAGGGCGATTTCGACAACAGCGAAATGCTGATTAGCGAAGTTCAGAAGGCGCTGAAGGCAAAGCCCACCCCGCCTAAAACAGCCAAATCACAGCCGCGTTCGACTGCGCCCAAAGCGCCCGCTGCGGCACGCTCGATGCCGATGCTGGCGCTGGACGACGATGACGAGGAAGAACTGGAAAGGGAAGCCGAAGATGCCTGAGAATGTGCTGGTCACGCGCCACGATGCGGTCACCGTCATCACCATCAATCGCCCCGAAGTCCGCAACGCGGTGGACGCCGCAACCATGAACGCGCTGCGCGCCGCGCTGGCGTCATGTGAGGAAGACGGCACGCGCTGTATCGTGCTCACCGGCGCGGGCGGCGCTTTCTCGTCGGGGGCAGATATCAAGCAGGCGGTCAGCAGCGGCTTCTCAGCCGATGTCGTCTACCAGACCTTAACTGACGTGTACGGACCCACCCTTAAGGCGATACGCTCGGCTTCAATGCCCGTCATCGCGGCGGTCGATGGCTTCGCGGCGGGCATCGGCTGCGATATGGCGCTGGCATGTGATATCCGTCTGGTCAGCGCCCGTGGCAAATTCGCCGAGCTGTTCGTCCGCATTGGACTCATCCCCGATGGCGGCGGCACTTACCTGCTGCCGCGTCTGGTCGGCATCGGTCGCGCGCTGGAGATAATCTTTACCGGTCGGGATGTCGAAGCCGAAGAAGCCGTGTCCATTGGGCTGGCGAACCATGTCTATCCGGTGGAAACATTCATGGACGAGGCGCTGGCGTTTGCGGAGCGCATCAGCCAGCAGTCGCCAAACGCGCTCAAATTTGGCAAAAAGGCGCTGCTCGACTCGCTGGACAGCAGCTACGACGAAGCGCTCGCCCGCGAAGCCAGCTATCAGCACCAGATCTTCACCAGCGAAGACGGCGCTGAAGGTTTCCTCGCCTTCGTCGAAAAACGCGCCCCGGTCTGGAAGGGGCGCTGAGCGTTAGCGCCATCTGGGGCGTTCGACTGAACGCCCCTACTTTTCCTACCGTTCTTACTCAGTCCTTAGTCCTCAGTCCTGACCTATATCCCGTGTTCCTGCCGGATATGATCGAGCAGCGCCTTGCTGCCAGCGGTGATGAGCTTATACACTGGCTCAAAGCGGTTATCGAAGTAAGGATCGGGGACAACGTCCGTCTCCACCAAGCCAGCCTGTTTCGCATATTGCAGGAACAGCCCGACCACGGCGCGAGTGCCGCGTGTGTAGCGGCGCACGTTCGCCAGATTGTCGTGATCCATCACCAGAACGTAGTCAAATTCGTCCAGATCGCTGAGTTCGATCTGCCGGGCGCGTCCATCATAGGGGATATTGTTCATCCGCAGGATGCTCAGCGTGCCGTAATGCGCCGTTTGACCGGCGTGCCAGCCGCCGGTACCCGCCGAGTCAATTTCGAACTTGTCCCCCAAGCCCGCTTTATTGACCATATCCTGAAACACCGCTTCCGCCATTGGCGAACGGCAGATATTGCCCATACACACAAATAACACCCGGATCATGCGCTGTACCTCGTCGTAATGTCCTGACTGCGGGCTGCGTCCATCGCTGAAAGCCCGATCTGATTCAAAAACAGCCTCTCCTCGTTCACACTGGAGAGGCTGCAAGATGACTGGTTCACATCGTCCTAAGTTGACTGTCGCACATCATCGTCATCAGGCGGATTGCCGTCCAGATCCGCCTGTACCTGTCCTTCCGGCGCATCGCCGCCGACGTGCAGGTTGTCATCCGAGGAGATATTATCCACCCGCGCGTCTTCGGGCGCGTCGCCTTCGCCTTCATGGTACATGTCGTCCGGATCTTCTTCCATCGCCCCCAGACCTTCTGACGTCAAGGCAGCGATCAGCTTATCCTCCGGGCGCAGTTCGCTCGGCAAGTCCTCATGGACTTCCGGCGCGTGTTCCTGACTCACCATCGTAATCTTGCCATCGATAAATGCGCCTTCCTCCGTCGTCAGCGCCTGGGCATGAATATCGCCCCAGATGCGCCCGGTGCGCAGAAGCTGAACTTTCTTTCCGGTCACGTTGCCGCGGACAGCGCCAGCAATCGACAGGTTCTTGGCATTGATATCGGCGTTGATCTTCGCGGTTTCGCCGACCAGAACATTGCCGGAGATTTCCAGTGTTCCCGTAAACGTGCCGTCGAGACGCACGTTGGAATTGCTGCGAAGTGTCCCCTCCAGCGTACAGTTAGCGCCCAGCACAGTATCAAAGCCGACTGGCTGCTGCACCTGGGACGTACTTTGAGGCTGCGTGACCTCGCTGCGCGGCTGCGTAGGCGGTGGCGGTGGGTCTGCCTGGCGGCGGCTGCCAAAGAACGACATAGTGTCCTCCCTGAAGAGTTAAAGCGAAGATAACTATACCAGATTGATGTTAAGCTGCCATGAGAACTGTCCCGCTGGCAGCGGAGAAATCTGGCGCGGGCGCGGCAAGCTGCCCCGGTGAAGCATACCATCATACCAAGCAATGCCATGTGGCTCTATTGTGTCGCGCCAGATCTGGGATTAGCGTTAAGAGAGTCCACTTTACTTTATAGTCTCACTCACCGAGGCACGCACCAACACAACCCCAATATGTCACAACAACTGAGTAACGTTTCTGGCGATGTGGAGCAGTCCAACGCCCATCATCTGGTCATGGATATTGCATGGTTTGGGGTGGCGCTGGCAGCTACCTCACGCTTTCTGTCCATTTATGCTATCCATCTCGGCGCGACGCCTGTTCAGCTTGGCTGGATCAGCGCGGTTCCGGCGCTGGTGGTGCTCATTTCATCGTCTTTTAGCGGTTGGTGGCGCAGGCGTTACCCCGATGCAGTGAGCGCCCTGTTTATGCCTGGGCTGGCGTTTCGCCTCATGTTTCTGCTCCCCGCCTTCGCGCCGTTTCTGCCACCCGATCTCCAGCCGTGGTACATCGTCCTGGCGGTGGCGCTGCCCGCCATTCCCCAGGGCATTGCCAGCGTTACTTTTCTCGCCCTGATGCGCGAAGCCGTCGTCGGCGTCCGCTTCACGCGGCTGCTCAGCCAGCGCTCGATGGTGCTGAACGTCGCCGTTGCCATTGGCGCGGTGGCATTTGGGCTTTGGCTGGAAACGGCTCCCTTCCCGCTGGATTATCAGGTGATGTTTCTGCTGGCGTTCCTGTTCGCATTAGGCAGCCTGTACCACTGCCTGCGCGTACGCGTCGCCGCCCCGCAAACCGAGCCAACCGCCGCCGCAACCGGCAGCCCGTGGAAATCGCCCGCTTTCCGCCAGATGGCGCTGATAGCCGGGTTCTGCTATGTTGCCTTTACCTCAATCGTCGCCATCACGCCGCTGCATCTGGTGGAAAACCTGGGCGCAGCGGAAGGTTTTATGGCGCTGTTCGGTCTGGTGGAGCTTGGCGCGGGCGCTGCCGTCGTCGCCCTCATCCAGCCGCTGTCCAGCCGCTTCGGGATGCGGGGGATGATCGCCCTGACGATGGTTGGAACGGCGCTGGCGGCGATCATCTTCGGGCTTGCCACCAACCTGCCCCTCACGCTGGTGGGGGCGGCGCTGTCCGGCGCTTGCTGGACAGCCGCGGCGATGGTCGGGCTGCTGGCGTACTTCAATGACAGCGCGCCCAGCGACCAGTTGACTTCCTATTCAATCGCCTACCAGCAGGCGGTCGGTCTGGCAGCCTTTGTCGGACCGATGATCGGCAGTGCCCTGGCATCCGGCGGCATCCCGCTGACAGCCGTCCTCATGGTCGGCGCGGCGCTGCGCCTGCTGGCAGGCGTCGCCACCGAACATCACCTGTTTTTTCCCTGGGGACAGCCCCGCAGGCAGGAACGCGCGCCCGTCAAGCCGTAGTTGTATTATGCACTTTCTTCCCCTCAACCTCAGATCCCTTGTCCCTCTCCCCGCTTGTGTGGGAGAGGGACATCTCAACGTAGTTGAGCAGGGTGAGGGGAAAATCAGGCGCTCTGTATGGGCACGTCGGTTGGCGTGACTGGCGTCGCCGTCTCGGTGGCTGTGCTTTCCGGCGCGGACGTTGCGCGGCGGGTAAATCGCGGCGTCACCGATGGCGCCAGGGTATCGGTGGGCGGCGGCGTGATGCTCGGCGTTTCGGTGGGCGCGGGCGTCACCGTCGGCAGCGGCGATGTCGTCTGGCTGGGCGTCAGCGTGGGATTGACCGCCTCCAGCACCACTTCATTCATGTAGGCAAGCTCAACCCGCCGCGTCTCGCGGTTCAGATCAATCGCATACCACTCGCTGCCTTCGTCGCGCCCCAGCACACAGACCACCGTCCCCGCGTTCAGACCAGTCTCAACTGCGCCGCTTTCGCTGGGTGATCGGCGCACGACTGCGTTTACCACCACCCGGAAATCAATACATTCCGGCACTGGCGTCAGGCTTGGGCGCGGCGTCGAAGCCATTCGCGTCGCCGACTGGGTCGAACGCTGCGCCGTGGCGCTGCTGACCACTTCGGCGCGCGAAGTCGCCTCTTCCACCCCTAAGCCGCCGGTGCGGATGAAGTTCTGCGCCCCCTGATACAGGTAAAATGCGCCAAACACCAGTGCAATGGCGACGAGAAATACCAGTATCGCCGGAGGACCACCCTGTCCTGAAGATCGGGATCGACGCGACATACGACCAGACTCTATGCCGACGAGTTGGCGGCTGTTTTACCCGATACGCCCGGCGATTGCCAGCGCGCGCAGGCAGAACGTTGGGAAACCGTCAGGCAGGGAGAAGCTGCTTGATTCGTTCCATAAGCTTTTGCCAGCCATTAAGCTTCGGGATGAAATCATCTGCCTGAACGTCAGCCGCCTTCTGGCGTTCGCTGTCGTTGTCATAGGCGGAAAGCATGATGACGGGGATGTGACGTGTCGTCTCGCCACCTTTAAGCTGGGCGCAGACTTCGTAACCGTCCATGCCCGCCATCCGCACATCGCAGATGATGAGCGAAGGCTGTTCAGTCTCTGCCAATCGCAGCGCGTGCGGTCCATTGGCGGCGGGCAGCGAGGCGTAGCCGTAGCGTTCAAAGACGGTCTGCAAGAGTTCCCGGTTCATAATGTCGTCGTCAACGATCATGATCGTGTGTTGGGTCACTGCAAGCCCCCGGTCAGACAAAAACCAATGCACCATTTTAGGCGCTCGGAATGGCTCTCGCCACATCTTTGGTCTTGACACTATTCCATGATAGAATAGCCCCATGGCATTCATTCCTGATGACACCCTGCTGGGGCTGCTGGCGTTTCGTCCACAGCATGGCTACCAACTGCTCGAAATCTTCCGCGATCCGGCAGAGCTTGGCTGCGTCTGGAAGCTGAGCGTCAGCCAGCTTTACGCCGTCCTCAAACGCCTGAGCGCCCAGGGCTACATCACCGGAGAGGAAATGGCATCAGCCAACGCGCCCGCCCGGGTCGTCTACACGATTGCCCCCATTGGGCGTGAACGGCTGTATAGCTGGCTGCATGAACCGCAGCCCTCTGCCAGCATCCGCAGCGTCCGGGTCGAGTTTCTCAGCCGCCTGTATATCGCCCGGCTGCTCAATCTGCCCACAATCGAAATTATCCGCCGCCAGAAGCTGGCATGTCGCCAGGAACGGGCGGCGCGCATCCACCAGCGCGACACCGCGCCCTTAGGCGTCAGTCACTTGTCACTCGATCTTCAGGTAGGACAACTGGACGCTATCCTGAATTGGATAGATCGCTGTGAGATGATCCCACACGATGGAGAAGATTTATGAAGCAAAGCCTGGTACTTCTGATGGTAGCACTCCTGTGCGGCGCTGTCCTCGGCACTGCCGTGGCGCAGGAGGGCGGCACGCTGACCGTATTCGCCGCCGCTTCGCTCACCGATGCGTTTGAGGAGATCGCCGTCGATTTTGAAGCCGCTAATCCCGGCGTCGAAATCCTGTTCAATTTCGGCGGCTCGTCCACGCTGGCGGCGCAGTTAAGCGAAGGCGCGCCCGGCGATGTGTTCGCCAGCGCCAACGTCCGGCAGATGCAGGTGGTGCGGGATGCCGGTGTTATCGAAGCCGCGCCCCGGACGTTCGTTCGCAACCAGCTCGTCCTCATCACCCCGGCAGATAACCCGGCGGGGATTACCTCCCTGCGCGATCTTGCCAGCCCCGGCATCCGGTTGGTGCTCGCCGCGCCCGAAGTGCCGGTGCGCGCCTATACCGATGTCATGCTGGCGCGGGCAGCCTCCCTGCCCACCTATGGGCAGATCTTCCGCAGCGCCGTACTCGATAATCTTGTCTCTGAAGAAGACAATGTGCGCCAGGTGTTCCTGAAGGTCGCTCTGGGTGAAGCCGACGCCGGAATCGTCTACCAGTCTGACGTGACCCCCGAAGCCGCCGAGCAGGTGATCGCCATCCGCGTTGCCCGCGCGCTCAACAGCCTTGCCACCTATCCGATTGCGCCGATCAGTGACAGCGCCAGTCCTGAACTGGCGCAGGCATTTGTGGATTACGTGCTTTCCAGCGGCGGTCAGAATACGCTGGCGCGCTGGGGCTTCGTTCGCGTCGATTGACAGGGGCTATGCGCGGTAGATTGTTCATCATACTGATTGCGGCAGTTGGGCTGTTGTTTCTCGGCGTGCCGGTTCTCGTCATCGGCGTTCGCGGCGTGTCAGCGTCCGATACCATGTCGGGCGTAGCAGAGGCGCTCACGCTGTCAGTCGTCACGACAGCCATCACCGCGCTGCTGACCATTCTGTTCGGCACGCCGCTGGCATACATCCTCGCCCGCTGGAATTTCCGCTTTAAGCGAATCCTCTCGCTGGTGGTCGAGCTGCCGATTGTGCTGCCCCCCGCCGTCGCCGGGCTGGGGCTGCTGGCAACCTTCGGGCGGCGCGGTCTGTTTGGTCCGCTGCTGGCGACGTTTGGAATCAGCCTGCCGTTCACGACGGCGGCGGTCGTTCTGGCGCAGACGTTTGTGTCGGCGCCGTTTTACATTCGCGCCGCCCAGGTCGGTTTTCAGGGTGTCTCGCGCGAGATCGAAGACGCGGGGCGAGTGGATGGCGCGGGCAGTCTGGCGCTGTTTTTCCGCGTGACGCTGCCGCTTGCCCGCCGCGCGCTCGCCGCCGGGTTAGTCCTCAGTTGGGCGCGGGCGCTGGGCGAATTTGGCGCGACGATTCTGTTTGCGGGCAGCCTGCAGGGGCGCACCCAGACCATGCCGCTGCTGATCTACAACATTCTCGAACGCGACCTGAACGCCGCGCTGTCGGCGGGCTTCCTGCTGATCGTGCTGGCGGTTGGGGCGCTGCTGCTGGCGCAAATCCTGCGCCGCCCGGCGGATGAGCCGGATACGATTTGATCGTCCCTGCCACCGGTTAATGGTGATTAACCATTCACCGCGAGGAATGTAGGGACACGACAATGTCGTGTCCCTACTCCCCTTTCCTTACTTCTTCTACTTCTATTACTTTCTCTACGTTCTTTACGCCTCTTTTTGTGTCCAAAATGCCGCCCAAATTGTCACCATCTAATAGAACTTGTGTGCTATTGTCGAACGCATAGACAGGAGGTGACGCATAAGAGGAACGCAGCAGCATGTGTTTGGCATCAGGCGTGCAATATCTTCCACAATCCCCGTATCTTCCACGCAAAAAAAGTGGGAGCAGGCTTTTCGCCGCTCCCACCCCCAGCTTTCTCAGCACTCAGTACTTTGTACTCGGCGCGTCTCTAGTCCATATTGCCGATGACGGCGGTGGCGAACTCGCTGGTCTTGACTTCCTTCGCGCCTTCCATCTGACGGGCGAAGTCGTAAGTGACCACCTTCTGTTCGAGCGTGCGCTCGTAGCCTTTGGTGATCAGCGCGGCGGCTTCGTCCCAGCCCATGTATTCCAGCATCATCACGCCGCTGAACAGCAGCGAGCCGGGATTCACCTTGTCGAGATTGGAATACTTGGGCGCGGTGCCGTGTGTCGCCTCAAACAGCGCCACTTCGTCGCCAATGTTCGCGCCGGGGGCGATGCCCACGCCGCCAACTTCCGCCGCAATCGCGTCGCTCAGGTAGTCGCCGTTCAGGTTGGACGTCGCCAGCACGTCAAATTCGCTTGGGCGCAGCAGCATCTTCTGGAAGCTGATGTCGGCGATCACGTCCTGAATCAATATCTTGCCGGCGGGCACTTTGCCGCCGTGATTCGCCTCGACTTCGCTCCAGGATATCGTCTCATTGGGGAATTCTTCCGCCGCGACTTCGTAGCCCCACTTCATGAAAGCGCCTTCGGTGTACTTCTGGATGTTGCCTTTGTGTACCAGAGTCACGCTCTCGCGCTTGCGCTCAATCGCGTAGCGGATCGCCGCCCGCACCAGCCGCTTCGTGCCAAAGGCGCTGATCGGCTTGATGCCAATGCCCGCGCCTTCAAAAAATTCCGCGCCCAGTTCTTCACGCAGGAAACGCGCCAGCTTCTCGTTTTCGGGCGACCCGGCTTCGTACTCGATGCCGGTGTATACGTCTTCGGTGTTCTCGCGGAAGATGACCACGTCCACATTCTCAGGGTGCTTGACCGGGCTGGGCACGCCCTTGTACCAGCGCACCGGACGCACGCAGCTATACAGATCGAGCACCTGGCGCAGCGTCACGTTCAGGCTGCGGAAACCCTCGCCCACCGGCGTGGTCAGCGGTCCCTTGATGCCGACTTTGAACTCGCGCAGCGCGTCAAACGTTTCTTCAGGCATGTAGTTGCCGTCGTAAACACCAGCCGCTTTTTCGCCGCAGTAAATCTCGACCCAGCTAATCTTACGCTTGCCGCCGTAAGCCTTCTCAACAGCCGCGTCCCACATCCGCTTGCTCGCGGTCATGATATCGGGACCAATGCCGTCGCCTTCGATGAAACACACGTATGGGTTGTCCGGCACGCTGACCCTGCCGTTTTCGATTGCGATTTTTTCACCGCCAGAAGGGACTACAATGTTGTCATAAGCCATGATTTCTCCTCAGTTGTTGCGATGTTTAAGAGACGGGAGATTATACCACCCATGTTCCGGAATCGTGCTACACTAGACGAGATTTTCTGCGCACAAGGAGAGGGCGATGCTTAATTCCCCCATAATCGAAGTCATCATCGGGATGATATTCATCTACAGCCTTCTCAGCATCATCGTCACCCAGATCAACACGGTCATCACCAACGTGCTGAACACCCGCGCCAAGCACCTGAAAACCGGCATTGCCGATCTGCTCACCGATCCGGTCATTCAGGCGAAGTTTATGGCGCATCCGCTGATCCGGCTGATTGAACCGAAGGTGCAGCCCGAAGAAGTGATTTCCGCCCAATCGGCGGAAGAGCTTACTTCGACCACCGAACCCTGCCGGGTATCGTGGATTCCGCCGGAAATGTTCTCGCAGGCGCTGCTGGATATCCTCTCGGCAAACGCGGGACGTGATATGTTCGCGCCGCTGCTGGAAGTCACCGAACAGGTGCTGGAAGGCGCGGAACGGGCGCAGATCCGCGAGATGATCCGCCGCTTCCAAAGCTCAGGCATCGGCATGACCGAACTGCGCAGCGCCATCAGCAACGTGGGCGACGCCGGTGACCGCCAGGCGCTGCTCGGCGCGCTGGCTCAGGCGGACGACATGCGCCAGGAACTCAACCTGAGCAACGAAAGCAGCAAGCTTATCCCGCTGCTGGACGGCATTCGCCACATTCAAAATCCGGTGCTGCAAAAGGCGCTGGAAACGCTGCTGGCTTCCGCGCGTTCGATTGAAGAAGCGCAGGACAAAATCGAGTTCTGGTTCAACGCCCGCATGGATCAGCTCTCCGAGACGTACAAGAAAAACATCCAGTATATGTCGCTGCTGATCGGCGTCCTGCTGGCGACATTGCTGAACGTCGATTCGCTGTTCGTCGCCCAAACGCTGTGGGACGACCCGGCGCTGCGGGCAACTCTGGTCGAAACCGCCCGCGTCCAGCTTGAAAGCGGGCAGCTTCAGCAGGAGATCGACCAGTCGCAGACCGCGCTTGAGGAAGCCCAGAACCCCGCGCCGGAAGCCACCGCCGATCCGTCGGCACCGCCCGCAGCGTCGGACACAGCCAACACTGTCGCGCCGTCTACGCGGGAAGTCCAGGAAACGGTGGACAGTCTGCTGGCGCTTCGCCTTCCGATTGGCTGGGATTTCACCTCGCTGACCGACGGCTGCCAGTCGGCTGACTCCGGTGCTGCCTGTGGCAGCCTGCGCAACCTCTGGAATTTCGGTCCGGCGAATAACCCCAACTGGTTTGGTTTGCTGATTCGCAAACTCGTCGGCTGGGCAATCACGGTCATCGCCATTTCTCAGGGCGCGCCGTTCTGGTTCGATCTGCTCAACCGCATCGCGCGCGGCAATGGATCGTCGTAGCGACACCGTCAACCCCGATCAGAATCATAAAGGAGCGTGGCGGGTGTGCCGCGCTCCTTCTCCTTTTCCTTTGACTTTTCTTACTTCTTCTACTTCTTTTACTTCTCTCTACGCCGTCACCTGCTGCCCCATCGCCTGCCCGGTTTCCAGCAGTGCCTTCATCGCCTCAGGGCTGCGCGCTTCAGCGTACACCCGCAGCACCGGCTCGGTTCCGCTGGGGCGAATTAACAGCCAGCTACCGTCTGCCAAGTAGAATTTCACGCCGTCTTTGGTGTCGATCCGCGCCACCGTCTCGCCGTTGATGGTCGCGGGCGCGCGGTCTACCAGCAGGCTAACCATCTGCTTCTTCGGCAGGTGGTATTCGAGTTGCGCGTCAATGCGCCCGTAATGCGCCGGTCCGTGCTGCGCCTGTAGTTCCTCGATGATCTCGTGCAGCGGCGCGCCCGCGTGGGCGATCACTTCCAGCAGCATCAGCCCCATCAGGATGCCATCCCCTTCCGGGATATGACCGCGAACGCTGATGCCGCCGCTTTCTTCGCCGCCGATCAGAATATCGCGCCGCATCATCAGGTCGCCAATATAGTTGAAGCCCACCGGCGTTTCATGAACCTGAAGGTCGTGTTTTGCCGCCAGACTGTCGATCATCAGCGTCGTCGAAACCGTCTTGACCACCTCACCACGCAGCCCGCGCTGCTCCACCAGATGACGCAGCGCCAGCGCCATAATGTGATGCGGATCGACAAAATTGCCCTTCGCGTCTATCGCGCCGATCCGGTCGGCGTCGCCATCGGTCGCCAGCCCCACGTCGGCATGTTCGCGCTGCACCGCTGCCGCCAGATCGGTCAGATTCTGCGTAATCGGTTCGGGATGGATGCCGCCAAAGCCGGGATTGAGCGCGCCGCGAATTTCGCTCACCCGCGAGCGCGTCCGCGACAGCAGGCTGGTAAACGCGCCACGCCCCGCGCCCCACATGGCGTCGGCGACAACGTTTAGCTCGCCTTCCGAAATGAGGTCAAGATTCACCAGCGTGCCCAGATGCTCGTAATACGACCATGATGGATCGAACCGGCGAATCAGGTTCAGGTCGATTGCCTGCTGGTAGTCCATCAGGTTGGGACCGCGTGCCTGCCGCGCCATCAGGGCAAGCTCATCCTCGACCAGCGCGCATTCCTCAGCGGTCGCGCTGCCGCCATACGCCGCTTTCAGCTTGAAGCCGTTATAGCGCGGCGGGTTATGGCTGGCGGTAATCACGATACCCGCGTCAGCGCCTTTTTCTTTGACGTTGTAGGAAATTGCTGGCGTCGGCGCGTCAGTCCGTGTCAGCCAGGAAATGATGCCGTTGCCCGCCAGTACCCGCGCCGCTTCCATGGCGAAACGGTCAGACAGGAAACGGGTGTCGTAGCCGATCACCATCTGCGGCGGCTCGCTGCCCCGGTGCTGCTTGTTGACCGCGTCGGCGACGGCTTGTGAAATCAGACGGAGATTTTCGAAAGTGAAGGTATCGGCGATAACCGCGCGCCACCCATCTGTACCAAAGCGTATCATGGCGTTTTCCTCGATGAACTTTTGATTACAGTGGACGCGCTCCAGAAGTGTCAAGTCCGGTTGTCGCCAGCAGTTCCTGCACCCGTTCCGATGACAGATCCATCTCGTTGATGATGCTGTACGGAAGGTCATGCGCGACGACGTATTCAGGCAGCGCGTTTAAAGTGTCGATAATGTCATCCGGGCGAAGCTGTCCCAACCGGATACCGGCGGATTGCAGGGTAGCGCGGATCGGCTCAATATCCTGCCCGTGCAGCGCCGCCGAGATCAGAATGCCAGGACCCACCCGATCCGCATATGGCAGAGGTCGCCCGCGTCCTGCCCGCTGCTCGATTGCATAGGCGAAGAACTGCTCGCTGCCTTCCTGCGGGCGGTTGTGCCCGATCTGGTTGGTTAGCTGCACCTCCAGACACAGCAGATCAAGCAGATTGCGCAGCGATTCGACATTGCCGCGCCCAACACCTGCCGCAATCTTGAAAGCCTGCTGGGCAATCCCTGCCATCAATCCCGCCGCCCAGGGCTGAAACCGCGTTTCTGGCGTCGTTTTGTTGCGTTCGGCGGCATAACGCCAGTCGAGCAAGCCGGTCACAATCGTCAGCAGCTCGGCGATTCCCGCGCCGCGCACATACGAAGGCGCGCCGCGAATAATTTCCCAGTCCACCAGCATCCTGGAGACGGGTCCGGTGGTCGTGTACTGCACCGAACCGGCTGTCCGGCAGGCGACCAATGACGTCATAAACCCATCCTGGCTCAGCGCGGTTGGCACCACGATAACCGGAAGTTTCCTTGACCAACCCAGGTATTTGGCAACGTCACTCACCAGACCACCGCCAACGCCATAGACGACTTCCACCTGCGGCGGCAGGTTCGCCGCCAGCATTTCCAGATAATCCAGGTCGGCGCGCTGTGGTTCAGCCTGCACGACCACCGGCAGCTCGAGCAGTGTATTGACCGCCTGCCATGAGCGCTCACCCGTGACCAGGGCAGTGGGGCGGGACTCTTTCACAGTGGCAAGGTCAGTAATTTCAATTTGTGGCAGGGACCAGATCGTAGTCATGAGGCGGCTGCTCCATGCGTGAGGACAAGCGCGAAACAGGTTCAATAATAGTGCGATTTCATATTTTTTCCAATTGCGTTCCATATTCGAACTTGTCGGAACATGCGCTATAAGAGAGAATTAGGCTCGCACAACACCCGTGCCTTCATCAATACCTGCCCTCACGGGAGAGAAACATCATGTCGCTGCCCTCAAACGAAACTTTAGTCGCGTTCAGCGAAGCCTTGCCCTGGCAGGAAATTGAACGACAGAAGCGCAAGTTCAACCAGGCGCTCGCAGGACTTAGCCAGGACGCCACGCACGAACACGCGCTCGAAACACTGTCCAGCGCCACCGGCGTGCCGGTCACGGCTTACTACGACGCAGCCAACGACCAGGACGCTAACGTGTTTCTCGCCAGCCAGAACGGACACGCCCATGTGTTGGGCAGCCTCGTCAGCAGCCGTTACCGCAGCGGGCATTCCTATCAGGAAAGCATTATTCCCTATAACCTGAATCCTAGTGTCAACCACACTAACATCCACGAAACCGAGGACTCTGGCACGCGGCTGCGCGTGCTTGGCGCGGAGATTGAGCTTGGGCTGGTCCATTCTGACGGACGCTCGCCGACGGAAGACGAAGTCCAGCATTACATGCAAGCCTATTACACCCACGCGCTGCGTATCGGCATTTACCCGCGTCTGGATCGCGAAGCCTGTCTGTATCAGGTGGAAGCCCATATCGCCCCCAGCGTTGGCTATTCCAAAACCCGCAGCGCCCTCAGCGGCATTCTGACCGCCCTGATGCTGGCAGCCGATGACACCGGCTTGACGACCGCGATTATGTCCAGTTATCCCACGCTGTCTGACTTCAGGATGACGGATCATCCGAAGGTCGCCACCGCCGTCGATCTGATGCTTGAGGTGAACGGCTTGTTCCCCGAATATGCGCAGCGGCTGGCGGAAACGCAGGCGCGTTACCATATCGACCCGCTGGCTTGTCATTACGTCAATATGTTCCGCATCCAGGGATGCCACATTCATATTGACATTGCCGGACGTTCCGAAGCGCTTGGGCTGCTCACGTTCCATACCATGCTCAAGAGCGCGACGGCGCTGGCGAACGCTGCGGTGCTGAAAGGTTCGCCGTTCGTCAACGGCACCTGCGACCCCGACCTGCTCGATACCCGCGAATTTGTGCGCCGCGCCACCGTCACCGGGCGCTTCCTGAACATGCCGACCAGCCCGCACCTTCAGCCCGGCGGCTTAAGCCATTACGCCGAACTGCTGCGGCTGGAACGCGCCAATGCCGTCGGGCGCGCTCACCTTTACGAAGATGGATTAGGCGAGGCGGTTTCGGTGATGCACAATCCGGTCGGGCGCGTCCGTTCCGACCTGACCACGTCAAAGCGGGTGTGTACGGTTGAAAGCACCGGAATGCCCACCAACGCCAGCGCCTCGCGCATGGCGGCAGTCCTGATCGATTTTGAGTTCAGTCACGCGCTGATCGAACTCTATTTCCGCAAGTATGGCTGCGACCTAGCGCCGATGTACAGCGACCCGACCCTGTGGGCAATTCTGGGACCGCTGGACCGTGAAACCTTCCAGCAGCAGCACGATCTTTCTGACCATGAAGGCACCGACATGGTGCTGACGACGGCGGCTGGCACGCAGATGCGGCTGTCTGAATTCTACGAGATGAAACGCCGCTACCTGCACCGCGCCCTCGACGAAGTGAACGAGATTACCCCGCGCGACATTGACGAGGTATACACCAGCCTGTGCCGGATGCTGGAACCGCCCAGCGGTCACGAGGCGCAGACGATCCAGCAGTACATTCTCGATCCGAAACTGCGCAGCACCGGCAACTGGGGGCGTATTCTGCGAAACACCTTTGTCGAAGCTGGCGGCACGCCGGGCGCGCATAACCCGGACGTGGTGCAGCAGGTCGTCAACGATGTGCATCAGGCACTGCGCAGGCGCTATCTTGAAGAATAACGCTATGGAATCACTTTCAATTGTCATTCCGGTTTATCGGGGCGCGGAAAATCTGCCCGAACTGACCGCCGAGCTGGCACAGGTTCTGCCGACCCTCGCCCAGCATTACGAGGCGATCCTGGTGGATGACGGCAGCCCGGATAACAGTTGGCTGGTCATCCAGCAGCTTGCGCGCCAGTATCCCTGGCTGCGCGGCATTGGCTTGATGCGCAACTATGGTCAGCACAACGCCCTGCTGTGCGGCATCCGCGCCGCGCAGTATAATCTGATCGTCACCATGGATGATGACCTCCAGCATCCGCCAACCGAAATTCACAAGCTGCTGGATAAGCTGAACGAAGGCTACGACGTCGTCTACGGCTCGCCTGCACAGGAACAGCATGGACTTTGGCGCGATCTCGCCTCACAGATCACCAAGATCGCCCTGCAAAGCAGCATGGGCGTGGATATTGCCCGCAGTGTGAGCGCCTTTCGCGCCTTCCGAACCCCGCTGCGAGATGCCTTCACCAGCTACCACAGCCCGAACGTGACCATTGACGTGCTGCTCACCTGGGGGACAACCCGGTTCGCGGCGGTGACGGTGCCGCACGTAGAACGCAGGCATGGCACCTCGAACTACACTTTCCGCAAGCTGGCGCGGCACGCCATCAACATGATCACCGGCTTTAGCGTGCTGCCGCTTCAGTTCGCCAGTCTGACCGGCTTTTTGTTCACCCTGTTTGGCTTACTGGTGCTGGTCTACGTGATCGGACGTTATCTCATTCAGGGCACGCCAGTGGAAGGCTTTCCATTCCTCGCCTCGATCATCACCATTTTTGCCGGGGCGCAGTTGTTCGCACTCGGCATCATTGGCGAATATCTGGCGCGGATTCACATTCGCATGATGGATCGCCCGGTGTACACCGTGCGCTCGACTACCGCCGAACCGACCGATGACTGATCTCTGCCAGTTCCTGCCCTGGGACTCGGACTTCTTCCAGCGGCGAATCGCCCGCGTCCGCCACGAATCCCTGAACGAGCGCAGCGTTGAGCAGGTGCTGGCGTGGTGCGCCGCCGAACAGATCGATCTGCTCTACCTGCTGGTGATCGCCAGTGACCTGGAGACGGTGCGGCTGGCAGAACAGCACCAGTTTCGCTTGATGGATATTCGCCTCACCCTGAAAATAAAACCAGCCGAACAGCCCGCCGTCCGTCATGCCGATATTCGCCCGCACCAGCCTTCCGATCTGCCAGCGCTGAAAGCTATCGCCCGCGTCAGCCACCGCGATTCCCGCTTTTATGCCGACGACTCCATCCCGCCCGAACAAAGCGACCGCCTGTATGAAACCTGGGTGGAAAACAGCGCCAACGGCTTCGCCGATCAGGTGCTGGTCGCTGTGGACGGCACGCTGCCAGTGGGATACATCACCTGCCATCTCGAAGGCGATCAGGGAAAGATCGGGCTGCTGGGCGTGAGCGCAGCTGCTCAGGGAAAAGGTTTCGGTACCATGCTGATCGATTCGGCGCTGGAATGGTTCAGGCAGCAGGGTGTCAGTGAAACCACCGTCGTCACTCAGGGGCGCAATGTCCGGGCGCAGCGGGTATACCAACGCCGTGGATTCATGACAAAGTTCGTTCACCTCTGGTATCATCGCTGGTTCTAGCATCCAACACGGGTTGACGAGTTTATGACATGGACATCACGATCCCGTTTAACAAGCCTTCTATCGCTGGCAGCGAGCTTGAATACATCGCTGATGCCGTTAAATCAGGCAAGATTTCCGGCGATGCCAGCTACACCCGCCGGTGTCACCAACTGCTCGAAACCGCCGTTGGCGTTCCTAAAGTCCTGCTGACGACTTCCTGCACCCACGCGCTCGAAATGGCGGCGCTGCTGCTGGATTTAGCGCCCGGCGACGAAGTTATCGTGCCGTCGTTCACCTTCGTCTCGACGGTCAATGCCTTCGTTCTGCGCGGCGCAATTCCGGTTTTCGTCGATATTCGCCCCGACACGCTGAACATTGACGAACGCCTGCTTGAAAACCTGATCACGCCGAACACCAAAGCCATCGTCGTGGTTCATTACGCCGGCGTTGGCTGCGAGATGGATGCCATTATGGACATCGCGGCGCAGCACAATCTGGCAGTCGTTGAAGACAACGCCCACGGACTGTTTGGCAGCTACAAGGGCAAACAACTGGGTACGTTTGGTGTGCTGGCAACGCAGAGCTTCCACGAAACCAAAAACTTCACCTGCGGCGAAGGCGGCGCGCTGCTGATCAATGATCCTTCGCTGGTCGAACGCGCCGAAATCATCCGCGAAAAAGGCACCAACCGCAGCCGCTTCTTCCGGGGCATGGTCGATAAATATACCTGGGTCGATATCGGCTCCAGCTACCTGCCGTCGGATGTGCTGGCGGCATACCTGTACGCCCAGCTTGAACAGCGTGAAGTCATTCAGCGCAATCGCGGGCGCGTCTGGAATACCTACTGGCAGCATCTGGGGCAGTGGGCGGACAGCCACGAGGTTCGCCTGCCAGTCGTGCCGGAATACTGCCAGCAGCCCTATCACATGTTCTACCTGCTGATGCCGTCTCTGGAAGTTCGCGGGGCATTTATCGACCACCTGAAATCACACGGCATCCTGAGTGTGTTTCACTATCTGCCGCTTCACCTCTCGGATATGGGGCGGGCGCTGGGCGGCAAAGATGGCGACTGCCCGGTCACCGAAGACATCAGCGACCGTCTGGTGCGGCTGCCGTTATACAACGATTTGACCGAAGACGAACAGATGCGGGTCATCCATGCCATGTTCGCCTTTGAGGACTGGCGTTAATGTTATGTTAGATCCGTCACGGGCAGATTATTCTGTGCTATAATCATTTCATAAATTTCATAATATACTGTTCTTTCTAAGCCTTTTTTGGGTTTTTAACTGTCTGATTCATAAAGAAAGGAAAAATGGCGGCGCAGCGACCTACATCCGATGCTACTTAAACGGCACGGCACAGGCTGCGCCGGTAACAGGCTATGTCAAAACAGAAAATACGGATCATTCCACTAGGCGGTCTGGGTGAAGTCGGCAAGAACATGACCGTGGTCGAGTGGGGGAATGATGCGATCATCATTGACACGGGCGTGATGTTCCCCGCGAACGATATGCTCGGTGTCGATTTGATCATTCCTGACTTCCGCTACCTGCTCGAACGCAAGGATCTGACCATTCACGGTATCCTCTACACCCACGGGCACGAGGATCATACCGGCGCGGCGGCTTATGTGGTCGATGCGCTGCGGGGTATACCGCTGTATGCCACGCCGCTGACGGCGGCGCTGCTTGAAGTCAAGCTGCGCGACGCTCGTTTGACCGACGCGACCACCATCAACGTCTTTAAGCCGGGCGATACCCTCAAGGTCGGTCCCTTCAAGGTCGAAAGCTTCCACATGACGCACAGTATCCCGGACTGTGTCGGCTTTGGCATCACCACGCCGTTTGGCATCATCGTTCACAGCGGCGACTACAAATTCGACAACACGCCCATTGACGGCAAGAAGCCCGATTACGCCAAGCTCGGCGAGTTTGCCAAGCGCGGCGTGCTGCTGTTCATGGGCGACAGTACCAACGCCGAGAAGCCCGGCTGGACGCCGTCGGAAAGCGTCGTCAACGATGCATTCGACGACATCTTCCGCCAGGCGAAAGACCGCATCATTGTCGCTACCTTCGCCTCACATCTCTCGCGTATCCAGCAGATTGCCGATTTCGCCGCGCGTTACAACCGCAAGCTGGCAATTGCCGGGCACAGCATGACCGAAAACGTCAAGACTGCCCGCCGGATCGGCATCCTGAATATACCGGATGAGCGACTGGTGGAGCTTGGTCAAATCAACAGCATTCCTCCGCACGAGCTGGTGATCATGGCGACCGGGTCGCAGGGCGAACCCTCGGCGGTGCTCGGACGACTGGCGACCGGACAGCATCGCAGTCTCGACGTCATGGCGGGCGATACCATTGTTGTCTCGGCGCATACCATCCCCGGCAACGAGGAAACCGTCAGCCGGACGATTAACAAGCTGTTTCAGCGCGGCGCGGATGTAATCTACGATCCGCTGGCACCGGTACACGTCTCCGGTCACGGCTCGCAGGAAGAAATGAAGCTGTTGATCAGCCTGCTGAATCCGCGCTTCTTCCTGCCCATTCACGGCGAGCTTCGCCATCTGCGGGCGCACAAGAAACTGGGGATGCAGTTAGGCATTCCCGAAAAGAACATCTTCGTAGTCGAAAACGGGCATGTGCTCGAAATCGACAAACATGGGATGCGCGTCGGCGAGCGCGTGCCCGGCGGCTATGTCTTTGTGGACGGCAGCGGCGTCGGCGACGTGGGGCGCGCGGTCATGCGCGACCGCGAGGTGCTGGCGCGCGACGGCTTCCTGATGGTGGTCGTCAATGTGGACAGCGATACCGGTGAAGTGTTAGGCGATCCGGAAATCATTTCGCGCGGGTTCATTTATCTGCGCGATGCCGACGAGCTGATCGACGGCGTCAAGCGCACCGTCCATGATGTCCTGCTGAACACCCGGCAGGCGCGCAATGGCAAGCGCCGCGAACGCCTGCAGGAATCGCTCAGCCGGATGCTGTACAACGAAACCAAGCGCCGACCGATGATCTTCAGCGTCATCAACGAGAACTAAGCCTGAGTATCACACATAAATCGTAGGGGCGAGCCGGTGGCTCGCCCCTCTTGATTCCATTCACCCTAACAGCCCAAAGCTGAAAGATCGCGACCTTCCACTTTCAACTTTGAACTGATGCGTTCCACACCGACGGTGCGGGGTTCGGCAGGCTGAAAGATCGCGCCTTTCCACTTTCAACTTAGCCCTACCGCTTCCAGGGCATGAAAATCCGCCGCAGGTAGCGCTGCAAAATGTTGCCGCGCGCGTCTGACCACGCTTTTTCCGCTACCCTGACCTTCTGTGACGACTCCACTTCGGCGGGTCGTCCGTAGCGTTCAGCCGAGTAGAGGTTGGTGATTGCCGTCACCGGCGGCTCGACCACCGGCAGCTCGCGCGCAATGTGCTGGCGGCGCTCGTCGGGCGTCTGCTGGGGCAGAACGCGGATGCCGATCAACCGGATATAACGCTCCAGCCGCGCATAGGCGCGCGCCACCGGGCTGAGTCCGCGCATCCCGCGCCATTCCCAGTACCAGTAAATGAAAACGATGATTCCCAGCGCCATGCCCACCAGCAGCAGCAGCGCCAGCCCAACGCCAATCGCAGGCAGCAGAAACGACAGCGGATCGCGCGGCTGTGGGCGCAGCGGTGGCGGCGTTGTCGGCACGATCACCGGAGTCGGCGTCGGCGACGGAGTCGACGTGAGCGTAGGCGGCAGCACATTGCTCTCAGTCTCAGGCGTAGTCTCCGAGTTGGCGGCACGTGTCGGGGTCGGTGAAGGCTCTGGCGTGTCCGTCGGAGTTGGCGACGGCAGCGGCGTACTGGTGGGCGGCTGCCCCTGCGGGATGGCGATCTGGTCTCCGCGATTCAGCGGTGCCTGCGCCGATGTCGGCTCAAATTCGATCCAGCCATAACCGGGGAAATAGACCTCGACCCAGGTATGCGCGTCGCGCTCGCGCACGACAAAAGCGTTCTCCTCAGCGTTCCAGTTGCCCTGGGCGAAACCCGCCGCCATCCGCGCCGGAATATTCAGGCTGCGCAGCATGACGACCATCGCCGAGGCGTAGTAATTGCAGTACCCCTCGCGATAATCAAACAGCACCCAGTCCACCGGGTCAACGCCAACCGGCGGTTCGGGGATGATTTCGTTGTATTCGATATTCGTCCGCAGCCACGTCTCAATCGCCTTCGCCTGGTCATAGGGCGTGACCGCGCCCGCCTGCGATACAATCTGCCGCGCCAGGTCAATCGTCCGCTGCGTGACCGATGGGAAATAGGAGGAATAGGTATCGCGCACCCACTGCGGGTAATCCGTACCCGCCCCCCGCAGATGATCCGCCGTCGCGCTGCTCATCAGACTGGTTGCCGTGTAGCTATCGCCTTCGTACAGCACCCGCATCGGGCGGATGACCGAGATAATCATACTCTGGTCAGGCGCATAGCTCAGGTCACTGCGCGTCGATAGATCAACGCGCGACGGCTGCGGCGCGGTATACACCAGCCGCGAGGCGCTCAAGCCCATCGTGAACTGCTGCTGCACCGGCGCGCGCTCCGCCCCTGAAAATGGATCCTGCACAATGTCCAGCGGCGCTTCGGGATCGGTCAGCCGCACGCCCGCCGTCGATGACCAGCGTCCCAGATCGTAGTTGTCAAACACCCGCGACCGCCAGTAATAGCGGCGGGTGTTCGGCGCTGACGCCAGAAAGACAACCTGATCGCCCAGCCGAATCGCGCCGCCGAGATTGAGCGAATCGCCGCCGTAATAGTCTGCCGTCGTCGGTCCTTCGGTTTCGAGCGGCGAAAACAGCCGGTTGTAAAGCTCGCTCAGCTTCATCACCGGCTCAGACTGCATGAATTCCTGAAAGCGGTTGAGTCGATCCTGTAGATCGCTCTGCGGCACCAGCCACGCGCCGATCATCACCACCAGCGCCAGCGCCGCGCCGACGGCGAACACGCGGGCGCGCAGCCTGCGCGGCACGCGAACGCCGTTCATGTACCAGTCCCACTCGCGCGCGTCGAGATTCGAGCGCACCACCAGCAGCAGCACCAGAAACACGAAGACAATCAGATAGCCTTCGAGATTCGCCGCGCCGGTGTAGTAAACGCTGTTGGTGATCAGAATCAGTCCCGGCGGCAGCACCGCCCGCCAGATGCGGTCAACCCGGAACAGATGCCACGACAGGTTGTAGCCCAGAAACCAGAACAGCGCCGAGATCAGCAGCGTCAGCACCAGATCGTCCTGGTTGATACCGCCGGTCGCGGCATCCCTCGCCCAGATGATCAGCCGCGAAAACAGCTCATACACGCCGTCGCGCAAGCCGCCCGGCTGGTTATATGCCGCGATCAGCAGCACGAAACATGCCCCGTAGATGGCGCTCAGCATCAAGCCAAGCAGCTCGTTATATTGACTGCGCGCCAGCACGAAGCCAAACAGCACGCTCAGGACGGTGACCGTCACCAGCGTGTTCATGCTCAGCGACCAGCCCGCCGCCCCCAGCGACAGCGCAGGCATCAGCAGCAGCGCCACCGCGACGAAAAGCGTACTGATATCACCCGGAACAAAGAACGACTGCCAGCCGTTTACAAGCCGCTGCACCCAGCCGGGCGCAGTCGGCATCTTGGTCATACTTGCCATAAATCCTTGCCGAACCAAACGGGAACAGCGCTTCTGTCCCCCATCGAACGACCTCATTGTAATGGCAGCACAGGGTCAAAACAACCCACGCTCCCCCGCCGCCCGCCTGGAGAATGAGTCTATTAAGGCAGGCTGAAATGTTCTATAATAGTCGTGCGTCCAAGTAAACCAGATGATCGCGGCTCGAAAGAGTCGAGGAAAGTCCGCTCTCCACAGGGTACGGTGCTGGCTAACAGCCAGGCGGGGCGACCCGACGGCACAGTGCAACAGAGAGGTGTAGTGCGGCGGCGAGGCTGGCGTGCCAGTCCCGCCACCGCGAGGGTGAAACGGTGGTGTAAGAGACCACCAGCGTCGGCAGCGATGTCGGCGGCTAGGCAAACCCCACCGGGAGCAAGGCCAAGCAGGTGCAGTGGAGTGACCCGCTCCGCACCGGGTAGGCTGCATGACGGCTGGAGTAATTCAGCCGCTAGAGAGATGATCATCGCCCTGCCGTCTGGCGGGGTACAGAAAGCGGCTTACCGGTTCACTTGGACGCAGTTCTTATTTTTCATCATTCAGCACATGCTTATCCATTGCCCGGCGCAACTGCGCCTGGTCGCTGTGCAGATAGATGATCGTCGTCTTGATGTCTGAATGCCCCAGCAGCGCCTTCACATCAACGATGGACACGCCGCGCCTCACCAGATGAGTAGCGAACGTGTGGCGCAAGGTGTGCGGGGTAATATGCTTGCCCTCTAAGCCACATCTTGCCAGATGCTTGTCAAAGTTGTGCTTGAATGATCTGACGCTCCATGCCCCGCCAAAGTCCCCTTTGAAAATAAGCTCATCATCCCCCTGCCCTGCCGTTAAACAATACAGGTCATCTATCACTTGTTCAGGCAAGACCAGCAGCCGATCCTTATTCCCTTTGCCGTTTCGGATGAGCACCGCCCGGTCACTGAGCATCAGGTCACGGACTTTCATATTCAGGATTTCGGACCTGCGCAGTCCGAGCCAGCCGAGCAGCTTCCATGCCGTGGCATTACGGAGCTTTGGCTCAGGCGTGTTGACGAACGTCCGTAGGTCGTCCTCAGAGAGCCAGCGCGGGATCGGGCGCGGGCGCTTTTTGATGCTGATGCCATCTGGCACGTTCACAGTCACGATCTTTTCCAGAATCAGCCAGTGCCAGAACGTGCGGTATCCGGCGATCTTGCGCTCAATCGTGGCGGCTTTCCTGCCTAGCTCGGAGAGGTTCATGACGTGTCTGCGAAAATCATTAAGCTCAACCTGCTCGACCGGCTGGGGTATGACTTCGCTCAGCACGCGCAGATCGCTTGTATACGCATGGATGGTCGCCTGTGCTGCCTGCCTCTCATGGCGCAAGTAGCGCTCATAGCGGGGCAGCAGTTCGATGATGGTATTCACGATGTTGTCCTTGTGGGAGAGCCGGGCGGGAACTTCCCGCCCGGTTAGAGTCTGATTCAGAATTCTTCTACAATGTCGCAATCGCGACAGACCGCATAGGCGTAATATGTTTTGCCTCTTATAAGCCCGGTTGCATAGACGTTGCCACCTTCGCAGTAGACACATCCGTGATCACTTACCACCTCTGCATCGAGAGGATTGATGTACCGCCGGAACCCTTCTGTGAGCATCCTGCGCTGCATGGCTTCAAATTCTTTGATACTCATTGTCATTTCACCTCGTATGTCTGCTAAGGGTTGGTTCGGCGTTCGATACACTCAAGCCAAGCGACACATACAGCCGCCGCCTGTATCAGTTCAGATTCCAGCGTTCCAGCATGTTTGCCTCCAAACTCATCATGGAGTGCAGCTTGCGCCAGTTCGCCTATCTCCTCAGTCAAAATGGTGAGCCAACGATAATCATCATGATTTTGCTCACCCCACTTTCGATCTTGGCTGTCCCGTTCTGCGAGAACTTCGTTAATGACGGTTTGTAGCCTTTGTTGTTTTGTGCTCATCGTTTCACCTCGTAGAAATACATCACCATACCGCTAGGTCGCACGACCTGATCGCGATGCAAATAACCGGCTCCAACCAACGCCTCAAGATGCCCGACTAGATAGGGTGTCTTTTTCAGACCAAGCGCTTTTGCGATATCGGCGCGGCTGACCCACCCATCGGCATTGCACACCACATCGTAAATTCGCTTCTGAATGTGCTCCGGGAATGAGGGGAGTGGGTGTGACGTTTCAGTACCAAATTGGTTCCGAGACGTTCTGAACTCTCTCCCCTGCCCTATCAACTCCCCTGTCTCTGATCTCTGCGCATTTCTTAAATCAATTGCTGCCACGTGCTATACTCCTCTTGGGTGTTTACGGACACTCACAACGCGCCGCCCTGCCCTATCAACAGCCAGGCGGCGCGATTGTTTCAACTGGCTGCTGCCTGCTTCTCTTCACAATCTACAACGGCTTCGATCCCGGCAATGAAGTATGCGAGTTGGCGAATGTCACTCCGAATGGCTTGGTATAGATCAATAGTTCCTTCGCTGTAATCGAGCAGCCTCTTTAGTGCAGGAAGAACCTCAACGACATGCTCAGCCTCGTAATTCGATAGCTGCTGCCAACCGGCTGCCTTTTCATATTCAGCCTGCTCATCCTCAGTCATGATCTGACCATCACCCCACTGGAGCCGGTCAGAATCATTCTCAGCAGGCTGCTCAGCCACAACCTCGTATTCCAGTTCTTGCCAATGGTAGTAATGCGTGGTGTGCGAGGTGTCCAAGTTGACGCCGCACTTCTCCCCTTTGAGATAGCGGATCGTGCCGTTGCCTCTGCCATCCTTCCATTGGACACGATCCCCTACCTGGAACGGGTTAGGCTCTGGCTCCGGTTGGATATCGGCATCTCTTTCATTCCACTCAGCCAGTTGCTTTGCTGACAGGATGTGAAACTCTGTGCGCTGCTGCTCTGTCAGTGTCTTTGGCAGCGCGCCGTCTGTTAGGTCAATGAGGGTGAGATCCTGCCTGTAGTGGGGCTGTTCACCGTTCACGGTAGTAACGATGTTGAATGCCCCGTTGATGTGTTTTACAAATCCAATATGACCAGACCGGGTGATCACTACATCAACAACAGAGAGTGGGCGCTCCGTTTCAACAGCCGCTGGCTTGAGGTAGGAATCGATCTCATACTGTGTTGCCGTGGCGATCCCGTCGGCTAGCCACACTTCATCAACCTCTTGCTTCAGGTCAAAGACCTTTAGCGCCAGCCCCATATTGCTAACGTTGTAACCTGTCACTCTGGCAACGCGCCTCGTAGCAAGGTGAAAAACTGTAGAATCAACCGGGCAGCGAGTCGATGCCTGCCGTATCCCCTGCTCGGTGAGCTTCTGCCACGCTTCATCTTTCGTCATGCTCAGGTCAGTGAGTACATTCGCGCCCTGCTGTAGCTGGCTGATGATGGTCGCCTTATCGAGTTCTAGCTTCTCAACCATCTTCCAGAACGCCATGCCGTTCAGTAGCCCCCAGTGCCGTTCAGGTGTGGCAACGTTGCCACTTGGTGCTAAGCGATCTCGCCTCATGGCGACGAACGTGTGGCTAACACCGCAGTGTTTGCCGATCTTGCGGTCGCTCCACTGTGACCATTCATCATCTTGGAGCATTCGGTCTACGCGGTTGCGCTTATCATCCCGAGTCAGTTGCAGCCCGTGCTCACGGTTCGCCGGTCCATTGGCGTAGAGCATGGCGTCGCGCTGTGTGCCCTGATGCACTTCAGCGTCAATGTACTTTGCGTCCATCTGCCGGGCGGCTGCCACGCGGTGAAAGCCGTCAGCCAGCCAGTAGCGCTCGCCATCGTGGAAGAGGACAACCGGCGGGAACTTATCACCCGCCTTCATTTGTTCTTCATAGTCATAGACGACAGCGCCGTTGAGCTTGTAGTACCGCGCTTGCAGCTCGTCATTGCTCTCTATCAGATCGAGTCTAACTTCTGTACCCATCACATTCCCCCCTGATAGCTGTTCACCTTCATGGCGAACATGGCTCGCTGTGAATGTGCAGCCGGGACCTTGACCGCCGCGGGCTGTGGAGCGAGCGCCCCCCGAATCCAGTCAACGATGCTCTCACCAGCTTTCCACATATCAGTAGGATCGTGATGGGTCGGGATCAGGCGCTGTGCTTTGCTGCCAACCGCTTTCATCCACCAGGCGGCGGCATCATCCCCCGCGCCGTTTTCATCAGCATCGAACGCCAGCAGCACGCGCCGCGCCAGCGATACCAGCGTGACCCACCTCAGCAGCCGCCCGCCGGTTGTGCCGCCGGTCGCAACTGCCCACAGATTTTCGATTCCGGCACGATGAACGTGCCAGTTGATGAGAATGGCGTCTAGCTCACCTTCAACCATTACCACCGTCTTGCGCGGGGTGATGAAATGAGCGTTGTACAGCCCGTTACTCACACCGGCGGGCGGCATGTATTTGTTATCGCCGTCCTGAAGATCCGCGTTAGGTCTGCGGATTCGGATGTTCCAGTAGGTGTGCGGGATCTGCCACGGAATAACGATCCCCCGGGGCAGCCACACCTTGAGCTTGCCCCATTCGGCATTGTGGCTGTGAGCATTCACGCCTAGCTCAGCAGCGCCAGCAGCCTCACGGGTAATGCCCCGCGCCTCAAGATATGCGCCAGCGCTCAGGCGATCCCATTCATCCTGTAATCTGAGCGTGCAGTCTCCGACGAACCGATCTGCGCCACGCTGCCACTCGGGGGCAAAACAGGGCGCGTCTTTTAGATCAGACGTATTCACCGGCGGCTGTGGGACCGGCGGGCGGCGCTGCTGTTTCTTCTGCTGAGTCAGTTCAATGCCAAGCTGATCAGCCGCCGCTTTGAAATCCAGTCCGTCGCGCCGCATGATGTAGCTCACAGCATCGCCGTGAAAGCCACAGCCCCGGCACCAGCAGTGCGGCTTATCAGCATTCGCCCACAGGCGAAAGCGATCCTTGCCGCCGCAGAACGGGCAGGGACCCGCCCATTCACCGCCGTCAGTTCCTGCAACATTTTTGAGATGTGTATCGCGCTCGACCAGCGCGAGTAAATCGATGTTTTGCGTGTCCATGTGAGTCTCATTTCTCATCATCGTGAGACTCTGGCAATTTGAGACACTCTTTTTGCCAGATCTCAAGTCCTTTACGAACCTGTGTGAACCCTCATAACCCAAACTGTCTCAGAATCTCATGAGACTCAACGGTGTACACGCGCGCGCGCGCGTAGTGGCAGAATCTCATGAGACTCTGAGACTCACTAACCTTCATAAAAAGCTGACCTTCCATCATCAGTAATCTCATAGGTGCTCAGCTTCTTATCCCAGGTGATGTAGCCACTCTCTGCAAGGTCTTTCAGCACACGATGTGCGGTAGCCCGACTAACCTTTGAGGACTCCACAACAGACTTGATCGGGATCGGCTTATCGAATGCTTCCAGCGCTTCCAGAATGGCGCGTTGATTGACTGTGAGATACCCCGACTCGCGGGGTGAGCGAATGACCTGCTCTGCCGGGCGTACAACTGCTGATGCGAATTCACCAACAGTCATTGGCACAAGCTGGATAAACGTTGGCTCTGATTCGGCGTCGTGTTTGTTCTTGCCGCCGTCATCAAACTTATTGGAGAGCTTGATCAGCCCCTCAGCCTTGTGCAGCATCACCGCGCTGTCACAGGCTGCAATGAGAGCGCTAGCGCCGCGCACAGAGCCGTCTTTGCCGGTGTGATGGACGACCAGCACGCCACAGTCATATTGCAGCCGTATGGCGTCAATTGCGCCCACAAACTGCCCCATCTCTTTATTGCTATTTTCTTCCAGTCCAATGGCGCAGCGTGCCAGCGTATCAATGACCACCAGCGCCGGGCGTGCTCCCTGCTCATCAATCTGAGCAAAGAATTCCCCGCGGCTATCTTCATCAATGATCTGCACTGGCTCACAGTAGAAGTTGAAGTATTCCGAGTCTGGAATATCCAGATGCGCCTTCAACACCTCCCAGCGGGAGGCATAGCCATGCAGACCTTCACCGGCGATGTAGACTACCGACTGCTCCTGTTTGATCAGCCGCCCGCAAAAGTCCAGCGCGACGAATGACTTACCGCCGCCGCTGGGACCCACCAGGACGTTGAAGCCGTGTGCATAGAAGGGATAACCTTCAATCATGTACTCAGGCTTTTGCAGATACTTCAGCTCGTCGGCGGGGATTAGCTTCTGCCGCGGCTCCAGTCGGACAAGATCGGGGCGTAAGCGCTTAATACGCTCCCAGGCATCCCGGGCAGCTTCAACGCCGCCGGTCTGATGTGCGAGGTACAGGCTGGCGATCAGTTCGCCGTCGCCATTGAATTTGTTCATCTCTGGCTCATCCAATGTATCACTGGTGAGCGCCCGGCGAATGAATGATCGTGTCAGTTGAGATGGGGACGTGTTCATAGCGCCGTCCCTTGACTCGATAACACGAATACATATACTCTTTTCATGACATGCTCCATTGCAATATGTGGGCAAGCCTGTTCGTGGCAGACTCACCCACGGGAATAGTCCTCGTTGTCAGATAGCTAGACCGAGGCTGAGAGCGCCGCTTTCAGCCTCAATCTCCGTGTCGTACTCATCCAGCAGCATAGAGAGCGCGTCAAGATCCCACGCGCCATCAACGTTGATTTCTGCGATCTCAGGTGCGTCGTCTGAGCCGATGCTCTCCGCTGCGAACGTCTCTCCATCTTTCTTGAAATAGAGTGCGACGCGTGCAGTGCAGCCGCGCTCATCCAGGTGGGCGAACACAGTAACCATGTCTGCGTCGCCTTCGGTCGCTACAGTAATGATGTGTCTCATTAGTCCACCTTAAATGTGAGATATACCCGGACGCCAATGCCGCGCCGGTTCGGATAGGGTGAAGATTGTTCGATGACTTCCCAATCAGCATCCTGCAAGTATTCGGTTGCTCGCTTGGTGACTATCTCGATCATGTCGGGATGTGCCATGATGCGGATCTTGACCGTGCCGGTTGGAATATCATCTGAGCCAAAGACGCTCGTCACGGCGGGCGTGTCTGTCCACTGCTTTGCAGCAGCGTCCCACGAATGCCCTGCCCCTTCGAGCGTGTCATACAGCGCCTGATGGCTGATGTCACGCGCGGTTTTCACGCCGATCTTGCGAGCGTACGCAAGTGCCGTCGTGTACTTCGAGGTCTGTCTCATCTCCCTGCCTCAATGACTTCAGTCACCACGATGTGTGGCGCTGGCTGATTGATGAAGTGTTCCCAGACAACTTTCATCCGGGCGTGCTCGATAGCGTCCTCAGCGCAGTAACCGGTACAGGTTTCAACCCCGCTGAGAAGCCCCGCCTCTCCCTGTGGCTCGATGTGCCACTTGACGATGAATGCTCGATACGTTGTTTTGATCATGAGAACCTCTGCGATAGTGACTGTCTGATCGGTTCGGTTGTGGGTGCTAGGCTTCCGGCGTGGGCTGCCACGCCGCCATTTTCTTGAGCAGTTCCAATGTGCGCAGACAATCCCCTAACGCGCTGTGCGCGGGCGCATCTGGCTCAGGAATGCACATCTGGTCACAGGCAGCGGTCAGCTTCTGCCAGCGATAGCTGCCATGCCAATCATTCCAGTCCCCGTGAAATGCCGCGTACTGCTCCATCGCGCAGTGCCAGTTGCACACTGCATTCCACTTCACTTTGGGTAGCCCTGCTTTTTCAGCCGACTGGTGCATCATCTTGCGATCGTAGGTCGCGTTGTAGACGACCAGATCGCAGTCACGCAGCAGGCTCATCAATGAGGGAACTAGATCAGCCCACGTCTTGGCGTTGACTACATCGGCATCGGTAATGCCATGAATGGCGGTTGCGCCGGGTGGAATCGGGTTCACTGGCTTGACGAGTTGATCAAACAGCACATCACCGTCACTGTCGATAACGGCGACCTGCACGATCTCACCATCGTGCAGCCCGGTTGTCTCGGTGTCCAGAATGAGACAACCACCATCGAGCAGCCCCCCCGCCCACTTTGCAATGTCCAGCTTTTCACGGTCGTGTTCTGACATGAAACTTTTCCTCTCTGATAACTACGATTAGTTGTGCCAACGGCGGCGAAGTTCGATCTCTATTGCCCTAACTTCAGCTTCGTACATCCGCACCCACTTGATGTAATCGTCGTCAATGCGGAAAGGCGGGGAGTCTGGTCCCTGCAATGGCTGAAGATCGGGCGGGCATGGCGGCAGGCGACTGCATAGAAATCCGTAGTGGCTTGCAAGCTGGTCAAATGTCCAATCGGCAAGGCAGCGCTTGTGCGCCTGATAGGACGCTTCCCAACCCAGCTTGCTCACCAGCCTCGCCCTCTCTAGCATTTCCTCTTGGGTCATAGCTGCTTGGCTTCCTTTTCTGCCTCAGTCCCATGCAGCGGCTGAATGTTTTTGACTTGCACATTCACGCCGCTGGGGCGCTGTGGGGAAAGTCCTGCCCACACGTCATAGTGTGCGCCGAATGCTGGCACTAGTAGATGAACGCCTTTAATCAGTCGCCCGATTGCAGTTTCAACTTCTTCGCGCTCATCATTCAATTGAAGTGTTCTTTTGTTCATTTGGGCTATCTCATCGCGAGCGCTGACATACCGCTGCTGCCAATCAATGTATTGCGTCACGGTCATTGGGCCGTCGGGTGAGCGCGGCAGTTCTGGGCGGTGCTCTATGTTCGCCAAATGAGCTTCAATCCATATATAGCTTTCAACCAGTTGGCACAGCATTTCCTCAAGCTGCTCTGGTTCCATGTTCTCTACTGGCTGTTCCTGAATGTAAACGTCCATGTTCCTTTTCCTCTCTGATAAACTCACTCAACCGGATAACCGTTAGCTCCCTGCCTGTTCATCACCCCCCTTATCGAATACATCTACTATCTCATTCAAGCTACGTTTTGTAGCCATCGCCTCGAAAAAAAGAGACAGGATTGTCCGATACACATCAGCTTCAGTGAGTTTGAGATCGTCGGTGCTATTCTTACGGGCGATCTCTTTTGCTGCATGCCTCATCGACAAAGGCAATCGCAAATGCACACTGCTGCTGCTCTGCCCTCGCTTGATTTTTGCAAAATCAACCATCTGCTATCCTTTATCCCTTACATAAGCAAAGTCTACAATTTGTATCCTGTTCTGTCAACAACTTGTGTCCCAATTATTCACCATTCGCTGCTAACATTTGTATATTGTTAGGGATACAAAATGAAGATCAGCGAATTCCTAAAAGCTCGACGACAAGAGCTACGGATTAGTCAGGCTGATTTGGCTATGAGATTAACGCTTAGAGGACTAGGCACAACGAAAGCAAGCGTAGGACACTGGGAAACTGAGAGAAATAATCCCCCCATTGAAGACCCAGCTTTCAGGGTTGCCTTAGCCTCATCGCTTGAGGTGGATGTTAACGAGATGATGGTGGCGCTTGGCTTTGTAATTACAGACTCTGATAGAAGCAATGAAGCCCGTAGAGCTGCCGACATCATAGACCGCCTGCCCTCAGATGCCAGATCACTTGCACTTGACTACCTAACCATGCTCGAGAATCGCTTTGTGAAGACCAATTGAATTGGCGCACAAAGCCATCTATTCATTGTGCCATGTGACACTCAGTAATAGGATAAAGTTAAAGCGTAGACAAGGCAGATAACATGGGGCGCTTTCTACTACTTCGGGTTGTGAGTTTGGTCTTTATGCTGCTGGCTGTAGTGGTATTCAGCTTCACGATTTATATCTTTCTCGTGATAGACCTGAATGCTGAGCAGCTTATTGATGTGCTGAATTTAGATGAAAGCTGGCGCGGGGTTTCAACGCTGGTCGCCATGCGAGAGCTGGTCGCCGGTGTCATTTCCAGCATCAGCCTCTTTGCTGTGGGGCTGCTCATTAACCTGATGATCTCGATTGAAGCCAACACACGAAACACTGCGCTGCTGCTGGAGCGCATAGCAGCGCGTCGGCGGGCAGCCTCACGTCCGAGCGCCCCGCCCACGTCCAACCTGAATGCAGAATCGTTTGGAAACACCCGGAGATTAAATCTAGCGCCGGTTGCGCCTCAGTGGGATGAGATCAAGCCGCGCCCGCCTGAGCCGGAACGGGATTCGGGCTATGACCAGCGATTAGCACAGCGCCATCGCTACGTGCGCCGCCGGTCATAGTGGCAACGTTGCCACTATGCGCCCTGTAGATAGCGGATGACAGTGCGCCTGGTAATCCCCATTGCCTGGGCGATCTCCTCATGGGTCAGCCCTTTGCTGTGCAGCTCCCGCGCTCGCTGTGGGCTGCCCTTCTTAGAGCCGGGCTTACGCCCCTTATATTTGCCGTGAGATTGAGCAACCTTAATCCCCGCTGCCTGTCGTTCTTTCAGGTGAGCAAGCTCCATTTCGGCAACGGCAAAAAGCACAGCAGCGACCAGCCGCCCGGTCATGCCGTTCAGGTCAATCGCCTGGGTGACCGATACAATCCGAATGCCGCGCTCTGTCCAGTCCCCGATCAGCCGTATGCCATCAAGAAAGTTTCGGCTCAGCCGGTCCAGCTTCCAGCAGATGACGGTATCAAACACGCCCCGGCTGATGCCCTTCAATAGCTGCTGAAACTCAGGACGCATGGCAGTCTTGCCAGTCCACTTATCGACAAACCAGCGAACCTCAGACTCAGGGATATGGTTGCGCTCCAACCATGCCTGAATCTCTGCTCGCTGGCTTTCGGGATTCTGCTCATCTGTGGACACTCGGATGTAAACGGCAATCATGGGAAGTCCCTATTTGTCACACCCACTTTACAGCAAGATAACCGATGAAAAATCAGGGTGACTCTAATTGTCACGTCCGATGCGGCGGTCAAAGGTCACGGCGGTAATCTCGGACACCGGCACACATTTCTCTGTTTGCAGCGGCGGCGCGTTCTCGGACACGGCAACCGGCGGGGCGCTAACCGTTAGCGTGCAGACGAAATCCGCGCCGATCTCGCTTAGGTTGCCTAAGACCTCAAAGGTTCCGTCTCGGAACCACAGCGTTGCCGTTCGCGTCGTGTCCCGGTCAAGATCCCGCCGGGCAATGAGAATGAGATCGCCAAGTGACCGATTTACCAGTGACCCGGCTTGCTCGATTGGAAGCTGTATCGCTAAGCCATCATCACTGATAATGCCTATGCTCTCTTGCGCTATCACCGGCTGCTGTGCGAGCAGCCCCGCCGATAGCAGCGCCACGCCCGTGATTAATCCGAGAACAAACATCAGCCTGGATTGCATTTTATGACTCCTTATTTGCCCAAACCAAACGCCACATAACTGACTGCCCCAACGCAGATCAGATTGATCACGAACTCCCAAAACCCGCCCGTTGAGATGTGCAGAAATGGCAGCCGGTAGTTGTGCTGCACAAGTGGCCACAGTAGCGGCGTGCCTGAATGGGTGATACTGTCTGCCAGCAGGTGTGAGCCATACCCCATCATCACAGCGAAAGCGTGCTCCACTGGCAGGAAGTACAGCGCGACCGCGCTCACCGCGCACCAGGCGATTACTGTGTGGGTGAATCCCCTGTGCCTGAGCCAGAAAAGACTTGCATCCCCCAGCAGCCCAAAATGCTGGCGCAGTGTGCCACGCGGGTGATCAATGTCAGGCAGCAGCGCGGCGATAGCAGCAATGCCGCCGATAAAGGCTACCTGCTGAATATCGCCGCCAAGCTGGATGCCATAGATGACGCCCACAGTGACGCCGATCACGGCATGAGTCGCGCCCATCATTCTGATACCTGCCGCCGCCTGCTGAGCCGCGCCGTGTGCAGTGTATAGCCAAGCGCAATGTACGCCACAGGGCTGAGGCAGAGCCAAACAAGCATGAACGCTGGCGACCGCGCCGATACAGAGATGAGGAACGCCAGAAACACCAACCCGACCGCAACTAACGAGATCGCAAAGCTACGCATAGACCTGCTCCTTTTCGCTATCAGGCTCTAATGGGTCTTCATTCGGTCCCTCTGTGTGTGTGGGCTGATTGTCTGTATGGGCTGATTGTGGGGTGAGATAATACGCTCGCTTTAGCTTCTTAATGCCATAAATCTGCCCGTTGTGCTCTATGGGCGCGGTATCCTGAATGCGTTTGACAAAGCGCTTAAGGGCTTTTTCGCCGGGGCTATCTATGTCCAGGAGCTTGTGCATCTTCTGAGCCGACAATTGCCCATTAAGCTCATCCAACGCCAGATCTAAAACGTCTTTGACGCCAAACACCTTGACCGGTATAAAGCCCTCAGTATCTAACTCATCCCCCTGTAGCTCTGGCACGTCTGGGGCGGGTCCATATTCTTTCGCCTTGATAACCGCCTGCTCAATATCAAAGTCGCTAATGTAGGCGGTCTGTATTTCTTTACTGTCAGCGCCTACGGCGATTAACATGCGACCGGGAATGCGCTGTAGCTCTTTCGCCTCGTGGGTTCCGAGCACCGTCATGCTGGCGCTGCCATCAGGCATCGCGCCGGACATGCGGGCAGCAAGATTTGCTTTGATTGGACCGGGCAGCACGTCAACGCCTGAATATTGAGTACACATCACCATATGGATACCACAGGCACGCCCCATCGCTGTGAGCACCTTCATGCTGGCGTGAATCTCTTTGGTCAGGGGTCCTTGATCAAGGATCGTCGCCAGCTCGTCTATGACCACTACCACCCGCGCCCACTGCTCTGAAGTTGCGACCCGCTTATTGTAGGCAGTGATGTCTTTCGCCTTAACCGCTTCCAACATGGCAAGCCGCCTGTGCATCATCTTCTCTGCCAGTTGCAGCGCTGGCAGGACGTTATCAACTATCTTGACCATTGGAGTGAGCAGGTGTGGCAGCTCGCGCCAGTGCGTGAACTCAACGCCGCCTTTGTTATCTATCAGAATGAGGCGGCACTCTGCCGGGCTGTTCATCATCACCAGTGTGGCGATGATACAGTTGATCTCATTGCTCTTTCCTGACTGACTCGATCCGGCGATCAGGACGTGTGGAATTTCCCCAAAGGTTTTCCATTCAATGCGACGCCCTGCCATGACGCCCGCCGGCCACGGCATGAGCTGATGCTTGGACAGTGGGTAGAAGTCAAACATTCGCCTGAACAGAACTTTGCGCGGCAGTCCATCGGGGCTATCCAGACGGTTGACCAGGAAATAAATCTGTGAGCCGGTTGAGGATCGCCGTACCTCAATCTGCCTGTTCACCGCCACGCTCAGATTTTGTAGAGTCCGCTCACTGGTGAGCGTGTCCACTGAGACGCCGTAGGGCAGCAGCGTGTGCCAACCGAACGCGGTTTTCTCTGATGCTTCCAAAAGGAACCAATGCGAGTCGCCATTGAACCCGGCGCGGCTCAGGATCGGAATGTCAGCATGGCGGCGATTGCGAGAGTCGTACCAGAGATGATGGCAGCCGGGCGTGCGCCTGAGAGCGTCTTCGATTAACGACTGCATGATCTTCGACTCTTTGACATACTGCTTTTCTTCGCGCTTCTGCTCTTTAAGCTCAGCCTTAGCAGTATCGTGCGCCTCTAGCCGCCCCGCCGCCTGCCTGTATTCGTCATACAGCGGTTGGAGTGCCGCTATCTGGTCATTGATAGAGCGCCCTTTAGCTGCAAGCGCCCTGCCCTGCCCCGCAAGCCTTACCAACTCAATCCTCATGGCTTTCAGCAGCGCGGTATCTGGCTCTGGCAGGGCTTTTGCAAGCTGGAACTGATCGCGCAGATCGGCAAAGTTGGACTTCACCTCAAGATAGCGGGTGTACAGATCGTGCCGCGTCTGGCAGAGGGTGTTATAGCCCGCCTTATTGAGCTGCTTATGGAGCTGCTTAGCCCGTTTCCTGAGCCGCCCGCGTTCCTTGCGCGGCAGGACCGGCTTGAATACTTCCAGGCGATTGGCTACCAGGAGCTGGTTATCCTCGTGAATGACCTCTTTCTCGAATAGCTCTAATGGCGCGGGCGCTTCACTATTGAGGTCTACAAGAGAATTGATCATTACGCCTCCAGCAGATGGAAATAAATATCGTTCCAGGTTGCGAGATGATAGTGCCTGGTTGAATGAGGAGTTGTCAGCAGCAGCAGATCAACGTATGAGCGCTCGCTCTGGTGAGAGAGTGGTACGTCAATCTGCATGACGCACACCGTCCCTGAGAGGTCGCTTATGCTGCCTGTAGCGATATTGAAGTTGACCAGGTTGGATTGTTCGACTGTGCGCCCGTTATCCAGTGCGCCCACCCACGTGAGGACAGGGCGAGAATCATTCTGAAGCAGGATGAAAGCGCCATTAATACTTGTGGAGTAGAGGGAGCTTGCTCCATCACACGACTCGCTGATCATTGTCCTGTAGTCAGGGCGGGCAGAGGGAGCGCCATAGACATACAGCGCGACCACAGCGATAGCGATAGTTGAAGCAATGATCTGCATGGCTACCTGAGAGCGATCCAGAATGTAAGCCCACGCGACCATCAGCAGCATCATGCTTGGCAGAAAGTGGCGAAAGACATAGATAGGCGTCCAGACCAGGCTGAGCGCTGCCATCACCATTGGCACGCCAAAGGACAGCGCAACCCACAGCACACCCGGCTTCGTTCTCAGCCAGTGGCGCAGATACCAGAGCGCCGCGGCTGTGATACCCACTACAGGGAATACAAGCAGCAGATCAAACGATTCCCCCACCACGCCGATAGTCATTTTTGTGAGAGTCCAGAACACGGTACCTAACTCGAAATGAGTCCAGTACCCATCCCCATCGCTCAAGAATTGACTTTGCTTTAACAGGATTGGCAGCCACGCCGCGCCAGCGCATAACCCGACGATTGGCGCAACCAAGAAGTGGCGATCTCTCCAATGGTAGAGAATGCCGCCCGCTGCCAGAATCCCCGCATAAAGAAAGCCTGCATTATGCGTAAAGCACAGCGCGGCTACGATGACGCCTGTCAGCCAGCTACGGCGCTCTAAGACCGCGATTAGCCCGATTAACACAAGCATTGTGAGCAGCGCGTAAGACCTTGCCTCAGCCCCGTAGTAGATGGAAGCTGGCAACGTTGCCACTAACAGCGCCGCGATCCCCGCTGCACGTTCCCTCATCCCCATTGCTTTGGCTGCCCGATAGATGAGATAGATTGACGCGAGCGAGTGGATGTATGCTGGCAGCCTGAGCATGAAAGGACTGTCCCCAGCGAGCAGCCGCCACAGTCCGAGCAACAAATAAAAAAGCGGCGGATGAACGTCGCTCATTACTGCGCCAATCCATTGTGAGCTATCCAAGCCCACCATCTGGGCAGTAAAGGCTTCGTCATACCACAGACTGTCAAACATCAGTGGGAAACGGAGCAATGCCCCCGCCGCAATCGAGAGCTTCACTAATGACATTCCGGTAGGCAAAGCCACGCGCCGGGGCAACCAGGCAGCGATACCGGCGAACAATCCAAGTATGGGATTGATCGGAAGGGTGAGAACTGGCAGCGCCGCCGCGCCGTAGCGCTGGCACACCGCCCTAAAAGAAGGCACTCGGTAGCTGAGATACATCAGGCTGAATACAAACGCGGCTGCCATGATTACTGTGGACAGCAGCCCGCCGTCGCCACTCTGCATCAACGTCAACGCTTCAGGATATTCAACCATCAATCACCTCAAACCTTAGTGCCTGACCACGCCGATCTCGTGAGCGCCGAATGCGCCCCGCCGCCTCAAGCCTCTTGGTTGCTGCATAGATCGTGTTCCTGTGGCATTTGATCAAGGCTGCAAGCTCATTGAATTTGAGGGGACGGTCACTAGGATGTTTGGCTATTTCCTCAAGCACCCGATCATCGAGCAGACTCATGTTGATCCGATAACAGAACATGCCGCAATGCCTCGAGTCTAACTTGCCTGTTCTTCTAATAGTATCACATTTACTGTGATACTGGTTAATCATCGCACTGAAGTATCACATCTAATGTGACACTTTACTTAGCCTCCCTCGTCTATAATCAATTCAGGAGTGATATCGTGAAACGTTTACTGCACATCCTAATTCTTGGGGGACTACTAGCTCTAGCAGGCAGTGTTGATGCTGCCCCGCCCGCGCCTTATGTCAATATTCTGAAGAATGGCAATTTCGGCTCATCATTCAGTGAATGGGTGCGCGGCGGTAGCGCGGCGTGGGATGTGATAGACGAGGCAATGTATATCCATTCCCCCACAACAAACAACGGCGGCATTCTTCAGGATACCGGCTACTCAGCATCCACAGCAGATCGGTATGAAGTGCAGTTGGAGATTGGCAATACGAGTGCTTCTGCAAAGGATGTGGTGCTGATAGTAGGGACAACCGACGGCTCTAATTTAGTGTCCTGTCAGTGGACCGTTGCGCCTAATTCCCCGCTTCAACTCTATCGAATGCAGACGTTAGCGCCGGGCGCTTGGGCGAACATTCGGTTTATTTTTCGCGTCACGACTCAAGACTCTTTACCGGCGGTAATGGTGGACAACCTTCATCTGTTTTACAGTCCGGGGGCATTAAACGCTACAACGGTTTGCACAGAACCGCCCGCCCCGACAGCAACTCCATTTCCTACACCTACACCCGGACCTGATACGTCCGTCATGTGGGCGCTGCCCACGCAGGTGATCGGCGGCACACCTCAGCCAGCGCAGTACGCCCGGCTCTCGTATGACTTTACAGCCGGTGATCTGGCAGTATCCGTTTTGTTAGCAGCGGTGCTATTCACGCTCCTGTGCGTATTCACCGTTTGGCTATTGATTGGAAGGAAGGCGAAATAGTGGAAGGAGTCGCTTATGTGATGGTCCCGGCTGCCCTGCTCGTGCTGACTCTGCTCCTGGTGAATGCTGTGCTCTACGGCTTAACCGTGGGAGTGGAGATGGTCTGGAGCGCAGTGAAGGGAATGCGGTTCTGATGCCGGATGCAACACTCGTAATGACCTTCATCGGTCAGGTTCTACAGATGCCCGTGTTGTGGATAGCGGGTGCCGTTGGAGCGCTGTTCGTAGTGCTCCTCATTCTTATCCGGTCCCTAGATACACTGAATGACTCAGTGGAGGACTTCAAACTATGAGCCGCAAGCGTTTTGTACTGTTCTTCGTTCTGGTTGCAGTGTTTGTGGTTTCGGCACTGCCCGCCGCCGCACAAAGTACCACGATCACCGTGGATACGGACGTGCTTTTTTCTTCGGTCAACCAGTGGATCGCCACGTTCCTGCCGGTGCTGGCGATTCCCATTGGCATTGCCATCGCGCTGGCGCTGCTGTGGATGATCGGCTCCCAGATTGTCAACGCCTTCAAGGGGCGTTCCAGTACCCGGTAGTTGCCGCCATGTAGACGCCGGATAGCAACCCGGCGTCTGCATTCTCTTTTATCCGATTGTGAGTAAGCACAATGACCGTCAGAGAATTCTACCCACCTGGATACGATCCGACTCTTGACCGTCTGCCGCCCCGTCGCTTCAACTGCCGCGGGCTATTCGTCTTACTCGCTCTCATTCCGCTTTTAGCCTGTGGCGGGGTCATTTTCTTTCTGATTCAGCGATCCGCGCCTGCCACAATCGATTCTGGCGCGGTGTCAACCGTTGAAGTGGTAGAAATCACCACAGAGCCAGTCATAGACGGTTGGAGCGCAACCGGCACAGCATTAGCGCAGTCCACTTCAACGAACACGCCCACTGTCACACCTGATGACTGGCAGCACACCGGCACAGCGCTGGCGCTGGCAACCGCCACTGCCACACCCAGCCCCACAGAGACGATGGACTATTGCTGGTTCCTGACGCCCAGCCCCACACCCAGCCCCACGCCGGTGTTTGTTACACCAGACCGATGGGCAATGACCGGCACTGCCATCTTCAGAGAGTCAAACACTGCCACGCCAGAGCTGACGCCAACGCAGCCGCCGCCGCGGGTCATGTGCGACCAGGCACTGCCTCTGCTGCTCAACCCGCCAACGGCAACGCTTGCTCCAATGCAGCTATCCACATTCCCGCCAACTTTCACCTGGGTGCCACAGCCAACCCAGATGCCAGCGGAGCGCCCGCCTCAGATCATCTATGTCACTCAGGAGATGAGCGCGGTAACGCCTGAAATAATCTATATCACCTCAGAGCCAATTTACATTGAGCTGCCGCCGGTATACCAGCCGCCAATTGTGATCACCCAGCCGGTATACATTCAGCAGACGCCGATTGTGATCACGGCTACACCGCTGCCCGCCACTGCAACCTACACAGCAAGCTATACGCATACCGCCACAGCGACGATGACGGCAACGCATACGGCGACGTTCACCAGTACTCCAACCTTCACGGCAACGCCCACAGAGACGCCGCCCGAGTCAACGTTAGAGGTAACGCCAGAGGTCGGACAGTGATTAACCTGCTGATCAAGTTCCTGAAAGTGTTGTTCCTCATCAAGCGGAAAGACCGCCTACCTCATGTGCCGCGTTCCTTCACAACCGACTATGACAAGCGGGTGAGCCGGGATGTTGAGCGCGTATTTCACCGATCCGCTGCCCGGTCGCCTGAGGGTGTGCAAATGCTTATGCGTCGTAAGCGCGTGGCAACGGTGAACGATCTGCTCCCGCTGCTGACTGAGCGCCAGCACAAAACACCGCGCCAGCGCTTCGTCATGTGGATGATGAGGCTTAATGGCACAACGCCCTACGATCCCACCGTGAGCGCTGTGCGCCGACTGGGAGTTCCGCGCCGCGAAACACTGATTCGCCGCACACCGTACAAGGCTGAGCCATGAGAAGAATCCTTAGCGCTCTCGCCGCCGCACTCCTTGTAGTAGCCGCCTGTACGCCGCCGCCTGTGCCAGATCAATTGGACTGGTGCTATGAGTTTGACTTTCAGGAGTCGGATTACAGTGCTGAGGGAGTCAATATTCAAGAGGGCGTCTGGATTGATGGACAGGGAATCTCATCCTATGAGGATGGCTTGCTCGCGTTCTCTTATACCAGCGCTTACACAGTCGAGCCACTCTATGCAACCGTGAGCGTCATCAGAGCGCCAGATGCGGGGGACATGGATATTATTTCCAATTCCTCTATCTTTGGCATTGATGCCAGCTTCAATGAATTGTGGCCGGCTGCTGCCCCGCAGACTCTTACCCTGTCATTTGCGCCTGAGGTTGCCAACCAGATCGGCGGCACCTTATCTGTAGATGTAGAGGCAACAAATTACGTCGCAATTCAATCTATTAAAGTTAGCGGCATTGGCGCGAATCCTTTCCCGCTAAACTCGTGCGGCGGCACGCCCACGCCCACATCAGCGCCGGATACGGCAACTTCAACCCCGGTTACTTATACACCAACCTTTACCCACACGCCGACTGAGACGCCAACACCGACTGAAACACATACCTTCACGCACACATTTACGCCGACAACCTGCTCATTGTCCTACAGCCATGATTTCAGAGATGCCGAATCGGACATGGTCACAGTCCTTCCCTATTGGCAGTGGGACAATATCGCTCTGGGGTTGGGGTTTGACACCCTTGGATCATATGAAGCGGGAGAGGGCTACCGCTACAGCGAGAGAAGATACGGAGCGTATGGCGGCGGGGCGAAAGGCTGGGAACGCGGCTTAAGGATTCGCGTTGATTTCCCCGTACCAATGCCACTGCAATCATTCCTGATGACAACCCACGCTCACGGCACACATTCCCTGACTTTATACGCGACAGACGATACATCTGTCGCTGCCTCTCACGGCGATCCCTATGAACGTGACTTCGGGTGGGCAAGCGGGTTAACGAAGGAATATACACACGCAATCTATTCAGGATTTGAAGGCGATTATGAGATTGGCTGGGTGAGGGGAATGTCCTATACCCTTCGCGGTTGCCAGCCAACCCCAACACCGTCTAATACGCCTACAGCATCAGAAACAGGCACGCCCAGCCGCACACCAGTCACCCGCACGCCGGGACCGACCAGCACCGCCTCACGCACGCCGCTGCTCATTCAGTCCCCAACCGCTTCTCTTGTAAATCCGAGTCTAACACCTGTCACACCAGGAGCAACGCCCACGCCGCTGCCTACCACATCGCTAGTCCCGCTGCCTACCTGGTTGCCAACGATTGTCCCTTCTGATGATCCGGTTGATGGGACATGGGATGACGCTGTAGGCGAATGGTCTGACTGCGCCAGCAGCATTGAAATGGAGAATGATTTCCTCGGGCTGGGAACATTCCTGGCGCAATTCTGGAACTGTACTGTGATGCCAGTGGTCATCAATATCCAGAATGCCCTAGCAGGCTTGTTTGACTGGATCGGGAACACCGCCACAAAATTCTTTGAATGGCTTGGCTCAATGCTCGGCTGGCTGGCTGGAACACTGAATAATTTCGGCTTCAGCGTGGGCGGCGCGTTTCAGGTGCTGCTGGATTTATTCGCCCTGATCGGGCGATTCATCACGGAGATATTTGATATCGTCGGGCTGCTGCTCTCTATCATCCGGCATTTGCTCGAGCTGTTTATTGGCTGGATAGAGCAGTTCATTGAGCTAATTCAGACGATCCTTTATGACTGGTATCTGACGACGCCCAAGCCAATTCCCTACCTGCCGCAATGCCTGACGAACCCGACCGCCTCAGATGTGTGCGCGGTGTACTACATTCTGGAAAACACCCTGCTGGCAGGGACGGTGGGCGGGCTGCTCATCCCCTTCATCGTGATCGTGATTGACCTCGCAATCCTGATGAGGTTCATCATCACCGTGAGGAATCTCATAAATAAGGGAGAGGGGATAACCTCGTGAGATATGTCCTCGCTCTGATAGTGGCACTGCTGACTTTTAATGCTGCATTGGCGCAGACTGATACCCCAACTCCAACGCCCACTACCGGCCCGTGGCTGCTGCCTACTGTTCACTTTGAAATGATGAGCAGCCCTACGCCGATCCCCACTGCCACGCCCTGGGAGCTTCAGGCAACGGCTCAACTGCCTACGGGTCCTATCTACAATTACCTTGCGACCACAGAAAGCAACCTCGCTGCCGCGCCAGAGCAGATCGATTCTGGACTGGCGGTGCTGCCCCACCTGCCAGCAGGGGAGGCTTTCGGATATGCCAAGTGGCTGATTGGCACAGGAACCACCAGCGAGGTCTTTGGGCCCTTTGCGGTCGTCGTGCAGCATGTCACTGCGGAGCTGCTCATCATCGTGGCGCTGGCGACGATCTACTTAATCATCTTTCTGGCGCGGTTTGTACTGCGCTTTGTGAATTGGCTTGTCACGAATATTCTGAAGATCATCCCGTTCTTTGGGTAGAGGACACTATGATTCCACCAACCCCAACCGCTTTCCCCACACCCGTTCCAGGCTCAATGCCTTTCGCGCCGCCGGATATCGGCGTGTGGTCATACACTGATGACGTGCTACAGGTGTGGTTTTCTTTTACTCCCACCTGGACATTGATCGTTCAGGCGATCATCCTGCTGGCGCTCGTGGGCGCGGGGCTGTATATGCTCGTGGCGTTTATTCGTCGGATGGTGAATGAGGGTGAGGTAAGCGGGGATTAAGTTTGTGATAGATGTCTTTAATGGATGTGGCGACGATGATGAATATAAAGAATCCTGCCATGAACTGCCCAAGCCAATAGCCTAAGACCATTGCCAGCGCCGCCGGTATGGGGTCTACTATCTGCCCTTCTGCATAGTACATGGTCCCGACTACCACACTGTCCAGCGTAAGCATCATTCCTCCTGGATACAGAATACTTGCTAAACGGGTTATTTGTATCTACAGATAAAGCGGCTTACGGGAGACTTGGACGCGATTTTCCCCGTCTGTTCTGGCTGCGAAAATACCCCATCACACATCCACGACCTAATTGCATAAAGCCTTGCAGGGTTAAACTTCTGACTCGCCGCGCCGCGTATTTTGCCGCCTGTTCAACCGTCGCTGCTCCGCCATAACTATTTGAAGCCGGTGCTTGACAAATTGAAGTAATCCTCTTATACTACCAATAGAACATTTGTGCCATCAACAACATATCATCCCAGCGGTCAGCGAAGGAATCCGCGCGGCTGAAACGCCGTCGCAGCCAGCCGGATAGCAGACCGAATGATCTCGATTCGATAGACAGGAAAGGATCGTTTATGAGTGTGGTGACCCCACCCCGGGCAGGACGGCGTGAATGGATCGGACTGGTGGTGCTGATGCTGCCCACGCTGCTGATCGTCATGGACTTGACGGTGCTACATCTGGCAGTGCCGCATCTCAGCGCCGAGCTTCAGCCGAGCAGCGCCCAGCTTCTGTGGATTGTCGATATTTACGGCTTCATGATCGCCGGATCGCTCATCACGATGGGTACGCTGGGCGACAGGATCGGACGCCGCCGCCTGCTGTTGATCGGCGCGGCTGCCTTTGGTGCCGCCTCGGCGATTGCCGCTTTCTCGACCAGCGCCGGGATGCTGATCGGCACCCGCGCCCTGCTCGGCGTTGCCGGAGCGACATTGATGCCATCTACGCTGTCGCTGATCCGCAATATGTTTCTCGACCCGCGCCAGCGCACGATTGCCATCGGTATCTGGGTATCCGGTTTTTCGGCGGGCAGCGCCATCGGACCGCTGGTGGGCGGATTCCTGCTGGAACACTTCTGGTGGGGATCGGTGTTCCTGCTCGGCGTGCCGGTGATGGGCGTGCTGCTGGTCGCCGGATCGCTGCTGCTGCCCGAATACCGCGATCCAAATCCGGGTAAGTTCGACCTGTTGAGCGCGGTACTGTCGCTGGCAGCCGTCCTGCTGATGATCTACGGGCTGAAGCAGGTTGCTCAGGAAGGCGTTGGCTTGATTCCAGTGCTGTCAATCGTCGCCGGTGTCGCCATTGGCTTTGTATTTGTACGCCGTCAGCGCAGCCTCGCCGATCCGCTGATCGATCTGCGGCTGTTCAAGGTGCGCGCTTTCAGCGCCTCGCTCATCGCCTATACTTTCGGAGTCTTCGCCGCCTTTGGCATCTTCCTCTTCATCGCCCAGTACCTTCAGCTTGTCCTCGGTCTGTCACCGCTTGAAGCGGGGATGTGGTCGGTTCCCGGCGCGATTGCGTCTATCGCCGGTTCCAATTTAGCGCCGGTGTTCGTGCGCCGACTCCGCCCGGCTTACGTCGTCGCGGGCGGCATGGCGCTGGCAGCCTTTGGCTTAGCATTAATCACCCAGGTCGGGCTGGATTCGCTGGCGATTATCGTGATCGGCAACGTCATCATGTCGTTTGGCTTCGGGCTGACCTTCACCCTGACCGCCGATCTGGTGGTCGGAACTGCCCCACCTGAACGCGCGGGCGCTGCGTCGGCAATCTCCGAAACCGGTGCCGAATTTGGCGGAGCGCTGGGAATCGCCGTGCTTGGCACCCTCGGCATGGCAGTCTATCGCAGCCAGATGCTGGCGACCCTTCCTGCCGGTATCCCATCTGAAGCGGCGGCAGCGGCGCAGGAAACGCTCGGCGGCGCGGTGGCGGCAGCCGGACAGCTCGCCAGCCCATTGGGCGCTGAAGTGCTCAACGCGGCGCATCTGGCGTTCATTCAGGGGCTGCATCTGCTTGCCGCCATCGGCGCAGTCGGCTTCGTCCTGCTTACTATCCTGACCGCCGTCCTGCTGCGGCACGTGAATACGCACGCCGATTCGTCAGAGTCGGCAGTACCAGAACTCGAAGCACAAGGAGCGAACACCAGCGATTCCAGCTTCGAAAAGGCGCTTCGCCCGGCTTCGGCACCGGAAAAGTAAGCGCCTACAACGTACTGGTCAGAATTGCGTATCTAGTGGATGTGGTGTTCAATCTTTTGACAATGAAGTATCGGAGGTCGGTGTCATGGACAAGCAATCGCTCACCAGGCTGTTCGCTTACCATTACTGGGCGAACAAACAACTCTGGTCGTCGATAATGGCGCTGAGTGAACAGCAGTTCGTCCAGGTGCCGAGCGATGGCAGCCCATCCATTCGCACGCAGGTCATTCGCATGGTGTCGAATGAAAATCTGTGGGTGAATTATCTGTGGCATGACGAAGTTGAGTTCCTGCGCGACTGTCACGTCCCAACGCGCGCCAGCATCCGGCAGGAATGGGACGCGCTCCAAGAGGAAATCTGCGATTTCATCACTGTGCTCAGTCCCGCCGATCTGGACAGCCAGGTTCATGCACCGTTCCTTAATCAGGAGATTGCCCCCTGCGTCTGGGAAATTCTGCTCAACATCATCCAGCAGTCAGCCGAAAGCCGCGCGCAGTTGTGCCTACACCTGCGCCGGCTCGGCTCACCAGCGGTCAGCCGCGATTTTTTCGACTTTCTGGCTGAACAGCGGCAGGTGGCAGCAGATCATATGTAACTGGCGCAACTTCGTGATGAGCGCAGGCTCGATTATCAACCTGCGAGATAGCCCACGCCATCCATGATGCAGGAAAGCACGCGAAACCAAAGGAACGCTTATGTGTCGCAACATCAAGCCGCTGTTCAACTTTGAGCCTCCAGTCGGTGACGAGGAAGTGCGCGCGGCAGCCTTGCAGTATGTCCGCAAGGTCAGCGGGTTCAACAAGCCGTCCAAAGCTAACGAAACCGCTTTCTATGCCGCCGTAGACGAGATAGCCGCAGCTTCCAGCCGCCTGCTGGCTTCGCTGCAAACCAGCGCGCCGCCGAAGGATCGGCTGGAAGTGGCAGCCAAAGCGCGCGCCCGCGCTGCCCAGCGGTTTTCCAATTAGCAGTCGGAGATGAGGTCAACCGCAGGTGGCGTAGTAAAATTGAACTCTTATATAACTTGACAGTTATATAACCATTATGGTATATTAGAAATATGACCTCAATCTTTGATGCGTTGGCAGATCCGACGCGCCGACGAATACTCGACCTGCTCCGCGAGCGTCCCCGTCTGGTCGGTGAGTTAGCTGACCTGTTGAGTATCAGCCAGCCCGGCGTCTCCAAGCAGCTTCGCCTGCTGCGCGAAGCGGGACTGGTACGGGTACGGCAGGATGCGCAGCGGCGCTGGTACGAACTTCAGCCCGAACCGCTGGCAGAAGTCGATGCCTGGCTGGAGAACTACCGCCAACTGATGAGTGAGAGGTTTAACCGCCTGGAAAAGCTGCTGGACGATCTCCAAGAGGAGGAGAAAAACAATGGCACCATTCAATCTGATCGCTGAACCTGGCTCCCACGCCATTCTTGTTACTCAGGAATTCAACACGCCGCGCCATCTGGTGTTCAAAGCCTACACCGATCCGGCGCTGATCCCGCAGTGGTGGGGACCCAAAAACACCACTTTGACTGTGGACAGGATGGACGTAAGACCCGGCGGACTCTGGCGCTACGTCGAGCGCGACAGCGACGGCAGCGAGTACGCATTTCGCGGCGTCTACCATGAGATCACCTCGCCCGAAAGGCTGGTATACACCTTTGAATTTGAGGGAATGCCGGGACACGTGCTGCTGGAAACCGTGACGCTGACCGAGCAAGACGGCAAGACCGTTGTCACCGACCTGTTGGTCTTCCAATCGGTTGAAGCTCGCGACGGGATGCTTCAGTCGGGTATGCAAACCGGAGCTAAAGATAGTTGGGATCGTCTGGTGGAACTCCTTAAGACGCTCTAATCCGAAGACTCCGGTGACGACGCCGGGCGTCATCGCCGGAGAGACACGCCCTATCCATTCGATCACTTACACCATCAACCAGCCACAAATCCATAGGAGAGTATCAGAATGTTCAAGCGAACGTGTCTCGCTCTACTCGCTGCCCTGTCCATATCGCCGGCGGTATTCGCGCAGGATGAGCCAAACCAACCTGCCGGAGATGCCCGGATGCCCCCGGTTGAAACCGGCTATGCTGCCGTCAACGACCTCAGCATGTACTATGAGATTTACGGCGCAGGCGAGCCGCTGATCGTGCTTCATGGTGCCTACATGTCCATCCCCATCATGAGCGAATTCATCCAGCAGTTTGCCCAGAGTCGGCAGGTGATCGCCGTCGAGCTTCAGGGACATGGGCGCACCGCCGACGCGGATCGTCCGTTGAGCTACGAACAGATGGCGGACGATGTTGCCGCCATGATGCAGGAAATCGGCATCGCTCAGGCTGACTTCTTCGGCTATTCGTTGGGCGGCGGCGTTGCCTTGCAGGTTGCCATCCGGCATCCGGCGATGGCGGGCAGGCTGGCGGTGGCGTCAATGCCCTTCAACACCGACGGCTATCACCCTGGAATGATCGACATGATCCAGACCATTACGCCGGAAATGTTCGCCGGTTCGCCCATCGAAGAATCCTATGTCAGCCTTGCTCCCAATCCCGACGATTTCCCAACACTGGTCGAGAAGCTGGTACAGCTCGACAGCGAGATTCAGGACTGGTCGCCCGAATCAATCCAGGCGATTGAGTCCCCCACCCTGCTCATCTTCGGCGATTCCGACATCGTTCGACTTGAGCATGTGGTCGAGATGTTCCAACTGCGCGGAGGCAACGTCAACGGCGATCTCGCCGGGCTGCCCAGCGCGCAGCTTGCCGTGATCCCCGGCGCGACCCACACCTCAGTACTCAACCAGGTCGATTTGCTCGCGCCGATCATCACCGCTTTCCTGAATGCGCCTGCGGCGGAATAGGCGCGACAGTCGGCGGGGCGCGGGCAGTTGTTTACCGCGCCCCTGCCAAAGATACGACGTACTCTGACTCGCTCGATTCAACTGGAGAAAAGGCAAACACAAGTGGAAACAGTCACCTCAAAAGATGGCACAACCATAGCGTTTGACCGAGTCGGCTCGGGTCCGGCGCTCGTGCTGGTCGATGGTGCCATGCAGTATCGCGCTGCCGATCAGGGCATGGCACAACTGGCTGATCTGCTCGCGCCCAACTTCACCGTATTCCACTATGACCGGCGCGGGCGCGGCGACAGCGACAATACCCTGCCCTATGCGGTGGCGCGCGAGATCGAGGACGCCGCCGCCATCATCGAGGCGGCAGGCGGATCGGCGTATCTGGTCGGCATTTCTTCCGGCGCGTCACTGGCAATGGAAGCGGCAGTTGTGCTGGGCGAAAAAGTCGCCGGGCTGGCGATGTATGAAGCCCCCTACAACGACGAACCAGCAGCCCGCCAGCGGTGGCGGGAATACGTTCGACAGCTTGACCGATTGCTGGCAGAGGGTCGCGATGGCGACGCGGTGGGACTTTTCATGATGCTGGTCGGCGCGTCTGCCGAACAGGTTGAAGAGATACGCCAGCATCCCATGTGGCACTTGTGGGAAGCAATCGCGCCCACCCTCGCCTATGACCACACCGCCATTCTTGGCGAGGAAGCGGCAGTGCCAACCGAGCGAGCCGCGCAGGTGCGCGCGCCCACGCTGGTTATGGACGGCGAAGCAAGCTTTCCGTTCATGCACGAAACGGCGCTGGCGCTTGCCAATGCCATCCCCAATGCCCGACACCGCACCTTAGCCGGGCAGACACACGAAGTAACGCCGGAAGCACTCGCTCCGGTACTGGTCGAGTTTTTCGTCAGCGGCAAATAGCATCAGGAGAAAAAGTGATGACCGATAACACCAATCTTGAGTACGAATACCAGGCACCGACGCCTAATCCTGACCTCAGGGAACTGGATCGACTCGTCGGCACGTGGAAGGTGTCGGGCGGCACTGAAGGACAGGTTCGCTACGAGTGGATGGAAGGCGGATTCTTCCTGAAGCAGCACGTCGATCTTGCGCAGTACGGGCAGAAGTTCAACGGCATCGAGATCATCGGGCACGTCCAGCCGTTCGGGGAAGAGCCGAGCGAAGATATCAAGTCGCGCTATTACGACAGCATGGGCAATACGCTCGACTACGTCTATGAAATGGATGGCGACATGCTGACGATCTGGGGCGGCGAAAAAGGATCGCCAGCCTACTATCGCGGGACATTCAGCGCTGACGGCAATACCCTGACCGGCGGTTGGGTCTATCCCGACGGCGGCGGCTATGAGTCCACATCAGTCCGAGTGAACTAGCCGCACATTCCCACACCAAGCAGCCATGCCGGGCGATTGCGAGCCAGCGGTTCGTTCACAATGGACTTGTTCGCAGTCGCCCATTTCCCGCAGCGCCGCCTGCGCGTCATGCTATAATCTGGAAACAGTAATTCACCCAACATTCCATCTAAAATCAGTTTGCGAGGCAGCGGCTTGGACTTAATCTGCGAAGAAAGACTATCCGACTCGCCTTATGTCGAAACCATCTGGCGTGGTCACAGCTAGGACGGCGGCGCGTTCATCTCAATGGCAAGCAGTCACTCAAACCTGGTGGTGACCAGAATCGCGGGCAGGACGCTGCTGACCGTTCGCGGACCGGAAACCAGAGCCACGCCCGCCCTGGCACCGCCGGACGCTGAATTCACCGGCATCCTGTTCAAGCCCGGCACATTTCTGCCACTGCTGCCCTCCAAAACGGTCATGGATCGCCGTGATGTGACCCTGCCAGATGCGTCCAGCCAATCCTTCTGGCTTCACGGCTCGTCGTGGCAGTTCCCCGATTTCGACAACGTGGAAACCTTCGTAGACTGGCTAGCGCGGGATGGAGTACTCATCCACGACCCCGTCGCACCGGCGGTACTCAAGGGGGAACCGCCGCCAATGTCGCAGCGCTCGCTCCAGCGCCGTCTGGTGCAGGCGACCGGACTGACGCAGAGCGCTATCCGGCAGATCGAACGCGCCCGCTACGCGACCAGCCTTCTCAGGCAGGGGGTATCAATCCTCGACACGATCTTCGAGGCAGGGTACTTCGATCAACCGCATCTGACGCGCTCGCTGCGGCACTTCGTAGGACTCACGCCTGCGCAAATCCTGAACCCGAACCGTCCTGAACGGCTGTCGTTTCTGTACAAGACAGCATCCCCGTGGTTGAAGGATAATATGAGTGTCCAATCAACCACAAAAGGAGACGTCGCATGAGGCGCGTAATCGCGGGTTTATTCATGTCGCTGGATGGTGTTGTCGAAGGTCCCGGACACGGGGATGATTTCGAACGCGCGGGCTGGACGATGCCCTATTTCGATCATCAGATCGGACAGGTGATCGCCGAAAACACGGCGCGCAGCGACATCCTGCTGCTGGGGCGCGTGACCTATCACACCTTTGAACGCACCTTTGCTCCGCAGACCGATGAGATGGCGGCTCAGATGAACAACTTCCCCAAGGTTGTCGTCTCCACCACCCTGAAATCGGCGGACTGGAGCAATTCAACCCTGGTCAGCGATAGTGTCGTGGAAGAAATCAGCCGCCTGAAGCAGCAGCCCGGCAAGGATATCACCATCAGCGGCAGTATCACGCTTGTTCAGAGCCTGATGAAGCACAACCTGGTAGACGAATTTTCGCTGCTGGTCTATCCGGTTGTCGTCGGAACCGGACGCCGCCTGTTCGACGATACCAACCAGACGAACCTGAAACTGGTGAAGGCATCCCCACTGAATTCCGGCGTCGTTCACCTGACCTACGAGACAGCCACCGCCAGCTAGAAGTTACGGGACGGGGCGCTCGCAGGGCGTCCCGTCCCACCCACGAATCAGAATTGTCGCATCATACGGAGCCAGAACACCATGAATCAGGAAGTCACCGATTACATTGAGAAAATTGCGCAGGCTTGGCAGGCGGACGCAAGCCGCCAGATTCGACAGATCATCCACCAATCAGTTCCAGAGGTGCAGGAACGGATACAATATGGCAAGCCGCATTTTCTGAAGAACGGCAAATACATGGCGGTTCTCGGCACTGCCAAAGCCTGGGTCAGCCTGACAATTTTCAACGCTCAGGCGCTTCAAACCCCGGATGGGCTGTTTGAAACGTCGGAGAACGGCGACCGCAAAACCCTTAAAATCAGCCAGAGTCAGGCAGTTGATGAAGCGCTGCTGGCGCGGCTGTTGGCGCAAGCCGCCAGCACCCTGCCGTAACATCCGGGAAATATGGGAATGGAGAGGCGCGATGAAAACCACCTTTATGACCACGGTTCAAAAGGACGATAACGTGAATGCCACCGGGCTGCCGGTGCCTGCGGAAGCGGTTGCGGCGCTGGGCAAAGGCAAGAAGCCACCGGTGAAGGTGACAATCGGCGGTCACACCTACCGCAGCACCGTTGCCGCTTACGGCGATGTCTATATGCTGCCCCTGAGCGCCGAAAACCGGACGGCGGCGGGGGTCAGCGCTGGCGATCAGGTGGAAGTCACGCTCGAACTCGATCTGGAGCCGCGAACCGTCGCCGTTCCCGACGATCTGGCGGCGGCGCTCGCAGCGAAGCCCGGCGCAGCCGAAGCCTTCGCCGCGCTGTCGTACTCCGCGCGCAAGGAGTTTGTTCGGCAGGTGGAATCCGCCAAAGCCGAGGAAACCCGTACCCGCCGGATTGCCAGCATCGTCGCCAAAGTCCGCCCCTGACCGTGGTCACATCGCGCACTATAATCGTCCTGTGGACGACGCCCGCTAAAACCGCCGAGAGGAACGCGCAGACCCATTGTGAGTCACCGAGAGCAGCTACTACACCGGTTATCTGAAATTGCCGAATCGGTGCGCCACAGCGGCAAAGGCATCGCCGTGTTGGGGCTGGGTTCCACCGGGCATGAACTGGATCGCATCGACCGCTACTCCGATATCGACTTCTTCGCCATCGTCGCCGAGGGCAGCAAGGAGGAGTTCATCGCCAGCCTTCAGTGGCTGGAGGCGGTTCATCCGATTGCCTATGCCTTCCAGAACACAGCCGACGGCTTCAAAGTCCTGTTCGCCGACGGCATCTTCGCCGAGTTTGCCGTCTTCTCTCCCAGTGAGCTAAACAACATCGCATACGCCCCGGGGCGCGTCATCTGGAAGTCCGACGCCTTCGATGACCGCCTGGCTGAGGGCAGCGGTCTGCCGCCAATGGGCGGCAAGCGCTCGCTCGACTGGCTGCTGGGCGAAATCCTGACCAACCTGTATGTCGGGTTAGGGCGCTGGCATCGGGGCGAAAAGCTGGCGGCGCTCCGGTTGGTACAGGGACATGCCATCGACCGCCTGATGGAACTGGCGATGTATATCGAACCGGCGCAGTCGGCGCAGGGCGATCCGTTCGCGCCGGAGCGCCGCTTTGAAGCCCGCTTCCCCAGCCTGGCGGCGCGGCTGCCCACCTTCATGCAGGGCTACGACCACACGCCCGAATCGGCGCTCGCCATTCTGGAGTTTCTGGGCGAACATTTCGACGTGAATCCGGCAGTCCACAGCGCCATAACAGGACTTAGCTCCTGAGTGGACTCACGAACTGTCTCTTTACGATAAGCCGAATTTATGCGATAATTAATAGAATAGGGTCGATATGAGCCTGGCACGTAAATGCATCTCGGACTATGTTGCCGAGCTGATCCCACCTGCATTTTTAACCACGCCAGTTCTTATAATTTGTCTCATGTCGTAACAAGGCTTGAGTTGTTGTCCATGTGCTCGCCGTGAAATGTCTGCTGCTGGCACCTGTTACACGATCAATCGACCGCCAGTTGAGGGAAAATGCTTTAAGGTAGTCCCATTTTCTCGCAAACAGAGACTAGGAAAGTGAAGAAAATGGATCTGGAATCCGTCTCCCCGCAGCACTTGAACGAACTTGAACTCTCCATCAGGGCGCTGTTAGTCCTGATGCGTAAAGCCAAGCTGCACAACGAACCGGTCGCCGAGCTGCTCCGCCAGCTCGAAATCCAGATCGGTGAAGTGCGGCGCGCGCGCTTCGACGAAGCGAACCCCGAATATCACGGTTATTAGCCGCAGCCTGCGCCCTCATAACGAGGGACAGCAGCCCATGTACGCCATCGTTGCGCTGCTGCGGCAGCGCTGTTGTGCCAGCTTCGCTGGTGCCTGAACGCCTCTGCAAACGCTCCATATCCCGCCAGCAACGGCGGGATTTTTTGTTGCCTGAAAGCGGCTGCGATCTTACACTTCACAAAAATCTGTAAGAATCATTCGGGAACCTGACTCTACGATGTAGACGCAGGTGATTCACCCATACGCTGGCAAGGATCGAAGGAGCAGATTGAGTCGTGGTCGCTGACCGTAACTGGACTGAGTATCAACTATCCCTGGAAGCATGGCGCGCCGATATGGAAGCGCAGCTTCGCGCTGAAGACGGCTGGCTGTCCACGATTGGGCTTTACTGGCTGAAGCCCGGCGAAAACACGCTGGGCAGCGCCAGCGCCTGCGACGTTGTCCTGCCCAAAAGCCTGCCGCGCAAAATCGGCGTGCTGGATTTTGACGGCAAGACTGCCATCCTGCGCGTCACCGAGCCGGTCGAGGTACTGGCAAACGGCGTTCCCACCCGCAGCGCCCCTCTACAGGACGATCACGACGACTCCGAACCGACGATTATCTCAATCGGCAGCGTCTCGTTCTACATCATCCGGCGCCGCGACCAGTACGGCGTCCGCGTCAAGGATAGCAACAGCCACGCCCGCCGCGCCTTCGGCGGTCGCGCCTGGTTCCCGCTGGACGAACGCTTTCGGGTGCAGGCGACCTTTCATACGTATGCGGCTGCGCGCGCTATCGAGGTCGAAAACTCGGCTGGCAGGATGGCGTCACTGGCGAATGTGGGCACCGTCGAGTTCGAGCTTCAGGGTAAGCGCCTGCGCCTGAAAGCATTCGCCGCCAAAGATAATCAGTTGTGGCTCATCTTCCGCGACAGCACCAGCGGCGTATCGACCTATGGCGCGGGGCGTTTCGTGTACGCGGATGTCAGCGACGCCGGTATCGTCGATCTCGATTTCAACCGCGCCTACCACCCGCCCTGTGCCTTCACGCACTTCGCCACCTGCCCGCTGCCACCCAAAGAGAATGTTCTGCCTATTCCGATTCAGGCGGGCGAACGCAGCCCCGAATAGTCAGCCACAATGAATGCTCGCCCCGCCATTCGCAGGGCGGGCGCTCTTATTGCAGCAGTGGCAAAAGCTTGCGCGCCCAGTCGTTGATGGCGTTCCAGTCGCGGTGATCGCCTTCCGACCAGACGCCGGACAGGACGCTCAGGCGGAATTTCAACCGGTCGCCAAATGACGGCACTTTAGAGATATCGAGTATCCCGGCAAAGTAGCCCTCGCTCACCGGCTTGACCAACGCCCGCACCGGTGCCATCCAGCCCGCGACACCCTGCTGGAAACTTTCCTTTTTCACCGACATCGTCATACACACCATGAAGGCAGCAAACGGCTTCCCCGCCAGCGCTGTCTGGAACGTTCGCATGAACTGCATGGCTTCCGGAAGCCAGATGCCCCCTTGTATGGCGCTGCCAGCCACCACCGCCTGATAAGAACTGATGTCCTGAACGTCTTTCATCGGCAGTACGACCACCTGCGCGCCGCCTTCTGAAAGCGTGCTGCCAATGGCTTCGGCGACGCCTGCGGTTGAGCCGGTCATCGTGGCATAAGTCACCAGAATCCTGTTGGACACAATCATTTTCCCCTTATGAAAGCACTCATCTGACTTCACACTAGCAGGCATGGATCGCGCTTGATAGTGACAGACATCATAGGCTGGCAGCTATTTGTAATTACGATCAGCGGCTGGCATCCCGCAACCGAAACAAACTGCTGTCACTTCGTGTGTACGCAAACTGACAACATCGGTTTACAATCTGCACCCGTAGTACGTTCACAGCAGGATAACCATGAACAGTCTCTTTGAAGTCGTCAGCGTGGTCGTGGTCGGGTTGATTGGCGGGGTGGCGGTCGCGCTGCAGGGACCGATGTCGGGCGTCATGAGCCAGCGGGTGGGTCCCTACGCCAGCAGCCTGATCATCCATCTGGGTGGCGCGATTGCCTCTGCCCTGTTTATGCTGGTCAGCGGCGGGGTCAATCTGCGCGAGCTGCAGAACATCCCGCGCCCGTTCTTCCTTGCGGGGGGATTGGGACTGCTGCTGTATATCACCTTCTCCTACACGCTGCCCCGCGTCGGCGCGACGGTCGCCTCGGCGCTGCTGATCGTGGCGCAGTTGACGCTCGGCATGATCATCGATCACTATGGTTGGTTTGGTCTGGCGCAGCATTCCTTCAGCCTTCAGCGTTTCCTGGGGCTGGTATTCCTCACGATTGGCGCGTGGCTGGTCACGCAGTAAGACGTGCGCGCCGCTGGTGCAGGCGGCGATTTATCGGGTACGAGCGATGGCTGAAATCGCTCGAATAGGATGATGGGGAGTTTTTCAAATGCGTTTGTTCAGTTCACTTTCAGGACAATGGTCTTTTCAGCTTGATCCCGATGGACTCCTTCAGTGTCAGTCGCTTCAGCCTGACCGCGAGATCACGGTGCCGCTGCCGATACAGGCAGCCTTCCCGGAACTAGAGCGCTACGGCGGCTACTGCTGGTATCGCACGACGTTTGAACTCGACGACGCCTGGCTGTCCGGCGAACTGCTGCTGCGCTTTGGCGCCGTGGATTACTGGTGCGAAGTCTACGTCAACGATACCCGTGTCGGGTCGCATGAGGGCGGCTACACCGCCTTTGAGTTCCCCATCCGCCAGTTTGTCCGGCAGGGTTCAAACACGCTGACGGTGCGCGTCTATGACACCCCGCAGACCGAAATCAGCACCCCGCGCTGGCGCGACGGCATCCAACCGGACAGGACACAGCCGCCGTTTGACCCGGAGTTAATCCCCCATGGCAAACAAACGTGGTACATCGACGTCAGCGGCATCTGGCAGGACGTGACCCTGACGGCTGTACCGAGCCGCTACATCAAAAGCGCCCACATCACGCCCGATATCCACACCGACGAGGCGCGCGTTCAGGTGCAGCTTGGCGGCGCGGGCGCGGCGGCGCTGGCGGTGACGATTGCCGGACAGACGGTCGAAACCCAGGTGTCGGCGGATCAGGCAGAGGCAGCGGTGACGGTGCGCCTGTCGCAGCCAAACCTGTGGACGCCCGAAACGCCAGCGCTCTACACCGCCGATATCCACCTGACCGCGGACGGCGATCACGACCAGACCAGCGAGACGTTTGGCTTCCGCGAGATCAGCACCCGCGACGGCTACCTGCTGCTCAACGACGAGCCGATCTACCTGCTGTGCGCGCTCGATCAGGATATGTATCCCGACACCATCTACACCGTCCCATCGGACGAATTCCTGCGCGACCAGTTCCGCAAAGCCAAAGAACTGGGACTCAACAGCCTGCGCTGTCACATTAAGCCGCCCGATCCGCGTTATCTCCAGTTCGCCGACGAGATGGGGCTGCTCGTCTGGGCGGAAATTCCGTCGTGGCGCACCTTCTACCAGCGCACGACCGCCTACGAGTCCGGCGTCTATCTGGACGATGCAGTGAAAGCCCGCGCCCGCCTGACGCTTGAGGAGATGATCGCCCGCGATTACAACCATCCTTCGCTCATCATCTGGACGATTGTCAACGAAGACTGGGGCACGTCGCTGCTGTTGAGCCAGTCCGACCGCGACTGGGTGGCGGAGATGTACGACCACTGCAAGCAGCTTGACCCGACGCGGCTGGTGGTCGATAACTCGCCCTGCCCCGCGCCCTGGGGATTGAGCGTTCACGTCAAGAGTGACCTTGACGACTTCCACATCTACACCAACATTCCTGACAGCGCCGATCAGTTTGAGCAGTTCGTCGAGCAGTTCGCCCTGCGCCCCCTATGGAGCTTCTCAAACACCGGCGACGCCCAGCGCACCGGCAGCGAGCCGATCATCCTGTCTGAATTTGGCAACTGGGCGCTGCCGACGCTGAGCAAATACCACGGTGTCGAGCCGGATTGGTTCAAACTCGGCGGTTGGTGGTCACCCTTTGATGGCGAGGCAACCGTACCCACCGGCGTGCTGGATCGGTTTACATCGTTGGGTTTGGATCGGCTCTGGTCGGACTACGACAGCTTTGCCGAGGCGACTCAATGGCATGGCTTCAACGCCCTCAAATATGAAATCGAACATCTGCGCCGCCAGCCTCAGATACAGGGCTACGTCATTACCGAACTGAGCGACATCTACTGGGAAAGCAACGGTTTGCTCGATTTCGAGCGCGGCACCAAAGCCTTCCACCACCGCGCCGCCGAAATTAACGCCCCCGACATGATCATCCCGCATCTGCGCCGTTATGCCTACTGGGACAGCGAAACCATCCCTGTCCACCTGTACGCCTCGCACTACAGCGGCGCTGACTGGACGAACGTCACCGCGCGGGCAGCCACCGGCGGCGAGGATGTGTTTAGCGCGCAGATCGACTCGCTGGGGCGCGGTCAGGTGCGCGATCTGGGCGCGGTCGCCTGGAAGCTGCCGATGGTGGATGCCAGCCAGATGGCAACGATGAGACTGGCGATTGAAGGCAGCTCGACTCTCGCCATCAATCAGGTGTCGGTGCTGGTGCTGTCCACGGCGGCGCAAAAAGCCAGCTTCGGCGGCGAAGTCACCGTCATCGCCCGACCAGAGCAGTCAGCCGTCTTCAGCGGCACCGCCGCGCCGCCGGACGCGGGCGCAGCACCCGGCGCGCTCGGCAGCGCCCTGCGCAGCCTCGGCTATCACGTCTCTGGCAGGCTCGGTTCGGATACCAGCCTGATTGTGACCGATTACCCAACCGCCGAGGTGCTGGAGTGGGTGCGTCAGGGCGGCGATATGCTGTTCCTGAGTTCGATGAGCGCCAGTCCGTTCTTCTGGCGGCATGGGCGCGGCGGCACCTACAGCGGCAACTGGGCGACCAGCTTTAGCTGGCTGCGTTCCGAGATTTACCCTCGCCTGCACATCGAGAACCCGCTGTCGCTGCCCTTCCTCGACGTGATTCCGTCGGGAGTCATCCTGGGCTTGCCGGTGGAAGACGCCGCTGTCCAGCCGGATTTCCTCGGTGGGCAGATTTCGGGCTGGCTGCGGCTTCCGGCGGTGCATACGGTTCAGTTCCGCTATGGGCGCGGGCGCGTCATCATGACCATGTACCGCCTGTTCGAGACGCTGCGCCACCAGCCGGTAGCAGCCGCCATGCTGCACGACCTGATCGATCATCTCACGTCCGATGCCTGCCAGCCGGTGCTGAAAGCCAATTATTGATGCCCGCGCAGGCTTTGGTAAAAGGAGCGTCCATGTTCGCCGCCGTCGTGGTATGCCTGACCCTAGTGCTGGCTGGCGCAGGCGTCGCGCCGATCAGCGCCGTTGAATGCTCGTTTCTCAACCCGATTATCCCACTGGGGCAGGATCCGTCGGTGGTCTACCAGGACGGATCCTACTACCTCGTCCAGTCAGTCGGCGGCAGTCTGGCGATCAGCCGATCAGAGACGCTCACCGGGCTGCGCGGTGCGGCTTCCGTCCAGGTATACCGACCGCCCACTGGCGAGCCGTACAGCTACGATATGTGGGCACCTGAGCTTCAGTATATCGACGGAAGCTGGTACATCTACGTCGCCGCAACCGATCAGCCGGGGAATAATCCATCGCACCGCATGTTTGTGCTGCAAGCCGATACTGACGATCCGTTGGGAAGCTGGATGATGGTCGGCAAAGTCTACGATCCAGCTTCGGACAAGTGGGCGATTGACGGCGCGGTCTTTGAATATCAGAATCAGCTTTACATGGTCTGGTCGGGTTGGGAAGGCGATATTGGCGACTTCCCGCAGAACCTGTATATCGCCGAGATGAGCGATCCGCTGACGATCTCCGGCGAGCGCCACCTGATCGGTCAGCCCGATCAACCCTGGGAATCGAGCGTGGCAGCAATCAACGAAGGACCGCAGCCGTTCATCCACGACGGACGGGTGTCAATCGTCTATTCCGCCGACGCAAGCTGGATGCCCGCCTACAAGCTGGGCATCCTCACGCTGACAGGCGACGATCCGCTGGAAGCCGCCTCATGGACGGAAACGGGACCTGTGTTCGAGCAGGTGCCGGACGCCGAAACGCCGGTCTACGGACCCGGTCACAATTCCAGCCCGGTGCGCTCGCCCGACGGTCAGCAGCATTGGTTTCTCTATCACGCGAAAACGCTGGCGACCCCCGGCTGGGATGACCGCGCCATCTACGCGCAGTCGTTCACCTGGTCGGATGACGGCGTGCCGGTGTTCGAGCCGCCAATTCCGCCCGATACCGCCCAACCGCTTCCTTCGGGCGAGCCGTGTGGTCTGGTGGCGGCGCTTGAGGAAGTTTCCGCGCCGGATGGCTACCTCGATCTGGGTCAGCCGCTGGTCGCCACCGTCGGCAGCTACACCGTCACCGCCGAAGTACGCCTGAACGCAGCCGATGGACAGTATGCCTTTGTCAGTCAGGATGGCGGCATCACCAGTAACTTCGTGCTCGGTTACCAGGACGGCAGATTCGCCTTCACCCTGTTTGATGGACTTGGACGAACGTCCATAGCCGCCGAATCCACCTTCGCGCCCGAAGTCGGGACGTGGTATGCGCTGGCAGGCGTCTACGATGCGCCCAACCGCGAGTTAAGTCTGTATGTCGATGGCGAGCTGCACAGCACCGCGGCGTTTGCCGATCCCTGGGATGCGCTTGGCAGCACCATCATCGGCGCGGCACGCCGCCGCAGCCAGCGGGTAGATGTCTTTGACGGCGATATCCGCGCGGTCGGGATTTACATCGGCAGCCTCAATGCCGCTGAGGTGGTCGCGCTGGCAGGAGACTAACCGGGCGCGACACCCGGCACTATTTTCAGGATACCTAGGGCGCGGCGTGCTGCTGCGCCCTGCCCCCCTACGCCCACGCCTGCTTTTGCGCCCCAGCGCTAAACCAAGTATGATGGCTGTAAATAGAAGTGAGTATTGAGAAAGGTGAGCCTCGCACTATGCACTTTTCGCAGCGCTTCCTTCGTCTGTTGATTCTGCTGCTGCTCGTGTGCGGACTGCTGCCAGCAGCCGCCCAGCCTGCCATCACCGTCACCCTGCCCACCGAGTCTATTGCCCTGGGCACGACCCAGACCGTCACAGCGACCATCGACTGCCCCGAAATGACCTGCGCTCGCCTGGACGTCACCATCCACTACGATCCGGAAGTGATGCTGGTGAACATTCGCGATTCCGGCATCGGCACTTATTTCAGCGACCGGACAGACCTGCGGCTGCTCAGAAACATCATCGACAACGAAGAAGGCACGCTCCGGGTGACCACGTCCGTTTCGAGCCAACCGCCGCCGCCGGACAGCAGCGTTTTCCTTCAACTCTCGATCACCGGGCTGGCGCTGGGCGAATCGCCGCTGACGGTTGAAAGCATCAATCTGGGGACAGATGTGGTTGAAGACTCGATCACCATCGTGGATGGCGCGATTACTGTGATCGAAGGACCGCCTTCGCTGCGGGTGCTGCGCCCGCTGAACGCGCGCAGCGGACCGGGGACGCAGTTCGGAACCGCCGCCGCGCTGGAGCCTGATCAGGCATTTGAGATCGTCGGCACCAGCGCCGATGGAGCGTGGCTCCTGCTGCTGCTCCCCGACGACTCGCGAGTCTGGGTGGAAAGCGGCAGCCGGTTCATCGAAATCAGCGGTGACCTGCTGGCGATTCCGATTGTGGAATTTCAGCCGACGGTCACGCTGCTGCCAACCAATTCTCCAACCGCTACCGCCACCGATACGCTCACGCCCACCAGCACGCCAACGCCAGCGCCGACGGATACTGCCGCCCCCACGCCAACCGAAACACCAGCGGCGACCAACACGCCCACGTTTACGCCCTCGCCTACTCACACGCCGTCCGAGACGCCCACCAGCACTCCGACCCACACGCTGACTCCGTCAGCCACGCCAACGCCGGTGGTGATTATCGCGGTCGCCAATACCAACGCCAACGTGCGTTCCGGCGATGGCACCGGCTTCACAGTCATCGGCTCGCTGCGGCGCGGGCAGTCGGTTGAGCTAATCGGCATCAGCAGCCGGGGCACCGGCTGGTATGCTATCGACCTGGAGGAAGACGAACCGGGGTGGGTCGCGGATTTTGTGGTCACGGTGCAGGACGATCCGAGCCTTCTGCCGGAGATCGATCCCCCAACCGTTTCGCCGGTTCGCACCCAGCCGCCCGGTCAGCCGCGAAACACCCGCCCACCGCAGGCAGGTCAGCCGACAGCGCCGCCCGCGCAGCCTACCCAACCGCCAGCGGGCGATTGCAGCGTTTTCCAGCCGCAGTCCCCACTTGACGGGCTGGCAAACGGCATCAGCACCTTCTACTGGACGCTCATGCCGGGCGCGGATGATTACTGGGTCAGCATTTTCAACGAAAGCGGGGCAAACGTCCGGCTGGCAAGCACTGGCGGCGTCGGCTCAAGCATCAGCATCGACACCAGCGCGGCAGCCATCGGTCCGGGTGGTATGTTCGGGTGGGAAGTGACCGCCTTCCAGGGCGGGCAGGTGCTGTGTACCACCCGCCGGGTGAATATTCCACGGGCGGCGTAACAGCCTAAAACTTGCGGCTCCCAAAAAGTGTAGGGGCGACTCGTGAGTCGCCCCTATTGCGTATCAAGTCAAGCGGTATGGCAGCCACTATTTGTCCGCGCCGCCAGACAATAAACTGTCCGTGGCGAAAAAACAGGTCGCCTTCGCAAGCGAAAAACGCCTCATCCTGGTGCATATGGGGCGCAGCGTGCTGCGCCCCTACACTCTACATCCTAGCTCACCATCTCCGCGTCCAGCAGTTGTTCCTCGCGGTCATAGGCTTCGCGGCGGAACTGCTGCGTGTACAGGCGGTAGTAATGCCCGCGCTGGCGCAGAAGCTCGGCGTGCGTACCCATCTCGGAGACGCCGCCGTCCTCAATCACCAGGATGCGGTCGGCGCTGCGGATGGTGCTCAGGCGGTGCGCGATGATAAAGCTGGTACGCCCCTGCATCAGCGTCACCATCCCCCTCTGGATCAGCGCTTCGGTCAGCGTGTCCACCGAACTGGTCGCCTCGTCCATGATGAAGATTTCCGGCTGTGCCAGCACCGCGCGCGCCAGGCTGATCAACTGCTTCTGACCCACCGAGAGCAGGTTGCCGCCCTCGCCCACTTCCTCGTCGTAGCCCTTCGGCAGCGTCGAGATGAACTCATGCGCGCCCGCCAGCTTCGCCGCGCCTTCGATGCTCTCGTCGGTCGCGTCCAGCTTGCCGTAGCGCAGGTTTTCGCGGATCGTGCCCGAAAACAGGTGCGGCGTTTGCAGCACCATTCCGATGCGCGACTGAATAGCGTGCATCGTCAGGTCGGTATAGTCCTTCCCGTTGATCAGGATGCGCCCCCCGGTCGGCTCATAGAAGCGGCAGATCAGGTTGACGATGGTCGATTTGCCCGCGCCGGTGGGACCCACCAGCGCGATAGTCTCGCCATGTCTCACCGTCAGGTTGAACTTCCTGAGCACGTCCTTGCCGTCTTCATAGGCGAATTCAACGTCTTCAAAGACGATGTCGCCGCCCACGCTGCCCGGATCGACCGCTTCGGCTTTGTCCTGCACGTCAGGCACCGCGTCCACCAGCGAGAACACGCGCTCCGCCGAAGCGATGGCGTGCTGCATCGAAGCGTACACCCGCGCCATATCCTGAATCGGCCACATGATGAAGGTGATATAGCTGATGAACGCCTGAATCCCGCCGATGGTCATGTCGCCGATCTTCACCTGTCCCGCGCCGAAGTACAGCACGCCGCCAACGGCGAACGCGCTGATAATCTGGACGACGGGCAGAAACAGCGCCGAAAGCCACGCCGCGCGAAACGCCGAACGATAGTAATCGCTCGTCAGCACGCCGAACTCGCGCAGATTCTCCGGCTCGCGCCCCAATGCCTTGACCACCCGCACGCCGGTGATGTTTTCGTTGTACGCGCCGGTGATCTTTGAGTTCGCCCGGCGCACCAGCCGGTACTCAACGATGATGCGCTGCTTGAACCAGACCGCCACCACCAGCAGCACCGGGATGATGGCAGCCACCACCAGCGTCAGCTTCCAGTTGATGGTCAGCATGAAGATCAGCGACGTGCAGATGTTCAGCACCGCCCAGGCGATATCCAGCATTCCCCACGTCACCAGTTCGGCGATGCGCTCGGTGTCCGACGTGACGCGCGACATGATCCAGCCCACCGGCGTTTTGCTGTAATAGGACAGCGACAGCTTTTGCAGGTGGCTGAACATCGTCTTTCGCAGGTCATACTTGACCCGGTGTCCGAGGATACCGGTCAGGTAGATGAAGGCAAACACCGTCACCGCCTGTACGAACATGACCGCGCCGAACGTCAGCAAAATCTGCCGGAGTGCTTCAGTGTTGGCAGGTATAATGCCTTCGTCAATGATGCGCTTGCCGAGATAGGTGAAGTAGGAGTCGATGAACGACGTGATCGCGACCGCGATCAGGAAGCCAGCGATCCACTTATAGTAGGGTCGAACCAGCTTGATGATGCGACGCAGAGTCGCGCCATCAAAGCTGGTTTGGAATTCCTCTTCTTCAAAGCCGTAATGTTCAGACACCGGCTATTTCCCTTTCAAGCTCAAGTTCAACTCGCGCCTGTAAATCGTAAATCTGCTGGTAAATGCCCGGCTGGTTGACCAGCGTATCGTGCGTGCCCCGCTGCACGATTCGACCTTTATCCAGCACCAGTATCAGGTCGGCGTTCATCACGCTCTGAATGCGATGGGCGATGATGAAGGTCGTTCGCGCTTCCATCAGGCGATCCAGCGCCTGGCGAATCTCCGCTTCCGTCTCGGTATCCACCGATGAGGTGGCGTCGTCCAGCAGCAGGATGCGCGGATTCTTCAGCAGCGTTCGCGCCACTGCCACGCGCTGCTTCTGCCCGCCCGAAAGCGTCACGCCGCGCTCGCCAACCACCGTCTTGTACCCTTCCGGGAACGTTTCGATGACGTCGTGGATAGCCGCCGCCTGCGCCGCTTCAATGACCTCGTCCTCGCTCACATCGCGCCCGACACCATAGCTGATGTTTTCACGGATGCTGCGCGAGAACAGGAACGGCTCCTGCTCTACAATACCGATCTGACGGCGCAGATACTTGCGCGGGTAGGCTTTCAGATCGATTCCGTCGAGCGTGATCCTGCCGCTGGTATAGTCGAAGAACCGGGGCAGCAGGTTCATCAGCGTGGTCTTGCCGCTGCCAGTCGAACCGAGCAGCGCAATGACCTGTCCTGGCTTCACCCGGAAGCTGATGTCGTGCAGGACTTCCTGCCCTTCCTCATATTCAAAACCGGCATGGTCGAATACCAATTCGCCGCGAACGTCACCCTGCGGCTCAACACTGCCCTCGGTCAGCGATTCCTGCGGCTCGCCCAGGATGTTCAGGATACGCTGGTAAGACACTAGTCCCGTCGATGCCTGGACGATCAAGCGTCCCAAACCGCGCATCGGGTGGATAATCCACATGATCATTCCCGCATAGGCGAGATAGGTTCCCACCGTTATCGTTCCGTTGATGACCATCAGCGCGCCGACTCCGAAGCCGGCGATAATCTGCAAATTTGCCACGATATCGGTGACGGGCCAGTAGTAGGCGTGCAGCTTGAGCAAATCGCGTCCGCGAACGAACAGCGAATGGTTCTCGCGCTCGAATTTATCCTGCTCATAATCCTGGCGCGCGAACGCTTTGACCACGCGCACGCCAGAGAGGTTTTCCTGTAAGACCGTCGAAAGCCGCGCGTCCTGCTCCTGATACTGCTCGTAGAGCTGCGAAATCTTCCTAAAGAAGAAGAACGACACGATTGAAAGCACTGGCACGATAATCACTGAAACCAGCGCCAGTTCGACGTTCAGCAGCAGCAGCGCGGTGAAGTTTATGCCGAACAGCAGCAAAATCCGCCCCAGTTCAATAACCTGCTCGCCAAAAAAGCGCTGAATAGCCGCCACGTCCGACGTAACGCGCTGAATCAGATCGCCGGTCTGCGCTTTGCTGTGGAAGCTGAACGACAGCCGCTGAAGGTGATCGAAAAGCTGGTCGCGAAGCTGCCGGGTGATGCCTTCGGCTGTCCGCGCTGTAAGCCGTCCACCCAGGAAGGTGAAGAAGCCTTCGATCAGCGCCAGCCCGATAAACGACAGCGCGATCAGCAGCACCGCCCGCCCAATTTCGTCGCGCAGCAGCACTTCATCAATCATGTAGCGCAGCACCAGAAAAGACGACGTCTTCGCCACTGCCGCGAAGGCGACCGCGATCAGCGCGCCGACGTACAGCAGGCGATAGCCCGACAGCATGTGCCACAAGCCGCGCAGTCGCTCCGAAATTGGTTTCTTTTCGTCCGTGTTTGACACCGTTACTCCTCCAGCCCTTCGCGCCTGATGGACGCCGCAGCATTATACAATGATACCCACGGTATAAAGCAAGGGTCATTTCAGTAATTAATGGCAGCTACAGCATTTTAAGGGTTCGTAAGGGTTCACAAGGGCGAAGATTCCCCCAGTCTAAACAGGGGTACTGTCATTGTACCCCTGTTAATTTCTAATTCTATATGTGGTTTGCTGTGGCGAATGTGTCAGAGTCAAGCCGCCAGCAGCGCCAGCCGTTCGCGGGTTCGGCAGGCGGCGCAGCCCAGGATCAGGTGGCTGTCGCCAAACTCATGCCAGAGGTAGCGCTGACGCGCCGCTTCGGCATACGCTGAACGGATGATGTCCTGCCCCGCCAGAGCGTAGAGCATCGCCAGATGGCTCGTCACCGGATCGTGCAGCCCGGTAATCAGCCCATCAGCCACAAACGCGCCGCGCTGCGGGTGAACGTATACCCGCGTAAAGCCGCCGCGAGGTCGGACGTAGTGCCCATCCCAGGCGGTTTCCAGAGCACGCACTACCGTCGTGCCGACAGCAATCACCCGCCGCCCCTCGGCGCGAGCGATATTCACGGCGTCGGCAGCAGCGCGCGGCACGACGAACGGCTCAGGATAAAGCGGGTGGGCTTCGATCACGTCGGTTTCCACCTCAAGACTGGATACGCCCGTATGCAGCGTCAGGCTGGCGATTTCGACGCCTTTGTGCCGCAGGCGTGTCACCAGATCGTCGGTGAACGGATATGCCGCCGACGGCATTTCGGCGCTGCCTGGCACGCGCGAAAACACCGTCTGGTAGACCGACAGCGGGAACGCCTGCTGGACATACTCGTAGCGGATCGGCTGACCGAAGTCTACCACTGCCTGCTGGAGCTTGACGGCATCGGCAAACTGGACAAACCACAGGCGCGGCAGATCGGGAAAGGTGTGCAGCAGCCGAGTCTTCACCCCGGCAGCCTGAATGATCGCCCCCTCCGCCAGCGGCAGCGGTCCGGGTTGGGCGCTGCTCCAGCGCGGCTCGACCAGCCACAAGCCCTGCCCGTAGTTGGTACACAGGTTGACGATGAAGTCGCCTATCGCGCCGGACGCGGGCAGGCTTGCCGGAAGGGTGGCGCTGTCGTTGACCACCAGTACGTCACCCGCGTTTAGCAGATCGGGCAGATCGCGGAAGCGCCGGTGCGAATGTCCGTGTTCATCGCTCACCATTAGCCGCCCTTCATCGCGAGATACACCGCGCGCCTCGGCGGGCAGCGTCGCAGCCAATTCCGGCGGTCGCGAGTAGATGAGATCAGACCGTTTCACGGGCTGCCTCCCAGTGTTCTGCCTGCGCCAGATAGCGCCCGCCGCTGACCGCCATGCGATCCTGTCCCAACAGCCACGCCCAGAACGGCAGCGTCACATCCGGCAGCGGACGGTCAGAAATATCCTCTCCGGGGAATGCCGCCTGCTGCAAGTCGGTGCGCAGATCGCCCGGATCAACCGCAACCACGCTGATGCCCTGATCGAGCAGTTCTTCCGCCATCGTCTTTGAGATGAGATCGAGCGCCGCCTTGCTGGCACCATAGCCGCCCCAACCGGGATAGCCACCTACCGCCGCGTCGCTGCTCAGGTTGACCACCATCCCGCCGCGCGTCTTGAGCAGCGCCAGCGCGTCGCGAGTGAGCGCAATCGGCGCGAAAACGTTGACATCAAAGACCTGCCGCAGTTCATCCAGCGGGTAGTCGGTTATCGCGGGCAGCGGCGTCGCGCCTAAAATCGAGGCGTTGTTAATGAGCAGATTCAGCCCGCCCTGCGCTTCAGCCGCCGCCACAAGCGCCCGCCGGTGTCCGGCGTCGGCAACGTCGCCCGGAATCGACATCACTTTCCCGCCGTAACTGGCGAGCTTATCCGCCGTCGTCGCCAGCGCCGCCGCCCCGCGCGCGGTCACGATCAGGTCATAGCCCTGCACCGCCAGAAAGTCAGCTAGAAAAGCGCCCAGCCCCTTGCTTGCGCCGGTAATCAATGCCACCCGTGAAGTCTGCATGATTGATAGTCTCCGCGATCCCCTTTAACAACTGCGCCTTATTATCGTTTATGCTGGCAAAACTCGTATTGGGCGCGCGGACAGACTCTGCCTGTACATCCGTACAGGAAGCAGCGAGGACAGCATGATAAGGCGGGAATGGGGCGATCTGCTTCACCTGCGCCGCCAGTGCGGACAGACGTTCATCTGAACGCCCAAACTTTAGACTTTCAACTTTTTACTTTCAACTCAGTACTTCTTTTGCTGCTTCTATCCCTCCACCAGCCGCTGCTGGAGGGCAATCGTCACCGCCTCGGTGCGGTTGCCAGCGCCGAGCTTGCTCAATATCGCGCTGACGTGAAACTTCGCCGTTCGCTCGCTGATGAACAGTTCGGCGGCGATCTCCTTGTTTTGCAGCCCTCGCGCCATCAATTGCAGCACTTCGCGCTCGCGCGGTGACAGCGCATCCGGCTGGTTGTCCTGGCTGATCTGCCGCAGCAGCTTGTTGGTGACAATCGGCTGAAGCAGCGAACCGCCGCCCTGAACCACGCGGATAGCGTTGAACAACTCCTCGCGCGGCGCGCCCTTGAGCAGATAGCCCTGCGCCCCCGCCCGCACCGCGTTGAGGATGCGCTCGTCTGTATCGAACGCCGTGAAGATGATGGTGCGCACCTCCACCCCCATTTCGCGCAGGCGTTTGAGCGCTTCGACTCCGTCCACATGCGGCATTTCCAGATCAAGCAGCAGCACATCCGGGCGAAGCTCCGCCGTTTGCTGCACCACGTCCAGCCCATCTGCCGCCATGCCAACTACGTTAAAATCGGGCTGCGTGCTCAGAATCGCCGACAGCCCATCGCGCACGACCGGATGGTCATCGGCAATGAGGATGCGAATCAGGTTATTCACGTCAATGTCTCCAAAGGAATGTCTATTTCCAGTACTGTGCCGCCGCCGGGCTGGCTGTCCACCCGCAAACAGCCGCCGAGCAGGCGGGCACGTTCGTTCATGCCGACCAAGCCAAACCGCCCTTTGGGGATCTCGTCGGTGTTGAAGCCTTTGCCGTCGTCCTCGATGAGCAGCGATACCTGCTCCGGCGTGGCAGTGTAGCGCACTGTCAGGTGTTCGGCGTCGGAATGGCGCACGACGTTGGTCAGCGCTTCCTGTACCATCCGGTAAACCGCCGCTTCGATCCGAACCGGCAGCGGCTGGTCGCCGCCCACCGCTTCAAAACGCGCTTTCAGGTTCATCTCAGCCGCCCGCTGGCTGACCAGCGCTTCCAGCGCTTCGGCAAGCGTGCGCTTCTCCAGCGGCGCGGCGCGCAAATCCATGACCGAACTGCGGGCGTCTTCCAGGCTTGCCCGCGACAGCGACAGCGCCTTTTGCAGCGCCTGCCGCGCGCTTTCCGGTTGGGCGTCCAGCAGCGCGTCTGCCGTTTCAAGCTGAAGCGTGATCCCCGCCAGCGACTGCGCCAGCGTATCGTGAATTTCGCGCGCCAGACGGTTGCGCTCCTCAACCGCGCCCACCTGCACGCTCTGGACGAACAACTGCGCGCGCTCAATCGCGATGCTCAGCATGTCGCCAATCGTGTTCAGCAGCCGCAGTTCGTCGTCGGTCATCTCGCGCCAGTCGGTGCTGGCGAGGTTGAGCACCCCGACTTTACGGTCATGGTGGAACAAGGGCACGCTGACATGGAAACGCAGCCCCCGCGTGCCATCCACCAGGTTCTTCAGCCGCGAGCAGGTGATGATGCTGACGTTCGACGCGCCTTCCATTTCACCCAGCCGGTAGGTATCGAGGCAGAAGCAGGTGCCCTCCATACGGCTCGGCGTCAGCGCCGGTGGCAGATTGAGCGCCGCCGCCAGATAGGTCGCGCCCGTGTCCTCACGCTGCAACCAGACCCACGCCGTATGCAGGTTGAACAGCTCGGTCATTTTGGCGAGGGCGGTGTTCAGCGCGCGAAACAGATCGACCTCGCGGTTGAGCGCCTCGGCAATCGCGTTGATAATCGAAAGCTCGCGATTTCGTTTTTGCAGCAGTTCAGTATTGTTCATAGTGCGATTATAATTCCATTCCATGCACACTGATCAATTTTCAAACATTCGCTTCCACCAGCAGCACCGCCGCAGCCTCGTGATGAAGCGCACGCCGGTTGGACTGGTCGTATTCATCCCCAAATGGCTCAACCCCGACAGCCCGCAGGTACGCGCTTTCGTCGAAGAAGGGCTGCGCAAGCTCGGTTCGCCCGTTCCCCAGCCAGAAATCGTCTCGGAGAATGACCTTCGGGCGATGGTAGTCGAATGGTCGGCGCGGATTGGCGTTCAGCCGGGGCGGGTGCAGATTCGGGATATGTACCGCAAATGGGGATCGTGTTCCAGCCGGGGCAACATCACTCTCAACAGCGCCCTGTGCCGCGTCCCGCGTCCGCTTGCCGAATATATCATCTGCCACGAACTGATTCACCTGCTGATCTTCAATCACAGCAAACAGTTCAAGGCGCTGATGAGCCATCACATGCCCGACTGGCGCGAGCGCGAAGCGGCGCTGCAGGCGCATCTGAACAGCGGCAAATGCTGATCTCAGGCTTCATTCTGAACGCCAGCGCGGGTCAGCGCGTAGAGTCTGCGTACACAAGGAACGTGTGGATAATGGCGCGATGGCTGCTGATGATACTGGTATGCCTCTCGATTTCCGGTCTGGTTCTGGCGCAGGATACGCCCCGACCGGGTGCCGATGGCATCGGCGACAGCTTCTATCCGCTGCTCGGCAACGGCGGCTATGATGCCCTGCATTACACGATTGATCTGACGGTGGATATGGACACCAACCGCGTGGTTGGCTCGACCACCATGGACGCCGAAGCCACCCACGCCCTGAGCAGCTTCAATCTGGATTTCCTGTATCTCGATATCGACTCCATCGAAGTGAACGGTCAGCCAGCCGCCTTCAGCCACGAAGGGCGCGAACTGACGATCACGCCCCCGACGGCGATTGAGGACGGCGCAGCCTTCACCGTCCAGACGCATTACAGCGGCGCGCCAAACAGCGTCATGGATGCTTCGCTTGGCGCGCGCATAGGCTGGAATTTCAGCCGGGGACGGATCTACGTCGCCAGCGAGCCGTCCGGGGCAGCGACGTGGTATCCGGTCAATGACCACCCCGACGACAAAGCCACGTACACCTTCCGCATCACCGTTGAAGCCCCTTACGTTGTCGCCGCCAACGGCGTCCTCGCCGATACCATCGAAGATGGGAATACGATCACTTATGTCTGGGAAATGCGCCAGCCAATGGCAAGCTATCTCGCCACGCTCAACATTGACATGTTTGCTATCGTGACCGATGACACCGTCAGCGGCGTGCCGATCCGCAGCTACTTCCCTGAGCAGTACGCCGATCTGGCGGCAGCCGCCTTTGCCGAACAGGCTGACATGCTCGATTATTTCGCTGAGACATTTGGACCCTATCCATTCGACGAATACGGCGCGGTGGTGACCGACGGCGCGCTCGGCTTCGCGCTGGAGACGCAGACGCTGTCACTGTTTGGCACCAACATCGTCCGCGCTGTCCTGCAGGGCGACCCGGTCAGCCTCTCGACGATTGCCCACGAATTGGCTCACCAGTGGTTCGGAAACAGCATCTCGTTAGCCGATTGGTCGGATATCTGGCTGAACGAAGGCTTCGCGACCTATGCCTCGTTCCTCTGGTTTGAGCACCTGTATGGCGCGGAAGCGCTGAACGGGATCGTGTCCGAGATGTACACTTTCGTCAGCGGCAACGCCTTTTACACCGACGGCGCGCGCGGCGACCGACTGGCAGAACTGATGGCGGGCATTTCGCCGCCCGGCACGCCCCCGCCCGACCGCATATTCAACTCTGGAATCTACTATCGCGGCGCGCTGACGCTGCACGCCCTGCGCCTCGCCGTAGGGGATGAAACGTTCTTCGAGATTCTGCGCGTCTACTATGAACGCTATCGTGACCGCAGCGTGCGAACGGCGGATTTTATCGCGGTGGCTGAGGAAGTCAGCGAGCAGGCGCTTGACGATCTTTTCGACGCCTGGTTATACGACGAGCGCATCCCCAGCATTCCCGAACTGGGCTTAGCGCGGCTGTTCTAGAGGGTAATTGAATATTCGCGATTTATCCCGTAGGGGCGACCCGGTGGGTCGCCCGAATGAAGGAAGAAACGGTAATTCTCCAATACGCTCTAGCAGACATCACCCGATCCGCTGACCCGTTCGCGCGTCAAAATACAGCGCTGCTTCAGGATCAAGCGCGCAGTGAACGGTTTCGCCGGGCGTCACCACCGTTTCCAGCGGGGCGGTGATATGCCACTGCTCGCCGCCGCCATCGACTTCGATCAGGTTGAAGCGCTCCGGGAAATAGGGCATCACCGACAGGACGCTGGCGGGCACCCCCTCGTCTCCCGTCAGCAGGATACCTTCCGGGCGCACGCCCAGAATGACCTTGTCATGCTCCGGCAGGTCGGTACGGATGGGAAAGCCGCCGAAGTGCATCCCCTGCCAGCGATGATCCTCAACCGAACCTTCAAACAGATTGATGGTTGGCGTACCAATGAACGTGGCGACGAACAGATTGATCGGATTGTAATACAGCGCCTGATAGGTATCGATCTGCTCAATCCTGCCCGCGCGCATGACGGCAACCCGGTGCGCCAGCGCCACCGCTTCAACCTGATCATGAGTCACGTAGACCGATGTAACCGGGAATTCGCGCAGCAGCCGCTTTAGCTCCACCCGCGCGTGGGCGCGCAGCCTGGCGTCAAGGTTTGAGAACGGCTCGTCAAACAGGAAGACGCGCGGATCGCGCGCCAGCGCCCGCGCCACCGCTACCCGCTGCCGTTCACCGCCCGAAAGCTGCCCCGGACGGCGTTCCAGCAGCGTCTCCAAGCCAAAGCCGGTGATCTGTGAAATGCGGGTGATCCGTTCCGGCAGTTCATCTTCGCGGTGGCGCAGAAACAGGAAAAAGCCAATATTGCGCTCGGCTATCCAGTGCGGAATCAGCGCCCCATCCTGAAACACCATCCCGACGCCGCGCTGCTCCGGTGGAATATCGCGCAGGTCGTCCTGGTCGTAAAACACCTCGCCCCGGTCGGGCTGCGTCAGCCCGGCAATGATACGCAGCAGCGTGCTTTTGCCGCAGCCGCTGGGACCCAGCACTGCCAGCACCTCGCCGGACGCGATCTTCAGCGACAGGTCGTTGATCGCCGCCACGCCCCGCTGCCCGCTGGCGGTGTCCTGGGCGAAGGTCTTATAGATGTGTTGTAATGTCACAGCAGTCATAAGGTTCTGAAGCCAGCATGAGCCTGTCCATTACAAGCGCGATCATAGCCCGGCGAGCGCTGAAACGCACATTTCCGATTGACGATTTTCGCCCCGCCAGCCAGCCGAAATTTCTTCTTGCCAATCGCCCCATTCAGCACTACCATCATCGGGTTGACGTCACTCAGGAAAGCATCATGAATACGATTGATTTGCGCAGCGACACTGTGACCGTCCCGACGCCCGAAATGCGCGAGGCAATGGCAACGGCGGTGGTCGGCGATGACGTGTACGGCGAAGACCCCACCATCAACGAGCTTGAAGCGACGGCTGCCGAAATGCTCGGCAAGGAAGCGGCGCTGTTTGTGGTCAGCGGAACGATGGGCAACCTCACCTCGGTGCTCACCCACTGCGGGCGCGGCGACGAGATGATCCTCGGCAAGCAGTCGCACATCTTCCGCTACGAAGTGGCGAGCGCGGCGGCGTATGGCGGCATCCAGCCCAACACGATACCGGTGCTTCCCGACGGCACGATGAACCTCGACGACATCCGCGACAACATTCGCGGCGAAAACTCCCACTTTCCAACCACGCGCCTGATCTGTCTTGAGAACACTCACGGCGGCGCGGTTGGCGCGCCGGTCACTGCCGCTTACGTGGCGCAGGTGGCGGAAATCGCCCGCGCCAACCATCTGAAGCTGCACGTTGACGGCGCGCGCCTGTTCAACGCGGCGGCTGCGCTCAACACGCCCGCCCGCGAACTGGTCGAGCACGCCGACAGCGTCTCGATCTGCCTCTCGAAAGGACTGTGCGCGCCGGTTGGCTCGGTCATTGTCGGCTCGCGCGAATTCATCCACCGCGCCCACCGCGTCCGCAAGAGTCTCGGCGGCGGGATGCGCCAGGCGGGTATTCTGGCGGCGGCGGGATTGATCGCCCTGCGGCAGATGACCCAGCGCCTGCACGAAGACCACGCCAATGCTCGCCTGCTGGCGGAAGGGCTGGCGCAGCTTCCCGGCATCGATATTGACCTGAACAGCGTGAAGACTAACATGATCTTCTTCGCGCTGAAACCGGACGCGCCGCTGTCAATCGAGGAACTCTCGGAGCAGCTTAAGGTGAAGTACAACATCCTCATGCGCCCCTACAGCGTGCAGGATCGCAGTGTTCGCGTGGTCACTCACTACTGGATCAGGCAGGAACACGTGACCGCGATTCTACATGCGCTGCGCGAGCTGCTGGCGCCGAATTATCAGCGACTGGCTTCAGACTGATGTACCGACCGGATGACGACAACCCGCGCCGCCGCCAGTATGAAGCCTATGATGAAGACGAATACGAGGATGACGACGGCATAGCCGATCCGGTTCGCGTGCGCCCGCGCGCGTCCGGCAGCGACCCGACCTTCGGCTTTCTGGTTGGACTCGCCCTCAGCGTCGGTCTGGCACCGCTGGTACCCGAAAACGCCGATCTGCGCTACGCGGTGATATGGATAGTGCTGGGCGCGTTCGGCGTGTTTGCCTGGCTGCTGGGCGATACCGACCGGATCGAAAAGGACGAAGTCGAAAACCTGGCGTGGGGCGTCGTCTTTGGCGTCATTCTGGCGCTGCCGCTGCTGTTTGTCGGCGGCAGCACCCTTTCAACCACCGTCCACCTGCTGTTTCGCACCGGCATCGGCGGTGAAATTCAGGCGCTGCCGCTGGGCGCGGTGCTGGTGATGCTCGTGTTCGCCATGCCCACCGCCGAAACGCTCTTCTTTCGCGGTCTGATGCAGCATGGGCGTCCTTTCTGGCTGGTGGGTCTGCTGAGCAGCCTGTGGTCGATCCTGCTGTTCTTTCCAATGATCGAAGTGGGTCGCTACCCGGTGATCGCGGTCATCATTGGCGTCGCGCTGACGATGATGAACCTGACTTACAGTTATGTCCGACTCCGCAACGGACTGGCGGCAGCATGGCTGTGCCAGATCACCGTCAACCTGGTACTTTTGTTCATTCCGTACCTCAGCTAATCCTGAATTTTGTAAAAATTACGGCTTTTTGGCGCATCCGTAAGCGGTTTGTTGCACGTCGCTCGATAGAGTTATGGCATCTGCAGACTATCGCTGTTCTGGTGCGGTGACTCTTATGATCCAAATCATTTCTGATAACGCTGAAGACATTCTAATCCGGTTTCACCAGCATCTGGTCGCCCGCGAAGGCTTGAGCGACGCGACCGTCGGAACCTATATCGAAGTAATCCGCAATTTTGCCAGCTGGTACGAATCACAGACCGGACGCGGTTTTCACCTGTGGAGTATTACCGAAGCGAGCGTTCCGCGTTACCAGATGACGCTTCACGCGCGGGGGATCACCCCGGCAGCCATCTGCTGGCATCTGGTCGTCCTCCAGCGGCTGAAGGAGTGGTCAGCCCGGCACGCTGTTGCAGCGCGTAAGGTGTCCTGACCCACTCCGCTTACCGCAGATCACAACCCTCGATCTTATGGATTGTAGGTTTGAATGCGGCGGTCAGGCTGGCGCGTCGCCATCCGCTGCATCGAAAGCCGCGCCTGTTCCACCGCTTCACCGGCATCAATCGTCAGCAGTTCCCGGTCGCGCATCAACACCTGACCATCCACAATCACGGTATGCACGTCATGAATCTCGGTGTTGTACACCAGGCTTGCGGTGATGCTGTGTACCGGCTGATGATGCAGCCCACTCAGGTCAAGCAGGATGAGATCCGCCAGATAGCCCGGCTCAAGCGCCCCTAGCTCCTGTCCCATGCCAATGACGCGGGCGCTTTCGCGCGTGGCGATATACAGCGCCTCTTCAATCGGCATCACTTCCGCCGAACCCGCCCGATCCTTTTGCAGCATCGCCATCAGGCGCAGCGCTTCCCACAGATTGAGCGTGTTGTTGCTGACCGCGCCATCGGTTGCCAGTCCCACCGGGATACCATGATCGCGCAGCGACTGAATCGGGGTAATGTCCATTGCCAGCTTGAGGTAGGTCTTGGGCGCGTGAGCGATTCCCGTCTCGTAACCCGAAAGCAGCGCGATATCTTCCGGCAGCGCCCCGCAGGCATGAGCCAGAATCGTCGGCACGTCGAGGACGCCGGTCTGCTCCAGCACCTGAATGGGCGTGCGCCCGGTTTTAGCGATGCTGGCGCGAGTCTGATCCATCGTTTCGGCGGCATGGATGTGGATGCCAAGCCCAAGTTCCTTCGCCTTGTGCGCTACTGCCCGCAGATAATCGTCGGTGCAGGTGTAAGGCGCGTGCGGCGCGAGAATCGTGCGTATGCGCCCGTTGGCTGCGCCGTTCCATTCGCGGGCAAAGTCCGCCGTCCGTTCGATCATCGCCTCGCCGCTGCTGCTGAAGATCGCCCAGCCCAGCAGCGCCCGTGTCCCGGCGCGCTCCACCGCCCGCGCCGATTGATCCATGAAGAAATAATGATCGGCAACCGAGGTAATGCCAGCCCGAATCGACTCCGCCAGCCCCAGCGTCATACCCCAGTAAACATCCTCTTCCTGGAGGTTATTCTCCAGGGGCCAGATGTACTCGTTGAACCAGCGGTCAATGCTGACATCTTCCGCCAAGCCGCGCAGCAGCACCATTGGGACGTGAGCATGGGTATTGATCAAGCCGGGCATCGCCACCATGCCGTTCGCCTGAATCGCCTCGTCAAACTGCGACGGATTGGCAGCCCCCGACGGCTGGATGGCTTCAATTCGGCTGCCATTGATGATGATATCGTGGTTGGGAAGCAGCGTAACGGTGGGACGATCCTCAGCAATTTGAAGCACAACACAGTTCTGTATCAGCAATCGTGACACCTCAACCTCCCCTTACAGCAAGTTCTGTGGCAAAATAGGGAAACATTGTACAAACCCGCCTCGTATGCGTCAAAGCGCTTGCTGGTATTCACCACGCGCCCCGGAGCACACCACCTTGCAGCAAGAAGATCGTCAGCAGCTTCGCCACAACTTTATCGTTAACGTCAGCGATGGCGCGTTCTTTGGCGTGGCTATGGGAGTCGCGTCGTTCGTCACTGTGATTCCGCTGTTCGTCGCCACGCTGACCGATTCGACGATCCTCATCGGCTTGATTGCCTCAATCCACATGCTCGGCTGGCAGCTCCCGCAGCTTTTGACCGCTAACCGGGTCGCCCGCCTGCGCCGCTACCGACCGATGGTGCTGTTCATGTCGCTGCACGAACGGCTGCCGTTTCTGGGGCTGGCTGTCGTCGCGGCGCTGGTTCCGGTGCTTGATCGCGAGCTGGTGCTCATTCTAACCTTTGCCATGCTCATCTGGCAGGCTTTGGGCGGCGGTTTGACCGCAACAGCATGGCAGGCGATGATCGCCAAGCTGATACCGACCACCATGCGCGGCACCTTCTATGGCACGCAGTCCGCCTTCTCTAACCTGCTCAGCAGCGGCAGCGCAGTGCTGGCTGGCGTGCTGCTCGTCTCGCTGGAAGCACCCACCAATTTCGTCGCCTGTTTTCTGATCGCCGGTATCGCTATGCTGATCTCATATGGCTTTCTGGCATGGACGCGCGAATCGGAAGCGCCCACCGCCCCCGAAGCCGCCCAGAACCAGCGTGACTACTGGGCAGCGCTGGGCAGAATCGTTCAGCAGGATCGCAACTTTAACTGGTATATCGCCGCCCGAATGCTGTCGCAGGGCGCGGGCGTTGCCCTGTCGTTCTACACCATCTTCGCGGTGCGCAGGTTCGAAATGTCTGCCGAGACGGTGGGCGTTCTAACCGGCATCCTGATGCTGTCGCAGATGGTCGCCAACCCGCTGCTTGGCTGGCTCGGAGATCGCTGGAGCCATCGCGCCATGTTCGCCGCGGGGGCGCTCGTTGCCACGGTCGCCGCGCTGGTGGCGATCTTCGCCCCCAACGGTACGTGGCTGTACGCTGTCTTTGCGCTTGCGGGCATTTCGACGGCGGCGCTGTGGACAACCTCGATGGCGCTGACCGCCGAATTTGGCAATGACTCGAACCGTCCGTATTATATCGGGCTGGCAAATACTCTGGTCGCGCCGGCAACGCTGGTCGCGCCGCTGATTGCCGGTTGGCTGGTGGATACGTCCGGCTTTGAGACGATGTTTGCCGTTGCCGCGATCTGCGGTCTGGCGACGGCGGCGCTGACGATCTTTGGACTGCGCGAGCCGAGCGAGGTGACTATCCGCCAACCGGCACAGCCGTCAATCGTGACCACGCCGTCCAAGTTATGACATGACCGCTGAAGTTCTCATAAATCTCTCGTTTGCAGCGCATTGTTTCCGGTCGCATCTGTGCTATAATACTTTATGCAAGCGTAGTAGTCTGTAATCACCCTGACCCTGCACCTCTTGCGGGGTCTTTTTTGTTCAGGAGAACGAATGACGAATCTGTTCGAAAGTCTGGGCTTGCGCCCACAATTGGTGCGAGCCGTTACGGAACTGGGATACGAGACTCCGACCCCCATTCAGGAAGGCGCGATTCCGGCGCTGTTGAGTGGTCGTGATATTCTCGGACAAGCCCAGACGGGGACCGGCAAAACTGCTGCCTTCGCGCTGCCGATGCTGGAGAAGATTGATCTCTCAACAGCGCGGGTGCAGGGGTTAGTGCTGGCGCCAACGCGCGAACTGGCTGTCCAGGTCGCCGAGGCAATTTATCAGTATGGTCGCTATTTCAGCGTGCGGGTGCTGCCGATTTACGGCGGATCTTCGTACACCCGCCAGATGAAGCGGCTGCATGATGGGGTTCACATCGTCGTCGGCACGCCGGGGCGCACCATCGATTTGATTCAGCGCCAGGCGCTGGATCTGTCACACGTCGAATTTCTGGTGCTTGATGAAGCCGACGAAATGCTTAAGATGGGCTTCATTGACGATGTTGAAACCATTTTGAAAGAAACGCCGGACAGCCGCCAGACGGCATTGTTCTCGGCAACACTGGCGGAGCCAATCCGCCGCCTGGCAGCAAAATACATGCACGATCCGGTGTCGGTCACCATTGCCAGGAAAGACCTGACCGTACCGCAGACCGAACAGCGCTACTATCTGGTCAACGATGACACCAAAGTCGCGGCGCTCAGCCGGCTGCTGGAAACGGAAGACGTACAAAGCGCGCTGATCTTCGTTCGCACCAAAGTGGGCGCGGCGCAGTTGGCGGAAACGCTGATGGGGCGCGGCTTCCCCGTCGAAGCGATTCACGGCGATCTCAGCCAGGAAGCCCGCGAGACGGTGCTGCGCCGCTTCCGCCGGGGCAACGTCAGCGTGCTGGTTGCCACCGATGTTGCCGCGCGTGGTCTGGATATCGAAAACGTGTCGCACGTCGTCAATTTTGACATGCCCTACGACGCCGAGGATTACGTGCATCGCATCGGGCGCACCGGACGCGCCGGGCGCGAAGGCATCGCCATCACGCTGGTGACGCCGCGCGAGCGCCGCTGGCTGAAGACGATTGAGCACTTCACCAAGCACGAGGTTCGACGCGCCAAACTGCCAGCGCCAGAGGAAATCTATGCCCGGCGTGACGAGCGCTTCTCGCAGCAGTTGAACGAAGTGCTGGAGCAGCCGGATCTGGATCGGGAACGCACCATCGTCGGCAGCCTGCTTGAGGCTGGCTACGCCGTCGAAGATATCGCCGCCGCCGCGGTGCGGTTGGCGCGCGCGGGCGAGGTTCAGCGTCCGATTGACGACATCCGCGAGCCGCGTGAGCGTGAAGAGCGCCCGATGCGCGCCCGTGATGGGCGTCCGGGGCGCGAGGGTCGTCGCGGTCAGGAAGTCCCACGCATCCACCGCGAGCGTACCGGTCGCGAGCCGGGCATGGTGCGGCTGATGCTCAATCTGGGTCGGGAACACGGCGTCAAGCCGGGCGATATCGTCGGCGCGATTGCCAGCGAGGCGGGAATTCCCGGTCGCGCGATTGGCGCGATTGACATCCACCGCAGCGAGACGTTTGTTGACGTTCAGGAAATTCACGTAGACAAAGTCCTGCGCCAGATGAAGACCAGCTCAGTGCGCGGCAAGTCAGTCACGCTGACGCGCGCGCAGCACTAAGCCACAACCGACAGACAGCTTTCACAAACGCTCCGCAGCCGCCGGGGCGTTTTTATTACCAAATCTTTCGTTAAATCGACCCGATAACCCATCTATAATCAACTGAATACACAGGAACGATATCAGGTGGAAGGCTCGGTGATGGTGGAGGCGATACAGGCACATATTGTTGGGCGGCGCTATAAACTCATTGACACCATTGGCTCTGGCAATATGGGCACCGTCTATCAGGCGTCTGACCGCCTGACCGGACAGATGGTCGCGCTCAAGCAGGTGAAGGTCGCGGCTGAACAGCTCGAATACGGGTCGCGCAGCAGCACCAGCGACGCCAACGTCACGCTGGCGCAGGAATTCAAAATCCTGGCGTCGCTGCGCCACCCCAACATCATCAGCGTACTCGATTACGGCTTCGACGACAGCGCGCCGATTCTCGGTCGTAAAGCCATCCGCCAGCCCTACATCACCATGGAACTACTGGCAAACGCCGCCGATTTCCTCGAAACCGCCGGGCAGCTTTCGTTTGGCGAGCGTCTGGAACTGCTCCAGCAGGTCTTGCAGGCGCTGTCGTATCTTCACCGCCGCAGTGTCCTGCATCGCGATCTCAAGCCCACCAATGTCCTGGTCGTCGGCAGCCAGACTAAAGTACTCGATTTTGGCTTGTCGATTCTCGGCGAGCAGACGCCCGGCGGCGAAATCGCTGGCACGCCCAGCTATATGGCGCCGGAACTCTGGCTCGGTCAGCCTGCCTCGCGCCAGTCTGACCTGTACGCGATTGGCGTAATCGCCTACCGGATGTTCGCCGGACGACACCCGTTTGACACCACCAACCTCAAAACGCTCTATGCCGACGTGCGCTCCAAAACCGCCGACCTGACCGCGCTTGACGCCAACGATACCGTCAAGATGGTTGTCGGGCGGCTGCTGGCGAAAACACCCGATGACCGCTACGCCGAAGCCGCCGAAGTGATGCACGATCTGCGCTGTGCCACCGGAGAGCCGCTTAGCATCGACACCGCCGCCACGCGCGAGAGCTTCCTGCAGGCGGCAACGTTTGTCGGTCGTGAAGCCGAAATGGAGCAGCTTTCCGAGATGCTGGATCGGGCGGTGAACGGCTCCGGGCAAGCCTGCCTGATCGCGGGCGAAAGCGGAGTCGGTAAATCGCGCCTGTTGGATGAACTGCGGATTCGCGCCATGGTTCACGGGGCGCTCGTGCTGCGCGGTCAGGCGGTCAGTGAGAGCAGCCCGCCCTATGATATCTGGCGCGGCGCGGCGCGCTGGCTGACTCTGCTCACCGATCTCGACGAGCGCGAAGCGGGTATTCTCAAAACACTGATTCCGGACATCGCCCAACTGCTCGGTCACGGCGTCCCCGACGCGCCCGAAGTGACTCCGCAGGCAGCGCAGCTCCGGCTGATCAAGGTCATCGAAAAGCTGTTTCGCAGCCCGTCCAACGCTGACGGCAGCCCGCAGCCAATGGTGCTTATCCTCGAAGACCTGCATTGGGCGGACGGCGAAAGCCTGACCGTCCTGAACCGGCTGAATCAGATCGCCTCGCGGCTTCCGCTGCTGATCGTCGGCAGCTTCCGCGACGACGAAGCGCCGGATCTGCCGCTGCTGCTGACCGGCATGGAGATCATCACGCTCAGACGGTTAACGCCGCCGCAGACGGCAGCACTGGCGGAAGCCATCCTCGGCGCGGCAGGGCGGAATCCCGATCTGCTCAACCTGCTCCAGCAGGAAACCGAAGGCAACACTTTCTTTCTGGTCGAAACGGTGCGCGCGCTGGCGGAAGAAGTCGGCAGGCTCGACGCTGTCGGCTCCGAGCCGCTGCCTATGAATCTGCTCACCGGCGGCATCGACGGCATCATCCAGCGCCGCCTCAGCCGCGTGCCCGAAGAAGCGCGCCCGCTGCTCTACGTCGCCGCCGTCGCTGGTCGCCACCTTGACCTGAGCGTTATTCGCGCGGTGCTGAAAGATGAAGGGCTGGAAGCGCATCTCGAACACTGGCTCTCAGACTGCGCCGACGCCGCCGTCTTTGAAATTCAGGACGACGCCTGGCGCTTCACCCACAACAAGCTGCGCGACGGCGTCATCAGCACACTGCCCGACGACCTGTTTCTGGAACTCAACCGCCGCGTGGCGGAAGCCATCGAGTCAGTCTACCAGTATTCGTCGCGCCCGACGGCGGAAGCCCTGACTTATCGCTGGCGCATGGTGGGTGACTGTGAGAAAGAGGAACACTACGCCGGACTCGCCGGGGAACAGGCGCTTCGCAGCGGCGCGCACCTGGCGGCAGCCGAATTCCTTGAGCGCGCGCTCTATTTGCAGGATTACGTCGAATCGTCGCGGCGCAAGCAGGCGCAGTTGAAGCAGCAGTTGGGTGACGCCTACATTGAGCTTGGCAAAACAGAGGCAGCCTGGCAGTTGTTCGAGGACAGCCTGAACACCTGTCTGGAGATCAATTACCGCTGGGGAATCGCCACCAACCTGAACCGCCTCGGCAGCGCCGCGGTGACGCGCGGCGACACCGAATATGGCGCGCAGCTTCTGTACGAGGCGCTGAAAACCGCCGTCGATGCCCGAGCGCAGACCGTTTCGCTGGCGTCGCTGGTGGCAATGGCAACCGTCCTGAATCTACAGGGGGAAGCGATCACCGCGCTGGAATACTTGACGATTGCCATGCACCACCCATCAGCCGATGGTCAGACCTTCTACCTTGCCGAACGGCTGGCGGACGAGATTCGCCCTGAACTGCCGCCCGCCATTTACGAAGCCGCCGTCGAGCGCGGCAAAGTCCTTGAATTGAAAGAGGTCTGCGCCCGCATTCTGGCGCAGGAGTAAACCCCTCACCCGCAGTAGACAGCGCCGTGTGTAGGGCACAGCCCTACCCGGTCGTTTTCATGCCGGCGGCGATGCCGTTAACGGTCGCCAGAATCAGGTTAAGCAGCACGTCATGATCGTTGGTGCCGGGCGGCAGTGAGCGCAGCCTGCGCAGCAGCGCCACCTGAATAAAGTTAAGCGGATCGACGTAAGGGTTGCGCCGTTCAATCGACACCTGCATCACCGGCGAGTGCTCCAAAAGCTGCTTCTGCCCGGTGATCTGGCAGATATAGCTGCAAGCGTTGGCGTGTTCTTCCTTCAGTTGGGTGAAGATGGTGCTGCGGAGCGCTTCGTCCTGCACCAGCGAGGCGTACAGGCTGGCGATGCCCATGTCAGCTTTGGCGAGGTCAAGCTCGACATTTTCGACCAGCGTTTCAAAGAACGCCCACTCCTGATACATCGTCTTCAGCAGTTCCAGCCCGCCGTCATGCTGGCGGCAGAAGGTGTCCAGCGCATAGCCGACGCCAAACCAGCTTGGGATGATGGCGCGGCTTTGCATCCATGAGAACATCCACGGGATAGCGCGCACCGACTCAAAGCCGCCTTTGCTGCGCTTCGCCGGACGGCTGCCAATCGGCATCCGCGCCAGTTCGTTGATCGGCGTCGCCTGCTGCCAGTAATCAATGAAGCCCGGCGTTTCATAGACGAAACGGCGGTATTCTTCCGCGCCTAGTTCCGACAGCGTATCCAGCGTCACGCGCCATTCCGCTGGGACATCTGCCTTGACCGGCATTCCAAGCGACAGCAGGACGGCGTGCATCACCTGATGCAGGTGCCGCCGGGCAATCGCCCGGTTGCTGTAGCGATAGGCGATCACCTCGCCCTGTTCGGTGATCTTCACGTTGCCACCAAACGCTGCTGGCGGCTGTGCCTGGATAGCGCGGTTAGTGGGTCCGCCGCCGCGCCCGATACTGCCGCCGCGCCCGTGAAACAACTCTAGATTAACGTTATGTTTGGCGCAGGCTTCCGCCAGCGCCTGCTGGGCAACGTACAGGTTCCAGTTCGACGCCAGATAACCGCCGTCCTTGTTACTATCGGAATAGCCCAGCATGACCTGTTGGCGTATCCCGCGCGCTTCAAGATGCCGCCGGTATTCAGGGTTGGTGAACAGCGCTTCCATCACCGCTGGCGCGGCTTTGAGGTCGTCAATCGTCTCAAACAGCGGCACCAGGTCAACGTCGTTCTCAATGCCCACTTCGCGCGCCAGCAGCAGCATCGTCAGCGTATCGCTGGGCGTGGTGCTCATGCTGGCGATCACGCTGTTGATCACGCGCGTGCCGTAGCGGCGGTGCGCTTTGGCGATCATGCGCCAGGTTGAGATGATGCGGTTGGTCGCCTCAGAGAAATGCGGCTCAACCGGAAAGAACGGGCGCGGATTGCGAATCTCATCTGTGAGAATCGCCTGTTTTTCTTCTTCGGGCAGCTTGTCGAAGCTGTCATACTGCCCGTAAACGCGAAATAATTCGTCCAGCGCCGCCCGGTGCAGCCGCGCGTCTTCGCGGATATCCAGCGGCACCAGATACAGCCCGAACAGCCGCACTTTCATGATCAGCCGCCACAGGCTGCCTCGGGCGACAAATTCACCCTTGTTGCTGCGCAGGCTTTCGTCTATCACCTCAAGATCGGCGAGCAGTTCGGCGCTTCGGGCATAGCCGTCCGCCTTGAGCTTGTCCCAGATCTGCCCGATAAACTGGCGGTAGACTTCGTCGGCGGCGCGGTCGGGGAACTGCATCCCCTCGATCCGCTGAAGCAGCGCCTGTGACACGCCGATCTCATCCAATGAATGGGTCAGATGGTCGCGCAGGAAGGCAATTTCGTTCAGGTAAAGCTCGCGCGCCGCGTTTCGCAGCGTCTGGATGGTTTCCAGCGTCACATCGGCGGTCACGTTGGGGTTGCCGTCGCGGTCGCCGCCAATCCAGGACGAATACTGGACGAGGGGCGGCAGCACCGACCAGTCCTCGCCCGGATAGTACTGCTCCAGCGACATCATCATATCGCCATACAGATCGAGCACCACATCCATGATTGAGGACGTGATGAAGTACACGCCAAAATCGACCTCGTCGATCACCGTTGGGCGCGAGGCGCGAGTCGGGCGCGTCTGCCACAGTTCCTCGATTTCCTCAGACACGGCGATTTCGAGCGCCCGGCGCTCTCGCGGCAGCATTTCCGCCGACCCGGTTCTGGCGATCATCTGGGCGATATGTCGCAGCTTGATCATGACTTCCTTGCGCTTGGCTTCCGATGGGTGCGCGGTCATCACCAGCCGCACGCGCAGCCGTTGAAGCAGCGCCCGCATTTCGTCGGCAGTGAAGCCGGACTCCGCCAGTTGGCGAAGCGCCGAATCTATCGATTCGCCCAGCGCGCCGCGCGCCTCTCGGCTGCGCAGCACCCGTATTCGCTGCTGGTCTTCGGCAATGTTGATCAACTGAAAATAGTTGCTGAATGCCTTGATGAGCACGCGCATGGCGTCCGTGTTGAGACCGTTGATAGTCTCCAGCAGTTCGCCTGTCCCGTTGGGGTCGTTGACGCGCCTCGCCTTCGCCTGGGCGCGCACTTTCTCGACGAGGTCAAAGGCTTCTTCGCCATGCTGCTCGCGTATGACTACGCCCAGCAGGTTGCCCAGGTACTTAATATCCGCGCTCAAAGCGCTGGTGTGATCGCCTGATGGCTCAAGCATCGTGTTGTATCCGTGTTGAGGAAAGGGAACACGATACTAGCACAATCGAGCCACGTCCGAAATAGGAATTGGATCCATTCTGGCGATAGACCACGCAAGCACAGCCTATCGCCAGCCAACAGGGGCTTGATCGCCCTGGCTACACCACCGCCTGCGGCGTGGATGCCAGCGTCCGGCGCAGGAAATCCTTGACCGCGTCCACCGCCACCGCCATGCCCACCGACGGACCGGTGATCATGGTATTGACGCCGATCAGCCTGCCCGCCACATCTACCAGCGGACCGCCAGAGTTGCCGGGGCGCAGGTGCAGATCGACCACTACCCAATCGTTCGCCGCCATCGGCAGTTCTGGCAGGCGGCTGCCGGTGCCGATGACGATACCGCCGGTCGCGGCATTGGTGATGCCCCACGGATGCCCGACCGCGAACACCCACTGTCCCGCCTGCAGCCGCCGCGAGCTGCCCGGCTGAATGACCGGCAGCCCGTTCGCCTCTACCGACAGCGCCGCCAGATCGCGCTGGTCATCGCGGGCGATCAACGTCGCTGGCAGCAAACGCCCATCGGACAGCGCCACCTGAAGCGCTCCGCGCCGAACCACATGGGCGTTGGTGATGATCAATCCGTCCGAATGCCAGATCGTGCCTGCGCCCGCCCCGCGCGATTGGTCGCGCACCTGGACGACGCTCTGCTGCGCCTGTGCCACAACATCGGCAAGCTCATCGTTCAACTGCTGGAACAGCATCGACATCATTCACGCTCCGCGACTGTCACCTGAAACGTCTGTACCTGCCCGCCGCGCACCACCCGCGCCTCAACCGGCTTGCCGACCCGGTCACCGCTTAAGAGCGCCATCAGATCATCCATGTGGCGCACACGCTCGCCATCCAGCCCGATCAGCGTGTCGCCCAGCATCAGGCTAGCCGCTTCGGCGGGGCTTCCCGGCTCGACCACAGCCAGCAGCAGCCCGGTTTCCTGTCCGGCGCTCTCGGCGATAGCGGACGGCAGGCGCACCGGCTGCGCGCTCACGCCCAGGAAGCCGCGCTTGACCTTGCCATGCGCCAGCAGCGTTTCGACCACCCGGCGCAGCGTCGCCGCTGGTATGGTGACGCTGACGCCCCGCAGCAGCGCCGACGAGTTCATGCCCAGGAACGGACCTGCCGCGCTGACCAGCGGACCGCCCGAAAAGCCGGGGTACATCACCACATCGGTCTGCACGTAGCTGTCAATCAAACCACCTGCCACGGTGCGCCAGCCGCTGTCCAGCGAGCTAAGGATGCCGAGCGTCGCCTGCACGCTGTCGTCAGGGCGACCCGCCGCGACGACCAGATGCCCGACGCGCATATTTCCGGCTTCCGCCCAGTTCGCCGGAGTCAGATCGCTCGCCTGCACCCGCAGAACGGCAATGTCGGTTGTCGGGTCGCGCCCGACCAGCGCCGCCGCGACTTTACTCCCGTCGGGCAGTCCAACTTTAATATTCTCGTCGCGCTCGACGACATGGTGCGCCGTCACAATCAGCCCGTCCGCCGCCCAAACGATGCCGCTGGCAGGCTGACGCCGCCGTCCTTCAACCCGCACGATACTCTGCGCCGCCGTTTCAACGGCTGCCGCCAGATCGTTGGATAGGTTTTGCAGTACATCCGCCATCTTTCCTCACTCCTGAATGGATAAGCAACAGCCTCATTAAACCGCACTCTAAGCCTGAGGACACCACCTCTTGAGTGAGGAACGGCACTAGCAAAACGGACAGGTCAGGGGGATAACCGCACTATCACAACCCTGGTCTTATGGGGAGTGGCAGCCGAATAAGGAACGTCAGAGGAATGGCTACAGTGCGATCAAGCCCAGCCGGGTCGCCCGCACCACTGCTTCGGTGCGGCTTTGCGCGCCCAGCTTGGTCAGAATGGCGTTGACGTGGAATTTCACGGTGTGCTCGCTGATGCTTAATCGCGCGGCAATCGTTTTGTTGGGCAAGCCTTCGGCGATCAGGTTCAGCACCTCTGTCTCGCGCGGCGTCAGCGCTTCGATGTCGCCGTTAAGCGCGCCGGATGCGGTCAGCCCCTGTGGCAGCGCCTGTTCAGCAATTTCGCCCTGAATGACCACCATCCCCAGCGCGACAGCGGTCAGCGCCGACGCCAGTGCTTCGCTGCTGGCATCCTGGAGCAGCAGCCCGCGCGCGCCCGCGCCAAGCAGCATCGGCAGCACATCGACCAGATGCGGCGCATTCGCCAGCAGCGCCAGTACCGGCACCCCGCGCAGATCATTCAGCCGTTCAACCTGCTGTGCCGGTTCCCAGCCCATATCCCAGATCAACACGTCGGGATGGTACACGTCCAGCGCTTCCGGGAACTCGGCATCGGCAGACACCTGCCCGACCACCGTAATTCCCGGCTGATCGGCAAGCAGCGCGGCTAACCCCGCGCGCGCCAGCGGGCTGCTGGCGACGACAACCGCACGCAGATCGGTGAGTGCAGACAAATCGGCGGCTCCTGTTTTGGCTCTCGTCAGTTAGCGACTATTCTAGCCCTGGCAGTGTATAAACCGCGTTTGAAAGCGAAACGACTGCGCCCGTCCGCGGATATTTCCACTTTCCCTTTCGACTGTTTACTTTCTGGCAGCACCATCGGCTTTCACACCTCTGTTACGGTTTTTTACCTGTTCTTTATGAACTTTAACTGGCGCGGCGCTCAGGTTCGTTGTATACAAGAAGTAGGCACCCTGAATAACATACAAAGGAGAACTTATGCGGCGCCTGATCTTAGAAGCCATATGAATATTATGCGGGAATGCGCTTGAGCAAAGTATGAATGGAAGCCAGATAGACCATGCCAACACTCAAGGACGTATTGACTTCATAATCCTTGCTCAAGCGACGATAGTTGTTCAGCCAAGCGAAGG